>NZ_OX216966.1:2410000-3810000 GCF_945605565.1 Paenibacillus dendritiformis | reverse complement strand
GCGCTGGATTGTGGCGGAAGGCGGGATGCTGCGCGGCGTGTATAGCGGTTCGGAGCTGCAATGGGCCGCCGACACGGGACAACTGGATCCGGCACGAACCCGCTGCTGGAAAAAAGGCTTGCCGGCATGGATTGCGGCAGAAGCCGCCGGCTTTGTCTAATCGCGAAGGATAACATCAATAGAACATAAGAATGAGGGAACATAAGCAAGGAGATGAAGAGGATGGACAGGCTATCATTTTTGCAACGCATGGCACGGCAGCATCCGGACGATGCCGAAGCGCTCTACTGGCTGGCGGCGGAATACGCGGCGCGCGGACAATGGGTGGACGCAATCGGGCAATACAGCGCTGCGCTTGCCGTCTGCACTGATGATGCGCTTCGCGCTGCCTTATTGGCGGGGCTGACGGAAGCGACCGCCCGGCTGCAGCATGGCGGTGTTCCGGCGGACACGTCCGCTGCGGCGGGCAGCGCTGGCAGAGATGCCGGCGCGGGAAGCTCTGAGCCTCATACCGAAGCGCTGACCGGCACGGGAAGCGGCGAATCTGGCGCCGTGTCCGTGACTGGCACGGGAAGCCGTGCGCCGGAATCCGCAGAGGCAGACGATGAAGATGGCGAGCAGATCGAAGATGAGGATGTCGCTGACGATGAATGGGAGGCCGCTCAAGCCGGCCATGCGGCCGTCTTTGCCCGTTCGGGGATCGGTCTGCAGGTGCTGGATGGCGGAAAATCCGCAGCGGCTCAGCCAGCGGACACGTCCCACAAAGTGACGTTCGCGGATGTCGCCGGATTGCAGGAACTGAAGAAGACGATACAATTGCGCATCATCAGCCCGTTCCAGAACCAGGGGCTGTTTTCCAAGTTCCGCAAAAAGGCGGGCGGAGGCGTGCTTCTGTACGGTCCGCCGGGCTGCGGCAAAACGTTTATGGCCAAGGCGACCGCGGGTGAATGCCGGGCTGCGTTCTTCCCTATCCATATTGCGGACATTTTGGACAAATACATCGGCGTCAGCGAGCAAAATCTGCGAGACTTATTCGACAAAGCGCGTGCGCATAGGCCGAGCATTCTGTTTTTCGACGAAATCGATACAGTCGGCTTCAACCGCTCGAAGTCTTCGTCCAGCATGCGCGGCATGATCGATACGTTCCTGGCCGAGATGGAGGGTATCGATACGAGCACGGATCAGCTGCTCGTCATCGGCGCGACGAACATGCCTTGGGACGTCGATGACGCGCTCAAGCGCCCCGGCCGCTTCGATCGGCTCGTCTTTGTCGCGCCTCCGGATGAGGATGCGCGGGAGCATATGTTCCGCTTGAAGCTGGAAGGCCGCTATATCGAGAACATCGACACCAGGCGGCTGGCGAGCCGGACCGAATTCTTCTCCGGGGCGGACATTGAACATTTATGCGAGAGCGCGGCCGAGCGGGTGCTCGGCGAAATACTCGAATCCGGCCAGGAGCGTCCGATTCGGATGTCCGATTTCGAAGCGCTGCTGGAGACCGCGCGCCCGTCTACGCTGGAATGGCTGCGCAAAGCGAAGAACTACGTCAAATACGCCAATCAGACAGGGGCATATAATGACGTGGAGGATTATTTGCGCACATACGGCCGGCGGATTTAAATCATCGCTCAATAGGGACTTTCCCATCGGCCTTGAATCATGACGCAGGCAAGACGGGAAAACAGAGAAGGTAGATGTGGGAAAGGCGGCGTAGGACGATCAGCGGGATGAGTAACAGGACGAGCGGCTGAAGATGGTTGAGGCAGCCAATCCTGCATTGGTGCAGGAATTTACGCTATTTCAGCCCCTCCCTGATGAAATTCCTGCAAAACTACATTATTTTCATCAATTTTTGTCTTTTGCCTATCGCATAGTCACAAATTGATGTAGTTTTGCAGGACTTCCGGCAACGGAGAACACGACATAAAGAAAAACTGCATATTTACAGTATTTTCAACCACTTCGCTGTGAGGAATCAGGGGTGGGGCTGTCTCACAGTAGCTAAAACTACTTATGGGACAGCCCCTTCTCAAGTGCTTCGCCTATTACTGCCTATTACTCATGCGGTGTCGAGGCTTCGCTCCTCCACGGTATCGGGCTCGGCAGCCGCGCAGCCCGCCAATTCATAAGGCAGGCAGAGCGGTACGCCGGTCCTCGGATCAGGCACGATATCCGCCTCGATGCCGAACACCTCCCGCAGCACCAGCGGTGTCATGACTTCTTCCGGCCTTCCCTCGCGCACGACCGTACCCGCTTTGATCGCGACCATATGCTGAGCATAGCGGGAGGCATGATTCAAGTCGTGGACGACCATCACGATGGTGCGGCCCTCTTCCCGATTCAGCTTGTGCAGCAGTTGGAGCACCTCCAGCTGATGGGCCATATCGAGAAAGGTCGTGGGCTCGTCAAGGAACAGAATGTCCGTCTGCTGAGCGAGCGCCATCGCAATCCAGGCGCGCTGCCGCTGGCCTCCGGACAATTGATCGACGGGGCGCTCGCGGAAGGCATTCATGCCCGTCATTGTGATAGCCCAAGCGACGGTATCCCGATCGTCCGCCGACATCGAGCCGAACCCCTTCTGATGCGGGAAGCGGCCGTATCCGACCAGTTCGGCGACCGTCAGTCCGTCCGGGGCCGACGGGTTCTGCGGCAGGATGGCAAGCTGCTTCGCCACCTCCTTCGTCGACATCGAGTGAATGGATCGGCCGTCGAGCAGCACGCCCCCCGAGCTCGGCCGCATAATGCGGGCCATCGCTTTCAGAATCGTGGATTTTCCGGAACCGTTCGCTCCGACGAGGGCCGTTATTTTGCCGTGCGGAATGGACAGGTTCAAATTATGCACAATCGCCCTCTCGCTGTAACCAATGTCGAGCTTCTGTGTCTGAAGCCGTTCCTTCATCTGCATCGTTCTGCTCCCTTCCCTTCGCTCCGGTATTCTATACTATAAATTTCATGAAATACGTGTCAAAAGGGTCCATTTTCAGCATACTTTCTGTGTCACTTCGTGATCAAAAGCGGACTTTTTAAACAACCTCGGTAAATCTATGAAATCATCATGCCAGCGCCGAACTGAGCCTGATGCAGCCGGTAGTAGATGCCTCGGGCGGCCAACAGCTCATCATGCTTCCCTTCCTCGGTAATGCCCTGCTCGGTGACGACGACGATCCGATCGGCATTCTTGATCGTGGCCAGCCGATGCGCGATAACCAGCGTCGTCCGCCCCAGCGACAGTGCGGCCAACGCCTTCTGAATCGCCGCTTCGGTCTCCGTATCCAGCGCCGAGGTCGCTTCATCCAGAATGAGGATCGCCGGGTTCTTCAGGAACATGCGGGCAATCGACAGCCGCTGCTTCTGACCGCCCGACAGCTTGACGCCGCGCTCGCCGATGAGCGTATCCATTCCTTCCTCCAGCGACAGGATCAAATCCTCCAGCTGAGCCTTCCGCGCGGCTTCCCATATTTCTTCCTCACTTGCGCCTAGCTTGCCGTACGAGATATTTTCCCGAATCGTGCCGTCGAACAGGAACACGTCCTGCTGCACGATCCCGATATGAGAACGGAGCGATTCGAGCGTAATCTTCCGGATATCTGTCCCATCGATCGATATCGAGCCTTCGTCAATCTCATAGAAGCGCGGCAGCAGGCTGCACAGCGTCGTCTTGCCTGCGCCGGACGGGCCGACGAGCGCGACGGTCTCCCCTGCTCGAATGCTCAAGTCGATGCCGTTCAATATTTTCTCCTTGTTCTCATAGCCGAAGCATACACCGCTGTAGCGAATATCCCCCTTAGGTTTGTCAATCGGCCGGGCATCCGGATCGTCGGCGATATCGGGAGCCGTCTCCAATAGCTCAAGATAGCGCTTGAAGCCGGCGATCCCCTTCGGATACATTTCGATGACGGCGTTGATCTGTTTGATCGGACCGAGAAATACGTTAGACAACATAACGAAGGCAATGAATTCCCCATACGTCATCTGCTCGTTGATGACATACCATGTGCCGCATACGAGCACGAACAGCGAGATGAGCTTCATCAGAATGAAGCTGATCGAGGAGTTCCAGGCCATAATCTTGTACGTAATGAGCTTCGTCAACCGGAAGCGGGCGTTGTTCTCGGCGAAGCGGCGAATCTCATGCTTCTCGTTGGCGAACGCCTGAACGACCCGGATGCCGCTCACGTTGTTCTCTACCCGCGCGTTATAGTCGGCGATATCGGCGAACATTCGCTTGAAGGCTCGCGACATTTTACGGCTGAAGTAGAGCGACAAATAAATCATGAGCGGCACGATGATGAATGTCAGTACGGCGAGCTCCCAGTTGATGCCGAGCATAATGCCGAAGGCGCCCGCCAGCGTCATGACGGCGATGAAGAGATCCTCAGGCCCGTGATGCGCAATCTCGCCAATATCCATCAGATCGTTCGTCATGCGGGACACGAGATGGCCCGTCTTGTTGTTGTCGAAGAAGCGGAACGACAGCTTCTGCACATGATCGAACAGCTTTTTGCGCATGTCCGTCTCAATGTTAATGCCCAGCTTATGCCCCCAGTATGTAACGACGAAGTGCAGCACGGCACTGACGACATAAATGCCCAGCAGCCCGAGGCAGGCATACAGAATCCATCGCCAGTTGCCGCTCGGCAGCAGCTGATCGACGACGCCGTTGACGGCGATCGGAAAGGCCAGCTCCAGCAATGCGGCCAGGATGGCGCAGGAGAAATCGAGAATGAACAGCCATTTATAGGGCTGATAGTAAGCAAAAAAACGTCGCAGCACAGTGATAACCTCTCTTTTCCTTCATGATCAGGACGTCTGTCCATCGCCTGCTTACGCTTTGGACCGTGCAAGCAGGTAGAGAAAATAAGGGGCGCCGATAACGGCGACGACGATGCCTGTCGGCACCTCGGACGGCTGCAAAATCCAGCGGCCAATCGTGTCTGCTGCCAGCACAAGCAGCGCGCCGGTCAGCGCGGAAGCCGGCAACAGCAGCTGATGCTTCGGCCCGACCAGGCGCCGGGCCAGATGCGGGCCGATCAGGCCGACGAAGCCGATGCCGCCGCTTACGGCGACGCTGGAGCCGGCCAGACCGACCGCTGCCGCGAGCAGCGTCAGCTGCTCCCGCGACACATTCGCGCCGAGCCCGGTCGCCGTCTGCTCGCCCAGATTCAGTACGTTCATGACACGCGCCTTGCAGAATACATAGGGCAGCAGCACGACGATGAACGGCAGCAGCGCCAGCACGAACTTCCAGTTCGTTCCCCAGATGCTGCCCGCCAGCCAGGTCGCCACGAATTGATACTTCTCCGGGCTTAGCCGCAGCGTCAGCACGATCATGGCGGCGCTGATGCCTGCCGCCACCGCCACGCCCGTCAACAGCAGTCGCGTCGGCCGCATCCCTTCATGACGCTTATAGGCCAGCGCGCAGATGAGGGCGGCCGTCAGTCCCGCGCCAATCCAGGCCAGCACCGGCAGCAGGAACACCGGCGCCGCGGCCGTCGTCGGATAGAACGAGATGAACAGCATCACGACAAGTCCGGCGCCGGCGTTGATGCCGAGAATGCCCGGGTCGGCCAGCGCATTGCGGGAGATGCCTTGCATGACGCAGCCCGATACGGCCAGGCCTGCCCCAATAAGCAGGGAGAGGACGATCCGCGGCAGGCGGAATTCGAATAGAATCAGCTGCTGCTTGTCGGTTCCCGCCCCGAACAGAGTGCGAACCAGATCCAGCGGAGACAGCCGGATGAATCCGGTATTCATGCTGACGATGAACATGAGTATAATCAAGATTCCCAATATGGCCATAATCGCAAGGCTGCGGTTTCGCTTGCGGCGCTCGGGCGTCAATGGTGTAATCTGTGCCATTTTGCTCACAGCTCCCTTCTTTCTTTACGCGCCAGGAAGAGGAAGAACGGAACGCCAATAAGCGCAATCAGCGCGCCGACAGGCGTCTCGAACGGCGGATTGATCATTCTCGCGGCCAGATCGGCGAACACGACGAGCAGACTGCCGAACACCGCCGAGCAAGGAATGATCCAGCGATAGTCGACGCCGACCAGATAACGCGCCAGATGAGGGATAATGAGACCGACGAACCCGACGGCTCCGACAACGGACACGGCGGCACCGGCCAGAATCAGGACAATGATCGTACCCGCCAGCTTCACCAGTCCGGTGCGTTGGCCAAGCCCCTTCGCGATCTCGTCGCCCAGACTGAGCATCGTGATCGAGCGCGAGATGGCGATTGCGCCGATGAGCGCGGCCGCTATCCAGGGAAACATGATTTTGAGCTGGAACCATTTCGTCCCGGCCACGCCGCCCGCATACCAGAAGGCCAGATCCTGCCCGATTTTGAAATAGAGCGCGATTCCTTCACTTAGCGCCGACAGCAGCGCGCTAAGCGCCGCTCCGGCCAGTACAAGGCGCACCGGCGTCAGTCCGCCCTTGGCCAGCGAGCCGATGCCATAGACGAGCCCGGCCCCGAGCCCGGCGCCCAGGAAGCCGTACAATATCAGATACATGAACGGCAGGCCCGGGAAAAAGGCGAAGCAGATGGCCATCATAAATCCGGCCCCGGCATTGAGCCCCAGCAGTCCGGAATCCGCTAGCGGGTTCCGGGTCATGCCTTGCATAATGGCTCCGGCCACAGCGAAGCAAGCGCCGACCATCGCCCCGCCTAAGACGCGCGGCAATCGGAGCTCTTGAATAATCTGATGCTGCGTCACATCGGGATTGAAGCGGAAGATCGCTTCCCATACGGTCGCGAACTTGATATCCGCCGCACCGAACGATATCGATAAGACGAAGCCGAATGCCAATGCAATCAGTCCGCCTACAATAATGATGACGCCCGCCCACGGACGCGACCGGAATTCGACTTCCTCTGGGACGGTTTCCTTGCGTAACGCGTTTGCCACTTGATTCATGCCTGTCACCCTTATGGTAGTTTTGATATTGATTCTCATTTTCATCAATACCATTCTAGGTCGATCGCACAGTGGTGGCAATGGACAAACGAAAGCGATTTTTTGCACAAAATCGAAAGCCCTTCCTCCTCCATCGATGGACAGGTTACTCGCTAACTCCCTCAGCGGCGGTCCCTCAGCCAAGCGGGCGGCTTCCCGCCGTCCTTATTCCCTCCCCTTTTCTTTTGCACAAAATAAAATGCTCCTCTATTCAACCGCCATTGAAAAACCTGTATTTTTCTACTACAATAATCACTGATAATCATTATCAATTAGAGAGGGGCAGCAATTTGATGACTGAAGACGCGCACGCTTCCGCTCCACTCCGCTCTTTGCTCTTTCATTTGTCGCAGATCGAGCTGTTCAGCCAGCCTGTCGGCTGGACCGGCGACATACAAACGGAGAACAGCCATTCGTTACTTATTTTTACAAGCGGCTCGGGCAGCCTCACCGTGGATGGCCGTCCCTTCCATTTCGCCGCTGACAAATGCTACTTGCTGGCGCCCGGACACGCGGCCCGCATCAGCAGCGGATACGATAGCGCTGTCCGCTTCTTCCGGCTTGCCTTCGCCGCCATCCGGACAGGACATTCCAGGTATACGCCTTATGCGGGCAGCCTGATGCCGGATCGCTATGCTCTTGCGGCCTATCCGTTCTCCCGGCTTATTCGTATCGTGGACGAGCTGTATGCAGGGAGACATCACCGTTCCGATTTGGAGTCTTTCCGGTGGCAGCTGCGTTTTCAGGAGATCCTCCAATTTCTGTTCGAGCAGAACTGCCGTTCCGAGCATGCGCCGAACCCGGCCCAGTCGGTCGAGACTACGATCGACTATTTGCAGAGCCATTATGGGGAGCCGATAACGGTCCGGCAGCTTGCCGAGATGGCCCGGCTGCCGCAGTGGCAATATACGGCCCTCTTCCAGGAGTTGACCGGCAAGAAGCCGCTTGACTATGTGACCGAGCTGCGCATCAACAGCTCCAAGCAGCTCTTGATCGCATCGCAGGATCCGCTGCGGGAGATCGCCCGCCAAGTCTGGTTCTCCGATGAATATTACTTCAACCGCCGCTTCCGGCAGACAACGGGGGTGACGCCGAGACAATATGCCCGTTCCATGAGAAGCCATACGCGAGTAAGGGATTGGACGGGGCATGAAGTCGAGATTCCGGCTCGGCCAGAGCGGATTTTCTACTATGGGGAGACGCTCGGGGATCTGCTGGCGCTTGGCTTGGATGCGATTGGCTGTCATAACCGTTTCAGCAATCATTCGCTTTTTCATGATCGGTTCATCTCTGTCGCAGACGTCGGTCATCCGATCAATCCGGACAAAGTGATGGGACTCAATCCGGATCTGATCATCTTCGCCAACGCAGATGAGCGGCAATACAGCCGCATCTCCAAAATCGCTCCTACGGTCACGTTCAATTCCTTCGCTCCGCTGGAGCACCGCTTGCATACGCTCGGCAGCTGGCTCGGCAAAAAACGCGAAGCCGATGAATGGCTTCGCGTCTATCATGCAAGGGCTGCGGCCGCCTGGCAGCGGTTAGGCTCATTGCTTGCTCTGGGAGAGACCGCATCCGTGTTCATCTATGAGCATGGCAGACGGCTATTTGTCATGGGCACGACCGGATTCTCGTCTGCCCTGTACCATCCTTCCGGCTTTCGTCCGGTAGAGCCCATTCAGCGAATGCTCGATGCGGGCACAGGCTTCGAGGAAATTGCGGAGCCGGATCTGCCCGCTTACGCGGGAGACCGGATATTTATGCTCATTCCGGAGAACGCCGAGTCCAAGGCCGCGATGGAGCGCATGATGCGCAGCCCGCTTTGGCACAGTCTCCCTGCCGTGCGAAGCGGCCGCGTCCATCTGGTCGACGCCGTGACATGGAACTACGCGGATGCCCTCACGAGAGAACTGCTGCTCGATGCGCTGCCTCGCCTCATGGGCAACATCGGTTAACATCCCCTGGGCGGCAATCCCCTCTCTTCCCGTGGAACACCGTGCCGCCGAGCGCGGCTGCGCGGTAAAGGGGCTTCCCCCCCATCACTGGGCCTGCGGACCTTCATCCTCCACAACGCCGAGGGCCCGGTTCTTCTCCGCAAAGCGTTCATTATGCGAGGATACATACGCCATATAATGCGCCTCCGGTTCCAAATAAAGCTTGGCGCTGTTGACCGCCAGTGCCGCGTCCGTGAACGCTCCGGCAATCAGATTGACCTTGCTCGGGAAGCTGGCGAAGTCGCCGGCGGCGTAAATGCCCGGCATATTCGTCTCGAGCTTGCCGCCCGTATATACGTTCCAATCGTCCATCTCCAGCCCCCATTCCGCAATTCCGCTGAAATCGGATTTCAAGCCATGATTGACGATAACCGCATCGACCTCGATCCTCTCCGCTTCGCCGGATTCGATATGGCTTATCGTGACGCTCTCGATCGATTGCCCGTCCCCCGAATGAAGCCGGGTTACCGCATACGGGGTTCGAACCTGGACGGACGACGACTTCATCCGTGCTACATTGTTCTCATGTCCGCCGAAGCGGTCGCGCCGGTGGACCACGGTCACGCTGGCGGCGATCGCCTCCAATTCATTGGCCCAGTCCACGGCCGAATTGCCGCCGCCGGACAGCAGAACCCGCTTGCCGCGGAATGGCTCCAACTCCTGCACGGTATAGTGCAAATTCGCCGACTCGTAACGCTCCGCCCCTTCGATCTCCAGCTTCTCCAGCTTCAGAATGCCGCGCCCGAGCGCAAGTATAATCGTGCGGGTCCAATGCGTCTCTCCCGTCTCGGCCGTAAGCAGATACGTTCCGTCTTCCCGGCGGGTCAATCCCTTAATCTGCTGCCCGAAGACGAGGGTCGGCTCGAACACCTTCGCCTGCTCCGCAAGCTGCCCGATCAACCGATCGCACCGGACGGGCGCGAAGCCGCCCACGTCCCAGATCATCTTTTCCGGGTAAATGAGCAAGCGTCCGCCCAATTCCTCCCTCGCTTCAATCAGCTTCGTCTTCATATCGCGCATTCCGCTGTAAAAAGCGGCGTACATCCCTGCCGGGCCTCCGCCGATAATGGTGACGTCATACAATTCCATTGGTTTCTCCACGTTCCATTCCTCCTGTATGCATGTTCCGGTCTACTGATATTGATTCTCAATCGTTCGCTTGCCATTGTAGCCCGCCTGCTTCCGGACGGCAATGGACAAACAAGAGCGTTTCTTTGTACAATTTCAATCATTACATCTGCATGTGACGGAGGAATCGGAAGGATGAGAATGACAAGAAGCCATCTCGCCAAGCTTACCGGACTGCACAAGGAGACGATCCGCTACTATGAACTCCAAGGAGTGCTGCCTGCTCCCGAACGGGCGGCTAACGGCTACCGGGTCTATACCGATAAAGATCGGGTACGGTTGAAATTCATCAAGGACGCCAAGTCGCTCGGATATTCACTGAATGAAATTAAAGAAGTATTGCAGCTGCTGTCAACCCGAATGGAGGCGAATGAGCTTAGAGAGGTGGTGCGGGACAAAATCGGCCAGCTCGAAGCCCGAATCGAAGCGCTGCAAAAGATGAAAGGGCTGCTGAGTGAACTGCTGGCGACAGCGGAGGAAGATATCCACCAATATTTGCGGACATTCCGTTCGGACGATGATAACCAGGACTTGACATTGTAGCATGCTACAGACTTTATACTACGGGTGATAACAACAGAGAACCCGTTCCCTGAATCCGGGAACGAGTTCGTTGCACTGGAGGTATGTAACATGACAGGATTGGAAATTGTCGTCACCGCCGCCAACCTGCTGGCGGCCGGTTGGATCTGCTTCGGCAAGAAGAATAAGGGACGGGACGCGTCGGCACTGTCTTTGCTGGCCGCCGCCTTCCTGCTGCATGCCGGTCTCGGCCAGCTTCGGCTGCAAATGATCCCCGCCTATATCTTGGCTATGATTTTAGGCCTGGTGCTTTTCGCCCGAATCATTCGCAGCGGGAATGGCCGGCTCCGCCCGGCTCGCCTCGCGATCGCAGTGCTGTCGCTGCTCGTGCTGGCCTTGTCCGGAGCATCCGCCTATTTGACGTATCTGTTCCCGGTCTTCGCCCTGCCGGAACCGACCGGCTCCTATGCGATCGGCACCGCATCCTATCACCTGGTCGATCAGAGCCGGAAGGAGACCTATACAGGGGATAAGGGCGATAACCGGGAATTGATGATTACTGTCTGGTACCCGGCCGATTCCGATGCCGCGGCCAAGCTGCCGCGCAAGCCCTATCCGAAGGAAGTGACCGAAGCAATGAGTCTTGTATTCCATTTCCCGCAGTCCCTGTTCGGATATCTGGACGCCATTCCGACGCATACGGTCGAGGGAGCCGGCGTCTCGGGCGGGCAGGCGAAATATCCGCTGCTGCTGTTCTCTCCCGGGGTGCGTTCCACGCGCTATCAGAGCATGACGATAGTCGAAGAGCTGGCCAGCAGCGGATATATCGTCGTCGGCATCGATCATCCGTACACGTCTTCGAAGGTGGATTTCCCCGAAGGAAGGAGCGTGCTGTACCGCCCCGATCCGGAGTACCCTACTTCCGCAGCGCAGTATGAAGCGAACGTGACCGGAATTGACATTCGTTCCGAGGATGCCCGCTTCGTGCTGGACACGCTGACCGAATGGAACTCCGGCATGGGCGATGCGGACCATCTGCTGCGCGGCAAGCTCGACCTCGATCGGGTCGGCATCTTCGGGCATTCCTACGGCGGCGCGACAACGGCCGAGACGCTGGCCAAGGACAGCCGCTTCAAGGCCGGCGTAAGTCTGGAAGGCGGATTCTGGGGCAGCGTGGCGCACACGGGCTTGAAGCAGCCGTTCATGTACATGCTGACCTCCGATACGGCGGACATGATCCGGGAGCAGCTTGAAGGGAAGC
The DNA here is from genome assembly GCF_945605565.1 of Paenibacillus dendritiformis. Lineage (NCBI taxonomy): Bacteria > Bacillati > Bacillota > Bacilli > Caryophanales > Paenibacillaceae > Paenibacillus > Paenibacillus dendritiformis. The sequence continues at coordinate 3,798,136 of NZ_OX216966.1, read as the reverse complement.
AGTCCGCCGGGGAAGACGGGATCGGCCAAGGGACGCGGGAGAAGCTATTCTACGAGGAATATATTCCGGATCTGCAGTCCGTCTTCGAGAAAAGCTCTGCCGACCGTTATTACTTGACCGTCAAGGGCTTCTTCCATCAAAGCTTCGCGGATGTCGCGCTCCTGTCTCCGCTGTTCGCCAAGGAGGTGTCTGCGGACCAATCCGGCCGCATTAACCGTGACTATGTCCGCTCCTTCTTCGACCGCTACTTGCTCGGCAAGGAAGCGCCGCTGCTGGACGGGCCGTCGCCTCAGTATCCCGAGGTGGAGTTCGATCCGAAGCTGACAACGACCGGAGCGGCGGGGACGCCATCCCGGTAGACGCCGGATCCGGCCGCGGCTCTGCACCGCACCTCCGCTGAACGGTTCAGAGCCGCCGCAATCCGCGCCGACCGAGTACCGGGTCCGCGCGGCACATGGGCACCAGCCTGAGTGCCTCAGTCCGCAGGACCCGCGTGCTCCCCTCATATGGCACGCCCTGCATGACTTCGCTTCCGCCTCGCCGAGCAACATCGCAGAGACGCTCCGGCCGGCCTAATCCTGTTCGATCACCGGCTGAATTCCCGGATACTTGACGACAGGCCATTTTGTCTTGCGCAGCGCCTTCATCAGCTCCGGCGACCCATACACATTGTCTCTCACCAGATCATGCGGAGTCAGCGCCATCCATTGGTTGAGAGATACGTCGGCGAAGCGGTCGCTCTTGAACATTTCCAGGAACCACAAGCTGTCCGTGCCTGTGTTCTGAATGTAATGGCCGAATGCGAACGGCACGTATCCGACATCGCCCGCCCGATAATTGAACGTTCGTGCCGTTCCGTTGCCGGCGAAGACTGTCATTCGCCCTTGACCGCTAAGATAATACTGCCATTCATCATTATTCGGATGCCAGTGCAGCTCCCTCATCGCGCCGGGCTTAATCTCCACCAGGGCGGCGGCCACCGTAACGGATACGGGGAAGTTGGAGGAATCGACGATGCGGACAGAGCCTCCCGGCGTCGTCAGCGGAGGCTGGGCAAGCAGACGATGCACGAAGCTCTGCTCGACGGTGCCGCTCGGGTCCGGCACCTGCGCCTCCGAGATCGGACCCGGAACCTCGTCCTGGAAAATATACAATTGCTCGGCCGGCACATGCTTAAATGCGCTGATCGGCACTCCGAAATTGGCCGACAACACTTCCTTCGGGGTGTGCGCGAACCAATCGGAGATCGAGAGGGTGTTGAGATCGGAGAAATTGCCGTCATCGAAGACAAGCAGGAACTCGCAGCCTTCCTCCAGCCCCTGAATCGAATGAGGAATGCCCGGGGGGAAATACCACAAATCACCCGGACCGACATCGGCAATAAAATTGCGGCCGTTCTGATCGACCGCCGTAATCCTCGCCCGGCCCAATATCATGAAGGCCCATTCGGCCTGCTGATGCCAATGGAGCTCTCTTACCCCTCCCGGCGTAAGACGCATGTTCACGCCGGCCAGCGTCTTCGCGACCGGCAGATCCCGCACCGTAACCTCGCGTGACCATCCTCCCTGATTCAGCTGCATATGCGCGTCAGAGAACGAGAACTTCAAGTTCGGCACCAGTCCCTCGTCCGTAACCGGCGGCACGAACATGTCCGGGTTCTCCCGATCGCGCATCACATCACGCGGGCCATAATCGGTTGCACCGGCGCCGTCGCTTTTCCGAATCGGATGCGGGATGCATTCCGGATCCGCCTGCTTCGGATTATGTTGCACCCGTTAACCACCTCCGCCTCAATTTGTTGTAGCCTGGCATCTTTCCTAGACGAACCATTGAGGATCTGCAGGTTATCTCCCCGTACAAATCACTTGAACCATATGAGGCGGAGGCGACGATTATTCCCGCAAATAAACGAGACAGACACGGGATGCTTCCGGATCACATCTCATTTATCCACATAGACGGATATCTCAATCAGGTTTTCATCCGGATCCCGCACATAGACCGAGATGATGCGGCCGACGGCGCCGGTGCGAACCACCGGCCCCTCCTCTATCGGAACGCCGCATGATTCCAGATGCTCAATGACCTGTTCGATAGACGTCTTGGTAATAAGGCATAGGTCGGCAGAGCCCGGAACCGGCTTCCTGGCTCTCGGCTCGATGTCCTGGCCCACTTCATGCAGATTGAATTTCTGCCGGCCGAACCGCAATGCTTTCCGGTTGTCGCCGAAAGTAACGACTTCCATGTTCAGCACATGATGATAGAAATGAATCGTTTTTTCGATATCTTTTACTGTCAAGACGAGATGATCCAACGCTTCGATAGTCAACATCTGATCTCTTCCTTTCCTTAAAAGGTTCCTGCACTTATGCCAAGTGATAGTGTGGCAGACGGCATTTCAGAGCAGCGCCCGTACACATAGAAGCATAGATTCGCCATAACTACGGTATTCGTGTTCGTCAGCCGCCATGTCACTGACAGGATACGACCAGCACATCCATATCGCGGGCATGGCGCAGCAGCGACCGGACCGTCGAGCCGCGGACAAGCTCTTTCGCCAGCGTCCGCTTCCTCGGTTGGCCGACAATCAGTTGGGTCGCCCGGCATGCGGCAGCTTGGCACAGAATGACTTGGTGTACGAGTTCAGACTTCGCCGCGTCATGAACCTGGAACGTCCCGCCCAAGCGGACCGTCATCTCCTCCAGCCCGGCGATCCGGCTGAGCTCTTCCTCCGCTGCTTCCCTTCCTCGCGGACGCACATGGATCACATGCCATTCGGCCTTGAGGCGCCAGGAGATGCGGAATCCGCGGCGAATCAATGTTTCCGCAGATGGCGCATTCGGCACGCAGACGATAATGGCCTCATGACGGCGCCACGGTCCGCGCAGCGAAGAGGTCCGTTCCCACGATTCCAGCCGCTCATCGACATCGTCCGCTATCTCCCGCAGAGCCAATTCCCGCAGGGCAATCAAGTTTTCCGTTTTGAAAAAATGAGTTAGCGCCTGTTCCACCTTCTCCATCGCATAGATTTTTCCCTCCCTCATTCGCTGCCGCAGCATCTGTGGAGTCACGTCGATAAGCTGCACTTCGTCCGCCGCATGGAGCACGCGGTCCGGCACCGTCTCGCGTACGCGAATGCCGGTCAGCTGCCCTACCGCATCATTCAAGCTCTCGAGATGCTGCACGTTGACGGTCGAGATGACCGATATTCCTGCGTTCAGCAGCTCTAGCACATCCATATACCGCTTCTTCCGTGCGCTTCCCGGCACATTGCTATGAGCCAGTTCATCCACGAGCACGACATCCGGCCGGAATCGAAGCACCGCCTCCGTATCCATCTCCTCGAGGCGCGCTCCCCGATACGTGACGATCCGGCGCGGCACGATGGCGAGGCTCCCCGCTTGCGCCTGCGTATCGCTGCGGCCGTGAGTCTCCAGCAGGCCGATTATGACATGAAGCCCTTTGCGCTGCAGCTCATTGCCTTCGCGCAGCATCGCGTACGTCTTGCCCACGCCCGGAGCAGATCCGACATATACTTTGAAGCTGCCTCGCTTCGGCGCGGCGGCCGCGTCCTCTCCTCTCGGCGAGTCCGAACGCCCCTGACTTCCGGCGGCGGCGGGCCCCCTCATCTTGGCTGCCAACACACGCTCCCCTTCATATAGAGAACGATCCGCCATGAAGAACAGATCGATGCGATCCATCCTCCGCAGCAAGCCATTGACCGCGGAGCCGTGCCAGAGCTCCTGGAGCCGGGTCTGCCTGGAATGGCCCAATACGATCCGGGTCGCCTTCTGCTCGGCCGCATAGCGGTTAAGCGCGTCCGGGAAGGAGCGGCGGGAAGGAAGCGGACGCTCCTCGAATCGTCCGCCTACTTTCTCCGTCAGCTTCCGCATCGAACGCCGGAAGGCGCGCTCCTCCCGGGTCAGCTTCTTCCCCGGCCGAATGAACGCGGCGACCAGCATATCGCCATTAAGCCGCCTGGCTATCTGCTGGCCGCGGCGTATATAGAGGGAGCCGTTCCAGTGATACTGCACGGCGACGAGGATGCGCTCCGCCGAACCGGCCGGCCCGACCATGCCCTTCGCTTCCCGGCGCTGCGCGAGCGAGGCGTGCGCGTCCTTGGCGACCAGCCGCAGCGCAAGCTCCCGCAGCAGCGCCACATGATCGCGCCGGAATGCGGGGGCGCCCGGAAGCGTCGCCCCTTCCCCGCCAGCGCCCTCGGCCGCCGCCAAGCGGGCGATCATCGTCTCCGGAGTGATGTCGATGAGCCTCACTTCGTCGGCCAGCGCCAGCACGTCGGCGCTTACCGCGGCTTCACCCGCGAGGCCCGATAAGGCCCGAGCCTCCTCATTCGCCCCGTCCAGCTCATAGACGTTCACCGTCGTAATGACGCTGATGCCATGGGCGAGCAGGCAGCGGATATCGTCTAGCCGCGTTCGGCGCCGCGCCTCCGGGCGATTGCGATGGGCCAGGCCATCAATGAGCAGCACGTCCGGATTGCGGGCCAGGATCGCCTCCACATCGAGATCCTGCTTGACCGCATTCCCTGGCCACCGAATGCCGGGAATGGATTCAAGCTCCGTTCCCGGCTCCGCCAGACCGGCCGGGTATTGGGTTGAGCCGCCTGCGACCGCCACATCGACGCCCCGGGCCTTCAGCAGCTGCCCTTCCTGCAGCAGCTCATACGTTTTCCCGCAGCCATTGACCGGGCCGATATACAGCTTCAATCTGCCATGCCGCCGCTTCGGGAGCGGCAATAATCGTTCATCCGGCGTCTCGCGCCGTTGCTCTTCCACATGTGATCCCTCCTTAAGGGGAAGGCCCTGCTTCCGCTTGAGCGACAAGCGTATGGGCAAGCCTGCAGGGCCGCTCCGTTACCGGTTCAGCAGCGCCCGGAGATCCAGATTCAGCGCCAGCACATTCACCCGCGGCTCGCCGAACAACCCGAGATCGCGTCCTTCCGTATGCTCGCCAACCAGCTTCTCCAGCTCGGCCGGCGCGATTCCGGTCAAGCCGCTGATGCGCGGAATCTGAACCCGTGCCGCTTCCGGCGTAATATGCGGATCCAGCCCCGAAGCGGAGTTGGTGACCAGATCGATCGGAAGCCGATCGGCCGGCACAGCCGGATTGCTGCGCTCCCAATCGCGGACGGATTCCTTCATCCGCGCCAGCAGCTCCGGATTGGACGGAGCATAGTTACTCGAGCCGGACGCTTCCGCCTGATAGCCGATGCTCGATATCCGGCCATGGAAATAACGCGGATCGTCGAACGGCTGGCCAATCAGCTCGGAGCCGATGACGGCTCCGCTGCTGTCGCGGATGAGACTCCCGTTGGCGCGTTCCGGCACCAAGGCCTGCAGCAAGCCGGTGCATGCGAGCGGATAGAGAATGCCGCACAACACGATGAAGACGAGGCTGAGTCTTGCCATGCTGATGACAGCCGCTACGCCGCTTCGGGCTGCCGGCGCCTCTACAGAATGGTTCATCATATTTCATCCTTCCTTCCCGATTCGGTTATACCCATAGATGAACGGCCAGATCGATTAATTTGATGCCGATGAATGGCGCTGCGACGCCGCCGAGGCCATAGATGAGCAGGTTGCGGCTGAGCAGCCGCGCGGAGCTCACCGGACGATAGGAGACACCCTTCATCGCCAGCGGAATCAGCAGCGGAATAATAATGGCATTAAATAGTAAGGCCGATAATATGGCCGACATGGGCGAACCGAGATCCATCACATTCAGCATGTTCATCTCGGGTATCGCGACCATGAACATGGCGGGGATAATCGCGAAATACTTCGCGATATCGTTCGCGATGCTGAAGGTGGTCAGCGCGCCGCGGGTCATGAGCAATTGCTTGCCGATCCCTACGACTTCGATGATCTTCGAAGGGTCGGAATCAAGATCGATCATATTGGCCGCTTCCTTCGCCGCGATCGTGCCGCTGTTCATCGCCAGTCCCACATCGGCCTGGGCCAGTGCCGGCGCGTCATTCGTGCCGTCGCCGGTCATGGCGACCAGCTTGCCTGCGGCCTGCTCCCGGCGGATGACGGCGATCTTGTCCTCCGGCTTGCTCTCCGCGATAAAGTCGTCCACGCCGGCTTCGGCGGCAATGGTCGCGGCGGTCAGCGGGTTGTCGCCCGTGCACATGATCGTCTTGATGCCCATCTTGCGGAGCTGCTCGAAGCGTTCGCGCATGCCCGGCTTGACCGTATCCTTCAAATAAATCAGTCCGACAATCCGCCCGTCTACCGCGACCGCGAGCGGGGTGCCGCCCTGCGCGGCAATCCGGTTCCCCTGCTCCTCCAGATCCGCGGGAATCGTCCCGCCTTGTCCGGCCGCCCATTTTTTGACCGCATCGACGGCCCCTTTGCGCACTTGGCGCCCATCCATCAGATCGACGCCGCTCATGCGGGTCTCCGCTCTGAATTCAATCCACTCTCCCCCCTCGGCAAGAGCAGGATTGAAGGCGAGGTTCTCCTTCTTCATCAACTCAAGCACGGAGCGGCCTTCAGGCGTATCGTCGTTCATGGAGCTAATCGCGGCCCATTCGGCCACGGTGCGCATCTGTTCATTCCCGACGGGCACGAACTCGCTTGCCATCCGGTTGCCGAAGGTGATCGTGCCGGTCTTATCGAGAATCATCGTGTTGATATCCCCCGCAGCCTCTACCGCTTTTCCGGACATCGCCAGCACATTGTACTGCGTCACCCGGTCCATGCCGGCTACGCCGATGGCAGACAGCAGCCCGCCGATCGTCGTCGGAATCAGACAGACAAGAAGCGCAATGAGAACCGCAACATCCAGCTGAATATTCAGGTAAGCTGCAATCGGGGCCAGAGTGACGACCACAATCAGGAAAATGAGCGTCAAGCTAATAAGCAGCGTATTGAGCGAAATCTCATTCGGCGTCTTCTGCCGCTTCGCTCCCTCGACGAGCGAGATCATCCGATCCAGGAACGTATCTCCCGGATCGCTCGTGATTCGTACCTTGATCGCATCGCTGACAACCCGCGTGCCGCCGGTCACCGAGCTGAAATCGCCGCCCGCTTCCTTGATGACGGGAGCTGATTCCCCCGTAATCGCGGATTCGTCCACGGTGGCGAGCCCCTCGACGACTTCTCCGTCGCCGGGAATCATCTCCCCTTGCGAGACGAGGACGATATCTCCCTTGCGCAGCTCCGATGCGGCCACTGCGGCGATGCCGTTCTCTGTCACTTGGTTCGCCACGATGTCCTGCTTCGTTTTTTTCAGAGCGCCCGCCTGGGCCTTGCCCCGCCCTTCCGCTAACGCTTCCGCGGCATTGGCGAACAGCAGCGTGAAGAGCAGGATCAGGAACACGGCCAGATTGAAGCCCATATTCTCCTCCGTACCGAAATAGCCCGGGAAAAGGAGCATCAGCAGGACGACGAAGGTGCCTGCCTCGACGACGAACAAGACGGGATTTCTCATCATCGTCACCGGATTCAGCTTCCGAAGGCTGTCCTTCCCTGCTTGCTTGACAATATCCTTCGTCAGCATGCGCTTGCGATTTGTCGTATTCATAACCGATTCACCTCACAGATTCCGGAGCGTCAGATGCTCCGCGATAGGACCAAGCACCGCAGCCGGGAGGAACGTAAGCGCCCCGATAATTAGGACGGTTCCGACCAAAATGCCGATGAATAGCTTGTTATCGGTCCGGAACGTGCCGGCCGTCTCGGGAACGGGCTGCTTGCGCAGCAGCGATCCGGCCACGGCAAGCAGCGCGATCATCGAGATATAGCGTCCCAGCAGCATGACGAGTCCGGTCGACAGATTCCAGAACGGCGTGTTGTCCCCCAGCCCTTCGAAGCCCGAACCGTTGTTGGCGGCGGAGGACGTATACTCGTAGAGCACCTGGGTAATGCCGTGGAAGCCCGGATTTGTAATGGCCCCTCGGCCCAGATCGGTAAGGAACGCAATCGCGGTCGGCGCCAATATGATAAGCGGATGCGCCAGGATCGCGATCGCAATCAGCTTCATTTCCTTCGCTTCGATCTTCCGCCCCAGAAATTCGGGCGTGCGCCCGACCATCAGTCCGGCGAGGAACACCGCCAGGATCGCATACATCAGCATGTTCACCAGCCCGACACCGTCCCCGCCGAAGACGCAGTTCAGCATCATCTGGGCGAGCGGCACCAATCCGCCCAGCGGAGTAAGTGTGTCGTGCATGTTGTTGACCGAACCGGTCGTCGCGGCAGTTGTCACCGTCGTGAACAGGGCGGACTGGGCGATGCCGAAGCGCACTTCCTTGCCTTCCATGTTGCCCTGAGACGCATCCACCCCGAGCGCGTTCCAGGCGGGATTGCCCGCGCTCTCCGCATAGCAGGCCAGGCTCAGGAACAGCAGGAACAGAATGGACATCGCGCTGAAAATAACCCATCCCTGCTTCCGGTTCGACGCGAAGCGGCCGAATGTATACGTAAGCGCCGCCGGAATGCACCACATCATCAGGATTTCGAGCACGTTCGTCAGCGGAGACGGATTCTCGAACGGATGCGAGGAGTTGACGCCGAAGAAGCCGCCGCCGTTCGTCCCGACATGCTTAATGGATACAAGCGATGCGACCGGGCCCGCAGCGATATGCTGCGTCCCGCCCTGCAGCATCGCCGCTTCGGTCACCGGAGCCAGCGTCTGCGGCACCTTGAGCGCCCCCAGGACAAGTGCCATCACGATGGCGAGCGGCAGGAGAAGACGCGTGTGCGCCTTGACGAAGTCGGTGAAAAAGTTGCCGATGGCTCGGCCCGTCAAGCCGCGCATGAACGCGATCGCCACCGTCAAGCCCGTCGCGGCGGAAGTGAACATCATCATCGTAATCACCGCCATTTGCGAGAAATACGACATTCCCGTCTCGCCGCTGTAATGCTGCAGATTCGTGTTGGTCATGAAGCTGATGACCGTATTGAACGCCAGCGTGTGCTCCATCTGATCCGTTCCGTTCGGATTCAGCGGCAGCAGATGCTGGACCCGTAAGATGACGTAGCTAACCGCGACGAGCATCAGATTCGTGGCAAGCAGGCTGAACATATATTTTTTCCAGCTCATATCCGGACGGCGGGCAAGCCCGCCCAATCTGTAGATTGCGTACTCCACCGGTCCGAACAGCCGGTCCGTGCGATGGGGCTCATTGGAGAACACAGCGTATATATAAGTGCCGAGCGGCTTCACCAGCAATAACAGCGCCAGCAGCACGACGGCGATTTGCAGCCAGTCCATAGAGCTTGCCTCCCTTAATTTCCTTCTATTGCTTCAGAATTTCTCCGGATGAACCAGAGCATAGCCTAAATATAAGAAGAGAAAGACAGTAACAATCCCGATGACAATCATCCGCGCTCTCCTCCTTCATCCACGACCCGCCCGCACCAGGCCAAGAAGCCATAGAACAGGGCGAATGCCGCAGCAATCAGCACGGCCATAACGAGATCAGACATGCGGATACCTCCTTAGGAATGAGCGGCGAAATCATCCGTTACCAAAAACGAATAATTCCGGCTCGCGGTATAAATGACATAGTTGGCGCCCAACCCGCGGTAGACGAGCCGCGGATTTTGATTTTCCGTAATGACATAAATCGGCTTCGACGTCCAGCTCCGGCAGATTTGCAGGTAACGGCAGCACAGATTCAAGCTTCGTTCGAACAAAAAGATTTTGCCGACGGCCAACTGCGGGATGACCCATGTTTTCTCATCGGACGTATGGAGCAGAATCAGATGGCGAGCGCCCAGAGCCCGCATCCGCTTAAGCTCACTACGGTTGTTCGCCAGGGCGGCGAAGGGAATGTCCTTCTCCAGCAGCAGCTTGACGAACGCTTCGCCTGCGGCATTCGGCGCAGACACCAGTACGACTTCCTGTTGATCCATTTCTTCTCTCCTCCGATTCTTCGTCCGGAGACAGCAACAAAAAAGAAGCCGGCAACAAGAGGAACTCTTCTCGCGGCTTCCAGGCACAGCAAATTTAACCGTGTCTTTCACGACGTTCGTTGCCTCTCTCGGTACGCTTACGAGGTTAGCTGTCGGATTCGGGCGAGAGAGTCGCCCTACCTCGGGACATGGCGCATCATCCGCGCCTTCGCATGCCCCGGGATTCACCCCATGAATGTCCGCAGACATCCGGTTGGTTCCCCCGCTCCCTGTCATACAGGGATTCAGCGATACAGACAATCATGTGCAGTTGGCATACAAAAGACCGCAGAGGAACCCCCTGCGGCCGCAATGGTCACAAGTTCATCATCCTCTCCCTCATGAGCGCAGCAGCCGCGGATCGCGGAATGCCGCACTCAACAACGCTTACGAGGTTAGCTGTCGGATTCGGGCGGTGAGAGTCGCCCTACCTGAGTGATGCGGCCCTAGGCGCCGCGCTCAGGATTCACCCCATGTGCCGCTGATCGACTCTCACACCGATCAGGCCGCACCGTTGGTTCCCCCGCTTTCCTTGCGGAAACTCAGCGATTGTGAAATGCAAATATTTGAAATTCATGAATCGTATATTACGCTTGCCTCCACGCTTTGTAAAGGAAGCGGAAAGGCAGAAAAATTCCGTTTTTGCAAGAGTAGGAGAAACGGCAGCGTTTACAAGCAGAGCTTTCTTTACCTGGCTCGCTGTAGCTCGTGTTTTCGCTTATATTCTGATTCGGCCGGAGAACGTCCTCTCGTTGCGGAACTTCGAATGAAATGTCCGTTTCCGCTCCCGGGAATGCACAAAAAAACCGTCTCCTCACAAATGGTTGCGGCGATGCCTCCATTTGACTCAGAAACGGTTTCTTTTTGTTTTGAAAGAACCCTTCCGTCCGTCTATTCAAGTCTGGACGACGAACGAAAATCCTTCAATCTCCTCCGCCGCCTCTTCGAACAGCTCCAACAGCTTGCGGCCGTACTCTCCCAATCTTTGCTCGCTTGCCTCATAATCGAGCCAGGTAACCGTCAGCGGCAGCTCGACATATCCGGCAAGACAATCCCATAGCGCGTCCAGGTTGCGGCCGTAATGCTCCGGCAATTCGAGCGCTTCCTGCAAGAACGCATGCAGCTGCTCCTTGCTCGCGATGGAGCTTCCCTCTAGGACTACATTACGCACGGAACGTCCCCCTTTCTCATTCTATCGGTTCGAACGTCTCATAGTGATCTTCGGTCTTATAGATCAGCCCGTCGTTCGAAAATACAATTCTATCCTTCCCCCGATGGCCCTTCGTATAGTTGATATCCGCTTCATACCAGACTCTGCCCTTTTTCTTGGGCAGCTTCCCTTCCCGGTTGCGGAATATGTCGCCCCCGATGCTTTTGCCTGGAGCTGCCTCATGCAGATTGCCTTGGCGGGCATCCCAGCCCAACCTCCTGGCTTCTTCCTTCGTAATGAAGTTGTCCGGCAATTGCTGGTGCGACTTGATATAGTTCGCAACCTCTTCGAAGCCGGTCAGCTCCTTACTGCCCGAATCCGGAATTGCGGACGGCTTGCTGTCCAGACCGCAGCCCGCAAGCAGCAGCAAGCTCAATAGAAAGACCAGCACTGATTTGATGACTTTCAACAATGTCTACCCCGCTTCGCTCTTCGTAGAGCAGAAAGCTTCATGATGTTCTTCCTGCCCTCTCGCTGTAGTATCAACTATCTTTTCTCAATTTTCAACCCCTAGCTTGCGACTATCCCTCCCGATCCGCTTCTATCAAATTCTAGGTGGCTGTCTGCGGGAAGAATGTCCAATCAAGGCCAAAACGCCTTGCATATAATGCCACTAGGTTCGACACTAATGAGAGAGAGGAGCTGAGACTCATGTCTCATGGATGCAAAAAAATCGCTGGCGAAGAGTTTTGCCCGAGCAAAGCGGTTTTCGATCCGCCGCAATATATCTTCAACAAAACGTACCATCCGCAGCAAGTCGATGTGGTTCACCCGATCGAAGTCATTAATCAACATTTCTGCCTGCCGGTATTCAAGCATGTGTTTCCCGTAAAAGAGAAGGATGTATTTTGCTCCAGCGCAAGAAAACGGAGAAGAGCGAGAAGATAATAATTATTTCCATTTCACTCCTTATCATTGACAAACGGATGAAACAAGTCTTATGATAACAAAGTAATTTTTCATAAAATCCTCGTTAGGTGAGGCTCCTATACAAACATAGGCCACTGCCCGGAAATATCGAAAGATACCAATGGGTAGAACAGGAACTGCCGGATTAAGGCTTTTCTTAACGTGGCTAAGAGCGGACGCTCTTTACGTTGTATAGTGCTAAAACTAGACTAGGGGGAGCAAATGACGCTGTAGCCTCTATTTCTGCGTGTATCCAACCCTCTAGATCTGTCTAGAGGGTTTTTTCATTTCTGTTGTGAAAAGGGGGAATGCGTCCATGGACAGCGGACCTAGCAGTCAACAGCCGCATAGGCGACAACATCCTGTACTGAGGAAGAGCCGTCTGCTTGTTGCTCTTCAAGCGATACCGGACTTATTTTATTCCCCCGAAAAAAATCGATGGCGGCGGGTTTATTTAAGCATGCGTATGTGACTTGAACGGGCATCGGTATACGGTTCAGGCTCCCTCTGGAATACAGGGGGAGCTTTTTTATGTTACATGTTCGAACGAATCGATACCGTAGGGATTCTGAGATGACCTGCGAGAGGAGGAATTTACAATGGCACGGAAAGCGAAAAACAAAGATGAACTGGCGCAAAAAACCGCACAACGCCTCATTCAGGCATCCATCTCGCTGGAAGAAGATGTAATGGAGGAATGGCATACCCGCCCCCAAGGTCTGACCGACGCCGAAGCTAGCGCGCGAATCGGGCAGTACGGCAAAAATCAAGTGGCCCGCGAGAAGCCGCCTGCATGGTATATTCAACTGTTGTCTAGCTTTGGCAATCCATTTATTTTGATACTGCTTTTTCTGGCAGCCTTTTCCTATATCGCCGAGCAGGATATCCAAGCCGTTCTCATTATTTCGACGATGGTAACCGTCAGTGTCATCATTACGTTCACCCAGGAATTCCGCTCGTCGCGCACGGCGGAGAAGCTGTCGGCCCTGGTCCGAACGACTACCTCGGTATGCCGGCAGGGACGCCGCCAGGAGATCGACAACGAACTGCTGGTGCCTGGTGATATTATCTACTTGTCCGCCGGGGACATGGTTCCGGCCGACGTCAGGCTGATCGCCGCCAAAGATGTCTATGCCGGCGAATCCGCCCTGACAGGCGAGGCGCTTCCAGTGGAAAAATTCGATGCGCTGCCGCAGGGCATATCCCGGCTGGCAAGCGCGAACCGAAGCAAGGCCGCGAACGCGCTTGAGTTGACGAATATTGGCTACATGGGAACCAATATTATCAGCGGCACGGCTACGGCCGTCGTCATTGCGACCGGATCCGATACGTATTTCGGTTCGATGGCCAGCCATCTGACGGGCAAAGCTCCCCTCACCAGCTTCGATCTCGGCGTGAAGAGCATCACCTATCTCCTTATCCGCTTTATGCTGATTATGGTTCCGGTCATCTTTTTCATTAACGGATTCACGAAAGGCGACTGGTGGGACGCTCTCTTGTTCGGCCTGTCGGTGGCGGTCGGATTGACGCCCGAAATGCTGCCCGTCGTCGTGGCCGGGAATCTGGCCAAAGGAGCGGCAACGATGGCCCGCAACAAAGTCGTCGTGAAGCGCCTCCACGCGATCCAGAATCTTGGGGCGATGGATATTCTGTGCACAGACAAAACGGGAACGTTAACGGAAGACCAAATCGTGCTGGAACAGCATCTTGACATCAATGGCAATCCGGACAAGAGCGTGCTGGAATATGCCTGCTTGAACAGCTATCATCAGACCGGCCTGAGCAATCTGCTCGATGCCGCCATATTGAAGCATACCGAATATTCCCATATGATCAACCGCTATACGAAGCTTGATGAGATTCCATTCGACTTCAACCGGCGCCGGATGTCTGTCGTCCTTCGCGCTTCCCAGGAAGAGCATCTGCTCGTATGCAAGGGAGCGGTGGAAGAAGTGCTCGACATCTGCACGCATGTCTATGAGCATGGCCAGATCATCCCGCTCACAGCCGATCAGGCGGACAAAGCGCAGCGGCTCGCCCGAGAGATGAATGAGGACGGATTGCGCGTGCTGGCCGTAGCGATGAAGCGAACCCCTTCCCGCGATGAGCCTTACGGAATCCCAGATGAGCAGAACCTCGTGCTGGTTGGCTGCCTCACCTTCCTTGATCCGCCGAAGCCTTCCGCTCAGGAGGCTATCCGGGCGCTGGCAGACAACGGAGTCAATGTGAAAGTTATCACGGGGGACAATGCGGCAGTCGCTTGCAAAGTATGCAGAGATGTCGGGATCCGGACCGAGGCGGTTCTGCTTGGCGAGGCCGTGGATGCGCTGACGGATGAGCAGCTGGCCGAGATCGCGGAGCTGACCACCGTGTTCGCCAAGATCAATCCGCTGCAAAAAGCGAGAATCGTTCGTGTCCTCAAAAGCAGAGGCCATACGGTGGGCTTCATGGGCGATGGAATCAATGACGCCGTGTCATTGAAGGAAGCGGATGTAGGCATTTCTGTCGATACCGCGGTCGATATCGCCAAGGAATCAGCGGACATGATCTTGCTGGAAAAAAGCTTAATGGTGCTGGAGCAAGGCGTCATCGAAGGACGGAAGACGTTCGGCAATATGATCAAGTATATTAAAATGACCGCAAGCTCCAATTTCGGCAATATGTTCAGCGTTCTGGCCGCCAGCGCCTTTCTTCCCTTCCTGCCGATGCTGCCGATTCATTTGCTGCTGCAAAATCTGTTTTATGATATTTCACAGCTCTCGATTCCGTGGGACACGATGGATAAGGAGTATTTGCGGAAGCCGCAAAAATGGAATGCCAAGTCGATCAGCCGATTTATGGTGTTCATCGGCCCGATCAGCTCGATTTTCGATATTACGACGTATGCCTTGATGTGGTACGTCTTCTCGGCCAATTCCGTCGACCAGCAAGCACTGTTCCATTCCGGCTGGTTCATCGAGGGCTTGCTGTCGCAGACGCTGATCGTGCACATGATCCGAACCGAGAAAATACCCTTTGTCCAAAGCACAGCCAGCACTCCCGTGCTGGTCCTGACGGGGCTGGTCATGGCGTGCGGGATCGCGCTTCCTTTTACCGGAATGGGCGCCGCCATCGGTCTTGTGCCGCTGCCGCTGTCGTTCTTCCCTTGGCTAGTTGCGACATTGCTCTGTTATTGCGTGCTGACCCAGACGGTCAAAACCTGGTATATTCGTAAATTCGGAGAATGGTTGTAATTTATGTGGAGTGTATCGGAATCCCCAGCCATGCCCTGTCCCCGTTTGGATGAGGAACGGGCTTGTCTCATTGCTAAAAATTTACCTTGCGCGGTAAACATCGAACGGCCCCGATCATACGATGTGGGTAATCATCGAGGGAAGGAGATTGCAATCATGGAGGTTCCGATTACTGGATTTGTGCATCATAGCGAGGAGGGAGACATGCACTCCCACAAGTTATATATTACTTCGTGGAATGGGAGACCTGTGCATGTGCATGAGTTTTCCGGCGTCACGTCCGTAGATGTCGGTCATCGGCATAAATACGCCGGAACGACGGAAGCGGCTCCGAGCGGAGTTCAGCATACGCATCAATATTATGCGGCGACCTCATTCGATGCCGGACATTCGCATATTATCAGAGGCACGACGGGCCCGGCCATTCCCCTGCCTGGCGGCGGTCATATTCATCTCTTCGAAGGCGTCACGACGGTGAATGGAAGCACTCCCCACGTCCATCATTATGAAGGCAGAACGGGGAATGAACTCTCCCGCTAAGTGGCGATTCCCTATTTCTTCATAAAATGGCCGTCCCGGCACATACTAAGCGGCATAACGACATTAAGGAGGAGCCATTCCTTGCGGATACAGCAGATCGAGACTTTTCCGCTCTTCTATCGTCTTGCCCGGCCATATGGCGACGCCAATGGCCCTAAAATGTACCGGACGAGTTATATTATCCGGCTGACAACCAACACCGGCGTTACCGGCTGGGGAGAATGCGCCGACTGGCTGCCGACGCTGCACTCCGGCTTCCATGAGCGGATTATTCCTTTTGTGATAGGCAAGTCCGTCGCCGAGCGCGGAACCTGGCTGCGCACGATCCGGAATTGGCATTCGCGCGCGGCTGCAGCCGTCAGCATGGCATGCACCGAAATTATGGCCCAAGCGTGCGGGCTGTCGGTATGCGATCTGTGGGGCGGCAAATATCGGAATCGCGTGCCCGTGTATGCATCCTTCCAATCATATAGCGAAGAAGCCGACTGGAAGCAGCGTTCCCTGCAGCAAGTGGAAAAAGCATTGAACGACGGTTTTGACAAGATCAAACTAAAAATCGGAGGGAAGTCTGTCGCGGAGGATCAGCAGCATGTGCGTGAGGTGCAGAAGCTGCTGTCGAGCGGCATCGGATTGGCTCTGGACGCCAATCAGAGCTATGACGCCGCGGCGGCGCTTCAATGGCAGCCGCTGCTGCAGTCATGGTCCAATCTGATGTGGCTGGAGGAGCCGCTTCCTGTCGCGCAAGCCGAAGAGTACGCGCTGCTGAGACAGCGGATCGCCGTGCCGCTAGCCGGAGGAGAAAACCTCGCTTCGGCCACGGCCTTCCTGCCCTTGCTGACGCGCCGGGCGATCGATATCATTACGCCCGATCCGCTGCATATGGCCGGGATCGACGAGTACAGGCATACGGTGTCCATGGCGCGCACATTCGGCATGCGCGCGGCCCCGCACGCCTATGACGGGGCGCTGTCCCGTCTATACGCCATGTTCGCCCAGGCATGTATCGAGCCGTGGACCAAAATGGACACGGATTCGATCGAGCCGGTGGAATGGGACGTGATGGACAATCCGTTCACCCGCCTTGTCCCGTTGCGGCCGGAGAACGGAGCCGTCACCCTTCCAGAAGGAACAGGGATTGGAGTTCAGCTGGATCAAGAACTGCTCGCGTTCTATCAATGGGACGGCAGCGCCTACACATAGGCATACCGTCCCTCCTAGGCATCTGCCGGAGTGCCGCCTCTATCCCCGCTCCGGCTGGATATGAGATCGGGACAAGCTCCGCCTAGCCTGTGGGGCTGCCCCCTTCTCCTTCCTCGGGGAAGCGATACGTCCAGAACCGTTCCCGGCTGTATCGCGCGCGGAACGCCGGATCATCCAGCGTTCAGCCGCCAAGCAGGTGCCGGACCTGGCTCTTATGCGCATGAATCGCATGGATCTTCTGCTCGACATAATCGCTGACATCGTGAACCTCATCCGCCGGGCCAAGCAGCTTCTCGCGGCCGGTTGCAATCGCGATGCACAGGACGCGGGGACGCTTGGCCGCCGGCATCCGCCCGACTGCCCGGACGACGGCGGCCCCGGTTGCGTCGTGGTCCGGATGAACGCTATATCCGGGATAGAAGGTATAGACGCATTCGGGGGCCAATTCCGCCAACAAGGCTTCGATTCGGTCCGCGAGCTTCTCTTCGTCTTCGAATTCTATCGTTTTGTCATGGTATCCCCACATCCGCAGGTCGCGAATGCCGATGCGGCGGCACGCCTCCTCCAACTCTCCCTTGCGGATAAGCGGCAGGGTAGCCCGGTTCGCGAACGGAGGATTGCCCATATTCCGTCCCATCTCCCCCAATGTCAGGCAGACGTACGTGATCTGCGTTCCTTCATGAATATGTGCGGCCAATGTGCCGGCGATGATCCCTTCGTCATCCGGATGCGGCAGGATGACGGCAATATGACGCTGTCTCTTCATAAGATGTCTGCTCTCCTCTTCGTCATCTCAAAATGGTTCTTCGCTTAGCTGGAGACTGACAATCAGTCTGCCTTCCTGATCATGGCCCGCCATAATCAGTCTGGCGTGCGCATGCGCCTGCTCGTCCCAATGAGTCAAGCCTTCCGCATACACCCAGCCGTCCGGCGTCTTCAGTCCGACCCGGTACGGTCCCTTCCCGGCGATCGAGCCGTCGGAATAACGGATGACGGTATTGGTGATGAAGGCGGAAGCGGTATGCTTCGTCTTGTCGCGATGGGACGCATAGGCCCCGGTCGTCATCTCGAGATGGAGATATAGTGGCTTCTCCCGCCATAATTGCAGCGCATGCTGCACCTTCTCTGGCTGTATCAACTGCATGTTCATTCCCCCGGACATGGAACAGCCCCTCGTCCGCCGGAAGGCGCAAGGGGCTATCTTCTTGATATCGCCGCCGACGCATGCATCGGCGGCGGTTATTGTGAATCCATTGCTTTTAGTGTACCGGAATTTCTGAGATATGGGAAGCGATCTTCAGCATATCCGATCCTAACGCGTCCCGTTCCTATTCAGTCCGCGGCTTCCCCGCTGGCAGATCCAAGTCATAATAGTCGTTCGCATTGCGGATTCGGAAGCCGCAGGATGTGTACAACCCAAGCGCGTTCTCATTCTCCACCGCCACTTCGAGAGCTGCGCCCGCCGCTTCATGCTGCTCCCTAATGAGATGGAGCATATGCTGGAGAACCCGTCTTCCGTATCCTTGCTTCCGATGCTGCGACGAGATGCAAAATCCAGAAATGAACGCCTCGCCTTCTTCGAGCATGACATGGATTTTACCGATGGGCAGCGCTTCTCCGTTCTCTTGCCGCAGCTCTGCGATATAGGCTGTGTCGCTCCGCGTTTGGAAGGAAGCCTGCACATAGTCCCGCGCGTCTGCTTCATCCATGCCGAAGCCATCCGCGCTCAGACGCGTAAGAATCTCGATGTCGCTTGCTTGCGCCTCGCGGAGCGCTATCCCCGCGTCCAGTGTGCCGCTGTGCGCCGCTTCAGTCCACCCGCCCAGCTGCATCCAGTATTCCGAGAAGCTGTATCTCGCTCCTGCACTCTTGGCATAAGCGCGCCCCGAGGCCGAGTTCCGCTCGCAAATGAAGATAAGCTTCCCCATATTCCGGCGGACGCATTCTTCCTGAGCGGCGCGAACCAGCTTGCCGAAAATGCCTTTGCGGCGATACTGCGGATGCACCATGCCGCTCGCTTCCGCTTCTGACGATTGGAATTGATACAGGCCAAGAAATCCGACAACTTGCCCGCCTGCGTAAGACAGAAAAGCAATGATAGCATCGTCCTTCCGGTGCTGCAGCATCTCCCAGTTGAGCTTGAGAATGATGCGGTCATACTCATTGCATAGGTCAGCCAATTGACGAATGGCGGCAAGCTGCTGTGTATCGAGCCGCTTGAACGCATGTACGCCATCCTGGTTCATTGCCCACTCAACTCCCTTTACTGTCTATTCCGGATTTCTGTCTCGATAAGCTCCGCCAGCTCGTGAACGGATTGCGATCCGAGATCGCCCTCGCCCCGCTTGCGCACAGACACGCTTCCATCCCGCTGCTCCTGCTCCCCGACGACGAGCATGTATGGAATTTTGCCGCGTTGGGCTTCGCGTATTTTGAAGCCGAGCCGTTCATTGCGGCCGTCGGCTTCGGCGCGGATGCCGCGTGCTGCCAGCGCCTGCTTCACTTGAAGCGCATAATCGATGAACATCTCGGATACAGGCAGCACCTTCACTTGAACGGGCGCCAGCCACAGCGGGAACGCGCCGGCATAATGTTCCGTCAAAATCCCGATGAACCGGTCGATGGAGCCGTACATCGCGCGATGGATAACGACCGGTCGATGCTTCTGGCTGTCCTCGCCGATATAGGCGAGGTCGAATTTCTCCGGCATCTGGAAGTCCAGTTGAATCGTTCCGCACTGCCAGCTCCGCTTCAGGGCGTCGAGGATGTGGAAGTCGATTTTCGGCCCGTAGAAGGCGCCGTCCCCCTCGTTGATCCGATAATCGACGCCGCGGCGGTCGAGCACCTGCTTCAGCGCCCGCTCCGCCTCGTTCCACAGTTCCTCCGATCCCATGGAATCCTCCGGCCGGGTGGACAATTCGATCTTGTACTCGAAGCCGAATACGTTGTAGATTTCGTCAATCAAGGACATGACTTCGTTGATCTCGTCCTCGATCTGATCCGGGCGGACGAAAATATGCGCGTCATCCTGGCAGAACGTGCGGACGCGAAGCATGCCGTTCAAAGCGCCCGACATCTCGTGGCGATGCACTTGACCGAACTCGCCAAGCCGGATCGGCAGCTCGCGGTAGGAGTGCAGGCCATTTTTGTAAATCAGCATATGTCCCGGGCAGTTCATCGGCTTCAGCGCAAATGTCGTCTCGTCGACCTTCGTGAAGTACATATTGTCCTTGTAATGATCCCAATGCCCCGACTGCTCCCACAGCCGGTTGTTCATCATGAACGGCGTGCGCACTTCCTCGTATCCGCGCTGCCGCTGCAACTCGCGCGAGAAGTTCTCCAGCTCCGTGCGGATCGTCATCCCGTTCGGCAAATAGAACGGCATGCCCGGCGCTTCCTCGGAGAACATGAACAAGCCCAGCTCCGTGCCCAGCTTGCGATGGTCGCGCTTCTTCGCTTCTTCCAGCCGGTGCAAATGCTCGTCAAGCTGCTCCTGCTTCACGAACGCCGTGCCGTAAATGCGCTGCAGCATTTTGTTGTTGGCGTCTCCCCGCCAGTAGGCCCCGGATACCTTCTGCAGCTTGAACGCCTTGATCCGTCCGGTAGACGGCAGATGCGGACCACGGCATAAATCAACAAATTCGCCCTGCTTATAAATGCTGATGACCGCGTCCGCAGGCAAATCATGAATCAACTCCAGCTTCAACGGCTCTTCCCGCTGTTCAAATAGCCGCAGCGCTTCCTCGCGGCTGACCACTTGCCGCTCTACCGGCAGATTCTGCTGAATGATGCGCGACATTTCGTGCTCAATGGCGGCCAGATCCTCTGTGGACAGCGGCCGCTCGATATCGATGTCGTAATAGAAACCATCCTCAATGACCGGACCGATCCCAAGCTTGACTTGATCGGCTCCATATATCCGCTGAATGGCTTGCGCCATGGTATGCGCCGTACTGTGACGTAGAATGCCCAGACCTTCCAGGCTGTCCTGCGTTACGATTTCGAC
The DNA here is from genome assembly GCF_945605565.1 of Paenibacillus dendritiformis. Taxonomy (NCBI): domain Bacteria; kingdom Bacillati; phylum Bacillota; class Bacilli; order Caryophanales; family Paenibacillaceae; genus Paenibacillus; species Paenibacillus dendritiformis. The sequence continues at coordinate 3,777,115 of NZ_OX216966.1, read as the reverse complement.
AAGGCTGTCATGCTCGATCGTCCGGTTCAGATCCACGAGCACGCCATCGATTTTGCCGGCAATGGCCTGCTTCTTCAAGCTGGTGCTGATCGAAGCCGCTACGTCCGCGATGGTCGTGCCTTGCGTATACCCCCTGTTCGAATTGTCTGGAAATGTAACCTTGATCTCCATGCTTCAGCCTCCCTTTCCTCATTATGGGTCCAACACTGGCGAACGCACGCGGGAACGCAAAAAAACGCAGCTCTCCCTGACAGGGACGAGTGCGTTCTGCTCGTGGTTCCACCCTACTTCGACCTTGCAAGGCCTCTGGCAGCTTCGATTCACTAGCCATGCAGATGCAAGATCCTTCATTGGACATCCGGTAACGAGGATGAGACGGTGCCGCTTACTGCCGCCGCACATCATTCGCTCGACGGGTTCAACGCCACGGCTGCAAAGGGGTAATTCCACCACCGTAGCCGAAGAAGCTTGCAGCTTGCGCTTCTCTCTCTGGACAGCCCGTGCAGGGAATCATGTCTTTGGTCATCGCCTGATGAATATGAATTTTATATTACACGCGCATTTCAAAAAAAGTCAAGTCCCTTGCTCACGTTGATTTTCTGCAAAATTTCATGTGCTAGCTGCTCCATCACGGACAGCTTGCCCCATGCGGTGAAGGCCTCATTGTCATCCGGTAGATTCGACCGCTCTTCACCGCGGCCCCCCTCCCATATGCTGCTGCCTTCGAGCACATTGCTCTCGCTCTCGCTCTCGCTCATCAGGATCAGATAGTCCGGATTCAGCGTAGACACCCCTTCCAGACTCGTCACCTTGCCTCCCCAGCCATCGGGAGCGGGCGTTCCCGGCGCTTGCGGCAGCTTGATATCATTGAATTTCATGTCCGCCGCACGCTTGTCATACTCCTTCAGCCATGCGTCCATCTCTTGCTGCTTGCCGAATATTTCCGCCACGAATGCGAACCGCTCTCCATCGGATTGCCCATAGATTTTTGCACGAACGAGAACAAAGCTGCACAACTGCAGTTCCCTAGAGTCGGGACGATGTCGCGGCAGGGATTCTTACAAATATACATCAATTTCGCACTAAAGTTGATTTTTAAAGAAAATATAAGGTGAATTCCTGTGCAGCAATATCATGAGATCACCCTGCTACGGCGGAAAATTACTGCAGAATCGCAGGCTGTTGGAAAACCCCTGTTTTTTACGAAGGGGTGGAGATGTCCATTTACTTAATCAAAACTTGGCACTCAAAACGTTTTAAGTCGATTTTTTCTACGGAGAGACGAGATCCGCCATATAAAAATGAAGTGGATAAAACTCCCACAGACTTCTCAACGGCCTGATTTTACGGGATCCAAGAGACCGCGTCGGATCCTGGGGGCATCATCGCCTCAAGGAGGTATCATCGCCTCGTTGCCTTCAGGAGGCATCGTTGCCTCTCGGGGCTTGAACGTGTGGAGGGAATTGCTGCTATTTTACAGGAATTTCGGCTCAATAAGTCCACATCCCGAGGAATTGCTGCAAATCTACATCATTTATGGCCCTTTTGCTTCAAGTCGAAGCGACACGGGTGAAATTCCTGCAGTTTTGCAGGATTCCCTTTCTGGAAAAGTCGTCCATATCGAATTGCTGTATTTATGCAGGATTTCGCTTACCGAATAGAGTGTCTGGAGAAATCGTGTAGTTTTGCGGATTTCGTCTACCGGATAGACGTGTCTAGGGAAATGGTGCAGTTTTCAGGCCGGTAGAAATATCCATTCCCTACTCAAAACTTCTTTCTCAACAGCCTGAGAATCGCAGGCTTTAGCGAATTGGCGCAGTGGGCCAATTTTTGCAGCGCCTGCTTTCGTATGCTGAGAAAAAAACGCCAAGACCTAATCGTCTTGACGTCTTATCCGATAACGGTACCATATGTTCCTGCCGCCAACGGAACGGTCATGTTATCCTATCATCGGCGCAGCAACCCGGAAGGATTGATGCCATTATTCTTGCGGAATACTTCGGCAAAGTGACTAAGATTGGCCTACCCGACCCGGCCGCCGCCTCGGTCACGTTCACCTTCCTCCAAGGAGCAGCTTCATCGCATGCTCCAGCGATTGTCCCGCAAATAACCGTACGCAATCGTGCCGTATTGGTCGACCATCGCTCCTTCCGAAGAGAAATGGATGGCATGGTTCTCGGCCAGGCGGTAATCGGCAGACACGATTTCCATGCCGGAGTGGGTCACCAACCGCTCAATGGCTCCGCTGCCAACCGGCGGATGAACCGGCATGTGCACGGATTCGGCAGCACAGGACCGCCTCAGATTCTAGGAGCGGCATTACGCAATGAATGCTTGATTCAGCGGAGCTCAGCCTTTCAGCTTCTGATTCATGAATACGACTTCACGGGCAAGTCTCTCCAGCCTGTCGCGAACATCCGGATCGGCGATCTGCCGCTCCGCGTTGAAATGATCGTCATGCAAATAGACGTAGCTTGGCGCGACGAACGCCCGCAAATAACCGGCGATCGGCTTCAGCTGATTCTCGACGACGAGGTAATGCTGGTACGTGCCGCCCGTTGCGACAAATCCCATCACTTTATTGTACAAGGCCGCGGTCGGAACCAAGTCGAACAGATTTTTCAGCACGCCCGTGATCGAAGACTGGAAAATCGGCGTCCCGATAATATAACAATCCGCGGAAGACACGATATCGATGACGGTCTTCGTATCCCCCGTATAAGCCGACGGATCTCTCCCGTCGCAGAACTGGACCTGATAATCCTTCATATCGAGATATTCGGTCTCGATCTCGGGATAGAATTGCTTCGCCGCATCCAGCACGCTTTGCACCGCGATTCCTGTCTTGGAACCAACGATCGTTCCTGATATACCGAGTAATTTCATTCCCGACACTCCCTCTCTTCTGCCGACCGTGAAGTGGTTCGACATCCATATCATGGTTTTGATACTTTTGCAACATTAATGTATAATAATTATGGAACACACTCATTGGATTTGTCAATTCGAGAGCGCCCGGACGTCTCTGTGACATCCGGGTTCACTTATAAGATACATTATAAACTTCTATGTTGACTATGTAGGTGTCGTTCGCTAGAATAAGTCTATTGTGATTGACAAGCATTGGTAAGCTGCATTATGCAATGGAATTGCGGCGGAAGGCAGAGGTCCCCCTCTCTCTTCCGCTCTTCTTGTTGACGACTCCGATAACGAAAGGATTGAGTACGCACGATGAAAGACTATCGAGTGCTTCTTTTTTATAAATATGTTGCGATTCCCGACGCGGAAGCCTTTGCGGCCGAACATCTGCAATATTGCAAGGATCTTGGCATCAAGGGACGCATTTTGATTGCCAGCGAAGGGATCAACGGCACGCTGTCCGGAACGGTGGAACAGACTGAACGGTATATGGCGGATATGCACAGCCATCCCCTGTTCGAGGATCTCTTCTTCAAGGTCGACGACAGCGACGGGCATGCCTTCAAAAAACTGTTCGTACGCCACAAAAAGGAACTGGTCACGCTTCGCTACGATCAGAAGCTTGACCCGAACACGGATGGCGGCGGACGGCTCAGTCCGGTCGAGTTCCAGCAATATTTGCAGCGTGACGATGTCATCGTGCTGGACGGGCGAAGCGGCTATGAGTATGATCTGGGCCATTTCCGGAACGCCATCCGTCCGGATCTGGACAGCTTCCGGGAATTCCCCGGCTGGCTTCGGGACAATATGGAGCAGCATAAAGACAAGACCATCCTTACGTACTGCACGGGGGGAATCCGGTGCGAGATGCTGACCGCCGTCATGCGCAAGGAAGGCTTCGAGGATGTATATCAATTGGACGGCGGCATCGTGACATACGGCAAAGACCCGGTTACGCAAGGCCGGCTGTTCGATGGCAGCTGCTATGTGTTCGACGAACGGATCTCGGTTCCGATCAACCATACGGACGAGAACGTCGTCGTGGGCACCTGCTATCACTGCGGCCAGCCGAGCGAAAATTATATCAACTGCGCGGATGATACCTGCCATCGCCAGCACCTGTGCTGCGATGCGTGCCAAGCCGAGTACGAAGGGTATTGCTCCGAGGAATGCCGGCAGCATGACTCGGCCTCCCCGGCAGCAGCCCGTTAACAAGGCGGTGATTGCCCATGATGGATAACGCGCCGCTGTCGACGCGCGAGAAAATCATGAACATGCTGAAGACGGATGGCGAGCTGAGCGCCAAAGCGATGAGCGAGCAGTTGGGAATCACCTTGATGGCTGTGCGCCGGCATCTGAATACGCTGGAGCGCGATCATCTGATCGAATCCGACACCGTCCGCCAGCCGATGGGACGTCCGATGTCCGTCTATCGTTTAACTCCAGGCGCCGATGATTATTTTCCGAAGAAGTATCATGCCGTAGCCCTGGAACTCCTGGCCGAGCTCGCTCACGATTCCGGAGAAGACAAAGTGAACCGCCTGTTCGATCTCCGGCAGCGCTCCTTATACGATCAATACGAGTCCCGCCTGCGCGGGAAGGAACTGGCGGATAAGGTCGCGCTGCTGTCGGATATTCAGAATGAGAGCGGCTATATGGCCGAATGGGATAAAATAAGCGAGAACGAGTTCGTCTTGACCGAATATAATTGCCCGATTGCCCGGATTGCGAATCAGTATAACCACGCCTGCGCTTGCGAGCTGCGGCTGTTCGCAGACTTGCTCGGCGCGGAAGTGGAACGGACATCCTGCCTGGCCAGCGGAGACAGGAAGTGCGTCTACCGCATCCAGGCGGCCGATGGCGGAATCCGGTCAGCCAAGGGGGGAACATCATGAACAATATGGGCTTCGTCATCGTGGAAATCTGCGCCAATAACGGCATCAACTCCGACGCTCTGGAGGAGTTCGAAGCGGAAAACCCGGACATTGCCGTCCTCCGCATGGAATGTCTGTCGCTGTGCGGCCTGTGCGCCCGGCAGCCTTATGCGCTCGTCAATGGCAAGCGCGTCACGGCGCGTTCCGTGAACGAATGTCTTGACCGCGTGAAGGAGAAAATCGCGGCAGAACTGGATGAATATGCGGAGGAAGATCTGTACGAAGAATAAAGGAAACGCAAAAACCAGTAAAACACATGTCATTGTGTCTTACTGGTTTTTTCGTGCGGTTATTTCAAGGCGATGCCGAATTCCGAGCCGGGCGCGCCAGCGAATACGATCGTGCCGTTCTCCGGCAGCGTCACTTCGTTATTGCCGCTGACGACCGTGAAGTTCACGCATAGGCCCTGCTCGTCATAGATCGCGAACGCGCCCTTTTTCGGCAGCGCGACGGTCATCGTCTTGCCTGCGGCTGACTTAGGAACCGTGAACCATTTGGCATGCCCGTTGGCTTGCAGCGTGACCTTGGATTCCTTGCCCGCGTAGAGCGGCTTTACCTTCGCCCCGCTTACATACAAGCTTCCGGCTCCTTCCATATATTCGACGCCATCCTGCTTGAAGAAGCGGAATTCCGCCGTATCGCGGCCTCCGACAGTCGGAATGTGAAGCTGGGTTTCCGCCGTGTTCGGGCCCGTGATTTTTTTATCTCCCAGATAGCCCGGCAGATCAATTGCGCGGTTGATCCGAAGCGTCGGCTGCATCAAAAGATAAATGATAGATGTATATTTTTCATTCACGAGATAGTACGCTTTCCCGTCCCGCTTCGCCCATGCGTCCGCAGTCTTCTTCGGCAGCGGATTGTCTGTCAGCTTTTCCGCCGCATAATGGGACAAGGCAAGCTGTCCCAATCCCGGCAGCGACATATAATCTCTTAACCACAAGTAGGTGCGTCCGTTCTTCCCGGTCACGAAGCTGACCTTCGAGCTGCCGTCTTCGTTCACGAAGCTCCCGTCCGCCGTATATACATAGTGCTCCTGCGAATTGTCGATTAGAAAGGCCATCGGCAAGGACAGTTCTCCGCTTTTGCTAATCTCCACCTGAATCTGCCGGCCCAGGAAACCGTAATAGCCTGCCAGCTTCTCCACTTCCGCAGGTATCTTGGCTTTGATCGGCTTGCCGAAGGACTTTTCCGGCTTGATCTCTTTGATGGCCCCTTTCTCCTTCAACGCATGAAGCAGCAATTCAGTCGCCAGCATCTGGTTGGTTGAACTTGAACCGCCGGAAGACAGCACCGCTGCCGCCATCTTCTTCTCTGGAAGCACCACGAGGATAGAGTGGTACAGCATCGCATCCCCGCCCTTGGCCAAGCCCTGTATTCCGTATTCATCGAACGGGAACAGCTTCACGCTGTCCCAGCCCAGACCGTAGTTGATCATGCTGTCCGTATCTTCCGGCCACAGCCCCTTCTTGTACTCCTCCTGCGCCATGGCGCGCACCGCCTGGTCCGAGAGAATGCCATCCGCTTCTCCCGTAAAGATTTGCGCAAACCGGACCAAATCTTCGGCCGTGGAGTACATTCCCCCTGTCCCGATCACATTGGCGGATTCATACGGAAGCTGCCCTTGGTATACGGGGTAATAGAGTGCGGCGAGCTGGCTTCCATCCACTTCATCCTGGGGCGTCTTCGTATGGGTCAGATGCATTGGTTCGGTAAAATATTTATGAAGAAATGCGGTAAAATCCATGCCGCTGACTCTCTCTACCAAAATCTCCGCGAGCGTGAATCCGTCGTTGCAGTAGACCGAGAACGCTCCCGGGTCGGCCTTCAAGCTCTGGCCGGACAATTGCTTCAGCAAGGTATCATGCGCATAGCTGTCATTGTCCTCGAACAAGAACGCACTGCCGAGGCTGGAGCCCTGCAGGCCGGAGGAATGGTTGAGCAGCATGCGCGGCGTAATCTGCTTGTGCCGATCGTCCTTCATCGTGAAATCGGTTATGTAGCGGACCAGGGGCGCATCGAGATCGATCTTGCCCTCGTCAGCCAGCTTCATGACGGCAGCGGCCGTGAACACTTTGCTCGTTGACCCGATGCCATAGACCGTATCCTTGGTCAACGGCTTCTTCCCTTCCATATCGTTCATGCCGGTCTGTCCGGACACCGTAATTTTGCCGTTGTCAATCAGCGCATATTGCACGCTGATCGTCCCGTACGATTCGGTGAGCAGCGCCGCCTTCTCGGCCGCAATCTTCTCCAATCCCTGACTGGCAGCCGCGACAGAACTGCTGCTTGACGGGGATGCCATCGCCGCCGACGGCGCGATCATCGACAGCGCAACCGCTGCGGCCAGTACCCAAGAGAGCCTTTTCTTCATTCCCATTCCTCCTTATTTGTGAAGCTATAAATCAGTACGATTTTCCAGCGCGATTGGTTCAAAAAAATCGGAAATAAATAGCAAAAAAAACACCCCTTCCTGATCCTCAGCTACAGGAAGGGGCGCTGCCTTACGCCCGCATTGGCGGGCCCGATGTTACCGCTTATATTCAATGGTTTGTTCGTGCGACTATTTCAAGGAAATGCCGAATTCCGAGCCCGGCGCGCCAGCGAATACGATCGTGCCGTTCTCCGGCAGCGTCACTTCGTTATTGCCGCTGACGACCGTGAAATTCACGCATAGGCCTTGTTCGTCATAGACCGCGAACGCGCCCTTCTTCGGCAGCGCGACGGTCATCGTCTTGCCTGCGGCCGCTTTCGGAACCGTGAACCATTTGGCATGCCCGTTCGCTTGCAGCGTGAGCTTGGATTCTTTGCCCGCGTACAGCGGCTTTACCTTCGCCCCGCTCACATATAATCTTCCGGTTCCTTCCATATATTCGACGCCATCCTGCGTAAAGAAGCGGGCTTCCGCCATATCCCGGCCTGCCATTCCCGGGATTTGAAGCTGGCTCGCCGCCGTGTTCGGACCTGTAATTTTTTTGTCCCCCAGATAGCCTGGCAGCTCGTCAGTGCGGGTAATCTGTACCGTCGGCTGCATAGTGAGATACATGAGGGAAGTATACTTCTCGTTCACGGGATAGAACGTAATGCCTTCCCGCTTTGCCCATGCATTGGCCGTCTCCTTCGGCAGTTCATTGTCTTCCAGCTTCTCGGCCGCATAATGGGATATGGCAAGCTGCCCCAGTCCCGGCATCATCACATATTCGCTCAACCACAAGTAGGTGCGTCCATTCTTCTCGGTTACGAAGCTGACCTTGGACGTTCCGTTTTCATTGACGAAGCTTCCATCCGCTGTATACACATATTTTTCCTTCGAATTGTCCAACATAAAGGTAAATGGCAAGAACAGCTCTCCGTCCTTTTTGATCTCAATCTGGATATGCTGGCCTAAGGTGCCGTAATAGCCTGCATGCTTCGCCACCTCTGCGGGCATCTCCGCCTTAACCGGCTTGCCGAAGGATTTCTCCGGCTTGATGTCTTTAATTGCGCCCTTCTCCTTCAGCGCTTGCAGCAGCAATTCGTTCGCCAGCAGCTCGTTCGTCATGCTGGAACCGCCGGAGGACAGCACCGCTGCCGCCATCTTCTGCTCCGGAAGCACGACGAGGGAAGCGTGATACAGTATCGTGTCCCCGCCTTTGGCCAAGCCCTTCATTCCGTATTCGTTGAACGGGAACAGCTTCACGCTGTCCCAGCCGAGACCGTAGTTGAAGACATTATCCGCATCTCCCGGCCACAGGCCATTCTTGTATTCCTCCTGTGCCATCGCCTGTACCGCCTTGTCAGAGAGGATACCGTCCGCCTGGCCCGTAAATAGTTGCGAGAATCGCGCCAGATCTTCTGCCGTGGAGTAAATTCCCCCTGTCCCGATAACATTTACGGTTTCATTCGGAAGCTGTCCCTGGTACACAGGGGAATAAAGCCCGGCCATCTTGCTTGCTTCCAATTCGTCCTGTGATGTCTTCGTATGGGTCATCTGCAATGGTTCGGTAAAATATTTATGAATAAATGCAGTGAAGTCCATGCCGCTGACTCTCTCTACCAAAATCTCGGCCAGCGTGAATCCGTCGTTGCAGTAGACCGAGAACGCTCCCGGATCTGCCTTCAGGCTCTGGGAGGATAATTGCTTCAGCAAGGTATCATGCGCATAGGTGTCATTGTCCTCGAACAGGAAGGAGCTGCCGAGGCTGGAGCCCTGCAGGCCGGAGGAATGGTTCAACAGCATGCGCGGTGTAATCTGCTTGTACCGCTCGTCCTTCATCTTGAAGTCGGTTATATATCTGACCAAGGGTGCATCGAGATCAATCTTCCCGTCGTCGGCCAGCTTCATGACGGCAGCGGCCGTGAACACTTTGCTCGTCGATCCGATGCCATACATCGTATCCTTGGTCAACGGCATCTTCCCTTCCATATCGTTCATGCCGGTCTGTCCGGACACCGTAATCTTGCCGTTGTCAATCAGCGCATATTGGACGCTGATCGTCCCATACGATTCGGTGAGCAGCGCCGCCTTCTCGGCCGCAATCTTCTCCAAGCCCTGACTGGCAGCCGCGACAGAACTGCTGCCGGACGGGGATGCCATCGCCGCTGACGGCGCGATCATTGACAGCGCAAGCGCTACGGCCAGCACCCAAGAGAGCCTTTTCTTCATTCCAATTCCTCCTTATTGTGAATCTATAAATATAGTACGATCTGGTAGCGCGATCGGTTCAATCAAGTTCGAAAAAGAATAGCTCAACAAAAAAACGCCCCCTCCTGATCCGAAGATCCAGGAAGGGGCGCCGCCTTATGCCCGATTTCGCCGAGCGCGATATCAACGTCTATTCGACTCTACTCGATTCCAAGCCCGTTCTCAAAGACGCAAATGGCGCATGCCGGGCGGAAGCCTGCCCGCTTGTACAGGCCTGCCCCCGCTTCGGAAGCCTGCAGGACAATAAGTCCGTCATGCCAGGTCAAGATGTCAGACACAATATGATGGAACATGGCAGAGCCGAAGCCTCGCTTCCGGTATTCGTCCAAGGTCGCGATATCGTAGTTGCCGACGCTGTCCCGGCAGCGTATGGTCGAGCCAACGCTGACAGGCGTGCCATCGCTCAGCACTCCGATATACAATGCCATCTCAGGCCGGGTCCATAGCGGCGATTCGGCAAGCCGCTCATAGTACAGGCTGACATGCTTGGCTTCGCTGCCGTCCCCGAACAAAGACGACAGGACCGCTCCAAATTGCCGCACTTCCCCCGGAGTCCGAACCTGCTTCACGGCAAAGCCCTCCGGCATCTGCGCTTCCGGCGACAAATCCTCCGCGTACGCATACATGCCCTCATTGACCTCCGCTAGACTTAGCCCGGCATGTTCAATCGCCTGCCGGGCGCTTGGGCCCAGCGGCTCCCAGCACCATAGCGACATCGGGAATGCACGCGCCGCAAAATAATCCGTCATCTGCCGCACAGCACCCTCTGAGTCGGCGTCATCTGCCCGCAGGACACCAATATTGAACGTATCCGCGGGCATGCCGCAATCGACCAGCATATATTGTTCCGTGGACTGGACGGACATGCCTTCGCTCTCCCGAGCGACGAACGAGACTTTCTCCATAAAATTATCTTGAATATAAGCGGAAATCCGTTGATCCATTTCTTTCATTCCAACTCGCTCCTTATTCTTTAAAATTCGTAAGGATCGCAAGTCTGCCGTCAAAACAGAATAGCCCGTCAGAATGAATGTCGGCGATATTTTCACATTATCTCCATGCAGCTATCGCCATCTGTTTATCGTGCAGACGTTGCATGGAGCGATCTGAAGATGATGGCCGATGGAAAAAACATACGATCACCCTTTCTTGCGTTTGAGGTAAAAGCGGTCAGAAAAATGCTTCCATCGCATCTAAATTATATGGCAGTGTCCAATAATGCGCAATCACACAGCCCGCCAGCCGCATGTCTGCCCCTCCGCCCGGCCGCACCCGGAAAATGCTCATGTTCCATGCTGCCAAGTTGGGGGTTGAAAGTGACGCCGCGTCAGCGGATATACTCGAACAAGGCTTGATAAAGCAGGCTGTGAGAAAGGGGAAAAGAAAAATGAAACAAGGAAAGACAGCCGCCCGCGTTCTAACGCTGGCGCTGGCCGCCATCATGGCGTTCGGTCCGTCCGCTGCGGCAAAGGGATCTGATAATATCGGAACGAAGGCGCAAGCCGCGCGCTTCGGCCCCGGCGATCTGAAGGAAGTGGAGGCATTTGCAGATGAGTTTTTTGCAAGCGATTCTTTCCGCTCGTCCGGAGCTCCCGGCGCAGTGGTTGCCATTGTGACGGACAATCAGGTTCTTCTCGATAAAGGGTATGGCATGGCGAACGCGGAGAAACGGATACCGATGACGGCGGATACGGTCGTCCGGATTGCCTCCATCAGCAAATCGGTTACCGCGACAGCCGTCATGCAGCTCGCCGATCAAGGCCGGATCGGGCTGGATGACAACATCGAAGCTTACTTGGGCGAAGGCTTGAGGTTGAATAATCCGTTCAAGGAACCGGTAACGATCAAGCATTTGCTGACCCATACGACCGGCTTCGATTATACGGATATGGATGCGAAGGATACCCATACCGATTTCGGCAAATACACATCGATGGAGCAATATCTTCGGGAGCGCATGCCGTCCGTTGTTCGGAAGCCGGGCGATATGTTCAAATACGACAACTTTGCCAATCTGCTCCAAGGCTATATTGTCGAACAGGTCTCGGGGATGCCGTTCGAGCACTATATGGAGAACAAGATATTCAAGCCATTGGGCATGACGCATTCCGGCTTCGTTATGGATGCAGACACCAGATCCGCCATGGCTGTCGGCTATGGCTCTTCCGGGGCGGCAATTGCCCCATATGCCTATACGCCAACCATCGCACCGCACGGAAGCATGCATTCGACCTCAAGTGACATGACCAGGTTCATGATGGCTCATCTGAACAGCGGCGAGCTCGATGGCAATCGGATCCTATCCGGATCAGCCGTGGCAGAGATGCACCGCTTCCACTATGCCATCCACCCGAAGAAGCCCAATATGACCTATGGGTTCGAAGCGGCGCTGCATCCGCTGCATAACGGCCGGCACGTGATCGAGAAAGCAGGAGACACGGACGGATTCTCTTCGTGGATGTGGCTGCTGCCGGAAGAGAAAGTCGGCATCTTCATCGCCTATAATATGAAAAACGCTCATTTGCGGGTGGAGTTCATGCAGGCATTCATGAACCGGTTCTTCCCGGAAGAGTCTGCCAAGCCGGTCTTTCTCAAGCCGAGCCGGACGGAGCTGGAGCGGTTCTCCGGCCTCTATCGCGACGCTCGCAAAGGAATGAACTTGACCCGCGTTGCCGCATCCGGCGATGGCAAGCTGATCGTCGAGGACAGCGTTGGCGGCAAAGTTGAATTGCGACAGATCGACCCGCTGCTGTTCATCGATGACTATGGGTTAACGATGGCATTCAAGGAGAGGGAGGACGGATCCATCGGATATATGATGTATCTGAATCCGTACAGCATGGCGGTGAAGACTCCGGATCAGCCCCCAAGCACCGACACCGCCGCGACGGCCGCTCAGCCGTACCGCGATGCGATGGAACAGCTGCAGAAGCTGGGTGTGCTGAAGGAGCAAGAGGATCATCCGCTCGGCGCCGAGGAAGCCGTGACCCGGGGCGAATTCGCCCGCCTGCTGACCGGCATGCTCGATCTGCCGGTGTCCAAGAGCGCGGCCGCATTCACGGATACCGCAGACAGCCCGTACCTGCAGCATATCAATACATTGGCAGAGCGCGGAATCATCAAGGGCGCGGCCGGCGGCGCATTCGAGCCGGATCGCATGATCAGCCGTCAGGAGGCGGCAGCCATCCTGTGGCGGACGCTCGTCCAGGTCGCACCAGCGAAGCCTTCCGAAGCGGCGCTTGCCGGGACGGCCGATTCCTGGGCTCTGGAAGCGGTGCAGAGCATCGCGGCCCGCCGGCTGTTCGGCCCGGATACAGCGCCGGGCGCTGACGGCACCATCGATGTCCGGGCCACGGATCCCCTGCTGCGCCAGGAAGCGGCATATATGCTGTACCACGCCTTCCAGGGGTTATATCGCGAAGGCGGGTTGTTCTAGCGAAGAAGCAGCTCCCATGCCCATCGGGAGCTGCTTCCTATTGTTGTCCGTTATGGATGATAAGGATAGGTTCGGCCTTCGTCGATCTCCCCTACCGTTCCGAAGCTCCAGCCGGCAAAAGTGCTTCGCTTCATCATCTCGGCAAAACTTCTAAGACTCTTACCTGCGCGTGAGCAATTCGAGCAGAAACGGCTTCAAGTCAATGATGCGCAAATGCTCCGGCTTCCGATCGGTCCCGCAAATAATCAGCGGCACGAGCGACTCCTCGCTTCGCATCGACCCATGTCCCCCGCCGCCTTTATGCGTCGGGGAACTTCTGTCCGCCAGCTCATAGCCCGGCTTCGCGGTTACGACGAGGAACTCGCCCGCATGGGAATGCAGAGCTGCCGATAATCGCCGCAGTCCGTCAGGATATTGGCCATAGCTAACCGTCTTCGCAGATGAATCAACCTGAAGATCCATCACCTTCGCATCGCCTTCGATCATCCATGTCTGCCCATAGGCATCGAGCAGCGGCCCGTCCGCACGGTACCGGATCTCCTGTCTCTTATTCCCTGGAACCGCATGTACCCAGCCGGTATCCTTCCACGCGATCAGGTCGATGCGCGGATCAGAAGACAGCGCTTCGGCTACCTTTCGCAGCGGCTTATCTTTGCCGTTCGTGTAAATATAGGCCATCGTCTCATTGACCGCGAGAATCAAGTCGGTCTCATCGGACACCGGCTCGCCTGGCCGCAGCACGCGATAGTTGGTCAGGATAGAAGGCAGCTCGATGACCGGATTGTCCCGGGCCGGCAAAATGGACGTCATGCCGCTATCCCCGGCAATAATAAATACCGCCTGCCGCAAAGCATCTTCCATCGAGCCGAATTCTTCGAGCAACGAACGAAGCTGCCGATCCACTTGTTGGACGCCCCTTCGTTCCCCGGGTCCATTCTTGTGCAGCTTCTGATCCAGATCCGGCAAATAGACAAATAAGAAATCCGGCAGTTGGTTGTTGCTTATCAAATATCTCGCCGCTTCCACGGAATAGGCATTATTCAATCCTATACGACGGGTGATGCCGTCACGAAGATCGGTCTTCCCCTCGAATGGGTTGGAAAATGCGCCAAGCGCCAGCAGATCGGGGCCTGAGACCTCTATCTGCCGCGGCAAGGAGGCAGGACGCTGAACCCAGGCGGGAATCGATAAGGTATGCTTCTTCGTCCCTCGGAAGACCAACCCGTTAATGGAGCCAGCTGTCTGCCCGCGCCGGGCCAGGTCCTCATAGATGGTCGGAACTTTGGGATTCAGATGCGAGCCGTTCAGATGCTGCAAGAGATCGGTCAATACCGGGTTAACGCCGTGCTTCAACACCTCCATCGGACCCGTCCCGTAATTAATGACTTTCTTCTCGGACGCGGAATACCAGGTCAGCCCCGGGATTCGATGTTCGTCAGGATACGTGCCCGTCAGCAGAGAACTGTCAATCGTAACCGACATCGTCGGAAAAGAAGAGACCATATTCTTATAATATTGTCCGTACTTGATCAGAAATTGAAGCGCAGGCAGCTCATTCCGTTCGATGCCCCTATCGATGGCTTGCGCCATCAAGGAATCAATCATCAGATAGATAACCTTCTTGGAACCGGTGCCTTGAATGGACTGCAGTTGTATTCGGTCTTCCTTCGCTTTCGGGTCCGGCTTCTGGCAACCGGGAGCGACTGCCAAGATGCAGAGCAATACAATGAACAACCTCATTTTGAGCCGCAAGAACGTGTCACCCCACCTATACATGAAGTAGGCTACGAGCCAATGGCAGGCGGAGACCGGCGAATCCGCGATGACCGGACGAATTCCCTGCCGTCTTGGCATGAATAACCTCATACAATATATAGGGTGCGAATTAAACGGGCTTTTATGCTTTTTTGTTGGAAAAATACGCCGATGGCGCAGGCAGCCGATGCTGCGTTCCTCATGCTATTGGCCCATAGGCCGCTTCTGCCGCTCCGACAGATATGGGAACTTCACCTCCGGGTACTCCGCGCTCGGTCCCTGCAGGAGCTTGCCCCCGGTTCCCTTGAGATGCTTGTTGAAGAAATCGAGCACATATTGATTGATTATGTCTGCTCCTCTCGTCCCCTTCAAGTCACCCGCCATGCCAGTGTAGCGGAGCAGGTTCGAGAATAGCGGGAAATCCGTGAAATTATAATGGGCCGCCCCTTCGATGTAAACCAGCGTCGCTCCCTGCTGCGCCACGCGATCGATCAGGCTGTATTGCGTTTTCAATCCGTGCAGTATCTCCCTCGTTAAGTACATCTTCTTCAATTCTTCGTCCGTGATCGTCTCGTTCATCTGCTCGATTTGCCGCTTTCTCGCCATAAAATCCTCCGCTTCCATAAATAGAAACGGCTTCGGAAGAGTTCCTTTGTTATCCGGATTATACAGAGCGCCATCCATGTTGATGCCGGCTTTAATGCGCGGATTCGAATAGACGGCTTCAAACGCCGTGGCCCCTCCGAACGAATGCCCCATCATGCCGATCCGGTTCAGGTCGATTGTCCCTTGCAACGGACTTGAAATCGTGCCGTCATGGAGCAATTCCAGTTGATCGATGATGAAGTCTACATCTTGCGACCATACGGCACCCGTGCTGGGAGCGGTATCAAAAAATCCTGACGCCGAGAACGGTTCCTCGAAGCCGGTGACGCGTCCATCCGGAAAAGCGGTGGCCATCGTGTTATACGTATGATCCGGGGCAACGACCATATAGCCGTGACTGGCCAGCTGCTCCGCCTGCGACGTATGCAGCAGCCGGGACGTTCCCATTCCATGGCTGAGGATGACGACGGGGTAAGGCGCCGCGTCCTGGCGGGGATCGGCCTCGACATAGGAGTTGGTGCGGATATATTTCCAATAGTCCAATACGAAAGCAGGCACATGCATTTTCTCCGCAAACGATGACATCATCCGATTGAAGCTGTCTTCCGATTCCGGAAACAGATGCCCGGTCTCTTGCCGATCGGCAGGGACAGCCGGATACCAGATCTGAACGACGAGCTCTCTGTGGTCAGCGGCGGATGCGGTATGCATTTCTTCACGGCGTTCATCCGTAAAATGAAATGTCATGGTTCCTGCTTCATAGGCTCCGTTCGGCTTCGCGAAATGAAAGACCGGAAAGAAGGATAGGAGCGCTACCGACACACCCAGCAGCATCACGGCAACAGCATAGCCGCTAAATGCAACGGGCCGCGGGAGCCGAAAGCGAGCGCGTGTGCGAAAAACCTTGAAGAGCAAAATGGGGATCAGCGATCCCGTCACCATATACACGGGAATCAACGGCCACCGATACCCCTCGAGGGCAAGCTGAAGGGCAACGAGCGCCGCGCTTGCAAGGCCCGCCCCCCAAGCCATCCGCTGCCCAAGGCGGCCGGAGCATCTGACGGTCAGCAGCAGTGTGAAGCTGGATAGAACCAATAGCAGCTCAAACGGTCTCATTTTTATTCTCCTTATTCTCAGCTTTTTTTCCCATTCGGTCTGATGCAATCATACCCTGCCAAAATTAGGAGAATCCATTGATTCACATGACAACTTCCCTGTTCAGCGTGACATTTTTGTCATCCATCGGAACCGTTGACGCGTCACCCGCTCCACAATGGCAGCCCTGGCCTTGCCGGGTCACCCGGGTCTGGGCATTCGCATATACTGCACTTAAGCGAACCCTTGATATTTTCCTGAGCCAAGGCCATACCGTCGAACCGCACTGGCATCCGAACGAGGCAGAGCTCGTCTATATGATTTCGGGCAATAACGGCAAGCAGCCCCATCGAGCCGGCCCAACCGGACGCGGCGCATCCTGTCTATCCGTTCCTGGCCGAAGCAAAAGGCGCCCACGATTCGGCTCGCAGGCGCTTCTTCCATGTGCACATAGACAAACTCCCCTCGCCTCCAATCAGGAGAAGGGGAGCGTACCTGATTTTAGATACTGCTGAAATTTACAAAAACAAATACATTTCATATTGCTCAAACTTGTTCTTCTCGAAGCCCTTGCCAAGCAGGAACCCTTCCAACCCGTGGTTGTTCGGAAAACCTATTGATAAGCCGGCGAGGTTGAGCATGCGGCTGCCTTCCCCCAGCATCGCCGACGCGATGCCTCGGCTGCGATAGGCCGGGTCGACGTACAAGAAGCTGATTTTCCCGCTCTGGTTCACGCACATTCCGCCAACCAGCTTCTCGTCCAGATAGGCGGCGACGAAGGAGTTGTTTTCCGACAGCCGAATATAGTCGGCATCATTCTGCCAATTGATATGAAAGTGAAGCCAACCCCGAATCTCTTGTTCAAACCGTTCATGCGACAGGCTCTTTACTTCTAGCCCCTCCACATGTGCCGCCGCCAATCCTGACAGATCCTTTAACTGATAATACGACAGATCATATATTTTGCGATAACCGAGCTTACGATAAAAATGGATCGCGCGATCGTTCCCGACGATTACTTCCAGGAAAAGCTGGGTGCAGCCGCAAGCAATCGCCTCCTCCTTATGCCGGGCGAACAGCTCTTTGCTGATGCCGCTGCCGCGGTAATCGGGATGAATGGCCAATGTCCCGCACCGCATCGTCTGGCGTCCTTCGTACTGCTTGACTCCTCCGAGAATAACCCCGACCGGCTTCCCGTCGTCCAGCGCGATGAACGAATGCTCCGGCTGATTCCCTTCCGGGCCGAAGAATCGCTTGACGAAGTCTTCCTGCTTGATCTCCATCGGTACGATGTAGTCGGAAAATCCGATGCGAAACGCTTCATAAGTTAACTCCATTGCCGTTTCCGTGCAGCGAGCGTATTGAATCATCTGAACACATCCTCTAGCCATTTTTTGCTGGCGCCATCCAGCGCCTGAAGATCGCGAATCTCCGCGCGTCTTCCATGTACATCCGTCAAGAGCAGACGGTCCGCCACGTGAAGCTGTACATGTTCATGCAGATTGCGCATCGTCATCAGCATCTGGCCGGCATCCGTCTCCAGCTGCGATATCCACAGATCATGATGGTGCCGCACTTGCACAGTCCGGATTACCATCAGGACGCCGAGCGATATCCGGTTCTGCAGCACGCCATCGACGATCACCTTCGTTATGTAGGGCGTGATCAGCTCAATCAACGTGGTGACGATGAGCATCGAGGCGGCGAGCGGCATTTGCTTTTTATATTGGCGGGCGTAGCTGAGCATCCGCGTCAGCACTTTGCGATGATCCTTGCACCGGGGGCAGGTTCGTTCCCCGCGGGGCAGCGGCATCTGGGCAGGGCATTCGCGGGGAGTTCAGCAATCACCATCCCGACCTCCTTCAGGAATACATCCTCTTCGAGTCTTCGTGCCGGCCCTCTGATGCTGTCTTCTGTGTATATGCCCGTGCCCCTTCCGGCACTCCGTTCAGGTCAACAATCCAAGCTGCCGCGCCTTCTCGACCGCTTCAACCCGGTTGGAGGCTTGGAGCTTGGAATAGATATGGATCATATGGGTCTTGACCGTGGCAACCGAAATGCAGAGCTGCACCCCGATCTCCTTGTTCCTCAGCCCTGAGGCCGCGGCTTGCAGCACCTCGAGTTCGCGCTCGCTCAGCACATCTCCTCCGCCGGAATCCCGCTTCCAGAACGAGCTGACCCGCTGAATGAACGCCTTCTCCTTCGCCAGCAGATCCTGTTCCTTCTCCTGCAGCAGCTGACGGAGCGCCTGCTGCGCTGCTTCTCCGGCCAACAGGTAGAGATAGGCAATCTCGTTCGCATAGCTGTAATGGACGGCTTCCCGGATGAGATTCAAGATTTCGGGCCTGCGCCGGGAGCCTTCTTGATGCAGAATGATTATCTTGTGCAGCAGTGCATCGACCAGGATCAGCGGAAGCTTGCGCTTACGCACCTGCATTAGAATATCATCGGTCTGCTTCAGCGCTTCCTCCGCTTCTCCCCGGGCGGCCAGCACTCTCGCATAGAGCAGCCGCTCGTCATAGCGCAGCCGGCCTCTTGCTTCCCCTTCCTGCACTCGTGCCAGGAACCGCTGCAGCAGCTCGGCATCCGGCTCACCGAGTATCAGCTGGTATCTTAACAGCGATAGATGGTAGTAGGGATGATGGCGGAACGCCGGCTCCTCCCACAGCTCTCTCATCAGCTCCTGCGTCGCACGCGTGTCCCCGCGGAACAAGGCCATTTCCAACCGATTGTAGGCATACCCCATATCCATGGAAGGGTAATTGGCCGGGAATTGGCGCTTCACCTTTCCGAACCAGTGTTCCGCCTCCTCGAGCCGCATCATTTTCATATTAATGCCGCCGATTCCAATCAGAATCGTCGCCATCGCCGGTGACAGATAAGGATGATCCTCGATCAGTTGGAATAACGCTGCATACAGCCGCTCGCACGCAGCGAACTCGCCGATGGCTTCAAGCAGCTGGCTCTTGCACGTCAACGCGAAGAAGCGGATATACGGGTTCGGGTTGCGCTCCTCCAGGTCCAGCGCCTGCTCGACACAATGAAGCGCTTGCGCGTATTGATCCCGGAGACCGAGCATCATGGAACTCGTTACATAAATAATCGCACTTGTCGCATCCGAGAAGCCGATCGGTTCCATCTCCTGCAGCGACAAGGGCTCGAAGTCCAAGCCGGGACCGGCCTCGTCCATGAAGAAGCGGGTGAACTGCAGGATGCTGCCATCCCCTTCCCTGCCGGGCTCCGGCTCCAGCGCTTCCAGCAGCAATCTGCATTGATCGAACTCCTGAATACAGAAATGATAGAACAGCCGCTGGAACAGCAAATCCCGGTTATCGCTCAACCATGCCAGCGGAATCTGCCTTAGCAGCACCCAGCCCTGCATCGACTGCGGCATGCGGGCGATCACATCCATCGCTTCCGGATACCGCCGAGCCTGGATATAATGCTTCACGCTCTCAGCCTGGTCGCCCCGCTGCTCATAGATCGCCGCGGCCTTGGCATGCAAAGCGTGAATCGCCTCCTCGCCTTCCGTGGACAGCCGATAGCGCAAAAACTCGCGGAATAAATGATGATACCGGTATAAACCGGCCGTCTCATCAATCGTGACCAGGAACAGATTTCTGTCCTGCAACCGGTCGATGAACATCCTGGCATCCCTTATCCCAAGCAGACCATTGCAGATCGCTTCATCAAAATAGTTCAGAATGGACGTATGCAGCAAGAACCGCGTCTCATCCCCGTCCAGCGAGCGAAGAATCTCATTGGACAAATACGTCACCATATATTTGTTCACTCCGCTGCCCTCGCCAGGTGGCATCTCCGTCTTATGGGACATCGCAAGCGCAATAAGCTGCAGTCCTCCCGCCCAGCCTTCCGTCTGCTCATTCAATCTGCCGGCCGTATCATGATCAACCTCCAATGCCAGCGTTTGCTGCAGGAACTGAGCCGCCTCCTCATCAGAAAATTTCAGTTCGGATTCATTGATTTCCGCATATTGGCCGTCCATCATCCATTCACCCAAATACAGCTTCGGCGCTTCGCGGCTCAGCAGCACGAGCCGGACCTGCTCCGGGCTATATTTGATGAAAAATTCAAGGGAACGAAGCACCTCCTCCTTATCAAGGACATGAGCATCGTCCAGGACAAGCGTGAGCGCTTCCATCCGATGGAGCTGATTCACGATCAACGTCAAGATCGTTTCCATATCATGCTTGTGCGGGATCGCTTCGAATACTTGATACAAGTTCTCAGTGCTGCTGCCTAGATCCTCCTTCAAGGCCCCCAGCACATAATACCAGAACGAGTACAGGTCATTATTATCCTCGTCCAGCGCAATCCAGCGGAAATGACGCTGGCCCGACTCCTTCATATAGGAGGTGAGCAGCGTCGTCTTCCCGCTCCCGGCGGATCCCTGCACGACAACGACCTTGCATTCCTGCAACTGCCGCAGCTTGGCGAACAGCCGCTCCCTCCGAATATAATGCTTGCGCGGAACCGGCGCCATAAGCTTGGCGGAAATCAACCTGATGCTATCCATATGTCCTCTACCCCACCTAATTGTGTAATGCCGCATGACGGGAACCCAGCATCTGGGAATCCGCTCTTCTTACTATACCACGCCGGAGCCGCTTGCACGTATCAATATCTTCCTGCCCGGCATCTTCTTCTGCAGATCATGGCGCCAGCCGCGAACAGGATGCCGGACAGAACGAGCACATACAGCACAGGCCAGACCGCGTCTCCATACGCAGCTCCCCGCTCCAAGCTGGTCACGGCAGCCATATACTGCCGCTGCGGGAGCCAATAGGTAAGCATGTTCATCACCCCTTCATGCTCTACGGTGTAGAAGCCGCCGGACAGAAGCGAAGTGACGAGAATCAGGCTGGAGGCCGTTGTGACCGCATTGTCGATTTCGTCGATACAGACCGTGATGAACAGCGCGAATGCGGCGGCCAGCAGGGACAATACAGTGATAAGCCAGCTATACTGCAACAGGGTGAAGCCGATATCGGCATGCAGAAGGAGTCTTGCTCCCGCAATGCACAGATAGGCCGGCACGCTGATAAGCAGGAAGCAGAACAGGACCTGAGCCGCAAGATAGGTCATGACGGACATCGGAGAGGCCACAATTCGCCGCAGCGTGCCCTGAACCTTGTCCTCCGCAAAGAAATTCATATAGAACATGCCCTGCAGCAGTACGAACATCATGATAAACCCGGCAACGTTCGCACCGGTGCCCCGCTTCTCCGCTTCCGGCAGCGGCTGATCCGGATGCTCCAGCGCTTGGCGCACCATCGTGGCATACTCCTCGCTCTTAATCGTCTCGATTGTATAGCTCCCGTCCCCTTCATCGATGATGACGGCATCATATTTGTTGCGCACCAGCTCGGACCTGCGCGGCGCTTCCGCAAGCCGCTTCACCTGGAAGTCGTGCAATCCGGCGATGGAAGCCTCTTGCGCTTCGGAAGCGGCGGATACGAAGACGAGACTGCCTCTCGAATCATTCGACGATGTCAACAGCAGCGCAGCGGCCACCGCAGCGATCGTCATGACCGACGTAATCGCCACAATCGCCTTGCGGCTCATCAGTCTCAACCAATTTTGATGCAAAACATATGCCATTTCCCTCATACATAGTCCTCCGCATGAAAGATCCTGCTGCAGCCCCACAGCAGCACAAGCGATCCGGCGGCGAAGCCGCCCAGCAACGGCAGCGCCATGCCGGCATCCTGATCGTAGATGACGCGGAAGACCGCTTCCGCCACCCACTTCACCGGCGAGAGATAGGATAGTATCTCCGCGGCGCGTCCCAGGCCGTCCCATTGGAAGAACAGGCCTCCGATCAGGGCAAGCAGGTTATTGACGAAGCTCAATATTTTATTGCTTGTCTCCTCGCTTCGGAACAGGCAGCACATCAGCACGCCGAGGGCGGAGGAGAACAGATTGAAGCCGATGAGAATCAGCGCGACCACGATCCAGCCGCTGCCGCCATAGTGAACATTGAGCACCCAGTGGGCCAGGGCAAGCAGCAGCAGCGTGCACAACGTCGAGAAGAAGAAGGTGGCTGCGAATTTCGAGATATACAGATAGGAAGTCCGCACAGGCGCGTGCAGGATCCGCAAGTTGCTCTTCCTCAAGCTCTTCTCCATGAAGCTGTTCGAGGCAATCATCGATACGTTCAGGGACGCAAAGATGACAATGGTCACCCCGTAATAATCGTAGGAAGAGACTTCGCCGCCGCCATAGATGCTACGGGTCAAATAACCGAGTATGAGCATCAGCAACAGCGGGAACACCGTATTCGACAAGAGGAGCACCGGATTTAGCGCCAGATTAACGATATCGCGCTTCAGGATGACATGGAATCTATACAGAGCTGACGGCATCTCTAGCCACCTCAATCCCGCAGCGTCCGGCCGGTCAGTTTGAGAAAGACCATTTCCAGGCTGGCGGCCACGCTCGTCATATTGATAATTTTCATACCTTGGCTCATCAGAAGCGCAATGATTTTATCGAGGTTCTCGATTCCTTTTAAGGTCGTAATCCGGATGCGGTTGTTGTCCACGTACACCTTTTTGACGCCATCGATCCGGTACAGTTCATCCGGATTGGCGACGCTGGCGTCCTCCACTTCGACATCGTAGAGCTTCTCTTCCTCGAGCTGCTCCTTCAGTTCGTCCTTCGTGCCTCTGGCGATGATGCGGCCATGATCGATGATGATAATGCGGGTCGCAATCTCTTCGACCTCTTCCATATAATGCGTCGTATAAATGATGCTTGCCCCCTCGTCGCGCAGCGCCTTGATCGATTCCAATATATGATTGCGCGACTGCGGATCGATCCCAACGGTTGGCTCATCCATAATGATGAGGCGGGGCTTGTGCGCAATCGCGCAGGCAATATTCAACCGGCGCTTCATGCCGCCGGAGAACGTCTTCGGCTTCTCCCCCTTCCGCCCGGACAACCCGACGAAGTCAAGCGCTTCCTCGACGGCCCGCTGGAGCGCTTCGCCGCGCAATCCGTACAAGGAGGCGAAGAACCTTACATTCGCCTCCGCCGGAATATTCTCATATATCGCGATATCTTGCGGGACGATGCCGAGGCTCTCCTTCAAGCGGGCCGGGTGCTTCTCCACCCGTTCCCCCTGGAACCGGATCTCCCCGCCGTCATATCGCAATAACGCAGCTAAAATGTTGATGGTCGTGCTTTTCCCCGCTCCGTTCGGCCCGAGAAAGCATACGATTTCTCCCGGAAAAATCTCGAACGAAATGTCCTGCAAGGCGCGGAAATCGTTGAAGCGCTTCTCCAACCCCGTCACCTGCAATATCGGTTGACCCATGCGTATCACTCCTTCTGGCCTTCATGTTACGATGAAGAGACAAAAAAAGAATCAACCGTTCGGTTGATTCCGAAGGTTGATTCTTGTCGCCGGCTCTGTCACATTGCTTGCCCGGCCGGTTGGGCATGCTTCTGAATCAGGGAAATCTGGCCCGCATGCAGGCCGGTATGGTATAGCAGACGGCTGACCGCCTCCAGCGGCGTCGAGGCTCCCATCGGCGAATCCACCGGCACATGCCAGGCCTCGTCGGGCAGCTCGCGCATCGCTTCCGTCACGTGGTGATTCGAGGCGCGCAGCAGGGCCAGCAGCCCTTCCCGGTCCGCGAATTCGCCCCGATCCCGGCCTGCCGCCGGTCCGCGGCTCGTCAGAATCTCCAGCCCGGGAGGCAGCTCGCGCCGGAAGAACCATTCCGAGAACAAATACTCGACTTCCGCATTATGGCGAAGCATATAGCCGATCGAGGCGGGCCCGATGCGCAAGCCCAGAGCTTCCTCCGGCAAGCTGCTGGCCATATTGTAGAAGCGTTCATGAAGCGTGTTCCATATCACGGCTACGGATGAATAGGTCATTGCATTCGGCTCCTTTCCCATCGTACTGTCATGTGGCGGCTTGCTTGGCGGATTGCGTATGCCCATCCCGCGCGACATGCTCGAATCGGTCGGCATTCAGATCGATATCATACGCCTGGCCGAAGCCCGCGACATACCGGCCCTCCAGCGGCGTAAGCTCGAACAGCGAGAAGTCGAGCCCGCGCAGCACCCGGAGCATGGGAGCGCCGAACGACGCTTCGAACCGTTCGAACAGCTCCTCATGGCCTTCATTGCCGATGTTGACGGCATGGCACACGAAGCGGGCGCGCTCGCGGGCGAACAGGTTCACCGAGTTGGATTCATCTTCAATCAGCATGACATCGACGTCCGGATTGGCCTCCAGATGCCGATAATGATTGGCAATGCGGCTAATATAGATATACAGCTTCCCGTCCTTCTTCACGAAAGGCGCATAGGAGACAAATGGCCGGCCGTTCTCGTCGATCGTGCCCAGCATCAATGTCTTCACGCGATCCGCCAATTTCATATATTGAAGCTTAACCGTTTCGTTATCCAATGGCTTCATGAACATCCCCCGCTTTTCTATTCCATTTTTGCAATACATGAATCCGCGGACAATCGCTGTCCGGCCCGTATTGGATCTCGGTCTCCACGCCGTACACGCTGCGGATAAGCTCCATCGTGAACACGTCCTGCGGCGTGCCGTACAGGCGCAGACTCCCGTCCTTGATCACACAGACCCGATCGCTGTAGGCGCTGGCATGGTTCAGATCATGGAGCACCATGACGACCGTAAGCCCCAGCTCGCGATTCAACGTCCGCACGAGCTCCAGCACCTCCAATTGATGCGCGATGTCCAGATACGTGGTTGGCTCATCGAGCAGCAGCACCTTCGGACGCTGGGCCAGCGCCATCGCCAGCCAGGCCCGCTGCGCCTCTCCCCCGGATAAGGAGACGACGAGCCGATCCTTGAATGCCTGCATCCCCGTCTGCTCCAACGCCCACTGGATCACCTCTTCATCCTCCGTGTCGAGGCGCTCATACCATTTCTTATGCGGCATGCGGCCGTAGCTGACCAGCTCCCCTACCGTCATGTCCGCCGGACTGGCGTTCGACTGGCAGAGCATGCACATGAGACGGGACACTTGCTTCGTGCTGAGCGAACGAAGCTCCCGATCGGCAATGCATACCTGGCCGCTCTCGCAAGGAATGAGACGGGTCATCGCCTTCAGTATCGTTGATTTGCCCGAGCCGTTCGGACCGATAATCGAGACGACTTCCCCTTCCTTCACATCGAGGGAAAAGTTATGGACCACGGTTTTGTCCGCATACCGGATGTTCAGCGACTGCACCTTCAGCATGTGTCACGCTCCTCCTTTCCGCATCAAATACAGGAAGTATGGTCCGCCCACCATCGCCATGACGATGCCCGCAGGAATCTCCAGCGGAGCGAATGCCGTGCGCCCGATCGTATCGGCCACGAGCAGGACGAGCGCGCCGAGCACGAGGCTCATCGGCAGGCGATGGCGATAGTCGGAGCCGATCATCATCCGGGCGATATGCGGGACGACGAGTCCGACGAAGCCGACCAGACCGACGGTCGAGACTGAGATCGCGGCCAGATACACCGCAATGAAGGAGAGCGTGAACCGGATGCGGTTCAGATTTTGCCCCAGATTATGCGCGGCCTGCTCGCCCAGCCGCAAAATATTCGCCTGCCGGATGCAAAGCAGCGCGGCCAGCCAGCCGGCAAGCGAATACGGGAGGATGACGGCAACGTCCCGCATCCCGGTGCCGGACAGGCTGCCGTTCAGCCATTGCAATGCGGACGGCAGCTTATCGCTGTGCAAAATCGACAGCAGTCCGATGATGCCTCCGAATACCGCATTGACCGCAACCCCCGACAAAATAATCCGGACCGGCGTAAATCCCCCTTGCAGCTTCTTCCAAGCCAGGGCATATACCATCACGGCCGCAATCCCGCCGCCTGCAATCGCAGCCAGCGGTATCATGGAAGCGTACCCGGGGACGACCAGCATGATGAACAGCACGGCGACGGCGGCCCCGCTGGATACGCCGGTCAATCCCGGGTCAGCCAGCGGGTTCAGCATGACGGCTTGCAGCAGCGCGCCGGAAACGGCCAGATTGGCGCCAATCAGGAGTGCGAGGAGGACGCGCGGTATCCGGATGTCCCACAGAATCGTATCTGCGGCGGCATCCCCGCGTCCGAACACAGTCAGGAGCGTCTCGAGCGGAGACAAGGCGACGCTGCCTATGCCGATGGAGAGCAGCACCGCCGCTCCAAGCAATACGGCCGCTCCTCCCACCAGGGCGGTCTTGCGCATCTGTTTGTTCTCCGTCACTATCCCGGAACCTCCGTCTTAGTCATATAGGACGCGCGCCATTTCCTTGTAAGCGTCCGGCGCCTTGACAATCGAGGCGATACCGAACAGCTCGAAGTCAAGGGAAGCCATCTTCCCATTCTGGAAGGCATTCAGCTTCTCCCAGGCGCCGTTCTTCTTCACGTCCTCCTCGAATTTTTTCGCTACGGCATCCGGGTCGCCGTGTGCGACGAGCAGAATAACGTCCGGATTCGCCGCGACGATGCTCTCCATATTGAACGGGACATAGGCCTCTGTGAGCTTCAGTTCTTCAGACACGACATTGACCGCCCCCAGATTGCGCGCCAGACTTCCGGCGAACGTATTGTCGTTCATCAGCATGAGCGCTTCCGCCGAGCCAAAGAGGAACATCACCTTGGGCGCCGGCTTGCCTTTCACTCCCTCGATCGCTTCGCGTTCCTGCCGCTCGATGTCTTGAAGGAACGCGTTAGCCTGGTCTTCACGGCCGAGCAGGCGGCCTAGCGTCTTCGTCGACAGCTTCAGCTGCTCCAAGGAATCGACTGGCATATAAGCGCTCGGCAGCGAAGCCGGTCCGAGCTTCTTCTCCATGCTGTCCTTAATCGAAGCCGGGCCCAGGACGACATCCGGCTGCAGCTTCGCAATCTGCTCAAGATCAGGCTGATGGGACGAACCGATGCGCGGGACGTCTGCCAGCGACTCCGGCAGCTTGCTGTTTGTCGTCGGCACGCCGACAGGCTCGATGCCCAGTTCGTGCAATATTTCTGTAATCGAGACGGATAACGTCACGATGCGGGCAGGCGTCTGCTCGCCGAACTGCTTCAGCAGCTCCGCCATCTCCGCATCCTCTTCACTCGCCGCTTGCTCGCTGCCGGATTCGCTGTGATTGCCCTCAGCACCATTCTCTGTCTGAGGGGCGTCTCCGCTCGAGCCTTTGTTATCCTCCGCAGCCGCTTGATTCGGATCTGTGCTCCCCGCTTGATCCGATCCCGCTTTGCCGCAAGCCGCCATAACCAGCATCAGAAGCAAGACAATGACGATCGCCCTTCCCCTTCTATGTATCATTCTATGAGCTTCCTCCCTTATAAATGATAATGAGAATCGTTATCTATTAAATGATAACGGTTCTCATTATATATCGAGTGAGAATCTTTTTCAATTAAAATTTGAAAAGAATTTCCTCATCAAAAAAGGGAGGATCTCCTCCCCCCTTTCAGCGCGTATTATTTTTCTCTTACAAATTGCTCTATCCGCGCTCGTATGGCGTCGCGAACGGCTCGGAATTGCTGCATGATCTCTTCTTCCGTGCCTGTAGCCTTGGCTGGGTCATCGAATCCCCAATGCCACTTGCTCACATTCGGGTTCGAAATCACGGGACAGTGTTCATCCGCATGTCCGCATAAGGTGATCACGTATGCGGCGCGATTCAATATCTCCGGATCAATCACATCGGAAGTATGGCTCGTCATATCAATCCCGGATTCCTGCATCACTTGAACGGCTCTTGGATTCAATCCATGAGCTTCAAGCCCCGCGCTGAGCACTTCATAACGTTCTCCGCCAAGATGCTTCAACCACGCATCGGCCATTTGACTTCGGCAAGAGTTGCCTGTGCATAAGAAATAAACGAGCGGCTTCGTCATTTTTCACGACTCCTTATTCAAAAAGTAGGTTCTCTCGATCCATCGCGCGACAGATACCAATCCAATTAATACAGGCACCTCAACGAGCGGACCGATAACAGCGGCAAACGCCGCCCCTGAGTGAATGCCGAACACGCCGATGGCCACTGCAATCGCTAGCTCAAAGTTATTGCTTGCTGCCGTAAAAGAAAGTGAGGTGCATACTTGGTAGCTTGCTCCCGTCTTTTTCGATAAGAAGAAAGAGACAACGAACATGATGACAAAGTAAAGAATAAGCGGGATCGCAATCCGGACAACATCCCAAGGGAGACTGACAATCATGTCGGCCTTCAGCGAAAACATTAGAATAATCGTGAAGAGCAGCGCAACTAACGTTAACGGACTGATTTTCGGGATAAACTTCTGAACATACCATTGTTCTCCTCTGGCCCGAACGAGAATCAACCGCGTCAGGAAGCCGGCTACAAAAGGAATCCCTAAGTAAATAAACACACTCTCCGCAATCTGTCCCATCGTAATGTGAACTTCGACACCTTGAATGCCGAACCACTCCGGCAGAACCGTAATGAAGATGTAGGCAAACACGGAATAAAACAGAATCTGAAATATCGAGTTGAATGCGACCAGACCTGCCGTATAGTCTGGATCGCCCTTTGCCAGATCGCTCCATACAAGCACCATCGCAATGCAGCGGGCAAGACCAATCATAATCAGGCCGATCATATATTCCGGCATATCGCTCAGGAACAGAATGGCAAGGACAAACATCAGAATCGGGCCGATCACCCAGTTCTGCAAAAGAGATACGATCAGCACCTTCCAATCCTTGAAGACCCGGCCCAGCTTCTCATAACGAACTTTCGCCAGCGGCGGATACATCATGATAATCAACCCGATCGCGATCGGGATCGAAGTCGTGCCGACCTGCATCTCGGTCAACGCGCCGGATACGGTTGGAACCAGACTCCCCAACAGGATGCCGATGGCCATAGCAGCGAAGATCCATAATGTCAAGTAGCGATCCAGAAAAGACAATCGCTTGTTAGGCTGACTCACATCCAATCTCCCCCCTCATTATCATGATTTACACGGCAGACCGCTCAGAATAGATACGGCCTCTTCCCCTAACTCCGGCAAATGCGCTAGGGCTTCTCGAATATGGGGCTTATCCTCGATCGTGAGCGAGTAGTAGATCCACTGCCCTCTGCGTTCCTCCCTTACGATTCCTCCATCCTTCAGCTTCCGCAAATGCTGGCTGATATTCGGCTGCGTCGTCTTCAAAATCTCAACGAGATGGCATACGCACGCCTCTTGGCGCAATAGGATGGAGATAATGCTCAAACGCGTCTTATCGCCCAGCAATTTGAATTGATCCGCCATTGCGTCAATCGTTACCATAGCAACATGCCTCCTTCGATTCGTCATCAGTATATAATCAATCAATTATATAATCAAGTGATTATTTTGTTTATAATTTCATGCTCCGGAGCATGTGGATTGAGTATAGAGCTTGCTCGTTTCCCTACGCAACATTGTGACCTCCATCCCACCTTTATTACATTTGCCCACTCTCCCGTCGGGTCAGGTCCCGGTGTTGACCGGCCTTTGCTCCACTCTCCCGTCGGGTCAGGTCCCGGTGTTGCTCGGCCTTTGCTTCACTCTCCCGTCGGGTCAGGGTTCCTGGTGTTGACCGGCCTTTGCTTCACTCTCCCGTCGGGTCAGGGTTCCTGGTGTTGACCGGCCTTTGCTTCACTCTCCCGTCGGGTCAGGTCCCGGTGTTGCTCGGCCTTTGCTTCACTCTCCCGTCGGGTCAGTGTTCTGGTGTTGCTCGGCCTTTGCTTCATGGTCAGGTCCCGGTGTTGCTCGGCCTTTGCTTCACTCTCCCGTTGGGTCAGGTCCCGATGTTGCTCGGCCTTTGCTCCATTCTCCCGTCGGGTCAGGTTGACCCTGGATCTCCTTTGATCAAAGGCATGCCAACGCACCGGGTTAATTCGCTCTATTTCAACAAGTCATATGAATCCTGAAAATAGTACATGAATGATTGGGATACTGTACGAAAGGAAATCTGTGAATATATCTTTTCTGACCGGATGGGAGATTGATGATAAGGGGTTATGTGCATATCCTTTCTGGCTGAGTGATGGGGATATTGGTTATAAGGAGTTCAAACTACATGTCTCGACAAGTGAAATGTGAAATTATATATCAGCAGATATTAGTTCTGTCTGAGTGGATGGGAGAATGGCTGTAAGAGTCTTGAGGGGCTTGGCATTCAGGCATGACATACACTTACTACGGATTGAGAGACAAGTTAGTTACGTGGCGTTCAGGTCATGCGGCAGCGGCTGAGCGGAGGGGTGGATGCTTGGGAGGATGGTTGGGAGAATGCTTGCCAAGCAAGGAGCAGAAATAACACCGCGGAAAGAAAAAACGGAGCGCCGCTCCGTTCTTCATTTCCCGTCTGCGAATGACAAGCCTCTATCGGCAAGTGCGCGCCGGAGCTGGTCAATCCCTTTCGGTCCCATGCCATGCAGCTTCAGCAGTTCCGATTCGCGAAGCTTCGCCAGTTGCTCCAGACGCACATAACCAGCCGCGATAAGCGCTCTGCGGGCGGGCTTGGCCAGCTTGTCAGGAAGATCAATCGCTTGGCCGGGATCATGGTTCGAGGTCATTTTCATCTTCTCCTTCCTATATCATTCGTGCCAGCTTCAGCTCAAACTCTGGCTTTGTCACTTACTCCATATAATTGATGCCGCCGTTGCCATCCAAGTAAGCTTGATAGCGAATGCGGAAAGCGGGCGCCGCAAGCATGTCGAGCACGTTCTCCTTCGCAACCCAGCGGACATCGGACGTCTCATCCGATGTGCTCGATTGTCCGCCCACAGCGGTGCATATATTGTCCAGCATGAGCTTGGTGGGAACATCGGTTACTCCGTCATGCTTCGTCTTCACTAACAAAATATGTCCTTGTTCGTTCTCTACGATACCGTCTACGGCTACGATATGAGTTGGGATCGTTATCATAATAGCCTCCCTTCCCGTGATCGCTATCTAGACTAGCTGCCCTTCAAGCAGCGGGTAAATATCCCCGGGTTACAAAAAAAGCGGCTGTCGCCAGCCGCAATCCCCTACATGATTGTGGGGCATTACTTTTCTATGATGTTAACGAATCGTCCTCGTCACAGACGACGCCATATTGTTCCGGATGAAGGCGGATATGCCCGGCGATTCGCGCCACCGTGCACGAAGCGGCCGCCTCGTACTTGTCATGCAGCCCACCGAACAGGGAGCGCAGCTCTGCGTCCTCCTCCAGATCTTGCCGGGATACGTCGAAATGCTCCAGAGGGCGAGGATGCTGACGCTCCGCCAGAATGGTCTCGATATCCCGCAGCAGCGGCAGCAGATGCCGGTCGTCCGCCTGACGCAGGCTGGCGATCAATGCGGCCCACCGTCCGGACTCCGCCATGAAATAAGCGCTCCACCAGTACAGCTCTTCAACCGATTGGCGGACGTGATCATGGTACACCTTGAAAATGAACAACGCTTGCTGCGCCGGAGTCATCTCGGAGAAGAGCTGCCGCCCGTCTTCCCCTTGGGCCGACGCTGCCTTGTAAGCCAGGATCAACGGTTCATGGCACGCAGACACAAGCGCCCAATCATCGAGCCGTTCCAACATATGACGATTCATATTTTCCAACAATATACATATCACTCCTCCATCCGATTGTATAGAATGCATCAGCTGGAGGTCAAGCCAATCTCACAAACTATTTCCTCATTCCCTATGGCCTCGATAAGGATGGCCGAACCTGGCGAGAACATGCCAGAGCTGCTTGAGGTGCTGCCAGGTTTCTCCCTGCGTGCCCCAGTCCGCCCAGAGCTCGGGATGACGGGCAAGCGAACGGGCCGCGTTCCCGATCGCGTACGCATCCAATTGTCCCGGTACGGCTGCGAAATCCCGTACGACCCGGCGCGCCAACGGCGGCATCTTCGGCCCCCGGAAGTCATCCGGCACGTCGGAGGCCGCGAGCTGGAATCCGTGATGCCAGAGCAGCGTCACGCGATACCGGGAGGCAAGTGCAGCAAGCTGATCGCCGATTCGCGTCCCGCGGAAGGACGGGTCGGCCACAATCGCCTCCACATCCGAGGCCAGCGCGATATCGCTGTGAATCTGGGCCTCGATGTATTGGTCCAGCTCCCTGCCGATTACGGCGGGCGCTTTTTCGCCCGATGCAAGGAGACGGCGAATCAGCGCAGCGCTAGCGCCGGCATCCCGGCCCAGCGCGGAGCCTGCAGCCGCTGCCTCATCCAGCATCTCCGCGAGCAGCGGCTCAAAGACGTCGATCGTGCCGCTATGCTCCGGCTCGGAATAGCTGTCCCCGAACGTATACGTGCATCGGGATAGCATAGCGCTGCGCAGCACCAAATAGCAGGAGCCGAAGTTCGGCGCGCCCCCGTCCGGGTGCTGCATCAGATTCAGCGCCCCGTATTTCGGGCGCTCGCGGGGGGCAATCCCGGCCTGATGATAGGCGCCGCCGAACAGACTCCGCTCCCAGCGGTCGCGGTCCCCGCCGGGGTAAGCCGTCGGGCTGGCGCTCGTCACGCCCGTCTCGAACTGGCTGCGGTACACCCCGTCCCGCAGCAGTCCATCCACGACGAGCGAACCGTCGGCAAGGATGCGGTCGGGGTGGAAATTGACCGTGACCCGGCCCGATTCGCGCACGGCGGCAAGAATGTCGCGCAATGTGGCGGATGGGAAGCCCGCTCGCGTCAAGTGCCTTTCGCTGCGCTCGCGAGCGTGCTGCCGCACCGAGCTGGCGGACGCCCTTACATGCTGGATCGCTTGAGCCTGCGCTGGCGTCAATGCTTGCTTGCTAAGCTTGCTATGGAATGGGTCAACCATGGGCCTCACCTCTTTTCCCCGATAAATGGATTGCCGGTTCCCGCTTGGTTCGCCCGACATCCACCGCTATTGAACTGTATTCGAATTACATTGCAGGCTCGGCATCCAGCATCGCGATGAATGCCGTCAAAGCGCTGGAGCAGACCGGCTCCTGCCGATGCACGAACCAGATATGCAAATCGCGGTACCTGTCCGGCAAGCGATGCGTTGCGATCCGGCCGGCTTCCGCCGCCTCGGCGATCGACGACTTCGGCAGCATGGACACGCCGAGCCCCTCGGATACGCCGCGAAGAATCACCTCGAAGGTGCCGAATTCCATGACCGGGCCGGACGGATGGCCGGATTCGCTCAGGAAGCGCTCGGCGCGGGCGCGGTGAGAGCATCCGACGTCGAAGAACAGCATTGGCTTCGCCAGGCATTCCTCCAGACGGCCCGCTCCCGGTTCCGAGATAAGCACCAGCTCATCCCGGAACGCGGCGACATGCCCGATATCGGGATGGTCTACCGGGCCATAGACGAAGGCGCCATCCAGCTCCTCGTTCAGCACTTGCCGCGTCAGGCGGTGCGTCTCCCCGGTCTGGAGCGACAGCTGCACATCGGGATATTGCAGGCAATAGGACTTCAGAAGCGGCGTCAGATGCGTAACGGCCGCCGTCTCGATGGAACCGATGCGAAGCGGGCCGGACGGATGCTCCGAATAGCGCGCCGATTTCTCCGCCTCGTCGAGCAGGCTCAATATCCGATCCGCATACTCCAGCAGATTCTCGCCTGCGGGAGTGAGCGTCATCCCCCGATTGGAGCGGCGGAACAGCGGGGTCTTCAATTGAGCCTCCAGCTGCTGAATCCGGGTGGTCACATTGGACTGGACGTAATTCAACGCCTGCGCCGCCTTCGTGATGCTGCCTTCCCGGGCCACAGCCTGAAATATTTTCAAATCTCCGCTTTCCACTACAATGTCACCTGCTTGGTATAAAAGTTTATGATACTCACCTTCGTTTTTGTTCATTTTACTTGATGATCTCCGTTGTGTACAATCAAACCGAATCAGCGCAACAACCGATGTTGATAAGGAGGAATTCATGTGAAAGCAATTGTGCACGCGGGCCAGAGCGGCCTGGAAGGCTTGTCATATAAGGAGACGGACGGGAAGCAGCCGGGACCGGGAGAAGTGAAGGTGCGGCTGCGGGCCGCGGGTCTGAACCATCGGGATCTGTTCCTGATGGCCCGTCGAACGCCCCAAGACCCGCCATTCATTCTAGGCTCGGACGGCGCCGGGACGATCGAAGCCGTCGGGGAAGAGGTAGCGCCCGAACTCGTGGGCCGCGACGTCATCATTCATCCTTGCCTCGACTGGGAGACGCCGGATATCGTCCCTGCCCTCCCGGCCATCGTCGGCGGTCCTTCGGACGGCACCTTCGCGGAGAGCATTATCATTCCCGCCCGCAATGCCTTCCTGAAGCCGGGATACCTGACCTGGGAAGAAGCAGGCGTGCTCCCCTTGTCCGCCCTGACAGCCTACCGGGCTCTATTCACGAGAGGGCGGCTTCAGCCCGGCGAGCATGTGGTCATTCCGGGCATTGGCGGCGGGGTGGCAACCTATGCCCTGCTCATGGCTATCGCGGCGGGAGCGAGAGTGAGCGTCACATCGCGGAGCGAGGTGAAGCGGCACAAGGCGCTGGAGCTTGGGGCGCACCATGCCTTCGACAGCCAGTGTGAATGGAAGGACGAGATCGGCGGAGAAGCGGCCGATCTGATCCTCGACAGCATCGGCCCGGCGACATTCGGGCAATATTTCGAAGTCATTAAGCCGAATGGCCGCATCGTCACGTTCGGCGCCAGCTCGGGCGATCGGATGGAGATTCCGGTTAGGGCGATCTTTTTCCCGCAGATTAGCATTATCGGCACGTCTATGGGAAGCCGCCAGGAGTTCGAAGACATGCTGAAGTTCATGGAGCGCCATTCCATCCGGCCGGTTGTCGACCGTGTATACCCGCTGCAAGATACGGTTCAAGCCTTCGAGCGGATGCGGCAGGCGGAGCAATTTGGTAATATTGGGTTAACCATAGAATAAGAGACCAAGGAGGCTGACGTCCGGTGGACGCGAAGCGCGAGCTCAACACCCGGGAAGGGCAAACAAGGCAGACGCAGATGATGAAGGACGAGCATATCGCAGCGGCGGAACAAGCCATTGTGTATATGAAAAGTCATCTGGAGGAGGAGATCACGTCCGAACAGCTGGCGGCTCATGTGGGATACAGCCCGTATCATTTCACGCGAATATTCAAGAGCGTGACGGGCATCTCCCCACGCCATTATCTGTCCGCCCTGCGGATGGAATCCGGGAAATCGGCGCTGCTCAAGGAACCGTCGCTCCTCGTCAAAGTGCTGCTGTCGATCGGATTCCGCAGCGCGGGGTCGTTCAACACGCGGTTCAAGCAGCAAGTCGGCGTGCCGCCGCGGGCATTCCGCATCCGTTCCGAAGCATTGACGGCGTATATGAATCAATTCGAGCATCGCGAATTGTCGCTGCCCGTTCCCGGGAAGGAAGCGGCTCCGCAGATTACATGCCGGATTGAAGCGCCGGCCTCCTTCCGCGGCCTGATTTTCGTCGGCCTGTTCCCCCATCCGATCCCGGATCAGCGGCCAGTTGCCGGCACGGCGCTCGCCGGAGGGAAGCGGACATGCGTGTTCGCGGACGTGCCGTCGGGGACCTATTACGCGCTCGCTGCCGGCATCCCGTGGAGTCTCCGTCCGAAGGATTATTTCGTGCTCGATCGCGCCATCCGCGGCAAATATCCTTCCGCCATCGAGGTGAATGATCGGACAGAGTTGGGCATTGCGATTCAACTGCGGAATCCGCTGCCGTACGATCCGCCGATCGTCGTCAGCCTGCCGCAGCTCCTCTTCGAGAAGAAGAAGGAGAGCAACACCGCAAAGTAGAAGAATTTCCCGGCAGCGCTCCCCGATATAATGGAAGCGGTACAATCACTGACCTGATAAGATAAGGGGGAGCAAAATGCCGAAGCTATGTGTCATTTCGATTTATGTATCCGACCTGGAGCTGGCGAAGCAGTTCTACTGCGGCAAATTGGGGTTCGAGGTATCGCGGGAGTACGATGCGAATACGGTCAGCTTGAAGCATGAAGACATCCCGATCGTGCTGTATCAGGTTGAGCAGCCCACCCGGGCAGACTATCCGCAGCAGGCCCAAGTCGTGCTCGGCCTGGAGACGGACAACCTGGCCGGCACCATCGCCGAACTGGCAGCCCAAGGGATCGAGGCCATCTACGATTCGCCGCAGCCATGCCCGCCGGGAGCCTACAACGCGTTCCGAGATCCATTCGGCAATGTCATCGAGTTATTGGAATTCAGCAAGAAACTGTCCGGGCAATGATGTGCAAGCGGACTTCTGTCATTCGGGAAGGGGAAATCAATAGATGACGATTACCGAGGAAATCTGGATTGAAGCCGAGCCGGAGCATGTATGGAATGCGTGGACCCAATCCGATCGTATTACCCTGTGGTTCGCCCCGGCTGCCGACATCGAGCCGATGGCCGGCGGCAAATTCGAGCTGTACTTCAATCCCGCCAGCAAAGACAGCATGAGCACGATCGGCTGCAAAATTGTCCGCTACGACGAGCCCCGCTCGTTCACGTTCCAATGGAAGGGACCCGATCCGTTCGCCGATACGATGAATCGGCAGGAGCAGCTGACGCTGGTGAAGGTCACCCTGGAGCCGGCGGATCAGGGTACGGCGGTTCGGCTGGAGCATAGCGGCTGGATGGACACGGAAGCATGGAAGCAGGCGCGGCAGTGGCATGTCGAGGCGTGGCGGCAGATGCTGGCCAGCCTGAAGGCGATGCTTGAGTCCGGCGAAGGAGCCGGATGCTGCCCATAACGAAGAGCCCCGGGAACTGTCCCGGGGCTCTTCTCTTATGGTGCCGCTCTCCCTAGTATGCGCGCAGCACGTGAAGAAGATAGTCCTTGCGGTTCAGTGGATTATAGTCGGACCGCTTCCGCACCGGATACCCGGATTCCATCCGGATGAAGCCGCACGGCCGCGCGATGAACACGCCCTCCCCTTCCGTAATCGCATGGAGACTGCGCTTGAATGTCTCCGCCGTCTTGACCGGGATCGTTCCGGTCAGCAGACAGGTATCGCCGGACATAACCGGCTCCTTCATCACCGCCTGCAAGCCAGCCAAGCGGTGCATGGCGGAGCTGATGCTGCCAGCAGGAATGGTAAGCTCATATTCATGGATCGGCTCATACACATCCGTTCCGGCCCGGGACAACGCCTCCATCAGCACGAGCGGCACCAGCTTCCTGAAATCGGCGGCTACGGTAACCGGACTGGCATATCCGGTATGGGTCAAGGTGACGGCTATGTCGGTCACTTCCCAGCCGTACAAGCCTTGGCGCAGCGTGGCATACACCGTATCCTCAATGGCCGCCTGAAACGCGAGCGGCAGCGACCCCAGCTCCACCTCCAGGCGATAGGTCACGCCGCTTCCGGCCTCGCCCGGATCGATTCGGAAGCCGACCGTGGCATAGAACGGATTCCCTTCCGCACCCATGAATTCCACAGCCTTCCCTGTCCCTCGCGGCTTCTCGATGCAGACGATCCGCGTCTCCGCGAAGCGAACGTCCAACTGATAAGCTTCCTTGAGCGTCGCTTCGATTACTTCTTTTTGCACTTCGCCGAACAGGCGAATATACGTCTCCCGATGATGCTCATCCCGCCAAAGATGGATGAGCGGATCTTCCTCCGCCATATTCATCAAGGCTTGGTACAGCGCATGATCTCCGCTCTTCGGAACCGCCTCGATGCGCGATTCCATCTGCGGCGCAGCGACGCGAAGCTCTCGAATCCGCTCCGACCAGGTTCCGATGACGTCGCCGATTCGGACCTCCTTCAAGCCCCATACTTTGCAAAATTCTCCTGCTCCGGCGCTCGCCGCGTCGGCCGTCCGTCCGCGATCGAAGATCTGAATTCGCTTGACCTTATAGCAAGCTGCCTCAATCTGTCCGTCATCCTGCTTCCGGTTCACTTGAATCGTCTGTCTGACGCCGAAGCTTCCGCTGAAGACGCGGATATAGGCGATTTTCTCGCCGGAGGATGCGCGTTTGATCTTGAACACGGCTCCGGATAATGGCGCATCTGCGGATGGCTGCGGTGCCGGAATGAATCGGGTGATGGCTTCCAGCAGCTCGTTGATGCCGATTCCGGTCATGGCGGAACCCGCCAGGATCGGGTATACGCGAGCCTCCCGGATCAGACGGGTCAGCGTCTCCTCGATTCGGAAGCGGCTTATCTCGCCGCCGTACACATAGGAAGCGAGCAGTTGTTCATCATGGTCGGCCGCCAGCTCGATGCATTGCGCATAGAATTCCGGATTCTCCTTGCCGCATTGTTTTTTGACGATATCGGCCTGCCTCGTCCCCGCTTGCACGGTCCCGTACAGCGGAATAGCGCTGCGGGACAGCCGTTGGCGAACCGCCTCGAAGACCGCCTCAGGCTGCGCGCCGCTCCGATCGATTTTGTTCACGAACAGGATGACCGGAATGGCCAGCTTCTCGAGCACCGCCATCAACAGCTTCGTCTGCGCCTGAATGCCCTCCACCGCCGACAGGACGAGAACCGCTCCGTCCAACACCCCGAAGGCCCGCTCCACCTCGGCGATGAAGTCGGCATGGCCGGGCGTATCGATCAGATTGATCTTAACCTCGTTGACTATAAAAGAGACGACCGACGCCTTGATCGTAATCCCTCTTCTTCGCTCCAGCTCCAGGGAGTCTGTCTGCGTGCTGCCCGAATCGACGCCGCCCAGCTCCCGGATCACCTTCGTCTCATACAATAATCGTTCAGTCAGGCTCGTCTTGCCTGCGTCGACATGGGCGACGATCCCGATATTGATTGTTTTCATTTATATAAATCCTCATTTCTTCTCTCATATTGTTCTCCTTTCGCAATGTGGTTCTTTGCCGCATGCTAATCACACTCCCGTTCATAATGTACCTTCAGTATAATAAGAGATCGGAAAAATGACAAAATAAAACATCGCGGCACAACGCCGCGATGTTCTTTTTCTATCAAGTAAGGGCTTACAAAATAATAGAGTCATCTACAGCCAGGTCATGAAATAGCCCTGCTTCACCGGGATGCGATGACGTTCGGCCCAACGGGTCAATTCGTTCATGCCGCCGTTCTCCATTCCCGGGAACCGGAAGCAGCAATAGCCCGGTATGGAGGTCTCCCCCTTCAGCCGGATGCCTACAGCGGCTTGTCGATACCCCTTCACCACGATCTCTTCCACTTCATCCGCGGCAATGGACTTTCCCTGAATCGTAATGGAATCCGATTCCGCCCGAATGTCTGCCGTCCGCTTCTTCATTCGCACGCATACTTCCGCGCACAGCGATCCAATGAGCACCGCCAAGGCTGCCATTTGCAGGAAGAACAGCACAGGCACAGTCTGTTCGGTCATCAACGCGACGTGCAGCATCGCTGCACTGAACAGGAAGGTTGCCACAAGCACTTCCTTCGTCCTTGTCGGATACATAATTCGATAATGCATAATGATCCGCTCCATTCTGTAAAGTGATGATTACGGATGGTCTCTCATTAGCAGCTTTTGCCTTTATTATATCATCACCGTTACGAATTTTGACACATATTTTTCACAGAATGGACAATTATGAACGGAGTGTGACATTCCGTGCCTGGCGGCGGCATTGCGCCGGAGACATGTGCTTGTATTTACGGAACAATCTGCTGAAGTAATTGACGCTGCCGAAGCCGACTTTTTCAGCGATATGTGTAATGTTCCGTTCGGTCTCGGCAATCAATTCCACGGCCTTGTCAATGCGGTATTGATTCAGAAATTCGATAAATGTCCGACCCGTTGTCTGCTTGAAAGTCCGGCAGAAATGAAATCTGCTCCTCTTCGCGACGGCAGCGGCCTCCTCGCTCTCCGTCATTAAACTCCACGATGATGCTCTGGATCAGAGCGGAGAGCACATCATAGTGTTCATCGCCGGACTTCAAGCAGACAGGAGCGTGAAAGTGGCCGTTGAGGAGTCCGGTGTAGCGTGCCCGAATTTTTGCAGGTGGTCACAGAAGAAGCGGAAGCGCGCAGTAAGGAAGCCAAGCTGCAGGAAATAGCCATCTGATGGCGCTGATGACATCAGCAATCTGTGCTGCAAAAGGATCGTCCCCGGGACGGTCCTTCTATTGTTATTGCGGGTGTCCGTATAAATTGACGAGGACGTCAGTGAAAAGATATAATAAACTGACAACAATGTCAGTGAAATATGTCAGTGAAACGGGGTGATCCGATGTCGCCGCGAACCAAGGAACAGAACGAGCGAATGCGGGCCGCGCGCATGCAGCTCATTCGCCAGGCCGCATTCGACGTCTATCTTGACCGGGGCATCCACCGCGCCGAGATGAATGAGATCGCGAAGCGGGCCGGCGTCGCCCGAGCTTCTGTCTACTATTATTATCAGGATAAATGGGAGCTGTTCCGGCTTCTCTTTCTCGACTTCATCGAGCAAAGCCGGCAATGGGCCGCACGGACGCTGGACACGACGGAAGCGCCAACCGCGCGTCTGCAGCGCCATGCCCGCTTCTATATGCAGCGTGCGGCGGAAGATCCGTCGTTCGTTCGGCTAACTCGCAGCATCGAAGAAGATCTGCCTGCCGTCTTCGGCGAGCATGCCACGGAGCAGCGGGATCTTCTCCGGCTTCGCCCCTCTCTTGTCCGTGCGTTCCGGGAGGGCATGACAGCCGGGCTCCTGCGCCGATCCGACCCGTCCCTGGCCGCCGATCTGTACTGGGGAGGCCTCCTCGGCGCGATGGCGAACCTGTCTGGCCGGCAGACTGCCCGAGAGGAACTGGAGGCCCTAGTGAATGAAGCGGTAGAGCTGTTATGCGGCGGAATGATACATAGGCCCAAGGAAATGACACCACCAAACGCCATAATGCATAGGCTCGATGAAGGAGGCAATTCATGATGAATCAGCTTCAGCTCGAAGTCGCCGAGACGTCGCTGCTCGATGACAGGCTGGACATTCGCGTCCGTCACGCTCCAACGGCTGAGACCGTTACGCTGCGGGCGGTGACGAAGGATGAGGAGGGCGCAGCATGGCATTCCTATGCCGTCTTCCTAAGCGACGACAGCGGAATCATCGATGTGGGACGACAGGCCCCGCTGGAAGGAACATACCGGACGGCCGACGCGATGGGCCTTTTCTGGTCCATGAAGCCGTCGGCTTCCGATCTGGAAATTTTCCGGAAGGCTGGTTCGGATCCGCTTCAGGTGACATTGACGGTTGAGATCGATGGAAGAATCGTGGCAGAACGCCAGCTTGTCCGGCAGGTCATCGCCGACGAGGTGGAACGCATTCCGCTCAACCCGGACGAACTCGGGATAGCGGGCACCTTCTTCCGGCCCCGTGCGGCAGAGCGCCCCCCAGCCGTCCTCGTGCTGGCCGGTTCGGGAGGCGGCGTGAATGAATGCATGGCCGGCTTGCTGGCCTCGCGCGGCTACGCTGCCCTTGCCTTGGCTTATTTCGGGGTCGGCCCGCTTCCTTCCCAGCTGCGGGAGATCCCGCTTGAATACTTCGAGAAGGCCGTCTCCTGGCTGAAGTCCCAGCCGGGCATCCGCCACGAGTCCATCGCGGTCGTCGGCCGTTCCAAGGGCGGAGAGCTGGCGCTGCTGCTCGGGGCGACCTATCCGGAGCTGCATCCCGTCGTCAGCTACGTGCCGAGCCCATATCTGTTTTCGAGCTTCGTCGGCGGAACGCCGGCATCCTCCTGGACGCACAAGGGGGAACCGCTGCCATTCGTGCCGCTACGCATGAATCTGGCGCTGCTGTTCCGCATTCTGAGCAGGCGGTTCACGAAGCAACCGATCTCCTTCGCCTCCTTGTATGAGAAGAGCGTCAAGCTGAAGCCGGACTGGGGCGGCGCCATGATTCCGCTGGAGCGTATCCAGGGACCGGTACTGCTCATCTCCGGCGGAGACGATAAGACCTGGCCTTCCACCTACTTCTCCGAGGTAGCCGCAGCGCGGCTGCGCGAGAAGGAATTCCCATATCCCGTCCGGCATCTCTCCTATCCGGACGCGGGCCATATGATTCAGGCGCCGTACTTGCCGAGCACCGTCCATCGCAGCGGCACGCTGCTGCTCGGAGGAAGCGACGACAAGGATGCCGAGGCCTGCGCGGACTCATGGGCGGAGATGCTGGACTTCCTGGATAATCATTGCAAGCGGACAGAAGATCAGGAG
This sequence comes from Paenibacillus dendritiformis, assembly GCF_945605565.1. Lineage (NCBI taxonomy): Bacteria > Bacillati > Bacillota > Bacilli > Caryophanales > Paenibacillaceae > Paenibacillus > Paenibacillus dendritiformis. The sequence goes on along the minus strand of NZ_OX216966.1, from coordinate 3,734,599 downwards.
GAGAGTCAATGATAATACTAAAATCGAATGAAGAAATCGGGATTATGAGAGAGGCAGGGCGAATCGTAGCGGAATGCCATGCCAAGCTGGCCGAGGCGATCAAGCCGGGCGTCCAGACGACAGCGCTTGATCGGCTGGTCGAGCAGCATATCCGCTCGCGCGGAGCCGTGCCGAGCTTCCTCGGACATCACGGCTTCACCGCTTCGATCTGCGTGGCGAAGAACGATGTCATCTGCCACGGCTTCCCCGATGACGAGCCGCTCGAGGAAGGCGATGTCGTCACGATCGACATCGGAGCGCATTATCGCGGCTATCATGGCGATTCCGGCTGGACATACGCCGTCGGCACCGTCTCCGACGACATCCGGCAGTTGATGGACGTCTGCCATCAGAGCCTGTTCCTCGGCATCGAGCAGGCCGTCCCCGGCAATCGCGTCGGCGATATCGGCTTCGCGATTCAGACGTTCGCCGACCGCCATGGATACGGCAATGTCAGAGATTTCACCGGGCACGGCATCGGCCAGGATCTGTGGGAAGAGCCGCCCATCCCCCACTACGGCCGCCCAGGTACGGGGCCGAGGCTGAAGCAGGGCATGGTTATCGCGATCGAACCGATGCTGACCTTGGGCGACTATCACACCTATGTCGAGAGTGACGGATGGACCGCCCGGACGGCGGATCACTCGATCTGCGTCCAGTATGAGCACACCGTGGCGATTACCGACAACGGTCCAGAAATATTGACGAAGCTGTAGCCAAGAGCAGGACGAATCTCGCGATTCGTCCTGCTTTATTGGTTCTCCCCCACCACTGTTTCGCGTCGCAGAGGAAGCCTGCCCCTTCCTGGATGACGCGAAGCCTGTACGACGCAGACCTCCGCAGGGTACTGCCTCATTAAGGATTGCTGCGACTCAGTTGAATGAAGTTGGCAGCGGCTGCGGATAAAGGATCGTTCTTGCGGGTAAATTTGAACCGGGGCGCCGTAGCCCGGGCCATCGCTCTTATCGGCAAGCAAAGCGCCGTGTTAGAAAAACGACAAGACTTCGACGAGGCGTTACAGGAGCAAATGAAGCGAGTAGCACAAACCCCGGGATTAGTCTTTCCTTCATGGACGATGTATCGTGTCGAAGCGAACGAAGTGGAGTTTTGACAGGGGAATGAAAATCGCAAACATATTAGACTCACGTACTGTTTGGATGGAGGGCAATGGGTCAAGAATCTCTTGTGGGCTTAGAACGATGTGCTTCATGGCACACGCAAAAAAAAGGGCTCAAGCGAATCGACGCTTGAGCCTCTTGCTGTCATCCGGATGTCGGCGGATGCTTGTTGGTTTTGGCTTATTTGAACACTTTCAGACGATCTTCGAGCGGTGCGAACTCCTTCTCGCCCGGCGCCGCGGTCGGCTTGCCGAACGGCATTTGCGCGATCAATTTCCAAGTGTCTGGAATGTTCCATTCCTTGCTTACCGCATCGTTGATCAATGGATTGTAGTGCTGCAGGGTTGCGCCGTAGCCTTCCGCTTCCAGTGCGGTCCATACGACAAATTGCAGCATGCCCGAAGACTGTTCCGACCAGACCGGGAAATTGTCTTTGTACAAAGCGAATTTCTCCTGCAGGCCTTGAATCACCGCTTGATCTTCGAAGAACAGAACGGTTCCGTATCCGTTGCGGAAGGCAGTCATCTTGTCTTGGGTCGGTCCGAAGTTCTCCGCCGGCACCACCTGCCGCAGCGTCTCGGTCGTCAAATCCCACAGCTTGTTGTGCTGCTCGTTCAACAAGACGACGACGCGGGCGCTCTGCGAGTTGAAGGAGGAAGGTGTATGCAATACAGCCTCTCCAATCAAACGCTCCAACTGCTCGTCGCTCAGTACAGACTCCTTGCTGATGGCATAAATGCTGCGTCTTTTTTTGACTGCGTCGAGAAACTCTTTACTCATCTGAACCACTCCTCTTCATCTATCGATAATATCGTCTTGCCTACACATGCTATAATAAACGATAGATCGATTTAATATAAGTAGGCACATCTATGTGCTGTAGTATCACCAAAGATACCGTCTTTATACAGGGGGAGCGAATGAAATGAACAAGAACAATCCAGTGCCGTGCGAAGTCGTCGTCGCCTTGGATGCCATCGTCGGCAAATGGAAGCCGATTATTCTCATGCAGCTCATTACCGGAGGCACGAAGCGCTTCAGCGAGTTGAAGCGGCTGAATCCCGACATCACCCAGCGCATGCTGACGCTGCAGCTGCGCGAGCTGGAAGAGCAGGATCTCGTGCAGCGTGTCGTCTACCCGGTCGTCCCGCCCAAGGTCGAGTACTCCATCACGGAATATGGCCAGAGCCTCGTGCCGATTCTGGAAGCGATGCATAACTGGGGCAAGGCCCATTCCGAACGGATGAATCAGAAAAAAGCGCAACCGCAGGCCGTGGAGACCAGGTGAGTTCCACCTGGCCCTGCCCTGCACTTGCACCTGGCACCTTGGTTCCATCATGCCCAGGGAATGCCGCCTGCTCCTATCCCCGGATTATTTTTCCCCAATGCCGCAGGAATCGTCCGTGCACAGTCCTTCGCCGCCTTCCGGAGTCAATACCGTCAATGGGTTCTCTTCCTTCCAGGCTTTGTCCAATACTTCGAGGAACATCTCCGGCTGCTGGGCTCCGCCTACCGCATACTTCCGGTTAAAGACGAAGAACGGCACGCCGCGGCAGCCTAATTGATTGGCTTCGCGCATCTCCTGCTCGACCTCGGAAGTGAATTGCGTACTCTCCAGCATCTGCGCAGCAGCTTCCCGATCCAGTCCCGCTTCTGCGGCCACGGCAAGCAGCGTATCCTTCTCGCTGACGTTTTTCCCATCGGTGAAGTACGCCTTGAACAGCAATTCCGCCACCTTATCCCGCTTACCGTGCTGTCCGGCAAAGTGAATCAGGCGGTGCGCATCCATTGTATTGGTCATGATCATTGAATCGAAGTGATAATCGATCCCCGCTTCCTTGCCTTGACGGACAATGTCTTCGTGCATGGCGATCGACTGTTCCCGGCTAACGCCATACTTCTCGGCAATTGCCGTATACGCATCTTTCGTCGGATGCTTCTCCGCATTCGGGTCGAGCTGGAAGCTGCGGTAGATGATCTCCACCTTGTCCCCGTGCCCGAACTGGCTCAGTGCTTCCTCGAACCGGTGCTTTCCGATATAGCAAAATGGACATGCAACGTCCGACCAAATCTCCACTTTCATCCTGTCATTCCTCCTGACTGCCAACCTATATTTGCCTTCTCCCTCATTATATCTCGAAATAAAGATAATTCCAACCTTCTTACAGCAGCCCCGCCTTCGTCAAAAATTCCTTCGCGACATCCCGGGCGCTTCTGCCCTCCGCGTTCACCTCGTAATTCATCTCGCGCATCTCGTCATCCGTAATACGGCCTGCCAGCCGGTTCAAGGCTTCTACCAGCTCCGGATACCGCTTCGCCGTACCGCTTCGCATAAGCGGAGCGCCTTGATAAGGCGGAAATAGATGCTTGTCATCCTCCAGCACGACCAGATCATGCTGCCTCAACTCGCTATCTGTAGAATACGCATCCACCAGATTAATATCCCCCGTCTCGATAGCCGTGTATCGAAGCTTCGGCTCCATCGTCTTCATCTGAGGGAACGCAATGCCATACAGCTCCTGAATCCCGCGGTAGCCGTCCCCCCGATCGGCGAATTCCAGTGTGAAGCCGGCCTTCATCATGTGCTGCACGGCCTCCATATCGCTAATCTTCTTCAACTGATATTTCTCGGCTATTGCCGCCGGCATCGCCAGCGTATATGTATTGTTGTATTGCATCGGTTCCAGCAGTACCAGATCGAACTTCTCCTTCAGACCGGTCCTCGCCTGATCGTAAACCTGCGCGGCATCGGTGCTGGCTGCCGTCTCTCGCAGAAATTCGGAGATGGCCGTTCCCGTAAATTCCGGATACATATCGATGCTTCCCGACTGCAACGCATGGAAGACAAATGAGGTTTTCCCGAGGCCGGGCTTCAGCTCGACCTTCAGGTTCGTATTCTTTTCGATAAGCAGCTGGTACATATGAATGAGAATCTCCGGCTCCGCGCCGAGCTTGCCGGCGATCACGATCTCCTTCGGCTGCTCTCTTACGGCCAAGGGAAGCACTATCAGGAGCAGCAGCGCGGCGCAAAGGACGCCGAACGCAGTCAGCAGCCGGTTGAAGGGCAGGCGCTCAAGCTTACGCAGCAGGAAATCGAAGAATAAGGCCAACAGCGCGGCCGGAACGGCTCCCAGCACAATGAGCATGGAATCGTTGCGATCGATGCCGAGCAGTATGATGTCACCGAGTCCCCCCGCCCCGATCAGAGCCGCCAGCGTGGCCGTTCCGACGATGAGCACCATCGCCGTGCGAATGCCGGCCATAATGACCGGAAGCGCCAGCGGCAGCTCCACCTTGATCAGGCGCTGCAGATTGCTCATCCCCATCGCTTGGGCCGCTTCCGCGAGGGAAGGATCGACTTCCTTGATGCCGGTGTATGTATTGCGCAGAATGGGAAGCAGCGCATAGGCCACCAATGCCGTTACCGCAGGGAGCGTCCCGATGCCGAGGAGCGGAATGAGCAAGCCAAGGAGGGCCAGCGACGGTATCGTCTGCAGCACCGCGGAGAGGCCAATGAGCCCTTCCGCCATGTTCGGATGGCGCGTAATATGGATCCCGAGCGGAACCGCGATCATCAAGGCAAGAAACAAGGTGACGAACGAAATTTGAACATGCGCGAGCAGGGCGCTGAATAATTGGTCTTGCCGTTCTCTCAATACCTCGAACAGGATACTCATGAACCGGAACCTCTTTCCTGCGGCTCGCTCCCGTTACGCGGACTTGACGGGCATCGCCGCATCATTGGATGATCATCGTATTGATTGTCCAAGTACCGCACAGGTCAATCGGGAATCGGGCACGGATTAGGCGGCTCGCTATGTGAGCGTCAAGTCACGAAAAAAACGGCTGTTGATCAGCCGTTGTTCCATTACCCTATCTTGCATTCTATGCGTTGAACCCCATTCGTTATGTGCGGTTTGGTCTGATAAATTCTCCTTATTTCATCGGATTAACAATTCCATAATAAACTAGATCTTCGAAAGTATCGTTTTTATAAACATGATCTTTTAGAGTACCTTCGTAAGTCATTCCGCATTTTTCCATTATCTTTCCGGATGCCGGATTCGATTTAAGATAACGTGCATACACACGATGGTAATTCTTCTCTGTAAAAACAAATTCGATAACTGCTTTGGCTGCTTCGGTCCCATATCCCTTTCCCCAATATTGCTCTCCTATCCAGTAAGCAATTTCACCATTTTTGTATGGTTTATGATTGGAAATACCAATAGCGCCGTATAACTGTCCGGTATTTTTGTCGGTTACAGCGAATTCATACATTCGGTCTAATTCAAAGTTTTGTTCATGATTTGCAATCCATGAAAGAGCACATTCTAAAGGATAGGGAAATGGTAAAGTCAATGTGCTTTTGTATATATTATAATTATTACATAATTCGGTAACATTTTGTGCATCCGATTCTTTAAATAGACGTAGAAGCAATCTATTTGTTTCTATTGTTTTTTCTGCTTTACGATAAATCATTATGTTCACCCCATCAAAAAAAGATATAGTGCATACCCCGTAAACTTTACATCCCCATTTTGTTCTCCTGTAGAATGAAGTTTTAACACCTCCCCTTACGTTTCCATTACTAAATCTGGATTCCCCAAATTCTTCATTAAGAGTTAAATAGTCTTAATACTATAACACTATTTCATTATTGTCTAGTGCATCCACAATTCTGCGGGCGCACAATCATTGTTTCCCATACAACAATAATTGCACATCATGCGGGTCTACTTTTCCTAAGCAGAATAGGAATAACTCACATATCATGAGTTCGACCTTTTCCTTCATTTGACATTTTGGGCACTCCATGCAACAATAATATTGTTTCATTTGAAACAATATTATTTGACTTTTATATCTTCCTAAAAGGAGCGTGACTGGTATGAAAAAGGCTGATGTTATCATTGTCGGAGGCGGTCCGGCAGGACTGATGGCGGCGTGTGAGCTGGCGCTCGCCGGCGTTGACGCACTTGTGCTCGAACGTCGCACGGAACGGGTGCGGAATTCACGGGCGCTTACCCTTCATCCTCGCTCCCTGGAGCTGATGGCGATGCGAGGAATCGCGGATCGCTTCCTTGCCCGGGGACAAACGCTGCCGACGGGCCATTATGCCAATCTGGAGACCCGATTGCGGTTCGATGCTCTGGAGACGGATTATCCCTTAACGCTATTGATTCCCCAATTTGTTACGGAGGAGCTTTTGGAGCAGCGTGCGAGGGAGCTTGGGGCAGCCATATGGCGGGGGCATGAAGTTACCGGATTAACACAGGATGCTCAAGCGGTTCACGTTCACTCGCATAGTCGGGATGGAGCCATGTTGCTGGAGGCACGGTATGTGATCGGAGCAGACGGAGCGCGAAGCTTCGTTCGTCGGCAGTCGGGCATTCCCTTCCCGGGGACCGACACGGCTTCGACGGGCATTTTAGGCGACATCGTGCCGGAGGAACCGCCAGAGCACCCATTTCTATCCATGACCAACAAGCATGGATTATTACTCATGGTTCCGCTTGGCAAGGAGACCTACCGGTTCGCGATGATCGACCCGCTCCATCAGCATCTGCCTGCAGACGTGCCGGTCACGCTTGAAGAGCTGCAGGGCGGGATCGAACGGATTACCGGCAAGACGCTCCGCATTCGTTCCACCGTCTGGCTGTCCCGATACGGCGATGCCAATCGGCAAGCGGAAATATACAGGGCTGGCCGGGTATTTCTCGCTGGCGATTCGGCCCATATCCATTTCCCGGCTGGAGGGCAAGGCTTGAATGTCGGACTTCAAGACGCATTCAATCTGGGCTGGAAGCTGGCGGCCGCCCTCCGCGATGATGCGAAGGCCGACTGGCTGCTGGACAGCTACCATGCCGAGAGACATGAAGCAGGACGGCAACTTCTCGCCGATACGAGAGCCCAGGGTCAACTGATGACCGACTTCTCGGAGACGGGAACCGCCCTCAGACAATTGGTATCGCGCCTCCTCTCCTTCCCTGACGCCAATCGGTCGATAGCGGAGCAGGTCGGAGCGACCGGCATCGCTTATCAGCCTCTTCCGGGCACAGGCACGAATCCGTGGATAGGCCGGCGCTGCCCGAATCTGAGGCTCGTCCTGCCAGATGGCGCTCCTCTGACGCTCTATCAACTGATGCATGGCGGGCAATTCGTGCTTATTCATCATCCAGGAGCCGGTTCGCTTCCGGAGGATCTGCTGGAATCATGCGCCGATTCTCATATCCACGTCATCACCGCCAAAATCGAGGATGCTGGAATGGAGGGCATCGAGGCGCTGCTCGTTCGCCCGGACGGACACATCGCGTGGGTGATGGCACAGGGCGACACTTCTGCGGAAGATTGGTATCAAGGGCTGCGAGCCTGGATGTTATCTGCTCCTGGATCCAAAGCTAGAGTGTAGCAAAGGGAATGCAGCCCAAGGGGGCCGCTGCTCAGTATCATGCTCTGCATGCGGCCGCCCTCAGGCTGTCAGCGGGTTCGGCTTCGTCTGTCTCTGCCGTTCTCGCCGCTAATCAAGCAGCGGCCCTGAATCGCAGGATTATCCCTAACCTGTTCTTTCTATTCTTCTGCAAAAATCGGGAAGGCGCTGCAAGAACGTTCGTTCCGCTTCCGCCTCCCCGATCGGCCCATATGATACGGTTCAGGTTCCGCAAAAGGTTCGGTACGGACACGCAGATGGCTCAGGCAAGGCGGCGTATTCAGCCTGTTCCGGGGAGTATGCGTAAGGGTTCGCGAGCACAGCCAGCAGCCGCTCCATCACGCTGTAGTCTCCCTGCTCCACTGCCGCTTCGAGCGCTTTTTCCACCCGGTGGTTGCGCGGGATGACCGCCGGATTGCTGTCCCGCATCAATTGATGCGATGAGGCTTCCGGCTCCTCCTGCCTGCCCCGTCTCGCCTGCCACCGTTCATGCCACTGCGCATATTCGTCCGTTCCGAACAGCCCCGACTCCTCCGAGTCACCCAGAGTTAAGGTTCGGAACGTATTCGTATAATCGGCCGAATGCTTCTCCATCAGCTCAAGAAGCTCTTCGATCAGGGACTCATCTTCCTCCTCTTCATTGAAGAGCCCGAGCTTCGCCCGCATTCCTGCCAGCCAATGGCGTTGATATAGCTTAGTGAACGCCGCAATCTCCTTCTCGGCCAGCTCGATAGCCTGCTCCTGATTGTCATGGAGCAGCGGAAGCAACGCCTCGGCCAGTCTCGCGAGATTCCATGCGGCCATATACGGCTGATTGCCATAAGCATAGCGGCCCTGAACGTCAATGGAACTGAATACCGTCGCCGGATCATAGGCATCCATGAAGGCGCATGGCCCGTAATCAATGGTCTCGCCGCTAATCGTCATATTATCGGTGTTCATCACCCCATGAATGAAGCCTGCGTGCATCCATTGGGCAATCAGCTCGGCCTGGCGCCTGACCACTTCCCGCAGCAGGGATAGATACCGGTTCTCGCCCGCGTCAGCTTCCGAAAAATGTCTCTGCCAGGCATAATCGGCCAGAGCTCTCAGATCTTCCACCTTGCCCCATTGCGAAGCGTACTCAAACGTGCCGACGCGCAGATGACTGGCCGCCACGCGGGTCAACACCGCGCCAGGCAGCTCGGTCTCGCGGTGCACAGGCTCGCCGGTCGTCACGACCGCCAGGCTGCGGGTGGTGGGGATGCCAAGTCCATGCATGGCTTCGCTAATGATATATTCGCGCAGCATCGGCCCCAGCGCTGCGCGGCCGTCTCCCCCGCGGGAGTAGGGCGTCCTGCCCGAGCCCTTCAATTGAATGTCCATCCGCTCATCCGTGGGCGTGATCTGCTCGCCAAGCAGCAGCGCCCGTCCGTCCCCCAGCATTGTAAAATGCCCGAACTGATGCCCCGCATAAGCCTGGGCAAGCGGCGCGGCACCCTCGGGAATCCGGTTGCCGGCGAACACCGCCGCCCCGTCATCGCTGTTCAGCGCCTGAACATTCAGTCCAAGGGATGCCGCCAATTTTTCATTAAATATACTCAGCTTCGGCGCCCGAACCGGGGAGGGGCTTTGCCTCGTAAAAAATAACTGCGGCAGCCGGGCATAACTGTTATCGAAATTCCATCCTTCCGGGATTGCTCTATTCTCCGTCATCGTATCTCCCTTTTCCTGTGTCTTCATGGATTTAGCGTTTACTCCTGTTCATTAATTATGCCTCACGATTCTGGTTGTTCTTTATTCAAGCTCGATTTTTTGTAGGCTAACGGGGTCATATTCATCGTCTGCCGGAATTTATCGATGAAATAACTCGTGCTGTTGAATCCGACTTGATAGGAAACTTCAGTCACACTGGCGTCGGCTTGCTGCAATAAAACCAAGCTTTTTTGAATTCTATAGTCTATTACATAGCTAAGCGGTGTTGTTTTCAGCATTCGCTTAAAATACCGGCAGCATTCGGAACGGCTTAATTGACCCGCTCTGGCAATGTCGTCCAGCCTGATGTTCTCCGCGTAATGGAGATGTATCCATTGTAGCATTTCCTTCATTCGCTCACTCTTGACCATGGCCGTCTGATCATATTCGAGCGGAAATCCATTCTCGATTAGGTTCTTCCAAGTGAACGTGAGCTGCAGGTTGATGTCGATTTCATAGTAAGGTGTTTTCTGTTTAATCCATTGATGAATGTTGCTGATGGCATCTAAAATGTTGTTCCCCCACGGCTCATGTCTATTCAAGTATAAGTATGGCAAATTCGTCGCCTGAATGTAGGGATAGACATAGCTTGTATAGAGCTCTTGAGGCAAGACGAATTGCGGAGACACATTTAGACAAATATACACGCAGCCCGAGTGATTTTTATCTTCGGCCATATGAAGACAGCCGCTGTTGATGAATAGCCCCTCTCCTTCTTGAACTGTTAGTTTTTCTTCATTGATTTGAAAGACGGCTTCCCCTTTGCGGATCAGCACAAATTGAAGTTCATCATGCCAATGAAGCGGAATATAGCCATTGATATTTTGCCTAATCGTTGTTTCATAACAGGCAATCGGCAATTCGACGGTGCGATGCTCGGTCAGCTCTTTCAAGTTATGGTCAATCTTGAAATTTTTGATTTGCACTGGCTCGCCTCAATATATTGATATTTTTTCATTCGATTGAAGTATTAATTTCCGGATTTTTTCCTTATTATATCACTATTATTGGATTTAAGGGTGAGGGTTCAACGATGAAGACAAATACGAGAAGAATGGGTTTTTTTCTAGTTATCACCGGGGCAATTCTATGGGGCATTGGGGGCACGGTCGCCCAAAAGCTATTTCAACAATTCGCCATTGAGGTCAATTGGCTTGTCACGACACGCTTGCTTATTGCTGGCGTTCTGCTGTTAACTGTTCAATTCTTCCGGAAAGACCGTTCACAGATTCTAGGGGTATGGAAAAACAGAAAGACAGCTTGTCAGCTCATTATCTTCGGATTATTCGGCATGCTCGCGGTTCAATACACCTATATGGCCTCCATTCAACATGGGAATGCCGCCGTTGCCACGCTGTTGCAATATTTAGCGCCGGTCATGATCATTCTGTACTCCCTGATTCGCAGACAATCCGTGCTGACGCGGCAGGATGTGTTTACCGTTACTCTCGCTTTGGCAGGCTGCTTCTTTTTGTTGACGAATGGTTCACTCTCTCAGCTGTCGGTGCCGGCACCTGCCGTCGTATGGGGTGTGCTATCTGGAATCGCGCTGGCTTTTTATACTTTATATGCGGTTCCTTTACTCGCGCAATATGATTCCCTTGTCATTGTCGGCTGGGCGATGATCCTGGGCGGTGTGGCCTTAAGCTTCATCCATCCGCCATGGCGCATGGACTTCCACAGCTTAACAGCCGAAGCGTATGGATATCTTCTTTTTGTTATTATATGCGGTACGATGCTTGCGTTCTGGTTCTATATCGAAAGCTTGCAAAGTCTGCTCCCGAAGGAAACAAGCCTTCTCGGCAGCTTAGAGCCATTGGCGGCTGTATTCGCAACCGTCTTATGGCTGAATGAACCGTTCGGATTGTTGCAATGGGTCGGCGCCGCCTGTATTCTGGGCATGATCTTCATATTGGCCTTCAAGAAAGAATCGGCTTCCGCCCAAGCGAAACAAAAGGAAATGAAGTACCCGCGTATAAAAAGGTTCACTAGAGGCAGCGGGTCCTAACGATACCTTCAACTGCCTTTTCTTTTCCGCCATTCATACTGCGGCCAGCACGCCTTCTTTGCATAAGCAATGAAGGCAATTTTTATCGGTTGACGTGAGCGTCGGGAGCCTTGTCCGCGACAAGATTCAAGACGATGTTATGCTCAAGGAGCGCTTTCAGCCCGCAGAGCACCATCGTATAGCCTCCCATGGAGTCAATGGCTTGGTTGACGATGTTGTCCCCGCTTCCCGTGAACCCAGAGTTCAGCGTCGCCACGAACGTATGGTTATCGGTGCGGGGTTCAAATGTCCATTCGACCTCGGTCCCGTCCGACCATTCGATCTGAATCCGCTTGTTGGTTTCGATCGCTTTTACCCGAATATCATCCGAGACCCCATACATCTCCCACTCCCACCGAACCCGCTTGCCCGCTTCCAATCTTCCGCTGCTCTTGGAGAACCAAAATTGGGTCGTAATCGCAGGATCGACAAAAGCTTCAAACACCTCTTCGACTGGCTTGCGAATCAGCATTTCTGCCTTTACAATGGGCACTTCACTCAAGGTTAACATCTGTCGTCCTCCTCGTTTTCCATCCCTAATGATCAGGAAATGCTTGCTGTTGTATTATTCATTTTTCTCTATATAATATAGCATTATGTCCGCACGCCTGGTCGATGAAAGATGGAAAATTTCGGGATTAAGGAACGACTTAGAATGAGTTTGTAACTGTTTTTTCAAGGGAGGGATATTTATGAGCGGGATTGCCCAAACCCCACAGCCACCTTACTATGCAGTCATTTTTACTTCCGAACGAACAGATGGCGATTATGGTTATGCTGAAATGGCCGAGGAAATGGTAAAGCTTGCATCGCTCCAACCCGGATTCCTGGGAGTGGAAAGTGCCCGGGAAGGTGTAGGCATCACGGTGTCTTATTGGGATTCTCTCGAAGCGATACAAAAATGGAAGCAAAACGAGAGACACCTCGTTGCGCAGCGTAAAGGAATGGCAGAATGGTATCGCACCTATAAAACGAGAGTGTGCAAGGTCGAGCGCGATTACGGGTTTGAAGCAGTAAATGCGAAGTGAAGTTGAATGAACCGCCTTTGCTAGGGGCAGTCCCAAAAGTCGTTTTTTTCTGCAGTCAGATAGCCCCCCTGCTTCTTACAGCGCGGCTTGCCGAAAAAACTGCAAAACTACAGCATTCCCTTGGGGCGATCCCTCCATCACTGGAATTCCTGCAAAACTGCAGGAATTGAAGCCATGTCAGAGGATAGAAAGCAAAAATCGGCGAAAATGATGCACTTTTGCAGGATTGGCATCAGATAGCAGCTGAACTAGTGAAAATTCCTGCATCTGTGCAGGATTCGCTGCCCTCCCTCTTCGGCCAGTCGCCCCGCCGCTCCCTCAATAATAGTTTCCTCATACACCTTCACCTGCTTTACCTTATTTTTTATTATTTTTGATAGATAAAAAACAAAATCTCGTCTCATTAAGAGACGAGATATAAGATGATTTTCAGTTTTACCCTGGACATGGCTTTCAGCAAATGACCAGCTCTCTGGGGAACAAGACTTATAACACACTCTTTCTCTTCACAGAATGTTAACGAAACATGTAATTTCCAGATATACTACTCTAGCCAGAAAATAATGTCAATAGAAATTTATACTGAACTTTTTATTTAACGTATCGGCGCTGGTTAGCGAAAGAAAAGGTCTCTCAGGCTAACGAGCAAGTCTCGCAGCATGGAAACGATAAAGATCATTATGCTATATTAAAATAAATAGATAGGAGTTTATTAGGAGAGAACTGGATTGAAGAAAAAAATGGTAACAGGCTTTATTTCCTTGATTGTACTTGTCATTGTAATCCTTACCGCTGGGAGCTTTTACTTTTATCACGTGGCGATTGCGCGCGCACCGAAGGACTTTTTGAGCGATAATCCCGACCTGAAAACCAGTCCGGAGGTAGAGGAATCGAAGGAAACCACGCGGGCGGACAAGGATTGGTGGAACAACCAAAGCTTTGAGCGCTGGGAGATGGATTCGGATGACGGCATTCATCTGAAGGCGTATTATTTGCCGGCATCCAAACCGTCGGACAAAACGGTCATCATCGCGCACGGATACTCCGGGAACGCAACGCAAATGAGCGGTTACGCCAGAATGTACCACGATAAATGGGGCTACAACATCCTGCTCCCAGATGCTCGGGGGCATGGGGAAAGCGAAGGCCATTATATCGGTTTCGGCTGGCCCGAACGTAAGGATTATTTGAAATGGATTCAGCGGGTTTTGGACGCGAATGGGGCGAATTCGCAAATCGTTCTCCACGGCGTGTCGATGGGAGGGGCAACCGTGATGATGACCAGCGGTGAGGACTTGCCGCCGAACGTAAAAGCCATCGTCGAAGACTGCGGTTATACCTCTGTGAAGGATCAGCTTTCCTTCCAGTTACGGCGCATGTATCATCTTCCGGCATTCCCGATCGTGGATACCACCAGCCTGCTGACCAGACTGCGGGCAGGGTACTTTTTCGGCGAAGCCTCCGCGCTGGAGCAGGTGAAAAAGTCGAAAACGCCGACTCTCTTCATTCATGGGGCCAACGATACGTTCGTGCCGACGGAGATGGTGCATAAAGTTTACGAAAATTGCTCCGCCGAGAAAGAGCTATACATCGTTCCGAAAGCCGGACATGGAGAAGCATACCGGATGGATCGGGCAACGTACGAGAAAACCGTGGCCGGGTTCATCGGAAGGTTCGTTACGTGAGTCCTTCTCCTGTGAGAAACCCTGTACTTTTTAGAAAAAGACAGGGTTTTCTCAACAATTTAAGACGCCACACGGCGTCTGAATATCTTTAACTTCCCCTTATCCCCGGGCTACTTCCCATGAACACCGCGATGCCATGTCAACCAAATATGCGGAGCGGGACCATAAGAGTTGCCCCACTGATTTTATTGACGATTCAAGTTTGTTTAAGGTCTCCTTATCTACAATTGCACCCTTCGCAATTGCTTGAAAGATATAGCTAAGGCTGTTGACTGAATTATCATATTGACCAATGCCCGCATATTCCAAAACGCTTTTCATGTAATAATCCAACGATTTTTCCATATCTTCGTGATACAAGATATCCCCCATAAGCTGGTAATAACGAGCTAAAAAGGAGCGTTTGAAAGGCGTTGTCCGAATATCCTGCAACGACTTTACCATTTGTTGTTCATAAGCAAGAAGCGTCTTTGCCGAATGAGAATCGTTTTTTTGTATATACAGTTCAAGAAGTTCAACAACAGCAAAAATAATATTGTATTCGGATGTTTTTTGTAAATAAGATCTTAACTTACAAATCGAATTTTCAATGTTCCCCTTCTTGCCTTCTATACAAGCCGACGTAAAATGCACATTATCGGCCACATCGGGAAAAGGATACTTACTATACTCATCAAGGTAGAATTGGCTAGCCTTGTAATCACCCATATAATAGAAAGAACTGCAGAGCCCGAAATAAGCATAAGCCACACATTGACTATACTCTGGGTTATCGTGCTCCACTACATGTTTCATATAAAAAACAGATTCGTCATAATTCATTAAACTGAATGCATGAACACCTATATAATAATAAAAATTGATTCGTTCTTTGTCGTTAAGAAACTGTGCATAGTCCAATACATACTTTCCCAGTTGATAGGTCTCTTTCAATTTGCTGAAGTCATTACGCTCAATCATGTATTTACGATTTAATCCCTTGGCAATATAGGGCAAAATTCCATGAGCGCGCGAGTAGTCAATAATAAGGTTATACACGGATAATTGAATCGAGGTATCATCTACGGAGTCTATTGATCGGTACAGCTTCTTTACTCCATCCGCGCCATTTGATGATTCTAGAAACTTGGCGGCTATTTCGGGTATTAATGCTGGATGTTCGAGTGTTTCCAATTCGTTCTGCAAAATAGAGTAAATGACTTCAGGTTTATGCTCAATCTCAATGTACTGATCTGCAATGTCGATATTCATTTGCAGATAAGACTTAATTAACTCCCCCAAGCTTTTAGGCTTCACAGCACCGGTATTCACAGCCTCACCTTCCCCTAATAATCCGGAATATCAGATCCTGTTCTTCTAGCCGCAGCTCCTTCTTTGAAATTCCAAAAGGTATGTGTCCAACTTTTGGCTTAATCTTACAACAGTTTCGTCAGTAAGACATTCTTTTTCCGTGGCTACTTCTATAAGCTCCTGTCGGGTGCTCTCAATGATTTCAATTAAACAGCCAGCTTTCTCATAGCTATAAGTAAAAGGGATTAAATCGCCTTTGCATACCGATTGATGGTTCATTTCCACACCTCATCCATAAACTGTATTATTTGACTTGATTATAGATGAAGTTGGTAAATATGACTTGATTCTGGATTAATATGCAACAACTTTATACATAAAATATAAAAAAACGCCATGGCTGGCGTTTTAAGATAGTATTATCTTGAATTATTTTGGTAAAATCCACGGAGCTGTATAACTAATAAAATCAGCCACCACCCATGGTGCTGTCAGGACGGCGAGGAAAAGAATCGGCAATTTTGACATAAGCTTCTTCATGTATACCAACCCTTTCTAATTTTTTTGTTTATAGCCTGCATATACATAGAATTTATCTTTTTTACAAGTTCAATATCCAATAGTGATGAATCACCTATTATCGCTTGATTGATAAAGGTAATGCTTTCAAAAGCTTTTTCATATAATCCAATTTTCAGATATTCAGCGAAACTTTTAAGGTAATAGTCAAAAGCTCTCTCGGCACTTTGTTGTAAAAGGATATTTCCCGCTAATTGATAAAAATCAGCCAACTTTGCTCTTTTATCAGGTGTTGTACGAATGTCTTGCAGGGACTTCACCATTTTTTCTTCATAATCAAGCAGCTGTAATGCAGTGCCGGGGTCGTTGGCTTGTATATGTAAGCTGAACAATTCAGATACAACATAGACCAAATTGTATTCGGAAGAGTGTTTTAAATATTCACTCAATTGATTCAAGCATAAATTGATATTTCCTGTTTTTTCACTGATGAATGCTTCGAATAATGGTGAATTTTCAATAACACAAGGAAGATCAAACTTTTTGTACTCTTCCAAATATTGTTCACTTTCTTCAAACCTCTTAAGATTGTAATAGCAAAAGATGATATTATTAATTGCGTACGGTTTGTATTTCCCTTTATCATGCTTTATGACGTATTCACTGAACTTTATTGAGTCGTCGTAGAGCATAAGACTATATGCATGAACCGCTAAACTATAGTTAATTGTTATTTTTTCACTGTCATTGAGAAAATCAGCGTAATCCAAAATATATTTCCCTGATTGATACGTTTCCTTCAACCTGCTGAAATCATTTCGTTCAATCATGTACTTCCGATACAATCCTTTGGCAATGTAAGGCATGATTCCATGGGCGCGTGAGTAATTGACAATGAGGTTGAACAACGATAGTTGAGTGGGGGCATGATCTATGGAGTCTACAGTGTGATACAACTTCTCTACTGCATCCAGGCTGTCTTCGTTGGGCGATTCAAGAAACTTGGCGGCAATTTTCGTTATGAGCGAAGGATACTCGAGTGTTGTCAATTCATTCTGTAAAATAGCGTAAATGACTTCCGATTTATGTCCGATCTCGATGTACTGTTCTACGATGGCGTCATGGGGAATATCCAATACCGCAGCGATCGACAGGATCGATTGAAAATCAGGGCGTTTGACCTCGCTGTTTTCAATTCTCGACAGGCTGCCTTTATCTATGCCGACCGCTTCTTGCAGCTTCGACAGACTCAATTCCTTCTTCTGCCTATAGTACTGTATTAGCTCCCCCAAGCTCTGTGGCTTCGCAGCAACGGTACTCACAGCCTCACCTTCCTTTGGCATTGCATATAATTGACCACCTATAGATTACCATATAATTCGAGTTTTGTGAACACTACCCAACAAATAAATCCAAATTTCGTTAACTTTCCTTTGAAAAGATGTTTACTCCATTGACTTGGCAAAGATGATCAAATCATCTAAGTAAACCTTGAACTTGGCATTTTTTATTTTTTTGATGTCTTGATTAACATCGGCACAAATTTACAGATCGTTTGTACAGGATAAATGCACTGACCATTGCTCCGGAGATAGCATCTATTATAAGCAAAACAGCAAGGTGGGATTGATTTGCCTCGATACGTTATTATTAACGCCGACGACTTCGGGCTGTCGTGCAGCATTAATCGCGGTATTATGGAAGCACATCGTCTCGGAACTGTAAGCAGCGCTTCCTTAATGGTCAATACTCCCGGCTTCCTGGAAGCCGTGTCATTAGCGAAAGCTGCTCCGTCATTAGGAGTGGGATTGCATTTCAACTTAACATATGGAACGCCCGCGACGAATCCTCTTCTTGTTCCCTCCCTTGTTCGGGCTGGAGGATCCTTTCACGGGAACCACGCGGAATGGAGAGCTCATGATATCGCCTGTGAACTCGATAACCAATACGGTCGTATGCTGAAGCATGGTCTCCGTCCTACACATGTCGATTCGCACCACCATATTCATTTAGACAATCCAGTCGTGTATTCTCTCGTTAAAAAGCTCGTGCAGCACGAACAGCTTCCTGTGCGGCTGCCGTCCAGCCGTCCAGACCCTGAACTTCCATGGGCCACAGATGAACTTTTGATGTATACGTTTGATAGTCAGACAGGTGTCCCCCACCTCTTGAGCCTGCTACGCAATATCCCGGAAGGAATAACGGAGCTTTTATGCCATCCTGGCTATGTTGACGATGATGTCCGCCGGCTATCCACTTGGACGACGGCCAGAGAAGAGGAAATGGCCGTATTCATTGATCCACAGGTTGTTGGATGCATTGCAGAACTTCAAGCCCATGGCATACTTCAAGTTATTCATTATGGCCAACTACCAGCCATCCGCTCCGCCCTGAACTCCGAAACGGATAGTTCCCACTTGTCAACAACGGATGACTCCATCTCACAGGCCGTAGAGGCTGATACTCCACCGTTGCCAACATCAGAGCATTCACTTTCCCAGATACCTGAAGAGGACACGCGTCTCCTGCAAGCGCCCCACCGTTCAATCTTGACACGGCAAAATAGAGTAAAAATAAAAAGAAAGCGGAGGAAAAAGAAAAAGTCCCACAGAAAGAGAACAAGAACTGCGCGTTCTCGAGTCCGGAGACACGTAAGAGGTAAGCGCAAAGTCTGCAGAAGAAGACGCGAGATCTCTTTTTAGCTCAGGAAGACCCCCAGCGATTTCCTGCTCGCCGCATTCACTGGTAATCCCCTTGCACAACTTAAGTTGACCAATACAAACATATAAAAAAACATACATATTTTCATCTATTAATGAAATTATGTATGTTTTTTCTTTGTAAAATTACGTTATTTTCTAACTGAAATATTAATTTATGAGAAGGAGAAAAATAATAAAAATTTTTATTAAGGAGACAAACATTGTTACAAAGACAGGTTTCGGGGATTTGCATCAACAAAGGATACTAACATCTGCACATTGACCGGTTATCGCTTTTCGAGGGGGAGACTACATGAATAATTTCACCGCTCACTTAATTCAAAATAAAGCAGCTATTCGAAAAATTCAAATATTGGAATCCTTGATAGATAGCGAAGGAATAGTATCTTCATGTGTTTTAGCCCATAAGCTGCAATGTACAAGCAGAACGATTATAAATGACATTTCTCAATTAAAACATTCTCTTCCAAATAACTGGGATATAGTAAGCATTAATTCTAAAGGGTACATTTTAAAAAAAGATCCTTTAGATCAGATCTCCAATATTATCGCTACTTACTTAATAAACAGTGAACTTTACAACATTTTATGCGGTATATTCAATCAAAAATATTATAGCCTGGAAAAATGGTCTCAAATACTATACTTAGATAAACTAACATTGAAGAAAAAATTGAATAATTTTAGAAAAGTACTTAGACACTTTAAACTGGATTTTAATTTCAGAACAACGATTCAATTAATTGGAAAGGAACTGAATATTAGATACTTCTACATGATTTTCTTTTTCCACGTGCAAAAGTATAAAGAAATCTTTAAAACGGACCTAAAACTGCAACAGAAAATTGAGAACTATATTAGTTTTTATAACATTGAGATCGATTATAATCTATTAACGATACTTATCAATGTGTCTGTAAATAGAAATATATGTAAACATTTTATTTCTAAAAATTTTAATATTGACTACATATTTAGCTCTGATAAGTTAGACTGCACCTATGCTATTATCTCTGAGATTGAAAATTTCTATAAGGTTAGCTTCCGCCAAAATGAACTTTCCTTTTTTTCTCTATTTTTTTTCCTCATCTCCGAGGGGGATGATAATGAAAAAAGTAAAATCAAGAATTACTATCTTGGATCATATAAACAACTTTACGATAAGCACCTTGCTTTAATTGACATGATTTCAAGTGAAGTAAATATGAATGCCAAAGTAATAGAAGAAATAAGACATAACATCCATTTTTCTTTCCACAAGATCTATATATTTAAAAATCTCAATTTACCGTTAGAATACTTTTGGGGTAAATTCAAGACGATTCCTCATGAATTAATAGAGGGGTACAACATCATTCACCCTCTTATTGTCGCATGGAATAAAGAAATTAATGAAAATAGATTATCTGAAGATGAGACTTACCACATCACGTTTCATATTTTATCTATTCTCCTATCCAAATATAAAAAAAAGGTTTTATTGCTTTTATCCGGACCAACAAATTGGAAAAAATTTATTTATCATAAATTAAATAATGAATTGGGCAACGTGCTCAACCTTCAAACTGAACCAGGCAATACGATGAAATTCGATTTCATTATAACCAATTACAAAATCAGTAATAATCAAATTCCTGTAATTTGGATTCCAGACAAACTTATGCTGAAAGATCTAAAGTCTATTAAACAATTACTTAATCTTTCTCTATAAAAACGGGGGTAATAACAATACCGAGCTCCATTCGTACTTGCAGAGACTTCGTTCGGTCCAATAAATAAGCATCAGCAGCTTAAATCCAGCTCTGATGCTTTTTACATTTGTCCTGAAGGTGTCCTTTAAAAGCTATTCTATCCTCGGCACAATAATCCGCCATGTTTATTGGCGCATTCCCATCCAGATCCATCAAACTTATAGGCTTAATCCTCACCATGCGGGACGCGTTCAATCTATTTACTGTTCCGGCCGGGTCCGCATTCAGCCAGCTTAGCGGAATCCGTTATAAAACAGTCCTGTGGCATCCAGCTCTTTGCCTGAATAGCGAATGGTCTTGTAGCTTGCCCCCACTTCTGTCCAAGCTGTCCACAGGGCTGCGCGGTTGCCACTTCATTTACATGCCTCTCGCTTTCCCCAAAAAAGCATAGACATTTTCATTCATAGGCGAAAATATATTTCATCCTTCGGGAATCTCGAAAGGTATATTTTAGGTGTAACTGCAAGGAAGATTTGCAATGAGAAAGGACATCAAAAGATCACACATTGTTACAAAGGGAGAGAGAAACATGGGATATAAAATGATTACCGTCCATGCGGGGCACAACGCATTTGTTCCGGGCGCAACCGGATGCGGCTACAAGGAACATGAAGTCGCCAGAGAATTTGCAGCCATGCTCATAGATGCCTTCACGCAAGCGGGACAAGCTGTTGCCTGCACTACGGATGACATGGGGAAAACGCAGAATGAGAACCTGGCCAACATCGTCCGCAATTGTAACAGCTACGATAAAGATGGAAGATTAGACATTTCCTTGCATCTTAACGCGGCCGCATCAACGGCTACAGGGGTAGAAGTTCTTTATTACGATCAACAAGCCTTGTCCGCAAGCGTTAGCCGGGCAATCTCTGAGGCCGTTGGAATTAGGGACAGAGGAGCTAAGGAACGGAAAGAGCTTCGGGTGCTTAATTCCACGAACGCCCCGGCCATATTAATAGAGCTGGCTTTTATCACGAATCCTGACGATATGCGGAGACTTTTGAATAAGAAAGAAAATGTCATGTCTGCAATCGTGGAGACAGTAACTGGCCGAGAAGCGCCTGAATCCTCTGGCAAAAAGAAAATCGTTACAGGCGGATTGAGTATAGCCGCTATTCATGAGCTCTCTCAGATGTTCCTGGAGAAGAGATTTTGGGCACAGATTCAGTTTTTAAATAATGGCACGTCTTATGCGGTTACAGGAACGTTAAGCGGCGAAAATTTGGCGCGTGCGGAGACATGGTTCCAAGAACACGGGTGGAGCTATGAACTGAGAGATGCGTAAACCGGAGAGGAGGAAGAGATGAATATGGAGATCACTGAGGTTATGATCGTGGCCGTCATTGTCGGATTAGTGGAAATAGCAAAAGGGCTCGGCCTTTCGAGTCGTCTGGCCCCGGTACTGTCCATTATCCTTGGTATCGCGGCAGGCGTTATATATCTCGCTCCAGGCGATTTGAAAATGGGCGTCATGTATGGAATTGTCTGTGGCCTCACCTCTTGCGGATTGTACAGTACAGGGAAAAGCGCCTTAAGGAAATAACAATATAGAGACGGAAGCCGACTGCATCAGCAGCCGGCTTCATCATTCTCATCTTCCGATGTCTCAAAGCCAAAGATTCTATCTTATGATTCTAGCTTCAACTTTTAATCTTTGTGATCCGCCATTAACAATCGTCCTTATATTATCAATATAATATTGAGTATTCCTGGGCAATAACATCTCAAGTTGGCCAGGAAAATAGCTAATTGGATCTACATACCCGGCACTCTCTCCTTTAGGAACCTTTAGTTCTATAAGAACGTTTCTTGCCAGAAAATTGTTCCCAAGAACGATTG
This sequence comes from Paenibacillus dendritiformis, assembly GCF_945605565.1. Taxonomy (NCBI): domain Bacteria; kingdom Bacillati; phylum Bacillota; class Bacilli; order Caryophanales; family Paenibacillaceae; genus Paenibacillus; species Paenibacillus dendritiformis. The sequence continues at coordinate 3,712,393 of NZ_OX216966.1, read as the reverse complement.
ATGTGCTTAAGTAGCCCCGCTCCAATAACATAGTGCCTTCGAATTGTCCTTTGATCTTCCTGGCCACCTCCTCATTAACTTTATTCCCCTTCATTAAAGTGGTCTGGAATTCTTCTCCGAAAATGATTCCGTCCGTCCCACGATATACGGTTATGGTATCATTTAATTTTGACTTATATAATGCTTTGTCCAATAATTCAATTTTCTCGTCCATATTAGGATTGGCCCCTAAGTTGCCGTTATTTTCTCTAAGATAACTGTTTATAGGATTGGCGTTTTTGGTATAGTCCGTAATTTGTCTTTTTTCATTCTCCGTTAATGCGGATTTCCAGCGGGAATATTTTTTCTCTCCCCATTTTTTTGCTTTTACTGTGTCAATACGAAAATCTATCATATTGCGACTCACCTACTCCCTACACAGCATTTTGGCAGGAAACATTTTCGAACTCAAATTTGCTTGTTATTTTACTTAATTATCCTCTATATATTCCTTTATTTTAGTTTTTATATAAGCAACAGCATTAGGTGCTTCTTTTTTAACAGCATCTTGTTGTTTCGGATCTGTGGAGTACATTGCTTTGAATATTTCCGCAAAAAATTCTACCGAGTCTTCCTTGCCATAATTGTTGTGTGTCACTAAGCTCGTCAGTTTATCTTTTTCTTCATTATAAATATCAATAAATTTTCTATTTTTTGAAGTATCATTTAATAACATTGAATCCACTACATGGCCCATTTCGTGTAATAACACGGCAGACTGATTAACAATTGGATCTAATTTTTGAATCAATATTTCGTGTTTCACTCTTACAAACACATTCATCGAATCATGATAACCTAATGTTCCCTCATTATTATTAAGTTTCAAATCCGTAAATGTTATGGAATCTAAATAATCAATAGCATCATTTAATAACTTTGATGGTAATTGTTTGATTAAAGTAGAAATGGCTTCTTTCGCATGATCTATTGCATAGGATTCAAATCCCCCACCAATATCTAATTTGACAACAAAAGAACCATTCTTGAATAATTTAGTCAAGTTAGTTTCCGTAACTCGTATTTTGTTTTCAATCTTCTCTTTTTTGATTAATCTTGCATTTACTTTAATTAGTTCTTTTCCATTTTCTCTAATAACCTTCGGTTTACTGAACATGTTATTCGTGATTTCTATCGCATAATCTGTTGGCAATACCGTTTGTCCATCTTCAAAGTGGCCTACATAGGTTCCTTTCGGCAGCTCTAACTCCGCTACATAGTATTGTCCTGTTTCTCCCCCGGAAAGTGTTAAATTTCCTGTTTTTAAATCGGTCAAGTTGCCATATTTATACTCATTTACGACAGTTTTAATTTTCCCGCGATCTAACTGTCTGCTCTCGCTTCCAACCAACATTTGCAATTCATTGGAATAACCTAAATCTTTGGGATCAAAATGGGTATATATGATTTGTCTTTCCTTTAGTAGATTAACGGGTTGTTTAATAATGATGTTCATTTCTTTTATTTGATTTCTTAATTGTTCATCAGTTAGTTCATCAATATTTCCACGAACTTCATTCAAACTACTATTAATTTCCATTGATTTTCTTTTAAAGTCTTCGATTGCTTTTTTACGATTATCTGGCAGTGCTTTTACCCAAGCCGAATAACGCTTTTTACTCCATGCTTCGGCTTTACGTTCATCTTTCTTGAAATTCAGAGGTTTTTTATCCATCACTCATTCCACCATATCTTGTTTTATTAAAGTTACCTGATATCTGCACCTATATTATGGGGGGACAAACCCGCCAGAAAAGGCAAGGTTTGTCCAGGAAAACCAATTGCGATCTTTAGATATATTCCCTAGGTGCTACATATTATTTTACGGGCGATAACACAAAATATTGATTCGCTTTTGCTTCGTCTAATGTCGTAATTTGAAGTGGTGTTAGATCTGGTTTTTCAATGTCGTAAGCCAACACTTTACTTCTATCTGCGGCGCTTACAATGTTATATCCTTTGTTTCCTGATTTTTGAAAAAACCAAAGCTGATATCGTACACCCAAATCATTCATAAATATTAATTTCTGATTTCTTCTGTCCCATGTCAGAACTTTCTTGGCCGGTATGTCATAAATGTAAAAGGCTCCCCTATACACATGATAGACCAGCTTAAATTCTTGTTTTGAATTAACATCCCACTTTTTTATAAATGCTTCATCCTTATAATTGGTAATATATTGTGTTAAATCGGTAGATGCAAAATAAAAATCCTTTTGATCATTGATTTTGGAGAACTCTTTGTTTTCCTCTTTCAATTTATCCCATGCATTTCCTATTTTTACAATTGAAAAATTATCAATATATACCGTACTATTCGTTGAAATAGTGAGGCTTCCAAAATCATCTGGAAATTCGAATATTTCAAACATCATCTTTTGCCTTTTGTATCCGTTAGAAATATTGAAATCACGTGTTGTTCCGCCAAATTCAACAGTGGCCTTACCCGTACCGTTTCCTTTAACATCCATGCTAATAAGATATTTAGAGTTTGCTTCTAATGTAATATCATCTAGATCGTAGGTCACATTTTTATTCGGATCTATCTTGTAACATCTGCCATTTTGCAAGCCATTCGTTTGGTCGTATGAACCTCCGTCCCAGTTTCCATTGTTAATTTTGAAATCATCCCATACTACAGGGACACTGATTTGAATATTCATTCCAGGCCGGATTGTCATATCGTAAATCGTTTTTATATTTTTATTCCCTTCGAGTTCTTTTTTGATCTTTCTTTCTGTTCTTCGATCATAGATAAAATGTACCAGGTTCGGACTCAGCATATGTGCTTCATCTGTATACTCATCTTTAAAGTACCAATTTTCTCCGTCTTTATAGGCCCCTACCGCTTTTTCCAGTGCTCGGCCGAGCGTAAGCTCCGGTGTAAGGTCATTTGGATTATCAGGATCTTTTGCTGCTATACGGCGCTCCATCATGGGTCCGCCCTTAATATCAATCAGAATTCCGGTTGTTACACTTTCGATTTGCGGGATATAATTCGCCCACTCATTCTCTTCGATGACTACTTGTCCTCCTGCAGGGTCTCTTTTTGCAAACGCCCCTTGAAATTGGGTCGTTTCCAACTTTAATTTTTCCCCATTTTCCAATCTATCCACTAGATTGATATTCATAGAAATAGGGGTAGAACTGAATTGATCTAACGTATTCAAGGCTACCGCATGTAAATGTCTTCTAGGATACGTTTGATCTGGAGGCAAGCTGAAGGCTTCCTGATTCATTTGCCCCGTGATGGTGGCAATCGTCTCTTTCCCTAACACTAAATTTGTGGTGGGGATGAATTTATACACAGGAGCTGTTCCTGTATTGTAATAGCGAATATTCGCATTCACATAGGCTGCCTGCGCAGAGTTTAAACCTAATTGTTCGGACCAGTCCTGTCCTGAAGTCTGTGCAGAGTTAACCGTATGCGTAGACGTATGCGAATAATGGCCGGTAACGGACCCTGAAAACCCTTCAAAGAGAGAAAAACCTGCACTCACATCAATTCCTTCCGTATTGGAAGCACTGGAGCTGGAAGACGTCTCCCGGCTGATTCTTTTTCCCGATGATGAACTAAGTTCTTTATTATCGGAAAGAATTAGCCTTTCCATCCCCACCGTAATACTTGGATATGCTGCAATAAGCGGATCCCAAGCTACTTTTTTTATATTCCGATCTATACTTCCGCTGGCTTTTTCCAGGTCAGAGTAGGGATCTCCTGCCGTATGGGATTCATTCGGATTGGACACATATTTTTTGTATCCTTGCGCGGCATATTTTTCATCCCAAGGTACAACTAAATGATTAATTACGGTATATCCGTTTATTTCCCACTCATCATAAATTCCGTCATTATCTGTATCTAAAAGAGGCTCTTCATCTTCTGTGTTGTCAATGCCTCCAGGGAGATATTCAAAAGAAACCTGTCTAGGAATGGAGAAGTCTTCTGCTTCAATCGCTTGAGTTTCTTGCTGGTTACATGTATATTTCACTTCGAATTGAAACAAGTCTTCTTCCTTGACATCCGGGTTGCCAAAATAGAGGATAACAAATGTATACTGTTCTCCTTCTTCCAGTATTACTTCCGTATCCTTTACTTCTTTTCCATCCACAAAGATATGTGTATATGGATTTGAACTGGTTATAAATTGATAGAGACCGGTTTGCTTTGGAGTAAAATCGGCAATCCATCGGGCTGATTTCACTTTCTTTTTCAAATCGACTCCTTTTAATTGGCTGGGATCTACCTTAAATCCATTCATTCCACTTCCGATGACAAAAGCCGGTTCATCCAAATTCTCTCCATAGAAAAATTGACCCACCGATTTTAGTGTTTGTTGATTTTCCTCGATTCGGCTTGTTATTTCCATTGTTCTTCTCTCCTTCTGTAGAACTTCTTATTCATTTCGAGTTATAGCTTCATTTATTAAAATGGAGGGGATATCGTAAAATATTGGTTGTTTTTTGCTTCATCTAATGTCGCGATTCGAATCGGGATTGTATTATTTACGGCTTCAAGGCCGTATTCCAGCACTTTACTTCTATCTGCAGCGCTTACGATGTTATAGCCTTTGCTTCCGGATTTTTGAAAGAACCAAAGCTGGCTTAGCACAGATGTATTGTCTGCAAAAATCAATTTTTGGCTCCCTCTATCCCATGTCAAGACTTTATTGGAAGAACTAAGAATGTAGAATGCTCCCCTAGGCCTCCGGTATTCTAACCTGAATTTCTGATCAAACATTGTTGTTGAATTTGCCATAATGGCTTCACCTGCAAAGCTAGTCATATATCTTTCTGGATTCAAGGACTTAAAGGAAAAAGTTCGCCCCGCAACCTTTTTAGAATAATCTTCATTTTCCTCTTTCAGTTTGTCCCATGCATTTCCTACCTTTACAATTGAAAAATTATCCAAGTAAGCGCTTCCCGTACTATTTGTCGAAATTTTTAATTTATTAAAGTCGGCTGGAAAATCAAATACTTCAACCATTACCTTTTGTCTGCGATATCCGTTAGGAATATCGAATTCATTTGTTGTTCCACCGAACTCAATAGTAGCCTTACCCGCGCCATTTCCTTTCATATCCATGATAACTAGATATTTTGAATTGGCTTTTAAAACAATCCCTTCCTTGTACACTTCTCTGTTCGGATCTATCTTGTAACATCTGCCGTTATTCAACCCATTCGTCGGGTCATATGAACCCCCCTTCCAGTCTCCCTCTTCATCCTTGAAATCATCCCATACTAGCGGGACACTGATGTGAATATTCATCCCCGGCCGGATTGTCATATCGTAGAAATTTTTTATATTCTTGTTCCCTTCCAGTTCCTTTTTAATCTTTTTTTCCGTTCTGCGATTATAAATAAAATGGACCAGGTTCGGACTCAGAATATGCGTGTTATCCGCACGGTCAAAATACCATCTATCCTTTTCTTCGTAAGCCCCTATCGCTTTTTCCAACGCTTGGCCCAATGTAAGCTCCGGTGTAAGGTCATTGGGATTATCAGGGTCTTTTGCCGCAATACGGCGCTCTATCATCGGTCCGCCTGTAATATCTATCAGGATTCCGGTTGTCACGCGCTCAATTTGCGGGATATAATTGGCCCACTCGTTTTCCTCTGTAACGACTTGTCTTCCTGATGGATCTCTTCTTGCAAATGCTCCTTGAAATTGGGTCGTTTCCAATTTCAATTTCTCTCCATTTTCTAACCTGTCCACTTGATTGATATTCATGGAAATAGGAGTGGAGCTGAACTGATCTAACGTATTTAAGGCAATACCATGTAAATGTCTTTTAGGGTAGGCCTGACTCGGAGCCAAGCTGAAAGCTTCCTGATTCTTTTCTCCTGTGATGGTAGCAATCGTCTCTTTCCCTAATACTAAGTTTGTGGTGGGAAGAAATTTATACACAGGGGCTGTTCCGGTATTGTAATAGCGGATATTGGCATTTACATAGGCTGTCTGCGCAGCGTGTAAACCTAAGTGTGTGGACCAGTCCTGTCCTGAAGTCTGTGCAGAGTTAACCGTATGCGTAGACGTATGCGAATAACTGCCGGTAACGGATCCTGAGAACCCTTGCAAGAGAGAAAAACCCGCGCTAACATCAATTCCTTCCGTATTGGAGGCACTGGAGCTGGAAGATGTCTCCCGGCTGACACTCTTTCCTGACGATGAACTAAATTCTTTATTATCGGACAGAATTAGCCTTTCCATCCCCACCGTGATACTTGGATACGCTGCAACAAGCGGATCCCAAGCCACTTTGTGTATATTGCGATCTATTCTTCCGCTGGCTTTTTCCAAATCAGTGTAGGGGTCCCCTGCCGTATGGGATTCGTTCGGATTGGACACATATTTTTTGTATCCTTGAGCGGCATATTTCTCATTCCATGGTACAGCCACATTATTAATTACTGTATATCCGTTTATTTCCCATTCATCATAAATTCCATCCTTATCCGTATCTATAAGCTTTTCTTCATTCCCTTCCGCTCGAGGTACAATGCCCACGGGGAGACTATCGAAGGAAATTTCTCTGGGAATGGAGAAGTCCTCTGCTGCGATCTCTTCGGTTTCTTGCCGGTTGCATGTATATTTCACTTCTAATTGAAGCAAGTCTTCTTGCTTTACGTCCGGGTTCCCAAAATAGAGGATAACAAATGTATAATGCTCGCCTTCTGTCAATGTTACTTCATTATCTTTTACTTCTTGTCCGTCCACAAAGATATGTGTATACGGATTTGAGCTGGTTATAAATTGATATAGGCCCGTTTGCTTTGGTGTAAAATCGGCAATCCATCGGGCTGATTTTACTTTCTTTTTCAAATCGGCTCCTTCCAACTGGCCAGGATCGATCTTAAACCCATTCATCCCACGCCCGCTGACAAAAGCCGGTTCGTCCAAATTCTCTCCATAGAAAAATTGTCCCACAGACTTTAATACTTGTTGATCTTGTTGATTTTCCACGGTTCGCCTCGTCTCTTTCATCATTATTCCTTCCTTCTTATTTATTTTTCCCTTTGATACACAAAGCTACATCAAGTACGCAATCTGAAACTTGTGAATTATCCATGCCACTCCATTCAAATGTAAAATGGTTTTTTGTTGTTCCATTTCCAAATGAATTGACAATTCCGGCATAATGATATGCTCGAGAAACAATCGTTCAGACAGCACCAGAAAACTATCATGATTATTATCCAGGATTGAACCAGCAATCCCCTCTGTGAGTCCAGATATGTCCCGATTCGGTACGACAGAAGGACGGACAAAAAACCTTTATCTTTACTGGAAGCCGGAGAATAATAAGAATATTTATACTATTTAGGTTGCATCCACGGAATGTCCGGTGATATATTCAGTTGTGCAAATATATAAAATATTGTTTATTTTCTTAATCGAAAAAGTGCCATGGAATAAGGTCTGTGCATCATCATAATGATAAGGAAAAATATTCACTTTCATCACCTCCTTCAATACCGAACAAGATTTTGAAAAGGCTTGACAGATAAAATCTTTCCCTAATCTTTTCCTTATAAAATCAATCCTCCTTTCTGTTACGATTAAAGTATAGCTTTTGAAATTCCTTAAAAAGGATACATATTTTCATCTATCAATGAAAAAAGTGTAGAGAAACCTAAACGGAGGGCACCCCGTAATCACCTTCCAACTTCCCGCCACGAATCATATAGCCGGTGTCCGGAGCGGTCTTGCCCATTCTTTCTTTCGCACTGTGTCGTGTGAAAATTTATAATATAAAAATAGCTGTCAAGATTTTCTCGACAGCCTGAGAACTGTATGCAAAAGAACCATTCGAAAGGGCTTTCAAACTTGAATCAGTTTAAATTTTTGTGCTTTAATATACGGGCTGCTAAAATCATGCTGCTCATTTACTTTAATATTTGTGCCATTGTCAGTGTCAGCCTTATCTACATCCAATACGAAATAAGGATACTTTTTATTCTTTAAAATATGATAACCATCTCCTGTATCCTCAAGGAGCCAATAATGCTCATCTTTCCCTTGATTAGGTGTAGCAAATACATTCCTTGAGCCCATGTAGTCATTCCAGGCTAATACTAGGCTCTCATCGTACATATTTTTAAATTGATACGCCTTTTTCGTTTCATCATTGATAAGTTTCCATTTTTGGTTTAGAGCACCGCCATATTTCCATAAATGAACATCCCCGTTTTTTTGTAAAGACATATCAACGACACTTGAGTCATTTAAAGCAGTTACAATTTTGTAAGTATTGGAATTTCCATTATTCAATTTCATACCTTTTATACAAAAAGCTACATCAAACACACAATCTGCAATCTCTTCTTCATCCATACCACTCCACTTCACTACTTCACTTCTTAACTCACCAATAGAAGTATTGGTGTCAATTTTGATATTTCCTGCAACAGAACCGGAAATGGCGTCAGTGACAAAATGGATAATCACATCCACGATAGGAGCTGCTATTCCTAATATCCATATCCACCATGGAATATGGCGCTCGTAACTTACCTTTGGATTGCTGTCAGTCTTAAATTCAATTTTCTTCGAAGCTTTATTAAAATAAAAAGTATTTTTCGTTTCGACTTCAAATGTTACATACGAGCTTGCCAGTCCCGTAATGTCACAATTTCCCGCTGCTTTCATCCGAAGGCTGTTCCCTTCGACTTGTATTTTTAACTCTGTTAGTACCGGATAATAATCGATTAAACCCCATCGTACCGAACCGCAATTTATATTCCTGCTATTCTTAATGACCCCGCTTGTATTCGATGTGCCTTCAAATGTAAAATGGTTTTTTGTTGTCCCGTTACCGAATGAATTTGGCAATTCCGGCATAATGATATGCTCCAGAAACAATCGTTCAGACAGCACCAGAAAGCTATCATGATTATTATCCAGGATTGAACCATCAATCCCCTCTGTGAGTCCAGATATGTCCCGATTCGTTACGACAGACAGAACGGACAAAAAACCTTTATCTTTACTCGAAGTCGGAGAATAATAAGAATATTTGTACTTTTTAGGTTGCATCCACGGAATGTCCGGCGATATATTCAGTTGTGCAAATATATAAGATATTTTCTCTTTGTTTGCGATAAACATATCTGCTAGTGTTAACTTTAAAAGGGTGTAAATCATGCTTCCTTCCGCAAATACATGATTTATATCCGGATTAATTACCGTAATTGCTCCTTCCCTTTGATCCCCTTCCTTCCCTCCTTTTACTTGAAAGTTAAACATTAGCTTCTGAATATAGGAATCATTTTTGTCATCAAAGAAACCAAGTTGAACTTCGAAGAGAGGGCATATACCGTTTACCACTGTGCGCTGCCCCATAAAGGTCAGTTCCCCCTCTTTCACAAGGGTTTTCATTCGCAAGAGTTTACTTGATCCCCCGGGAACAATCTCCCAATTATCAAAAGTTAAGCTCACAGATGTGTTTTCATCCTCATAGGTAAAGGTTATTTTATTTTCATTCATATACTTCTTTAGTTGCTTATTTATACTCTCATTTGAATTCACATAAATGATGTCCCAACCGTAAGTATTCACATTAACACCTTCTTTCTACTCTTTCATGCAAACTTCCCGCCTAATTGGAGCGGTCCTGCTAACCCGGCATAATCTAATTTAAAAGTTTCACTGGCATTCCAAATAATCTCGGAAGTCGTATTTTCTAAAAAAGGTTCGATGCTCGGTGAAGTATTAATATTCCAGTTTTGAATAATATCAGGGGTTTTAGCTAAAACACCCGTCAATATTAAGATGACAATGGATCCTATCAATAAGGATGCCCCTGCTGTAAATATGGCTAAGATAGCCTCAGCTAAAAGTCCTATAATGACGGCTATAACTTCCCATACCCAATTTGAACCTTCTTTGATGACATAATGTGTTACCGTAGGCTGTAGAGCTTCTTCATATGCTATCGTTTGTTCGCCATTTCCGTTTTCCGCCAGTTTTAACTTATACCAATTGATCGTTCTGCAACCTACCACGCCGCCTACTCCTATAGAAGTTTCTGTGGCCGCTTCAAGCTTTAATGTGTCATTCACTAAGCTTAGACTCATTTCCGTCATATACGGATCGTATCTTGATCCATTCACTTCTACCCTATCCAACTTAATTTTTTTGTCTTTTTTCAATCTCAATATATATTGGTATTGGCCTGCTTCCCCGCTTGCATTGATTACCTCATAGTCGTTGATCGTGGAATACTCGAACTTCATTGGTAAAGTGGGTAATAACACATCTAGTAAAAATCGTTCTTCTGCAATTAGAAACCCGGCATTCGATGATTCGGGAATGACATAGGCATCCAACTTTTGTTGCTGCTGGATTCCCCCTTTTCTGCCTCCGGTCATACACAATACTCCCAACAAGCTTTTGTCCAGGTTTTCTTCAATATCTGTGTATGCATAATCGACATAAGAAGGTTTGCACCAAGTCCATGGTTCCTCATCGCTAATGTACAGATTCAAGTTAACGACACTAAAAGTGTGGTTGAACGCTTCCAGGTTCAATGTCAACCATGTAATGATTTGCTGCATAAATAATTCTTTCAAGATCGTCTGGAGATCAATAAACAAACTGCTTTTCAAGCTCCACGGGAAAAATAGACCTTCAACATTTTTGATCGAAATGGCTATCACTACAGGATCATAAATTGGATCAGCGCTTGTTGATTTAATTTTCAAGTCATATAACTGTTCATTCGTTGCCTTATTCGATATAGTTTCATGTGGCAGATAATTAAGCTTAACCTGGACATTCAAATCCGCAGATTGAAATCCAAATTCACCTATAAATAGATCCTCGTTCAGAAACGTCTGAAAATTCCGAACAGGTATATTCATTCGAATGCTATTTCCATCACCGCCGGTAATAATTTGCCATTCTCCAAAATCCCCTTTGAAATTATGAGTTGAATCATTCAGCTCAAAATGTTGCGGACTGCTTTTTTGCTCCCTTATAATGCGGTTAACCTCTGCAATAGGAATGGCAAATACGGTATCCCAATTAAAAGTGCTGGTTGAATGGGTAATCGTCACGTGCATCGTCACCTCATTACTTTATTAAAATTTTAATAGTGGGGAACGTCTTGTCCGGCGCTCCCCGCATGTACGTGTAATTTTTTACTATAGAAGGATTGCTTTTGATCAAATCTTTACTTTTCCTTATTTAGTTTTCCACCCATTAAATAAATGCCTTGAAGCTGAGCGGTTTCAATCTCAAATTCACTGTTATCGGGCCAGTTTACGGTTCCTACGCAATTCGCGACAAATTCATGGATTGTTGGGAGTAATGAATAATGTTCTTGTTGTGCATTTTGAATGGCTCCAATAATGGCCGTTGGCACCATTCCCCCTACTGCTCCCCCGACTACTCCTCCTATAACCTTATATTTATTTTTCCATATCTTTGAGAAAAAGCTCTCCGGCTTATTTGCTACTTCATTTATGATTTGCTGAGTAGTGATTCCCGGTCTAGTGAATAAGGTAACTTCATCAGCTGCTTCCTGACTCATTCTTCTGAAGAATGCTGCCCCTGTTTCTCCGGATTCCTGAGCTATTTCTCTCATGGCGATCGCGACACTTGATCCTAGTTCGGCTGACATCCGGTTACCGGATTGCCGGAAAGCTTTTCTTACAACATCTTTTAATTTTGTGAATATCTTACCGACAGGAATGAAACCTACCAAAATTCCGATAGCGACCCCTGTAACGATTTCAATAATCAAATTCTCATTCTTCTTCCAATCTTCAATCGTAAAGGTCATTAACATGGTCGGATCCGTATTTTCAATTGGAATCAAGACGTTGCTATATTCTTTACCTAATTCATCAACGCCGCTTTTTAGGGTAATGTCAAAGCTTTGCTTATAATTAACATGGCCCATAATTCCTCTTGCCTGTTCCCAGTACAGGTCTTCCATCTCTAGCACAAGCTGATTATTGATTATGCCCAGTCTGAATTTACCTTCATCAACATAACCAGGCACGTCATTCCCCGAGTCATTTTCTATTGTGGCAAACTTAATTCTCTCTTTATTCGAGATAACCAATCCATTATCTGTTTTTTCAAATTGTTCTGGTGTACCAATCTGCATAGCAACTAACGCATTTTCCACCCATTTCTCCACAAATAATGGCATATCAATTCCAAAGGCTGACTCATTGTTCACTGCGTGTAATAATCGGGCATCTACTGTGTGCTGTGGAAATTTATTTACATGATTCTCGACCATCGACATAACGGAAAAGACACTCTTGTCCAAATCCGGCTTCTTATTTTCATCCTCGACGCTTGCTACTCCGTAATAAGCGGTCGTCGGCTTCAACCATTGGAAATCTTCGTTTTTTGCGGTTTCTTGTAAAAGAAAGTAGGAAAAAATATTTTCGAATTTATCGATATTTTCATTTAACCATTCCTTGAACATACTCGTTGCGATACTGTTCAACAACGGACTTGCCAGGTCTTCGGAATAGTACGAATCCACAAGAACCACTGGGGGATTCTGATTTTGGTCCCGGTCTGTTTTCACTCTCAATTCGACTTGGTTCCCATCATTCAAACCGGTAGGATCTTCAATCGTTTTTTCTGTTGAATTGAAATATTCTAATCTCACTTGAACTTTCAAGAACGCATCAGAAGAAAAGTCGTAGGTTTTATTACCGGTTTCATTGGTAAGCGAGCTATTTTGACCAATTTTACAAATAAAATTTACATTTTGCCCGTCTGCTCCTGTGGTGATTTCCCAAGAATCAAATGTTCCTTTCATATTGAACAAAAATCCAAAGTCAAGATCCTCAAACTCATATTTGAAATCCTTAGGATACAGTTCTTTCTCTAGAATGGTTTTATTTACATTTGAGAACGACGTTACATAACCGGTATCCCATCCAGCCAGGGTCAAGTCATTTGATGTACGAACATGGATCCTGTAATTGTTGACATGATTATTTAATAGATTTCTATGTTCTTTAAACCATGAGACGAACAAATGTTCTAACAGATTAGATGCAACTCGATTCTCTTTATCAAATGGGAAAGAATGATGGATAGAGTATAAGGCATCTTCTTTTTCTGAAAACTTATACATCTCAGTGGAACTGCTTTTATCGATTTCGATTTTCGCGCAAATTTTAATCCAGCTGTTTTTTAAGTCATACTTATTTGTTTTATTTTCTACATCCACTTCCAATGTTCCATCTTCTATATAACATTTATAAATAGGATATTGTCCCGTGCCTTCATTCGTTAATTCCCATTTCAGCCATATTCCTGTGACTTTTGCCTTCATGGTCTGCTCATTAATTTCTTGAGAGAAGAAGCTTGGAAAGTTCCTTGCAAGGATGCTTCCTTGATTTTTCACATCATTAACTGTTTGATTCCAATCATAGATTGTAAGGGTATCCAGTTTTCCGGCACTCATATTGATTCCTCCTCTATATTCCTCATGTAATTGTCAACAGGTACTTTTCATTCCCTATAAAAAGCTCCTTTATTTTCTGATGCAGCATTCCTTTTAAAACCAACTTATTCGCTAATTTATTTTCTAAATCGGTGCTTACTACCATCAAGTCATAGTTGTTTTTCTCTAATCCACGTACGTTTCTAAAAATCAGGTTTTTTTGTTGAGTCGGCGGTATTTCTTGCAAGTACTCTTTTTTAAGAGCTACGACAGCCTTGACTCCTGTGACATTTTCTTCATACATCTTATTTTGATGCGCATCTTGCAAAAGGAATTGGCCTTCTAAAAAATGAAGTTGAAAGTAAGCATAATTGTAATGGTATTCTTTGTTTATTTTCTTGATCGAAAATGTGCCATGGAATGAGGTCTGCGCATCATCATAATGATAAGGAAAAATATTCACTTTCATCACATCCTTCAATACCGAGCAAGATTTTGAAAAGGCTTGACAGATAAAATCTTTTCCCAATCTTTTCCCTATAAAATCAATCCCCCTTTCAGCTACGATTAAAGTATAGCTTTTGAATTTCCTTAAAAAGGATACATATTTTCATCTATCAATGAAAAAAATGTATAGAAACTTAAATCGTAATAACCTTCCGGCTTCCCACGAATCATATCGCCAGTGTCCGCAGACGGTCTTGCCCATTCTTTCTGATACAAAAATAGCTGTCGAGATTTTCTCGACAGCCTGAGAACTGTATGCAAAAGAACCATTCGAAAGGGCTTTCAAACTTGTATCAATTTAAATTTTTGTGCTTTAATATACGGGCTGCTAAAATCATGCTGCTCATTTACTTTAATATTTGTGCCATTGTCAGTGTCAGCCTTATCTACATCCAAAACGAAATAAGGATACTTTTTATTCTTTAAAATATGATAACCGTCTCCTGTATCCTCAAGGAGCCAATAATGCTCATCTTTCCCTTGATTAGGCGTAGCAAATACATTCCTTGAGCCCATGTAGTCATTCCAGGCTAATACTAGGCTCTCATCGTACATATTTTTAAATTGATACGCCTTTTTCGTTTCATCATTGATAAGTTTCCATTTTTGGTTTAAAGCACCGCCGTATTGCCATAAATGAACATCCCCATTTTTTTGTAAAGACATATCAACGACACTGGAGTCATTTAAAGCGCTCGCAATTTTGTAATTATTGGAATTGCCATTATTCAATTTAATACTTTTCACTAGTTTTTTTTCTTCCCAATTATTATTTGTTACTTTGTACACATTCATCGTATCCATATCATATTCTACGATCAAATAAGTAGATTGCGATGCACTACCCGATAAAAACACAGGTACCTTACCAAAAAATCTGCTTGCTGAATAAGTTCCTAAGCTTTTGTGATAATGTCCAGCAAATACAGCTTTCACATCATACTCTTCCAATAGGTCAATAAATCTCTGGCTTGGTCCCCCCGTCCAGCCGTCCGCTTTGTGTACATTTACAATAATTGGTTTACCAAGTTTCGAAGCATGTTTCAGATTTGCTTCAATCCAATCTAAGTTTTGATGGATCTCATAATAATTCGAGTAGCTTCCTCCATATGCGTTCATGGTTGGATAATTGTTTAATTGTAGTGAATAGATTGTACCGAAATCAATTGCATAAGCAAAACTCCCCTTCCAAGGTTCACTCCAACTTGTAGAGGCTTTTTTGATATCATATTGGAATGTCGGCAAACCAAGTTTCTCAATGTGACTCTTTAGCATCAACATCGATCCGCCAAAACATGCATCATCAGCACAGTCACCTTGATTATTTTCAATATCGTGGTTGCCTAGCCCAAAGTAGTAATTTCTATTGAGGATAGGAAGAAGTGTATGAAGCATTTTGGTCCGCTGCCAAGAATGCCCGAATGCGGTTATATCTCCATTGATAATAACCGAAGATTGTTGTTTCGTATTATTATAGCTATTAATACTTTGATATTGCTCTCGTATTAACCTTTCAGACTCTCTTTCTTTCTCACTATCACTTTCTGGCACGTTATTATCTGTATTTTTGGTCCAAGGATATTGCGGATCTGAAGTAATGACTAACGCTCTTCCTTTAGGAATAGGTTTATTCAAGTCTGTACTCAAAGTAAACTCGTAATTATGTCCGCTTAGTACCTGAAGTGTTTTTGCGCTTATCGTTAGATTAGGGTTCGGAGCATGGTTATTCTTAAATATATATGTGTTGTTTTGAGTTTTCTCAACTCTCCAAAAACGTGTATACTGTATATCTGCTGCAGGAATTGTAGATACAATGACAGAACTTCCCTTATTTCTATCCCATGCAAGATATCTATCCGTATTTGCTGGTTGGATAACATATCCGCCAATCCCTTGCCAATTAGGGGACTGATACCTAATGTCCCATTTTTGAGACTGCTCTCCAGCCCATTCTGCAATTACCGCTGAGGTACCTTCATGTTGTAAAACTTTACTTTCTTTGCTGCCATCGATTTGTATTTTGTACGTACCGTCTGGAAGAACATTAGCTGCTTTTTCATCAATTAATTTTTTCATGAGTACCCTCTCCTTTTTACGAGTCAAAATTATACACGGAAATAACCCTCACCTTATGCAAATCACGATAACAAGCAAAGTATATCTGTAACTTTCTAAAAAAAAGCACACATATTTTCACCTATTAATGAAAAAATATATGCCTTAATGTGAACGCTCTCGATCTTGTCGGGCCCGTTCTGCCAAAAAAAGAAAAACGGGACGTTCAGGTTTAAACCTGAAACAGCCCGTTTTATCGAGGTAAAAAAGCTCGGATTTCCTCTTATACTTTAAAGTAGGAAAGTTGAGAGCGAAGATCAGCAGCCATTTGAGTCAGTTCTCCGGTGGATGCAGAGATTACTTCCATCGAAGCGAGTTGCTCTTCTGTCGCCGCAGAAATATTTTGCGAACGGGAAGAGGAAAGTATAGCTGAATGATTAACAGATTGAACCGTATTTTGTATTGCTTCGGCGTCAATTGTCATTTGATTTACGGAAGAGATCACCTTTCCAATATGGATGGCTACTTCATCTACCGATTCCTTGATTCCCTCGAAAAGCTGTCCTGCATCGCCAACGGCGTTCCCCCCGGCTATCACCTCATTTTTTGTCCTTTGCATGGACTGCACCGCCTCGGATGCTTCATCCTGTATCGCGTGAATTAAGTTGCCGATTTTATCCGCTGAATGAGAAGACTGTTCAGCAAGCTTGCGTACTTCGTTAGCTACAACCATATAGCTGCGTCCTCTGTCCCCTGCTCGCGCGGCCTCAATGGTAGCGTTTAATGCAAGCAGATTTGTTTGTTCTCCAATGTCTTTCATCAAGTCCATGATTTGCGCAATCTCGCCGGAGCGTCTATTTAAGCCTTGAATGGTCTCTTCGAGGTTCGAGATGACTCGATGAATCGATTGCATCTGGGTTTCTGCGAACTCAATCGCTTTATTCCCCTCCGTTGATTTATGGGAAGCGTTCGTTACGGCTTCGTTAACGGAGGCAACTTGAGTCGTAATTAACACATTCGTATCTTGTACCATCTGATTTAAACTCTCTACAGCCTGATCCACCAGCAGCACCTGGTGATCCGCACCCTCCGCTATTTCCTGTACATTTTGTGCAATGTGTTCACTTGCTGAACTCGTCTGAGATACGCTTTCGTTAAGCTGCTCGGTAAATGACCCTATTTGTTGCGATGTTTGTGCAATTTGTTTCGTAAACCCGTTCACCCTATTGAGCATAGAATCAATTGCATCTGAGGTTTGGCCGATTTCATCTGAAAAAGGATAATCAATCTTCTGGGTCAAATCCCCTTCTTCGGCCTTTTTCATGACTTCACTGACTTTTTTGAGCGGCTTGACAATGATTCTGGTAAATGCGATGCCCATGCCGGCTCCAATTATCATGAGCAAGACGGTTACCCCTAGAAGCAAACTTCTAGTGGTGACTGCTTGTTTCGAGCTCACATCACGTAATTGCTCGGCTAATTTGATATTCAAGTTATTTACAGATTAAACATGATCATCCATTTCATTTAAAATAGCGAGTCCTGTTGTCTGGATATAATCATAAGCTTCTTGGCTCTTATTCGCTCTTGACAGTCCTAAGGCGTGGGTTACGGCCTCCAAGTATTTAGGATATATACTGAGCATTGAGTTAATGAGGACTTCCTCCTCAGGAGTTAAGTTCGTTTCTTGATAAGCGGCAAGATTTTTTCTGTTTTTTTCAACCGCATCCATCACATTTTTTTCTATGTCTATTCTTTTTTGATAATCACCCTCGAGTATGTCTTGTAAAATTTGGGTATGTATAAACTGATTTAAAAAAGAATAGCTACCCATTATAATGGAAGGCACTAAGCGCTCATTAATGATTTGTTCCGTGTTTTTCGTTATCGAATTCAAGACACTAATACTGATAATGTTGGAAATGGCGACAAATAGAATTAATGTGGCTACCAATAGTGACAACTTTTTTCCCGCCGATATATTTCTCAATTTCGTAATCATTCAGTTCCACCTCTTTATTGAAATAACTTGCTTCAAGTGAAAGCAAGACGTTGAAAAAACTTTTTATAGCTATCCCCCTTCATCCCTCTCTCATTAATTCAACTTAAGTGACTAGTTACATAGATCATTATTTTAATTTATTTGATTTTACGTACATTCTTTTTTTTAGCATTGAAGTAGAGAATAAATATACAAAATTACTTTTTAATTTACAGTTCATTAGTAATCATTTTTCGAGAAAGCACTTTGGTTTATTGTAAGGTCAGTCATGAATGCAGCTATTTGATGCTTGAGTTGTTTTACGATAGCTTTTTTTATTGTTGAAATATCTTCCTCCCTGCAAAAGGCCGAACACGACAGATGTCCATCGGCATAGTATTTTGTGTCCCCGATAACGACATTTATTTTTTCCTTGTAGATTCTTTTTACCATTCCATTCGTTGCTTTAACTTCAAGGTATCTTTTCGTCTCAATCAATAACTTCCATTCGCAAATTTGAAACTGAAGCTCGTCTCTAGTAAGCTCACCGATCACTTGAAATAAAATAGACTTATTATTCACACTAGTATTCATACTACGTTGTTCCTTCCTCATTTCTAAAGTATGCTAACGGTAACAAAAGTAAGATTAATGATCAGAAAATGTGTAACTAGATAAAGGGAGATAATATAGATGAAATGACGGAAGGGGATACGTGCGGAGAGTTCAGAACAAACGGAATCGTTTTACCCGCAGTTACCATGATCAGACACCCGTTTTAATGCATCTTGAATAATATTAATATCATAGCTGGACGGTATTGGGTCTATATGGATGATAGGAATGTTATTGGGCAGCAGAGTATAACTTTGCTGATTGGTCGTCACTATGATATCTATATTTTTCGTTGAGGCTAGATATTGCATCTCATGGGCATGATTTGTAGTAACCATTTTGATTCGTCCGCAAATATTTTCAAGCAGCTTCAACTTCACATATCTCATAACACCGATTTCACTTACATACAGTAATATTGTTTTTTCTTTCTGCTTCATATGATAGCCTAGCTTGCTGGCCACAAAGAACATCGTAATGTCGGCAACATCATCTTCCCTCATGGATTCTACATAATTAAAATAGTGGTGCATGGCCTCATGGACTGACTTAAAAATACTGAATTCACTCTCTTTAATCTTTATCGTATATTGATTCGCATTACTGTGAATTCCGGTAATCCATCTTATACTTGCGTATTTATAATAGTCATATAATTGTTGAAACAAAATGGGGTCGTCGGAAAAGGGCAACCGTGCTTTTTCTTCTATGGATTGAATCAATTTACTAACAGGATCCATATGACACTGCTCTGCCATTTCATTAAGAGTCTTCGTGCTCCCTGCCATTTTTCCCTCAATTCGCGGTACCCCAAGGATCAGAGCCGCTCCATATTGCAATTCATGAGAGCCTGCCCTTATATGCAGTTTTTTTAGATGTTCTTCAATCATTGGAATAATCCAGTGAAATGAATCACTGGATTCACAAAAGACTGTTGGATAAACAAATTTTGTAATGTACTGCTTTTTCAAAAGGCGACTTTTCCAGACAGACCATACAATCGGAAGTTGGATATAGGAAGTGTCAGAAAACTTAAATCTCCCTTTTTGTTCAATTGACCCCATAAAAGTACATATCGAGTTTAAAGCATCCGGTTGTATCCAAGCCGTACTGTTTTTATTCAGGTAATAGTCAAAATAGAATTGTCGTAAATGAAACTCATTTCCATGAATTTTCACAGGTTTTGTTCCTAATTTTAGATGGTATTTTTTCAACTCATGTTTTAATATCTTTATAATTTTACTGATTGTACTCACACTATAAAATAATTTTTGGCTGAGTTCTGTCAATGTACACCCTGACTCATTATGAATGAGATATGCTATTAGATGTTGAACTCTATCTGTTTCATTTAGTAACTGTTTAAATGGTACAATTGGTTGGTTAGAGGGACGATTGATATGAACCCCCTTGCCCCTCCGGCTTTCAATAAACCAAGTATCCGGTAAAAAAGACTTTAGTATTTCCAGATCATTTCTTATCGTACTAACAGAACAACTCAGCATCGCAGCTAATTGTTGGGTTGTAATCCAACCGTCATGCTCCACTAAATATTGGTATACAGCAACAAGCCGCTCTGTAGTTTTCACTTCCATTCACCTCTGATGTGTTCCGTGCTCACTACCTTCTTTTAAGGAGCGTAAACCATCTTTCATTATGGAGGATTCCAATAGAGCTGTTCATAGATAAATAGAACTAAAATTTGTACTTTAGTATATGAGCATATTTTCATAATATGTATAAAGCACTGTGTGTGCTTATTTTTTATCAAAAAATGAGCATGTTCTTGGTTGGTTATAACTACGACCTAAGACCAAATTTGGTTCGCCAACATGGGCAAACTTTCATTTCTCCTCGCGTGTCGCCAATGCTACCTCTTGCGGTGAAACAATCAGAGCCCGCGGGTTTACCTCAACTTTTTTGCATAAATCTCTCGGCAGCGTATTGGCACACCAATGACTATAGTACAACTGATAGCTTTCATTTCTAACGACAATCAAGTTCGCCTGATCTCGTCTGCGGGAAATTAAGACTCTCCGGGAAGCACAGCAGGTTATCCTTGATAATGTAAAACAAAATCTTAGTGTTTCAGAATGGGCAGGGTATCTGGGTAATGCTGCCACAGTAGTAGGGATAATCACTGCTTTCTCCAAGCATTCCGTATGGGGATTGGCAACTGGTCTTGTCGGTTTATTCACATCGTTGCTGCCGAATGAAAACGATCGGCTTAAGGTACATCTTCAAAATGGAATCGACTATCTGAGTTCACTTCGAGACTTTTTGGATGACAATCGAGAATATGACGCAGTTAAAGCGAAACTTCCGTTTTTAGAGTATCGTAATGTTGATGGAACTACTCGATTTGTTATTGGACAAGGCTACATCACTGGGGTTCCTTTTTGTTGATGGCTTGCTCAAGAAACTTTAATTTATCGATTACGGATTCATCTGAAATGGTGTAAAATTTCTCGGGTTCATAAGATTTACTCATTGCAATCGTTCCATTTTCTGAAATTTTGAGAGATAATATGATCTTGGTTACTCCATTTACTTCGCTTTTAATAAAAATCAGGTACATTGGATTCCGATATGTAGAAGAATAAATGCCCCTTACTTGTATTTCAGAAAGAGATTTTATGAATAATTTTATTTCCTGTTCGTCTTTCAAAAAAACAAATCCCGATTCTTCTGTCTTAGCGTCTTCGGTTTTACTTATTGAAATCGATTTGATTTCTTTTTCTTTCAAATATTCTTGAAGTACTTCGTGGAATGCAAAGGATTTCGCATTCAGAACATAATCATAAAAGTAGGGATAACCATATATCCCTAGATTAATAAGGGCAATGACAAGTACAATCCCAGAAAGAACGGGACGATGTTTTTTTTCCATTCTATCCCTCCTGTTTAATGGCAAGTGTGCATTACATATATTTTACCAGAAAATATAAATTAAAGAACCAAAAAATCCTATTGCCAGGAAGGGGGCATATCCAATCCTATCGTCATCACCTCATTCGTATAAGACTAATGCCCCTCTATATAGGTAGATGTTGCCATGAGCGGGTGTGTACAGAAAAGAGCCTCGGGTCTAATCCCCAGGCTATTCGTCTTTATTTACATCCCGGCTCATTCTTTGTACAATTGCTGGGTGGAGGTATGAACATGAAAAAGCATTTATACATACTTGGACTTGTGTGGGTGCTGCTGCTGACGGCCTGCTCTCCAACAAGCCTACCAACTGCCAGCCACACCGCGCCGCCGCACCAGGCAGCAGCCGGCACGCTGAAGGTGTATTATCTGGATGTCGGTCAGGGAGATTCTACACTGATTAAGACTCCAAAAGGGCAGCATATCCTTATAGACGGCGGAGACAATCCTAAAGGACAGAATGTCGTCGAAAATCTTGAAAGCCTCGGCGTCAAGCAGTTGGATGCCGTGATTGCGACACATCCGGACGCTGACCATATAGGCGGACTGGATACAGTGATCGATGCGATTCCGACCATAAGCGTATATGCGCCGCGGGTCTCTCATACAACCCAAACGTATAAAGATTTCCTTCTGGCCGTCAAAAATCGGGGGCTGAAAATCAAATCAGCTAAGGCTGGATTGTCTATCCCGCTTGACGGCGTTACTGCCGAGTTTGTCGCACCGGTTAGCGAATATGGCAAGGATCTGAACGCATGGAGTGCAGTCCTGAAGGTAACGTATAAAGATACGTCATTTTTGTTTACCGGGGATGCCGAGAAGCGAAGCGAAACGGATATGCTGAAGCAGACAGAGCTGCTGCATGCCGACGTGTTGAAGGCGGGGCATCACGGTTCGGACACGTCAACGTCACAGGAGTTCCTGAACGCCGTACATCCAGCTTACGCGGTAATCAGCGCGGGAGCAGACAATAAGTACGGTCATCCGAAGCAAGCGATTTTGAACAGGCTCAAGAAGACCGGCGTTACAATATTCCGGACAGACAAGCAAGGTACAATAACGGCAATCAGCGACGGTGCGGAAATAAGGTGGGAGACAATGAAATAGCCCTGCTTCTTCAGCAGGGCATGCGATGAAAGTGATCCTTGAGCGCAGACGCAGGATACAGCCATGTAACTAGTAAATAAAGGCCCGAGAAACGATAACAAGCAAAATGAAAAGAACCAAGATCACACCCGTCGAAGTCCAGAGACCGCCGAGTCCGCAAGATCCAACATCACCCATCCGAGTAACCCCCTTTCCCTAGGTTCATACTCATAGTATTGAAGTTGCGTTCGTTATGACTTGGCTATATCCCATACAGAAAATAATTAGGCTATTTCCGGCAAGCTATTTATTCTAGACCCGAATCAATGCTACACTGGTAGCAGAACAGCATTGATAAGACAGAGATTGGAGCAGAGACCTGACATGAGTTACAGCATTGTATTTTTTGACATCGATGGCACATTGGTCAATGATGAGAAACGAGTGCCGCAAGACACGATCGAGGCAATTGCAGAGTTAAAAGAAAACGGGGTTGAACCCGTCATCGCCACGGGGCGTGCCCCCTACTTCTTCAAGCCGCTTGCCGAGCAGCTTCAGATTGAGTCTTTTGTTAGCTTAAATGGGGCCTACGTCGTGTACAAAGGAGAACCCCTCTATCAACGCCCTCTCCCACGCGAGAGTGTAGAGAAGCTTGTGGAATATGCGGGCCGCAACCGTCATCCCCTTGTGTTTGAAGGCAGCGAGCAATTTTTCGCGAATGCCGAAGCCCATCCCTTCGTCGTCGAATCTATCGATTCCCTCCGTATCGATCGGCCCGGATATGATCCTGACTTCTGGAGCAAAGCCGATATCTATCAAGTGTTTCTGCATTGCGAAGCGCAGGACGAGCATTTATATGACAACATGTTCGATGATCTTCGGATGATCCGTTGGCATTCCAAAGCGATCGACGTCTTGATCAAGGGCGGCTCCAAGGCCGTCGGAATCAAAGCCATGCTGGAACGATTGAACCTGGCACCGGAGAATACCGTCGCATTCGGCGATGGACTCAATGACATGGAGATGCTCCAGCAAGCAGGTCTCGGGATAGCGATGGGCAACTCTCATCCGGAACTGCTGCCTTTTGCTGATTATGTTACCTCTTCGGTAGATGAAGGCGGCATCCGCCAGGGACTGCGGCATGCCGGGTTAATTGCATAAATTATCGCATCGGGGGTTAGCGGGCTATGGTCCGGCTGACCCCTTTTGTGCGTATCACCTATCTTCACAGATAAAGCTCCTGCCAGTATGTACGACAGGAGCTTTGGGCTTATCATGGATGCGCGCGCATCCCTTGTTCATCTAAACTGATAGCGGTCGGACATCCCGAAGGAAAGCGTCAGCACGCCGCCATACTCCAGCAGATCCGCGCCCTCCTCTTTTGCTTTGCAAATCACACTGTATATCGAACTGGTGCCGATGTACTGCCTATACACCTCATCATCAAATTGATCCGCGCGAAAGCCCTCAAACAAAGCGTCATAGATTAGATAATAGCTGGCAAACTGAGTCCGATAAACCGGAAAAGATTCCTCGCCCCTAAATAGCAAGCACTCCTCATTATAGGTCAGCGAATCGAAGGCATGCTCCGCACAAATTTCCGGTAAAAACGAATACAGTTCCTCCGCCAAGCTGGCATCCTGCAAGCGCTCCGCTAACCGCTCCGGAAATTCCTCATACTTCTCCTGCGTATCACATTCCATGAACATCTGAACGGCGGTATGTGTAGCGGCCGCAATCTCCTCGGCCTGATAAGGATACGGCGTGTACGTCTCCTCGGACTGCCGAAGCAAAATAAATTGCTTCCGGGAAGCAATGCCTTCGACTTGCCATTGGCTTACGATGTCAGCTACGATCTGGCCAAGTTCAGGGCTTGGAATATTATTAATGCGGCATTCGCCGGTAATATCGTCCCCATGCTTCGCGCCATAGATTTTGATGTAACAGAGCTTCTGATTGCCAACCCGCTTCGCAATCTCATCCTTGAGCGCTTCCCAATACGGGGTTGCACGCATGTCGTCGGAAGACTCGCCGAGACCCACGATATTGCTCTTATACACCTTCCAGTGATGTTCCGTGTCACCGTATTCCGAGCGGAGGCGGTCAGGCTCCCTATCCTGCTCCATGGAAGCGATACCCTCCATTAACGACAGGGCAAAGCTTCCGATCGCCATGCCGAGAGCATCTTTTAAGCTGCTGCCCATGCCTGCCGACGTTTCGAAGATATCGCGATCCCATCTCGGGGAACTCAAGTGAAACTGAAGCATAACGGACTGCTCCGACCATCTGGCCACATGAGGACGGATCGTAACCTGCCATGCCGGAATAACGATACGATCCCCCTCTATGATCTCCTCCGCCTCGAACAGTCCCCTCATCCCGCGATGCAGCAGGAAATGTGCGGGATCCTCGATGTTTTCATTGTCCCAATCTACCCATTCTTCTCTTTCTGTGCTCATCTTGCAGCTCCTCTCTCGACTTCAACAGTTGCAACTACAGGGACATTACTTCTAACTTATCGTCATTTCAGTGCGTTTTCAATACATATCTTGGAATACGGAAGCCGAGGAATTAGGTTTCATCCTGCTGTCATAATTCATCCAATACTTTATACGTCTCTTCTAAATGGCGGGTATAGGAAGCCTCGTCTTCGCTGCTGATTAACTTATCTTCCCCGTTCCATTGCCTTCCTTTTATCCTGTCCCCATACTCTTTCCAATAATTTTTTATGCGCTCTTTATCAAGGACTTTCAAAAAACCTTCCAGGCGAGGCACACGATGCTTGGTATGGCCGAATGTCGTTTCAAAATTGATAAAAAGATAATACAAAAAATAATCAAAGCCTTTTTCATTTAACTTCGGATTAAAACAAATGTTAAAAAGATAGTTATTGATAGACTTATTGATGCCTTGCCCGTCTTTATCGCCTTGCATATTGTAATAACCACAAGGTATGCCGCTGCTATAGATCGTGCTCCCTAATTGATAGATAATAAAGTTCAGCAATTTTGATTTCCATCTTTGAAGTTTGTTGTTGAAATCCTTATTCGTGATCTGCGATTGAATATAATCGTAAGAGCGGCCACAAATCTCTTCGGCAGCCAGCCCCATCACTTCATCGAAAATATTGATGTGCTTGTCTATATATCTGTTTTTGAATACCTGGAATATATATTGAGAGAGTTCACGCATTTCTCCGATAACGATGTCATTGACACTGCCTTCCGTAGGATTATTGGGTCCGCCATGTATAGACAATGCCCTTGACAAATTAAACATATCCCCGCCTCTATCTGCGCAGCAGCATAAGCGGAAGATCAATAAATCGCGCAGCCCAAGAAGCCCTCTCTCCCGCTTGGCCAGGGTATCCAATATTCCATTCTGTCTATGCTGCTTTTCTCCAAAAATCCATTCTGCAATTTGAATGACATGGTTGTCGCTGTTATTCCAATGCTGCCCTTCTTCGTCCACCCATCCAATTTTATCCAACAATTTCGCAATGAAAAAAATAAGCGTAAAGCTTCGAAAACCAACATTCATGTTTTGGAGGTCAAGACTTGAATATTGCGGTAATGAATCCAGCGCATAAGAAATAATTTCATTTGCTTTTGCTGGTGTATATTCACTGTGCGGTGAATTAATTAGAATTCGCCAAATTTTTTCATGATTGGCCTCTCCGCTTGAGAAGGAAAACTCTTCACGCTGCAACACCTGAGTAATGCTTGTTCTATGTAACAATTCATTTTTCAAATTGACATAAAATTTATACTGCTGTGTGTGGGCTGGACGGGATACTTTAATGATAAGATTGAGGTACTGTTCCAAATTTCTGCCGCCGGGGCTCCACTTCGATCCATTAAAACAAGCATAGGAAGTGAATTGCTCCTGAGAAATATTCTTCCCCGATCCCAGTCTTTGCTTGGCGTCAAACACTTTATTTAACACAACCCTTTGATTTTCAGTCAGTCCTTCCAAGTATGCCGTATACTTCGTGGAATTTTTATAGATATCTTCTTCGCTTTGCGAGTCATCGTCTGTTGGATAGTCATCATCATAGATTCGAATGAGTGAAAAAAATCCTCGCTTTCCCTGTGCCTCCGTATTGTATATTTTCCTGAAAATATTAGGGTAATTGATGTAGATAATCAGCAGATGTATCAGATCATGCTTGTCAAAATCCGAATTCGAAAAATCCAACTGTTCAACCTCGAGCAAGAGCATCGTATTAATGAGTCTTTTCAGTTTTCTTGCATCACCTATAAAAGGAATGTACAAATCATATTCTTTCGAATGAAATATATCCTTGAGCCCCTCGACCGCCTTGGCTACCAATTCAGGGTTGCTTAGCAGGTTCCTGGCTAATGATTTATCTGTGTTTTCCGTAAAATATTTCAACAATAATTTATGATCAATGAACAAGCTCGTTTTTATATTGATAAATTTTTCTAAAAACTCATTAATTTTTTCCGTATCTAATTTTTGATGCTCGAGTGCAGCAAGATTCTCGGTGTCATAACAGAGCACATAAGATAAATTCGGAAGGATAAAGGATTTTTTAATAACGAACAGGATCTCTTTGATATTGGAAAAGGTTAAGCGGTCTAAATCATCCACAACAATCACGATTTTCTTATCGATCGTTCTCAGGACCATTCCTAGCCTGTCAAATGTCGTCTCAATGGAAGACTTGTCGAAAGGCAACCCAAAGCGAAATCCCAGAATGGACAACGTTAACTTCGAATCATGTAGCAGCTTGACATACCGTGCCATAAGAGCTTCCAGTTCCGGGGCGAAAAAATTTTCTTTTATCACCTTCATGAGGCCCTCCGCAAATTTCTCCATCAGGTTATCACTGCTCTCAAATCGAAGCGGATCGAACATGTACACGATAATTTTATCATGGTAGTGATGATCCCAATGCTCTTTGCACAGATTGACAAAGGTCGATTTCCCGGTTCCCCATGGCGCATCAATTCCGAATACCAAGCTTTCCGGCGAACCTTGGTTATATACCCTCTCGGCAAATCTCACGGCCATGTCTGAAAATTCAAACGCATCATCATGTCTGCTTCGGCCTTCTTTATCACTGATGAAGCTCGAATCTCTATAAATCTTTGTCATCCGTTTCATCTGCCGCTCTCTCACCGTTATCGCCGCAAAGAAAGCAAGGGGAAGGGAGAGCAGCACGGCCATTGTGGACCAAGCCTGCACCGCAATCCAATTACGGAGATCACCTATTCCGATACCTCCAATGAAGAACATCGAGAGTATGCCGGCAGCAAAAACGATGAGGAGATCATATCTCCTGCTCCTTATGATGAACCTGGCGTGTTTCCAGAGCTCTCTTTTCCGTTTAACCAGGCAGGACCCCATGATGAGAAGATACAGCGCGCCTATCATCCAGAACCAGGTTTCCTTATGATGATGAATGGAGCTGCTATAAAAACTGAAAACAATTCCTATACACCCAAGTACAATTTCCGCCAATAGAACGCCAAATAAAAACAATTTACATAGCAGGTAATGATTTATTTTCCTAAATTCACCCTTATCGTTTGTGTCCAGCATCTTCAGTTCCTCCGCCATCCCTTTATTCCATCAACGCTCGTTTATCCTCTCGTATTATGTCTAATATCGATTTAGGAACTTTATGTCATAATAAAGAGATAACTGAGTTTTTTTCCAGATGTCTGCAAGCCGAATAGGAGATATGAGCAGCGGGAACCTCTATATATCATGTGAAGCGCTGCTTAGGTGCTTAGATTATGTGAATAAATAAACGATGAATTTCGCAGCATAAGAGAATCAATATAACCTTAGAGGAGGTTGTGCTTGTGGATCTGGCTTGGATTTGGAAGTCCGCCTTTTTGGTTTTTGCGGGCATGGTGCTTCTTCGGATTGCAGGCAGAAAATCGATCTCGCAAATGAGCGTAGCCACGACTGTTATCATGATTTCGATTGGGACGACTATCGTTCAACCGATTGCCAACAACCAACTCTGGAAAGCGATTGGTTCAGCTGCAATGTTCATCGTAACGCTCTTACTCATTGAAATTTTACAATTAAAATTTGATTGGTTCGAAAAGCTTATGAGCGGGAAATCTGTCGTCGTGATTGAAAATGGGCAAATCAATCAAAATAACCTGCATGCTATCCGAATGACCGTTGATCAACTGGAAATACGACTTAGGCAGCAGGGAATCGCTAATATCAGCGACGTTAAAATTGCGACATTAGAGCCCAATGGCCAAATCGGGTACGAATTAATGAGGCACGCCAAACCGGTAACCGTTGGAGACTTAGAGCGCCTTCTTGACAAGAAATCAGGAACGGAAACGGGACAAGGCCCCCTTTTCCAGGAAGTAAGCCAAAACCGTCATCCGAATCCAATCGACCCCAAGCTTCAGTAAAATGCGATGAGTATCAAGCTCTTATACACCAGAAGAACCACCAAAGCCATCGCTCCAAAGGTTCTCCTGGTGTCTCAACCGCAACTGATAGTCCTTGACGTGTATATTGGTTTTTTATTTAGTCACTTACATCTTGATTGCGTATCTTTCCATCCTTATGAGACACATAACTATGCAGTATCATTCCCAGCATGATGATGAACATGCCGCACCAAGATAACACAGAAGGAAGCGGAGCCGCCAATAACACGATTTCTCCGATAACGGCAAACAGCACTTCCATCGATTGAGTCGCTTCCACAGCGGCCAGCTTTGGCATATCCCCTCTGACCATATCAGTAGCTTGGAAAAATAATACCGTCGCGATGACCCCTGAGAAAACAGCGACGAGTACTGATTGTATCGTTTGTTCTTTGCTTGGCGCTCCCTCCACAACAAAACCATACAAGGACAGTAAAAACCAGAATGGCAGGCTGGCCAAGGTCATTCCGAGTACCCGCTGATAAGCATCTACACGCTCTCCGCATATCTCCATCATTTTGCGGTTGCCGAGCGGGTAGGCAAACGAAGCGACAATGACGGGGATAACCCCCAACAAAATATGTTGTGCCGCAAGATATTGAGCTTGCTCCACTTGCATAAGAATTATGCCAAGAAGAATGAGAACCGACATAACCAAGCCTTTGATCGGGATTTTGCTTCTTGTCTTTATGAGTCCATCCGGTGTTTGAATGGTCTCTGTGAACAGCGGAGCCAGTAAAGAGCCTGATATGATCGTCATTTGCCAAGTCCCGGCAATCATCCATCCCGGCGCATGCGCGGCCGCAAAGCATAAGGGCGCATAGAACAGGCCAAACCCGACAAAGCTCCACAAAAACCATGCCCCGGGATTTTCTCGCATCACCTGCCACAGCGGCCGCAGTTGCTTCCTGCTCATCACCAGGAGCAGCAGGAACGGAACCATAAAGATAAACCGCAGCGAAGCGCTCCATACCCAGCTTCCGCCTGATAGTTCCATGGATCGATTCAATATAAACGTAAACGCAAAAAAGAAAGCCGCACAAACACCCAACAAAATCGGACGCAGTTTACCTGCTTCAATCTGCTTCATAAGTGAGCAACTCTCCAAGACTGAACCAGTTCTGTTCCACAAGACGAGCTGCCGTTTCTCCGTCTTTATGTTTACAAGCCTCTATAATTTGCCGATGCTGTTCTACTGACTTGAGACCCTTTACAGAGGCAAATTGGGAAATTTCTAGACGCTGAATTTTGGACATGCTTCGTTCCAGCGCGCGCATGATTTCAGGATTGCCTGCCACGTCCAAAAAAACATGATGAAACAACTCATCAGCTTCAATGGCTTTTATAATCTCTTTTTTCTCCATAGCCGCCAGCAAAGCCTTATTGCTGAATTCCAATTTTTCCATATCGGACTCTTGCAATAGCGGAACCGCTAGACGAGCAGCCAAAGAATGCAAGACGGCTACCACTGGAAATGCATGCTTCGCCTCCTCCAGATGCAAAGGAGCAACGCGAGTAACCGAACCCGGAATCGACTCAACAAGCCCTTCATCCTCAAGGCGCTTCAAGGCCTCCCGGACCGGAGTGCGGCTAATTCCGAATTTTTCAGCTAACTCCTTATCATGCAACCGCTGCTCAGGCTGTAATTCCAGATTAATGATGGCCTTCTTTAACGTGAGATAGACTTCATCTCGTAACGACATGCGCTTAATTGGTTTGATGATATTCTTTTCCATAAATCCAATATATCGCATATTGGTTTTTCGAGCAACGGTTTCAAAAAGAAAAAAAGCCGCGTATCATTCTGTGCGGCATTGAAGTTTGGTAAATATTGCTCTAAAGCTTTATTCCTCCCAGTGGGCTGCAACGGAACAAAAAAGTATTGGTCGTGGAAGGGTCAGTAGCTCCTAAGAGGCTGCGCATTCTCCGAATGCATTCGGCTCTGAAGACGTTTCGCGCTCCTGAGGATCAGCAGCAGGCGCTGGAGGACATTACGGCTCTTCCTGAGGGGAGAATTATTGTGTCGCGCGATGGCGATACGATAGTCGGTTATATTATGTTCCACTATCCGGACGGGAGAGAGCCTTGGGGAGAAGCGCGGATGGAAGATCTGATCGAATTCGGCGCCATTGAAGTTGCCGGTGATTACCGTTCGCTCGGATTAGGCAAGGAAATGCTCCAGCTCGCTTTTGCCCATGATCAAATGGAAGACGTCATCGTATTCCCGACCGAATATTGCTGGTATTGGGATTTGGAACACAGCAAGCTTAGCGCGTGGGAATATCGCAGAATGACGGAACAGTTATGGCATGCGTGGATATGGTGAGATTCGAGACCGACGCCCCGGAAATATGCTCCCATCCGGCGAACTGCCTGATGGTTCGCATCGGCAAGCATGTGCCATTGGCCTCCCTAGAGCGAATTGACCGCTTCGCTTGCGGAAACGCTTCAAGATAACCTAAGCACTCGTCCCATACAGATGAAGTGACTTGGAATCAGGAAGCCGCACCGGATCAACCATCTGCGGTTGATCCGATAACTAGCTGCCTCCGGAACAAACCTTACAAGCCGCAATTTGCAACCTTACTCCAGAACATATGTCTTACAGCAGCAGCCTTATTTCGGGCCCAAGACAGAAAAGGCATGCCTCCATCCGGCTTCAATTCAGCTATCTGCCGCAACAACCGCATTCAGCCGTCCGATCAACTGCTCCGCCGCGGCGGGCGTCAACTCCAGGATGCCGCCGCTGTCCGTAATCCGCCCTTGCTGCAGCCGGGCGTCCAGCCAGTCGGTAATAAAAGCCGGCGCATAGCCTCCCGTGCTGAAGGCTCCGCCGAAGGCGATCATTTTCTCGTAGTTGGCCAGGTACTGCTCCCGGGTTGTCTGCGGATAGGCCTTCGTATACAGCCAAAATTGCAGATCGTACATCAGTACGGAGCGCTCATCCGCATGAAAAGCAAAATACCCCTTCTCTTCTACGATGTCTGTACAGATAGTACGGATGACGCCTTCGATATCCGCCACATCGTCAACATGGGCGCATAATTCCGACAGCAGCGGTGAAAATTGGCCTTGGGCCACTCTCCGCAAGTCCTCCTGCTTGTCCTCCTCGGAGGTGTCGAATACCTCCTCATTCACTAACCCTTGAATGAAGGCGGCGAAGTTCGGCGCC
The DNA here is from genome assembly GCF_945605565.1 of Paenibacillus dendritiformis. Classification (NCBI taxonomy): domain Bacteria; kingdom Bacillati; phylum Bacillota; class Bacilli; order Caryophanales; family Paenibacillaceae; genus Paenibacillus; species Paenibacillus dendritiformis. Next base: position 3,680,155 of record NZ_OX216966.1, on the reverse strand, counting down.
AGCAACGTAATGGCATAGTCCAACTCCTGGTCGACATGGACGACGGCAGGCTCCCCGTCCCTGCCGCATGCCCGGTAATCGAGCATCACGACATCATGCCCGGCGGAAGGACAGTCGCAAATCACGACGCCGATATCGGGATAGCCCCACTCTTCAATCATAAAAGGACTGCCGAACTCCCCGCACAGGGAATACGGCTTCTCGCGTCCGATACCCATAATGCCGGTAATCGCGATATGATCCTCGGCCCAGGAGGTGGCTTCCTCTGTCGGGAAGCAGGTATTCACCGGCACCCCGCCATTATGCTGCTCCATCAGCGCAATGTAAGAGGCAGGCAGCTTATATCCGAGCTCCTCCTCGATAGAAGCAATAAGCTCGTCCGTCAGCGGCTCGCTAACATATTCCTTTAACGCGTACTCGCTATCGTTCCAGAAATCGGCAAAATCAACTTTTCCAAAATGCTTCATCAGTTCTTCGTTCATGATGCCACCTCTATTCATCGGTTCCGTTCTCGTCTACTCTCGAAGAAGTCGGAAATGTTCCTTCCATATAATCATGGATCAGCCCTCTAATCCAGGGGGCCTCGGCATTTTGTACGATTTCATGGTTCGAGATCCAATTCTCATCGAATTCCCCCGTGTCGCGTCTGTCTAATTGTTTATCCCAATCGATGTCTGTAGAAAATATTTTTTCAAAGAATAGCTCCCCATGAACTGCGTTCGATATGTAATCTAGCGTTAGCATTTGTCAGCCAAGCCCCTCTCTACGATCTAACTTCTTACTCACAGGAGCGGAAATCCGCTTCACAACGGACGATTGGATTCAAGCTCGCGCCGCCTGCCGGCCTTGTGCCATTCCTCATATATGCCGCCGATGTCATGGAACGCCTGATTGACCATGCTCGTCAATTCCTGCACAATCTCCTTCGTGTATCGCAAGCGGGTATTCACATTGTCCGCCTTATACTTGTGCAGCAGCTTCACATGAGCGATCGTGCTCACGGTATCCTCCAAAATCCAATAGATAACGTCATCCACATTTTTGGTCGATTTGCTTAGCATCTGCACGCCTCGTTCATACATAACCAGCTCATACGCATGATCTCGAATTCGCACGCAGGGGCTGAGATCGCCGATATAGTCTTGTTGAAAAGGCTGCGTCACCATCTTCTCATAGGAGTCATCGTAGATGGGAGTGTGCCGCAGCAGGCGGATAATCCTAGCCGTAATTTCCCGTTCCGTATGCATCATGGATAAGTGCTTCCCCCTTGAGGCCCTGAAGCTCACAATGGAGCTGGGCGGCAATGATTGTTCTGCAGTAAATGGGCAATCTCCCCGAATAGCTCGGCCGCTTCCTCTTCATAGAACACCGCAACCTCCCGCCCATAGGCGTAATTCAACCGGATGTAGCCGCCCAGTTCCCGTATGAAGATTTTACCTGTATGTTCATTGTCGATCAGCAGATCCGGCTGGAAAAAGCCTCGGCATCGTGTTCCCAGTTCGCGCAAGGTCAGGCTGCTGCCGTTCTCGGGAGTGAAGAGAAAAAAGGCATGTTTTTTCGTCTCATTCCACGGTTCAAAATAAGCGGGCACAGCAGACTCGGCATCGCCGAACGTCTCTTGATAGATTCGATCCAGCGTGTCTGTATAGGAAGCGGACTTGGACGGTATGACCCGTATGGTCTCGGAATGCCTCGGCAGCCACACGATTCCCGCCACCTGCGGATGCACGGCAAGGAAATCGCCGTCGATCGTAGTCCCGATGGCCACGCATTGGCGAAGCTGCTCCCGGGTGATCGGACTTGTCTCCTCATGCTCCCACAGATCGTATTCGGCGAACGGCGGCAATACGTCAGGATCCGGCGAGTGGATATCGAACCATCCCCTGTATGTCCCTTCGCCGTATTGTTGAAGGAAGCGGCTGTAGCCGTCGGGAAAAGCGACCTGCATGTCTTGCTCGACTTGGCGAAACAGCCCGGACGGAACCGGAACCAGCCGTAGAGATACGATATACATGTTCGAACCGCCTTTTCTATGGAAGTCTTTGAGCCTATCTTATATCATACCAAGTCTCGTCTTGTTTTCGATGCGTCCCGGGAACTAAGCTGGAGAAATCTGCCGATTGATTTTCCACAGGGAGAGGTGCACAATAACGCAGCAACCCCTTCCGCAACGCTGCGAAAGGGGTTCGTTTACAAGTTGGCTGCCGGAACGAGATGCCGCCAGCGGCACTGCTCCGGTCTCGTCACAACTCCAGCTTCTTTGCCTTTTCCTTAATATAATCGGCTGTTCGGAGCGCCAATGACATGACCGTGTTCGTCGGATTGCCGGCGCCAGAAGTGACAAATATGCTCGCGTCACAGACGAACAGATTGGGAATGTCATGGGATTGGCCATAGGAATTGACGACCGAGCTCTCTGGATCATTCCCCATGCGGCAGCCCCCCATCATATGGGCGCTATCCGGAATGACGAATTCGACCTTGCCGCCCGCGGCATCGAGAATGGCCTTCATGTTCGCGACCGCATGGTCGATCAGCTTGCGATCATTATCGCCGTAACTGAAGGTGACTTTGGCGCGGGGCAAGCCGTACTCGTCTTTGTCATCCGCTAATGTTACCCGGTTCTCCGGATGGGGCAGCACTTCGCCGACCAGCGTGACTCTTCCATAATGGTTGTAATCGAGCAGCGTCTCCCGTAACCGTTCTCCCCACACCGGGCCTCCCTCCGCCTTCGAGATTCCGCTCGCGAACTCGACCGGCCGCGCCCCGTGAGAATGAAGGGTATACCCGCGCACGAAGTTATTGTTCGGGTCGGTCCGGTAGAAATCCTGGGTCGTAGCCAGCACAGGTGTACCTTTATACAGTCTGATTTCGTTGTCGAATTTGGCATAGACGTCGTGGCTGCTGTGCACCATGACAGCCTTCCCGACCCAGCCGCTGCGGTTCGCCAGCCCGTCGGGGAATTGTGCGGTCGCCGAGTTGAGCAGAAGTCGCGGCGTTTCGACCACGTAGGCGGATAAGATGACGAGCTTCGCCTTTTGCTCATACGATTTCCCATCATGGATGAAAGCGACCCCCTTCGCCTTCCCGTCCGTGCCCATGATGACCCGGGTCACCATGCAGTTCGCCAATACCTCGGCGCCGGCCTGGATCGCTTTCGGAATATGAACGATGAGGGTGCTGAACTTGGCGTCTGGCATGCAGCCTTGATTGCAGAAGCCCCGATTGATGCAAGGCGGCCGGCCCTCGAACGGCGCGGACAGAATCGCGAGCGGAGCGACAGAAGAGCGGATGCCTAGCTTGTCGCAGCCGTTCATGAACATGTACGCGTTCGGGCTGAGCGGCTCCCTCTCCGGATAGGGATATGGTCCATGGTAGTTGCCCCACGGGAAATGCTTCGGTCCGGATACGGCAATTTCCTTTTCGTTTCTCGCATAGTATCGTTCCAGGTCGTGATAGCCGATCGGCCAATCCTCCGCGACGCCATCCAGCGTCCTTGCTCTGAAATCCGCCTCGTGAAACCTCAAAAACACCGCCGTAAAGTGAACGGTTCCGCCCCCGATCCCGCGGCCGGAATTGTTATGCCCCATCGTCAAGGGGTCCTTCCCGTCCACGATCCGGGTATCCTGCCACCCCAGATTCCTCATCGCAAGCTCATCGCTCGCAAAATCCTTCTGCGGATCGCGGAACGGCCCGGCATCGAGGACGACCACGCTCATGCCCGCTTCGCTTAATTCTTTGGCCAGCACGCCGCCCGCGGCGCCCGCGCCCACGATGACGACATCCACTTCTTCGTTCGCGTATTTTCGGTTCATCATTGTTCCGGCTGAGCCTCCCATGGATCCAATTGTCCCATCTGCGTGCGGACATAACCCCGCGGATAAGCCGGACCGGCGTATCCGATATCGGACCAGACCTTCGGGTGAGAACAGTACGCTTCGACCGTCAGATTCAACAGCTTCCTGAACAGTTCGGCTTGCGGTATGCCGGTCCAGACCCCTTTCGGCTTGGCGGCGGATTGGCTCATGTCCTGCAAATATTGTCTCTGGATGTCCGCGTCCAGGTCTGCAAAAGAAGAAGAGTGCAGGGCTTGGGCCGCTTGCTCCAGCGCGTGGAGACCCGCCCGAAGCAGCTTCGGCGCTTCGGGAACGCCCGCCTTGCGCTGGCTCTCCCCTGGAGAGCGATGCATCGTGCGGTCGATATGGACAAGCACGAAATCGAGCGCTTCCGGTGTCTCATCGTCTACGAGCAGCGAGGCGATACGCCGTATCATGCCGGCCTCAGGCGGCGTAAAAAAGTGCAGAGCATTGTTCGGCTTCACGCGGGACATCACGATGGTCTGGGTATGATCATCCCATTCATGCCGCTCCTTCATGACATCAAAAGACGGGTAATGACTGTGCCGCGCCATGGTCAACCCACCTTCCAGTACATCGCAATCAAGCCAAGCGCGCTTAGCGCGGTGAACATAAGCGGGAGAATGACGGGAGGACCAATCATAAAATTGCGCAGGGCCCATCCCCCAACCCGAACCCCGACTCCCCGAAAATGAAAATAAAAGCCGATCAAGCCCGATAAGACGCCGAGCCACATCAGCACCTGGAACAGAGCGGCAAGCCAGGCCTGGTTATACCAGGTCAACACAATCCCGGCAATGAAAAATAGGGGAGAGAGGATAACAGGCACCCACATCGCTTTGTGGTGAAAATTTTGGCGATAATGAAACACTGTCACCTGAACGCTCATTAAAAGAAACGCCAGACTGACAAACAAAATAAGAACTCGATCCATCGACCATGCAGACCAATTCATGCAGCGACCCCTTTTTCCAGATTTCTAAAATTACATTCAATTATTTCCTGCATGATGACCGGCTATTCCTGCTTCAAGACCGCATATTAAGAAAGCTCCCGTCCGCCCAAAGGCTTCAGGGAGCTTCCATTCAATACGCGTTGCCTTATCTCACCCGCCACCCGTCGGCATCCTGCTGCAAGCCCCACAGGTTCGCATACAGTCCCGCCTGGGCAACCAATTCAGGGTGCGTGCCTTCCTCAACAAGCCGGCCCTGGTCAAGCACCAGGATCTTATCCGCATGTTGAATCGTCTTCAACCGGTGCGCAATAATGATGACCGTCTTATCCGCGACCAATTCATTGATCGCCTGCTGAACAGCCGCTTCATTCTCCGGATCAAGCGAAGCGGTCGCTTCGTCGAGCAGCACGATCGTCGCGTTCTTCAATAAGGCGCGGGCGATCGACACCCGCTGCTTCTCGCCGCCGGACAGCGTCGAGCCGCCTTCGCCTACAGGCGTATCATAGCCCTGCGGCAATTGCGAGATGAAGTCATGGCAGCAAGCGCGCTTGGCCGCCTCCTCAATCTCCGCTTGCGACGCATCCATCTTCCCGATCCGGATATTGTTGCCGATGGTATCCTGGAATAGATATACATCTTGGAACACCATCGAAATATGCTGCAACAGCTTCTCGGGGTCGGCCTGCTGAATCGGCTGATCACCAATCCTGATCGCACCCTGCTGAACATCCCAGAAGCGGGCAATCAAGCGAGTCACCGTGCTCTTCCCGCTTCCTGACGGTCCCACCAAAGCCGTAATCGTATTCGGTTCGATCGTAAAGGACAAGTCGCGCAGGACCGGCTGGTTGGCATTGTAACCGAAGGCGACCCGGTCGAACACAATCTTCCCATGCGGATTGATGCTGCCCGTTCCCTCCATCGGCCGCTCCTGCCGTACCTCCATAATGCGCTGCGCGCTGTGGGCAGAATAGCGCATTTCCCCATAATTCATCAGCACGACCGTCAAAGGCTCGAATATTCGGGTCCCCACCAGCAAGAAGAGGAGAAAGACAGGCAGCGACAGCGTTCCGCCTGCGAGCAGATAGCTGCCGGCCAGGATCATGATCGTCATCCCGGAACGGATCAGCAGCATCGCGCCCATCATCACGGGCCCCACGATGCCTTCCAGCCGGATCGATGCCCGCATCAGCCGTTCGAAGGACAGACGCAGCCGCTCGAAGCGCTCCCCGCCCATATGGTGAGCCTTGATCTCGCGGATCCCGGTCAAATATTCCTGCAGCCGGCTGGCGGCTTCATTTTTGGCTCGAACATGATTCTCGCTCAGACGCGCCTGAAGCGCGTCGGTCAGCCACAGCAGCAGCGCGCCGAACGGAACGGAAATGAACATGGCCAACGCCATTCTCCAGTCGAGAAACACGAGTCCGGCCAAGGCCAAAAAAGGCAGCAGGATGGCGCTGATGAGCTGGGGAACATTGTGGGAGATCGTATGCTCGACTTGCCCGTAGTCGCTTAACAGCAAGTTGGTCATATCCCCCGGGTCGCGCTTGCTGAAATACCCCAGCGACAGATGCCGCAGATGCTCGGCGAAGGTCAGCCGGCCGGATGCCGCCAGACGGTAAGCCGCTTTGAACGATTTGTCGTACAGCAAGGAGCATGCCGCATAGGACACAAGCAGCCAGGCGAACAATATGGCGCAGACCGTCCACAAACGCCCGGTATTCAAGCCCGTCTCCGGATGCGCGAACGAGATATAAATCGTATTCACGATATCGATCAGGAGCGCGGCGGGTATAATTTTTGCGAATCCATCCAGGAGCGCCGCCAAGCTGGACGGCCATAAGCTCCGGGGATTCCCCCCGGAAACATTGTACAAATACCGATTCATCCGTTAAGCCCCCCTGTTGTGCAGCATTCCTCCGCCTGTTGCGGCAGCCTGTCGCCTGCTCCGAGTCTCCACGAAGCCGCGCAGATGTGGGCTTGCCACATCTGCTCGTACAGCCCGTTCAAGGCGCGCAGCTCGTCATGCGTTCCCCGCTCGGCGATGGCTCCCTGCTTCACGACCAGAATCTGTTCGGCCGCGCGAATGGCAGACAGGCGGTGGGCAATGATGAGGACGGTCTTGCCTTTGACCAGCTCGGCCAGACCCTGCTGGATCTTCTTCTCGTTCTCGGCATCCGCATAAGCGGTCGCTTCATCCAGCACCAGGATCGGCGCGTTTTTCAGCAAGGCCCGGGCAATCGCGATCCGCTGCGCTTCTCCGCCGGACAGATAGGTCCCGCCTTCTCCGATTTTGGTGTCATACCCGTGCTCCAGCTTGACAATGAATTCATGGCAGCAAGCCGTCTTCGCAGTGGCAATGACCTCTTCCATCGACGCTGCCGTATTGCCCATCCGGATATTCGCTGCAATCGTATCGTAGAAAAGATGAACATCCTGGAATACGAACGAGACCGTATCCATCAGCTTCTCCGTCCCCATCTCGCGAATCGGCACGCCGCCGATCGCAATGACGCCCTCCTGAACGTCCCAGAAGCGGAGCAGCAGATTGGCAATGGTCGATTTTCCGCCGCCGGATGGACCGACGAGCGCCGTCATTTCCCCTGCTTTGGCGACAAAATCGATCTGGTTCAATACCGGTTTAAAATCTTTGCTCTCCTGCTTCTCATACGCAAAGGATACTTGCTGAAAAGTGATATCATACGACGCGGGAACTCGCGGCGAAGCCGGCTCCGCCACGACCGCTTCGGAGAAAACTGCTTCAATCCGCTTATTGCCTTCCACAATCTCTCTCATCCCGCCTCCGATATACATCAGCCTCAATAAGGGCACCGATAAGCTGGGCGTAATAATCAGGAACAGGATGAACGTAATGGCAAAGGCTTGATTTCCGGAATCGCCGCTGGCCAGCAAAATGCCAATCGGCACAATAAACGTAAATAAAGAGCTCACCAGAACGTAAAACAGACTATAGGGAGTTTTGAAAAAATCCGTAACTCGTAACGAAATATCGCGATATTGGACAACGGCTTGCTTGAAGGTTAAAAAGTTATCCGCGGTAATCCCGAATATCTTCACGGCAGGCATCCCCCGCACATATTCCACGCCGGTCGCATTCATCTCTTCCGCCGCGAATTGAAAATCACGAAAGGCCTGCTGGCCGCTGGCGCTTGCAAAAAGGCGGGCCTGCAGCCAGAAACCGATGCCGATAGGAACAAGCAGCACGAGCGCCATCCGCCAGTCCAGCCAGAATAAATAGCCGATCAGCAGCAGCGGGATCACGACGGCGCATACGATATCCGGAAGCTGGTGAGCAATGAATTTTTCGATTTTCTCGACACTGGTCTCAATAATTTTTTTCAATTCTCCCGTCGCTGTCTTCGTATGGTAGCCCATGGGCACCTTGGCGACGTGGTCGGCCAGCCTCACCCGCAGCCGGTAGAGAATGTGGAACGCCGCGATATGAGAGCACATGACGCCGATATATAACGTAAGCAGCGCCCCAATCAAAGCAAGAAACGCAAAGATGCCCCAATAGAGGATGAGATCTTTATCGATCCCCTCCATTCGCTGCGCATGCATCAGCAGTTCCTCGACAATTTTGTATACCGCGGCAAAAGGAGCGATTTGCAGCAGGCTTGACAGGATAGAAAAAAGAGATGCGACTGTAAGCAGCCCTTTTTTCTCCCCGGCAATATGCAGCAGGCCCGACATTTCCGATTTCGCACTCATTGGCGGATCACCTCATTTATCTCATGACTTGGCTTATACTCGCTGCAAGAACAGGTACGTTTATTTCTCCGCATTCGCTGCTTCCGCCGCCCCCTTGCTTGCGGCAAGCTTCGTGCCGCGGACAAGCAGCGTAATGGCCATAAACAGCACTAAGGCAGCGACCGCCGCAAAGGGAAGATGCTTATCCAGCTTGTACAGGCTCGTGCTCACAATCGGGGCGATCACGGCGGAGATGCCGGATACCGATCCAACGAGCCCCGCCACGCCGCCTTGCTGCTCGGGGGCCACAGCAAGCGAGGAACCGGACATGAAGCCCGGCATCATCAGCCCGGTACCGACACCGAACAAGAAGAAGGCCGCGTAAAAGCTGACGAGGCCGATGACGAAAAGGAAGAGCAGCATGCTGAGTATGAGCAGTGCCGATCCAACCAGAATCAAGGGCTTGGGCTGCCATTTCGGCTTTTTCATCTGCAGCCCTTGCGTAACAATCATCGCCACCCCGCTCACCATCAAGCCCATGGACAACATCCGTGCGGTCTCCTGCGTCGTCATGGACAACTGATCCTGAAAATAGAAGCCTCCGACCACTTGCAAGGTGACAATGCTGAGCATCGTCGCCAGTCCGGCGAACAAATAAAGGCGAAGGCCGGGTTGGAACGGGTTCACCTTCGCCGGCTTGGCCTGAATCTTCGCCTTATGCGCCGGAATCAGCAGCAGGGCAACGACAATCGCGATAAGCGGCAGCAGCGCGCCAATATACAGCGGCCAGATAAGGCCGATAAGCGCGAACGCTCCGGCAATCGCCGGGCCAAGCACGAGCCCCATGCCATTGGCAGCGCCGATGAGAGCCATTCCTGCCGAGCGGCCCTGCTCATCCGTGATGTCCGCCATATACGCCTGCGCCGCGGAGGGAACGGCAGGAATGAACAGGCCGACCAGGCCGCGCGCCACGATCAGCAGCGCAACCAGCAGCCCGCCGCTGATCAGCCCGGACAAGCCGGCGTACATCGTCGCCGTGAACAGCACGTAGCTGATGAACATGCCGAGGAAGCCAATCAAGATGACCGGCTTTCTTCCCCGCACATCGCTCCATCTCCCCCATACCGGCGCCATCACGGCCATGGCGACCGATCCCAGCGAAATAATCAGGCCCGAATGCGTCTCGCTCAGCCCCAATTCGCGTATCAGCGGAGGCATCACCGGGGCGATAATCATCAACCCGACCATCGCCACGAACACGCTAAAAAATATACTGAATCGAACTCGAGTCATCTTAACATCTTTCCTTTCGCATCTTTCTTTGCACCGTCATGCTTCCTTCTTTGCTTTACATGGCACATGCTCCCTCTAATGCTAGGCGAGAAATCCGGCGCCAGCCACCGATGAACGGATTATGTCTGCTTCAAAACGGATTTTCTGCGCGGTTCCCGTCTCCGCCCAAAAAAAGAATCGACTCTGCGGCACGGCCGTCCAAGTCGATTCTTAGCTTTATTTTTTAGTTCATCATCTTTGCCCTCACACTATTGAGCAGCTCCACCAGCGCGATAATATCTTCCGCTGTCGTCTCGTAGTTCGTGATGCAAGCCCGCAGCGCAGGTTCCTTGTTCATTTCGTAGATGGATATCCAAGCCTGTCCGGAACGCAGTACCTCTTCATAGATGAACGATACGAATTTCGATCGGCTCTCTGCCGGGACACGGATATCCGTAAAGCATACGACGGGCAGCACGGTATCATTGACGACCGTCCAATTCGATCGCGTCAGCTCCTGACGCAAGCGCTCCCCCATCTCTGCTTGTTGCCGCACCACTTTGCCATAGCCTTCCCAACCTGCCGTCGCCAGCGATAAATACAATTTCAAACCGATAAATCTTCGTGACCATTGAATCGAATGGGTGAACGGATCAATTCGGTCCAGGCCAGCTCCTTCCTTCGGCATATAATCGGCGGAGATGCTAAAGGCTCGATGCAAAATATCCCGATGCCGCGTCAAATACATTCCCGCCCCCATAGGAACTGACATCCACTTATGCGCGTCGAAGGTAATCGAGTCGGCTCGCCGAATGTCATGAAGCTGCTCCAGCAGCTCTGGCACAAACACGCAGGCTCCGCCGTATGCCGCGTCCACATGCAGCCACAGTCGTTCGTCTTCAGCCACATCTGCAAGTGCGCCAATCGGATCAATCGCTCCGGATCCGGTCGTTCCCCCCGTTCCAATAATCAGAAACGGAGCATATCCGGCGGCGCGATCCGCCGCAATCTGCTGCTGAAGCGCACGCACATTCATGCGTAATTGTGAGTCCGTCGGAATGATGCGAAGCGAATCGGTGCCCAGTCCACAAGAACGTGCCGCCTTGACCAGGGAATGGTGGCTCTCGGCAGATGCGTACATGACGGGCTGCGCCTTGAGCGCCCTCAGCCCTTCCTTGGCATACGACGGAAAATGATGAATCAGTGCGGTCAGCACAGCCGTCAGATTGGCCTCTGCTCCCCCCGTCGTGAATGTCCCGTCTGCTGTCTCGGATGAATACCCGAATTTTGCCGCGATTTCTTTCAGCACGTAGTTCTCGATTTCGACCGCTACGGGCGCGTGGCTCCATGCCGCAAGCTGCGGATTGAACGCCGCGGTAATCGTATCCGCCATAATTCCCATATCGTTGGGCCGCGGATTATACAGCCCGAAATACCGCGGATGCGGTGTATGCACCTGGAATTGGATCAATCCCTCCAAGATATGATCAATCGCCTCCTGTGCGCCGACGGGATGATCAAACGATAATTTCTGCGCAAACTGAACGATCGCATCCACGTCAAGCTCGGGCGAGACTCGGACTTCGCGGATATTCCCCGTATAGTCATTGATTCGTTCCAGCAGATATGTTCCGATGTACATCCGTTCTTCCCTATCCAAATCCAAATTGAAACTTTTCATACCGAAGTGCATCCCCTTCACGTTGTGAAATTGAATTCCTGTGCTGCTTCCGAGTATACACCCGCAGTCACTCGCATGGACCCATTTTCGAATAAAACCGCAATATATCGAAACTAGAGAGTGAGGAGCGGTAACTTTTCTTCTCGCTTTGACAGTTTCATACAACAGGGTGATAATAGCGAGGAAGCACAAAAGAGCGATTATAACAGCCTGCCAGGAATATTTTGTGAAATATTGTGCATAGACAAGCTCCATGGTATTATGTGAGAATAGATAACAAACGACTTGGCGTTAACTTCATGGACGAGAAGAGTAAGCTATGAATCCCGATCTCCAGAGAGTTGGTGTATGCTGCAAGCCAACGTTCGGCTCATAGCTGAAGGTCATCTCCGAGAAGCGCGGCTGAACTCGAGTAAGCTGCGACGGACTTCCACCGTTATCCGGAATGCGTACGGTATGGTATATCAGTACGTAATGAGCTGCATGGTGCGGGAATGATAACAACCTGCTCCGTGAAAATGGGTGGTAACGCGGATCACAATCCGTCCCTGTCGAGGGGCGGATTTTTTGCGTTTTGGGAACAAGCGTCAAGATATCTAGGGGGAAGAAAAGATGAAATCACTATCGAAAAGCCACGTTTTTTTCGTGGGACTCATGCTTTTTTCGTTATTTTTTGGTGCAGGGAACTTAATATTCCCGCCGATATTGGGACAGCAGGCGGGAGACAGCTTCGCCGTCGCCATACTGGGCTTCATTGTGACCGGCGTTGGCTTGCCGCTGCTCGCCGTCATCGCGATTGCCATGACAGGCCGGGACGTGCAGCATCTCGCGGGCCGGGTGCATCCCAAGTTCGGTATCCTGTTTGCCATTATCGCCTACTTGTCGATCGGTCCTTTCATGGGGATTCCGCGTGTAGCTAATGTGTCCTTCGAGATGGGAATGCGTCCCTTTCTGCCCGAGCCTCTTCAACCAAACGGTTGGGTGCTGCTGGCTTATACGCTCGCGTTCTTTGTTCTCGTCTATTGGCTCTGCTTGAATCCATCCAAATTGGTGGCTCGCATCGGGAAGATTCTTACGCCCTTGCTGCTCCTATCCATCGCCGCACTCTTCATCTCCGCGATGATGAGCCCGCTTGGAGAAGCGCAGCCTGCGGTACAGGAATATGCGACGTCGCCCGGCGTCAAAGGATTTATGGAAGGCTATTTAACGCTGGATGCAATCGCCGCGCTCGCGTTCGGCATCATCGTCGTCAATGCGATCCGCGATCAAGGCGTTCAGGACAAGCGCGCGATTACGAAATCCGCAGTTCAAGCCGCCGTCATCGCGGGCGTCGGCTTGTCGCTCGTCTATGCGGCGCTGGGATGGCTCGGAGTAACAAGTGTTACTGAGTTCGGCTATGCGAAAAATGGCGGGCAGCTGTTGACGCAAATCGTGCAGAAATTGTTCGGACAGTCCGGATTACTCCTATTAGCCGTCATCGTTACGCTTGCCTGTCTGACGACCTGCATCGGATTGGTATCCGCATGCAGTCAGTATTTTTCCACCTTATTCCGCCGGCTCAGTTATAATCAAGTCGCGTTCCTGACTTGCGTAGCGGGGTTGTTGGTAGCCAATCTAGGGTTGAATACTATTCTGTCGGTATCTGTTCCGGTGCTGCTGGTCATCTATCCTGTAGCTATTGTGTTACTTTTGATGTCCTTGGGCCACCGCCTCTTCGGCGGGCGCCCGTCCGTCTATGGCGGCGCGCTTATCGGCACCGTGCTCATTAGCTTATTTGACGGGTTGAAGGAGGCCAAAGTCCCGGTAGAACAAGTTACAGAGTGGCTCAAGCATCACCTCCCTTTGTATGAGCAGGGAATCGGCTGGGTCATTCCGGCGATAGCAGGCGGGATTATCGGCTGGCTGATTGGATGGGTAATCGGTGCGATACGGAATCGTGGACGAGCAGGTTCCCAAGCTTCGCAATACAAAGACTAAGATGCAGTAAAAATAGAGTAGCTTCTGACCAAGCCGGCGCCATGCCGGCTTTTTTTGGATTTTCCTCGGGCGCCGGAGATTTCCTCGGACATGTGGATGAAGAGTGTCGGCTTGACGGGAGGTGGGGAAGTAAATTCCTGCATTTCTACATCATTTTTCACGATTTAAGCTTCTATGGAGTGGAATTCCTGCAAATCGGCATCATTTTCGCCGATTTTCTCTTCTTTTTAATTGAGAGGACTGAAATTGCTGCACTTTTGCAGGATTCCCCCTAAGGTGCCGGCGTGATCAAGTAAAAACTGCAGATTTGCAGCATTTTTCAGTTTTAAGCGCTGCTTTGTCGCTGATCCAAGCTAGCGAACCGAGTCCAACAAGTTGGGGCGCTTCGGCGCGCAGGCGATATCCCACTTCTCGGGCATACAAAAGCACCCCTCAGCAGGCAGCGGATAAGCCGGCGGCTTCGTCCGTTGCCTGTTCTGAAGGGTGCCACAACCACTTATGTTCGTTAGAAAATCTCCGATTGCTTCACGCGATCATTCAGCATCATAAAGTCTTTGTCCTGCAAAGGCTCCACTTTCCCCTTCTGATAGCCGCTGCCCTTCGTCGAGAAGAAGTCATGTGTGCTCGTCTCGGTGCGAATGCCGTTCAGGACGACCGGATTGACTTCCTCTTCCGGGAAATGCGGCTCAAAGCCGAGGTTCATGAGCGCTTTGTTGGCGTTATAGCGAATATACTTCTTCACTTCGTGCGTCAGTCCGATCGCATCATACAGATGCTCCGTATACTCCAGCTCGTTCTCATACAGCTCAATCAACAGATCTTGCACAAATCGGGACAGCTCCTGCTGCATGGCTGCGCTCTGCTTGTTGTAGATTTCTTGCGCCAGCAAGCCTACGAAGACGCCGTGAACACTTTCGTCCCGGATGATCAGCTTGATGATCTCCCCGCTTGCCACCATTTTGCCTTGTCCGGCCAAGTACAACGGGTAGAAGAAGCCGGAGTAGAACAGGAAGCTCTCCAGGAATACGGAGGCGACCATGGCTTTGTACAGGCTGACCGGATCATGGTCTTGAATGCCTTTGTACAGACCATCGATGATCGCGGTCTTCTTCTGCAGATGCTTGTTCTCCTTCACCCAGTCGAACGTCTCGTCGATCATGGCCGTGCTGGCCACGGTCGTAAAGATCGTGCTGTAGCTCTTCGCATGAATCTCTTCCATCGCGGCCTGGAAGATCAGAATCGCCTTTTGCTGCTTGCCTTCCACGTGCTGGGCAATGACGGGCATGCCGACATTCCCCTGCTCCGTATCAAGCAGCGTGAGGCCGCCAAGCACATGCATGTAGGCGAGCTTCTCGTCTTCGGTCATTTTGGACCACGACTTCAGGTCCTTCGAGATCGGAATCTCGGTATCCAGCCAGAACTGGGACGTATTTTGCGTCCACAGCATTTCCATATAATCCGATTCGGGTCGGTTCCAGTTCACTGCTTCAAAATTTTTCATCGACGAATTCTCCTTCTACATCTGCAACTTCTGCAACTTATACGGCTCCGACTGAGACGACTTATTCAACTTAGACGACGCAGCTCACGCACTCGTCGATCGTTTTCTTTTTCGTCCGGGTATAATAGAGCGTCTTGAGCCCCTTCTTCTGCGCGTAAATATAGTACTTCGCCAGATCGCGGGTCGTCAGATCATCCTTCACGAACAAGACGGTCGAGATGGCTTGGTCCACGTGGACCTGCACGTCCGCAACCAGGTCGATCAGGTTGAACATATCCATATCGTAAGCTTCTTTGTAATAGAAGTAGTTCTCATCGCTAATGTACGGCATCGGATAGATCGTCTTCGAATCGCCGTATTCTCGCTCTTCGATGCGCTGCGTAATCGGCGCGATGGACGCCGTCGAGGACTGCAGGTACGAGATCGAACCGGTCGGCGCAATCGCCAGGCGGTACGCATGGTACAAGCCATGCTCCATCACCTGCTCCTTCAAGCGGGCCCAATCTTCGAGGGTCGGAATCGTATGGCCTTCGAACAGCTGCTGCACTCGTTCCGTCTTCGGGCTGAAGTCCGTATTCAGATAACGGTCGAAGTACGCGCCGCTTGCGTATTCGCTCCGGTCGAAATCGGTGAACGTCACGCCGCGCTCCTGCGCGATCAGCATGGAACGCTCCAGGGAATAGAAATTCACCATCATGAAGAACGTGCGAACGAAATCTCTCGCTTCCTTCGATTCATAGGCGATCTTGTTCTTCGCCAAAAAGCCGTGCAGGTTCATCGCGCCCAAGCCGACGGAATGGAGCTCGCGGTTCGCCTTGGCTACCGAAGGCACAATGCTGATATTGCTGCGGTCGCTCACTTCGGTCAGCGCATCCATCGCACGGTGAACCGTGTCGCGCATCCGCTTATTTTTCATGACGTTAACGATATTCAACGATCCGAGGTTGCAGGAAATATCGCGATGGATCTCGTCCTCTACGCCGTAGTCGTTGATCGTGGACACTTCGCTAAGCTGCGCAATCTCGCTGCACAGGTTCGAGAACTTGATGCGTCCGATTTCTTTAAGCGCATGATATTCATTCGTGTTGTCAACGAACATGATATAAGGGTAGCCCGATTCCATCTGAATCTGCGCAATCTTCAGAATCAGGTCGCGCGCGACAATCTTCTTCTTCCGGACATTCGGATTGTCGACAAGCTCGTCGTACATCTCGCTGATGTCCATATCGTCCAGATGCTTGCCGTACTCCTTATACACGGTATACGGATAGAACAAGTACATATCCTTGTCCTGCTCCACCAGCTCGAAAAATTTATTCGGCGCGACAACGCCAAGCGACAAGGTCTTAATCCGGATTTTCTCATCGCTGTTGATTTTCTTCGTATCCAGAAATTCATGAATATCGGAATGGAATACATTCAAGTAGACGACGCCGCTGCCGTCGCGCTGCCCCAATTGGTTCGCGTAGGAGAACGCATCCTCGAACAGCTTCATGACCGGCAGTACGCCGCTTGCCTTGCCGTCCAGCCCTTTGATCTGCTCGCCGGAGCCGCGGATTTTGCTCAAATTCAGGCTGACGCCGCCGCCGATCTTGCTTAGCTGCAGCGCCGAGTTGATGGAGAATCCGATCGAATTCATCGAATCGTCCACTTCGAGCAGGAAGCAGCTGACCAGCTCCCCTCTCCGCTTCTTCCCGGCATTCAGGAAGGTCGGCGTCGCCGGCTGATACTCCTGGGAAATTAACAATTCGGCATACTCGAACGCCTTGTCAATATCCCCGCTCGCCAGGAACAGGGAGACAACGGCCAGCCGGTCCTCGTAACGCTCCAGGAACTTCGTATCGTCATTGGTCTTCATGGCATAGTTGTTATAGAATTTGAATGCGCTCATGAATGATGGGAAGCGGAACTTCTTCCCGTACAAATATTCATAGAGACGCTTGATATCCTTGAACTCGTACTTATCGAACAGCTCTTTTTCATAGTAGTCGTTCTCTATCAGATAATGAATCTTTTCCTCGAGATTATGGAAGAATACTGTATTTTGGTTGACATAGTCGATGAAATAGCTTTTCGCCGCTTCACGGTCCTTGTCAAATTGGAATTTGCCGTCCTTCTGGACCATAATTTCGTTATTAAGCTGTATCCATTTTGGTATCAAAGTAATGGACCTCCCGAGTAAATTGTTCTACATCCTTCTTCGTGCCGCTAAGCTCGAACTTCATCAGCACGGGCACAGAATATAATCGAGAAATATGATCGGCTGCCAGTCCGTACCGGACGCCCCAGTTCATATTGCCGCTGGAAGCGACGCCTTGCAGCAAGTGGCCATGATCCTCGAGGAATTGCATTGTAGATTGAGGCACTTGTCCGAACCCTGTCGTGTACGTGATCAAAATAAAAGGTTCAGTCAGCTTCGTCTCTGTCGATATGCGAACACAATTCATATCCAGCTTCTCGACAAAACGCTTCACGTTGCCGGTCTTCGAGTCGTAAGCGATAAGCACGTGATCCCTCCGTCGCAATCATTCTTCAAATAGAGTTGCCTGGAGTCACCAAAAAAAGCACATCTCAAAGAAAAGAGACAGGAACCAACTGCGCGATGAACCGATGCACCGCGTGCGAATTGGCTCTTCCATCTCCTTACTCTTCGAAGAGAATGATAGAAATATAGGCTCTTGGTTAATCAGGGAACTCCACTTGCCGTTACAATATATAGTGTATGTATCCATTTCGTCATACTATATATAGTCCGTTATTGAATCATAACCAATTTTAAGATAAATGGCAAGCCCATTTTGTCCGCCATTGGCAGCAACGAAATTTGTCGGCCTGTGACAAAAAACATATCTATCGTACCACATCTATGACCATTATTGGTGTTCAATTTTTTTGGAATTATGCGGGATATGCTTTTATAGCAGACGGGCCGCCTTACAGCCGTTCAATAGAGGGCTAATTCAGTCCCTCTCCGTAAAAAATACACTTTTCGCAGCAGGAAATAGAGAGCCTGGTAACGTATTTTTGATTTATTTAGTGAGGTTAACTACATTCATCGACTCGAACACCCATTCCGTCTGTAAGGCCAGATTTTACGTGGTCCGGAAGATGTTTAATAGCATTAACTATATGAGGTAAAAGGTCTCTTTAGGCGGCTCGTTCGAACTCCAGCTATTGGACTTTCCTATTAAAAATTTCCCGGGCAACAGTGCAAATTCGCGCGCTTGTGACAAGCGAACAAGCCGGATCCTGTGAAATACAGAATCCGGCCTGCGGCTCATTTAACTGCTCCCTCGCTGCCTGAAGCGGGAAGGAAGCCGATCAGCGGGTAACCGCCTTTTGCACTCCGGCCGGGTTGAAGCCGTTCTCAAGTCCGCCGAACGTATAATCCGCTACCTTGTCGCTGCGGTATAGAATCAATTCCTTGGCATGCGTAACCGGAATGACGATGACTTGGTCGTTCAAGTAATTCAACAGGAACTCATAACCTGATGCAATCGCCGCCTCGTCCCGCGTGTGCAGCACCTTCATGATGCGCTCCTTGATGTCGGCCGCCTCCGGCAGAGCGGACATGGCCGCCGTATGCGCGGTCTGATCCAGCATCGGGCCGATAAAGTGATGCGGGTCCTCAGGGGCTCCCTTCGAACCCCAGATCGTAATGTCGAACTTCCCTTCCACGCATTCTGTCCACCATGTCATCACATCGGTTCCTTCCACCTCGACCTGAAGCCCGACTTCCTTCAACTGGCCTTGCAAGGCGGCAGCCAGCTCCTTATTGAACGCGTCTCCCGTCTCATACGTGAAGCGCAGCTTCATCGGCTTGCCGTTGAACTCCCGGTATCCCGTACTCTCGTTCAGCTTCCAGCCCGCTTCATCGAGCAGCTTGGCGGCTTGCTGCACATCGTAGGCCCGCTGCATCCGCAGCCCGTTCTGAATATAGGGGATGCCTTCAAACATCTCGTCAGCCGCCGTCTCATAGCCGAACGTTAAGCCCTCGGCAATCTCCTGCTTATTGATGACATGCGCGATCGCCTCGCGAACCCGCAGATCGCCCAGATTTTCCCCTGACGCATTGAGCGCCAGCGCTCGCGTACGGCTCCCCTTCGAGGTCTTCCCTTGAACGCCGGACATGGAAGCTGCCTGCTTGAACTCATTATTCGTAATCATTGTGGAGCTGAAGACGGCGTCGATCTCGCCTGTCTGCAGCGCCTTCAGCCGCGTGGCCGGGTCCGGAACATATTTAACGATAATCCGCTCGAACGCAGGCTCTTCTCCCCAGTAGTCCTTGTTCTTCTTAAATACGGTTTGCTCGCCCTTGGCGAATGATTCGTGAATATAAGGACCGGTTCCGATCGTTCCGTTCATCGCTTGGTAATTATCCTTAATAATCGATGCCGGCGACACGATGGCCAGGTATGGTGTGCACAAGTCGTGCAGCACCGGATAATAAGGCGCTTGATAGGTCAATTTGACCGTATACTCATCCAGCGCTTCCAGCTTCTCGATGGCCGATACCGCCTTCAGGAAGGAAGCATTGCCTTCATTGCGGTAATATTCCAGATTGGCAATGACGGCCGCTGCATTCAACGGTTCCCCGTCATGGAACTTCACGCCCTGCCTAATCTTCAGCGTCAGTTCCGTCCCCGCTTCGTTGAATGTCCACTCCGTGGCGAGCCCCGGCTTAATCTCGCCGTCCTCATAGCGGACGAGCATATCGTACACCAACTGAATGACCGGCTTGTTATGCATGTCCGTCATCGTAGGGTAGAAGTTGCTCAGCTCCCCTGCATAGCCGATGACGAGCGTATCCTTGTCGGTCTGCGCCCCGCCCGCGGAGCAAGCGCTCGCCGTTAATAGAATACAGAGCATTACTATCACTGTTTTGACACGAAATAGATTGATTCTCATCTCGTCGTTCTCCTCCGGTAATCATCATTAGGTGCGCACAGCTGCCTGCATTCGCTCCAGCCGGGTCGCCTCGGCTGCCAGACGTCCTCCCTCCAGCAGCAGACATCGATCCGCCAGCCGGTAAGCGTTATAGGCATCATGCGTAATCAATAGATAGGAGCAGCCGTAGCTGTCCCGGTAATCGGCCAAGGTGGCCAGAACCGCATCGGCAGACACGGTATCCAGCCCGCTAAGCACCTCGTCCAGCACCAAATATCGGGGTCTTACCGACAAAGCCCTAATCAGCGACAATCTGCGCTGCTGACCGCCGCTAAGCTCGCGCACCGGGACGCGCAGCAGATCCCGATCCAGATGGAACCGCTCCATCAGCCCATCAATCTCTCGCCGGCGTTCCCGCCGGGTCATATGCGTCAGGTTGAGCAGGGCCTCCTCCATATTGCGGTAAGCGGACAAGCGGGGATTCAGCGTGCCGGATGCATCCTGAAATACGCCCTGCAGCACCTTCCGGTAAGGGCGCCACGCCCTGAAGCGGAGCCCGGCGAGGCTGATGCCGTCCAGCCGGATGTCTCCGGTGTCAGGCCGCTCCAAGCCAAGGATTAGCCGGGCAAGCGTGCTTTTGCCGCTCCCGCTGCCGCCCATCAGCGCAAGGCTCTCCCCTTCCTGCCAACGAAGCGAGACACAGTCCAGCGCCTTCACATCGGCGCGCCGTTCACCGCCGTAGAACTTCGTCACATTCGCTACTCGTATCTCTCCCATATCCAATATCCTTCCTCTTGCCGCGCGGCGCTTCGGGCCAATTGGGAAGTCCAGATGTGCCGAGGCCGCGCAAGCAGGTCCTCCATCTTCCCTTGCTCTGCCAGCACGCCGTCATGCAGCACCAGCACCTGATCGCAAATTCGCCTCAGCACCTCTACATCATGCGAGACGATCAGCAGTCCCGAGGCCAGCTTGCATTCGTGCAGCAGCTGAATCACGGCTTCCCGATTCTCCGCATCGAGCGCGGAAGTGGGCTCATCCGCCAAAATATACGGCGGATTCAGACCCAGCAGAATCGCGATCGCCACCCGCTGCAGCATGCCGCCGGACAATGCCCCGGGCCGGCTTGCCATCACCCGCTCGCTATCGGGAAGATGAACCTGCTGCAGCTTGGCTCGCGCAAGCCCAGCCGCATCCAGCCGGTTCAATCCCAGCCGTTTGCGGAAAATAGCCTGCATTTGGCTTCCCACGGAGAGCCGCGAGTCAAATGCGGTCACCGGGAGCTGCGGGATGAACCCGATCGCTCTGCCGCCCATTTCTCTACGCTCTGCGGGACCGAGCGAATGAAGATCGCGGCCATCCAATTGAATGGTTCCGCCCTCGAGCGCGCATCCTGGGCCCAGGACGCCCATCGCCGCCTTAAGCAGCGTCGTCTTGCCTGATCCGCTCTCGCCGGTTACGCCAACGGCTTCCCCCCGCCGCACGCGGCAGCTGATATCGTGGAGCAATCGTCTCCCGTCGGCCGCAGATACACTGATTCGATTCAGACTGAAGATCGCTCATCCACTCCTATGTAAGCTCTTCTCCCAGCACATTGAAGGAGAATGCGCACAAAAAAATAAACGCCAGCGGGTACAGCATCATATCCGGGCGCAGCATCGCTACCGAGCGGCCATCCAGCATGATGGCGCCCCAGTCGATTCCGTTCTGATCGAGGCCCAGCCCGATGAAGGAGAAGCCGCTAATCATCAGCACGATATCCGAGCTGATGAGACTTAACATCACCACGGATTCGCGGATCAGGTTCGGCGGCAAATGCCAGAACATGATGCGAAGCCGGGATGCGCCCGACGCTGCAGCGCAGTAGACGTATGCTTTATCCCGCTCAATCTCCGCCTTTGCCTTCACCAGCTTGATCAGACTGACCAGCGATGCTGCCGTCAATGCGACGACGACCGTATATACTCCGCTGCCCCAAGCCCCTATCCAGACAATCAGATAGACAATCGGCGGGAACGATGCCAGCACATTCAGGAAGCTGTCGCCCAACCAGCGCCATCGGCTTCGCCACATTCCGGCGAGAATGCCGATAGGCAGACCGGCGGCCAAGGTTGTCAGCCATGTCAACAGCACAATGCCCAGCGTCGTTCTCCCGCCATGGAGAACCCGGGACAGCAAGCAGCGCCCCAGCGAGTCGGTTCCGAACGGATACTCCGCGCTCGGTGGCAGCAGCCGCTGGCCAAGATTGATCAGATGGGGGTCGTGCGGCGCCAGCAGATAAGCGAAGGCACAGGCAAAGAGCACAAATACGGCGGCCCCGATTCGCAGCCTTCGACGCCGCCTCATGACCAGTTCCCCCTCGAGGGCTCGCGCTTCAGCAGCAGCCGCACCGCGCTGGATATCCGGTTCGTCAGCATGAAGACAGCGGCAAGCAGCAGAATTGAAAAGTGGATCATCGGCGCGTCACGGTTGATCACGCTCGTGATGATAACATTGCCGATTCCCGGAACCGAGAAGATTTGCTCGATAACCGCAGCCCCCGCCACCGTAAGTCCGATGCTCTGCATGAAGTTCGGGAGCAGCGCAAGGAGGGCATGCGGCAAGCCGTGGCGGAACAAAATATAATTCTCGTTCAACCCTTGGCAGCGGGCGTACATGACGTAATCCTCGCCCATCTCTTTGACCAGCACGGTCGTCAGCAGCCGGCCGTAGAAGGCGGCCATCGGAAGAGCCAGACAGAGAGCGGGACTCCATACGTTCATCATGCCTTGTCCGCCTGCGACAGCGATCCAGCGCAGCTTCACCGCTACGACATCCAAATATACGGCGGCCAGATAAAAGGCCGGTATCGACACCCCTGCGATCATGAGAACTCGAAGAATGAAGCCAGCCCATCGATCACGCAGCCAATAGCCAAGGCAGCTCAGCCCAACCGCCCCCAACGCTTGCAGCACGGCGCTCAGCGCCACGATGCGGAGGGTGAACGGAATCGTAGCGGCGAATTCGTCGAACACCGGCTTGCCGTTCATAAGCGACTTCCCGAAGTCGAGGCGGATCGCGTCTGTCAGCCAAGTGACATATTGCATGAGGAGCGAGCCATCCAATCCCAATTCGTGTCTCAGCTTCGCGATCATGTCATCCGAAGGGTTCATCGTATTGCGGATGGCGAACGCTTCAGCCGGATCGACAGGAGATATGCGCATCAGCAGGAACGACAGCATGCTGACGGCGAGAAGTGTAAGCAGCATATCCGCCGCGCCGCGAACGATGCGATTGCCGAACATCGCTGTTGCCCCCTTTCCCAAAAAACAAAACATCCCCCTGTATACGCGGGCGCTCCTGATCTGGATACACCCCTCACTATACGGGAGGATGACATGGAATTGTTGTGCGCACAGCACCGATTATGTTGATTGAGTACTCATTAGCCCGGACAGTCTTCTCAGCTTGGACTTGCGATATTGCAGCGGAGTCAGTCCGAACTCGCGCTTGAAGGCGTTGCAGAAATTGCTCGCATTGGAGTAACCGACATCAAACGCGATGTCTTGAACAGATTTGTTGAGATCGGCCAGAAGCGCAGCCGCCTGCTCCATGCACGCCTTGCGATAATGAACGTAGATCGTATGGCCGTAGATCTGCTTGTAGCCCTTGGTCAATTTATTACGGCTAATCGCAAGCTCCCTGGACAACTGCGCCAACGTGGGCGGATTGCCGGGGGTATCCATCAATCGATCATGGGCATGCCGGATTTGCCGGATCTCATAGTCATCCAGCAGGACCGCTTCCTCCTCGTCTTCCAGTCCGGGCAGCTCCACCGCCAAGAGCAGGGACAGCAGCTCCATAACTTTGCCTTCGTAATATAATATTTTCGATTGCTCCGGAAGCGGGCAGTGGAAGATGCTGCAGAAGATGTTCGACACGTCCGCCCCCGCCTGCACACCGGTGAATAACCGCTGCCGAGCGGAGCCATCCAGCTTCTCCATCGCATGATTCCATAAATCTATCCCGCTGCTGCCGAATAACTTGGGCATATGGTCCGAATCCGAGATGATGGATACGCTTTGATAGCGCCGGCCTCCGCGCAGACGGGTGCAGCCTCGGATGGCGCAAGACTTGGATACAGACAAGCAGTTCTTCCTGAACAATAACGGTTCCTGGTCATGCTCCTGCAGCTCCAGTTCCCCATCCACGCAATATTTCACCGCAAAATAACGGCCCGTCATCGCATATTCGAATACGACATCGTCATGAAACGTAACATCATAGAGCGTAATCGCGGAGTTGTTCATCACGCGGTACATTTCGACGCGGCCCGAACCATACTCTTCTCGAATATCGTAACGCACAGAACGGGCATGCGGGCTCTTCTCATTCGCGCTCTGTCCGGATAACCGGCGCATCGTCTCGGCATATGTATCAGGACTGTCAATGAAATAATGTTGTCTCATGCTTTATGCGCCTCTCTATGAGCCAGACAGACAGGCCGTCCGACTCTGGCGTCCGCTCCCCTTTCTATCGTCGAGAATAATTATCATTATCATTTGTATTATAGCGAATACTTGTCCTGTTGGAAACCGAGAATCTCCCCATGCGCGTGGATGAGCAGTTATCGGAACCACATAAAAAGAAGCCCCCGCAGCATCACCCTGCAAGAGCTTCCATTGTATTTGGCGGTGTTGACATGTTGATGCCATTCGTTAAATAACGAATCCCTTATCCCAATTGATGTTGCCGTTTCTTTGCGCCTCGCCTCTCAGCTTTTCGATTGCCCGAATTAATTCGCCCTGCACGGTCTCGGCTTGGCCCTGCTTCGGTACATACGTCTGCCAAAAATATTTAGCCTCGTTAAAATACTTCATGCCGCTCTCCTTTTGTGTCGTGGTGTGAGTAGATGCCTGATTTTCTTTTGTATTCTTCCATTTGGGTGATATGATGCTGATCATGCCAAATAAAGTCCTGCAGGTAAGTTTTGACGGTAAATTTTCCTTCCGCATATTTTCTCGAAAACGTATCGTCGTCCAAACGCTGTATCGTATCCACTAACAGATTCCGGTAACGCGTTGTTAAGTCGATTAATTCATCCTTGGTTAGCGTTTTTCCGTATTCGATGGCCTCTCTATTAAACGCATCAAAATCAAGATGACTCACCGTCACTTGCTTACCATTGGCGATAGGATAGATGGCTTCTTCATAGAAGTATTTATCCCACAACATCATATGGCTGACAATATCATGGATCGTCCATTTGCCTTCATCAATGGGCGTTTGCCATTCCAATTCTGTAATTTGTAGCACAAAACGGTTCCATTCGCTGAATTTATCGAGCAGCTGAGGTTTTTCGTTCATGAGATATGCCTCCGGTATTAGTCGTTTCTCGTTTCATCAAACGGATCTTCTACTGTTGGAATATAAGGAGATAGATAATGATCTTGTTGTCCAGTTAATTTTCCTCTAACTAATTTCCACACCACAAAATGATTTGTATTATCGTGGTTTTTACTTTGGTCTTCATCATCATGTATATAAAGAAGTCCGTAGGATCCAGGCATGATTTCAGCAATTTTTTCAAATATTCCAACTACATAATTCTTTCTGTGGTTATGTAATCCTGACATTAAGAGAGAATCAAGGCCATTTCTGCTTTTAAAAGTAACGACCTCTTCCGTATCAATTTCTGAGATATAGTGAATTAATTTATTTAATTGTTTTTCTTGTTTCATAGAATCAGTATCATGTGTATGATATCTCAGAACAGCCCATCCATTAAATTCAAACATGAAATGGAACTCCTTAGTGTTTGATGTAAAGCTGTCAATCAATGCGGTTATAAATAAACTCAATTTGTTTTTACATATGCATACAGTTTTCCATTTTCGGGCTTATATGGTCGTTTGCCCTTATACCCTCTACGAAGCAATTCTTGAGTCAGACATTTCATGAAGGCCCCATGGCTGACGATTAATACATTGGATTGATGATAGGTCTCTTCGATGCGGTCTATAAACTGTCGCGCTCGCAATACGGTTTCTCGTCTGCTCTCTTCCTGTGAAGGATGGGAGAAGTACCAAGCCAGCCTGGCCATCATTTGCCATACATAATAATGAAGTCTGAGCTTGGATTGGCTAGTCCAGCTCATCCCAATCTCTCTTAACTGCGCAGTCTTGATTACGGGCCCCTTATAAATGATCTCGGCGGTCTTCGCCGCTCTATATAAGTCGCTGCATAGGCAAACATCCCATTTCACGTCACCATCAAGGAAGGCACTCACACAAATATCTGAAAGATCATAGCGTTCTACCCATTGATTGAATTGTTCTGATGTCATCCAACGGTGATTGGGCTCATAGGCCACTTTAAAATGCCGAACTAATCCAATTTTCATAAGCCTCCTTCGTTCCCATCACGAAGCAATCTTCCCTATTTCCAATCGGGAACCGCCTTCTGGAGCATTTCTCCATTAATCCTTCCAGTATACCTCCCGTTCATATTTTTGGAAATGAAATATTGCCTCATAGAGCCCAAACGCCGTTGCGCACCCGTTCAGGTTCATGCGGCTTGCATGCAGTTCACCAACAGCAAACAGATTTTTTCATTCTATCGATTTTGTTGCTCTATCACGCATTCATTCCATTTCATGATGAAAAGACTTTGTTCCATTCTGAAAATTACAGAACAACTCATTGACATTTCCGATCTTCTGGCCTACTATTCATACTAATCCTATCAGAATTAATAATTAAACAACCGGTTGATTACTCTCTACTTCTTGCATAGGATCATTTTTTTATACTTAATACCAACTATTCTTATAAATATAATCGTATTTGAACAGGAGCAGATAGAACAATGGTTGTGCTGAAACGATTATTTGCAATGCTCGTCACCCTGTGGATCATCGTCACTTTGACCTTTGTTATTATGCACATCATCCCTGGTGATCCGTTTGCTTCTGATTCCCGGATGATGCCGGAGTCGGTTCTGGAAAATATGAGAGCCAGGTACAACTTGGACAAGCCTTTGCCTGTGCAGTATCTGTTGTACTTGAAAAGCTTGCTGACCCTTGACTTGGGGCCATCGATTCAATCCAAGAGCACCGATGTGAATACGTTGATCGCACGGGGCTTTGTCCCGTCGGCTCTGCTCGGACTGCAGTCCATGCTGATCGCCATCGTCGCCGGAATCGGCTTGGGCACGATCGCCGCACTTCATCACAATCGCGCACTGGACTACATCGCGATGGTGGCGGCGATGCTCGGCATCTCGATTCCGAGCTTCATTCTTGCCCCTCTGCTTATCAAGTATATGGCCGTGGAATGGAGACTTCTCCCGGTTGCTGCCTGGGGAACCTGGAAGCATACGATACTGCCGTCGATCGCGCTGGCCGTCACTCCGCTCGCCATCATTGCCCGCTTCGTAAGAACGAGCATGATTGAAGTGCTGCAGCAGGAATATATCAAGACGGCGGAGGCCAAGGGGCTGCCAGCCTGGAAAATCGTGGCAAAGCATGGATTGCGGAACTCGCTCATCCCGGTTCTGTCCTTTCTGGGACCGTTGTTCGCGTCCGTCGTGACGGGCACGTTCGTGGTGGAGAAGATTTTTGCCATTCCCGGCATCGGCAAGCACTTTGTAGACAGCATTTTCAACCGGGATTACCCGGTCATTATGGGTACGACGATATTTTACAGCCTAGTCCTAGTCGTCACGTTATTTCTCATCGACCTGTCCTACCGTATCGTCGATCCGCGAATTACTTTAGCCAGCAAAGGAGATTAGCATGAAAGCATCAGCCGATGTGGAGCATCTGTTCGTCCCCATAGATCGCAGCATGCAGGCGATTCACGTGCCGCCTCAACCAAGCGCTCCGCTATGGCAAGACAGATTGCGCAAATTAATGAAGAACAAGTTGGCCATGATCGGTCTGGCCCTGCTGCTGCTCATCCTGCTGCTTGCGGCGGCAGGCCCGTACATAGTGCCCCATTCGCCGAGCGCTCAGTCCTTGACGAAGACCAATCTGCCGCCCTCGGCGGAGCATTGGTTCGGCACCGACGATCTTGGCAGGGACGTATGGGCGCGAACCTGGGCCGGGGCGCGCATCTCGCTTGCGATCGGCTTCGCCGCAGCAGCCATTGACCTGATCATCGGCATACTCGTAGGCGGCATATCCGGCTACATGGCCGGGCGCGGCCGGTTCGGGGACCGGATTGACAATATATTGATGCGGATCGTTGAAATTTTGTACAGCATCCCGTATTTGCTTGTCGTGATCCTGCTGCTTGTCATTATGAAGCCAGGGATCTTCACGATGGTGGTCGCGCTCTCCATCACAGGCTGGGTTGGCATGGCGCGTGTGGTGCGGGGGCAAATATTGCAATTGAAGCAGCAAGAATATGTGCTGGCGGCCCAGAAGCTGGGCACATCGCATGCCGGCATCTTGTTCAAGCATTTACTGCCTAACGCGGCCGGCATCATCATTGTCAATTTGACGTTTACGATCCCTGCCGCCATTTTCTCCGAATCGTTCCTTAGCTTTCTCGGCTTGGGGGTTCAGGCTCCGGACGCCAGCTGGGGAACGATGGCTAATGATTCGCTTGGCGTTATCCTTAGCGGTCAATGGTGGCGGCTGTTTTTTCCGGGACTCATGATTTCACTCACCATGTTCGCGTTCAACGCGTTCGGCGACGGGCTGCAGGATGTGCTGGATCCCCGTTCGCCGCACTAAGGAGGTGCGCCGTTGACACATTTACTTGAGGTTCGTCATTTGAATGTCGCTTTCCATTCCCGCGAGAAGACGCTTCATGCCCTGCGGGATGTGAGCTTCCACATCGACGAACGGGAAACGCTCGCCCTCGTCGGGGAAAGCGGCAGCGGCAAGAGCGTGACCGCCCGTTCTATTATGGGCATGCTTCCTGCTCCGCAAGCCAGGCTGGCAGGCGGCGAAATTCATTTTCGAGGACGGAATATCACCCGGCTGAGCCGGCCGCAGATGAGGAAATTAAGGGGTTCAGAGATTGGCATGGTGTTCCAGGATCCGATGTCATCGCTCAATCCGACAATGAAGATTGGCGCGCAGATCGCGGAAGGCTTGCGACAGCATCAGAAGCTGAGCCGAAGCGAGGCGCGTGCCCGCACGGTGGAACTGCTTCAGCTCGCAGGCATACCTGACGCAGCCAGCCGCTATCATCAATATCCGCATGAATTCAGCGGCGGAATGCGACAGCGCGTCTCGATCGCGATTGCGCTGGCCTGCAATCCGAAGCTGCTCATCGCCGATGAACCGACGACCGCCCTGGATGTCACGATACAAGCCCAGATTTTGGACACCCTTACGGCACTCCAGGACAAGATGGGCAGCTCGCTCCTGCTGATTACGCATGATTTGGGCGTGGTAGCCGAGGTGGCGCATCGCGTTGCGGTGATGTACGGCGGAATGATTGTCGAGACGGGGAACGTTCAGGATATTTTCGAGCGGGCCAGACACCCCTATACATGGGGATTGCTGCAATCCGCGCCGAAGCTGGATGGACCGGATCAAGAACGGCTCATGCCGATCGAAGGCGCGCCGCCAGCTCTATCCGAGCAGCCGCAAGGATGCCCGTTCGCGCCGCGTTGTCCGTACGCGATGGAAGTCTGTGTGCGGCATCTGCCGGAGACGAAGGCATTCACGGAGCATCATAGCGCGAGCTGCTGGCTGAATGATCCCCGCTCTCCTGCCGGCCACGGGCCGGACCCAGCGAGGAGGTACGATTATGCAGAAGCCTATAGTTGAAATTCATGACCTGCACAAGCATTTTCGCACAGGCGCTCATCGCGTCGTCAAATCCGTCGACGGTATTACGCTGTCTGTTCTCCCTGGCGAGACCGTCGGCCTCGTAGGCGAAAGCGGCAGCGGCAAATCCACGCTTGGCAAAGCCGCTGTCGGGCTGCTGGAAGCGACGTCGGGCAAGGTGCTGTTCGAGGGGCAGGACATCGCGCTCGCTCGCGGGCAAGCCAGACGGGAGCTGAACCGCAGCATGCAAATGATCTTTCAAGATCCGCATTCGTCGCTTAACCCCCGACTGAGAATCGGCGATATTGTCGCGGAAGGCATCGATGCTCACCGGATGGCGACTGGCGCGGCCCGCAAAGAGCGGATAGCCGAGCTTCTGGAGAGGGTCGGCCTGCATCCCGATTACGCCGAGCGCTTCCCCCACGAATTCAGCGGCGGGCAGAGACAGCGCATCGGCATTGCGCGGGCATTGGCGGTCAAGCCGCGCTTCATCGTGGCGGATGAGCCGATATCGGCGCTTGACGTGTCCATTCAGGCTCAGAT
This sequence comes from Paenibacillus dendritiformis, assembly GCF_945605565.1. Taxonomy (NCBI): domain Bacteria; kingdom Bacillati; phylum Bacillota; class Bacilli; order Caryophanales; family Paenibacillaceae; genus Paenibacillus; species Paenibacillus dendritiformis. The sequence continues at coordinate 3,650,011 of NZ_OX216966.1, read as the reverse complement.
CGTGAACCTGATGAAGGATCTGCAGACCGAGCAAGGTCTCAGCTACCTGTTCATCGCTCATGATCTGGCGATGGTGAAGCATATCAGCGATCGCATCGGCGTGATGTACCTGGGCAAGCTGATGGAGCTTGCGGATAGCCGATCGCTGTTCGCGCAGCCTCTGCACCCTTACACGCAAGCGCTCTTGTCTGCCGTCCCCGCCTCGACGCCTGCGGCCAAGAGGCTTCGCGAGCGAATCGTGCTGCACGGCGAGCCCCCGAGCCCGCTCTCTCCGCCCGCGGGCTGTCCGTTTCATGCGCGCTGCCCTAGCGCCACGGATATTTGCGCGAATCAGATGCCGCCTGGCAAGGAAGTGCGAAGCAACCACTGGGTTGCATGCCATTTATATGAATGAGCCAGTTCATGCGCATAAAGACTGCGCTTGATGGCGCGAACAGTACCAGATTATCTGCAGTAATGGAGGAACGACACGATGAAAAAATGGAACGTTATGCTGGTTATTCTACTATTTGCGGCAGCCGCTGTGGCCGGATGCTCCGGCAGCAGCGATACAGGCGCAGCCGCCAATGCCAAGGCGCCAGCCGACGGAGAGATTCCGCAGGTGCTGACCACGAACCTGGCGGGCGGCGAACCTTATACGCTCGACCCTGCATTTGCATCGGATACGACATCTTATTTCATTATCGACAACCTGTATGAAGGCTTGTACACCTACGACAAATCCGGCAAAATCGTGGAGGGCGCAGCCAGCAAAGTGGATGTATCGCCAGATGCCACGACGTATACCTTTACGATCCGGGACGATGCCACCTGGTCGAACGGCGATCCGGTAACGGCGCAGGACTTCGAATATTCGTGGAAACGGGTGTTAAATCCGAAGACGGGCGCTTATGATCCGTCCTCGCTGTATTACATCAAGGGCGCAGAAGAATATAATACGGGCACAGGCAGCGCGGACGATGTCGGCGTCAAGGCGAAGGACGATCATACGCTGGTGGTCGAACTCAAAGCGCCGCTCAGCATTTTCCCGATCATTGCCGTAGGACGCGCCTATCTGCCGGTTCGCTCGTCCGTCGTCGACAACAACGAGAAATGGGCCGCCGAAGCGGACACCATCGTCGGCAACGGCCCTTATGTGCCGCAGGAATGGAAGCATAACGAGCAGATCACGTTGGCGAAAAACAATCAGTATTGGAACAAAGACGTCATCACGATGAACACGATTCATTTCAAAATGGTGCAGGACGCAACGACATACTATCAAATGTACAAAACCGGCGAGCTGGACATGATTCTGTCGCTGCCGCTGGATGTGATCGATCAAGAGAAAAATAATAAAGAGTACTTATCCCATCCTTCCTTCAGTGTCTATACGTATTCCTTCAATGTCAATGAGAAGCCGTTCACGAACCAAAAAATAAGACAAGCGTTCTCGTACGCGATCGACCGCGAGACATTGACGACAAACGTGACCAAGGGCGGGGAAACGCCAGCGCACGGCTATGTGCCTTATGGCCTGACTAATCCATCAGGCAAGGACTTCCGCGAGGATGCGGAGACATACTATGAGTTCAATGTGCAGAAAGCGCAGAAATTGCTGGCCGAAGGCTTGAAGGAAGAAGGGTTGTCCCAGCTTCCTCCGGTGACGTTCAAATTCAACACGGCAGATAACCATAAGAAAGTGGCGGAAGCGCTGCAAGCGATGCTCAAAGAAAACCTGGGCGTCGAAGTCAAACTCGAAAACCAGGAATGGAAGACTTATATCGATACCTTCAAGCAAAAGAACTTCCAAATCGCCCGCATGGGCTGGGTCGGCAACTACTTGGACCCGCTTGGCGTGCTCGGGCATTATACGTCCAACAATTCGAACAACTTCACGAACTGGAGCAGCAAGGAGTATGATGAGTTAATTCAGAAATCAACGTACGAGCTGGATCCGAACAAACGGATCGAATTGCTGCAGCAAGCGGAGCAAGTGCTGATGGAGGACTTGCCGATCATTCCGATCCTGTTCTCGGCGGATACGGCCTTGGTCAGTCCAAAGGTCACCGGCATCGTCTTCGATGCGCGCTCCAATCCGGATCTGCGCTTCGCGAAGCGAGTGGAACCATAACGATGCTGGCCCGATATGCGATCGCCGCCGTCATATCCGCGGCAGGCCTGAGCATCCTCTATTTTCAGGATGGCAGCGGAAGCTCCGCCATCCAAGCCGCCATCATCAATCGCTGGTTCCTGTATGGATTGCTGGCCCTGATCGCGGGAGCGGCCGGTTATGTGCTGCGGACCGGGTTTCTCGCTCCTCTCTTGCGCGGCTTGGCCATGGCGGGAGCCGCATTCGTCACCAAGCCGCGCGCCTTGGAGAAGGAGGACAAGCGCCTCCGGTCCGACCTTGCCCTGCAAGCGTGGAAGCAGGCTCTCGGGCGCAAGCTGTCAGCATATCTGCTTGGCGCTGGCACTGGCTTGGCGAGCGGCGCGTTGACGCTGCAGCTCTGTTATTTCTAGCACAGCAGGCTATCCCTGGACAATTCCGGGGATAGCCTGTCTGCTTCTGCCCTCCCCCTCCCGATCGCGATCAAATTCATTTTCAGCAAAACGAGATGAGTAACCAGGCGCGGAGAGCTGATCTGGCAAATGATTCTCCCGCTTCGACGTCGGAAAAACATCGCGCTATTATGGTCCGTCCGCGGGCGCTGTCAGAACGATGCCATACAGCAGCAGTTCAACCGTTCGTGTCAGCGCTTCTTCCAGCGGCAAGTGACGCTCTTCCGCGCCCCCGCGATCCATCAATTGATAGACCGCACCCACATAGATCCGGATGAACAGCTCCATATCCAGAGGGCGGATTATTTGCTTTTCAATTCCCGTGTTGACAAGCTTGCGAACATTGCCCCATCCCTCATTGATATAAGCATCGACCCGTCTCCACTGCTCTGGATAGGATCGCTTCAGCTCATCCAGGGTGCGGATATCGGTGAAAGCGAACGCGCTTGGGAGGATGATCAGCGCTTGCTTCAGCTTTTGGACCAGGGACAAGGAAGGGTCATTCATAATCCGCTGCTCGGTGTCTTTCATTTCTTGAATCGCTTGTTGAATGATCCAGGTGACAATGTGTTCCTTGGAATCAAAATATTGATATAGCGTCTTCGTGCTGATGCCCAGGCGGCTCGTCACATCGCGGATGGCAAATTTCAACCCCCGGGACTTGATCTCCTGTACAGCCGCTTCCGCAATTCTTTCTTTCATGCCGCACGAACCCCCTTTTTCATGACCGATGGAAAAAAGAATAACGGATATGCCATCAGGAACAGATTCGGAATCCACCATGCCAGATCGAAATCGGGCCGTATGGCCCAGAAGGCGATCGCTTGCAGGCCCGAACAAAAGGTTAGCACCAAGGAAATCAAGCAAAGCGTTGACCAGACCTCCTTCTGTCTGTTGTAACAAGAAATGCTGATCAGCCCCGTAGCCGAAATAAGCAAATCCAACGGAATAAATGACAGGTTCCAGGCGACAAGCAGCTCATTGCTGTAATCCTGATATAGATATTGCTTCGGAATCCATTCTAAAAAGGTGACCGCCCAATAGAAAAGAAACCCGATATCCGTGAACAGCATGAAGACCTTTAACGATTTTCCCATTTGACTCTCTCCTCGAACTTGACTCGCAGAAAACATAGAAACAGTTTTGTTTTCCTTGTTTTCCATCATAACTTCTACCCCGCCAACAATCAAGATGGCCGAGAACATGCTCTGGCACTTTCAAAAATATAGCTTGACACAAATCGAACTTTAAAATATAGTAATCCCATCGGAATTATCATTAACTGACTCGTCAGTTAAGTGGAAAGGGGCGATGGAAGCTGGCTGCCGGACCGAAGCAAGATCAGGATCGCCGTCATCAATTGATGGGCGCCGCCCTGAAGTTATTTGCCTGCAAGGGATATCACAGCACCAAAATTTCCGATGTGGTCAAGGCCGCAGGAGTGTCACAGGGAACGTTCTACTGGTATTTTCAAAGTAAAGAACAGCTCGTGCTGGAATTAATCGAAGACGGAAAAGAGAAACTCATAAAAGTTATTGAGCAAGGCTACCGCAAGCACGCAGGCACGGTAGATGATATGGTCCGTTCGTCCGCACGGCTGCTTACCGATCTGTTCACCTTCGCCGACCGGAACCGGGAGCTGATGGCTTTCCTGCTGATAAAAGGCCAAGGCGCAGACCCTCCGGTGCGGGAAGCGATCTCGCACACGTGGGTTGCGTTCGAGGAGGCATTCAAACACAACATTCAGCGGGCAATGGAGCTGGGCATGCTTCCCCGTACGAATGATCTTCCGCTTCGGGCCAGCATTCTCGTCTGTTTCATAACGGGCGTATTGTCCAAATGGCTGTTCGGACCGATGCACGAGGTCGATTATACGTCCGCCTATTCCCCATCGGATATCGCCGAAGAAACCGCCAAGTTCGAATTCCGGGGGTTGCTCGGATAACTCATTTTACTGATATAAAGACCCCATAAGAGGTCGTACAATAATGGAGGCTATCATCATGACTGTCAAACTGCACAAATTCGTCAAAGCTGCACTGCTGCTCACGGTTCTGTCTGTCGCTCTCGCCGCATGCGGAAGCAAGACAGCTCAAGACGCGAACGCTCTTGAGCAAATCAAGAAGGCCGGCAAAATCAGAGTCGGACTGATGGGCACCTATGCTCCATATAACTTCCTGAACGACAAGCACGAGGTCGACGGCTTCGATGCAGACGTCGCCAAAGAAGTGGCGAAGCGCCTCGGCGTGGAAGTGGAATTTATCACCGGTGAATTTTCCGGACTGATTGAAGGACTGCAAAAAAATAAATACGATGCGCTTGTCAGCCAAGTGACGATTACCGAGGATCGCAAAAAGTTGATGGATTTCTCCACGCCTTACGTGAAGAACGCCGTCAACGTCATCGTCAAGAGCGACAACGCGACGATTCAGAAGATCGAAGATTTCAAAGACAAAAAGATCGGCGTCGGGCTCGGGACGAATGATGAAAAATATTTGCGCGACGTCGCGATGCCGAAGGTCGGCACGTTCGAGATCGCCACATATAACGATGTCATCACCTCTCTGAAAGATCTGGACGTCGGCCGCATCGATGCGACGATCAATAACGTGTTCGCCATCAAGCCGCTCATCGAGAAAAATCAGTTCAAGGTGAAAGCGGTCGGCGAGCCGATTAAAGAGGACTTTGCCGGGATCGCGATTCGCAAAAATAATCCGGAACTGCTCGATGCGATCAATAAAGCGCTCGCCGAGATGAAATCCGACGGCACATTCACGGAGATTTTCCATAAATGGTTCGATGTCGATCCGAACTTCTAATGAGCAAGAGCCAGGAGGATACAGGTAATGGAGCTGGTCTTTAGTAATATTCAATTTCTATTAACAGGCGCGTACTACACCTTGCTGATTACGATCGTCTCCATGTTTTTCGGGCTCATTATCGGGATCATCGTCGCCATTGCCCGCTTGAAAGGAAATCGGCTCGTCCGCGCGCTCGCCAAAGGGTACGTGTCCCTCATTCGGGGCACGCCGATCCTGGTGCAGATCTTCATCATCTATTACGGACTGCCCGATTTCGGAATCACGCTGGGGCCGCTCACCGCGGCCTTTATCTCGCTTAGCATCAATATCGGCGCGTACTTGTCCGAGACGCTCCGCGGCGCGATTCTATCCGTGCCCAGCGGGCAGACGGAAGCCGCTCAGTCCCTGGGTCTGACCCCTTGGCAGACGATGCGGCGCGTCGTGCTCCCGCAGGCGGCCCGGGTGGCGATCCCGCCGCTCGGCAACACGTTCATCGGGATGCTGAAGGAGACGTCGCTCGTCTCTATCGTTACCGTAACCGAGCTGCTGCGCTCCGCTCAACTGCTCATTGCGCAGTACTATGTCGCCATGCCTTTTTATGTGGCGATCGCGCTCATGTATTGGGTGATGAGCGTATTCTTCTCCTATATTCTGAACCGCATCGAGACGCGGTTGTCAAAAGCCTATTAAGGACGTGTGATGCACATGATTGAGGTAAACAATCTCGGCAAAAGCTTCGGTGAACTCACCGTATTCGACGATATCAACCTGCATATTGACTCCGGGGAAATCGTAGTCCTGGTCGGGCCGAGCGGTTCCGGCAAAAGCACGCTGCTGCGCTGCTTGAACGGACTGGAGGTGCCGGATGCGGGATCGATCCGGGTGGGCGATGCGGCCTGGAACGCATCCATGAGCGAAGCCGCCAAGAAGGAAGCGGTGCGGCATATCCGCACGTTAACCGGGATGGTGTTCCAATCGTTCAATTTATTCCCCCATATGACCGTCCTGGAGAACGTCACGATGGCCCCTATGATCGTGAAAAAAATGAACCAAGCGCAGGCGGTCGAAATCGGCGAGTCGCTGCTTGCCAAGGTCGGATTGTTAGGCAAAAAAAATGAACATCCTTCCCGGCTGTCCGGCGGCCAGCAGCAGCGGGTAGCCATTGCCCGCGCCCTTGCCATGCAGCCGCAGATCATGCTGTTCGACGAGCCGACCTCGGCGCTCGATCCCGAATTGACGGGAGAGGTGCTGGCGGTGATGAAGCAGCTTGCCACGGAAGGGATGACGATGATTGTCGTCACCCACGAGATGAGATTCGCGCGCGAAGCGGCGAATCGGGTAATTTTTATGAGCGACGGGAAAATCCAGGAGGAAGGGTCGCCAGAGCAATTTTTCACCCAGCCGCATACGGAGCGGGCCCGCAAGTTTTTGCGGCAGCTTGGCAGTGAGCCGGAAGCATGAGCGGCTTCGAAGGAGTTGACAATGTGGTTTACGGCAAAGCAGAGCATTTGAAAGATGTTGTGGAACGGGCGCGAGTGTTAATGGAGAGGGAGAACGTAGAAGCGATCGTGGCATCGAGCTGCGAAAATTTTTACTATTTGTCCGGCCATCCCAGCACGTTCATGTATACGTTGCGCATGAACGAAGTCGCGCTGGCGGTGATGTTCCGCGATCCGTCCCGCCGCACCGTGATCATCATGAATGAGTTCGAGGCCGCGGGCGTGCCGGACGAGCTGCCTCAATGCGAGCTGCGAACGTACCCAACCTGGGTGGACGTCGACGATCCGTTCGGGCTGCGCGGCGATCGGTACGAAGGACGGCGGCCTGTCAACCATCAGGTCGAGGAAATGTTCGGACTGCTCCGGGAGGTGCTGGAGGAATATGGAATCCGCAGCGGCAAGGTGGCTGTCGAGCTGAACGGGATGCGGCATCCTGCCGTGAACGCGCTGCGTGAAGCGGTGCCGGGTCTGGAGCTAACGGAAGCCGGCGCGCTGCTGACCGAGCTGCGTGCGCGCAAGACGCCTTGGGAAGTCGAGCAGCTCCGCCAGAGCTGCGCTTACGCCGAAATCGGCATCGCGGAGACGATAAAGGGAATCCAGGCCGGCAGCTCGGCGGCCGACATTGCCGATGCATTTCGGCTAGCTTTGCTCACCCATGCGGATGGAGCGCCTTCCCGCTTCCATATGATTTCCGTCGGGGCGAATTTCGCACCGGCGCATATATTCGACACACGTCCGGGACAGCCCGGCGACGTGATCAAATTCGACGTCGGCGTCGATGTGAACGGCTACGGTTCAGACATCGCCCGCACCTTCGTGCTCGGCTCGCCTTCGGATACGGTGAAGCGCATTTACGGGGCGCTGCGGGCCGGACATGACCGGCTGCTGGAAATGATCGAGCCGGGTCTGCCAATGAGCCGCGCATTTAACGAGGCGATGCAGGTGATCCGCCGCTCCGGCCTTCCGAATTACAACCGGGGTCATCTGGGACACAGCGCCGGCCTGAGTCTTGCGGCCGAAGAGGCCCCATTCCTGAGCCCGGCGGAGGAAGCCGTCTTCGTTCCGGGCATGGTTATCTGCCTGGAGACGCCTTACTACGGCTACGGCATTGGCTCCATCATGATCGAGGATATGGTGCTGGTCACGGAGAATGGCTGCGAGCGGCTGAACAAGCTGTCCCGGGATCTGATCTCGCTGTAGCTCCCCCGCTGCACGGCCAATATGAATGTGGAACAAGCCGGAAAGACGGTATGCTGCCGTCCTTCCGGCTTGCTTGCTGATCAGCCTTGGCCCTGCACGGATGCCAGCAGATCGCGGATCACGCGCACGACCGGTTCCGGTTCGTCATCGCTAATATTATGACCGCTGTTCACAGCGATAATCAGCTTGCTTTCCGTGGAAAGGTTCAGCATTTTCCGCTGGCAAGCTTGCCAAATTTCATCGAGCTTCCGACTGCCTTCCTTAGAAAAACCGATGGAAGTCAGATCCGGCTGCACGCCCCTGGCGATGATTCGGACAGGGAGGTTGCCCAGCTTCTGCCCTCGCAAGGCCTGTTCCGCTTGACCGATTAGTCTGAATTCTTCCTCCACCGCAGCATTTGTCCCTAATCGGGATATGCCGAAAAAAGGCTAACCCTGCATCATGGTTATCATGCGGATTAGCCTCTTCTGATCATTTGATTCTATTTCACGAACTCCACTTGATAGCCGTTCGCTTTTAGCTGATCGATAATCATGTCTTTGATAACGAAGTGACCGGCTCCAACGACGACAAAATGCGTGGATGCCCCTTCTTTATCCAGCAGCTCCATCAGCTTTTTGGCCATATTTTTATCCCGTTCCCCGAACAAGCGCTGCGCCGAATCGCTCTTCACCATTTCATCCGAATCCGTGAAGGATTCCGTGAATGTTTCAAGGTCGGCCTTGGTCCACAGCATCTGCCACTGCTTCAACTGCTCGCTCGCATCCTTCGACTTGTCGGCCGGCGCCAGGATTTGCTCCAATACCTCGTTCAATTCTTTCTCCTGCACCTCAGGCGGCACATTATTGAAGAGATCGGCCTGGAACTTGAGTCCTTCCAGCTCATGGATCGGCTTGCCTGTCAACAAGGCCGAGTTCGTGAAGTACATATCGACGCCGAGGGCTGCCCCTTGAGCCATATCTGCAGATTCACCTGACATATTGGCCATCGAGAGATTAGTCGTGATGGCCCAAGGCTTGAACGGATCGAAGGTATCTTGCGCCATGTTCAGCTGCTCCAGCACCTTTTGCAGCTTCTCATAGGTTTGCTGCGACACATGATCCTTCAATTGGGTGCCGTCATTATACGTCATGAGTTGGGCGAAATACTGCATCGAGGTTCCCGCGTCGATCAGATTCACTTCCACCCACAGCGTGTCCGACTGTTCAAACGCGTCTCTAATCGATTTTTGCATCGGATACATGTCAGGAATGCCCAGGTGAATCGACCCTAAGAGATAGAGCGTATTTTGCCCCTTCGTGGCTTTCCAGAGAAGGCCCTTCGCCCCACCTCCTGCCGCATCATAACTGAATTGAACAAGACGGCTTGCCATGACAGACGCTTGCTCCACGGTGCTCGGCTTATCTAGGTCCAGCCCTTTGCCTGTGCCATACACAATGCCGTTCTTCTGCAAAAACGCTACCGGATCGGACATATCGAGCTCCAGCGACTCCGGCCATTCGTACTGGGCCAGTACGCCGTACACGGTATCGATCACCGTTTTTCTCGTAATTTCCTTCGTTCCGGACGGAATGTCGACCTGCTCTGTTTTCTTTAATTCGAGCGCATCCAATTTGGCGGAAGTCGCTTCGATGAGAGCTTGAAACTTATCCTGCGTGATCGGCTTTTGGAACGTGCCGTCAACGTACCACGCAAGCGGGAAAATCCCGTATTTCTCCCCTTCATTCAGCGTTTTAACCGACCACGCGCTGATTTGCGGCACGGCCGCAGGACCTTCATTCGCTTTCGCCGGAATGACGAATCCGAGCATGGCGATCAAGACGGCCAATCCGCTGGCCATACTTCGCTTCACTATACTCCATCTGCTGGATTTCACCGTTATTCCCCTCCTCATAGTCTATATGTATTGAAAAAGAAATCCCAACGAACGATTATATCTCATTCCTCTAGGAAAAGGAAGGGAGTCGGGAATCGCGTATAGGTGATTCATCCGCCACACATGCCCATTCCTGGCTGATGTTCATTTTTATTGTGAATCGCTACCATAAGTAACGGCAAGTTTTTTCGGAAGAACAGACTGACATCGTGTCGAACTTTAAGCTAGTTAATAAAAGGAGGAACTATGAAGCTTCAGACAATTAGTGAGGTGACAACTCAGATATTATGAATTGCTTCAGAGCTTAAAGAAGGAAGGGTATGCTTAAAGTACCTATGATAAATGTTCATTGAAAAGGATGGAGTGGAAATGAGTTAGTTCAGTCCAACAATGATGTTGTGGATAGTGTGTCTACGGTCGGTACAACTGGTGTGTTTAATCTATAATATTCGAATTTGATCATTAATTCTTCCCTTGCTTAGTCCTCCGTGATAACATATTACGGATTCAATGTTAAGATCCAGATATTTTTTCAATGAGAGTCGAGCTTCCTCTATATCGAGTGTAGTTGGCTCATGGATTCCTCCAAGTCTTCCGTTTACACTATACATCGAATCCCCAGCAACGAGAGTTTTACTTTTTCTCAAATATAGGCTGATATGACCGGGAGTGTGCCCAGGAGTGTGGATGACTCGAATTCCGCCGCAAAACGCAAGTTCCTGACCATCGATTAAGGGTTGGTCCACCCTGCCCTTGGGGGGATTTTTAATATGTCCGTCTTTTAGAAGAGGCAGTTCCCCTTGAATATAAGGTTGATCCAGTTCGTGGGCGTACACCTGAACGTTACTGCCACACTCCCGCAAAATCTCAGGTAGACTTCCTATATGATCGATATCCTGATGGGTCAAGATCACAGCTTTTACCTTGTCGAGTGACACTCCGGCCTTCTTCATGGACAATCTTAAATCTTCTATTTGTCCTGGGAATCCGGTGTCTATTAACACGGCCATTTCTTGATCCCACAAAAGGGTTGGGTTGATTGTAGTCCCCTGAAAGTCCAACTCAAGCATGTGAACTCCATTCGAAATTTCCATGTTTTTCAGCTCCTTTATAAGCATAAGCTAGTAAACATCACGGTATAAGTTTTATGAAATGGAAACTTATTTTTGTACGTAAAAATATACTATTATGAAACCTATTTGTTTGTCAATAAATTACATTCACCAACCAAAATTCAAACAAACCAAACAAAATTGCAAAATGATTATCCTTCCCGTTAGTTCAATAAAAAAAGAACGTTCCCGCACCTTCGCTTGGGCTACGTCCTCCACATAATAAATTCCAATTATTAAGGGGCTGTCCCATAAGTAGTTTGTAGCTACAATGAGACAGCTCCCCTTGATTCTCAACGCTTGACTTGCCGAAAAACTGCATAAATGCAGTATTCTCTTATGACGTTTACTCCGTTACAGGCATTCCTGCAAAATCGCATCAATTTTGACCTATGCAATAGATAAAAAGCAATAGTCAGCGGAAAAGATGCACTTTTCCAGGAATTTGATAAAATATCGGATGAGATAGCATAATTTCCTGCATTAACGCAGGCTTTCATTGCCTCATCTTGTTGGCAAACTGCATACGGCTATATTGCACCAAAGCACCTGCTGCCGCCGATCAGTTGATTTTGTATGTAACCGTGAAGTAATTCATCGTATACGAAGACGGGGCGGCAAATTGAAAATAAAGATAGCCGTCTTCCGTCGCCGTAAAAATTCTGCCTACATTGCTATTGTAAAAAGTCCCGAGATGATAGCTTGAATTATATACCGAGTAATAGGCGTAGCTGCCTTGCGCATAAATCGTAAGTTGCTGGCCTTTCTTCAGGTAAATCCCTTCCCATGGGCTGACTTCATTCGGCCGCAACGCGTAATACTTGATGAAATGCTGGTCTTCTTGAACGACGGGGCCGGCAGAGACGGCAGGAACAGGGTCCTGAGAGGCATATGCCGGGGAAGCGGTAGCCAGGATAGCTAACGCAGACAGTGAGATCAGAAGCTTCTTCACTTTACATCACTCCTTAAATATTTGTAATGGATGAAAATATATGGAAGTTTTACCTTCTTAAATATAACAAAGATACGATATATTGTAAACCTTTATTTCCTATTTTTATAGATTTATTGGTAGAATTCATCAATGTACAAAGAACGGCTCTCCATAGGTGACTGAGGCCTATGAAGAGCCGCTCATTTGGGGCAGACCGGTTACTTGGCTACAGGCAATCCTTCCTCACGCCATCGGATGATGCCTCCTTGCAGGTTCATTACATTCACGCGTCCATGTGCCTGCAAAATGCTGGCCGCAATCGCCGAACGCGCCCCCGTCCTGCATTGGACAAGCACCGGCTTGCCGGCTGGCACCTCACGAATGCGCTTCGGAAGCGTTCCGAGCAGAATATGACTCGCCCCCGGAATGCGGCCTTCCTCCCATTCCGCCCCAGAGCGCACGTCCACGACCGCAACCTCACCGCCAAGAACCTGTTCGGCGATATCCGCCGGCGCCACTTCGCGATAGGATTCCAGGTCTGACGCCGCCGCATCGATGCCGCTCCACAGCGCGGAAGCCTCGATCGTGCCCGCAATCCGGTCGATGCCGATGGATCGCATGTCGCGGACAATCTCAGGCAGCCGATCCGCTTCCCCCATCACATACAGCGGCCGTTCGTCATCGACGAGCCATCCGGCCCATGTCGTGAAGGAACGGTTATACGGCAGATTGATCGTTCCCTTCACATGTCCGGACGCAAATTCCTTACAGGGCCGCGTATCAATGACAACCGCGCCTTTCTCCGCAAGATTGGCGACAGCCGAGAGTGTCCCCTCAATCCATTCCGGTCCAGGCAGCTGGGCGAGCAGCGCCGGACCATCGCGGTTCACTCGCTTCATGCGGGGGAAATAGGTTGGAGGCTCGGGCTGTCCCGCCAATAACGCGGCGGTGAAGGCTGTCTCGTCTTCCATGGATAAGGCCCAATTGAAGCGCTTCTCGTAACCGACCGTCGAGGACGGGATCGCGCCGAGCGCCTTGCCGCAGGCACTGCCCGCTCCATGGGCGGGCCATACCTGCACATAATCAGGCAGCTGCTTGAAGCGCTTCAGGGAGAGGTACATCTGCCGCGCTCCCTCCGCGGCGGTGCCTGCCAGGCCCACTGCCTTCTCCAGCAAATCCGGCCGGCCGATATCGCCGACGAAGACGAAATCGCCCGTAAATATGCCCATCGGGCTATCGGCGCCCCCGCCTCGGTCCGTCAGCAGGAACGACACGCTCTCGGGCGTATGGCCCGGCGTATGCAGCACCTCGAACTCGAGCCGGCCCACCTGGAACCGCTCTCCGTCTCTGACCAGCCAATGCTTGATCTTTGTCCCGCTCTCGCCGTTCACGTAAGCATAAGACCAGTCCGGTCCGCCTTCGCCCGACACATATAGTGTCGCCCCATGCTCCTCCCCGAGCTCGCGGGCGCCCGATACGAAGTCGGCGTGGATATGCGTCTCCGCCGCGGCCACGACCGTCAAGCCTTCGGCCTGAGCCGTCTTGACATACGGAACAACATCGCGGGCAGGATCGATCACGATCGCTTCCCCCGTCGCTTGGCACCCCACGAGATACGAAGCGTGGGCCAGCTTCTCATCATAAAAATAGCGCAGCAGCATGAATGCCGCTCTCCCCTTTCTCTGAACACATTTAATTATCGCGTATCTGTTCTGTTGCCATCATATTGCCGGCGCCTACATGCGTCCCTTCAGCATGCCGTGCCAATACAGCTTCGGGAGCAGATCCTTCTTCAGCACATACATGCTGTAGCGCTCCTTCGATTGGTCGAACGGGAACGTCTCCCGCGGCGTCAGATCATAATCGAACTCCGCCAAAATGAGCCGGTTGTAGCCCGTTACGAGCGGGCAGGAGGTATACCCGTCGTAGCTTGCATCCAGCGGCTGCCCCCCCAGCACGTTCAACACATTGCGTGCCGCCACAGGGGCTTGCTTGCGAATGGCCGCGCCTGTCTTGGAGGTTGGCAGATTGCTGCAATCGCCCAAAGCGAACACGTTCGCGAACCGGACATGCCGCATCGTATGCTTGTCGACCTCGGCCCATCCGCCCGGTCCGGCAAGCGGACTGTCCCGTATGAAGGACGGGGCAGACATCGGAGGCACGACATGAATCATATCGTACCGGAGCGTCTCCCGCTCCTTCGAGTCCACATGCTCGAAGACCGCTTCCCGCTTGGCGGAGTCAATCTCCACCAGATTGCGCTTGTATTTGGCCGTGATGCCCTTGCGTTCCACCACCTTGTCGAGCGCCGCAGCATACTTCGGCACGGCAAAGATCGACGCATTGCCGGATGCGAAGATAATGTCGGTCTTCCCCCTGATACCCGATCGCCGGAATGCGTCATCGGCCAAATACATGATTTTCTGGGGAGCGCCCCCGCACTTGATAGGCGTATTCGGCTGCGTGAAAATCGCGGTTCCGCCGCGGAACTCCCGGATCGATCGCCAAGTGCTGTCCACATAGCGGTAATCATAGTTGCTGCACACGCCTTCGCGCCCGATGCATTCCTTCAGCCCCTTAATACGCTCCCAATCGACCTGGATGCCCGCCGCGACGACAAGCACATCGTACCGGATAACGGTGCCTGTGCTTGTAACGATACGATTCTCGTCCGGGCGGAAATGTGCGACCGCTTCCTGAAGCCAGTCGGCTCCCTTCGGGATGAGCGATTGCTGATCGCGCTCCGTCACCTCCTTGCGCATGACTCCGCCGCCGACGAGCGTCCACAAGGGTTGATAGTAATGCTTGGCTTGCGGATCGATGATCACGACGGAGCCGTGCAGCGCTGCCGATGCACGCAGCAAACGGGCCGCAACCGACAACCCGGCGCTGCCTGCCCCGACAATGGCGACGGCATAGTGAAGTTGCTGTGGCATCACTTACCCTCCCCCTGTTCCCAGATGCTGCTAGTCTGCTTCTGCATTCAACCTATAAGGCCTTGCCTGCCGCTATATTCCAATGTTCGCCAGGGGCCCCTAAATGCACCAATAGTCAAATTATATGGCTGGACTTCGGTTTCTATGATTTACTTTTCCTTCTTACGCACATTCAAAAAAATGAGTAATCGTTGACATAAGAGATTCTCATCGCTATTATTTATACTACAGAAAGTGACCTATAAGTTTTATAGGAAACCAATTGTTTTCTATACCAGGACAAGAAGTCTCCCCTTGTTCCTGCAGCTTATCAGTTTACTTCAACATTCCACATTACTTAGAAAGCAGGTCTTAACGTTATGCACAACCATTCTGCAGCACATCATCCTCCCCAAGGCGGTGAATTCTCACTCAAACAGATATTCGCGCCTCTTCTTGCCGTCATCATCGGTACTTTTATGGTTATCCTTGACAGCACCGTCGTCAATGTTGCCATTCCAACACTAGTAGAATACTTTGATGCTTCTCTTCAATCGATTCAATGGTCGGTAACGGCCTATACGCTTGCATTGTCAGCGGTCATCCCGCTAGCCGGCTGGATGTCGGACCAATTTCAAGCCAAACGCGTGTTTCTGGCTTCCATAGGGTTATTCACGATCGGATCTATCCTATGCGCTTTCGCGCAGACAACAGAACAATTGATCTTTTTTCGCGTGCTGCAGGGGATTGGAGGAGGAATGGTCTCGCCTATCGGCATGACCATGGTATACCGTCTTGCGCCACCCCACCAACGAGGTTCGGTGATAGGTATGCTTGGGATTCCGATGCTGCTTGCTCCAGCCCTGGGCCCGGTATTGTCCGGGTGGCTGGTCGAGTATGTAACCTGGCAGTGGATTTTTCTTATTAATCTTCCCATTGGAATAGCGGGAATTGTGGTAGGGCGGAAATGGCTGCCTTCCTTTCCAAGTATGCAGGCCCCTTCTCTGGACATGAAGGGAATGATTCTTGGGCCGCTTGCTTTTTCCATGATTACGTTCGGAGTTAGCGAGGGCGGGGTGAGCTGGACCTCGGCGAGAACGTTAACCGGTCTGGTTATTGGGGGGCTGGCTCTGATTCTCTTCGTGATCTCCTGCTTGCGTCATCAGCAACCGCTGCTGGAGCTGCGCGTTTTCAGGTCTTCGGACTTCACCCGCGGCATTGTCATCTCATGGATTATGCAGACCGCATTGTTTGGGACGGTTCTGTTATTTCCGCTTCTGCTTCAGCAGATGAAAGAATATACGCCGCTGGAGACGGGGCTAATCATGCTGCCGCAGGCACTGGGCTCTATGATCTGTATGCCCATTGCAGGCAAAATTTTTGACAAAGTAGGAGCTCGCCCCCCTCTCCTGGTTGGCATGACGCTGATCACGGGCGCACTGTTCACCATGTCATGCCTTACGCTGGACACCTCGTTAGCGATCATCATGAGCGCGCTGTTTTTACTAGGTTCCGGCATGGGCCTGTCCATGATGGCTTTGAACACTCATGTATTGAATGCAACTCCCCGACACCTTGTCGGCAGAGTTACACCGCTTACCAGCGCTTCTCAGCAAGTCATCTCTTCGTTCGCCATTGCGGGGTTCACCGGATATTTCGCTTCGCGCATGACGGCGAACATGGCCCATACCACCGCAGAAATGAAGATGCTGCAAGCAAGCGCGGCCTCTTTCGGGGAGACGTTTTTTCTGGCTGCGTGTATAGCAGGGGCAGGTTTGATTGCAAGCCTATTTCTCAGAAAACCAAAACAACAAGAGGCCGCTACCAATGAAGGCTAACGGAAAATCATTAATCCATTCTCCGAGTACAATAAAGTCGAAAGGCAGGGACAACATGATAAAGTTTGTTTTTCATCCGAAACTTCTGCTGAGCTAACGGTTCTATCTTTCATCTTGACGGGGATAGCAATTGTGTTCTGTCCCCTAGACATTCCGATTCATTTCAATGGAGGAAGCCAGGCGGATGTGTTCGTGAACAAATATATAGGCTTTCGTACTGTATAATGCATTGACCTACGCGCGGTAGAAGCGGCCCGGCTTGCTCAAATAGAGAACGAGCTCCGTCCGGTTCCTGCATTCGAGCTTATCCAGAATTCGGGATACATAATTTTTGACCGTTCCCTCGGTGACGAACAACGCTTGCGCGATTTCTTTATTGCTGCTGCCGGACAGGATATGGCGGGCGACTTCCGTCTCTCTCGGGGTAAGCAGGCCCAGCTTGTCCGGCACGGCAGCCTCTTGACGAGACGGCATGGCGTTGTCCCGTCCGGAGGATATGGCCTCTACCATGCGCTCGGTCACCTTCGGATTGAGAAGCACGCTGCCGGCATATACCGTTTTAATGGCGTTTAAAATGTCGGCAGAACCGGAATCTTTTAAAATATATCCTTCCACCCCGTTCTTCAAACCCTGGATAATATATTCATCTTCATTAAAGGTGGTCAGAATGATAACCTTGACCTCCGGATGCCGCTCCTTCACCAATTGGGCAGCCGTTATTCCGTCCATCACCGGCATCCTGATGTCCATCAGAATCACATCAGGAGTCATCACTTCAAGCTGTTCCAACAGCACCTTGCCGTTTGGCACTTCACCGATGACCGAGACCTCCTCATACAGGCTCAATATCATTTTAAGCCCTTCCCGGACGATTTCCTGGTCATCTGCAATCATTACCTTGATCATAGCGTCCCCCTTCGTTCATGCATGCTGCCCTCTGCTTCCCCAAGCCTGCTCAGGCTGCGGAGGAAGCCGGACATAAATGGTAAATCCCTTGTCGGAACTCAACTGCAGCTGTCCTCCGAGAGCGGCAATTCGCCGTTCCATCCCCAATAGACCGTTCGACTTGGCCACCGGTCCGCTTTCCAGACCGTTGTTATGAATCTGCATGCGAATTCCCGACTCCTTGTAACAGATGCGAATCGCGAACAAGGTCGCCCCGCCATGCCGAATCCCGTTCGTGATCGCCTCCCTGACCGTTTTGAACAGGCACTCCTTAACATGGGGATTCTCCTCTTCTATCTCGTCATCCATTTCCAGGCGGAAGGTCAGCTGTTGGGTTTGTTCCAATTTGGAAAACAATCCGGTCAAGGAGCGGCGGAGATGTTCGGCAGCAAGCGTGTGATTCAACGTATGAACCGCTTTTCGCAATTGGGCCATGCCGTCCCTTGAGAGGGAAAGGGCTGTAACAAGGACCTCCTTCGTCTTGTCCGGCTTGGAGTCGATGGCTTGGCGTGCATATTCCAGGTTCATGCTTAAGGCAACGAGAGCGTGCCCGATGGAATCATGCAATTCCTGGGCAATTCTGGTCCGTTCCTTGGCAATGGTCAGCTCTTCAACGGCAGACGAATAGATCTGCAGCGCGGCATTGGCTTCCTGCAGCTCCTTATACAGGTTTTCCGTTTTGATTTTCTCATTTATGATGCTTCTGAACAGCAACCCCACGATAAGAAATCCGGCAAAGTTTACCATTTGATTACCAAGATCATTTGCCGCAGGATGCTGCAGCAGACTCGGCAGCACATAGCTGATCAGATGAAGACCTGCCAGGATATAGGATACACGGGCACTGAAAATTAACAGCTCAATCAGTATCAGTTGTAAACATGCCAATATACCGGAGTCTGGAGTCATCAAGTTCAACCATCCGAGCAGAGCGATACTGATCGTTACCGACATATCGAAGCCCCGTGGATGAGCCTGGGCTAACAACCAGCGTCCCCGTACATAGTCATTGGCGGCTAGCAGCGCAACAGCTCCCCACCATATCATTCCAAATGCGCCATCCGTTTCTTTCATACGGATCGCATGATTCATAACAGACAGCAGCACGAGACCTTTGAACATCAGGAGAATAAAAACTCTCTTCTTCGGCGAGGCAAACAACGATGTCATCTGTTCCTTCTCCTATTCTTTCAATCATATCACTTAATGATATCATGGCTTTTTTAGGTTTCATAGATAACGAAAGTCATCGAAAAAATAGGAAAAGTGATGCGTCAATTGAGTACTTTCGTGAATTGGGCGCAGCTCACCATCATTCTACAATATTTTCTGTAAGCCAAACCAAATGACAGCAGGAGGTATGAATGGATGCTTGAGCTAATCCGTCTGACAAAAAAATACGGCAACCAAACGGTTGTCGACAATCTGTCCCTGCACGTGCAGCAAGGGGAAATCGTAGGGCTTCTGGGGCCGAACGGCGCCGGAAAATCTACCACGGTATCCATGATCTCCACGGTGCTGGCGCCAAGCAGCGGAGATATCCTGATCGATCATAATTCGATAAAAGATCATTCGCGGGAAATCAAAAAAATAATGGGCGTCGTGCCCCAGGATATTGCTTTGTATGAACCTTTAAGCGCCAAGGATAATCTGGAGTTTTTTGGTTGCCTGTATGGCTTGAGCGGGCGCTTGTTGCAAGCAAGGGTGGATGAGGTTCTCGAGCTGATCGGTCTATTCGACCACAGAAATCAGGATGTCATTGAGTTTTCCGGCGGGATGAAACGAAGAGTAAATATCGGGGTTGCCCTGATGAACAATCCGAAGCTGTTGATTTTGGACGAGCCTACCGTTGGCATTGATCCGCAATCAAGAAACCATATTTTAGAAACCGTCAAACAACTGAACCGGGAAACCGGAATGACCGTGATTTATACAAGTCATTACATGGAGGAAGTAGAGTTTCTTTGCGATCGGGTCGCCATTATGGATCATGGCAGGCTCCTGACCCATGGCACGAAGGAGGAGCTGAAGCAGAATACGGGAGCTCTGGACACACTGACGGTCACCTTCCATTCCTTCGACAGCGAGGCGGTCGGCAAGGCACAGCATATCCCCGGAATTAAAAAAATCACAATGGAAAATCAGCAGCTGTCGATTCTGGTGAATCCGCAGGAAGGCAATGTGATTGATATATTGGATAGCCTGCGTAGCTTGGGCGCTCAATTGGCCTCCTTCCAATATGAAGAAGTCAATTTGGAGCATATTTTCCTGCAGGTTACCGGCAAATCATTGAGAGATTGAAGGAGGGGTTACGATTTGTACCGATTCATCCGTTTTGTGATGCTGGATACGAAGCTGTTGGCCAAGTCGAAGGTGTTTTATTTGAAGCTCATTTTGCTCCCGCTCGCTCTCATCTTATTGCTTGGGTCGCTATTCGATCACTCCGCTTCCTTCTCATCCACAGCTTCGTCTAGGGAGGCAGTGCATGTACAGAAGACAGACCTGCGCATTCCGAAGGAAGTCATTGCGAGCGGAACGCGGCCGGTAAGCGCGATGCAGTATGAGGTGGCGGCCATGACGGTCTTATTCTCCTTCCTGACCGCCTTCGAACTCGCTCACAGCTTAGTGAATGACAAGCTGAACCATACGATGGCCAGGATTCGTTCCACTCCCACCTTGATGCTGCAATATTGCATGGGAAAGCTTCTTGGCATGACTCTCGCCATTGCAGTCCAGATGACTGCTGTTATGCTTGGGAGCCGGCTGCTTTTCCATGTGAATTGGGTCAACAGCCCAAGCATACTGCTAGTCACTTGCGTATACGGGCTGGCTCTCGGCTCTCTCGTTCTGTGCTGCGGGTTGCTTGCGAATAATCAGGCTGCGATATCCAGCTTTGCCGCACCGATCTTATATGGCCTCGGTTTCTTGGGAGGCAGTTTTTTCGATAAAGATCATTTTCCGCCCATATTGAAGGCGATTCAGGCCGTCACGCCCAATGGAAAAGCCATTAACGCATACCTGCATATTTTTCAGGGCGGGAGCCTGACCGATATTTCGTCGGATATTTTGATGCTTGCGGGTGCGGTAGCCGTATTTTTCATCGCAGCTCTATTATTGGCAGGCAGGAAGGGGCAATAAAAATGCAATTATTAACGATGACAGTCAAGCAACTGCAGCTGATGCTGCGGAACAGAATGGCCTTGCTGGCGGTACTAGCTTCCCCGGTTCTGCTAGCCTATTTCTTCAGCGTTGCTCAAGCTGACCCTCGTCCAGAGCTTTATATCGCGGATGGAGATCAGAGTCCATACTCGGCGCGGCTTATCGACGGCTTGCGGGATCATCAGGGTATGGGCATTACATTGGCTAAGGTAACTGAGATACGAGACAAAGTCATGCGGCATGACATAGCTGCCGGCCTCGTCATTGAGTCCGGCTTCGGAGACGGCATGCGGACGGAGCATCGTCCTCATCATATCAAGCTGATCCAGGAACAGGATACCGGGGATAGCGGACTGGAGGCTGCAGTCGCACAAGAGCTGGCACAGCTCTTGTCCGGCCAAGAGGCTTCTCACCCTAACCCGGAAACCAAAAATAGCGCAGCGGCGGCTGGCATCGAAGCATTCCATGCCGAAGCCGTCAGCCAGAGGCTTACCGGATTTATGCTTATGTTTCTGTGGTTCGCGGTGATTCAGGGATTCCGGACATTCATTGACGAACGAGAGAACGGGATGCTCAACAGGTTGCTCAGTACGCCGGTTCGTTTGTCGAAATACTTGCTATCCAAGGTGATTGCGGCCTATCTGTTCGGACTTCTTACCGTTGGCCTCGTTCAGTGTGCAGGAAAATGGATGCTTAACATTGACATAACCGATGGACTAGGGGTCAACATGCTGATCTGGGCTTCTTACTTACTGGCAATAACCGGAGTCGTAACGCTGCTTCTGCCGTGGGTGACCAACCACCAAAGCTTTACGGTCTGCGGTTCAGTCATCATGGTGTTCACAGGCATTCTCGGAGGATCGTTTTTCCCTGTTCAGAATCCGGCTCTTCCCGATTGGTTCCGTTTCATCTCCAGATCCGTTCCCGTAACCTGGGCATCGGAAGGGTTGAATGGCGCAATGTCTGCGCTGACTCCGATCGGATTATTGAGCGGCCTCGGTTTGTTCGGCCTATCGCTCTCTTTTGTTCTGATCAACTATCGACTACAAAGACGAAGAACGAGCTGAAGAACGTACGAATGAAATTGACAACGACGAAAAGGAGTGTGCATTATGAATTCAATTTTTATCATCGGTATCGTGGAGCTGCTCGCCGGACTTTTCATCAATATTTATATCGGCTTTTTGGCCAAAGCCATCTTTCGGAAGGATGGCACTGGACCCCGAATTCCCCTTCGGGTGATCGGGATATATCTGATCATCAATGGCATTTCGAAGCTTACCCATTAAAGAACGTCCACTCCCGGATGTCGGACCACCGGTCCGACACGGGAATCGGACGAGAACGGATCCGAAACCTTCACTGCCCGCTTGTATCCGGCATCAACGGTTGGAGCTGGCTAATATAATAACCAAGCTCTCTTTCGGACGCAAGATCTCGAAGCAGCGCCTGTATTAAAAATCCCCTCGGCTGATCTTTTTCCAACTCATCCCGAAGCATTGCCGCAACCTCGGATAAATCTTTTTTTCTTGCGTTCGGAACAGACATATCGGGTATGATCGATAATATCGTATTGAACAAGGCAGATCTTCGAATCTCCTGAATGCCGTTCTCCGGTTCAAATTGTGCATCCGCATATTCCTTCATGAGTTCATCCGTAAGAAGGGGGGCTGGCGAATGCTGCTTAAAGCCAATGATGAGATCATCCATGCGGCCGGCAATAAACAAGGCCAAATCTTTCTGGGCCAGCGGCTTGTACCCGAACAGCAAATGAAAGGTATATTCCCTTATCATCCCGTTAAACAGAGCCGTGATGTCCCATTTCCAGCCCTCCACCATCGTCCCGTATTGACGGACCAAGATATCCTGGTAATAACGAAACATATTGATCCGGAGCTGCTTAATTACGGCTCCTATTTTATCGTTATTTGCCGGAGGAAGCTCGTTATGATCGCGTGATATATAATATCCATGCTCTATGAAAAAGTCGAGCTGACAAGCAATCTCCTCAAGGAATGTTTCTCTTTTTGACAACCCTTTTTGTTTAATTTTTTCTACAGCATCCATCATGTTTTGCTGCCGCAGCTCAAGGATATGGATATATAAATCTTCCTTTGAGGCAAAATGCTTATATAAGGAGCCTTTGGCAATGCTGCAATCATCGGCGATATCTTGAATGGACGTCGCTTGGTACCCTTTTTCTGCGAAAAGCCTGATCGCGGATTGTAATATTTTTTCCTTTAACATGCTCATCATGATCCCCCCTTTGACAACGAACAAGCGATCGAACGTTTCTTGATCTTACTTGTCCCAATATGAGTATACGACTATTTTGCTTCTTGACAAAATGAACGTGTTTTATTGATAGCCGATTCTACAATATGAATCTCTTACAAACTGATCTTGCAGTATCCTGCCTCTCCCAAAAAGTCAGCTCTTGTTAATCCTTCTTCTCCCATTAGCGTTCGATAACTATTTATCGTTCCATCGTGGGTTATGATAAAGGCCCGATTGATTCATCACAGGGCAATGTATTCCATTCGAATAAAAATGATCTCCATGATCAAATCCGTCCTTTTTCAACAATATGTTTACTGTAAGTAACTTTTACATTCTTTTTTCTACATAATCAAAATGTTTCCTCGTCTTTTACAATATATTTACGATGCATGTCATAAAGATCCGAATCATTACTTATAAACCCTGATTTTAATAATCTTATCTCCTACTTGAATTGTCCGTGGCGCTAACTGTTTACGTAGACGTTGTATTTCTGCCCGTTCATTCTGATAATATTTAATATACTGTACCACTAAGGTTACCCCAGCCAGTATCCATATGATGATTTGCGCGATTTCCGATACCTCAACCTTAAGATAAGAAAAATCTGCAAACTGCTTCCTTTCAAATTTTTCAGCGACCATTTTTGATACTTTTTTAACTATAGGGACGAAGTCAGTGACTTTTCCCTTATTCATTAAGTAATCTCTGACCTCCATTTTAAGAATTTCCACTTCACTCCAAGAGAAAACATGCACCCAGTTCAGCTTCCCATTCCGATTCATACTGAAGCTGACAATAAAATCATTCTTATTGCCATTCTTCCATGCGTTTTGAAGAGCATAGCCGTAATTTTCGTCTTTATTTTCGCCGACGTTAACAAAAATAATATTTACCTGTTTCCACGATCTTTTCTTGCCGGGCCTTTCTGGATCAGGAATGAATTTATTTAGTTCACTATTTTTTTGATTGAGAACTTGATTCGCCTTCTCCTTATTTGGAACATCTCCAACAATACGATTTATCGTGATAAAGGAGGTAACTGCGTTTGGATACTTTGGCAGATCGGGGAAGTCTTTTTCATCAATCCCATCAATCTTGTAGAGAGAATAGGAAGCTTGAACTTTATTTTCATAGCGATGAACGGATGCACTTGGTGTTCCAGGAGGCCACATTTGTTTTAACTCAGAAGCACTGGCAGGCCAATCATCATTAAATAGATATCCATCAGGAGAATAGGTGACTTTCATCCATCCATTATCCGTTGTTTTAATTTTATTTACTGCATTGTGATGCTCCCAATAACCGGGAGTACAAGATGTAGTTGAATTACCATGCCTGTCTGTCGTTGTCGTACAACTCTCAGGGTGCCACTCGTCATAAGCATCTTTATGGTACCAGTTGATTACCGTCCCAGACCATACTTCTGTATCATAAGTTTGAACTAAATAGTCAATGACAACCACAGAAAAGGTAAAGACAAGTACCATCGCCGAAACGATGGTACCTCTCCAGAAATTCGTTCCTTTAAAGTACTCAAATGCGAATGCAACGATAACTGCAATGACGAATGGAATGATAAACATGATGTCACTTTCCTTTCAAATCAATAACATCGTCTTTATTCGTCTCAAACGCATTGGAAGTTTTATCTGAAGTTACAATATATTTATTGGCATCAATAGGCTGAAAGTCAAAGAAGGCATTCAAAATGAAACCTGTTCCGGTATTAATGCGCGTATTATATTCCCGGATGATGTCCACGACTTTTTTCTGGTTGTTATCGAAAACGTTACGGCTTGAAGCAATTTCTCGTTGGAGATTGTTGTAAATCTCATGACTTAACGCAGGGTTTTGCTCCTGAACCATTCTGAATAAAAGACCAGTGTCTTTGTTACGGCCTTCAATGAGTCCTTTGTACACATCTTTAAATTGTTCAGCCTGTAATTCGGATACCTGCGTCATTTCTTTGAATTTCTTCCACATGGAATCGTAAGCGTCATGCTGTAAAATCTATCCACGGCTCCAAGCGACGACAGGCTCCCGAAGGAGCCTGCCGGAATACGGTTCATTGGTGCGCGAATCAGTCCATAAGGAGGACAACTTTCCCGCGAACATGCCCCGACTCCACTTCGCGGTGAGCATCGGCTGCCTGTTGCAGCGAGAACGAACGCGAGATGTGAATGTGCAGCTTGCGCTGCATGTACAGATCGACCAGCTCGGCCAGCCTGTGAGCGGAACGCTGGCTGCGGATCGCCCGAACACCAAGTTGAGCGGCCAGTTCAAAATCAACGATCGTGCCGATGCGCTCTTTGCGCGCGACAAGATCGACGGAGACGCGCAGTGCATCGCCTCCGGCCGCATCCAGGGCTGCATCCACTCCATTCGGCGCCAGTGCCCGCACCCGCTCCGCCAGGGCATCACCGTAAGTTACCGGAATCGCGCCGATGGATCGCAAATAATCATGATTCCGTTCACTGGCTGTGCCAATCACCGTGGCACCCCATGCCTTCGCCAACTGCACTGCGAAAGTGCCCACACCGCCGGCAGCGGCGTGAATCAACACCGTATCTCCCTGGGAAACCCCCAATTCACGCAACGCTGTGTGAGCGGTTTGACCGGATGCCGTGATCGCACCTGCCTCTTTCCAAGGCATGTCATGAGGTTTGTGTATAAGCTGTTCGGGGCTTACGACTACATATTCCGCATAAGAGGCCATAAGCGCCCAGCCTAACACTTCACTGCCAACGGAGAAATCGGATACATCATTCCCCACTTGATCGACGACTCCGGCAAATTCATTGCCAAGAATTTGCGGCAGTTGAATGGTCATGCCCGGAGGAGCCCAGCCACTGCTTCGAACGGCACAATCAAAAGGCTGCACGCCTGCAGATTTTATTCGGACTCGGACCTGGCCTTTCCCCGCCTGTGGGTCCTCGAATTCCATCACTTGCAAAACATCAGGAGGGCCATAAGATGAAATTGCTGCTGCTTTCATGATTTGCTCTGAACTCCCTTCCCTATTCTTAAGCGATTTGTTCACTCACTACATACAGCTTATAATCAAACAGAGATAATCAAAAATACAATTATCATTATGTATTCATATACTAGAGTATATCAATGGAGGAAACCCGATATGGAAATGCTTCAATTGAAATATTTTTTAACCGTCGCAAGGCTGGAACATATGACCAAGGCGGCTCAAGAACTTCATATTGCACAACCTGCCTTGAGCAAGACGATTTCTCGATTGGAAGAAGATGTTGGAGTGCCTTTGTTCGATCGGCAAGGACGGCAAATTCGGCTCAATCCGTTCGGTAAGATATTGCAGAATAAAGCGCAGGCAGCACTGCAAATGCTTGAAGAGGCTCGCAGAGAAATCGCCGATCTGTCCGGAATGGAGCAGGGCCGTATCCATCTGTGCTTATCGAACATGGAGCAGTTGAGGGATCCTTTAAAAATGTTCTTGACCCGCTATCCTGAGGTTCATTTCCAAATTGTCCAGTCTGCGATGGCGGATATGGAGCAGTTGCTTGAAAGCAATGAGGTTGATTTCTTTCTTACCGCACTGCCTATCCAACATCCGGGTATCCGGCAGTTGCCTTTACTGAATGAGGAGGTCTATTTGGCGGTACCTCCTGGTCATCCTTTGGCCAATCGGCAGAGCATCGACTTGATCGAAGCGGCTGAAGAGCCTTTTGTCGGTTATAAGGAGGGCTATCCTTACCGGCGAATGAATGATGAATTCTGTCGACAGGCCGGCTTTCAACCGAAAGTCGTGTGTGAAGTCGAGGATCCCGCCAGCATCGCGGAACTGGTGCGAGCAGGATTTGGCATCGCATTTGTGGGGGAATGCAGGAGCAGCCAGGAATTGTCGCTCGTGAAGCTTCGGATCAATCAGCCGGCATGTCAGCGCAGCTTCCATATCGCCTGGCTGGAACATCGCTATTTATCCAAAGCTGCGTTAGCGTTTAAGGAGTTTCTTATACAATATTTTGCCGGAATCGGGATGTCCGACAGCAACTCTTCCAGGCTGATGAAGCTGTCACTGAATGAAGGAATAGGTTCATGAATGGAAAAATGGGCTGTCCCAAAGGTCTAAAACCGAGGGAGAGCCCATGTCAGATTGCAAAGTTCCTATCACCGTTCTTGTGAATTGCATATGATACATCCAAGACAGGATAAATAGACGGGATGATCTTTACACATTGGATATCCTTCAGGTATCGTTGGCACGTCATCATCTTCATCCAGCGTGATCCAATCTGTATAATACTGAGCATCTACAAGTAGTTCATCAAACAATTGGACCATGTTGAAGAAGTGCTTCAATGTCTGCCTGCACCACTCCTCACTCGGTTCATAATCTAATACATGCCAATTCGTCTTGTTCATCGCTCCTTGTATCGTACGCAATAAGAAATGTTTCATCTCATCAAAATCGTCTTTTTTCCACGGCATCTCTTCTATATGAAATCCAACCGTTCCACGGCCAACGATATTTTGGTCCCTTTGCGCCAGCCAGATCACAAATTCCTTTTCTCTATTCGTGGCCGCTAGTTCAGACCCGCTTAATACAATGACATCCATAAATACGGAAGTTCCCGTATTCGTCATTCTTAATGGTTCTATCGCTTTTTCAAGTCGTTTCGGCATCGATATCTGATTCATCACAGGCTCCTAAGACATGCCGCAGCGCGAACATGTTGATTTGATCGGGGCGCTTTCATCGTTATGCTTGCATCGAGTACCTCATCACTATAAAATCAATGTCTTGATCTCCGACTTTACTTTGGAATAATGGTCCTTTCACAAACCCGGCACGCTCGTACACTTTTATCGCCCGTTCATTAAATGTGGCCACAACCAATTGAATGTCGGTGACTTGATAACGTTCTCGAATAAATTCAAGGCTGCTCGTTACAAACCCGCTCCCCATGCCCTTCCCAGTAAACTCCGGATGCAAGCCTAAGCCAAAATCGATGTATGTATCATGGTGATAGATGCCGATGTCATATCCTCCCGGCACACGCGCGGAGTTCCCTGTGCAAATATACCCGATTAAGACATTATCGTTATCCAAGGCATAAAAATAGTCCCCGTTCATGAACTCTGCAATGGTGTCCTCATCCCCGTCCATACTATAGAGCGAATAAGGCTCATCATAAGTCCACTTCGCAATAATGGAAGCATAGTCCTCTGTCATTGGGAAATAATGCAGAGATGACATGGTTAACCGACTCCTCTCGTTATATGTCTAACCACTGCCATACCAACGATTAATTAAAAGTATAGAAAACCGTTTGCTAGAAAACAACCATTTTCGAGAAAAGCCGGAAAAGCATGCCTTCAGACGGGCATGCTTTTCTTTATTTATTCCTGTGCTTTCGCTTCTACATCAAGGGAGATCTCCTCTGGCAGGCGCCGGGTCATTCCCGGGACCTCGCGCGGACTATGATTAATCAATTCGGAAGAATACACCGCAACGGTCATTTGGCCCGCGCCGGAATGAGCGCGGATGAGAACCGGTTGATTGTACCGATTTTGAAATGCGAAATCCGGCCCGCCCCAGCTCACCGTCGCATCGCGGCCGGGCGGTACATAGGGCACATGCCGGCTGTGGGAGTATCGCCGCTTGATGGTAAGCCCGGCCCGATCCACAGCATTAAACAGTGTCGAGGATACTTGGCAAATCCCTCCGCCTATCCCTTCCGAGAACTCCCCGCGAACGATAATCGGCGCTTGCCTATATCCTTTCGCCGTGGTTCTCATACCGACAACCCGGTTGAACGAGAACTGCTCGCCCGGAAACACGACGGTGTTATTGATGGCTTGTGCGGCCAGGGCCACATTATGCGAGCGATTTTTGTTTCTGGAGTTGTAAAAGGTGACGTAGTATCCGATTCTCTTGTCACGGATATGGGCCAACAGCTCGCTATCGACCTTGGCATGGACCTTCAAGCGCGGCGCTTCAATAGAAAAGGAACCGGTGCCATAGAGATAAGAATAAAATTGCTCTCGAAAACGATTGCGATCCAGTTTGTAACCGCTCTGTTCCGGGATAATCTCCTCGTGTTCCCCAATCCGGGCATTCTTGGGCGCTTGATACATTTTCTTATCGAGATCATTGAGGAGCCGGTCTATTTTTTCGTCATCCAATAGCGGGAACACCGGTGCTATATAATCGGCACGATTCACGGTCGCCACGCTCCGCCCTTGCAGGCCGATCTGCACACTGCCGGGAATGAGGGCCTGGTGCAGCAGAAGTAACATTTGCATATATGTATTCCAACTCAAATCGGGACACCCCAATTCATGAAATGTACCTACATACATTTCCCTGAACGGCGGCTGATTATAGGCACATAATTTGCAAAGAAATGACAACACTATCCATATCGATCGCTTTGGCAGACTTAATTGACATGGAGGCCCGACCATGAATCCATTGATGACTCGCATCGTCCTATTCTTACTGATCATTTCTTTCTTGCCCGTTCACAATACAGTCATATATGCTGCTCGCAAGCCGCAAGCCGCGGTTGTCATCAGTGTACGATCCACTCCTTCGTCCACGTTCGAACAGAAGATCGTTCTGAATCCTAAAGAAGCTGTTCAACTCTTGAAGGCAAGCAAGCAGGAAGCGGCTTCACAACCGGCTGCGCTCACCGATATTTATTTAATGATCTCGCGGAAAGGTCAGACGAGATCATTCCGCATGGAGAAGCCTGGAGTCTTTTGGAGCGCAACGGAGTCAAAACGGCTTGTCCTGTCACCAAAAGCAGCGCAACAATTGCAAAAATATTGTGCAGAATTAAAGAAGCGCCATTATGGAGCGATTATCCCTTGGAGTGAAGCGAAGCAATTACTCCCGCGAAAAAGCACCTTTTCCATCATCGATTTGGAAAAAGGGCTTTCCTTCCGCGTCCAACGGCGAGCGGGAAGCAGACATGCCGACGTGCAGCCGCTGACCAAAGAGGACACCAAGATTATGAAGCAAATTTATGATAACCAATGGAGCTGGAAACGAAAAGCGATTTTAGTGGTGTCTGATAACTATAAAATTGCAGCTTCCATGAATGGAATGCCTCATGGCGGAGATGGGATTCCCGGCAATGGATTCTCAGGCCACTTCTGCGTTCATTTCTTAGGCAGCAGCACCCATCGCTCCGCCGAGCCGGATTTATTTCATCAGTTGATGGTGTATACGGCTTCCGGACAGCGCGAGACTTTTCTCCATACGGCGTCGCCCGCTGTGCTTTCGGAAATGTTCATTGGAGCATTGTCCGTTCAGGATCATAATCTCCTCAAAATTGTATCGAATGGGCTGGATTCGGACGTTTTAAACTACTTTTTGAAAGAGATGGAGAGTGGAACAACTTTTCGTCTAACGACCAAAAAGAAACGGAACCATAACACGCGGAACACCGAACGAGACATTGACCATAGCCTGACGGCGGAAGTGACTCACTCCGTGTCGTGGCGGCGCAAAAATCAACCCGAAAAGGGTGCGGCCTTCCAATTTGAATTTGCGCGGGACTCTTTTCATTCTCCCTGGAAAATAACCAATGTCAGGAGCAATATAATGGAGAGGAATTGATAAAATCTCCATCATGTGCTTTAATTTTCAATTGTAAGGATATTGCGATGAAATCCTGAATTCCCAAGGATGATTGACGGATTTAAATTCTTCTGTTACAATGAATGACGTTCAGTCATTTCAGCCGGGAGGTACTGCATATGGACAAAAGAGAGAAGATCGTTCAAGCGTCCATCGAAGTTTTTAAAGAGAAAGGGATTGAAAAAGCTAAAATATCAGACATTGTCCAAAAGGCCGAGATTGCTCAGGGAACGTTTTATCTGTATTTTCCCTCTAAATTGTCTGTTATGCCTGTGATCGCGGAGCAAATTGTGTTGCAATTTATGAAGAAAATTGAAGCCACGGTTTCACTTGACGATCCGTTAACCGAACAACTAAATCAATTGGTGGATGCCATCTTTCAGGTAACAGGTCAATTTCGCGACGTATCCGTTCTTGTCTATGCAGGCCTGTCCACAACAGAAAATATGAGCAAATGGGAAAACATCTATACTCCGCTTTACGATTTGGTCGCTTCTCTGTTCGAGACGAACAAACAGCGCCGCCTCGTTCGTGAAAACCTGGATCCCGCTCGTACAGCCAAATTAGTGCTTGGGCTGATTGAATCGGCTGCGGAGCAAGTCTTTTTATATGATGCGTACGACTCACAAAATGAAGCCAATCAAAGAGCTGAGTTACTGACATTTTTAGAGCATGCTTTGCGTCCGTAAAGTATGTCGTCTTTTCTACAAAAATGACTGAATGTCATTCATAAAGGAGTGTGTGAGATGAATAAATATTGGATCTATGTAATCCTCACGTGTTTATTAGAGATGGTCTGGGTTTTTGGATTTAGTACAGCAGATGCGGCATGGCAGTGGATTCTGCTCGTAGGTGTTATTATCGTTGATTTTTATTTCTTGTCCAAAGCCTGTGAAGGGCTGCCTACCGGGACCGTCTATGCCATCTTTGCCGGAGTCGGTTCCATCGGGACGGTATTGATGGATTACTTCTTGTTTGACGGAAATATGAGCGCACTGAAATTGCTCTTTATCGGGCTGCTTGTAGCCGGAGTTATTGGTTTGAAGCTGGCTGATAATAAAGTGGAAGAAAGGAGTCATCAATAATGGGTTGGTTGTTTGTTACCTTAGCTGCTATAAGTGAAATCGTTGGGGTTGTGGGGTTGAAGCTGTTCAGCCAGGAAAAAAATATCCGCAATGGCGCATTATTCGCGGGCGGGTTTGCCCTCTCCTTCGGGCTGCTGTATCAGGCCTTCGGCTATTTGCAATTGAGCATCGCATATGCAGTCTGGATTGGAATCGGAACGGCAGGCGCCGTGCTGATCAATATGATCTTTTTCGGAGAGTCCAAAAGCGCGGCCCGTCTTGTCAGCTTAGGTCTGATTATTATTGGCGTTACCGGATTAAAGCTCGTTTCATAAAAAGGCTATTCCCGCGACGGGAAGCTAAAGGCTGTCGAGATGATCTCGGCAGCCTTGTTCGTCTGCGCTGTCTACGTATAATTGAATTACCCGCCCTTCCCTAGTCACAGCAGCTCCGCCGTTCGGGTTATGATATCGCCTTCCACGATAAAATCATGATTGCTCAGCATGATGATGGTTGCCTGCTTCTCCGGATAATAGCGGTATTGGCTCCAGTATCCCGGGAGATGTCCGCCATGGCCGCGGCTGGATGTATCCAGGGACAACCCGTATCCGTAAGAGCGGCCAGCGGCAACTGCGGCATGGGGCGAGAACATCAGCTCCAACGTGGCTGACGCCACGAGAGGAACGGTTCGCATCTGCAAGCACCGATCCCATTGGAGCAAATCGGCCGCGGTTGAGTACACATTGCCTGACGCTTTGAAATTGGAGATTTCGAAGAAAGGCGCTTTGGCTAGATCCGGCCCATCCTCCCTACTCCGCGTATAGCCCTGGGCCAAGCCCGGAACGATGGAGCGGCTGCAGCAACAGTCCGTATCGTTCATCTCAAGCGGTGTCCAGATATGCTCCTTCATATATTCGCGATAGGAATTCCCCGTGATATGCTCTATCATCGCTCCAAGCAGGTTATATCCGGTATTTGAATATTTCCACCCGCTTCCAGGCGTGAATTCCAGCGGCAAATGCGCAACCAGCTCGAATACTTCCTCATCCGAAAAGGCCTGCCTGCCCAATTCTCCAAAATTGGGAAGAGCTTCGAAATCAGGGAGACCCGATGTATGGGTGAGAAGATGATGAACCGTAATATTTGAGTCGATCGCCAGACTTGCCGGCAAGTAGTTGGCCGCGCGCTGATGAAGTTCTAGCGCTCCTCTCTCCATCAGCATGAGAACGGCCAGTGCCGTCATCGGCTTCGTAATTGAGGCAATGCAAAATTTCGTATCGATGCGATTCGCTACTTGGTGCTCATCATTCGCTTGCCCGTAAGCCTGGGCGAATAAAAGCCTGCCTTCCTGTTCGACAAGAACCGTGCCGCTGTATTGTTGTTCAGCCGCATAATCGTCAAAATGCTTTTCGAGCGTATTCCCCACAGGCATGTTCTCTTCCCTTCCGCCGATCGGCGGCGGCCGGCATGGCTGCCTTTGGCGCCGCACGATACAGCCCTATGTATTCTTCCCGCTATCATACGGCCCCCTTATGCTGTCGGAGGTCCGATGATCAGCCACATTGCATCTGACACACAACCCGGTCAAACCGCAGCGCCGCCAAATCCTCTTCTCTGATCCAATAATAAATCCGTCCGACATCTCCCCACATGACGCCGGTCTTCTCCTCTTCGGAATCAATCTGCAAGAGAAGCCGCCAGCGCAGCGCCGATGGCAGCATGCGGCTGCGGGAGGCTGGTTCGCGCAAGCTGTCATAAGAAAGTCCTGTTGCGATCATCTCGGAATAGATCTGCATATCTCCTTGAATCTGATCAGGATGGCCGAGCAGCCGATGGATATAATCGTCAGGCGGCCCTTGCGCGTGTAACTTTTCAAGAAATACGCTCCAATACTTCTCAAAATCTTCCCTGTTTTCCGTCCAGCCAAGTCCCAGCATCTCCAAATAAGCCGATTCTGCAGCCGGAACGCATAACCCCGGAACGAACTCGATCCGATTCGGTCTCAGCACAGCGCCCTCGTCAAGCTCGCCGGGTGAAGGTGTACGCCGCAATCCGCCCAACCGCTCTGGAGTAGAATAAATTACGCTGCACGTTCCAGGATTGTTATAGAATTCTTCGTCCGCATACATCGCCTCGACCGCATAAAAAAAGGTAAGCAGACCTTCCGGCGGGAGCTCCAGCTCAGGCGGCAGATCGGCCATGTTCATCTGGGCGATAAAGGACTGATTGTAATGCTTCCACCGTGGCCACTCCACATCATCCGGCAAATCGGGATGTCCGCCGACCTTGCTGCATCCGAGCGGCAGATTTGGGTCTTCATCGGGCTGCAGCCGAAGTTGGCAAGTCGGGAAAATCAAGGATGCTAACGACTCTCGATACGCTTCCAATCCCGATTCCTCGAGCAAGCGAACAATTGCTTCTCTATTCATGTGATAACCTCCTCCTCACCCGCTCCCCTAAGTATAACTTCGGATCATAATATTGGAAACGATAATAAAAGGCGCGAAGCAGTCTTGTTGCCATGGCATCTCCCACTTATAATTGATAATGAGAAGCATTTTCAATTATAGTCGATCGAATTGATGGAGGCGAAGAGATGACAAGGATGAACTCTACCCGTTCACATACATACGGACAGAGCTTTTTCCATACGGTTGGGGATGGACGCCGATTGCATTATATGGTTAACGGGAGCGGCACCCCGACGGTCGTATTCGAATCAGGCATGGGCTTTTCCCGATCCGTATGGGGTCTCGTGCAGCCCCTCGTCGCCGAACGGGCTCGTACTGTCGTGTACGACCGCGCAGGCACAGGGCGAAGCGATCCGGATACGGCTCCGCGGACGCTTCGCCGAATCACTGACGATCTCGACAGCCTGCTCCGCGCGCTCGGGCCAGGCCCGTTCATCCTGGTCGGGCACAGTTGGGGCGGTCCTATCGTTCGGGTCGCGGCAGCCACTGATCCTTCCCGAATACGCGGCATCGTGCTGGTCGATCAGAGCGATGAGCACTGCGATATGTACTTCGATCCGTCCGGAAGCAAGCGGCAAACGATGATGCGCGTTCTCGTGCCGCTGCTGGCCCGGCTCGGAATTTACCGTCTGCTCGGCAGCAGGGCCGGCCGTATTCAGCCTGCGGATGTCGCGGCTGATCACCGCAATGAGGACTTCACGGAACAGGCAGCCCGCGCGATGATCGCCGAACTGGCGCCGTTCGTCGACGAGTTGGCCAAGCTGCGCGACGAGCCTCTCGACCTCGGCGATCTGGAAGTCAGCTTAATCTCGGGCACGAAGATGTCCCTGCTTGAGCGAAGCGTGCGGCCGGCCATCGCCGCCGCCCATCGCCAGGCGGCGGCGGCATTGGCCAACGGACGCTGGGTCGAGGCTCCGAAGTCCGGCCATCTCGTCATGTTCAGCGAACCGGAACTGATCGTGAACGAGATCCACCGCATGATCGGCTGAACCGCTGCCGAAGACAACCTTTTTGGCAATAGATTGAGGCAAAGGGTGAACTGATTATGGAGGCGGGAAAAACGGCTGCGGGCAAAGCAGCGGCCGGAAAAGCGGGGGATCAGGGTGAGTCAGCAAAATCCTGCATCAGTGCAGTAATTTATGCCATTAGATCCGCTATTTGATAAAATTCCTGCAAAAGTACATTATTTTCATCTCTTTTTGTCTTACACCTATTAGATAGTCTGAAATTGTTGCAGTTTTGCAGCAATTCCTGTAAAGAAGTACACGTCATCAAGGAAAACTGCACTTTTACAGTATTTTTCAGCGTGAGAAGCAGGGCGGGGCTGTCTCGCTGCACCTAAAATCGGCTTTGGAGACAGCCCCCTTATGTTCAGGACTGGATTATCAACAGAGACCGGTAAAATTCATGCTTCTCCATATAGACATCAGTCAAGAACGTTGCCTGTGGCGGACACGGCTTGGCTATAGCTATGGTAAAATCTAGCTCGTAGGTTTATCTTTGCCAGCTACAGAGCGGCCGGTAGCGATGAAGCGGCGATCATACGAATAGACCGTATGCTCCTCCAGCCGCTCGCCTGCCAGCTGCTTGCGCACCAGTTCCCTTCCCAGCTCCGGGGTCATCTCCTTATACCAGACCCCTTCCGGGTAGGCGATGACGACACATGCGTCCGTACAGCGGCCATTGCAGCGGGTGCGTGTCGTATGAATCTGTTTTTTCGCTCCGAGTGCAGAGATCTCATCCCGGATCGCTTGCGTAACTTCATCGGCCTGCTGCTTCATACAGCTTCCGCCATTGCAGATCAGCAGATGATGGCGGGTTTCCTCCAAATTCCATGTTGCCATGAATGTTCTCCTTCCCCCTGTTGCTTTTTATGGCTGCACTTTATCCGGATACAAGCCGGCAGCGAGCGTCTGCAAAGCGATCGGCGCACGAATCCCCTCCGCAGCCGCCGAGAGCGGAAGCACGATAAATCGCTTGTTCTTGATCGCCTTCACATCAGCCAACGGCGCTTTGTTCAGGAGCAGCTCTTGCTTCTGTTCGGCCGTCGTGTCGCCATAATCGACAATGACAATGACATCCGGGTCGCGGCTCACCACTTCCTCCCAGCTGACTTCGGCCCATCCTTTATCGATATCGTCGAAAATATTTTTACCGCCCACCTTGGCAATCAAGCTGGTTAAATACGTATTGGCGGCCGTGAACGCTTTGTCTTCCCCGCTATCGAAAACGAATACGTTAAGCGGCTCGCTCACGCTGCCAATCTGCGCCTGAATATCTTCCAGCTTCTTGCGCATGTCGTTCACGACCGCTTCGGCTCTGTTCTCCACCCGGAAGATTCGTCCGATATTCAAGATGTCCTGGTACACATCCTCCAGCGTCGGCGCGGCCTTGTTCGAGGATTCCTGCACATAGGTCAGCACGCCCTGCCCGGCAAGATCCTCCCGCGAGCCAAGCGCTTTCTCTCCAAACGCGCTCTTCCATCCCGCATAGGCGAAATCGGGAGACACTGACAAGAACACTTCCTTCGATGGATATTTGTCCGCGAGGACCGGAATTTTGTCATACTTCTCCTTGTATTCGGGCAGGATGCTGTCGTCGAGATAAGCCGTTCCGACCATCGATTCTTCCAGGCCGAGTGCCAGCATCACTTCGGTCGCATGCTGGTTCAGCGTGACCGCCCGCTTCGGCGCATCCGGGAAGCTCAGCTTCTCTCCCATATTTTCAAGCTCGACCGTTCCGCTCTCGGACACTTGCTGCGCCGCCGGCTGCTCTGCTTGCGCCTGGCGCTTCGCGTCCGGCTGTTCCGGACTGCCGCATGCCGACAGCAGTACGAGCATCATGGTCATTCCTAGCAGTAGCAACCTCTTCGTGAACGTTCTCCGATTCATACAATCCTTCCTCCGTCTATTCGTTCTGTCATTTCTTCCGGGCAATCAGCGTCATCGTTGCCGAGGCATCGGGCGATAGAGCCGGCATCGCGCCGTGCAGCGGATATCCGCCGTTCATCCATGCTCTCTCACGATACGGCTGCACATCTTTCCCGGCCGCGAGCGCTTCCTCTATCGTCTCACCGGCATCCGGATCGATCCCTATTTCATTGACTCCCGGAGGAAGTGCTGTTCGCCATGGCGTGGACGAGCCATAATTTTGAATCATCCGCGTCACCTCAAATCCTTCTGAAGCGAGGAGCAGTACGGCTTCTTTAGGGGTGATTAGCGCATATTCGCGCTCGACCAGGTACCGGGACTCCATGACACCTTCGATATATGTCTCGTAAGCGATGGCGCAATGAAAGATCTGCCGGGAAAGTGAGGTTGACCCCTCGATCTGGCGGCGAACAAGCTTTTGCGGCTGTACGCGCTTCCGCTCCAGCGACTGCCAAGCGGCGCCGCCTGGAGGCAGGAGCAGATCGACGGCGATCCAGCCTCCTGCCTGCAGCCCACGATGGATATTACGGAGCAGCGCAATATGCTCCTCCATCCGCGTAAAATGCTGCAATAACCCATCCGGGCACAGCACATGGGTATAGGCGGCGGGATCGTGGAACGTGAGAACGTCCTCCTCCGCCAGCTCCAGCCGCTGCTCTGCTTCCTCTTTGAACATGCGCTTGCGCTTTGTATCTGCAGCCTTAAGCATCATCGGACTCCAATCGACCCCGCAGTAGCGGGCAGCCCGGCCGGCCAGCTCGACCGCCAGACGTCCGGTGCCGACGCCTAGCTCCAGTACGCTCGGCGGTTCCGCCGCTTGCTCCAGCCAGTGCCGGTAGAACGCAATCCCCGCTTTTCCGGCAAACTGGTCATAATATTCAGCCTCCTGACCCGCGTACTTCGGATTCGGCTGCCATTCATGCCGGTTGCCCTGCATCCCGCAGCGAGAGCATAGCGTACCGGCCAAGTCCTCGAGCGGTGTGCCAGCAGGGACACCGTTGCGCGTATCGCCATACCATTCGTCATATGTGAATTGACAGTAGCTGCATCGGGTCATCGCCATCGGCTCCGCCTCCCTTCCTATGTCATAAGCTGACGATTCTGTCCGGCAAAAACGTAATCGACGGTTTTCCCGTCAACGGATGGATGGCAATCTCCGTCCGAACCCCGAATACGTCGTACAGCAGATCCGGCCGCATCACTTGCTCGGGGCTTCCGGAAGCCGCCATCCGGCCATCTTGCATCACATAGATGCGATCGCAGTAGCAAGCCGCGATGTTCAAATCATGCAGCGCGGCAAGACAGGTCAGCTTCAGTTCCTTCACCAGATCCATCATCTGCAGCTGATACCGGATATCCAGATGGTTGGTCGGTTCATCCAGAATGAGAACGCGCGCCTGCTGCGCCAGCGCCCTCGCAATCAGCACGCGCTGCTTTTCTCCGCCAGACAAGTCGGAGAAGCTGCTGCCCGCGGCATGCAGCAAGCCGACTCGCGTCAGCGCCTGCTCCACAATCTCGTAATCCTCTATCGAATCCGCTTCGAACATTTTCTTATGCGGACTGCGTCCCATCATCACGATATCCCGGACTGCAAAATCAAACGCGGCAGACGCCTCCTGGCCGACCACCGCCAACTGTCTGGCCAATTCCTTTTGCGGCAACCGGGATACACGTTGTCCGTTCAGCAGGATTTCGCCCGAATCGGGCTCCAGCACGCGATATATATTTTTGAGCAGCGTCGATTTCCCGCTGCCGTTCGGGCCGATCAAGCCGACCATCTCGCCTTCCCGCACATCCAGGCATATCGCTTCAATCAATCGTTTATCCTGAATGCTGAACGACAGGTCTTTCACTTCGACGTTCATTTTCCGCCTCCAAAAGAATATGAGTTCCGCCGCAGCAGCCAGATAAAGAAA
This sequence comes from Paenibacillus dendritiformis, assembly GCF_945605565.1. Lineage (NCBI taxonomy): Bacteria > Bacillati > Bacillota > Bacilli > Caryophanales > Paenibacillaceae > Paenibacillus > Paenibacillus dendritiformis. The sequence continues at coordinate 3,610,906 of NZ_OX216966.1, read as the reverse complement.
GGACCTCCGCATAAAGCGGTGACAATGCCGATTGGCAGTTCCTCTGGCGCCAGCACAAGCCGCGCCAATACATCGGCCCATACGATGAAGATGGCCCCCAGCAATAGGCTGACCGGGAGAACGCGGCGATGATCCGAACCGACCATGAGCCGCACGATATGGGGGATCATCAAGCCGACAAAGCCGATCGCGCCGCTCACAGCCACAATCGTTCCCGTCAACAGGGCGACCACAACGACCAGCCATTTGCGGAAGGCATGGAGATTGACGCCGAGGGTAAGCGCCGCCTCCTCCCCCATCAGCAAGGCGTTCAGCGCCCGGTACTGAACAAGCAAAAAGATCGTACCGGCAATCACGATTAAGGCGGGGAGGGTCAAATACTCCCACTTGGCCCCCGTCAGGCTTCCCATCATCCAATACATCGCCGATCGAATGCCTTCTTCGCGCGGCGCCATCGTTACGATCAAATTGGTGATGGCCGACATCATCATGGACACCGCGATGCCTGACAATAAAAGCCGGCTCGTTGCTATCCTGCCTCCCACGCGAGCTAGAACCATGACGATAGCCATTACAGCAAGCGAACCGAGAAAAGCGGATAAGGAAAGCGCATATTGGCCGAAGAAGCGGAATGCGCCGAACAGAATGACAAGCGTGGCCGCCGCAGACGCCCCCGACGACACGCCTAGTATATAAGGGTCAGCCAAGGAATTGCGCATCAGCGCTTGAATGGCGGCACCGGCAACGGACAGCCCCGCGCCGACGACGACGCCAAGCAGCACGCGCGGAAAACGAATATCCCACACAATGTGCCCCTGTCCCATGTCCCATGTCTCCTCAATCCATCCATTGAAGCCCGGCAGATGGGAAAAGGCGATTTTCCAGACCGTTGCCGGAGCGATCGGAACCGGCCCCAGCATCACCGCGAGCGTTATCGATAGGACGAGCCCCGCCGTCAGCGCCAATAGAATGGCCGTAAAAAAGAAGGAGCGGCGGCGGAAGTCTGCCGGTTCTTTCATCATTTCACAACCTTCATCATCATTATTTATATGTAATTATTACGATTTACAGAGACGTTGGCTCATTTTTTTGCATACATTCCCCACAAAAAGAAGAAGTTGCTCCAATCGCTGCGAAATATTAAAAATTAAGAGCATTCCTCTCCATACTATAACGAACGAACTTCACCATTCAGTGACTTATATCATCGTTTTTTTGATCCGCTTCACTCCCTTCTACACGGTTAAGCACATCGCTCCTGCGCTGAATACCCCTTACTTTGATCTTAATCGTAATTATTACGTTTAATGAAGTTTATCAGCTACCTTTCTATTCGTCAAGACCTCACAGCGCAATCAAGAACGGCAGCTATTGCCCCGCCAAAGTCAGCGTGCACAGCGATTCTGCTTCCGGCTGCGCACGCTTTCTTTTTCGTCGATGAGCTGATCCGTGTTGTAAATCTTCACTCCAAATATTTATTAGCTCCTCAATCCCTTTGGAATAAAGTTACCGGACATCCATTCTCTCTCTGCAATGAGTTGGATCGTTCCCTGCAGCAGCCCTTCACTCTTCAAATGTACGGCATGAGGCGGCTGAATGGCGTCAACCAGATCCGCGCCCGTTGTTCCAGGTCTTACGAGCCGTTAACGTATGCCCCTGATCTCCAAAATGAAAGGAATACCGTCCTGTTTCGGCGCCCGCGTCAAAAATCGTGCTTCCAGGCTTGCTCCAAAAACTTTAGAGTTAATAGAAATTCGGTCCGATGATAATTGTCCCGTATCCGTCTTCCGTCTTCGTCATACCGCTCATAGTAAGCAATGATATCCTGCACGACATTCCTCTCTTTACCAGATTTCATTCCTTTAATTGAATGACTCCCCACATGTTGCCGTTCAAATCTATAAATTTTAGAACCCATCCAAACCCTTCGTCTTGAAAGAACGTGATTACGACGTCTTTCGATTTGAGTTCTTCATGTAATTTATGAATTTGCTTCGTGTTATACAGTAATACGGGCATCGTTTCCCCGTTGAAGGAAAAGTTTGCTTGTGTGTCATCTTTTGTTTCCCACAGCATTAACATGGGTCCCTCAGGCAAAGTTAAGAAGGCATGCCGTCCCTCTGACTTGCCTTGTAAGGAAAAGCCGAGATTCGTAGTGTACCACTGAATCGATTTATCTAAGCTTTTAACGGGAATTTGCACATGTTCTAATTTTTCAAGAATCTTATTTTTCATTCATTGTCACACCTTTCATTTTCCTCACTTCGTGGTTTCATCCAACATCTGCTATCTTTCGATCATTCCTTGTACTGGGTGTAGATATGACGAGAAATTCGATATCTGTGTTCGATGTATTCCATACTTGATGCGGCACTTCTGGCGGCACTTCGATTCCTTCGTGCGGATTGAGTTGATGTTCGGTTCCATTCACTTCGATGGTCATCATTCCGGAGAGTACAAAGAAAAATTGCGCTGCTCTCGTATGTAAATGTCTGACCTCGCTTGTTCCGGGCGGCATCCGTTCATGAATGATGCTTCTAGCTTCTTCATCAACCAATCGCCACCCGTCACAGTTATTGCCCCAGATATAATGTTCTGAATGATTATGCTTGCTTATGGTTCTTATCACCAAATCAGTCCTTTTGCGTCCATTTTCTTTCCATTATAAAGATCCCTGCCATTTTTTGATAGCAGGATCTCGATTGACACTCGCTATTTTATTGAGACAACTTTATCTCATCACAGGATGATTCTGTACATCCATCGGCTCGGCGAAGCGGACATCCTTCAGGATGCGGTGGTGTCTTGCCCGCTGCTCTGCGCGCGCTGGCGAGACGGAGGCTTCCATCGCCTGGATGATGTCATGGTTAGGATCGAGCAGGGTTACGGTCAGCGTCCCGTCGGCCTGCGTTATCCTTAGCTCCGAATCAGGGCGTATCTCTATCTCCAGCGGCTCAAAAGGCGAAATATCAATCCTTGCTCGCAAGGAGAGGTCCTGGAACTGATAGCGATATACCCTGGCCCCTTCATTGCGGTACTCTGCGGCAATGCGGCCCTTGCCCACGTTGATCGCATAATTCAGATCCGGAATCTCCTCCGGTATTCGCGGAGCGAGGACTAACGTATGCCGAATCAGATCCGGCCGGACTCCCAAAAAGCATTGGTACCATACCCGCAAGTGCTCGGCATTGGACCAGGCTTGCAGATACGCCCCCGTCAGCTTGGCCCAGCTCTCGCCTTCATGCGGGTAGGCATCCATATTTTCGCACAGTCCGCCAACGACCCCCTTGGTCAGCGCCATCCCGTTCATGTTCTTGAACAATCGATAGGCTGTCTCTTCCTCTCCCGCCTCAATCATGCGCTGTATCGCGATGCCGTTCAGCCAGAGCCATACGGCGCCGTTGTGATAAGCGGCATCCTTATGATAATAAGGTGTCAAGTGGAACGGATGGAACAACGGATGGCGCCGGTCCAGAGAAGCGACTCCCCAAGGATATACAAGCTCTTCCCAAGCCGTTCGGATGGCCTGACAAGCGAACTCCTGATCATCGAACATGTCAAAAGCAAAGAGCTGATTCGGACGCAGGGAGAACTCCGGGTTGCCTTCCTTATCCAGCCGGTCGGCCAAATAAGAATGCTCGGCATCGCGGTAATCCTTCTCAAAATTCTTTTTCAACTGATCTGCTATCTGCTTCCACTGTTCAGCATGCTCGTCATCCTTCATATACTCGGCGAAGTACACACCGGCCAGCAGTTGGTTGTACCATAGCGCCTGAATGTCATTGGCCCGCGTATCCCTTGGCGAATAGGATTGCAGTTGACTGTCCCGGGCATCCATCCACGTTTCATTGTCGGCATGCATGAGGTAGCCCTTCTCGTCCATCCAGTGGTCAATGGATCCTTGAATGCTGCGAATAACGGCTGGATACAGCTCTTTAATAATTTCCGTATCGCCGGAATATTTGACATAATCCTGCAGTTGGATAACAAATCGCGGCGTGCCGTCCGTTGTATGATAATCAATATTTTCAGGGGCAAGGATATTCGGCATTCTGCCGTAAAATTTGGAATCCTGATCCGTATTCTGAAATTCGGCAAAAGAAAGCAGAATGTTGCGTGCCGTGTCGAATTGTCCGCTAACCAAGACAGCCCCCGGAAGCGAAATGAACTGGTCCCGCCCCCAATATTCATTGAACCAAGGAAGCCCGGCGTAGATCCCGTCTCCTTGCTGTCTCGTGACGAGCTGATCCATCGTGATGCTTAGCCAGCGCAGAGCCAGCTCCAGTGTATCATCTGTGGTTTTCAGATAGGTATTCTCGAGAAGCAGACGTTCCATGCGCTTGACACGGTCCATCTTGAGGCGATCGACCTGCCCCCTCGTATCCTGCAGCAGAGCGACGGCTTCCTCTGCCGTTCTGCCGGCAGCGATGCAGAAGCCTTCCTCCTTCGCATCCGCAGAGATGATGTGTCCTTCCAGCGTTAACGGCTGCAGCCGCCTGGAGCCTACCGCGATCACCCAGCCTTCTGCGACAGCCGCAAAGATCAGGATATGACCCTCTTGACCTATCGGCTTCACGTTCTCTCCTCTAAGCTCCATGCCGATGGTCGGCTGCTGCGAGCCGGCAAGGCGGATTTCCAGCACATTTCGATAATCCAGCATCCACAGCTCCTCTGTGAGAGAACCATGCTCGCGCACCATTTTATAAGGATAGACGCACACTTGGGAATGCTGATTATCCAGCCTGCGGCCGCCTTCATATAAATGATAGCCCTGAAATATCCGGCGTTTCGCAATATTCCATCCTTCAAAATAAGCATGCTCCGGATGATTCGTATGGTGAGACTGCGTAAAGTAAAACGCGGACTCCTTATTGGTAAAGGAAATCGCGCGGTTCGCTTCCTTCGATACGAATATTTTCATGTCATCTAACATTGATGCTGCACCTGCATTCGTCATTGCTAACCTCCTGAACGCCATGTGTTCGGCCGCCGATATGCGAAACCTCGCCGCGCTGTGGAATCATTGCGGCGAGGCAGCATACTTGATATATCGTCCGGCTTCTTTTCACCCTATTGTATTTTGCTTCGAATAACCTAATGACTTATTCCTTGACGGAACCGACCACGATTCCGGACACGAAGTACTTCTGTAAGAACGGATAAATCAAAAGCAACGGCAGCGTAGACACAACGATTTTGGCGGAATTCAGCGTCCGGTCCGAGATCTTTGCATATTCGGCCAATTTCGCCGGGTCCGTGATATTCTGCACTTCCACGCTGAGCTGCTGAATATAGGTCTGCAGCGGATAGTTCGAAGTCTTGTTGATATACACCAATGCGCTGAAATAATCATTCCAGTGGCCGACGATCGTAAACAGCATGACCGTCGCCAGCGTAGGCAAGACGACCGGCAGATAGACCGAGAACAAGATTCTCCACTGCGAGGCTCCATCGATCTTGGCCGCTTCCTCCAGCGACTTCGGAACCGCGCGGAACGCATTCATGAGCAGGATGACATTGCCGATAGGCACCGCCCCCGGCAAAATCAACGCCCAAATGGAATCCAGCAGACCAAGCTGCTTGACGACCATGAACGTCGGAATGAGTCCCCCGGAGAACAGCATCGCGAAAATAACGATATTCATATACACTTTCTGTCCCCGGAATTGCTTCGAGCTTTTGGATAACGGATAGGCCATCAGGATCATCAGCGCCATATTTACGCCTAGCCCCAATACGACCCTTTCGACCGAGATCATGAACGAACGCCAAAATTGCGAGTCTGACAGCAGCTTTTCATAGGAGCTCCATGTAAAATTCACCGGGAACAGGCCCACTAAATTAGCGGAAGCGGCTGCATTATCACTCAGTGAAATAGCTACCATATTGAGTAACGGAAACAGACAAGACAACGTAAGCGCCAATAACAATATCCAGATAATCACGTCGGCGACGCGGCTTTTCATCGTCTGAGCTATCATGGAAGACACCCCCCTAGAAAATGCGATAATCTGTCAGCTTCTGTGTCAATTTATTCGCAGACAAGATCAAGATAATGCCGACAATGGAACGCAACAGACCGACTGCGGTTCCGAGACTATATTGTCTTTCGACCAGACCTACCCGGTATACATAGGTGTCAATGATGTCGGCGGTCTCGTATACCAATGGATTATAGAGATTAAAAATCTGGTCGAAGCCGGCATTCAACACATTCGGCAGGTTCAACGTCGTGACCAGCAGAATCGTAGGCATCAGGCCGGGCAGCGTGACATACCACAGCTTCTGGAAGCGGTTCGCCCCGTCAATCGATGCCGCTTCGTATTGTCCCGGATCAATCGAGGTCAGCGAGGCCAGATAGATGATCGAGCCATATCCGAACCCTTTCCACACGTCGGACAACACCAGCATCGGTCTGAACCATTCATTGCTCGCCATAAATAAAATCGGGTCCACGCCAAACCAACCTAAAAATGCATTGATCGGACCTTCATAGGAAAAGATGTTCATCACGACCGTAGCGAGTACGGCCCATGACAAGAAATTCGGCAAATACACAACCGTCTGCATGAACCGCTTGGCAATTTTCAGTCGAATCTCATTCAGGAGCAAAGCAAACGTAATCGAAACGAAGGTCCCCACAATAATCTTCCATACCGCGATGACGATCGTGTTGATAAAAATCTGCTTGCTGTCCGGAATTTGCAGCATGAATTTAAAATTATCCAACCCTACCCATCGCGAACCGCTGATCCCTTTGGCAGGAACATAATCTTGAAAAGCCATCACAATCCCGAACATCGGGATGAACGAGAAAATAATCAGGAAGATCATGCCTGCGGCCATCATCGAGTGGAACGCGATCTGATCGTTTTTATTCTTCATGAAGAACGCTCTCTTTCACTTCAATTGGAGGCAATCGCTTCGTTCACTTCGTCCGTAATGATATCGCCGCCGGTTTTCTTCCAATTCTCAACAAATTTATCGAAGTCATCCGGCGTCTGCTCGCCTGTAATGATCTTCAGATACATTTCAAGCTCCATTTTCATTAAGGTTGGCCATTTCAAAGACATGGACCGTGTGCTGCCGAAGAAGATCGGATTGACTTCTTTGATGTTGGAGTTGTTGACCAGCTTCGCTGTCGTAATGCTCGATGTATATCCAGCCCATGCATTGGCATCGACTTGATTTCCGTTTTTTGAATCATCCAAGTATTTTTTGTAGGACTTATAAGCCGCAATATCCAGATTGCTCGTTAATTTGCTGGCATCGCCTGTCTCCAACGCCTCTTCCATAATGCCGACATTGCGGTAGAAAGCATCATAATAGTCAATGTTAACGGCGAGCGGAGATCCGCCTACATTATGTGCGCTGTAATCCTCGAATTCCTTGAGCACGGCTTCGTCCTTCTCCTGGTAACGCTGATAATCGAACTGAACGCTCGCAATCTTAATGGCGGCTTCCGGATGGCTGAACCCTTTGCGGACCACCAGATAACTGCTGGTCGGCTTGCCGGTGAACATCGTGACCGAACCGTCTTCCGATTGCGGAGCAACATAAGACACCCACTCGGCATCCGGATTGAGCTTGAGCGAGTCAGCCACGGTCCAGCTTCCCCACCAGTTGTCCAGGAACGATCCGCTTTTGCCGCTTGTCAGCAGCGCCTTGCGGTCATCCGAGGTGCGGACGGCGAACTGGCGGTCGATGAGTCCCTTTTTATACATATCCGCAACTTTGGCAAGGGCGGGCTTCATCTCAGGCTGGATGGATCCGTATACGGCCTTGCCCGTGCCATCATCGATCCATTGCTTCGGGAAGGCTCCATATAACGCAAATATGTTATTCACTTCATATTGCCCGCCCGAAATGCCGACAGGCTGTTCATTATCGATGACAAGACCGACCGTATTTCCAGGTCCATTGCCGCCGGGATCTTTTTCTACGAACTGGGTGATGATATGTTCAATATCTTCGATGGTTTTCGGTTCTTGCAGCCCCAATTGGTCCATCCAGTCCTTGCGCAGCCACAGGACGCCCGGACCGTGCGAGATTTCCGTAGTTGGGAGCGCCATCAGCTTGCCGTCGAACTTGGCCGTGTCCAGAACGCGGCCATCATAGGAGTCATAGATTTCCTTGATGCGCTCACTGGCTGTATCTTCATAGGCAGCGGTAAGGTCCTCGATTAGATCGTTCTCGTACAGCTGCTGCAATGTCTCATGATCGGGAACGACCATAATATCCGGAATCTCGCCGCTTACGATCGCCATCGATACTTTTTGCTGATAGTCTGTACCGTCATTGGCCTCGAACGCAATCTCATTTTGGACATTCAGCTTGTTCTTGATATATCTTGTCCAGACATTGTTCGTCGCGTTGTCCTTCTCATACGGCGTGCCTTTCAGTGAAGTGTAATTCCCTGCTACCTGGCCCACCGAATAGGTAACGGTGTCAGGATAAGGCGCAAAAGGCGTCGTCTTGGCTTCCTTCCACGCCGGGTCATTCATATCCACAGCGGATTCCTCTGCAGGCTTGTCCGCTTTTTGACATCCAGCCATGGCAATAACCAATAGCAAGGCTACCGCAAAGAAAAGACCGTGTCTCCGTTTTGTGTTCATGACATAAGCTCCTTTACATTGATGTGAACGATTTCAAAACGCCGGCTTGCTTCAACATGGATATCCAACATGTCTTGTACGTCTCTAATTCTAAGGCGTTTCCTTCACGGCCGTATATATGAATTAATTGTGCTTTACGCGAATTTTTTACGAAGTTTCCTGATGAGCGCTCCTTCTATTTCATTCGTTTTGAAAAGGCTTATAATAAATGATGATAACGCTTGAAAAGAGGATGCACATGCTAACCATTTTAATCGCAGATGATCAACAGGAAGAACGAGAAGGCATCGCTTTTCTGATCGAAGAGCTTCAATTTCCTCTTAACGTGGAGTTTGCAGAAAACGGCAAAAAGGCGCTCGAATTTTTGCGCCGCCAACCTGCCGATATTTTGTTCACCGATGTGAAGATGCCCCTTATGGATGGGCTGCAGCTTACCAGGCAGGCACTGCAGCTCCAACCGCAATTGAAGGTGATCATATTCAGTGGTTTCGCGGAATTTGAATATGCGAAGACGGCCATCTCTCTTGGCGTGTCCGACTACCTTCTCAAGCCAATCCATGTGGATGCCTTTCAAGATACGATGCACAAAGTCATCCAAGACATCACCACGCAAAAGCAAGAAGACGAAGCATCGAAGATGAGAAAAGCCTATGTCAAAAAACATGTTCTGTTCACCCTCGTCAACGGTGTCGGCGCCCCTCCTTCTTTGAAGGGAGCTTCCTTGGATTTGCCAGCGGCTTACCATAGAATGCTGTTGCTGGAATTTGAAAAAAACTTCTTTGAACATGTGGGAGCCGAATTCGAAAGCTATGTCCTGTCCCTGTTGGACACGCCGGCGGATTATATCAATTTGAATGGCTATCAGAGCTTGCTGCTCTTTCCCGAAGCGAAGTGTTCCTCGGGCTTGTCTTATCATTATATGGCACAGCGTATACATGAGAGCATTCTCACGAAGTTCAATTCCATCTGTTATGTCGCCTTGAACGAGCGACCGACGGCGATTAAAGATCTGGCTAGTGGGCTTAACCAATTAGAGCAGCTGATGGAATACCGCTTCTTCTCGCCGGACCGTTTTATTTTTGAAGAAATGGATGAGACCCTCAATGATTCCGAAGACACGGATCAATGTGACAGCGCTATCTTGGATAAGATTCGGGGGAATATTAAGAACCGGGATATATTCGGCCTGAAGGCCAACACCGAAATCCTTTATCAAAAATATGCAAAGCAGGTTCAATTTTCGCAGCTGTATGTGAAATATATGTTTTCGAGTCTCTGCCAAGAAATCGTCACCCATCTTATGGCGGATGTGTCCGAACTGGACCTGAATCACGCAATTGAGAAAATATATAGAGCCGAGGATATCCGGGATATCAAAAACATCATCAATGAGTACGTTTTGCGGCTGGAGGAGAAATATACGGATTCCGAAGCGTCTTGCAACCGGGATATTGCCTGCATCACCAAGTATATCGAAGAACACTATGCTGACGATCTGAGTCTGGATTCTCTCGCTGCCCAAGTCTACTTATCGCCCCATTACCTGAGTTCGATGTTCAAGAAGACGATGGGCTGCGGCTTGAACAAATACATCAAAAACGTGCGCATGCAGAAGGCGCAGGAATTGTTAACGAGCACTCATCTCAAAGTGTCCGATATATCGAGCGCCGTGGGATATCGGGACGTGTCGTATTTTTGCCAGAACTATAGAGACTTTTATGGGCGCACTCCCGAAAAATACCGGCAATTCGTGGCCGCAGGAGAAAGAGCATGAGTGGATGGCAAGCGCATAAGCAATTCATTCGCGACCTCAAATTTCAAACCAAAATCAAGCTTGCCTTTCTTCTAATCAGCTTGATTCCCGTAATTGTGTTGGGCGGCTTTTGTTTTTTTGAGACCAGGCAGCTTTTGTTGGCGCAGTCTGAAGCGGATCTGAAGGCGAATCTGGAGCAAAGTGTGCAAGCGGTGAACAATCAGTTGAATACATACAATAAAATCATCACCTTTTTGAGCTTCAATCAAGCGATCATCAATGCGGCCAATCATACGTATGACAGTGCTTATTCGATGTATGATCAGCTCACAAACGTCATTGACCAAAATTTTTATACCGCCCAATATTTGAATCCGGATATCAAGCGAATCACGCTGTATACAGGAACGAACCTGCCGAAGCATGGGAGTACCGTCATCCCTATCGAGGAGATAACCCATGCGGATTGGTATCCGCAAGTCATGACAACGACGGAAAACCTTTGGTTTTTTGATGGAAATACGATGTTCAGCGTCGGGCGTATTTTTAACACGAAACTAAGAAATCCGAAAGATAATATCTTGTATACCGAAGTAGACTATGCTTCCCTGTTCCAATCCTTCGAGTCTTTGCAGGCCAATGGAGCCGAGATTCTTGTCACGGATGCTAACGGACATGCAGTCTATTCATCGGAAAAACTAACGGGAAAATCCGAGATTCCCATGCAAGCAGGTCACGAGCTGCGCTGGAATGAACAGGACTACACCGTATTGCAGTCCATGATCCCGCTCTCGGAGTGGAATGTGTTTTTATATAAGCCGACGAATTTGATCACGGCCTCTGCCTGGCTCATTATTTTGACCATCGTGCTGATCATGATCGCCTGCATCATTGCGGTCGCTGTGACCGGCACTTTTTTTGCCAGAAGAATGATGTCCCGCATCGATCATTTGCATCAAAATATGAATCTCGTCGGAAAAGGCGTGCTTGAGGTTACGGTCACAAGCGACTCGAAAGATGAAATCGGAGACTTAATCAGAGGCTTCGGCAATATGGTGGAAGAGACCAAAACGCTGATTAATAAAGTGTATGTGGAGGAAATCGCGCGCAAAGAATATGAAATGAAGGCGCTCCAGGCGCAGATCAATCCCCATTTTCTGTACAACTCCCTCTCTATGATCAATTGGAGGGCGATTCGGCTTCGGGCCCCGGAGATTAGCGAGATGGCTCAGCTGCTGTCCACCTTTTATCGAACCACCCTGAATAAGGGCGACAATATGATTCGAGTCTCGGACGAGATTCTCAATGTACAATCCTACCTGCGTATTCAGCTTATCATGCACAGCAACAGCTTCGAAGTGGAATATCAGATCCAGGATGAGATTCTATCCTGTCGCATGCCTAACTTAATGCTGCAGCCTCTGATTGAAAATGCCATTCTTCACGGCATTGAGAACAGAGAAGAGGGAGGCGGGAAAATTGGCGTGTCGGGAGGACGGGAACAGGACTGCATCGTGTTCGAAGTCCAGGACAATGGAGTAGGCATCCCGCCGGAGCGGCTTCCTCTGCTGCTGCAAACGCAGTCCAAAGGCTATGGCCTCAAAAACGTAAACGACCGCGCGAAGCTCATGTACGGTTCAGAGTATGGCTTAACGATAGACAGCACCGTCCAGGTTGGAACTAAAGTAACGCTGAGAATTCCCATGGATTGGTAGTTAATCCTCGGGGTTTCCGGCAGACGCCTCCGGGGTTTGCTCATTTGCAGGCCAAATTGCACGCTAGTGATGTTCACTTCTTTTACCAATTGTGATATCATACGATTAAAGGAGCCGAGTGCGGCAAACACTCGGCTAACAATTGGCTTGGATGGGTCTATCCCTTCTAGTCACCAAGGAATAAGAACCCACCTGGGCGCTAACCTGAGGGTGGGTTCTTACTTTTTCTTGTAGTTATCCGAAATGTATGTTAGTAGTGCAAGCACAAAGGTGCCGAAAAGAATCATGATTGTAGTTGTTGCCGCTTATTAATATAATCATTACACAGAGTCTCCATTTCCAATTTAGTGAAGGCATCGACAATTCGAAAAAAACCTTCTAAACTTCGCCATGAAAATAGTAGGGCGACATTTTATGGCTGCGATCAGGCGAAATTTTTAATTCATCTGTCAGATAAGGCATGAACTCATTTGCCGTGTTGATGTCTATCCATTTTACTTCTAGTATCTCTTCATCGGGATCCGATACTTGCATTTCTCCAGCTATAATTTTTGCTAGAAATGTGAAGATTAAAGCATGATCACCTCTCTCCGAAAAGAGAGCTTCTCTCACCGAATAAAGCCCGCCTACCTCAACTTCAAATCCGGCTTCCTCTTTTGTCTCACGTATTACGGCCGCTTCTAGCGTTTCCCCTACTTCAACTGCTCTGCCTGGAAGGCTCCAATAGTAGGAGTCGCCTTTTTTATTTTTTACCATCAGCATTTTCTCGCTGGCTTGATCAAATATTAATGCGCACGCAACATCAACTCTTTTATACATCATTCGTGCCTCCCCCTATATGTAACCAAATAGAAGGCTTCTTTTTTACAAAATGCTTTTCAATAAACTCCAGAACTTCATCATTTCCGGGTAAAGCGATTTCTTTTGCTTCTTGAAATGACAGCCATTGATATGCTGTATGTTCCTGATTCAATACTACATCTTGTTCTCCTTCAACAAACCCAACAAAAACCGGGGCAATGTAAATATAATTTCCTCTTTTCGAGTAAAATTGATCAAATTGATTGGAGCTATATAAACTAATTTTTGTTATCCCTGTTTCCTCTTGAATTTCCCTTAGAGCTGCTTCCCATGCTTCCTCTCCTGCTTCAATACTCCCCCCAATATAACACCAGGCATCCTTCAAGGGCGGAGCGGCACGCTTCATTAAAAGCACTTTGCATTCATCATTGCATTTTTTCAGTAAGACCGCTGCAATACCAGTACATTTGATAGGTACTTCTTGATGGTCCTTTTTCATTCGTCCGCCACCTCTTCCCCTCAGTATAACTTGAATTCATAATATTGGAAATGAATAAAAAAAGAAGACACTCCATTCCCCTATAAGGAACATGGAAGTGTCCTCAAATTGCTGCACCCTACAGCGACCGCAGCGTCTCAGGCCTGTTCCGTCTTTTTCGCTTTGTTTCCGATTTTGAGTACCGTAATGAGCAATAGACTTATAATCATCAAAATAACCATCAGCGCCAGCATAAAGTTATGGAACGCATCGACGGCGAGCCCGAAGAATAGAGGACCCAACGATCCGAACATAAATCCCCAACATTGCATCATCGCCGACCAGGATGTGGCTTCTTCCATACTGTCAGTCTCTTCGATTGGAAGAAGCAATGCTAATGGAAATAATCCGCCCGCTCCGATTCCTAACAGAATAGCTGCAATCCATGGCGAGGAGTTAGCAAGCAGCAATACAATTCCGATGAGTTCGGATAGACCGCAAACCAAGAGCCACGTCCGTCTGTTCCCTGTTCGGCTGGCCAACACGGGGATGAAAAAGCTAACCGGAACCTGAATCACGGTAAAGAGCATCAGAACCATTCCGGATTGCGAAGAGGTCAGACCGGTTGCTGCAGCAAGAGGTGCCAACCACGCCGTTACCGAATAGAAAACCGCCGCCATGCAGCCAAAAAACAAAATGAACCAATAGAGCCGCTTATTCGTTGGCCGCCTGGAAGAAATCGTCGCCGTAACCGCCGCCGCCGATCTTGTCTTCCTTTTGGTTACGAGGGGGAGCAGCAATACAGCGGCGATCAGCGCGGTACTGCTCCACACGCCTAATGCATACTGCCAAGAATGATTCAGGCGGTCGTACAGCGGGATTGCGAAGCTGGAAGCAAGCGCCGCTCCGATAACCATGGAGACCGAATACAATCCGGTTACACCTAGCTTGTCAGGAAAATGCTTCTTAATAAATCCTGACATAAGCGGCCCCGCAATCCCGATTCCGATACCGGAGAATAAGGCAGTAGCGAGCAGAAGAACACTGTTGCTCGCGAACATGCGCGCCAACGTAGCCGCGAAGATCAACAGCATCGCGATCATGAGCGACAGCTCATTGCCCAGACGGTTGCTTAACCGAATCGATAAAAGAGCGAACAGCCCCATGCAAAATACGGGCAGCGTTGTTAGTAAGCTGGCCATCATTCCATTCATTCCGAGCTCCGTCTGTATCACATCGAGCAGCGGCCCAACAGAAGTTATGGATGGCCGTAAATTAATGGAGATAAAAAAGATGACTGCGACAAGATAAATAAACGGCATCGAATCCCTTCTTTCCTTCACATTGAAGATGGATTCAGTATAGTCTTGCCTTTTACATAGTTCAATACTATTATTTCTATGTATACAATAGTCTGTATCTATGATTTGGAGGGAGAACTCCGGTGGAAGTAAGACAATTGCAATATTTTCTCATGCTGTGCCATGAGCTTCATTTTTCGGAAGCCGCTTATAAGCTTGGCATCTCGCAGCCAACATTAAGTCAGCAAATTCGCGTCTTGGAAGATGAAATTGGCATGCCGCTGTTCGACCGAATCGGGAAAAAAACAGTGAAGACGGAAGCTGGCGCTATCCTGGAACATTATGCTTCCCATGCCCTTCAACAGCTCGAAAATGCGAAACATGCCATTTCAGATCTTACCCAGCGGCACGCCGGGCATTTGCGCATCGCCGTATTGCCCTCCGATCTGGATTACCGGCTAACTTCATTGCTGATTGATTTCCATAAGCAATTCCCGCTGACCAAGGTTCAAATCATCCCGTCGATTCAAATCGTGGATCAAGTCCTGGATAACGAAGTGGATATCGGGGTTGGCCTGGCGATCAAGCCGGACAGCCGGCTGCATCGCATCCCCATTTATACCGAGACCTACTGTCTATATGTTCATGAAGGCCATCCCTTGGCTGATCGGGATATGCTCCTTCCTCAGGAATTAAGCTCGATTCCGTTAGTAATGTACCCTAGAGGCTTCTACGGACGCGAGTTAATCGAGAACTGGTGCAAGGAGCAAAATACGAGCATCGACACGATTATGGAAACCGGCTCCACCGCATCGTTGTTCCAACTCGTGAAGGAAGGCATCGGAGGGTCGATTCAGCCAAGCCGGTTAATCTCCCATTTCCAATCCCTGGGGGTTCGCTCCATTCCCATTAAGGGATCGCCGGTTCGAGACTTGGAGATATATTATCGCAGCGACAAATACATCAGCATGGCTGCGAAGGTGTTCATGAAAAAGGTTGAGGAATTTTTTAAAAACGAAGTGCCTGAGTAAGGGCGGACTCGCTTCAGCAAGAGTGGAACTTCAAGCGGACAGAACGTACGGCGTTTTGTACACAATGACGAGAAGACAGCGAAAGCTGAACAAGCTGACACCGGTGGAGTACCAACGCCAGCTTGCAGCCTTGGGGCTTTTTTCAATGTCTACAAAATTGGGGCTTAACCATAACCTATGGGTGGATTCATACTTTTCAGATCAAAAACTTGTCCACGAAAACTTGTACGGCTGTAGCTTCCAAGCGCTCTTGATTTTCGCAAAGCTCCAGAATGTCCGCCACTTGCTTTGCGGGGAAACGCGTCTCCAAATTGTTTTTAAATTTCTTTTCCAGCAACGGGATGCCTTCCGCTCTTCTGCGGCGGTGGCCGATCGGATATTCAACGGCCACGTTGTCCGTCTTGGAGCCGTCCTTGAACATCACTTGAACGGCATTGGCAATGGAGCGCTTCTCCGGATCGAGATAATCCTTGGAATATTGCGGATTTTCCACTACCGTCATCTTCTCCCGCAAGGCATCGATACGCGGATCTCTTGCTATGGAATCTTCATAATGATCCGCCGTCAGCTCACCGAAAATAAGGCCGATTGCCGTCATGTACTGCAGGCAATGATCGCGGTCCGCCGGGTTGTACAGCGGTCCTTTTTTATCGATGATGCGGATCGCCGATTCGTGTGTGGTGATTGCAATATGGTCGATGTCTTCCAGCCGGTCCTTGACGTCCGGATGCAGCTGAATCGCGCATTCCACGGCCGTTTGCGCATGAAATTCCGCGGGGAACGAAATCTTGAACAGCACGTTCTCCATGACATACGATTTGTAAGGACGCTGGAACTTGAACTCGTTGCCTTTAAAGAGAACATCGTAGAAGCCCCAGGTTTTCGCCGTTAAGGCGGAGGGATAGCCGATTTCGCCCTTCAGCGACATCATGGCCAGACGCACCGCGCGACTTGTCGCATCGCCTGCAGCCCACGATTTGCGAGAGCCCGTATTAGGCGCATGACGGTACGTGCGAAGGGATTGTCCGTCGATCCATGCGTTGGACACCGCATTCATGATCTGCTCCTCGGTTCCGCCAAGCAGCTTCGTAACAACGGCGGTCGAAGCCACTTTGACGAGCAGGACATGGTCCAGTCCTACGCGGTTGAAGCTGTTTTCCAGTGCGATCACGCCTTGAATTTCATGCGCTTGAATCATGCCCGTCAAAACGTCCCGCATCAACAGCGGAGCTTTACCTTCCGCAACGTTCTTCCGGCTTACATAATCGGCAACGGCTAGAATGCCGCCCAGATTGTCCGAAGGGTGCCCCCATTCCGCAGCCAGCCACGTATCGTTGTAATCCAGCCAACGAATCATGGCGCCGATGTTAAATGCGGCTGTAACGGGATCCAACTGGCAGGAAGTACCCGGAACCTTGGCACCGTTCGGCACGACCGTTCCCGGCACAATCGGTCCGAGCAGCTTCGTGCACTCCGGGTAACGAAGCGCCAGCATGCCACAGCCGAGCGAATCGATTAAGCAGTATCGGGCGGTTCGGTACGCTTCCTCGCTATCAATTGTCTGGCCTACATAAGCGGCGATATCCTTAATCACTTGATCCGGATCAGGTCTTACATTGCTGACATGTGACGACACAATGCATTCCTCCTAACGAGTACTTATGCTCTCGATTCCATCGGCAGCCACGGCTGCGGTTCTGGACCGATATATTCCGCGTTGGGGCGAATCAACTTGTTGCTCGCTCTTTGCTCGATGATGTGAGCAGACCACCCGCTCGTGCGAGATATCACGAACACGGGCGTGAACATCGTCGTCGGGATGCCCATCAGGTGGTAAGCCGAAGCGCTGTAGAAGTCCAGGTTCGGAAACAGCTTCTTCTCTTCCCGCATCACCGATTCAATCCGTTCGGAGATGCGATAAAGATTCATGTTCCCTGCATGCTCCGACAGTTTGCGCGACCAGACCTTAATGACATCGGAGCGCGGATCGGAGACGGAATAGACCCGGTGCCCGAAGCCCATGATCCGTTTTTTCTCCTGCAGCATCCGGCGCAGGCCCGCTTCCGCCTCATCCGGCGTGTGGAACTGTTGGATCAGTTCCATAGCCGCCTCGTTCGCGCCGCCGTGCAGCGGACCGCGCAGCGTGCCGATGCCTGATGTAATCGCCGAATACATATCCGACAAAGTAGAAGCGGCGGTGCGGGAGGCAAAGGTCGAAGCGTTGTATTCATGCTCCGCATACAGAATCAAAGAAACGTCCATCGCCCGCTCATGCAGCGGTTCCGGCTTCTTGCCGTGCAGCAAATGCAGAAAATGTCCGGCGACGCTGCTGTCGTCCGTTTCCGTCTCGATTCTAGCGCCGGTCTGGGCAAAATGATACCAGTACAGCAGCATCGAGCCGAAGCTGGCCATCAAGCGGTCGGCAATATCGCTTTGGCTGCGTCCGGTACCCTCAGGTTCCATGGTGCCGAGAACCGAGCACCCCGTGCGCAGTACGTCCATCGGGTGCGATCCGGCGGGCAGCTGTTCGAGCACCCTCTTCAGACCAGCCGGAAGTCCGCGCAGGCGCTGCAGCTTCGAGCGATAAGCGGCCAGTTCACTGGAAGAAGGCAAAGTTCCGTAAATGAGCAGATAGGCCGTTTCCTCGAAGGTCGCATGCTCGGCCAGATCGTAGATGGAATACCCCCGATAATTCAGGCCCTTACCCTCTTTCCCCACGGTAGCAATCGCCGTTTGGCCGGCGATAATTCCGGCTAATCCGCCTTGTTTTTTCGCCGTTGTCATTCATTGTCCCTCCTTGCCGGCAGCGAACAATTCATCCAGCTTTTTTTCGTACTCGTGATACTTCAAAAATTCATACAACTCGTTGCGTGTTTGCATCATATCGATGACGCTTTTCTGCGTTCCTTCGCGGCGGATCGTCTGGTACACCTGTAAAGCCGCGGCATTCATAGCGCGGAAAGCGGACAGAGGATAGAGCACGAGGCTGACGCCGGCGGCTCCAAGCTCCTCCACCGACAGCATCGGCGTTTGGCCGAATTCCGTAATATTCGCAAGAATCGGCACGTTCACGGCTTCGGCGAATTTCCGATATTGCCACACTTCGGTAACCGCCTCGGCAAAAATCATGTCCGCCCCGGCTTCCACATAGGCGGCCGCCCGTTCGAGCGCAGCATCGAGCCCTTCGGAAGCCAGAGCGTCCGTGCGCGCCATAACGACGAAGGAGCCATCCGTCTTGGCATCGACAGCCGTCTTAATCCGATCGGCCATTTCGTCCTTGCTCACAATCGCTTTGTTCGGCCGGTGCCCGCATCGTTTGGCCATCACTTGATCTTCGATATGCACGCCCGCCGCCCCGGCTTTGGTCATTTCCCGGATGGTTCTGGCAATATTGAAGGCGCTTCCGAATCCCGAGTCGGCATCAACCAGAAGCGGCAGGTCGACCGCCGAAGTGATGCGGCGGACATCCTCCGTCACATCGTTCAGTGTCGTAATGCCCAGATCTGGCAAGCCGAAGGAAGCGTTGGCCACACCGGCCCCGGACAAATAAATCGCGCGGAAGCCTGCGGACTTGGCCAGCATAGCGGCATAGGCGTTAATCGTGCCAGCCACCTGCAGCGGCCGCTCCTCCTCAGCAGCTTGACGCAAACGAAAGCCTGGAGAATCTAAACGGGTCATACTTGCCACATCCCTTTCCTTTCCTTTTCTATCTTCTTTCCTCTTTCAACGAAGCTTGGACTGCCCTTTCGGAGCAAAATGAAGATCGGAGCATTAGCCCGCCTTCAGCCTTCCTCATTGCCGACGAGCGCATTGGCAAACTCCTTCCCTCTAGTGATATGCAAACGCAGAGAAAAATAGAAATCAGGGAACGCATCCTGCAAGGAACGAATCACCCGAGTCATCGAATGCAAATGCTGCTTCAATACCTGGGACTACGGATCACCATACAGCGAATTTTATTTTTTGCATGTTCGTCTAAAAATTAGGAGATGGATGCCAGCCATGGTGAAGATTAATTGTGTGAGGGAGCAGGCGGACGAATGAAACAATATGGGCGGTTGGCACTGAATATTGAAGGGTTTTCGTGTATTTCGAATCGTGGTGCAGGAACTGCTGATTCTATATAGATGGAAGGAGTCTATGCTGATGGTCGGATAACGAACAGGGAGGGAGCAGCGGGGCTTGGTTTATCAGAACACACTCTACCCATTGAAGTAAAGGAACGAATCGTCGAGCTGTACACAAGACGTCTGGAATAAAAAAGGCGAGTTCTGCGTCGCCACGCAAACCCGCCCAGAATCATCCGTGGAAAACCACGTATGATTCAACTAAAACTAAAATTAAGCGTACCACACCTCGTAAGGCCGGCCTCTGATCACACAAGTGACATTTTCACAGACGATTGACAGTCCTATGCCCGCGCATCTATATTCTGTAATTCCCGGTGTTGAACACTGGCAGAAATCCTTTTACCTTATATCATCACGTTCACCCTTGAAGGCGTTACACCTCCCGCTTCTCGTTCGGCCGGTAGATGATTCGTTGATAATCCCAATCCTTCGTATCCATATCTCCCAAGAACATTCTTTCATGCTCTGGCACGAGCTCATATTTTTCTTTGAGATTGGCGCGAGTGAATTCGCTTGGATGCTCCAGGTACATAAAATAAGCCTCCCGGCAGGCTTCTAAAGAGGATTGTTCGCCCCTTAGCTTCTTCTGCATATCGAGCAATTCGGTATATTTGTCTTCAATCTTGGTCGAGTACAGAGATCGCGAAAAAACAACCTCGCCCAAATCAGGAATCAAAACAGCCGTTGGCGCTTCGAACGAAGTGAAAAAGGTTCCCTCCTCAAATAATGCCTTCACTTCTTCAGCTTGATACGCCTGTTCATGCGATGCGTCATACCTGACGACGACTCCGTCCTTGTAGATCACCAGATTGACTAAGCAGTTTTTATCCCCTTCTTTCATAAAAACGGAAAATCCATTGCCTTCGATGGTGTCATAAAACAATTCTTGCGCAACATAAAAATTCGTCGCCGTCGGGGAGTGTGCTATTCTTCTTTCTTCGCACAGTTTCTTCTCGCGAGCGGTGATCGTATAAATATTTTCCCATTCCGGATTCAGCGTTTTGACTTTGCTCTCAATATGTCGGAAATAGGTCTCGTTATTGAATAACCAATTGGCGCTTTCCACCGTATATGAGCCCAACCCATGCACAGAAAGATGTTCTCCAGCGGGAATAGACGGCGACAACCAGTTGGAATGGATTTTATCCCTAAGGCCCCTCAAATCAACAAGCTCCCAGCAATTGACCATCCCATCTTCATACACGTCAACATCAATATAAAAATAGTGGCCCCCATTATTAATGATTCCCGGAACGACCGTGCCTTCAATGACTTTCGTTCTTCGAATTTTTTGCATATTCTCACCTCAAACAATGTTAAAAATTCTGATAGTGGGCTTAACGGAGCTATTCCCAGGGATCACTCCATATGTTTCAATGTCCTTGAACGGGCCGTAAATTGCCAAAAATAGAGAACTTTTTTAGCAACTCTACTTTCAAGAACTGGTGCGATAGCTAATCTAAACAAGTTAAGCTAAAGTATTGGTATAAAAAAGTAGAATGCGATAACGGGATGACCCGACCCGATACTGTTTTTATCATGAGGGGCCTACTTACTGATTAACTTGATAATATCTTTCTGGAACTTTTATATCCTTCCTTAGCCTTTTAACTTCTCTTCTTTTCATATCCTCAACAATATTCGTTACGCGCAGGGCGTTCACGGTGGATGTCCAATACCCGGTCGCGCAATACGATCCGCATCGCGATCAATCCTACGCCTTTGTCATCTCGACGATAGATGGGGCGGCCGTGGAAGTGGCGTTGAAGGAGGACTTCCTTCCGCTTGAATTCTACGACTTCTTGGCCAAAGGCCGCAAGCAAGCAATGACGGTTAAGGATATCGCGCGCTTTGACAAGCTGAAGCTGGATCTCTCGAAGCAAGCGTTGGCTTTGCCACAGGATGAGCTGCTCGATGTGAAGCGGCTCTCGTAATTCCGGCGGACCTATTGGCGCGGGAACCCGCCTGCGTTCGGAAGCAGGTCAAGGGGGAGTTAATCCTGAAGCGTCAATAGGTCCCCGCAGAAGTGAAGCTGCCCTTCCCCTTGAGATAACAATCGAAAAACTCCAGTATGATTCGGTTCATCGTCTCAATACAGTAGTAGGCATCAATCTCAGCCCTGCCGCCCTGCAGCATATTGGCAAGCATCGGTGAAAAGAGTGCCAGATCGGTAAGACTCATATGCTTGGCGCCTTGAAAATAAACGGTATAAACTTCTGTGCCATGCTCATCAATTGTTTTATTCGCCGCATACGTCGAATTGCTATTGAGCTGTACCCAGACACTATCAGAATACATATTAAGCAGCGGGGTCGTGTAAGGCTGGCCGCTTGCCGCAAGGTCGTCTGTCTCTCGATTGTAGACAAGCTCGCTGAACAGCGGGGCGTCAATATTTACAACGGCGCCTATATCATCCCGCTCCCTGCCGAGCGACACACTCGCTGCACCGCCCATGGAGTGGCCGAATACACCTATTTTTTCGGTATTCACCAATTGATACACGTTCTCACTGCCAGTTTTGGCTTTTTCCAGAATCGTATCGATCACAAAGTTCATATCATCCGTGCGCAGCTTCATCCATTTTTGAATAAGCCCGTAGTTTTCCTCAATCGTGTACACGCCCTTGTTGGCATTGTTGACTTCCTGCATATATTCCGAATTGACGAGTACGACTGTTCCGTCGACCGATGCCGTATAAAAGGAATGATAAGGATGATCAATCGAACACACCACATAGCCGTGGCTTGCAAGCTCCGTATAGGTAGAGGCGTTGCTTTCATTGATGCCGTAGGCTCCATGCGAGAATACCACAAGCGGGTAGGTTCCGTCTGCATTGTCGGGATACCAAAACCCAACATTGACGACTCGGTTTTCTCCCGTGCCGGTAAACTGTTCAATGCGGTTTTTGTCCATATAGGTGTAAGATACGCTTGCGACTTGATACTCCCCCGTAACTTGCGGCAATGCATACTGCGGGAATACGAGGGCGGGAGTTACAGCCATTGCGACAAGCACAAGCATAACGACAGCATGTCTGACAATGCGGCCGCATCTGAATTGTTGCCGCTCCTCCTTGCTGCGTAGCAGCGTTCTCACTCCAAGCACTGCCCAGACAAGCAGCAGCAGGCCAATCCCCACCCAGCGGAAGCTCCACTCCATGACCGAAGCCAGCGTGAACATAACGAATACGGCAAACGCGCCGATTCTCATCATGCCTCTGACTTTGTTCTGATTCGACTTTGTCCAAATGCAATATACAGCAAATGCTGCCTCAAAAACGGCTGCAATAACCAACAGAAGGATCCCCATGATCCCAGCCCCCTTTGTTTATCTTGTGCAGCATCAGCATACACAACCCCGTGCGCAGGGTAAATATGCATTGCGGTATGCTGCATGATAAGCAAGGTAAGCTGTAAAAAAAACGGGGTATGCTGCTGCTTCCCCGCCTTACTGTTCATCTGTTTTTTTAAGCTTCATTAGTTGCTCATTGATTTCCCTAGCGACTTGGCGGTCATTGTTCCATCCAAGCAAACAGACCAGCATGTATATGATGGCAACTTGTAATGCAAGTATCGTTGCTCCGGCTGCTCCCGTAACCCAGCCCATTCTATTCGTGAAAATAAGCAGCACGGCTTCCACGATAATAAAATGGATCAGGATTCGCATACGCATTCCCTTTTCACTGCTTGTGGAGGGAAAATAAAAGAGAAGACTGGGCAAAACGCCCACCAATGCACACATCATGATTGCGTATATATGACGGAGACCGAGCGAAAACTCCGAAGCATCCAGGTCGTTCATCACGGCATTTAGGTGATTAAGCAGCGAGACACAAATAACAATGCCTGCAAAAATAAGCAAGTAATCTCTTGCCATTCTTTTTACAATCGCTGAAAAATTCATTTTCATCCCTCCCTATAGTCCAAGCATCGTTTTGAGAATCGGAACATATTGACGTGATACCATAACCGTTTCCCCATTATCCATTCTTGCCTCGAACCTTCCGCTCAGTGACGGTTTGATGTACGAAATTTTGGCGATATTGATGATGCTGGATTTCGATGCGCGGAAAAATTTCCGTCCCTCACATAACTGTTCGAGCTCGTATAGCTTCTGTTTCGCTTCAAACACGTTATCCCGGCAATACATAAACACCCTGTTATCCACCGATTCAAAATAGTACACATCGCTAAGCTTGATTTGGTGAATCGCATCTTCATGAAAGCCCATTAGCACCTTGTTTTTCACTTTGATCCGGCGCACAACGCTCAAGATTTCCTCATTGACCTCATGACATCGTATGATGATTTCTTCTTCCTCTTGAATATTGATTTCTTCGATTGATATTTTCATCGCTTCTTTTTCCACCGCCTACTTATGTACTCCGACTATCCATTCATATCCCTCTCTATTAGGTTATGTCAAGCGCTAATCGCAACAAAGACGGCCCTGATTTCAACGTCAGGGCCTGTTTATACCAACCTATATACTCTCCTGCTTTATTGCATCGATAATGTTCTCCTTTTTTACTTTGGCGCTGGAGTAGAGCATCGCTGAACTAACAATGACAAACACGGCCGCGATAACATAAATAACACTCATCCATGGAAATACAAATCCATAGTTAAATTTGTTCGTCATCGCTCTGTAGATCAAGTACATCACGACGAAGCTGCTAGGAAGCCCGTAACACAGCGACTTGATTCCATAAAAGATGCTTTCATAGTTCATCATTTTGTTAAAGCCTTTTGGAGTGATTCCAACCGATTTCAGCATCGCAAATTCCCGCTTGCGCAAAGAGATGCTCGTGGAGATCGTGTTAAAAATATTCGCCATCGAAATTAATGAAATTAATGCGATAAAGCCGTAAGAAAATACGGACATCAACAGAATCTTCTGTTCGTTCTGTTTTCGATATTGATACCTATTGTGAATTTTCAAATCCGTCTCTTTCATATCTTCAATTTTCTGCTGCGTTTTTATTGGATCCGAGCTTTTCAGGTAGAGGTAGGTGTGAATTTCATCCTTCCCCTTATCGTACATCAACTGATCCATGATTTGCTCTGACACGATAATATTTAACCCGCCTAACCCTTCTGTAACCATCCCCATCGGATATTGATCGGTCAGTGCAGCTATTTTCACTTTGTTTACAAGTATATCTTTTGCTGCTTCCCTATCAAAAACTGTAGAAATGACATCGATACTTTGGCCAACTTTCTTATAAATGGCCTTCGCCTCGACGTATTTTTCGGTTTCCATATCTTTATAGTGAATCGTATCAATTACAATCGCCGCTACATGTGTTGGGTCCGTTAGCTGTTTGTAATCTGCACCAACTGCTTTAGCATAAGCCTTCAGGTTAAAATCATTTAATGCATTTATCCGAATAAAGTAAGGATATTTTCCATCCCTAAGCCTGCTTTGATCCTCCTTTACCATCTCTTTCAATTGATCAGCGATTACTGCTTCTTCTAACCAAGCCTCCCCGTATAACTCGTGAATGACGCTGTATTCCTGTACATCATCAAGGGATACAATGGATTGAAGCAACCGATCGTCTATTCTTTTTTCATTGCCGTACGACACTTGAAGATCATAATTGACGCCATCCTGTGAGAGTACCAAGGATTGTTTCAAGCTGACTGTGAAAAAGGAGACGACAAGAAAAAGAACGATACTAACAGCGAGTGAAAATACAATCGCGTTGTATCTTCGCTTGTTTCTTTTTAAGTTTTTCAACCCTATCTCTGCTTCGATTCCGAAGAGCCGGCGAATGAACATCGGCGTCCTCACGCCTTTCCCCGCAAGCTTCACATCGGTGGTTTGGCGAATCGCATCAATGGCGGAGATCTTAGACGCTTTTATGGCTGGGAAATACGTTGAAATGAAAATCGTCAGCATCGAAACAGCGCAGGCAATCAAGAGCGACAGCGGCGTGACGATGATCGTTAATTTTTCCGTAATCCCCAGTGCCCCTTGAAGTATGGAGTTAATGAACCACAAGGTCATCCCAATCCCGACAAGACCGCATATCATTCCTGTGGGAATACTGATCAACCCAATGATGACACCTTCAAAAAATACGGAATTTCTCTTCTGCCTTTTCGTAGCCCCTACGCTCGCAAGCATCCCTAAATGACGGGAACGCTCCGAGACGGAAATCGCAAACGCATTATAGATCAACGAAACCGAACCGATCATAATGACTGCCATAATAATGGCTGATAAGGAAACCAACGTGTTTTGCGCAGCTTCGCTCTTGGCCACGCCATAATAGTGAAGCAACTCGTGATTATATTGGACGGATTCGATGTTATTGTTCTTTGCCAAATTTTCCGCATGAGCGAACAAGGAACCAGTGACTTTCTGCAAGACAACCGCCGCATTGACTTGATTATTCGCCCCCAGCAGGTTCTCATCCACATAGCTAATCACCGTATATCCCGGCGCCCACGTCGGTTCCCAGGCAGGGCGCTTGATGATGCCGACAATCGTGTACTCCCTTGTCGTGACATTTTGTAAGGTCTCGGTCACATTGTCATTTTCCACTCGCAATGCTTCCCATTGATTCAGCGGCTTATCCGTGCCTTCAGTGAACCGTTCGCCAACCTGGAGAGCGAGTTGATCGCCGATCTCGTAGTTGACCTTTGCGTTCGTTGCGATGGCTTCGGAAATCACGACTTCCTTGTCTGTGCGCGGAAGACGCCCCTTGCTCAATTCAATCGGGAATTCCGCTAAACCTTGTGCATTATACTCCTTGATGAACAAATATGGCTTGCTTGGATTTTGACCTCCTGCCAAAGGAGCGTAGCCGCGATCTCTTATGAGCACAACGGTTTTTGTTGCATCATCATTTTTAATCGCTTCAAGTTGTTCCCTGTTTACATCCTTGTAGAGGACATGCCATTCCCCTCCATCCGCGATGGTTTGCCTTTTCATGACATCCAAATAAGAAAAAGCTAGCGTGGCCACAGCCGTCACCATCGCCACCGAAATCACGACGCCAATGATGGTGACCAGCGTTCGTTTCTTGTTGTGCTTCATATGTCTGACGGTGAGTCTATTGACGATATTCATGGGCGAATCACCTCATCCTTGGCGATCCGTCCGTCTTCAATCGAGATGACCCTATCCGCTTGCAGAGCAATCCGTTCATCATGGGTAATCACGATCAGCGTCTGTTGATAGGTTTTGTTGCACATTTTCAGTAAGTCGATGATCTCGCTGCTATTCTTGCTGTCCAGGTTGCCGGTGGGCTCATCCGCCAGCATAATCGCCGGATTGCCAATGAGCGCTCGGCCAATCGAGACTCTTTGCTGCTGTCCGCCGGATAACTGATTCGGCAGGTGGTTCAGACGCTGCTGCAGGCTCAATGTCTTGACGAGATCGTCAAGCTGCTTCTTATCCACCTTCTGCTTATCAAGCAAGAGCGGCAGCGTAATATTTTCTTCGACCGTCAGGACGGGAATCAGATTGTAGAACTGATAGATCAAACCGATTTGCCTGCGTCGAAAAATCGCTAACTGCGTTTCATTCAAGCTGTACATGTCCGTATTATCGACGAGGATTTTGCCGCCGGTCGGCCGGTCCACGCCGCCTAACAGATGCAGCAGCGTCGATTTCCCTGAGCCGGATGGGCCGATAATGGCGACGAACTCCCCTTTTTGGACCGAAAAAGAAACATCATCAAGCGCTTTAACCGATGATTCGCCCTTCCCGTATATTTTAGACAGATGTTCGATTTGTAAAATGGTCATGGTACAACCTCCATAGATTTGCTGATGGAACTCATTTTATCTGTCTAAAATGACTTTGCAGTGACTCGGAAAATGACAGTTTAGTCACCTGGGCTTAAATCACCTGTTTATAAAATTTAATCCGAAACTGCGTCCCCTTGTCCTTGTCGCTCGCTACGTCAATCACGCCGTTCTGGCTTGTAATCATGCTGTGGGCCATCGACAGACCAATGCCGATGCTGCCCTCGCTCGCATTCTTCCCTTTATAAAACCGTTTAAAAATATAGGGCAAATCTTCCTTCGGGATTCCTTTTCCGTTATCTTCGATAATGATTTCCGTAAATAACGCATTTTCCGAAAAAGAAACGGCGATCGCTCCGCCTTCCTCCGTATGCTCGACACAGTTCTTCAAAATATTGATGAGCGCTTCGGCCATCCACTGGAGATCGCCAAGAAATGTGACGGTATCTTCTCCCTGAACCGAAACCGATATATCTTTAATATCCATCGGAATGAGAACGGGCTCTAACGCCTTTTGCACGAGCATGTTCACCGGTACCCGATCTTTTTTAAAGGAAACCGTCTTTGCTTCAATTTTCGAGAGCTTGAGCAAGGAAGTGACCAGCCAATCGATTCGTTCCAGCTGAATCCGGATATTGCGCGTAAACTCCGTTCTTTTCGCTTGAGGCAGCTCGGGATCGCGCAACAAATCGGCCATGACCGTCATGGAAGTCAGCGGCGTTTTGAGCTGATGCGAGATATCAGAAATGGCATCGGTCAGTTGGATTTTATCTTGCTGCAAAAGAGAGCGGTGCTCGGACAACATGAGTGTCACTTTATAAATATCGTTCTTTAAAATGCTAAGCTCGCCTTCTTGATTATCGCGAACATCAAGCGAATCATTGCCGCTGCTAATTTGGCGCAAATAGGAAGACAGCTTTTCGATTTCGCGGTATCTCCACCGCGTGAATGCGAGGCTGCTCCCCATAAGCAAAGCGGAAGCAGTGAACACGAGCGCCGCAGCGACTGGCGATATCCAAGCGGCAGCAACGGTCGCCGCCAAACTGATGGAGCCCATCGCTAGCAGTAGAATTTGAATCTCCCGATTCCGCAGCATCTAATCACCAACCTTATAGCCCAGACCGCGCACCGTTTTGATTAGCGTCGGGTGCTGCGGTTGATCCTCCAGCTTTTCTCGCAGCCTTTTGATATACACCGTTAATGTATTATCATTCACGAAGTCCCCTGCCACATCCCAAATCTGCTCTAACAGCTGAGTTCTTGACAGCACCTGCCCAACATGGTTACCGAAAATAAGCAGCAAGCGATACTCTAAAGCCGTCAGCGGAATTTCCGTGCCGTGTTTATACACCTTTCCTTCGAGCGTATTAATGCGAATCTGATCGATCTCGATAATCGACCTGGTCTGAGACGGCTTATGGTATCTCCGTAAGACGGATTTGATTCGCGACAGAAGCTCGCGAACGCGAAAAGGCTTCGTAATATAGTCATCCGCTCCCATATCCAGCCCCATCACGACATTGACCTCATCATCAATCACCGTTAAAAAGATGACCGGAATATCTCTCCGCTCTTTGACGAGCTTGCACAACTCGTAGCCGCTGCCATCAGGAAGGGATAAATCAAACAAGCATAGCGCGAATTGATCCAGATTTTCTGCGATCACTTGTTTGGCTGATGCAATATCATGGCAAAGCACAGTAGAGAAATGATCCTGCTGTAGTGAATATTCAAGACCGGACGCGATCGTTTTATCATCTTCCACCAACAAAATTTTCATCTGACGATCATCCTAACTCTATTTACTTTGAGAAAACCATAGATAACATTCATTCTTGAACTTCGTTCCGACATTATAACAAACGGATACCGTTTTGATAATACTATAAAGAGGATGCGGTTGAAGGCAACCCGGCCGGCGGAGAAACGCGAAGGATTGCGGGGTTAGTAGGATGGGTGGGAGAGAAAACCCTTATAGGGCAAGGGTTTTCGGGGTTATTAGAGGGAGGGCAATTCAATCATCCGTTACTTGCCTAAGGCTCTTACTATATTTTCTCGATACTCGGTTCCTTCTCTTTCAATTCGAGAGCATTGTCCTGCACTAATATATTGATATACAACTCGCAATATAAATCCTGTACACTATGATCATCGTAAAAGACCTTAAGCTTAACCTTTTCCTGCTTCATATTTCTAGGGTCGCCATGCAAAGAAAAGCAAGTCAACGGGATCTCGTCCTTCCACTTCAGATTCCACTCATAACCGTAGAGCTCTAATAAGACTCGAATGAATTTTAGTTTGTCTAGAGGTCATTTGTTTTGGTCCTATCCAACAATTTTGTCGGCCGCTCTTCTATTTACGCACTAGAGTTACAATAGCTATAGGTTAAAATAGCTGATAATAATACCGTAAGTGATTAGTGGTCCTCCAATCATGCTTAACATGAGTACAAAATTACCTTGTCTTTCAGTATAGTCTCTATTAAACTTACTTCTGATCTTACCGCTCTCAAGTCTTAAATGTCCCCAATTAATTACGATAATACACATGAAAAATAATAAATTGAAAAACACGAGCCAAAGACTATTTGGTTTATGTAGATCCATACTCGATTCAAGACCATCTGTATACGTTTCTAATCCAAAAAAACATACACTGAGAACACATAAAGAGCCGTTTAGTTTCCTGGCCCACTTGATAACTCTCCTTTTATCGTTGTCAGCCAGTCGAAAAATAAGTAAAGTAAAACTGTAAAAAAGGATTACGGATATTATAATGATTAATACGTCTTTCATCTTTCCTCCCGCTCTCGCCTTCTATTTTCTCTTAAATTTTCTTCCCAAATAATATACTGCAGTAAGGAAGACGGAAAAAACATTCTGTCCGCTTGCTTTCTATCCATATATTTAGTCATTCTATTTTTGATAAATTGTTTAACATGTACCAACTTAATATGTAGACAATCTGTTCTCGGTGAAACTTTCTTTCTTGAAAACAAAACTTTACTTACTTGATAATTTTCGACTTCTAACTTAGAACTCTTGGACAATTCTCTACTGTAACTGTTCAAGTCACTTATAAAACCAAACCTTCCCAAAGCTTTATATAGGTTTGGTTCACTGAAGATATTTTCGTGATTAAAGTTTAAACCTGTTTTTACTTCACAAATTAATCCGATGATACTCCCTTTTGGAAAATGACTCAATAATGTGGCATCCCAGTCTTCTTCTCTTCCGCCAACGTCTTCATATACATATGGAAAGCGAACTGCCAATAAATCAGCGTCCGATGTCCTGCTTGCAGTATCATGATGTAATACAAAATTGTTTATGATAAAAAAACCATTTAATCTCAAGTACCAATAAACTAATTCTTCCCCAAAATTCCTATCCATTCTCTTCGTCCCTTTACACGTAATTCTCCATGGTTACAACATACTGTGAACCGTTTATACTACAAAAATAATAGAAACGAGATTATTACAACAAATACGGCTGCAAGATATCCGTTTACTACTGTTGTTATGTTAGGTTTGCCTCCGCTAATGATTCTATCTTCAATCACATAGGGTCCTCCATAAAGCAATCCAAGTGCGGTCGCTTTCTTTGGAATATGAGGAGCATATACGATGAAAGCTTCCTTTCTTCTTTCAAAGTCATTGTCTGTGGTTGACCATTCAGTACAAAAATGCCTCTTCTCAATCACATCTTTAAACTGAAATGTGTACTTTTCGAAATCAGTCCAATCCTAAGCAGTTTAATCGTTCTCATATATTTTCTTTGGATGAAAAGATAATAAACACCGTACATGATGAGAAAAGGTATAGCGAGAAAAATATCAGTTCGGTTCGCTCTTAAGGAATTGAAAAGAGAAACATACATGAGCATGTAAACAAAATATGGGCACTATTAATTTTGCGCCAAAAGGTCCGAAGAACAGATTCATGTGAACCGAGATCGGAATTTTTCTTTGATACATCATTTAACTGCTCCCTTGCTACAAACCGGCATCAGCTCTGTATAATGCTGTGAACAGTTATTACGTTATCGGCTATCTGCGCATCCTAACTCAACACTAACAAACACTCTTGCCACTCTCCCCTAAGTATAACTCCATTTCATAATAGTGGAAACGTATAATACAACAAAGGACAGCAACTTTCATGCTGTCCTTTTCTCTTCTTATTTGATTACATTTAAGCCAAAGCATTGACCTGCTTCACGAATTCTCTCATCAGCTGCGGCAAGTCGTTCCATGCATGGCCTGAAATCAGGTTGCGATCCACGTGGAACCGGGTTTCCATATACTTCGCCCCTGCCGCTTCCACTTCCGGACGGCAAGCGAAGTAGGCCGTCATTTCCCGCCCTTTGATCTCTTCGGCGATCACGGTCAGCGCCACGCTGGCATGGCATAGGATCATGACCGGTTTATCCTGCTGGAAGAAATGGCGGACAATCCGCGGGAAATCTTTATGCAGGCGAATATGCTCGGGTGCCCGTCCGCCCGGGATAATCAGGGCATCATACTGCTCGGGATCGATCTGCTCAAATGAAGCATGGGCTTCCAACTGGTAGCCCTGCTTTTCCGTAAACGTCTGCCAGTCTTCAAAATCGTGGACGACGGTACGCAGCACTTTCGCATCCGTCGGCGAAGCGATGGTAGCTTCGAATCCTTCCTCCAAGCAACGATAATAGGGATAGTATGCTTCCAATGCTTCGACGGCATCGCCGGTCAGAATCAGCACTTTTTTAGACATTGTCGTTTCACTCCTTTACAATATAAGAAGAATGATGTTCGATTAACGCCATTATATCCCGTATCGCGAGGTGCGGGAAGAATGCACTTTTTTGTGCGGTGGTTACGAAAAAGGTACTATTGGATAAGAACAACGAAGAGGTGTAGTGTATCGATGACGGACATACGAAAAGAAATCAAGGAAAAGCTCAAAAACGGTGATTTTACCTGTTCTAAGGAACTGACCCTCTCCATGTTCAGCGGCAAGTGGAAGGTGGTCATCCTGTGGCATCTCGGGGTGGAAGGGCCGCATCGCTTCAGCGAGCTGCAGCGCCTGTTCCCCAAAATTACGCACAAAATGCTGACGAGCCAACTGAAAGAACTGATGGAGGACGGCATCGTCCACCGGGAAGTGTACCCGGAAGTACCGCCGCGCGTGGAATACTCGATGACCGAACTGGGGATGACCCTGCTGCCGATCATTCAGATGATGTACGATTGGGGCGAGAAGCGGATCGCTCAACTCAAGTTGGAAATGGGAGAAGCCGGCTCGGAAGAATGCTCCGCATCATGCGACATGGGATAGCCCCATGAAAAGATAAATCTTCCTCCCCTTGACAGCTTTCTGCGAAACATCGCATTCCCAGCACTTTGTCATGACATATGCTCTCATACGTTTAACTTGGAAATATCGAGCTCCATCTCTACAAGATCCAAGCCCGGCGCGAAGCCGTCCGGGGCGACCCTTTCCGCAGTGAACCCGAATCGTTCGAAAAAACCGCGGCTGTATTGCGACGTCTCTATCGTCACGAGGGAATATTGCGGCTCCGCCGCAATTCGCCGCAACCGCTCGGCCAGAAGCTGTCGGCCGAACCCGCATCGGTGAAGGTCGCGACGGACCATTCCCCAGCAGAGCACGGCAGCCGCGGGATCTTCCTCTTCAGCCGCGTACCCGCCGCAGGCGACAATGGTGCCTGTCTCATCTTCCATCACGAAGTAAGGCCCTTTCAGGTCATCGAGATAAGCATCAAAATCTTTGCGCTCAACGGCTGCAAAATAATCAGGAACATTGCTATCGAATAGCTCCTGGCAAGCCGACCTGTCTGCGTCCCGATATGGGCGCACACTGATTCGTCCCCGTGCTTCCAAAGCGTTCATGTTTTTCCCCCCTTTTCTTATAGACTTCGTAATTTTTATAACCCTCTTTATTCCAAACTAATCCCAATCCATGAAAGGCTCAATCTCCAGCTTCTCTTTCCGGCACTCCGGACATACCATCACCGTTGCTTCCGGGTCCAGGTCTTCCAACGGTTCAAACGTCAGCGGCTCCGCACACCGGGGGCAGTCATGACACAGTTCAAACTGATCGGTATCCGCGTGAATTTTCAAGTACAAGTCATTATGAAGATAGCCGCATTGTTGGCACACGTAAATCACATCGCAAGCGGTATGTACCGCACTATCGTCATCGATAAATGAGGCAGCTCGCTGTCGATCCTCTTCTTTCTTCAATGCCGGCAAGAGTGAACTTACATATACATGGCTGAACCCGATCCCTAAAAACATATTGCTGCGGTACGCGCAATGCCCGCATTTTAA
The DNA here is from genome assembly GCF_945605565.1 of Paenibacillus dendritiformis. Lineage (NCBI taxonomy): Bacteria > Bacillati > Bacillota > Bacilli > Caryophanales > Paenibacillaceae > Paenibacillus > Paenibacillus dendritiformis. Next base: position 3,576,989 of record NZ_OX216966.1, on the reverse strand, counting down.
CTGATAAGCTATTCCCATATGATTTCCCGCTTTCCTTTGAGCCTTTGTTTCTGACATATGATCTGTGCGCTCACTTGACCGGAATTTTGTACATCTCCACCGCCAGCTTGAGCGATTGATTGAGCTGACGAATAGCAACAAATGCGGGCTCTAACGTGTCCTCGATTCCATCGACAAATAGGTCGATATGGAATTTCAACGTCGTCCCCAATTGCCTGCCGTAAGGCGTTTCCGGGGGAAGCGCGAAGGGACGCAATTGAATTTTTGTGCCTCCCCGCGCGCAATCCCGGATGAACCATGCAAGAAATTCCAATGACTGCAAGCCTTCGCTTGTATGGTCAATGGCGAACTCGAACTGGATAAGAACCTCGTTTTCAAGCCCGCCTCCCGTCCGCCACAGCGCGGCATGAGGCAGATGAGCGCATGCGGAGAGCGGCAGCATCTCCGCATTGATGGGCTCCAGGTTCTCGACGCCGCTTTCGATCGCGGATATTCCTTGAAGTTGAAGAATCGTATCATGAAAATTGGCAATATCGATCGGATAATGGGTCATCGGTTCCTCCTGATGTGGATGTTTTTAGCAGATGCCTTACTTATATTCCATCTTTAATTTCAATAATTTGTTTAATATGTCTTTGTTCATGCAAGTACAGTGATCTAACCCATTCAATTAATAACATCTCTTTAAAAACCGGGTGTACAAAATGTCTTCTTCTTAGCAATGATGGGTCTTCTACTCTGTTTAATACTTCGTTTAACTTCTCTCTTGATTTATTTAGTTTCTCAATTATTTCTTTGACTTCTAATATTTCATCATCCGGTTTAGCAATGTCAGGAGCTTCTATCTTATTACTTCTATTTATTAAAAGTTCCCATTGTGGTTTATTCTCGATAAACGAATCTTCTGTACACTTTAATCCTTTCTTTATTGCCATGACATATAATTCTTCTGTCTTACTTAAGTGTTGGCATATCTGACTAATAGTCCAACTGTTTGGCTCTTTCCGTTTGTTTAATTCATCCCCACTCAATGCATTAAGAATTCCTAGTAATTCGTCTCTTGTTTCTTTTAATTTTTGATTGATTTCGTTAAGTTCCATGGATAACTTCCTTTCTTTTTATTACGTTAATGGATTCTCACTAAATCTCTCCCATAAGCGCGGATACCTTTCTTCAAGGTCGTCTTTTTCCCAATCAATTTCAATTTCTGGTGACATAGATTCGTGCCCCCGAGCTTCGAGTTCATCCCAAAATTCTGTACTAATCTCGTCGTTATATTCAAACTCACCGGTTTTTTGATAAATGTACGCATCTGAAGCGACGGATAGCATCTCTTCTAACTGAGGAGCAAACTCATCCTCTTCCAAGTATTCGTCTGTTAAATAGTCTGCAAGAAATTCGGGATTCTTTATTGCCTTAGTAAAAACTTCTTCTCCTTGCGCAATTAACCAACCTCTGAAGTAATCAAAGCCGTCATCGGAACATCCTCCCATGATGACAAAAGCTGCTCCCCACAACGAAGATGTATAGGATTGTTGCAGCTTATTTGCAAGCTCGATTTCGAAATCAATAATCTCATTTACTGGCTTCTTTGACAGCTCAACGATTAACCATTCTATTTGTTTTCCGCCTTGTTTTTTCGAATTACTTATTAATTCCCAAAAGACTTTATCCGTCATTAAGAATAGCCTCCCTAAAGAGTATGTCAGTGCCTTCTTCGAAAATCTACACTATACTTGAGTGCGTTCGATGTCTTGTAAAAGGATACGGATATTTATGGTTTGCGCTGTTTCCTAGTTATTCGAAGAACCATTCATTATTCCATTTCTTTTGCTGGAACGTATGATTGATCTCGGATTACGACAGTTTCCGGTCTAAAACATATCAATACATTGCTGTCATCTAAATTGCGAAATCTTGGATCCCATCGTTCTTCATGCGGACCTAAATATCGTGACAGTAATCGATATGCTATCTCATGATCAAATGATTTAACCTCTGCATGACCTCTAAATCCTGCATGTAAAACAAGTCCACGATAAAGATCAAAATCAACAATTCCAATTGCACATTTTGGATTTTTCTGTAATCTCTTTGGAAAACTATCTGTCGAAGTAATTCCAATAATCCATATCCGTTCTCTTTCCCAATGAAACCAAACTGGAGAGTCTCGAGGACCCTCTTCCGACATGGTTGACAGATGAGCAAATAACGGTTTCTTTAAGAAGGTATCTAAATCAAAACTTCTTCCCCCAAATCTAATTATTCTCATGATTTTTCCCTACCTTTGAATAATTGAGAGGCTGGTTTCCCTTATTGACGACGTGACCCGGCCCTTAGATAGCTCCTATCTTAGGCCGGGTCGTATGTTGTCTGAGTCATCTTCCATGATTATACATCTGATAACTTAGGGACGAAAGCCCCGCAGTATGAATACCCTTGACATGATCGTAATATGAACCTATTTCATCATTATTCTGCTAATCTCTATTTAGACAAAATGATGCCTACGCCTTTCCCGAATTCTCTTTCATTAGTATCCTTAAAATTCAACATAATCTAGAGTCTGATCTGGCTTTAAACAAGTTTCTATCCGTTGTCTAAAGTTCATAAAAGTTACCATCTCCAAGGCTTCTTCTATTGGAAAAAATCCAGTCTCTAAACTTTCATTCGTGGTTATGGGTTCTCCACCAATCTTTCTCGCAAGAAACAACGTATTGCAAATCGATTCCTCTACATTTTGGTAGATCCCACAAAATCTAATGATTTCTATGTCTACTCCAGATTCTTCTTTTGTCTCTCGGATCGCTGCTTGAGCTAAAGACTCTCCTTCTTCGACTTGTCCTCCTGGCATTTCCCAGCCTCTTTGAGGACCTTTAATGAGTAATATCTCGTTTTTATCATTCAGAACAATTGCAGCAGCTGAAACAAAATGTTTGGGGCGGGTCATAAAATCTACTCCTTTAACCGAGAGCCTTAGCGCGAATGCGCTGAGGTTCGCAACGGTAATCACATCCTCGCTTCATACTTTCAGGACCGAGGGACGTTAGCCCCGATGCATGAATCCGGTAGTATTTAATGCATCGCCATCTTTAATTTTGTTGTTCTTCACCAGAATATTAAACCATTTGATGCAACTCTCCATCCTTGACTTGTCTGTTCAAAATCAAGAATTGGAAATCCATCTTTAATGACACCTTCAAGAGCTACACGATAATGAAGCTTGACCTTTGCTTTATTTCCACTCTGTTGAATTGTAACTTCTTGTATAGAATCAGTTGATTTTGAAGTGTATCCTCCATCAAATAACTCAATAAGGACACCTTCCTTATCATTATGTATATTAAATTGTTGTATAATTTCGTCAATGTAGTTCTGAGTGAAGTATGGTGTAAGTTTATTTGTGATATCAGTAAGTGTTTTTGCATCGCAAATATAAGAGTAATAATGATCATGTGACTCAATCCCTCCACATCGAGTATGTATCGCTTTAGTGGGATCCAACTGACTGAAAACAATGATTGAAGATAATTGATTCTCACCTTCAATGGTTAATCTAACAGCTTCTTCTTTCGTTAATTCATTTACTGCAATCGTCGTATTGTTCCCAATCAGTAACATTTGTAATGAACTTATTAGGATTATTAGTAGTATCTTCAATTTTATCCCCCTGAAATGTTGAATTTTTGTGAGTAACTGATAAATATTGCAATAATTTCACCTAACGTTCTTGCGTTCCTGAATCCAAGATGCTTAAAAGAGCGTAGCGATTGGGTGGCTTCGCCACTTAGCCTTGAAGGGTTGTCTGCCTGTCCACTTCCTTTGTTAACTCTTCGGGTAGACTAAGGGCGCCCGCCGCCCGCGCGTAGATACGGTGTTATATGATGTGGGGGCCATCCTGAAATACCTTCAAGCATCCATTTCCTTGTCTTCTCCAAAGTAAAATCCTCTGAGCTTTTTATCAAAAAAGTTCTTTAAGTTCCCTTGATTAATTGAATACATTACTTGCTTTTTCTTTACATCTGTTCTTGTTATAAATATATTTTCAAGATCGTATTGAATGCGAATCTCTTTTCTTGACTTTAATCTAATTAGAATGCCTGCACTGATATTAGAAGGAATTCGATGTAGTTCTATTATTTCTGATTCGGGTGTTGAGTTAATCCAACTCGTAATATTACTAACATCGTCCTGATTTAATTCAACGTCTTCAAAGTGAACTGTAGCGCCATTTCCAATTCGAGTATAAACCGCTTTAGACATCTGTGTACTGGAAATGTCTTCGACTGAGATCTCTTTATTCAAACTTTTGTCACTAATGACATTGTTCCAATCCTTCTGGAATAAGTAAAACACAGCGAATAATAGTATGAGTAGCAAGATTGCTTTTGTACTGTTTTTATTGTTTCTAATCACTCTTCCCCCCCCAAGTGACAAGAGTATATTGCTTTCAATTCTGCAAAGAGTACTTCCTCTTATGGTATTAGACGAAGCGACCCAGCCTTAGATAACTCTTATCTTAGACTGGGTCGTTTGTTGACTGACCTTCTTCCATATCGTAAGTTCTACAGATTCCGGGGTTTGTTCCGTACAAATCCCCATTCCCCTTACTTTTTCTTAATAGGTATCCATATTTCGCTTTTAAAATTTGGCGAAGTTATATCCTTATGCTCGTTCCACAGGATTTCCGGCCCTTTGCTTAGCTCATAGTCTGAGGACGGAAACCATTCGGAATAGATGCGTCCCCAGACCTCCTGAAGTGCATTTGGATAAGAGCCGACGGCCGTGAATACAGCCCATGTGGAGGCCGGTACCTCCAGTGACGCCAAGCCATCCGGAGCCTCTTTCGTCGTAGCCGCACCAATATAGTGATCGAGTTCCCCTTTCTCCTCCATCCGTCCTTCACTAAAATTCGCAGAAGCACTGATTAGTCCCGAAGGCTGAACATTCGACAAACCCTTAATCATTTTAATAAATTCTGGTGTCAAATCTTCCACCATCGAGGCAATTTCCGGATTCACCCCATCGAATATCATGGGTACTCTTTTTTTGATCCCAACGATTCGAAAAGCCTCTTTGTCTTCAATGCGGTAGTTCATTTCGCTTCCTCCTTTAATGGTCAACTGAAATGTCATCCGAGGGAAGGCTTTGAGAGACTGTCCATGGAACCTGGCTTCCGAGGGAGTAATTCCATGCATACTTTGAAAAGCCCTAGTAAATGAATCCGGTGAGGTATATCCGTATTTCAAAGCGACATCGATGACCTTGATGTCACGATGACTTAACTCTAATGCTGCTAGCGTCAGCCGTCTGCGGCGGATGTATTCCGACAGAGTAATGCCTGCAAGGAAGGAGAACATGCGTGTAAAATGATATTCCGTACAGCAGGCAATCCTCGCGGCCTCCTTATAGTCCACAGGCTTCGTCAAGTTCTCCTCGATATAGCTCAAGGCCTCGTTCAGTCGTGCCAGCATATCCATGATAACGCCTCCCCTCAGTAACCAAAGCATAGCAGAAACGGTATTTCTCCTCCCGACATTCCGTGCACCATCCTGCAGGGTAAATCCTTTGCAGCAGACCATAAAGAGGCTTTGAAGTTTTATCGAAGCATGAATATGGTGTTATCTAACGTAATTCGACCTCTTCGATTATTACAACAAGAGATCCATCACTTTAATATCTCTTATGTTATTAACGATAATATCCGCTCTTGATAAATCTTGATTTCCTGAATTCTGATTAATAAAACCTATACATTTCATTCCTGCCGCTTTTGCTGCTTGTACACCATTTTTAGAATCTTCAAGCACCCAACATTCATTTGGCTTAATATTCAATTGATTTGAGACTTCAAGATAAATGTCAGGAGCTGGTTTGCCTTTCGTCACTTCTTCACCGCTAATAATGCTGTCAAAATATTCGAAAAAGTTATACTTTCTAAGAACCTCGTTAATGAAAGCGATTGGTGATGATGAAGCGAGTCCAATTAATATATTGTTTTTCTTTAAATCAAAGATTAATTCTTGAATTCCTTCAATAGGTGCCAGATCAGTTGATCTAATCCATTCAATTTTTGATTTGAGTTGGTATTCAATAATCTCTGATACAGACTGAGGGAGACTGTATTCCTCTTTTAGAATGCTCCACATTTCTGGATTCGTCATTCCTACAAATCTTTCAAGTTCATGAGGAGCAATGGTCACTCCAAAATAATTCATGGTTTCAACATCAATTTCAAAATGGATCGGTTCACTATCTATAATGACGCCATCCATGTCAAAGATAAATGCTTTCAATATTTACATCTCCTTATCATGTCAAATAACGTTCTTGTATCGATGAAGCCGAGAGGCTTAAGGCGTCGCGCCGGGTCCATCGGACTTAGCCTCACCAAGTTTGTTCGATTATATACTTCTATGCCAGCCACTTCTCACGACCAAGGGTCGAAGTCCAGCAGAGCAGATATGGTGTTTGGTGAAAATGCGGAGAGTCTATACTAGTAAAATCCCATCTCATTCTAACAAGCTGATCAACATCTTCATTTGTTGCCAATCGGATGTTCATCGTGTTCCTCCTCGAGAGCTTTTCTAAAGATTAAGTTCTTCTTTTATCATCTTTGCTACAAGCTTGAAATTTGTAAGGTTTGCTAGGCTTTGTCCTACTGTCATTTTTCCAACTGCCTGCGGGCCAAATAATATTAAAATGTTGTTTCTCCAGAAGTTCCAGACCCAAACCACCGCAATCTATAACCTTCTCTATATCGTTGGCGGGCTTTTTCGATGAATGAATCATTTTCAAAATGTATATATCCAGCTAAGTATAATGCCTTTAAGTAGTCATTAAATTCTTCCTTGCCTGGAACCATATCTTTTTTATCGATTCCTGTAAAAATATCTATTTCAATTAATAACAGTTTTGTTCCTACTTGTATTGTTCCACCCGACATATATATATGATCTTCTGAATTAAGTATAAGGTTACATCCATCTCCGTATGTACAATCTTTGTAAAATTCTATTTTTTCATCTGGAGACTCAAGGGTAAGAAGTTTTTCTACCCCGTCACTGTTACGGAATAGATAGGCTGCAACGGCAGTATGAAAATCTGCACATGGGTCTTTTTTTAAGTCAGCAAATCTATTTACGTCTACTTGTGTTGCCGAGTATTGTTTTATTAATCTTTCACTGATCTGTTCCAATGTAAAAGGATTGGGGATATTTAGGGTTAGGTATTTTTCATATAGTTGATTTATATCAGGTTGCATATAGAATCTCCCTCTTGGTATAAGTTGAACAAAAAAGATCCACCGCTCTATTAGACTCCATTCGCACACAGAGACGGTCAATGATTGCTTGAGGTTCTTTCAACACCGTGCAATAATCGACGGTGGCGAGCAGGTTTACGCCGCGATCTTTACCGGTTGTCCGAATCACCCGTTGTTTGCCCTTCTCAAACCACGTTCGTTGGAGGGCCTGATAGTCTCGGATCATGCTTTCATCTTCAAACAAAAGATAACGAATTTTGCCGTTTTCAACCCCTTTTTAGAGTCGGAAACGTTTCTTCGACGGTACATCCATACGTACGCTTAATGTAGTCTGCAATAAGTTGCAACGTCCAATTGAATTTGGCAGTGAATCCAACTTCCGCTGGTACCTGATTCACAATCACTTGCTTTAATGCGTCTAGCTGTTCTTTCGTTAGTCGTGGGGATCGCCCGGGGGAGAAACGCATGGCCAGACCCGACAAACCTTCTTTTTCATAGTCGCGGATGTAGAGGCGAATGGTTCTCTTCGAACGACAGATGATCGTGGCAATCTCGCGTACAGACTTGCCCTTTAATCGTAAACTCACAGTTTGAAGTCGCTCGTACATCGGCGATTCTGCTTCTCCGCATACTTCTTCTTGCGCACTAGGGCGGCCCGCAGCGTAGATACGATGTTATCTGATGGGGATGCCATCTTCGAAATTTCTTTCCAATAAATTTTTGTTTCAATGTTCTAAAGAAGAGCATGATCGTTATTGCATCTTTTACTTCCATGGCTTCACCTCCTTTCGAAGGGAAACCATGCCCACCCAAGATTCAATTGTAGTTATATTTTACCTTCTTCCACATCTGCGTACAAGCGTTCTCATTACAACCTGGATCTTTTCTCTTCCCCATATCACTATCCCGCAATGCTCACTCTCCCTTCAGTATACCGGCCTTGTGCAATATTGGAATTATCCTACACAGAAAAAGAGACACGCCTCTGCTTATCGGCAGATTGAAGTGTCTCTGATGCTTAGAAAAAGACGTACAAACATAATTTTATTGATGATTCTCGTGTGCAGCTTTTGATGGAACTCATTCATTTTGGATCATTCATACCTCATCTATCACATCCGTTGCCTTTGCCCCGATGCAAAGTTAAATTGAATCTCTTCTAAGAAGCATTGAACCGCAGGTGCCAAAAAACAAAGTTCCATCCTCCCGCTCCACTTTTCGAGTGATTCGTGTCTTCCACTCCCGGATATAGTAGGATTCATAAGATTGATAATATAGCTTCTTCGTCATCGTCATGCCCTCACACTAATCGTCAAATTGGTTCTTCATAGGAACAACCTCCTACGTTTGCTCTTTATCGTTCGGAATTCATCAAAAGCACAAAACGCCCCCTCCTTGCTAACTCTTATCTTAGGCTGAGACGTTCGTTGAACGAGCTTCTCCCAATACAGTGTTATGTGCTGTTGTCGTTTTCCAGGGTAAAAAAACAGCCCGCATTAGGGCTGCTTCAAAGTACAAAATATATGACAGCTTTCTCTCATTCCGGCACCAATTTCAGCTCATTTCCTGCCTTTCGATATTCATTCGGTACGTTACTCGTGATGTGGTATTGTCCGGTAGTCCAATCGTCCACCTGGTCATGGTACCACTTGCTCAGCACATGTCCGGATTGGCCGGGTCCCACCACATTCAACGAGCGGGTCGGATCGGACATATCGATGACCGTTCGCCATGGTGCCCCATGGGTGACTTCGCCGCTCTCTGCATTCCAACCTGCAGCCCCGACGGTGACACGGCCGCCGCCCATCGGGACAGACTTGGCGTTAAATATCAGATCCAACGGCTTCACAGCGCTAAGAGGATGGGCAAAATCCACCTGATGGAACTTGCCCCATCGCCATTTGTCCGGAAGTTTGCCCTGCAGAGAAGCAGCCTGATCCGCAGCCAGCTGAAATGCCTGCAGCGCAACCTTTTCGATTCCGCCTTTTTCGTCGATCCATGGCTCCCGCTCACCCTGAAGCGCCCTGCGGAGCATTTCATCCTTTACGACGGACTTATTGTTAAACAGCTCCATCATGTCAGCGTTGATTTCGGGTTTGAACAGCACATCATCAAAACTCTGCATCCACAGCTCATAGCCAAGCGGCGCAGCTTGTTCCGGATCATTCACTTTATTCCAGTCTTGCAAAAGCGAAAGCGTATCCCGGTCGATCTGCCGCAAATCCGGCGAGTCTTTGATCTTGGCAATCAGCTCATCCAAAAACTCTTCCGCATGAAGGTTATGGCGGTCAAATTGAAGTTTTTTCATATCCTCTACGGTCAGATTATCCTTGGCAGATAGCACCTGCTGGATACGCGCTTCGCGGTATGGCTGGGACCAGACGTCCGTCAGATGATACGGATAACTGTCGCCGATCACTTTATTGTTCGCCGTAGCGATAAACCCTTCCTTTGGGTTCACGGTTGTGGGCAGTTCATCCCATGGGATATATCCCGTCCACTCAAATTCATCGGTCCAGCCCGGTACCGGAACCGAACCGTCGCCTTTTTTGCGGATCGGAATCAGGCCGTTCCCACGGTAGGCAATCGTGCCGTCCGTAGAAGCAAAAACAAAATTTTGAGCAGGTGCTTCAAAATGTTCCAACGCCTGCTTGAAATCCTCCCAGTTCCGCGCTTTCGCGAACATCTGAACCGCTTCGAGCTCTGTCGTTGCATTCAGGGCGGTCCACTTCATCGCAAGCGCCGTTTCCTGCCGCTGGTCATGCGCGAATTCAGAGATAATCGGCCCATGCCGGGTCACGACAACTTCATACGGCACCGGATCCTCGCCTTTTACCTTAATTTCCTCTTTATAAACCTTGGCATCCTCCCATTTGCCCATATATTCGAATTGATGCGGATTGTCCGGGTTTCTTTTTTCAATATAGAGATCCTGCACGTCCGGACTCAGATTCGTCACCCCCCAGGCTATCATGTCGTTATGCCCGAGAATGATCCCCGGAACGCCCGCAAAAATCACGCCGCTCACGTTCAGCTCTGGCGCCGAGAGATGCGTCTCATACCAGATGGACGGCGTACTTAGGCCCAGATGCGGGTCATTGGCCAGCATCGGCTTGCCGGATGCCGATTTCTCTCCCGATACGACCCAGTTGTTGCTGCCGTTAAACGGATCCCGCGGAACCGCGGTGGCAGCCAGTGCTGTCAGATCGACCGGATGTTCTGTTAGCGCCTGGATGATCAATGCACCATCCTTCGGATAGGTTGGCATAACCGACTGAAATTTCTCGGAGGACAGCTTCTGCGCCATGGCATATCTGAAAGCCTGCCCCTCCCAGTTGCCTGCCAGATCATAGGCCATGTATTTGCCAATCGTCAAGGAGTCCACAGGCTGCCATTCCGCGGGTTCATACCCCAATATCGCAAATTCGACCGGCAGCGACCTGGCGGCTTTGGCATGTTTGATGTAATTGTTGACGCCATCCGCATACCATTGCAGCACCTGTCTGGACTCTTTCGAGTAAGCTTCAAGAGAAACCTCTGCCGCCCGCCGCAAACTGAACGCACGGAAAAATTTATCGCGGTCGATAGCCTTAGCCCCCACCACTTCACTAAGCTGCCCGGAAGCCTGCCTGCGGCTCAAATCCATCTGGAACATGCGGTCCTGCGCCGTTACGTAACCTTGGGCGATGTAGAGATCATGTTCGTTTTGCGCCTCGATATGCGGAACGCCGGAAGCATCCCTCCATACCGTCACCTCCTTTTCCAGTCCAGAAATGTTGAGTTTCCCCTGAACGACAGGCAGACTTTTATTCACGAACCAATATACGTATCCCCCTGCGCAGGCAATCAAAAGAACTAAAACCAAAAAAATGATTCCGGTAACGCGCGGCCAGCGTTTCTTGCGCCGTTTGACGCTCGGAACGGTCACTGCGGCCAAAAGCTTCATGCGGGGCCCCCTCCAGACTTTTGGATATTTATGGATCGAAATGCTTATAGATTGTTAAGCGCTTACAACAAACAAGCTGAATATCTATTCATTATTATGTTAACGAATACTTTATTATGTTCACACTTACGGATAACATGAAAGCCGCAAGTCATCGGATAACCGGCAGACTTACGGCCTGACTCTTGAAAACTGTTATTTATGCCTAACATGCAAAAATGGCGTTCACCGATTGCGTTGCGTCGCCGGGATTGTTTTTTGCAGGGAATTCGTCGACCATTCAGATGTTTTACAAGCTGCATCGGCTCTGGTCCTTCGGCAATAAGCTTCAAATAAATAAGCGGAAAAACATCTTCAATGAAAAACGTGACTTCCTTCATCGTTATGTAGCTATCAAATTCTCTTTAACTCCCTCCCGAAGCAAATATTCTCGAAGAGTGAATAAGAATTTCTCTTTCAAACGCTCTAACTGCCCTGTTCTTATTCCATCAATGATTACTGATAATCTGGTTAAATCATTCACAAAGACGATGTGTCATGCTTATACATCTGACAACCATAGGGCGAAAACCCCGCAGCGTGAATACGGTGTTAAGCAAAGTTTCATCTTCCTCAAATCTACTTAACTACCGTCGTTCCCCATCCATCATATTCACCATTACATTCTCCTGCTAAATCAACAAGGATATCCGTAACTTCATTTATCGAATGAAAGTCGACATAATCGGAACGATAGATATAAGAATAAATTTTTTCGTCACTTGAAGGATCGGAGTCGATTTCGAATCCCAAAAGTTTAACCTTGGCATCAAAATTTTCTTTGTCTTCAATAGATTGAAAATAGATCCAGTGATCAACCTTTCTCGAATTTTCAAATGTATCCCCTGACTCTCGTAACTGTTCGACAACTTTTCTATTCCCCATATGTTGAAGTTGATATTTGTTGGGGTAAAGATACTCAAAATAAAAATCCCAAAGATTTTCTTCTTCGATACCATGTACCTGAATCTCATATCCATGTTCAATGAAATACTTTTCTGCTACTTTTTCCAGCTCGTATGGTTTAGAAAAATAATAAACTACATCCCGTAACCCATCAGTAGTTATCCTGCCAACAATAAATCCAAAACCTGAAATCTCATTAGTGATTTTGTCTTCGAGGTCGTTGAGTAATTCAGCTTCTTCATGAATTGGAGTACCGCTTTTTCCAGGGTTCTTAATTGGTATTCTTATAACCATGGGATGAGGATACTCCGATTTCTCAATCTCCTTCCAGATATCCATATCCAGTACAATTGATGAAAACTTACCTTCAATATCACAGAAATAAATATCCCAATGATCAGACATATAGATCTTTACCTCCTCAGGAAATTTCGCCTAACGTTCTTGTATTTACGAATGCCTACCCAAGATTCAATTGTAGTTATATTTTACCTTTATTTGCAACTACGTACGAGCGTTCGCATCCCTTTCAGGTAACGTTCCCGCATTCACGACGTCCAAGCGGCATAAGACACTAGTGCCGGGTGGCTGCATCCAAGTTTATTACACCATCATATCCATCATGGTTGCTGAAAGATCCTTCAAAGCTTCCCTCAATTGGTTCGTTCCATTCCCTGCCCCTGTTTCGTTTCCTTTTCCTTCGGCGATTTATCCATTTCGGTCGCGAGGCCGATGTCCTTGTTGTTGAGAATATTATCTTCCAATACGGCAAATTTGTCACCGTACTCTTTAATAATATGATTCTCTCCCCACATACAGAGAGAGTCGAGAATCGGTTTCAAGCTCCAGCCGTATTCAGTTAGCTCATATTCCACTTTGGGCGGAACCTGATGATATATCATTCGGTTTACGATGCCGTCCTCCTCCAGCTCCCTGAGCTGCTGCGTAAGCATTTTCTGCGTAATGGACGGCATCAGCCGCCGCAAATCGCTTGTCCGCTTCTTGCCGTGGGTCAGATGGCACAGGATCACACACTTCCATTTGCCTCCGATCACTTCCAGCGTAGCTTCAACCGAGATGTTGTATTTCTTTTTCTCCATAATGACGCCTCCTCAAAATCCATGGGCACTTTTTGGTGCCTATAGTACTAAAAAGTACGTACTGTTCAAAACACTGCAATGGGTACATAATAACATTTACCGGCCGGTACTACTATCATGTAACTCAATCGTTAGATAAAAACAAAATATAGGAGTGGGAATAAACCATGTCTTTAGATAAAAAACGCGCAACCTTTGCCTTGTTAGCTTTAGCCATCAGCGCGTTTGCGATCGGTACCACTGAATTTATCAGTGTCGGACTGCTTCCCCTGATCGCTAATGACCTGCATATTTCGGTGACCGTCGCCGGGTTAACCGTTACGTTATATGCACTGGGCGTCACTTTTGGGGCGCCGATTCTAACCTCTTTAACGTCGGGCGTACCGCGCAAGATGCTGCTTATCGGTATCATGCTAGTGTTTATTATTGGCAACAGCCTGGCGGCAGCATCCACCGGGATCGGCTTGCTGCTGACGGCACGCATCATATCTGCTTTGTCCCATGGCGTGTTTATGTCCATCGGGTCTACGATTGCGGCGGATTTGGTTGCCGAGGACCGCAGGGCAAGTGCCATATCTATTATGTTCTCCGGCCTCACGGTGGCGACCGTCACCGGTGTGCCGCTGGGGACGTTTATCGGCCAGCAGCTTGGCTGGAGAGCTGCGTTTGCTGCAATCGTGATCGTCGGTATTATCGCATTGATTGCCAATTTGATCCTGGTCCCAGGCAATCTTCGCAAAGGCGTCCGCACGCCAATCCGCGACCAGGTGAAAATCGTTACTAATGGCAGGTTGCTGCTTGCCTTTCTCGTAACTGCGCTCGGATATGGAGGAACGTTTGTGGTCTTCACCTACCTGTCGCCGCTGCTACATGACATTACCGGTTTTAAAGAATCTACCGTAGCCCTGATTTTGCTGCTCTACGGCATCGCCATTGCCATCGGCAATGTGATCGGAGGCAAAGCGGCCAACCGCAAGCCATTATCTGCCTTGCTGTATATGTTCCTGATTCAGGCGGCCATTTTGCTTCTTCTCACATTCACGGCACCGTTTAAGGTGGCCGGGCTGATCACGATCTTCTGCATGGGGCTTCTGGCTTTTATGAACGTGCCGGGATTGCAGGTGTATGTCGTGATGCTGGCGGAACGGTATGCGCCGCAAGCCGTTGACGTCGCTTCGTCGGTCAACATTGCCGCCTTCAACGCCGGCATTGCGCTTGGCGCGTATCTGGGCGGGATCGTCACTGGTCATCTTGGCCTGATTCATACCGCCTGGATTGGCTCGTTGATGGTCGCGGCCGCCGCACTGCTGACCTGGTGGAGCCGAACTTTAGAACGTAAGGATATGGCGTCCGCAGCTCGTGCAAGCTTATCAAGGGGTAACCATGCCCTTTCCAACTATCGTATCGAATACAAATAAGTCTAACCAAATTAGGAGGCAATTGATTATGACTCAAAATGTACAAAGCAGAACCCGATTGAATAATGGTATCGACATGCCTTGGATGGGCCTTGGCGTCTTTAAAGTGGAGGAAGGAAGCGAGCTCGTCGAGGCGGTGAAAGCCGCCGTTAAGTACGGCTACCGGAGCATCGACACCGCTGCGGTATACGCCAACGAAACGAGCGTCGGTCAGGGAATTCGCGAAGCGCTGGCAGAGAACGGACTGAACAGGGAAGACCTTTTCGTCACTTCGAAAGTGTGGAACGCCGACCTCGGTTACGAGTCGACACTCGCCGCCTACGAGACAAGCCTTAAGAAGCTGGGCCTCGACTATCTGGATCTCTATTTGATCCACTGGCCGGTAGCCGGCAAGTATAAAGACGCCTGGAGAGCGCTGGAGAAGCTGTATAAAGACGGCCGTGTCAAATCCATCGGCGTCAGCAACTTCCAAGTTCATCACCTTGAAGATTTGATGAAAGATGCGGAAATCATACCGGTGGTAAACCAGGTGGAGTTCCATCCGCTGCTGAACCAGAAAGAGCTGCGCGACTTCACGAAGAAGCACGGCATTCAGTTGGAGGCGTGGTCTCCATTGATGCAGGGAGAGCTGCTCAACCATCCGCTGCTGAAAGAGATCGCGGACAAATACGGCAAGTCCATCACGCAGGTAATTCTCCGGTGGGATCTGCAGCATGGCGTCGTGACCATTCCCAAATCTACGAAAGAGCACCGGATCGTCGAAAATGCATCGCTGTTTGACTTTGAACTGTCCCCCGAAGATATGGATCGGATCGACGGGCTTAACGAAAACCGCCGCATTGGTCCTGACCCGGACAACTTCGATTTCTAAACCGGTCTGATGGTCAGCATCACACAGAGGTTCGAGTCCTCTCGAGCGCACCAACTTAACAATGAACTAGCCCTTGAATTTGTCCTTGAGACAATTCAGGGGCTTTGTTGCTGTCCAAAAAAACATTGCGTCTTATGAATAATGGTTGAACAGATCATTTGCCAGCGTACGAATCCGCTCTGCCATCTCGCACCGTTCAATAACTTTGGCCAAGCTGCCCGATCATTCTAATGCTTCGCAATCACGGTCAGACTGAAGATGACCGGAACCGGAAAACGGTAGCAGACTATTTGGACCAGACGTATCCGTCCGGCAAAGTGACCATTCGGCAGAGCGGCCGTTATGGCAAGGTATTAATTCGATTGCAGGAGCAGAACATGAACACCAGATAAGATTTGTAAGATAGCGAGAGAATGCAGCGGAGATGTTTGCCGCTGATGGCCATTAGTTATTTTCAAGTAATTGTATTTCTGTATAGGTAATTAATGGTTCAAATTTGTGGAGCTACTTCTTCTATTATCTTCTTCCTTGAACTTTCATTCCTTGTTGGAAGACTAACCATCATGCCTTCTGATAACAATCTTTATTCCATTTTGTCTTGTTTATTTCTTCTTTTAATTTAAAGCTTTTTTCTAAATCTATTTCATACACATTGGCTAAGGCTGCAACATAATACAATACATCATATAATTCTTCTTCAATCGATCCTTTTATTGTTTGGTTTTCATTGTTTACTTGTCGTTTATTTTTTCGAATTACTTCTGATAATTCCCCTATTTCTTCCACTAGCTTATAAAAATACTGTTCTTTCTTCTCTGGGTTATAGTCCGTTTTCTTAATATATTCTTGTAAGTCTCTTATCGTCAGTGGTTCTTTCAATCTTTTCAGTCCTTTTCTATGTTATGTATTTTGTATAATATATCCTCGGTCTGTGGTGTAACGTTCATGTATCTACGAACTAAGCGGCTTAAGGTAGCATCAGCGACCGTGTCTGAGGACTTAGCCTCCCAGGGTTGTTAGCTGATTTTGCTTCTCTGCTTCATACTCCTTTCCTTGCGAACCAAGGACGTAGCCAGCAGCGTAGATACCGTGTTATATGAAGTTCTGGGCTTCTCTGAATCAGCCTTCTAATTTGTTGCCTACTGCTCTTATTTCTGTAATCTTAATTCGAATTCTTGACATGCGATAACGAAAACGTCGTCATATGTATATATTACATATTGCTTTAGCTCCAGATCTCTTGCCTTCTTTATATCTCTAAGTATTTTTGTATTAAATAGTTCCCCAAAATTACTACTTTCATTGTATAGATTATCAAACATCTGTAAACTTACATCTAACTCAACCATATTAAAATAATAAACTTTCTTAAATAGCAATTCGTATCCAATAAACTCATCATCATCTGATTCTGTACATAATAGTCCATTAATCTGACCAATTAATTTAACTTCATTCTTTTGATAATTGAATTGAATATCATCAAGGAAGATCGCGTCTCTTCCATAAATTTCACCTAATTCGGTTGTTATAGCTTTGATTTTTTCCATCTCTTTAACACCTCTTAGATTTATCTTAACCATTATTATATTTAATATAGCGTTTTTGTATCTATGAACCCGAGAGGCTAAAGGCGCTCCGCGCCGGGTCCGACGGACTTAGCCTCGCAGGGGTGTCCGCCGCTCCCTCAAAATGCCCTGGTACTTTTTCGAATCACTTACACAAATAAGTTTTTAGGAACTCCAAGACGTCATGAAATGCTCTTTGCACCGTTGGATCTTTAAAATTACGATCGAACGCGTGATCCGCCCCTTCCATTGTAATGAGTCTTGAGAAAACTCCCTTTCCCTTGAGCTGCTCATGCATAATTACAGATTGTTCATAGGGAACATCCGTATCTTGATCTCCATGAAGAAATAATGTGGGCGGGTAATCTATCGAAACATTATTTATTGGATTGAATTTGGTTAGTTTATCTAAATCATGAATCCGATCCATTCCAGTTACTTCTTGAATCCAAACCCCTTGTTGGCGGCAATAAAGATAAAACTCAAATCTATTCCAATTACCAGCGGTTATTTCTTCATCACCTATTTGCTTTATAGCTGATCCTCTATTAATCCTCGGTTTCTTGCAGTAAAACTCACTAGGCTGAGCATACCACTCGCCTAAAATATCTCCATATCCATAGAATGAGACAATGGCTTTAGGCTTTATATCCATGGTTCCCGTTAATAAACTAAGGTACCCACCGGCGGAACTACCCATGACAGCCATATTTTCGATGTCAAAATCATACCATTCTGTTGCTTTTGTTCTAACCCAATCCATTGCATCTTTAATATCTTCTATAATACATTCAAATTCCGTTTCTGGTGCTAGCCGGTAATCAATATTAACCACACTAAACCCAGACCGCGTAAAAAAATCGATTTGTTCTGATGGCAACCAGTCTCTGCT
The DNA here is from genome assembly GCF_945605565.1 of Paenibacillus dendritiformis. Lineage (NCBI taxonomy): Bacteria > Bacillati > Bacillota > Bacilli > Caryophanales > Paenibacillaceae > Paenibacillus > Paenibacillus dendritiformis. The sequence goes on along the minus strand of NZ_OX216966.1, from coordinate 3,558,985 downwards.
GCCGAAAATCAACGCTCCTCCATGAATATACAAAATGATTGGCGAATTTGCGCCTTGGTAATATATATCTGCGTATATTGAACAATTATTAACTTGCTTATATATTCTTGTTTCTTTCATTGCTTTATCTCCTTTTCACTTTTAACGTATTTCAGCTAGCGTTCTATGTATTTACGAAATGACCCATCCTTAGATAGCTCTTATCTTAGGCTGGGGCGTTTGTTGCCTTAGCTTCTTCCTTGATTATACATCTGACACCACTGCTCACATTGGGCAACATCCCTTGCTTGTTCAGAAAAACCCTCTTTACCTGTCCGTTATCATTCCTTAAATAATTTCAGGTTACTTAATTATGTAATGAAGTTTCAAAATCCTTAAAATTACATCGCCAATCCGTCACAAACGCCGGATAATATCCTACCCGGTAAGCCACTCTTTGTGAGGCAATATTACTTGAGATAACATCATAAATGGGTACACAACCCCGATTTAATACTTCAAAAGTTAAGCTATTTACAAGATAAGCTGCCAATCCCAAATGACGGTATCCAGGAAGTACCTCTATACCAATTTGCCACAACTTTGCAGATACATTACACGCCCCTGCCATGCCAACGATTTCATCATTTTTCTTGGCAAGTACGACCAATACAGTATGATAGGGATGATTCATGTCAGATATAATTGCATTATCAAATCCTTCAAGCCCCAACAACTTGGAAACCTCATCCTTCTCAACCACTTCATATGAAAAATCGTCTGGCGGTGACATCGGCTTTATTCGTTCTAGATCAGGGAGAAAGTGCAAGTATAGTCCTCTAATAAATGGTAAAGAAAATATAGAATCCCTATCTTTTCCTTGCATCTGCGTTTTCTCGGAAACGGCCTGCGTCCGGGATTTTCTTTTGCGTCTACAAAAATAACACTGTCTTTTTCTCTGTTCAAGTCGTCAATTGTACAGTTTAAGTCAATTGCAAGCTGTGATTGTACGATGTGTATCATTTCTTTTTGTGTCATCATTGTGACAGGTCCTTTCTCGCTACGGAATCCTAAGTAATTCACCTTTCAATTTACTGATCAAAATCCGGTTTGTCTTGTTCAACTAGATCCCTGTTTATATCTTTAATATTAGTTCACCTCTTCGAATTATCCCTATCGATTGTTTAATAGTACGGGTTTCATCTTATAGAGCAATTGATGTGAATCGACCTTTTCGTAATTCCATAACATAATAATTCGTAAATCATTAGCAGGATAGTACCAGATTTCAGACCGAAATCCCGGGGTCCCTCCTCCAATTAATCGAAAGTCAGCCCCTAAGAACCATCCATATCCATAAGTTAGATGAGGATCAAAGGTCGTAACATAATATGGCATAAACATCTTATCCATTGTTTCCTGTTGAAGCAGCTCTCCTTTAAAAAGGGCCTCACACCACTTATCCAAATCATGAACTGTTGAAAACAGCTCTCCTGGTGCCTCAATATCGCTTAATTTATCATTGTCGGCATTAGTTATTTTGTCGTTTTCCAAAGTGTGTCCGTATGCTCGTCCAGGATTTATCTTCCGCGGATTATCACAACCGGTAGAACTCATATTTAATGGTGAAAAGAACCACATATCAAATATTTGCTCATACTTCATCCCTGTCAGAGCTTCTAATATATATCCTAGAATGATGAATCCAGTACTACTGTACCCCCACTTTTCACCCGGAGTAAAATCCTGATTGAGGTGAATTAAATAATCTACAAAATCTTGTTTCTCTACTTTTAATTTACTCATCTCAAAACGCAAATTTGGCACAGCATAGATATCATGCAATCCAGACGAATGACTCAATAAATGATGAATTTTAATTTTAGGGTGAAGTACCTTGAAGCTTTCAACATATTTGCCAGGATGATCATCAAGATTGAGAAGTCTTTGTTCATAGAGTTTTAGGGTTGCAGCGGCAATAAACATCTTCGTCACGGATGCAATATGAAATTTCGTATCCAATTTATTAGGAACACCTAGTTGAATACTTGCTTCACCGAATGATCGGCTAAATTGTTCTCTTCCATCTCTTGAAATCAATATGTTTCCAGATAAATAGTTTTCCATATTGTAGTTTTCAATTATATTTTCTAATTTTTCAAACACAACCTTCACCTCTTCTTGATTTTTAGGTCTTTGCGGGGATTTTTTATAACTTCTTGCATCTACGAACCCGAGCGGCTTTAAGGAGCGTCAGCGACTGGGCCATCGGATGTTGCATCTTCGAGTTACTTACTAGGTAATTTCTTCAATATTGTATTCTTTTTTTCATTGTCAGATTAAATATGATGATATCCGCCATATCGAATAGACATTGATGAGATTCTCGATTTGTACCTTCAAAAATCCATTGTCCCGTTCTATCAATATCCTTAATAACCTCAACCTGCTCATCCGGTGTACGTTTAAATCTTCCCTCTGCTGTCTGATGATGAACAATACTGTCCAATCTCATACCATGGTATATTCATTTTCTTTGATAATTTCTTTTCTAAGGTTGTTTTACCACTAGCAACAATTCCTAGAATGAAGATCTTTCTCATATGCTTTGGCTCCTTACAAAATCCCTTCTAAATCATTAAATGATTCTATTACATAATCTGGTTTTAATTCATAATCCCAAGTCTTCTTGTTTCGATTTAACCAACATGTTATTATTCCTTCCCTTCTTGCTCCCTCTACATCTGACACTGAATCTCCAATATGAATAACTTTACTCGGGTTTACATTATAAAATGTAAGCATTTCTTTGAACATTGTATTACTATCATCGTTTTTATAAGATCGATATTGTTCTGAAGTAAAGATATGAATTCCGTAATCAGCATAGAATCTAGGTAGCATTGCGTCGTCAGCATCACTTACAATGCATATTTTATACTTTGCCGAAATCCTGCTTAAGAATTCCAGTGTGTCCTCATAAAACGCTGACAGCCTATGTTCTTCAAACAAAATCTTATTTGCAGCTGCAGTATCGTATGAAATATTTAAATGCTCAAATACACTTAAAAAGCTTCTTTCATATACTTCTTTCGTCAAAAAGAATTGCTTCGTCTTTCTCATTTCTACCCAGTGTTCAAAAAAATAACGTAATAAAAGCTGAGCACACTGATTAGCTGCTTCATATGTGTAACTATTCAATAAGATAGGTTTCCATATCTGCTCAATTCTCGAATCAACATTTACTAATGTTTGAAACATGTCCAGACTAACTAATTCAAATTGCTTCATTGTATTATCATTCTTGAATTATATTTTTTCGGCCATTTCCTATAACGTCTCTCTATTGACGATCCGAGGAGGCTTAAGGCGACAATGAGTCTATAAAGTCTTCTCAAAAATGTATAGGTCACCTTCTTCTCTAACTTTGGTGAATCCACACTTGGTATAGAAGTGATGATTCTTGACACTCCAGCTAGGAGTATCAAGCCACCATTTAGTGCTATCCGGAAAGCTTCTTTCAATTTCTTTCATTACTTTCATACCGATTCCTTGATTCTGAAAGTTTGGATCAATAAAAATTCTTCCTAGATTATGTACATGATTGCTTTCTATTAATATCAAAGCTCCCCCGATTATTTGTCCATTAAAGAGTACTTTGAGATATTCACAAATTTGCATCATCTCTTCTTGCCAACTTATGGAGTCATATCCTGGTGGACCACCGATTTCATTGTTATTAAAATGTTTTGATTCTTCATCAAAGCTGGCCTTTTGTAATTCAGCAAGTTTTGGTGCATCATTTTTTATTGCTCGTTCGAGTATCAACATGAGATATACCTCCTGTGATTTATATTTAGATTATCTTTTTTATTTTTGATTATTTTGTCATGCACAGGTTTCACCTAACGTCTTATTTGTGAACTCATAAAAAATAAACTTATCGTGATATCTACGAACTTCGCAAATACTTAAATTCGCGGTTCCAAATTCATACTCACAACGCTCACTCCCCCTAAGTATACCGGCAGTGTGTAATCTTGGAAATATCATCTTACATAGATAAAGAGACACCTCCTCCGCCTAAGGCAGATTGAAGTGTCTCCGATTCTTTCGGTAAACGATGTTGTATAATCAAAGCCAAATCATAACTTGAAACACCTTTTTTTACAGCGGCGTTGATTCTCTGGCATTTGGCAGCCAGCTCATATGATCCGCAGCTCCATATGAAGCTTTTACCGTTATATGAGGCTCGGCTCCGGAATAATGATATTGTTTGCACAGCGACATAATCTTTGAAGGCTTTCGCTGCCAGACGAGAGCAGACCATCGCAATCTAGTTCATCGTACAGCCGATGAGTGAATTCGCTGGCTCCCCCGTCGATCCCCAAGTCCGTCCATTCGCTTACATTGCGATCATGAGCTGTCTGTTCAATTGGAATCTGCGTTTACGAAATGATACCGCAGACAGCGACTATTATGCTAGAAAAAATTTATAAATGACTTCACCGTCTTGATTCTTCTCCTGTTGGTTCACAAAGCCGATGCTTTCATACAGCCGTTGAGCTGGCGTGTTGTCCTGCTCGACCGTTAAGGAGATCAGCCTGCAGTGGGGATGAGTCTCGCGAATGAAATCAATGATCCTTCTCATGGCCAGCTTGCCGTAGCCTTTTCCTTGGTATGATTTATCGATTTGAAACCCGCCAATCCAGTAATTATCCGCGCTATCCGGTGTATAGCTAATATAGAAAAATCCTATCGCGACCTCTTCTTCGCATATAAGAAAAGGATCCAGCGCCTCATCCCATGGCTTGATATAAGCATACGTCAGTCCTTCATAAATGCTAGGAACAAAAGGTACTTGCTCCTCATGAATCTTGATTTGAATGGCTTTCTCCCAATTATCCCGTGTGACAGGACGTATAGATAGTTTTTTCATAGTTAGATCTCCTCACGCTTGTTTGTCCGTTCATATGCTAATATTAATTTCCTTTACTTGAGCCAGCATCGTGATGGAGCCTTTAGGCCCGCCTTTGGCATTTTCTGCGATATATCCAAGATCGCCTTCCCTGCCCCAGCCTTCCACATACTTGGAAATGGAGGGTTCCTTAATGCTCAATCAACGCTGCCGCCAGTAAAAAACCAAGTGCCGCAACACTTGGCCCATACTCTACACGTTTATAATTGGACATTACGTTTGAACAGGAATGGGTATGCCTTATACTCGCCATTGCCTGAAGAGTATATCGAAATATTCCAATCGTCAGGAATCCCATTGAAATAGGCACCAATGCATCCCGTGATGCATTTATGACCCGATATGAGGATATTTGCTTCCTGTAAACTGTCCTTCGCCATAAGCTCGTTCATAAAGGCAAATACTCTCTGAGCATAGCTTCGGGGATCTTCGACCCCTTTATAGACAGAAGGATCCGGAATGCCCCCTAACATCTTCACTTCTCTCTTCGGCAACCCATCCGCTTCCCCCAAATCATACACATTCAGCCTGGGATCGACAGTAGCTTGCATCCCCGTTGCAATCTCGGCTGTCTGCACAGCTCTTTCTTGTGGAGAAGAAAATACGTAATCAAACATGATATGTTGAAGCGACTCTCTGAGATCCTCCGCTTGCTTGATCCCATTTTCATTTAAGGGCAGCCCGTTTCTCCCTTGGATTCTACCCTCTTTATTCACATCGGTTTGCCCGTGTCGAACCACATAGATCATGATCCCAGCCTCCTTTATGCATAACCATTCGACAACACGCTTTGTTTTCCTTTAGACACCAAAAAAGACAACAGCAAGTCTAATGTTTCCGTAAGGGAAGATGGCGTTTCCGGCGTAAGCTTTTACGATAGCGGGTGCGCCGTGTATTCCTCAAGGGCGATGAGGAATAAGTAAAGGACATGCAGGAAATCCTAAATCCGGTAACTTCATTAATTAACAACCCAGGAGGTTAGCAAATGATAAGGTTTTTCGTATTAGCAGTATTATTATTGGTCACAGGCTGTTCGGCCCAGAACAATACGATGCAAAATCAAGCGGCTCCTGAGCAAACACGAATTTCAACTCATGCTCATACTGCTGCGCCAAACTCTGTCCTAACACAAGCATCATCAACAGCTACGTCTGGGACGGAGAGATCATCGATTACAACAAAAGAAGCAGAAAATGGAATGCCATTGGATTTGTTGGATCTGATTCAAACACCGGCTGGAAATCCAGCAAACCAGGCACCTACAGGAAATCCTGAAACAAAGGATCCGACAGGTTCAACAGGACAAGCACGGGAAGGTCTAAATGATACTAACAATAATAATTCATCCCAATTCGAGCAGCAGGTTCTGGATCTAGTAAATCAGGAAAGATCCAAAACAGGGTTAAGTTCCTTGAGTATGAGTGAAGAATTGTCAAATATGGCTATGGTCAAGGCACAGGACCTGTACAACAACAATTATTTTGATCATAATTCTCCAACACATGGCTCCCCCTTCGATATGATGAAGGAATTCGGGATCACATACAATTCCGCTGGAGAAAACATCGCAAAAGGGCAAACCACCCCTACCCAGGTTATGAATGATTGGATGAATAGCCCAGGCCACAAAGCAAATATACTGAATAATAGTTATACCCATATCGGTATTGCTTATTATAACAATACATGGGTCCAGGAATTTAAGGGATAACGCCTTTCATCTCCCCAACTAAAAAAGTATCAAAAACCCCCATGCGGGTTTTTGATACTATTAGGTGGCGAGTTAGTCAAGCGCCAATCCTTGATCGCTTGTCGAGGGTTGACAATTTTATTCTATACTTTTTAATGAATCAACGCTTAAAAAGCCTCCACTATAACACCAGACTTTTAGCGGGTGCTATAATTGTTACACAATCGGAGGTGGCTGATGAAATGATTACCTATAAAACAGCAGAAATAGCACGTTGCAACGGCCTCCACCCCAATACGGTGCGTCTATACGAGGAACTTGCGCTAATCCCTAAACCCGAGCGCAAACCTAACGGCTACCGAATTTTCACGGATCTTCACATGGAGCAAATCAAGCTGGCAAGAACCGCTTTACAGGTTGAAGTTCTTCAAAACGGACTGCGCAAAATGGCAATTGAAATTATTAAGACATCGGCTACCGGAAATTTTGACAAAGCCATCCAACTTGCAAACAGCTATTTGCAACAAATCCAAAAAGAACAAATAAATGCCGAAGAAGCTATCGCAATTGCAGAGCAGTTACTATCGGGCAATGAACAAGAAATGGACCGCGTTGTTCTCACCAGACAGGAAGCAGCCAACCACCTGCAAATTTCAATGGATACTCTAAGAAATTGGGAATCTAATGGTTTACTGACTGTGAAACGAAAGCAAAATGGCTATGGAGCGCTTCGGAGATCAGAACAGTATACGCCGCAGCATTTACAACTAACGGATTGTACACTACCCCATAGGATATGATTTGATAGTGAAAATTCATTACGTTAGTTGCCTTGCTACGTAGTGCCAGCAAGAAGATCACTGAAAACAGGACATCAAGCGCATAACTAAACACGATCATGGCTTATCACTCCCTGCCCCTTCTGCCCTGTCGTGCTCAACAGAATCCATTAGTTTTCCGTCTTTCATACGGATTACACGATCTGTTGCTGATGCAACTATCGGGTCATGCGTGACGATAACGATGGTCACTTGCTTGTCTGCATTTATCTTGCCCAACAAAGTTACGATCGCTTCCGATGTCACAGTATCCAGAGCTCCGGTAGGCTCATCAGCCCAGATGACGCGAGGATTATGGACAATAGCGCGGGCAATTGCAACCCGCTGGGCTTGTCCTCCGGACAGTTCATGCGGCATAGCTTTCAAATTATCCGTTAGCATGACATCTTCAAGTGCCGCCTTTGCAGCTTTGTGGGCAACTGACCTCTGAGCGCCCTGACTGATAAGCGGCAATGCCACGTTATCAATGACATTCAACACAGGAATCAGATTGTATTGCTGATAGACAAAACCCATCGACGTCAATCTGAGTGCGGAGACATCTTTTTCGCTCATTTGGTGTATTGCTTGCTTATCGAACCAAATCTCGCCACTGTCAGCAGGCTCAATACCTGACAGCGTATAAAGCAACGTGGACTTGCCACAACCAGATGGCCCCATAATGCTCACCATCTCGCCCCTATGAATGTGCAAATCCACCCCTGATAATGCGACTGTTTGTGGAGTTGTTACCATGCCGTAGTTCTTACGAACATCTTTGGCTACAATCATGATCGAGAAACCTCCTCTACCACAGGCATAAGACCTAATTGGGCAATCGTTCCCTTCGTCGTCGTTACCTCTCCCACATGCCCCATGCAGGCAATCGTACGGTCAGCGTTAAGCACATAGGCATAGGGGGTAAATTCGCCCATGGAACGCAAGCATATTTTCCAATTCTCCGTTTCCATATGAAACACTTCCGCATGCGCAGCAAATGCTTCATAGAATAAGGGCATATTATCCTCCGATGTGTCCACTAGCATGACCGTGTTCACCGAATGCTTCCGGTAGTAATCGGATAACACAGCAAGTGTATTTTCGCAAGGCGCACACCGATTAGAGACAACAATCACTAGCAGTCCGTTCGGGTACAACACGTTGCTGCACCTTTTTCAAGAATTTCCTGTAACCTGTATGTTCCATCAGTCATCCTCCTCCCATGTTACTCTGTCCGACTGATCTGTATACGTCTTAATCCGGCTGTGCTGAATCGGTTGAACAACCAGATGAAGATCAGCAATCCGATGATGAGACCTGTCACTTTCAGATAAGGGAACGAAAACTCAACACCCATCCACGCCAAACGCATCAGCATCTCCGAACCGAGCCTTCCGACCAAAATACCGCTAATCAGCCCAACGATCCCAATCAGACAACCCTCTATGATAAAAACCTGTTTCAACGATTTTCGACTTACCCCCATCTGCCATAACATAACCATATGGGGAACCCGCTCCTGTACCGATCGAATCTGAATCACATACATGCCGAGCAAGGCCATAAGCATCATGAATGACATAATGTAAGAGAACAGCGTGAATTCAGCTTTAACAATCATCGTAATGATTGCCTGGTCCTCACCTGGTGTACTCACCGTAACACCAGCTGTTTTTGTAAAATGGTATTTCAGTGTCTTTATGGACTCTACCGCCGTCACATCTGTATCAGTCAACTGTAACAGCGCATAGCCTTTGGGCTCTCCAGGCCACTTATAAGCACCGTTTGTGCTATATTTATTGTAGAGTTCGTCAGCCACGATAAATACGCTGCCCTTTTGGAAGCGGTTATCATCACCAATGGCGAACGTTCCCGCTACCGTGACCACTTCCTCACCAATCAGGTTCTTTTCTTTACCCCCACCTTTCAGTAAACGAAGCGGAATCTGGTCGCCTACTTGGTACGTGCCTTCCAATGTATCATCCACGAGAATGACAGTCGCTTGATCGCTCAAGGCCTGAAATACTTCTCCATCGCTCTGAAATTGCGGCGCACGGGAAGTGAGCGGCAATTGGTAACCTTCCCTAGCCACTTTCCCCACACAACTTGCGAATATGCCCATTTGTTACCGTTCGCAGGAGGTGTTACTTCGGTAAGATCAAGTGCATTGTCGGGAGATGAGACGAATATTCTGTACGTATCCATGTAAGCAGCACCTTGAACGATTTCTTGCACTTCATTCATGTTGACTGTCAGCTTATCTTTTTCCCGCTCATCGACATAAGACATATAGGCGTCGGTAGCCAAAAAAGAATCTTTCTTGTTTACAGCGGCATAATCTTCAACATTGGAAGCGAAACTTATCATCACAATCAAACAGCAGGATAATACCGTAAACAACAAAACGATGCCAAATGAACGACTAAACCGCATATGCGGGTACTGTGTGCCTAACGTAACAGCCAAACGATCCAACCATCGATGCGGCAATACAGAGGATGCCCGTTTCATCCAAGGTACAAGGAGAAACATCAAATAGGCAGTTGTTATAATTCCAACAAGCCAACTTATAATCGAACCGAATACTTTTGCACTAAGCCTATCGCCATCTGAAAGCCCCTCTGTGGCGAAATAATTGAAATAAATGAATGCCACTGTGACAAGGAGAGAACCTAAGATTTTGAGCAGACGCTTCTGTGCCGGATTCACACGATTATCCTCCTTGCCCATTAAGTGCAGAATGGATGTGCGCTTAATGAAACGCCCGACAAAACAAGCGAGGAGTAAGAAAACGATAAACATGGTCAACGCAATCCAGCATGTTGCCGTCACATCCACGTGGGGTTGGATTGGATAGGCGTAAGCGGAATACCGTTCCAGTAATTGTTCGATATAAAATACATTCACAGACAGCAATCCGAAACCGAGTACATTCCCAAGAACAACTCCCGATGCGGTAATGACCGCACACAGTAACGTACACTCACTTAAGTAGATGACAAAGCAGTTCCGGTTACTGAGTCCAAGCGATCGGAGCACGCCAAGATAATATTTGCGCCTTTCTTTCAGAATATTAAACAACTGCGCCAACAGCAGAATTCCCGCGAACAAAGACACAGCGACAAAAAACAAAAATGGAGGCGTGAAAATACTCTGCACCATCGACATATGAGATAGCGCTTCTTTTTTGATTGGTCTCTCAATGAGATCAGTAAAGAAGGAACTGCCTGGTAATGATGAATACATCTTGTCCGTCGCCAGTAAGATACTGTGTGCGCTTGCTTCTGGAACGCCGAATATCTGATGCGCAAGCCTATCCGAGAGAATAACGGTCCCTTGTGCCCGCACTGTTCCGCGAAAACCTGTTAATCCGCTTTCCTCTGCTACATCACGAATCGTTACAGGCACTTCTTGCCCAGCAAACGAGATTACCATTGTTTCACCGACACCAAGTCCCAACCGCCGTGCTAGCGGAACCGATACAATCGCTTCTTCTGCTGACAGGGGATCCGTAGACCACAGCGGTTGCTTCGGTTCTAATTCTCGCGCATGTTGAAAATCAAACCCTAATGCAACGATGCTATCTCCCCTGGCTTCATTATTATCTCCGCTGTGCACGGAAACGACCCGAGACACATAGGGAAGACTGGTAATATTTCTGATTTGAAGCTTCGTTTGAACATCTTTAATCTGAGCCTCGGTCAAATCAAGTCCGACACGCGAATAAATCTCTGTACCAATTACACCAAAGTGTTTTTCTTCCCATTGTGATTTGCTATGTGTTATAGAAGAAATGACAAAATAACAAGAAAAAATCAGAACGACACCGATAGACCCTATGCATACGGTGAGTAGCGTTTGCCGTATCTGAGCTATGAAATTTCTGGCTCCCATTTTCCAAAATATACCCACTGTAGCACCAACTCTCTCTTACGGGCGCTTATAATCTTCGTCCCCTTAATGCAGACACAAAGAGTAAATCTAAAGATGCTCTTACGTATTCCGTAGGACTACTTGGCACGTTATCGTGAACCAATCTCTTGCGTTAGGATTGACGGGTTTATCCCCACCGTGCTCGGTGAAGGCACGTGCATGTACACGAACACGTCACCGAATGGCAGGGGGTATTGCGAGTGCTGGAGTTTCAATTGCAAGCCGGTCATTCGAATTCGCTGCAATTCCCACAACACAATGAATGTATACATGCCTAACATTTTGGCGATTGGAAAACGGATCCCACGGCTTACACCATTCTCCATTACAGAACCACTCGCCATAGGTATTTCCTTGTGCAGAATATCCGGCAGGACAAGTTGCAAGTATCTGATTTTCCATGCTATGAGTATCCAATTTTCACTAATCCAGGTACACAATGAATCTCCTCTTCAAATAATTTTATTTCAATTGCAATGTCTATTATGGGTTTTGCACTTAACCCCTGTCTCGCAGTACTCCCAATGTGATGAATAGCCAAGATGCTGTCATTTATTTCGCTCCTTATTTTTCTCTCTTCTTCCTTAAATTCAATTTCCCATTGTTCAGTCCAAGGAACAAGGAAAACCTGACCTTTAGGTAACCCGAGCATTCGTATCATCCTTTGTTCATTTTAGGTATTTGATGAATGCGGTAGTTGCGTATAACGTTGTAGGTTGTTAATGCATTCTCTGAACAACTCTCATAATTTATTTAATTGTGTCATACAACTCTACTTCAATAATCTTTTTTTCCTTATGTCCCCATTCATCTGAAATCTCCAAATGCCAGGATCTTTGCAATCTTTCAAGTTTATTTTCTTCAATCCAATTATGTAGTTTTTCATATGTGTTTCTTATTTCATAATTAGGTCCCTTGTGTCTTATAACTGCATATCTTTGTTTAGGGACTACAACGGAAACCATGCCCTCCGGAACCAGACTAATATCATTTACCTCAACACATACCCAGTAACCATCCTCCTCTTCCGAGTAATCCCCGACGATAAATGCACCAATAAGTCTTACTGGGTTTACAACGTCATTAATCTCATTCAGCCTCTCTTTAAGTACAAAAGAAGCCTTTGGGATTTCATTGACATACTGGTCACCAGGACATACTACTCTTAATCCAACTAACTTCATTTCCTTAAGTTCGATAACTCTCACAGGACTCACTCTCTCTTTAATTGATTTTTTTGTCATTAATACTTTTCGTTGATTTCCTATAACATTCTTGTAATTACGAATCCGTGAGGCATAAAGGAGCACCAGCGACTAGGTAAGTGCTTATATGATTTCAGAATTCTTCAGCACTAATGATTAATTTCAGCTAACGTTACCGCATATACGACGCGACCCGGCCTTAGATAACTCTTATCTTAGGTCGGGTCGTATGTTGTCTTGAATATTCTTCTTTGTGTATACATCTGACAAACAAGGGGCGAATGTGCCACAACGTAGATCATTGTACGGCGGGGTCCTTCTGGGAATATTCCCTCATCGTTTAGTAGTCTTTAATTATCAGGCGTGTATTCAATTAAATCTGATAGTTTGCATCCAAATGTATCGCACAGTTTAAATAATGTTTCTAATTTTGTCGTCTCAATATTTATTTCTTTATACAGTTTGTTAATCGAATTTCTACTCAGTCCAGATCTGATCATTAACTCTGTTATATCATCTATTCGGTGCTCAGCCATTAAAACTCTGATATTACACTTTATCAAACAGATTCCCTCCCATGCTCAATATATTATCTCTGAAAATCATTTTTTTCAATTAGAAGTCATCATTTCACCTTATAAAGTTAATAATTCTCTTTACAATTAACCCTGAGGAGGTATATAATAACCTTACAGAGTTAAAGAGAGGAGGTAAGTCATTGCCTGAATCCTTCGAAGTCTTAGCTGAACCTTTAATTCGCAATCGTATAGAAACGTTATATTCAAAATCAGACCTCGAACAACTTTCTTCTGAATGTCAGAAGTATCTAAAACTAATTCGAGATTCGCTTCCAGATAACCTTCAACACACCCTATTTCTCTATGAAGACGCCCAAATTTCATTACAAACCATTTTGGAAAGTAAAATATATTTACAAGGATTTAAAGATGCCTTATATCTTATTAATGAATTACATATTCAAATGAATTAAGGGCCTTGCGGCCCCTTTTCTTTTTTACCCTCACGAGTCTACTTGGATACTTCTTTAATTATTTCAGTATCAGGGTACTTCTTAATTATCTGTTGGGCTATCATCCATGGTATTAGAGAGCAATTTTCTTTAACATAATCTCTATCGTTGTATGTGAGAATGAACTTCTTGCAATAATCTTCGAATGAAAATAAATGATGATCTACTTTAAGGAACATATCAATAATGGTTCCCAAACCATTAGGTGGAATTTTAATTTTTTTATTAATGAATTCCTCCCTTATTCCAAACCCTAACTTCCTAGACCCAGATAATTCCCCATAAACCCATTTATCTCTTTTTTTAAATTCTTTTTCTATTAGTAGTTTTATATCATCAATTGTGAAATCATTTGTTCCACCAATTTCATAGTTATATCCGTATTTTCGATCACTTGATTGAAACTTATTAATATAAAATACCTCTAAGTAATTTAACGTATCATGTAATTTCTTTTGAAAAAAATCAGATGAATCAACATTCAAGATTTTTTCAATTATAAAGAATGAAAAGTTTTTTTCCCCGAATGAGTTAAATTCCTTCTGTAATAAGGAGTTATGCATTTCTCCCTTTCTTAATTTCTCTATTCTTTCTTTTCTAATATACCTATAGATTTTTTGTGAAGTTTTTCCAATATATAGTTTTCCATTCATCTTATTAATAATGGCATAGATGCCACAAACATGGTACTCATCAGGGAAAAGCATCGTAGCTCTTTCATCTAAAAAATTAAGTGTTTGTAGTCTCCTAGAAATCATTTGATTATCCATTAACAAAACGCCTCATTTGTTTTACTTTTTGCATTGATTTCCAATATGTTTTTCTTTTTGTATCAACGAACCCGGGAGGCTTAAAGGAGCGAACACGACTAGGTCCGCAGGACATAGCGTCGCAGGGTTGTTCACTGATATTGCTCCTCTGCACATCACTTCTATCGATCCAAGGGCGAAGCCCTCAGCATAGATACGGTGTCATAAGAAGTAGATGACCTCTTTAATGTCACTTTAGATATTTATTATTATTCATTATAGTCTTCATAACAACTTATCCAAAAGGGGCATTAAGATTTAATAGTTTCTTTAACAAATCAGAATCAAATGCCATATTACAATGTCCTATGTAGAAGACTCCTATATTTAAGTCATGTCTTCAGCTCCGTATTTATTCAGAACCATAACGATTAAATGATTTTTCAAACTATCAACAATTCATCCCAATGTGGGATAATAATTTTCTTCCACATCAATATTAGACGGTGCATATAAGATAGCTGATCCCTACTTCTTCAATATTTGTGAATATCAAACCTGTCACTTTTTGCACTTCCGTAGGTGAGTTTTTCTCCTGCTATATCAAATGAAGCTTCTATGGTTATTGAAATCTTTAAAGCTCCTCTAATTATCTATATTATATGGTTAAGTTTTGCATCTATTTCTTATACCGTTCCAGTATTCACGACGTCTAGAGGCTTAAGGATTCCCAAGATCGCCGACTGAGGCACGGTCAGATCCAGGGGCGCTGCCACTTAGCCTTACTGATGTGTTTGCCTGACTTCCCCGAAATGCCTCAGGCGGACCGAGGGCCGAATGGCCGAAGCGTGTTACGGTGTTATCCGATGACCTATACTACTTGTATAACTTAAAACAATCAATTTAGTTGGAATAAATAACCACAAGTTTCATCTATTTCTTTGTTAAATATAAGCATTTAAATTTACAGGAGGATTATCTGGATATCTAGTATAATGACTGCATATTTCTTTGTATATTCCAAGCGCTTGTCCTAGAAGTGATTCCACTGTAATAAAATTGGGTTCATTTGATAATACACTGGAACAATCTATAACCAACTCATTTTCCTCAATAGGATCAAAAACGAGGATATTACTTTGATTATGATACTTCATCATTGGAATAGTTATATTTGGAAACTCAATATTAAGTATTCTAATTGTACGAACTATAATTTGTTCAATTAATAGTTCTGATTTACGCTTTTTTTCAAGTGAAATAAAAAATGATTCAATGTTTGGAAATAACTTCGGTGAAACCGCTAAAAGTAATTGAATCATAAAATACGTTATATAATGAATAGCATCTGCAGAACCAATTATTCCAGGACCAGCATTTAATATAAAGTATATTTCTTCCTTTTTATTAAACTCCTGCATATAATAATTGAATCCCATGGGAACTGGATGTGCAACCTTTGATAATGCTGTGTAAAGCAAGTCATATTCAATTTCTCTCCCTATTTGTTCCGAACGATATTTTATTTTCGAGTTTCCCCATTCTTTTGAGGCGTGGTCTTCTATGTAGGTTTGTGTTAGGATTGGAATATCTGGGTCAATAGCCTTTAATTTATTGATATATCCATCAATAGCATGAAAATAAAACTGCATAAATGCTCGACTTCTTTTAGTTATGTCTTTCAGCATATATTCACTAGATATTAAAGTTTCCTGTAACGTGCGACATAAAACCAAAGCATCTTGAGAATATCCTTGCAAAATTAATAGGATTCCAGATCGATATGTTTTATATCCTTTAATAAAAAGATGTAGAAGTGGAGACAGTTCACTATCAAAGAATAGCTCCTGCTCAGCATTTAATAATTCTATTTCAACTTTTTGAACCAACTCTCTAGAAACTATTAGATGTTCTTTAAATTCTATTTCAAGTTGTTGTGTTATATGTTGATATGGATTCAAATCAGTAGAACCTCCTTTAAAACTCATTTCCTTTTCTCTTTTCTTGTCCTTCACTTCCTAATTTTTGTGCTGGTTCCTATGCTATTCATTTCTTCTTCATTGAAATCTCGCTTTTCAAACGTCTCAATCTGATAAGCATACTCAACAGCAGCAAAATGCAGTAGTAATGCTCCAATCGAATTGCTTTGATCATTGAATAGAAAATCGAGTTGTTCTTTCGATAAACTCCTTACTTCTTCTAATGTTTTAAATCTTGCATAATTCAAACATAGAAAGAAGTCGACTAATTTGAGCTAAATAACCCGGAATATCTGTTACAAGGTAAATATTATTCATATTTATCATTTATAGATTTCGCCCCGTCATTATATTATTTGAATTTCATCTAACGTTTATAGTTTCACGACGTACACTCACCTGAACTTGCTCTTGCTTTTATCAGGTGTTTTTTTCTGGTGGCGAGATTACTTCTTCGTTTCCTCTACTTCCAACCGAGGACGAATGTCCGACGCACTTGTGTTATGTGATGAACTAGAGCGCCCAGATATAATCATCTGTTAAATCACCAATTTTAGTAGTTGAAAATTCTGCAACTTCATATCGTTTATCCTTAGAAAGAGTCGCAAATCGAAGATGTTCGTTCGTGTCCATTAATCTATAGTCATAACCAACTCTAAAAAATCCTCTCTCAATTTTTTTATAGGAATTAATATATACAAGTACAAATGGCCCATTGGCCCAATCAATATATTCATGTGAATTAGGTAAATACACTTTAATTAATTCATCATTTTCATTTTTAGTGGAATAGGATTTAAAGTATTCTTGTCTTAATTTCAATTTATTTTCCACTACTTCCTTTAGCATTAATTCGTTAATATTATTTATGATATAATCATCGACTTTTATATCAAGTTTTCTTTCTAATTTATCTTTTAAAATAGTATTCTCCAATATTTCTTCGATAATTCTTTCTCTTATTGCCTTTGAAAATTGTATTATGTAGGTTGATTTAATTTCTACATGATGATATTGCAACTCGAAAGCTAAATTAATAGCTATTTCATTGATAGAAATAGGTTTATATGCATAAAAAAGCTTGTAAAACAATCTATCTAAGGATGGACTATAGCAAATAAAACGAATATGTCTTTTGTCAATAATGTTATTATTCTTTAAAACTTCGTCTATTAAATTTATCCAAATTTTATATGCGTATTTATCAAATGTTTTTGAAATAAATTTTCTTTGAAAAATATTTTTTAGTATCGTAGGTATTAGGTCCTTAATATCTATATTAAACATTTTTTACCTCCCGAGTTATTTTTAGTTTAGTTTTTAAAGTAACATTTTTTGTATTTACGAGCCGGCCGCGATACGGTTAGTCTGTGCGAATGTGTCAGCTGAATCAGCATCACTCCTTGCGGACCGAGGGCCAAGAGGGCAGATGCGTGAATAATATTGATGTTATATGATATCCCCGCCTCTATTGAATTACAAAGATGCTACATCCTTTCATGAATCAATTGATATTTATTACTTCTCATCTTCATTTGATATACTGAGATTCCTTTTCTGGTTGGCTATTTCAACTAATTTATTCTTGTCTTGATCTATAACCTTAACTTCTAAATAAATGGCTAGTGGTTTTGGAACAGTATAAGAACCTGCATTTTCTAAAATCCCATTGGAAATGATTAATCGCCATTCTTTCTCATAAGACCAAACGGATGAGTTAACCATTGCAGCATATATTGCAAAATATATATTTACACTTTGATTATTTAATGTGTTTAAATTAACAAAATTAGATAGGTCAAACATCTCATCTCTATATATAACAGGGTGCAACATTCTTACTCTTGGATCTGATAAACCTAATGATTTAAAATCATATTCAATACAAAACCCTTTGTGCAAAGCGGCATAATGACTCCACATTAAAATTGAGTTGTTAGTCTCACTAAAGCATGAAACATATGTACTATTTAAAATCATATTCTTGAAGTCATTTATTGTCGTATCATGTTCGTTCTGAAAAATGTCTCTCATACTCGTTGCAAGTTGGTCCAGATGCTCTTTGGTAAAATTACTATCTAATTTTGCAATAAACGGCCATAAAATAATCTTCAATAAATTTTTTACTTTCCTTCAATCCATTAATGTCTTGTTCATCTACTTGTAATCCTATTTTTACTAGTAATTCTTCTACTTTATCTTTAAGTACCACTTCCTGAAGTGGTTCAGACTGAAAGGAAATGCCACAGTCAAAAGGGTCATTAAAGTTGACTGGATTAGCCAACCAAATTCTATCATATTCTAAATTTTCAAAAAAATATTTATTACAAGTTCGATACTTGTATTATCTATGAGGGATATTATGGTATTAGATACTGTGCTTCTTTAATTTTCAGGTCTTTGTTATCAACTGGGAAATGAAGTTTAATATATTCATGTATCCAATTTTTTGATTGCATTAAATCCCTTAGCTCCTGAGATTTTATTTTTTTTGTATTGCGTGGATTTCTAGTAACGTCTTTTTTGCGAACTTCGCAAAAAATCAACTTCTAGTGATATCTACGAACTCGCGAATACCTATAAATTCGCGGAAGTGTACGAAACCTGCCTGCTCGAGGACGAACTCGTCTCTTACATCTCCCCCTTTTCTCCGCCCCCGATACTCTCTCATATACGATAACGGGCTCATCATGCCGCTCTCGTTGCAGACATGCGTGTAGTGCTCCGTTGCACAAGCTTTTGTCCAAACTAAGCATCCTATGCGAATCCTAACACCAACTCCACTTCACTCTACTTTCCCAAATTCAAACTCACAACGCTCCCCCTCCCCTAAGTATACCTACAGAGTGTAATATTGGAAATATCATCATACATAGAAAAAGAGACACCACCTCCGCCTATAGGCAGATCGAAGTGTCTCCGATGCTCTCAGTTAACAGTATATACGAACACTAGCTTTAATGGAGATTTTCGTGCGTTTTGCTGAAAATCATTTTAGAGTAACTCATCCCGTCATCTATAACATCCATTTTGTTTTCAGCACATCAAAGAAATAAATCGTAAATTTGTTTAATAGACACATGTTAATGCGACTTGTTCCCTCGAAAGTTAAAAATTGCTGCACTGCTGCAGTATTCTCCAATACAACTAGCTACCCGATATTGATTCCTGCAAATCTGCAGGAATTTTCCCCACTTTTGCTCCGAACGGGTTAAAAAAGGCCCAAAAGCTGCGCTGGTGCAGCTTTTGGGCCGAATTCCTTCAGCAAAGGAGTAAATTACTGTAGTTTTGCAGCAATGGTTCCCCGGACGGGGCACTTCCCCCCGGAGGCCCGGCAGCGCTGCACCTGCACCTGCAGGGGCCAAGTGCTACTCCATCACCCGCGCCAGCTCGGTGAATATCACGCCGAGCGCATAAGCGCCGGCGTCGGGGTAGCCGAGACTGCGCTCGCCAACGGTGCCCGCCCGGCCCATCCGGGCGACGATTGTCTCCGTATGCTTCGCGCCTTGGACGGCGGCTTCCGCCGCGGCCGTCGCAGCGGTCTTCACATCGTCGCCCGCTGCGGCGCTCCGCTCCCAGGCGTCCGCGAACGGCGCCAACGCGTCGATCAACGTCTTGTCGCCGACAACCGCGCCGCGGCCGAAGGAGCGTTCACCGGTGTCCTGAATCCCCTTGACCACCGCCTGCATCATCTCCGCGAATTCCGGAACCGTCAATTCAGTGCGGTCCCCGGCATATTTCCCGGCCGCCCGGAACGCCGACCCCCAGATCGGCCCGGAAGCGCCGCCGCAATGCTCCATAATGACCAAGGAGCAAGCATGGAAGAACTCGCCGATATTCCCGGCGTGATGCGCCATTATCTCATGCCATTCACGCTTCAATTGCTTGAAGCCTTTGGCGACGCTCATGCCGAAGTCGCCGTCGCCGGCATGCGAATCGAGCTCGCAGAAAGGCACTTCATTCTCGATAATAATCTCACTCATTTTATCAGTAAGATAGATCAAGTTGTTCAGCGAGAACACATTCCGATCAATTTTCGCATAGGCAGGATCCGTCTCGCAGCGATAAGACACGGCTTGCTTCTCCGCCGTCTCCGCAGCCTCTTCCTGGACAGACAGCGGCGCGAACGGTCCGCTGACCTGCAGCGCCGGCGTATCGCAGTCCGCCGTCAAATACTTCTTCAACTGATCATCCAGCCGCATCAGAGACACGGAAGCGCCGGCCATATCGATGCTCGTCATATAGTTCCCGACGAAGACCTTGACGATGGACACTCGACGACTGCGGATTTCCCGCACGACCGCGTTCGCCAGCAGATACAATTCCTGCAGCGGCGAGCCGCCGAACCCGTTCACCAGCACCGCAAGCTCATCAGCGGAGCCATCGTCCAGCTTCATGTCGCGGAACAAATCCGCCACCATCTTCTTCGCCAGCTCATCCGCTGACTGCATCTTCTCCCTGCGAATGCCGGGCTCGCCGTGAATGCCGACGCCGTACTCGATTTCATCCTCGCCCAGCTCGAACGTCGGCGTCCCTTTCGCCGGCACGGTGCAAGAAGTGAGGGCGAAGCCGATGCTTCTCGTGCGGTCGATCGCATGTTGGGCGACAGCCTTCACATCGGCCAATTCTAGGCCCGCTTCGGCGGCGGCGCCGGCGATCTTATGCACGAGCACCGTTCCGGCCACGCCTCGGCGGCCGACCGTATACAGACTGTCCTCCACCGCGATGTCGTCGTCCACTTTGACATAATCGACCTTAATGCCGTCCTCTTCCGCGAGATGGGCCGCATTTTTGAAGTTCATAATGTCGCCGCTGTAATTTTTGATAATGAGCAGCGTACCCTTTTTGCTGGCAGAAGCCTTGATCGCTTGATAGACCTGAATCTGGGACGGGGAGGCGAACACATCGCCGCACACCGCCACATCGAGCATCCCTTGCCCGACGAAGCCGGCATGCGCCGGCTCATGGCCGCTTCCCCCGCCGCTGATCAAGGTGACCTTGTCCCCGTTCAGCTCTCTCTTCTTCACGATCTTGTATTTGCTGATGAACTCCAGTTCCGGATGGGCAAGCACCAGACCGCTGCACATTTCCCGGACAAGCGTCTCCGGCTTATTGATGATCTTCTTCACGATTATTCACCCTTTTGCTTAAATTGCTGGCCGATCTGATCCGCGACGCGAATCGCGGCCACCACCATATCTTCATTAACCGGGAATGGCATCGAATGAATCGACTCTTCCGCGATGCAGGCTTTGGCCGCCACATTCCGCAGCTCTTCATCCGTCACGCTCGTCACGCCAATATCGGGCAGACAGACCGGCAGGCCTACGCTGACGCAGAATTGCAGCACTTCATTCATTTCCGCGGTGCTCGCATTTTCCAGAACCAATTGCACGAGCGTCGTAAAGGCCACTTTCTCCCCATGATAATAATGATGCGTACCCTCCAGTGCCGTCAAGCCATTGTGGATCGCATGAGCTGCCGCGAGACCGCCGCTTTCGAAGCCCAGGCCGGACAGCAGGATATTCGTTTCCACAATATTTTCAAATGCAGGCGTCACCAGATTCGCGTCGCAGGCCGCTTTGGCCTTGGCTCCATCCTCCAGCAAAGTCTCATAGCACAGCTTGGCCAGAGCCAGCGCGGCCCGGGTGCCTATCGCCGCACCTACGCCCTCTTGCTCGCCGCACGGAAGACCTGCATTAACTCGCGAATACGAATTCGACGTCGCTCTCGCTTCGAAGTAGGTAGACAGCGCATCCCCCATCCCGGCGACCAGGAAGCGCGTCGGCGCATTCGCGATGACCGTCGTATCGATCATGACGACCGTCGGGCTTTGCTTGAAATAAGCATAATCGTCGAACTCGCCCTCCGGCGTATACAGCACGGCGGAATGGCTTGTCGGCGCATCCGTCGCCGCGATCGTCGGCACGATAATGAGCGCTTCGCCCTCTGCGACGCATTTGGCAGTGTCAATCGCCTTGCCTCCGCCCAGTCCGATCGTACAGGAACAGTTATGCTCCGCAGCCAGTTGCTTCAACCGCTGCACTTCCTGGCGGGAGCACTCCCCGTTGAAACCGCTCTCAACTAGTGTCACTCCATAAGTTTTCATTGTATGTTCAAGCTTCGGCTTGACGCGCTGCACATCGTCGGCATGGGCAATCAGCAGAGCCGATTCTCCGAAGGTCTTGATGAAATATCCCAGATTCAACAGCTCATTTTCACCTTGTACATATTTGGCCGGACTGATAAACGCTCTTCTCATTGCGTAATCCTCCTCTGCATGATTTGTATCTCCATTATAGTGGCGGCACGGGACAAGATCATGGCACTATTCCTGCAAAATAAAGCGCTATCTCATCGTATTTTCTTATCCTCTAGTTCGAAAATGGTATTATCTTGTCCTGTTATCCGATTATTATGTGCTATAATAGAGCGGGGCGTACGGAAGGAGAATGAGTGATATGACCTCGCGTTTTAATCTGGACAGCATCATCGATATGGAAAAATGGCAGACGCTGCAGGACTCGCTCTCTCTCGTTACGAAAATGGCCGTTATTACGACCGACTATAAAGGCGTGCCGGTCACGAAGCACAGCCACTGCCAAAGCTTCTGCCAGGCGATACGCCAGGACGAGACCTTGTCGCCCTACTGCCAAAAATGCGACGCTCGGGGCGGCCTGGAAGCGGTGCGGCTGAACAAGCCTTATATCTACCTCTGCCACTTCAATATTGTCGATATCGCGATCCCGATTATCGTTCACAATCAGTATATGGGCGCGATCATGGCCGGACAGGTCAAGCTGCGCGACAACCCGATGGAGATGGAGCAGATTGTGACGCGCCCCTCCAATGCCATCGCCAACGCCAAGTTCCGCAGCCTGGAGCAGGAATACGAATCGCTTCCGGTCCTGTCCTATGACGAAGTGGTGACGATCTCGGAGATGCTGTACCATCTGTGCAATTATATTGTAGAGGAAGCGATTCATAAAAACGCGACCATCGATATGTACCGCCAAGCGTTAACCGGCACGAACCCGGTCCTCGATTCGTTCGCCGATCAGGCGTTCCGCAGCATTCAGACGATGAAAAGCGAGCTGGAAAACACGCTGATCGACAGCCATATCAGCAGCATGACGCAGCAGAGAACGGAATCGTCCAACCCGATTCTGCAGCCGGCATTCGATTATATTTATACGCATAAAAGCGAAAATGTGAAGCTCGCCGATATGGCGGCCCTATGCCATGTCAGTCCGAGCTATTTCAGCCGCATCTTCACGAAGGAGACCGGAGAGAACTTCTCCGTGTTCATCCCCCGCCTGAAGATGGAATGGGCCAAGCAGCTGTTGGAGACGACGGATCTGTCCGTCTCTCAGATCAGCAACGATCTCGGCTTCAGCGAACCGAGCTACTTCATTAAAACGTTCAAAAAATTCGAGCGGATCACGCCAGCCCGCTACCGGCAAATTTATCAGCGCTAGAGAGATCTGCTCCATCGCAAGCGCCGCAAGCCAACGTCCGTCAGACGTTGGCTTATGTGTCTGCCGCGAAGCTCCGTTGAATGTCTTCCAGGAAGCTTTGGACCGCGGGAGCCAAATACCGGTTTTTCATATACGTCAAATACACCGTCCGTTCCAGCGCAGGCGAATCCATCGTTTTCCGGACAATGGACACATCCTTCGGTTCAACCAGATAATTTTCAGGGATGATAGCCACCCCCAGATTCTCTCTTACTAAGGTCAAAGCAGTCTCAAACCGTTCAATTTCAAATTGGATGTTCGGGGATGCTTCTTCAAGCGCGAAGGCTTCCAAAATATCCTCCCTCGTCTGGAACCCCTCCATGCTAATAATAAAAGGCTCTTCGGCCAGCTCGGCAAAAGTAATGGATTCCTTCGCGGACAAAGGGTGAGCCCGGTGCAGCACAAGCACCAACTTCTCCTTGTATAAAGGAAGCGATTCGATGTCCTCCTCCTCAATGCACTGATTGGTAATGATAAGATGGGTATGGTATTTCCGCAAGGAATCGATGACCGCCTTCCGGCTCAACACCTCGATCAGCTTGATTCGCATCGAAGGATACCGGCCTTGATATTCGCGGATCACCTTCGGAACCCAATGCCTCACCGACTCGATCATGCCGATGATCAGCTCCCCGCTCCCGGTTAGCCTTACTTCCTGCATCTCCTTTTTCAAAATATTCATATGGGACAGAAGCTGGAGCGATTTGGTATACAGCACTTTGCCGGCGTCCGTCAGCTCTATTTTTCGGGTGCTTCGTTCCAGCAAGGGCGAACCGACCTCCTGCTCCAGATTTTTAATGGCGTTGCTTAACGAAGGCTGGGAAATATGCAATTTTTGTGCCGCTTTGGAGTAGCTCAACTGATCGGCAACCGTCACGAAATAAAACAATTGCTTGATGTCCAACGCCATCTTCCTTTCTAATTTATAGCTCCAGGCTATTAATTTATTAATATTATATATTTTAAATTATAAGAATGTCATCTTATAATAATACAAACAACCGAATACAGATCAGAACTCAGAGAGAGGATGGGAAAATTGCAAAACAAGGTTGGATCTGATGTGTGGACCGGACGGACGGATCATGCAGAGAGAAGAAGCAGCTTTCGCTACCATCAAATCGTGGAACCGATCGATCTGGATACATGGCAGGCTGCCTCTGCTGCCTGTGCCAAGACTTGCGCCATCATCGGGTTTGAATGCGAGGAAGGCGTGCGGCGGAATCAAGGCCGAGTTGGCGCAGCCCAAGCTCCGAATGCGATTAGGCGAGCGCTCGCAAGCATCCCCTGGAGAGCCGAGGAAGGACATCGCCTGGTCGATGCCGGCAATATAAGCTGCATCGGCGAACGGCTGGAAGAAGCCCAGGAAGCATTGGGCCAGGCGGTCTCCCGCATCCTGTCTGCATCGGCCACTCCCATTATATTAGGCGGAGGCCATGAGACCTTGTATGGGCATTATTTAGGGGTCCGCCAACATATCGGCGCAGACGCTTCGCTTGGCATCATCAACATTGACGCCCATTTCGATTTGCGCGATTACGACCGGCAGCCATCCTCGGGAACGATGTTCCGGCAAATATTGGAGCAGGACCACAACAGCCATTATTTTGTGCTCGGCATTCAGCGCTTTGGCAATACGCAGGAGCTGTTCGACAAGGCGGACGAGCTTGGTGCGGGCTATATTTTGGAAGAAGAGATGCAGGAAGGATTGATGGATGAGATTACATCCGCCTTGCATGAATTTATCGACCAGCATGATTATGTGATGCTTACCCTGTGCACCGATGTGATCAATGCGGCATTCGCGCCGGGAGTCAGCGCCCCGTCCCCTTTCGGGTTGAATCCGATGATCGTCCGCAGCCTTATCCGTACGGCAGCATCACATTCGAAAGCGCTTTCTTTTGACATTTGCGAAGTGAATCCGGCCGTAGATGAACAGGGAAGAACCGTAAAGTTAGGTGCTTACTTGACGAATGAAGCCATTATGACCATTTTAGGGAGGGACAACGATGACACTGGCACTTAATCAAGTGAACACGATATTTTTGGCCGTCGCGCTGCTCGTACTGGGGACATTCCTTGTCAAAAAGACAGGCGTGCTGCAAAGATTTTGTATTCCGGCCCCCGTGGTCGGTGGACTGCTGTTCGCCATTATCGCTACGATTCTGAAGACGACGGGCCTGCTTACTATTACATTAGACACCTCGCTCCAAAGCCTGTTCATGCTCACGTTCTTCACCACGGTAGGCCTGGGCGCCAGCTTCCAGCTTATCAAACTGGGCGGCAAGCTGCTCGTCATCTACTGGCTTGCCTGCGGCTTCCTCGCTCTGGCGCAAAACGTCATCGGCGTCTCCCTCGCTTCCCTATTCGGCATCCATCCCCTGATCGGGATGATGGCCGGAGCCGTGTCCATGGAAGGCGGACATGGAGCCGCAAGCGCATTTGGACAAACGATTGAAGAGCTGGGAATCCCGTCCGCGCTGTCCATCGGGATTGCGGCCGCCACGTTCGGTCTTATCGCCGGCGGATTGGTCGGGGGCCCTACGGTAAAGTATCTGCTTGGCAAATACAACCTAAAACCGGCCGAATCCGCTGAGGACGCTGTGGACGTAAAAGAACACGCACAGCCGATTACGACTCATACTTTCTTCATTCAAGTCTTGCTCATTACCTTCTGCATGGCGCTAGGGACCTATTTGGGAGATCTGTTCTCATCGGCAACCGGCTTCGTCCTGCCCGGCTATGTCGGAGCCATGTTCGTCGCCGTCATCGTCCGCAACATCGTGGATAAATTCAAGCCACAAGCCATCGATATGAAAAGCATCAACCTCATTAGCGACGTCACGCTTGGCATTTTCCTGTCCATGGCGCTCATGAGCATCAAGCTGTGGGAAGTAGCCGATCTGGCGCTTCCGATCCTCGTTATCGTACTGGTCCAGGTCGTATTTATCGTCCTGTTCGGTATTTTCATTTTGTTCCGGTTGCTGGGCAAAAACTATGACGCCGCCGTAATGGTTGCAGGCTTCACGGGCCACGGCCTCGGCGCCACGCCCAATGCGATGGCCAATATGGCTGCGGTAACGGAGCGCTTCGGCCCTTCCCGCAAAGCGTATCTGATCGTTCCGATTGTCGGCGCCTTTCTGATTGATGTGTTCGCTATGCCGATCATCATTACAACGCTTAACTTATTTAAGTAAAAAAATCTCACAGGTATCAACGCCGCGTCAATTATGGAACGGCTGAAGTAGATGGACCTTGTCATGCAGGCATCCGCAGCGAACAATCGCGAGCCCCGATCACCGCGTTACGTTTTTCGTGTTTGCGGACAAGTTGTAAGGGCCTAGCTGCTTCGGAGTAAACGCATACGGCGAGTGTTCGTCCTTCAGCCACATATTCCCCTTGATGATGAAAATATAGACGGCAATCACAAAATAAACCGTGCCCAATACCCAGTCCCATGCGCTTGCCAGATTGTGGGTCACGATATGATAGATATACCAGCCGCCGATCGGAAAATGAAGCAGCAGGACGGCGCCCAAGCCGGGATTGTAGATCGTTTTGGCTTTGATGTTGGCAAAGATGCCATGCCATATAAATTGGAAAAAGCCCATGAAGACGGGAGCAAGACCAAGCCAGATAAGATGCGGTACAAAGACGGGAAGAAGATAAAACAGATAAGCGATGCCGAGGTTGATAATCATGGCAGATTGCGTATTCAGCGGGAAGCGCTCCGGATGCTCGCTTCGAAAAATGACGCCGTTAAACAGCCCTCCGAAATAACCCGGCCACCGATATTCTTCGAATTGATGCACTAATATCGCCACAAAGCTGAGCCACAACATGATCTCGATTTCCGGCATCCGCTCTCCATTGACCACCAACCCGATGCATACGAAGAAAGCGACAACGATCCCCATATCCTGCCAATGATCTCTTAGAAATTTCATTTTCCTCGCTCCTTTGCTTCTCCATGTTCTGGAAAATAGCGTTCAAACAAGAAATCGATTTGCCGATCGATAGAAGCTTGCTTGACTCCGGCCCCGGATTCAAGCAGCGGCTTCATTAATGCGGGGAGAAAAATAGCTCCGAAAATTTGCGTAATCATCATCATTAACAAGTCCGGCCGTTCCTCCCCCGTCATCTCGCTCAACACCTTTTGCAGCTTATGAAATCCGGTGGCCCGCAAAAATTCCCCATACTCATGCTGGGTCGCGAACATCGCCGAGCCGGCGGCTATCGTGTGCAGCACCAGCTCCGGATATTGCTGAATGACCTGAACATAGCGGACCAAAAATAATTTCAAGCGCTCCTTCGGCGGCACAGACACGTCATCCAGCACATCGAACGTATCGCGGAAGCCGATCAGCAAGCCCTTGATCGCCTCGTTGATCAGCTTATCCTTGGAACCAAAATAATAATTGACAAGCGCGATGTTCGTGCCGGAACGGGACGCGATCTTGCGAATCGTCACGCTGTCGAATCCTTCCCGTTCGATAACATCCAACGTCGTCTGCAAAATCTTCTCCTTGGTATCATTGCTCTGGTCTGGCGGTGTCATTGAACCCCTCCTAATCCTGAATTGTTGTAAGATCATTCGTCTTTCCCCATCCGCGCCGGGTCGCGCTGAATTGAAGCAAAACACCCTTTTAAAAATGGAGGAAAACATTCTTTTAAACAGTGTTTAAATCATCGTTTAACGAAAGTGTATCACCTTTTTCAGAACAAAGCAATGGATGAGGCAAAACAAAAAAACCTCCCGTCCACCGTGTGGAACTGGAGGTCTTGATCACTTCCCGCTTATCTTTGCAGGAATTTCTCGATTTCCGCAACTGCCACGTCCCATCTTCCTGCTTGGCAATGCTGTTCCCCGCCCGTTTCGCGGGTAAAGATTTTGCTTATGATCGATTTGCAAAATTGACAAATATATAATAGTTAAGTAAACTTAACTTAACTATAAACCTATAAAATGAATCAGGGATGATAAATCTGTGCATGATTATTCAATAATTATAGACAAAATTAATCAAAAATTTGAGCAGTTCAAGTTGTTAGTTTTACAAGAAACCAAAGAGGTTGGGGAATTAGACAACTTTCACTTAACTCCTCAACAAGAACTTATCATGTTTTATATCATTCGTAATGAGCCGGTAATTGCGAAAGATATTGCAAATCATTTTGATATTTCAAAAAGTGCGGTTAGCCAAGTAATTTCAAAGCTTGAAGAAATGAAAATGATATATCGTCAAGAGAATTCAATAAACCGTAGAGAGAACTTTATTTATCTTGGGGATAGGGGGCAAGAGTTTCATCAGCTTCTTAAAAAAATTGACGACATTCTTGTGGAAAAATATTACTCGAAAGTAAGCTTAACAGAGTTAAAAAATGTTCTTGATACATTAAATAAGATTGTCGGAACTAAAGAAAACAAAGGGAGTTAAGATAATGGAGAAAAATTTGAAGCAACTAACTAATCGTATACATTATTTACCGCATGATCTTGAAACAGATCGGCCAATACTGTCTGCCATATGTGGGATTCACCAAACTTTAATTGTAGATGCAGGAAATTCTGATGAACATGCCAAGTTATTTCTTGGTGAACTAGATCAATGTCAAATTACTAATTATCATTCTGTAGTATTAACACATTGGCATTGGGATCATTGCTTTGGAACGAATCAGATGAATATGTTAACCATAGCACATGAAAACACAAAAATGCATCTTGAAAAAATTATGGAATATGATTGGTCAGACGAAGCTTTAGATAATCGTGTAGAAAAAGGCTTAGAGAATCAGTTTTGTTCAGAAATGATAAAAAAAGAATTTGGAGTAGACAGAAATATTACCATTACTTTACCCAACGTTACTTTTAAGGAAAAAATCGAGATTGATTTAGGTGGTATTCGGTGTGTAGTCAAACATGTAGGCGGAGATCATTCTGATGACTCCTCACTCATTTTTGTAGAGGAAGAAAAAGTACTTTTCTTAGGGGACTGCTTGTATCCAAGTATTTACACACAACAACCACAATATAAGATTGATAATGTTAGACAACTCTTAGAAAATATTGAAATGTTTGATGCCGAAATCTATGTGCTTTCGCATGAACCTCCATTATCTAAAGATGATTTTATGGGTTATTCAAGGTTATTGAAGTTAATTTGTAATTTAACAGAAAAACATCAAAGAAACCACTTGAATTTGGTTAATGAGCTATCTACTCAACTAAATCGTAAATTAAGTCAGTTAGAAGAAGAAATTGTTTATTGTTTTATTAACGGATTATCAGTTGGTTAAACCCGTGAACCATGATTTAGTAGTTTTCATATTTTTAGGAATCAACTCGATTTCAATTTTTCACCTATGTATCTTTTTCTTTTCGTATATTTGGATTATATGGATAGGTGCTCTAACCAAGTTCTAACTAAGAGTGTGCATCGCTATCGCTGCAATGCTGCAAAAATACATTATTCTCATAGCCCCCGCTATTCGGGCGAGTGAATCCTGCAAAAAAGCAGCAATTTCGCCCGTTATCGCTTGGACTAGAGGCGAATCGGACAAAATGATGCGCCCATGCAGGAATTCTCCCGATTCGACCGGCCAAATGCTCAAAATACTGTAGTTTCGCAGGATTCCAAGTCGCCGCTCCCCTTTCATCATTGGAAAATCCAAAAAAACCAGGGGCCATCGCCCCTGGTCTAAAGAAACTACTGTTGCAAACGCAGCACTTACTATATTACTGGCCCTGATGTGTCATGCAACCATACTACTTACGCAGAAGCACCATCCCCACACTAGTTGTTCCAGACTCAGCACGACTCATACTACTGCTCAAACCCAGCACACGCGCATTAAGCTTCCGCGCCCCCGCCGCAGCAGCGAGTTACAATCCGCCGCAATGCCCGCTAACCGGCATCAGACATGGCTGATCTACGAATTTACTCGGATTAACTTCAGCACGACCGCACAGATTGCGACATTCGCTAGCATCGGCCTACTCTTTGAAAATCTAGATCTCACAAATACGGATAGTTCTTGTTCACAATCAGCACATTCACCCGCCAGGGCAAGCCTTCACCGGAGCGGAACCGGATCGCCGCGTAGCCGTCCCGTCTCTGCGCGATCGGCACAATATCCGTCGCGAATTCTCCCGCCCGCAGCGGCCGTTCCGGCTTCCAGACGCTCTGCCCTTCGATCTCGACGATCGTATACGAAGGGAGGGCGCTCTCTCCGGAGACGAAGAGCAGATCGTAGCGGCCTCGCGGCAGCTCGATCAAGAGCGTCGCCTCCTCCGTCCCGCCGATAAAATCCCGCCGCAGCTCATCCGGCCCCCCGCGGTCCTCCGCGATCAGCTCCCCGGCAGCCGCCCAGCCGATGCCCGCATACGGCGTGAACGACATCTGCGGCGTTAACGGGCGGAACGCCTGGCCGACGATGCCGTCCATATGCACCTGCCTCGGCAAGGCCTTACCGTAATGCTTGGCTCGCTTCCCCGGGCCGCAATCGATCCGGTAGGCGGCGAGGCGCGATTCCCGATAATTGCCCGTATAATAATCGAAGGTGAAATGATCCAGCAACTGATAATGCCGCGTGTCCCGATCCTTCCCGAGAAAAACCCGCCGGCCCGTATGCGCCTCGCGGACGCGCGGGGAAGCACGATCCGGACCAGACATACTAGCTTGAACTGGCACATCGACTTCTCCCACCTCGCCGGACTGTTCCGCCTTACTGGATTGCCCTGCCTGACCATACTGTCCCGCTTCACCGAACTGCCCCACCTCACCGGTCCGCCCCGCATCACTAGACAGAGCGGCCTCACCAGGATTATCGGACTGGCCTGGCTCATCCCACTGTCCCGCTGCCGCCCCTGCGGCCCTAGCCTCGGCTCCCGCCTCCCCGCACAGAAGCAGCGAGAGACCATCAACCGCAATCGCCGCCGGATACACGGCGTACTCTCCGCCTGCCTCCGTATCGAAGACGAGCCGCCCCTGCTCCCGATGATGCGGGATCGGGCTCCACCCGGATTCGTCCAGCCGCGCCACGGCCGCTTCCACCTCCGGGCCGAACGGATGGACCAACACGGCCCGCTGGCCCGCCTTGCTCTTCAGCCTGACCCAGGCCGTGCGGCCTTCTCTCAGGGCGGCGCTAACCTCGAACGCGCCCGCCGCCAGCAGATTGCGGAAGCTGCACTCGTCCCACTTGGCGTAAGGGCGAACCTTATGGCCGACCTCATGCGCGTACAGACCGGCCATACGTTCTGGCTCCGGCTCTCCTGACGGGATGGCGGGGAACACCTCGATGGCGCCGGACCAGCTTTGCAGCAGCATTTCATTAATGGCGGCGACGACCTCCCCGGAAGCCTCCATCATATGGGGATGATAGAGCGGTTCATTCGTAATGTTGCAGTAGTTCATCCACCGCTCCGTCTCCTCCGCGAACAAGCCATTGCTCCGCAGCGACAGATCGATGCCCTGCTCGTAGAGCAGCCGCAGCGCGGCGTTCCCCTTGCCCAGCCGCGAGGCCGCGCAGGAGAGCCACCCGAACTGGAACACGCCGAATTCGGTATGATGCTCCGCATAGCGGAGCGTGTTCTCCGCGAGCTGCCGCAGCTCCGGCGCGCTATGCTTGCTGAGCTCGCCGATCGGATAGATCGGCATCAGCAGCGAGGGATGGCGCAGATGCATGTCGGCGGGCGCCCATTCCGAATCGCGCAGCACGGGGCCGTAACGCTTCGACTCGCCCGTCGGATAAGGGGCAAGCCGCTCCGCCAGCTCGCTCCAGCGGCGGTAATCCTCCTCCGCCTCGCCCAGCAGCCTATTGGCTTCAACAGCGATGCGAAGCAAATGCTTCACCGTCGCCAGCGTGCTGACCGAATTCCGCGTCAGCGGCCCCTGCTCCGGCGAGATGTCGGGGAAGACGCCATACATTCCGCTCTCGCCCTCCGCCTCCACAATCCCTTCGAAAAACCGCAGGATGCGCTTGAACAGCGGATATGCCTTCTCCTGCAGGAACTGCCGATCCATGCTGTAGCGGTAATAGTCCCACAAAAATTGCGCGCACCAGGGCCAGATGCTGTAGTACAGCGCATGCGGATAATCGCCCGCGATGCCGTCCTGCCCGTAAAACTCCCGCGCCATCCGCTCCGCTTCCCCGGCATAGGACAGCAGCCCGTCGTGGAACGCTTCGGCGATTTCCAGATGATTCGCCGTATAGAGCGGCCAGAACGCCGCCTGAATATTGACGTCCCAATACCACATACTGCCCCACTTGGTCGGCTGCTTAATATCCCACAGGCCGTTCAGACCGCAGGCCTGCTCGGCCATTCTCCCGCCCTTGCCGCTGCTGCAGGCGATCGCATACAGATTGATATGCCACAGATCCTCCAGCAGCGGATCCGGCAAGGAGACGGACGACCGTTCCCAGAAGCGCGTCCAGTGCGCCCGGTGGCACTCCTTCAGCCGCTCGACCCGGGCGGCCTCCCGATTCAACCGCTCCAGCGCGGCGGCCTCCAGATCCGGCGCCTCGGTCACGACGGTCGTTAGCAGCGTCACGGACGGCTCGGCCGCCTCAAGGCGGATTCGCATCCCGTCAGCGCATATGTCCGCTATCCCCTTCGCTCCGGCGATCCTCGTCATGACGAGAAAAGAAAACGGCTCATACGCCTCACGGTCCTCACCGTCCGGATAGAAGGAGCCCCGATAGCAAAAGGTCGTGTCATCGACCTGCCAATAATCTGCGGCCAGCTCCGTATACCTCCGGGCCGGAAGCGACAGCGACACCGCCTCCAGCAGCGAAGGACAGGTCTGCCGGATCTCGCACAAGATATAATCGCCGTCCGGGGCAACAATCGTGCGCATCTCCAGCTCGTCCTTCCCCCGCTCGATCCACAGCCGGACGCATGCCTCCTCGACGTCAAGCTGCAGGACATAGCGGTCGGGGTCCGCCAGCTCCGCGGACGGGAACAGCCCAATTTCCCCGGTCGGATAATGTGACACGCCTCCGGCCGGTTTGCCATAGCGGCGGTGCAGATTATGCTCCGACAGCGCGTCGCCGTACAGGAAGAACGGCTCCCGCTCCGGATCGCGGTACATCTCGCGCGCCCGTTCCTTCAGTTCCTCATAGGTGCGGCCGTACATCTTCCGGTAAGGACGCCGCTCACCGGAGCTATACGTCTGGCTATAACGGTGAAGCTTCCGGTAATACACCTCGTAATGATTCATCGCCAGCGTCAGCTTATTATCCTCGAAGAACATCATTCCGCCGAAATGCCCGTTGCCGAGCGGCAGCGCCTCGTTCCAGCCGCTCGGGGCATTTTCATAGCTTACCGTATGCATGATGCCGCCTCCTTCGCCTGCTTCGCTTCCATTCGCCGCCTACCAATAGCTGCGCCAGTCTGTTCGGGCCCGCACCAGCGCCTCGAAATAAAAATAATCGCCCCAGATGCAGCATTCGTCGACGCCGTTGCCGAGAGGCTTGCCGTAGACGGCATGGAGGAGCACTCCGTTCGATTCGGGACGCGCGGCCGAAGTGTAGCGCGCCGCCAGCGAATCAAGCGTCAGCAGCGCCGCATTCTCATACAGCCGGCGGTGTTCATGCGTCAGCGGCAGATGCTTCGCCAGCTCCATCATCCCGCAGGCCGCGATCGCCGCGGCTGAGCTGTCCCGTTCTTCCTCCCCTTCAGTAAAGATCAGATCCCAATAGCAGACATAATCAGCCGGCAGCCGGTTCAAATAATAATGAGTCACGTTCTCCGCTTGCTCGAGCAGCGCCGCATCCCGGGTATAGCGGTAACTAAGCGGAAGCCCGTACATCGCCCACGCCTGGCCGCGCGACCAGCAGGAATCGTCGGCATAGCCCTGCGCGGTCTTGCCGTACTTCGGCTCGCCCGTCTCCGTATCCATATAGAACGTGTGATACGTCGAAGCGTTGCCGCGAATGAGATAGC
Source organism: Paenibacillus dendritiformis (assembly GCF_945605565.1). Classification (NCBI taxonomy): domain Bacteria; kingdom Bacillati; phylum Bacillota; class Bacilli; order Caryophanales; family Paenibacillaceae; genus Paenibacillus; species Paenibacillus dendritiformis. The sequence goes on along the minus strand of NZ_OX216966.1, from coordinate 3,524,159 downwards.
TCGCCGTCTGCCGGATATGGCGCTCCGCCGCCTCGTGATAGCGATCATCCCCCGTCATCTCGGAAGCCCAGTAGAGCAGCGGCAGATTCATCGCGCAATCGACGATCATCCGCCCGCGCTGGCTCGGATTGTTCAGATTGCCCCATGCCTGAATGATGCCCGCCTTTGCGAAATAGCGCTCCATCAGAAGCTCCGCGGCCTGCAGCGCGATCGCCTTCGCTTCCGTATTGCCGGTGAGCTTGTAGGCGGCGATGCAGGACAGCGAATAGAGGAAGCCGAGATCATGCGTCCCGGTCGCAATCCGCTTCTCGATCCGCTCCTTGTAGCTCTCCAATTGCAGTTCGGCCGTGTTCCGGTATTTCGCCTCGCCGGTCACTTCATAGGCCAGCCAGAGCATGCCCGTCCAGAAGGACGAGGTCCATTCGGTATTTCCGATAGCCGGATAGATGAGATTGACGCTTGCCGGCGCCGGGAACTGGCGGGCGAACGGCTCCAGATTGCGATCGATCTGGCGAAGCACATATTCAATCGCCTGATCGCATTTTTCTGTGCTCCATACCGCTTGCCCGCTCACCCCGAAGCGATGCGGTTCCGCGATCGCTTCCCGAAAAATATTCGTGGTGGTCATAGATTAGCCTCCTTATCGCGTTCGCAAGAGGAACGCTGAATGCTGATGCGATACTTGCCCGGGGTCACTCCCTCCAGCTTCTTAAAGGCACGAATGAATACGACGTCATTCGTATACCCCACCATCTGAGCGACCTGCGCATTGGTAAGATCGGACTGCGCCATATGCGCCTTCGCCAGATCAATCCGGGCACGGGTAATGTAGTCGGTCAGATTCTGGTTACTCGCCTTCTTGAAGAAGCTGGATACATACTGCGGAGTCATGCCGAAATGATCCGCGATCATGACCAGCCCCAGATTCTGATCATGCAGATGAAGTTCGATCATCTGCATAATGTCCGCCAAGAGCTGCTTGCTGTGATCGCTCTGAGCCGTCTGGAAGGAGGCCGTGAGCCGTACGAACAAGCGCTTCGTCTCGGCGTGCATCTCTTCCACGGTCTTATAATTGAATAGATTTTTGATCGGATCGATATTCGGGCCCAGCAGCGCTGCATGATCCGTATTGGTCGAATTCGTAATTTTCAGGAACGTGCTCATAATATTGAAAAACAGGCACATCCCCAGCTCGAATGTCGTCTTGGCCGCGTTGAAATTCATCTCGTAAATATTGTCCAGCAGCTTCCCGACATTCTCGGTATCCCCGCTCTTCACGTGGTTGACCAGCTGCGCTTCGAATTCAAGCGGATAATAATAATGCGGGGTGACATCCTGAATCTCGCCGAAATGGATAACCGCATTCCGTCCCCGGAACATGCGGTAGTCGAAGGCTGCCAGCGCTTCCAGATAGGCATGGCCGATCTGGGCGGGACCCTCATGAATATCGCTGACCGCGATCGTCAAGGAGATGCGGAACCGGTTATGCATCATGTCCAGCAATTGCTCGGTCATCTCCTGCAGATCCTTCGCGTGATCCTCCGCCAGCGCAGGGTCGAAATTACAGAGAAAGCCAATCCGGTCCCGCTCCAGCTCGACGGCATAGCCGATATGGCGGGCCTGAATCATATCGGTTCCGATATTCGAGATAATGAAGCGAATCTGCGTCCACTTCGCCTCCGACTCCTGGTTCGCATACCCCGTAATGTCTTCCGCCTGCACGATGAAGACGGCGAACCGATCCGACAGGAACTCCATATTCAGGAAGTCGAGCTGAGACTCGAGCGGCTCCCGATCGAGATCTACATACCCGCGGATAAGGCGCGAGAGGAAATTGCTCCGGATGACCGGAGCCTGCTGCAGCAGACGGCTGCGCAGATGCTTCTCTTCGAGCAGCGTCCCCTCGATCGATTCGCGGATGAACTCATATTCATTCCCCGGCCGCCTCCGATCCGGCTTGCCTTGGATAATGGCGTCGACCATTCTTTTCACGGGACTATAATGACGGTAAGCGATCCAGTAAGCCGTCGCCCCTCCGCATCCCAAGGCCACGATCAAGACGAAGAGCGCGATCTGCTTCATGCTCTCGACCCGCTGCATGAACCGATCCTTCGGCATCACCGACACATAATGCCAGCCGGCTTCCGCGGACGAAGTATAAGACACGATGCTATCGGTACCATTCCAGGCGTAATTGAATAAGCCGGAGCCCTTCGCCAACTGATCCGCCATCTCGTCAGGCATCTCAAGGTCGGGATCGGTAGCCGCGATAATCTCCCGGTTAGGATTCACGATGAAGATGGTGCTATCGTTCGCCAGCTCGATCTGCTTGAACATTTCCTGCACCTTCTGCTCGTCGATCAAGATGACCAGCGAGCCGCGCGTCCCGCTCACTTCATAGATTGGAAGCGATTGCACATACGTGATCACCTTGGCCGGGCTCCCGCCATTGACCGGATCCTGCAGCAGCGCAGCCGAAGGCAGATAGGTCATGCTGTGATAGCCATCCAGCATGCCGGAGCGCCAGGCTTCCGCATCCATCTCCGCATACGCGTAATACTTTTCATAGAAGGTCGTCGCGTCGGTTCGCAGTCCCGGCTTCAGAATCAGGTCCCCCGCCTGCAGATGAACATAGAAGTCCTTCACGAAGCCGCTGGCGAAGCTCTGGTAGCGGTTCAAATAGTCGCGCACGAACTCGACCTGCTTATACGACTCCTCGCTTGCCGTTCCGCTGGAGCTGAGGAGAGCGGTCAGCTTCGGATTGAAAGCCACCTGCTTCGCGAGGATGTCCAGCTCCTTCAGCTTATGATCCATCGATAGCCGAAGCTGCTCCAGCATCGCCGAGTTGGACCGTCTGGCATTATTTTCGAGCACATCCTCCACCATCGTATAGAGGAACAAGCCCATGGTGACCGGAATCAGCAGCAAGCACAGGTTCGACACAATCATCGCCGTCAAGACGCGGCTCAAGCTGCGTTTGCGAAGCTTCAGAAGAAGGTTCATTATCGATCGCAAGATGATCCCTCCGCTTGTTGAATTTGGAATGAATCATGTATCCTTCGTGATCGATCCCCGATTCCCTGCTTCTTCCTTTTGATTTGTGACCGCCAATCCTCCGTTGCGCGCCCATTTGATTCCGGAGCACTAGGACGGTGAAGCGTCAGCGCGCGGCTCGGATCTGCGTTGCCTGCTGTTACTGAACTATTCTTTGATAGCTCCGATTAATACGCCTTTGACAAAATATTTTTGCAGAAAAGGATAGAGCACCAGAATCGGCAGCGTCGAGACAATGATCGTCGCATACTTGATCGTCTCCGCAATCGCAATCCGATCGCCCGCCCCGGAGTCGGTCATCATGCTGTCCATCGAGTTCGTGATCAGAATCTCGCGCAGCACGAGCTGCAGCGGGAACAGCTCCCGATCCCGCATATAGATCAGGGCGCTGAAGTAGGAATTCCAATGCCCGACGGCATACCACAGGATCATGACCGCGATGACCGGCATCGATAACGGAATGATGATGCGGAACAGAATGACGAGATCATTCGCCCCGTCGATGCGCGCCGACTCCTCCAGACTAATCGGAACAGACTGGAATCCGGTTCGCATAATAATCATGTTGAAGGTGCTGATCGCCCCGGGAATGAGCAGGGCCCAGACCGTATTCAGCATCCCGAGCTTGTTAATGAGCAGGTACGTCGGAATCAGTCCCCCGCCGAAGAACATCGTAATGACGATCAGCAGCATGAGAATATTTTTGAAATACAGATTGCGCCGCGACAGCACATAAGCCCCGATAGCCGTCAAGAGCAGATTGATCGCCGTGCCGCAGGTGACATAGATCAGCGTATTCCGGTATCCCGTCGTAATCATCGGATTGTCGAATACGGCCTTATACGCGCTCAAGTTCAGCTCCAGCGGTGCCAGCAGCAGCCCGCGATGCTGAGCGAGCGAGGCGGGACTGCTCAAGGAAGCGAATCCGACATAGATGAACGGATACAGCGTCACGAAGCAGAGCAGCAGCATCAATATCGTATTGAATCCGGTAAACACTTTCTCTCCGAGTGAAGTTCTCAACGGCCCGCCTCCTCTCTACCATAATTTGTGCTCGCTGACCCGCTTGCTGATCGTATTGGAGACGACCAGCAAAATAAAGCTGACCACCGAGTTGAACAAGCCGACCGCTGTCGTGAATCCATAATCCGAATCGAGCACCCCTCTGCGGTAGACGAAGGTGGAGATGACATCCGCCGTCTCGTACGTAAGCGGGCTGTACATGAGCAGCACCTTCTCGCTGCCGACGCTCATCATCGAACCCATGTTCAGAATGAACATAATGACGATGGTCGGCATCATTCCCGGAATCGTAATATGAAGCACCTGCTTGAAGCGCCCGGCTCCGTCGATCTTGGCTGCTTCATACAAGGTCGGATCGATCGTGGCAATCGCGGCCAGGTAGATAATCGAGCCCCAGCCGAGTCCCTGCCAGATGCCGGAGCCTACGAACAGCGTCCGGAACCAGCCAGGCTCTGACATGAACGGAATGCTGTCGATGCCCAGAAAGCCAAGCAGCTGATTAATCAATCCGTCCCGCGCCAGAAAATCGAACATCATCCCCACCACGACGACAATCGAGATGAAATGCGGCAGATAAGAGATCGTCTGCACCGTGCGCTTGAAGATTCGCCCCCGAATCTCATTCAGCAGCAGGGCCAAAATAATCGGCGCAGGAAAGGCAAACAACAGCTCGTAAACATTGATCAGGATCGTATTGCGTAGCAGGCGGCCGAAGTAGTAGCTGTCGAAGAAGTTCTTGAAATGATCGAAGCCGATCCACTTGCTGCCCCAGATGCCGTCCGCGATGCTGTAATCTTTGAAAGCCATCAGCAGGCCGTACATCGGTCCATAGTGGAAAATGGCGTAATACGCGATAACCGGAAGCGCCAGCAAATAAATATATTTATTCCGCTTCAAGTCCTTCTTGATGAGGCTCCGCTTTTCGAGCTTGCGGCGTTCTTTCGCCTTCTTGTCGGGCTGAAGCGCCGGTGGTGAAGCTGCCATCCGTGTCCCCACTTTCCTCGTTGTATGGAAGAAGCGAGAGAGAATCTCCCGCTTCTCGCCGCATTAACGTTGGTTATAACGCTCCAGCGCGTTCTGCTGAATCCCGATCGCTTCCTGAAGCCCCATGCCTTCGATTGTCTTGACGTATTTGTCGAAGTTGTCAAGCGGCTCCTGCCCCATAATGAACTTCAAATACATCTCATCCTTGAAGGTGTTGATATCGTTCATGATGGAAGCATAGCGGCTGCTCTCTTCGCTGTTCGGCGTCGTGCGCGGCAGCTTCAGCTCCAGCGTCGGCTCCGCCCAGATCTCCTTGGACTTGAGCTGGTCCGGAGAGGTGGTATACTGCTCGTCGAAGCGGATATCAAGCATGAACGGTCCGCTGAACGTCGCGCGGTTATGCTGCGACATCGACTGAATCAGCGGAAGCCCGGAAGGATTGTTCAGCACTTCCGGCTTGAATACCGGCTTGCCGTTCTCCAGCGTGTAACTGACGCCTTCCTTGCCGAAGTTGAACAGCAGGGTGCCCTCCTCCGAATACGCATAATCGAGCCATTTTACCGTCTCGACCGGATTTTTGTTGCTCGTCGTAATCGCGGCGCCAATGCCCGTATACGCGAAGTCCTTATATCCCCAAATCTGCTTGTCGCCCTTGTTCATGACGGGATACGGAGCGGCGACGAGATGGAAATTCGGGTCCTTGTCCTTCATGAGCGTATTGTAATTGCCGATCCCGCTGCCCGTATACAGCACGGCCGCGCCGATCTGCCCGCCGGTGATCTTCGCTTCCAGCAGCTTCGCATCCGTGGTGGCAAAGTCGCGGTCCAGCAGCCCTTCCTGATACCATTTGTTCATCAGCGTCAGGAACTCCTTGAACCTCGGATCCGTCGGTCCATACTTGACGGTGCCGCCCTCCTGATAGAATCCGGCATTAATGCCGAAGGCGCCCAGGAAGGCGGTCGATGCGTCCACATCGCCTTTGGCCAGATAGAGCGGAATCTCGTCGGCCTTGCCGTTGCCGTTCATATCATTCTCTTTGAACGCCTTGAGCACGGCATACCATTCATCAATCGTCGTCGGCATCTCCAGGTTCAGCTTATTGAGCCAGTCCTGCCGGATCGTCGGCCCGAGAAATACTTTTAACCGATCATGCGAACGAATGAACGGGAACGCATAGATGCTGCCTTCATCCGTCATAATCTCCTTCTTCCACTCCGGATGCGCTTCCAGCACCTTCTTCAGATTCGGCGCATGCTGATCAATCAGCTCGTTCAGGCGGATGATTTTGCCGTCCTTAATCGCTTTTTCGGGGCCGCCCGGATAACTCGTCCATGAATACTCGATGACATCCGGCAGTTTATCCGAGGTCAACATCAGATTGAACTGCTCCTTCGCTTGCTGCCCTTCCGGCGGATGCTGGAAGTCCACCTTTACCCCCGTGACACTCTCCAATTCCTTATAAGCCTCGATTTCATTGTAGCTTTTCAGCGTGGCGGAGACTTGGCTGACCATCTGCACCCAATACGTCAGATTCGTCAGCTTCTCGGGCGGCTGGTCGCCGTTCGCCTCTTGACCGTTCGATCCGGAGCCGCCGCTGCAGGCAGCCAGCGTTAACGCCATCATGGCAGCCAGGAGCGAGATGCATACGCGTTTTGCGGGATGTAATTTCACGCGACGCCATGGGTGAACCTGCTTCAATACCTTCGATTCCTTCGGTTCCTTGGCTCCCTTCGGTTCCTTCACTTCTTTCACTTCACAATGCCCCCCTCACATGAGATGTTCTCCTCTCTTGCCTTACCCTTTTTACGATACCGGAAGGCTCCGTTCCTTGAATACTCCCGACTTTACCGCCGGGACCGTATTAATTTAAGATCGGGGACTGATTATTTTAAAAATAGGCTGACGATTTTTAAGGTAACCCGGCATTCTTCCCTGTATTGGCGCGGGTTGCTCCCCGCTTCAAGAAGCAGAGGAGCCATCCTTCCCAGAGGAAGAATGGCTCACCAATCGTTCATTTACGCATCCTTCAGTTGCGCAATGAGGCGAAGCAGCTCGCTGGCTGTCTGCTCATCGATATGCTTGCCGGACTGGGCCTGAATGAACTGCTCCAGCGCCCGATATGTGTCCGGGTCGTTCAAGTCCCCCTTCTCCACCTTCGCAATATGACTTTTCAGCGCCTGAACGATGCCGCGGTTCGTGATCCGCCCCTCGGCCTCCGCCCGATCCACCACCTCATACAGATCCTGCACCGAGACCGTCTTCACTACTGTGAAGGCAAGAGTTGCTTCACGAACATTCCCTGCATGATCAGACGCCGTAATCTTCAGTTCATGACGTCCTGCCGCCAGCTCCGACGGAACGATGACATAAGGAGCCTCCAGCGGAACGCCATCCAGCAGCACCGTAATCGCCTGCACGCCGCTCAAGGCGTCAGTCGCCGCAATCGGCAGCGTGACCGGGGCGCTGCCATAGACGATATCCGTTACCGAGGCCTCGATGATCGGGGCCGTGCGGTCAATCTTGACGCTCGCCATCACCTCGTCGCTCGTTACCCCGGAGAGCTGTCTCACCCTGGCATAGACGTTCGTCTCGCCCTCGGCGTCGATCGTGAACGGCTCCCGGTATTCCGTCCACGTGCCGGCTTCCCCGATCTTGTACTGATTTCTCAAGCCAGAGCCTTCCTCTATCGGAGTCGGGTTGGTCACCTTCACCTCCACCTTCTCCTTGGTCCACTCCTGATCAGGCGCAAGCTCAATGACCGGCGCCTCGATGCCTTCGCTCTCGCGCAGCTCCCAGATCGGCTGCGAAGGCTTCGGCAGGTTCAGGGCCGCGATCTGGGCCTTCACGGTACCGGGCGTATATTTGACGAACCATTTATCGAAAAATTCGGTCAAATCCTCCCCCGCCGTCTTCGAGGCCATGACGACAAACAGGTCAATCTTGGCCTGATTATCCGCCGGAAGCTGATTCGCCGGCAATTCGCGATAGGCGCGGTGCAGCTCTTGATAGAAGTCCCAGCCGTAGGCTAACGACAATTGGCGGAACAGGACCAGATTGACGAACAGATCCTGACCGGACTTGCCGTACACCGTCGTGCCCGGATCGCTCTGCTCCAAATAATCCCGGGCGCGATCATAGAAATCCTGTCCCTCACTGTTGCGGGTGAGCAGATTGCTTGGATTGCCGAACTTCTGCTGCACGTACAGGGAATAAATATTGACCGTGACTTCCCCGGTGACGTCCCAACTCCACGGGCCCTGCTGATACTCATGCCCGGTCTCATGCCAGAAGCCCCAGCCATTGCGCGTGACCCGCTCGATATCGACCGCATGCGCCGCGGACGGATCGATCTGGAACATAATCGGGTAGCCCGCATGCATGAAGCCGGCGCTGATCTGGCGGTCCGCCACGTAGCGGAACGGCAGATTCACGCTGCGATGAGGCATCGGCGCATCCGGGGACAAGCCGGCGACTTCATCCGTGTACTCCACGATCCGATCCCATTGCTCCAGCAATGGCTTCGGATCGCCAAGATTCCGCACATATTCGGATGGCAGCGTCAGGATGACTCTGCGCCCTTGCAGCTCGGCCCAAGGTGCCGGGCGCTGGCTGATGTCCGTTCTCCACTCTTCCTCCGTCGTCTGGCCGAGCACATAATAAGGAGCCTCGACTCCGCCCTGAATCGCAATGTCCTTCTGGACGCCTGCCTGCGGCTTCGTCGGAATGAGATAGAGAAGTCCGCCGTACGGGCTGCGGATTCGATTCTCGCCCGGCGCCAGCGCCTTCCGCTGGGTGACGACAGGAATGCGTTTCCATACATTTTGGCTCGTCAAATTATCCGTATGCGCGCCCACCTGCACATCCAGCCCGGCCGTTCCTTCCGGAACATGAACCGTCAGCCATTCCCCTGCCGGCGCATATAATCCGGTGCTAATCCAATTTTTCGGCACCGTGCCTTGGCGCAAATGATCAAAGGTCGAATAATCGAAATCAACCGCGACCGTCTTCTGCCGCACTCGCGGCGCATCGGCGGGAACGGGTCCCGGGAAGTTGTCGGCATACGGGGATTTCGGAGCGTCAAGCTGATTGCCGACCAGACTTAACTTGTACGCGAGCAAGGCGCTGGAATAAGGAGACAGGGAGCGGTCAAGCGGGAAGCTCAGATCCGTGTCCAGCTGCTCGGCGTCCTGTTGAATCTGCGCATGCATCGGACTCTCCGCGGTCAGGCCGCCGAAGGTGCCCCCGGTGATGGCTGCCAGCACCTGCAGCTTCTTCTTCGCATCGGCTCCCGCCGGGCCAATCTCGAGCAGATTCGGATCCAACTCCCCTGCTTCTACCCGCTTCGCCTGATCAACCAGAGCAGCCGCGTGATAATGATTCGCCCCCTCTTCCGTCAGCTTGGGGAACGTCTCTGTCTTCGTGGTCGCAATATTGTTCATCAGGCCGAGCCCCATCCGGTTCAGCAGCCTCTGAAGCGGATAATCCTCGTTCAGCTTGGCCGTGCGTCCCTGATACGCCTCCCCCAGGAACACATTCGGATATTGCTCCATGACCCATCCTTTCATCGCCACGACGATGCTGCCGCCCCGCTCCACATAGGAAGCCAGCGTATCGATCTCGTCCTGCTTCATCGTCGCGTCCACATAGGCAACCGGGTAGCGGGCAGGATCGAGCTCGAACGAATGGAAGGAATCACTTGTCAACACTTGGATCGGATAACGGGAATCTGCGGTAAAGCTCTTGCTTGTCGCCGTGAGCAGAGGGAGCGTGCCTGCGCCGTCAAGCGCATCCTGATAAGTGAGAGGTTCCGCTTCTTCGGTTGCCCAGATGAGGATATTGCGGGCGACCGTGCGGCGATCATCGGTCATATCGGAGGTGAATTTGAAGTAAGAATCGTCCCCGGCGACGACGACCCGCCCTGCGCCGTAACGGGCCGCCGCCAGAATCGGCGTCGTCTCCGGATTGGCGGCCAGCACGAAGGCGCTGTCCCCGATGGCGGCGACGCCTCCATTGTAGGTGGCCGATACGGAAGGATATCCCCCCAGGTCACGGTAGATCACATCCAGATCATGCTGCGAAGCTGCCCGCGCCCGGTTCCCGCTCCCGGGCTCCGTCTGCGCCCGCGTCTTGGCGGCGGCGAAGCCTCTGTCGACGGCGTATGCGTGTGCGGCGTCTTCATCTGCGGCGTATGCCCCAGTGACATATGCGTCTGTGGGGTATGCCCCAGCAGCCGCCTGCCCCATCACCATGGACAGCCCCAACGCGCATGCCGCGATTCGCATCCTCTTGCCTGTTCTTGTACTCAACATTATTCATCTCCTTTGCCGGATAGAGTGTGCTTACTAGATGAACATACATGAAGGAGGCGCGGCATGAACACCAACGATATTTAAGATTTCACTGTACTTTTTAGCAGTCGATGGGATAGAAAAAAGAGGGCTCCCCTGGACGGGGGCCCTCGATTCCGCGGAGAAGGGGGGCCCAGGCGGAAGCTTCTTCATCGGCGATGAACTCTCCCTCCTGCAATGACGCCGCAAGTGGACGGAAGCGCCCCTTCGGGGCACCGCGGCTGCTTCTTTGTCCCATTACACAAACCCGAAGCCGTTCCGGTCATCCCCGGCGGCTTGGCCGCGATCATCGCAGCTTGCCAGCACACATTATTCAAGCCGTAACGACGCCAACAATCATCAGGACGCCGGCTATCACCGGCACGGAAGTGCTGACACACAGGGCAGTCAATAAAATGGCATGCGAGCGAGGTCCATCGACGAGTTCAAGGATTTAACATCACACCAGCATCAGCATCCGATACACTGAAGCTGCAAGAATGCAGGATTTTCCTCAAAGCCGCTTAACGCTCACTGGAATCCTGCATATATACATCAATTTCAACCCGTTACGGCTCCAATTCGGCCGCAACAGCCGAATTCCTGCAGCCTCCAGGCTGTTGGAAAACCCCTGTTTTTTTGCGAAGGGGTGGAGATAGTCCATTTTCCTCATCCAAACTTGGCTCTCAGAGCGTTTTTAAATCGATTTTTTCTACCGGGTGAAGAGAGCCATCACAGGTAAAAAGTCCCATAGACTACTCAATAGCCTGATTTTACGGGTCCAAGCGACCGCGTCGGATGCTGGGGGCATCATCGCCTTCAGGAAGCATTATCGGCCTGCTGGAAGCATCGTTGCCTCCTGGGGCTTGGACGTGCGGAGGAAATTGCTGCTATTTTACAGGAATTTCGTCTTAATGAGTCCACATCCCGAGGAATTGCTGCAAATCTACATCATTTTAGGCCCTTTTGCTTCAAGCCGAAGCGAAACCGGGGAAATTCCTGTAATTTTGCAGGATTCCCTTTCTGGAAAAGTCGTCCATATCGAATTGCTGTATTTATGCAGGATTTCGCGTACCGAATAGGCGTGTCTGGAGAAATCGTGGAGTTTTGCGGATTTCGCCTGCCGGATGGGCGTGTCTAGGGAAATGGTGCAGTTTTCAGGCCGGTAGAAATATCAATTCCCTACTCAAAACTTCTTTCTCAACAGCCTGAGCCTCGCAGGATTTGCAAAGAATTCCCCCATCATCGAGATAAAAAACTGTAATTTTGCAGGATTTCCACGTTTGCTGCCATGAACCTCAAAAGAATGGCGACCTGGCTCTGGAAGACCGGTCGTCCAACTGCCGGCTTATACCGCCCTTACCTCCAGGCGCTTATTGTTTTTTCCTTTGCTTTTGATATCGGTAATCTCCATCCCGCCAATTTCTCCGGTGCTGCGGACATGGGTGCCCCCGCAGGCTTGCTCGTCAACCGACTCGATAGCTACGAGACGGACGGTGCGGACAGAGGGCGGCAGCAGACTGACAACCGTCTTAATCATGCCGGGAATATTCTCCGCCTCTTCCCTGCTTACGGTCCGGTAGGAGATCGGAACATCCGCCGCAATGATGCGATTCGCTTCCTTCACGATATCGTCCCGCTGCTCCGGCGTCAGATCCTGAAGCTGATTGAAGTCGATGCGCGCCCGATCAGGGTAAATCTGATTGCCCGTGCACAAAGCGCCATATTTTTGGTAGACTACCGCGCCAAGCACATGCAGCAGGGTGTGATGGCGCATCAGCCCCAGGCGACGCTCCCAGTTCACACGCACGCGGACCGGTCCTTGATTCAAGTCCGCTCCGTTCCTCACATAGTGGACAATGCGGCCGCCCTCCCGTTTTACGCTGTAGACCTCGAACGTCCGGCCATCCTGTTCCAGGAAGCCGGTATCATGCTCCTGCCCTCCCCCTGCGGGGTACAGCACGGTCTGGTCCAGGATGATTTTGTCCTCGACCGCTTCCAGCACAGCCGCCTCGCATTCCTGCAGATAACAATCTTCCAAAAACAATTCTTTCGTCATTGATTACCTCTCCTTTTCTATTAGACGTTATTAACCCAACCACTACAATCGAATGTCAGAAAAACGGCTCCTGACGAAGCGAACCGTTCCTCCTGGCGCCGAGCGAAATCCAGCCAGTCCATTCCTAGTAGTTATATTACTGCTTACTATAATTTCGATAGGCCGGGAAGTCAAGTATTTCCATACATGTTCCGTAATCAACGCTATCTCCGCTAAGAAATTCATTGTTCAAAATGAACTCCAATGCCGCACCCACCTTCTCCCATCCGAACGGTTACCATCGGGCTAGATTCATATTATCCTAATAGACTCGGCATCACAAAAAAAGAAATATATGTTCATGATGTCATATTCAGTTATTTCTAGTATAATTATTAAGAGTGGTTATACTTGTCCGGTAACCGCGAAATATGAATGAAGGAGGCGCTCGAATGGCCACAAGCCCAACCATCCCGACGGTCAATCCTTTTTCATCCGATTTTAAGGATCATGCTTATACGCTGTATGAGAAGCTCAGAGAACATGATCCGCTTCACCGAATCATTCTGCCCAACGGCAGGACAGCCTGGATCGTGACCCGCTATAAGGACGCCGTAGCCGCTCTGAAAGCCGATCATTTGAAGAAAAATCTGTTCCAATTCATCACGCCCGACGAAATGGGACTCCCCCCGTCCCAAATGGACCTGATGCTCAGACATATGCTCAATTCGGACCCGCCGGATCATACCCGGCTCCGCGGCCTCGTGCAAAAGGCATTTACCCCTCGCATGATTGAAAGGCTAAAGGACCGTATTCAGGGCATAGCGGATGCGCTGCTCGATCAAGTGGAGGATCAGGCCTCCATGGAGCTGATTCAAGATTATGCCTATCCCCTTCCGATTATTGTCATCAGCGAGATGCTGGGTCTGCCCGGCGAAGAGAGGGATCAATTCCGCCAATGGTCCCATGCGTTCGTCTCGGCCATCAATGTGCCGGAGAAATATAAGCAAATCGAATCGGAGATAGACGCTTTTACGGACTATATCACGGCCCTGATTGAGCAGCGCCGGCGAGATCCGAAGGAAGATCTGTTATCCTTGCTGGTTCAAGCGGAATCCGAAGGAGACTCCTTGTCGGAAAAGGAACTGATATCGACGATTCTCCTGCTGATCATCGCCGGGCATGAAACGACCGTAAACCTGATTGGCAATGGCATATTCACGTTATTGACTCATCCGGATGAACTGGAGACGCTGCGGAACACCCCTTCCTTAATGGATTCCGCCATCGAAGAGCTGCTCCGGTTCATGGGCCCGGTCGAATTCGCAACGAACCGCTGGATTGGAGAAGATCATGAATGGAACGGCAAGCTCATCTCGAAGGGGGACATGGTGCTAGTCGCGCTTGCCTCGGCCAACCGCGATCCCGAGTACTTCAAGCAGCCGGATCGGCTGATACTGTCCCGGGAGCGGAACCATCATATCGCGTTCGGAATGGGTATCCATCATTGCCTGGGAGCTCCCCTCGCCCGCCTGGAAGGACGGATTGCGATCAGCACGCTCTTGCGCCGTCGGAGTGGCATGAAGCTGGCCGTGCCGCCCGAGCAGCTCGAATGGCAGCCCACTTATCTGATGCGCGGATTCGCCTCCTTGCCGCTGGAATTCAAGTAACGACGTGAACGCGCTGAGTTGACATGCATATCCGCTTCCCGCCTCCTGATCCGCTTCGTGCGGTTCGGGAGGCTTTTGGATCCGCAAGCGCGATGTTCAGCCGTCACTTGCCTGCAGCTGCCCTCAAGCCGTTTTTATGGGGAAATCAGTCCGCATTATGAAGGAGGATCCGCTGACGAAGAAGCGGCGGCTTCGATGAGCGCATGCATATGCTGCAGCGGCAGCGCCGTTTCCTGATCCGAATAACTGGCGAAGACGACCCTCCTTCCAATAGGACGGCATTTGATGGGACGGCTTCCACTCACGGATTTAATCGTTCCCGCGAACCTGGCTATTCCACTGCCCGGAGTCTTTCCACGATAGTCGATTTGGAGAGCGATTGATAAGCGGCAAGCGTTACGACCAAGGAGATCGTGACCAGCAGCGGAATGAGGGACGCGATGGGCCATATGTTCATGGTGAACTCCGTAAAAGCCAGATTTTCCGATATCCCTTTCCCTGCCCGGTAGATGATGTACATGCCTGCCGTTCCCGCAATTGCGCATGTGAACAACACGCTGTAGAGCCCTTCATACACAAGCATTTTCTTCAGCTGCTTTTTGGTCATGCCGATGCTTTCCAGCATGGCGAATTCATTCCGCCGCGAGAGCACCCCGGTAATGACCGTATTGATATAGTTCAAGATGCCAATCAGAGCGATGACCAAGCTTAATCCATAACCGACCGTTTGGAAGATGCGGATGAACCCTTGCATCTCCTTGGTGTAATCTTCCCTCGATATCATCATCAGATCTGGAAATGAGGCAGTTACGGCCTTCGCAGCATGCGCCACCTGATCCCGCTTGGCAGGATCGGCGTGAAGTGTAACGGAGAGAATCTCAGGGTTGTCGATCGAAGTGACGAACTCGTGCGCCGGGAAATACACATTGAAGCCCCCGCTGCGATAAGACTGCGTCCCTGCCGCATAGAGCGCATCCGGCTTCATCACCGCCAGCACCGCATAGCTTTTTTCCATGCCGTCCAGCTTGATACGGTCGCCCGGTTGATAATAACTTGCATATTGATCGTCTTCTAATGCCGTTTCCGTAATCAATACATAGTCCCCGGAGTCGAATATCTCCCGGTCAAATGCACCGGCTGCAATATCGCTCTTCTGAATCACGTCAATCCATCCGCTATCGATCCCATGAAGCTGCACCCATACTGCTCCCTTTTCCAAAATAGATGTAAAAACAGGCATGCCGGGATCTTCAGCCGCCGCCACAGGCTCCAGCAGGGATCGAACCGTTTCATTGAGCTGGAACTGAACTTCCTTGTAATACACCTTATCCAGACTCTTCACGCCATCAATTGCCCCTAGCGCCTTGCCAATGTCCTCCGTCAGCGCATAGCCGGCCTTATCGATAGCCCTTCTGCCGCCTGCGGAAGCTTCTTTGACAACGAAGTCCCCCGAGATGAAGGAATTCAAGTATTTGTTCATATTGAACGATGAGATTACGGTGTAAATCGTGCCGAACAGAATAATACTCAGTGACAGCGAGGCCAGCATCAGGAACAGCTTTTTCTTGTGGCGAAGCAGATTGGCCAGGGACATTCTCGATAGCCTTGCTCCATGAACGGTTCTCCTGGTTTTCCTTCTGCTGCTTCCGCTGATCCCGGCAAACTTCACCGCCTCGACGGGCGCAATCCTTGCCGCCATCCTGCCCGGCTTATTTGCAGCAATCCGGACCGTCATATAGGAGAACAGCGCCGCCCCCGCGAAAATGAACGGACTGGCCGAATACGAGGTCTCTATCTTTTCGGAAGACAGACCCGTTATCATCGGCGTTACCCAGCGTCCGATCCCGTAACCTAAGGCAAGGCCGAGGGGCAGAGCGACCACATATAATAGATTGGCCTGAATGGAGATGATCTTTCTAAGCTGCCGGGGTGTGGTCCCAATCGTCTTCAATAGACCGTAAAATGTAATATCCTTGACCACCGAAATATGAAAAATGTTGTATATCAGCAGGTAACCGCTCAGCATAATGATGAGCACCAGCCCGGCATAGGGCAGTGCATTGGCAATATTTTCAGAAAAGGATACACTCGTATAGGCCCAGTTCACCCCATAAGACGCGTCAACCCCGGCCTCGGATAGAACGTTCTTGATCTTCTTCTCGATATCCCAAGCATTGTTGAACATGACATCCAGTCTTATTGTATTGGCATAACTGCCCGTCCGCCTGGATGCTTCCGGATCGATGTGCGCAATGTTCTTCTGTACGAAAGGCTCCGATACAAACACCAGCCCCGACATCGCCACATACCGATCCGCTTCGTAATAACCCGATAAGATGAAGTTTTTGGACATGTGCTGACCGTTGATGTCCATATCCAGCCGGACTTTTGCCCCTATTTCATGAGGAACGCCGAGCAGATCCAGTATCCAGGTGTTCATCGCAATTTCATTTTCTCGGGAAGGAAGGCCACCCTCCTTGAATGTGACAAAGCTATGTTCGGCCATAGTGTCGTCAATTTGATTGATTTCCACCGTCGTTCCTTTGAATGCAGCGTTTGCGGCACGGCCAACCAACACGGATTTTCCATATTGTTTGACGGACGGATGCCGGATCAGCTTCTCCGCCTCATCCGGCTTGAGGTATTTGAAGCTGCCGTGGAAATCACTTCCCGCCGTTTTCATTTGCGCAAGCTCCATAGACCTATTGATACTGAATCCCATGGTAAAAACGGAGGTGATCAGCAGCGTGGTCAAGACTACCGCACATACGATGATCAGGTTGCGCAGCCGGTTCGCCTGCAAGCTTCTCTTCGCGATATGGAATACGGTTCTCCCATTGTTCGTACGGATCATGCGTTCTCACCTCCGGCCGGCTTCGGATCGGCTTGCGATTCGGCCGTCCTCGATCCGGATCACCCTGTCGGCGGTCTGCGCGATCTCTTCGTTATGGGTAATCATCACCATGGTCTGATTGAACTTCTCGCTCATCTGCTTCATCAGGATCAGCACCTCTTGACTTGTCTTGCTGTCCAGATTCCCGGTAGGCTCGTCCGCCAATAAGATAGATGGCTTGGTCGCCAGCGCCCTTGCAATCGCCACTCTTTGCTGCTGCCCGCCGGACAGGTTGGACGGCAGCATATGAATTTTCGCCTTCAGCCCGAGCGCCCCTATGACCTGATCCACATACGGCTTATCCACGCGGGCTCCATCCAGTTCAATCGGCAGCACGATATTTTCGTATACGTTAAGAATCGGAATCAGATTATAGCTCTGAAACACAAACCCGACCGATCTGCGCCGGAACACGGTCAGATTCTCATCATTCATGCCGAAAATATCGTTCCCGTCCACGTAAACCTTGCCTTCCGTCGCCCGGTCCAGCCCGCCGAGCATATGAAGCAGCGTGCTTTTGCCGCTGCCGCTCGTGCCGACGATGGCCACGAACTCGCCCTTCTCTACGGTCAGGGAAATGCCGTCGAGCGCTTTTACGATCGGTTCCCCTTTGCCGTAATATTTCTTCAGATTGTCAACTTCCAGGATTGGCAAGACGGTCATCTCCCCAAAATAAATAGTCTGTATCCTAGGTACAGACTAAATGTAGCACACGAATCTAACATTCCCGTGTCTGAAATATAACAGTGTTGACACATTCGCCTACACCGCCGGCAAGAACACCGAGAACACCGTCCCCTCCCCCGGTGTCGAAGCAGCCCGGATATACCCGCCCTGGGAGGTGATGATTTCCCTGGCCAGATACAAGCCAATGCCCACGCCTTCATATTCCGCCGCCTTTTTGCATCGGTAAAAACGCTGGAAAATAAGGTTCAGTTCGCTCTCTTCGATGCCGATGCCCTGATCGGCGATGTCGATGCGGCAGAACATTTCTCCGGAATGGGCTGAAATATGGATTCGTCCCCCAGGCTCACTATACTTGACCGCATTTTCCAAAATGTTAAACAGTGCCTCGCCCGTCCATTTCCGATCATGACTGGCTGCCGTTTCTGTATTGCAGCATATCGCGATCTCGATATGCTTTTGTTCCGCTCCGGCGTAAATCTGCGATACGGCTCCGGTTATCGTCTGCAGCACCGGGTGGACAGATGCTCTTATCGCGATGATCCCCGTTTCCAGGCGGGACATCTTGATCAGCGATTGGATTAGCCAATTCAGCTTTTCCGATTGACCTTTGATCTGAGCCACGAGGTGGCGGATATCCTCTGCTTCCTCGCCCGTCTGATGGCTCTCCTCAAGCAGCTGACTGTACAGAACGATGTTGGACAACGGTGTTTTCGTTTGATGGGAAATGTCGGAGATAAGCGCCTTGATATTATTTTTTTCCTCTTTATTTGCCTTTTCATGGGTCTTCGATACATCGATATACCGGATTAATTTGTGCTCCAGGGCTGACAGACTCGTTTCCGCATAACCCGTGATCCGTTCCCGCCCGCTCATCGCCCCGTCCACGATATCATGGACCGTATGGATCACGGCCGCAACCTTCAATTGAAGCATCCAGATCCAGGCTCCTCCCGTTACGAGCATGGCAGCGGCAAACCAAAAGCTAAGCCATCCCGCCGCCCCGTCAAATCCGGTAATGTACAGCATCCCGGACACATAGCCGAGGACCAGCAGAAGGAATATCGAGGAGAAAATGATATAAATCCGTTTGAATTCGAACTCCAGGCGCTTATTCATAACGGGTCCCCTCAGCCCATACATAGCCTAGGCCGTAGACGGTTTTAATGAATTTGGGCGCAGATGGCTCGTCTTCGATCTTCGCCCGCAATCGCTTCACCGTCACCGTTAAGGCGTTCTCGTCTACGAACTCCGCCTCATTCGTCCATACCCGATCCATGAGCTGCTCTCGGGTTAGAATCGTCCCCCGGTTCCCCACCAATGCTTTGAGCAGCTTCTGCTCGGTTCGGCTTAGCGTCATGGACCGGCCCCGTTTGCGAAATTCCATGTTCCCGAAATCGAATACCAGATCGCCGATCGTCAACTTGTCCTCTTGCTGCGGGTCCATCCTTCTCAACACGGCCATAACCCGCGCGCGCAGCACCATCAGGCTGAACGGCTTCGTAATATAGTCATCCCCTCCCAGCTCCAGCCCGGTCACAATGTCCGCCTCCAGATCGTTAGCCGTCAAAAATACGATCGGAACCCGGGATGTCAGGCGTATCCGCTCACAGAAATCCAGGCCACTGCCGTCAGGCAGGTTGACGTCGAGGATAATCAAATCGATAGACCCGTTCGAAAACAGCTTGTCCGCCGTGGCCAAATCGTAAGCCTGTCGAATCGTAACCCCGTCCCGGGCAAGCGTAAGGGCAATGCCCTTATTCAAGCTGATATCGTCCTCCACTACGAGCAGTGTAGTCATGGCAAATGGCCGCCCCTCTTCCTCAATCCATGCTTCTTCTCATTCACTCGATCGTGAGCACGTCCTCAGCGGCAAATGATAGGCATGGAATATGATTGCTTCCCTCCGAAATGATCATATCACCATCAATCTACCACGCGTACGTTCGCTAGTTCAATAGACTACCTCCCTATATCAACTGCCCTTCACCCTCTATCCTCACCCTTGCTTTCTGCCGCTAGCAATCTACCGGCATCGCACTCTGTCAGCATCACAGTCTGCCAACATAGCAATCTGACAACATAGCAGTCTGCCACATAGCACTCTGCCAGCATCACAGTCTGCCACATAGCACTCTGCCCAGCATCGCAGTCTGCCACATAGCACTCTGCCCAGCATCGCAGTCTGCCAGCACAGAAAAGCTGCAGAAACGCAGGAATTTCCTCAGGGGTGATTAACGCTGCTTGGAATCCTGCAAATTTACATCAATTTCGGCCCGCTACGGCTCCATTTCCGCGAAAACGTACAAATTCCTGCATTCTGGCAGGAATTATGGAAAACACGCCCTCCAATGCAATAAAATACTGTATATTTGCAGGATTCACATGCAATGACTCTTCCCGCCGGGAACCGCCACGCAAGTAGACACGCCGTCGTCCCTCTCCATAGGATCCCATGCACAGCAAAAAACCGGCCTTCCGGCCGGTTCCTGCGCTTAGGGCTTGCGCTTCGGTTTATTATATCCCTTATCGCCAAAGGGCTGCAGCTTCTCGATCCACAGCTCCAGCAGCGCGTCCACCTCGTCCCGGTATTTCTTCAATTCGGAACGTTCGGCGACACTCTCTTCGCGCGGCTTGATCTGATCAAGCTCCTCGAACACGAAGCAGTCGCCGCCGTACGCATCCCAATCCTGCTTCAGCTCCGGAATGCCGTTCATCTTCGTCTGCTTCATGAATTCGAGCCGGTTTTTGGCTCCATCCAGATCCATCGTGCCGTCCACGAGAATTTTCCCGTTCTTGACATTGCGAATCTGGTAGACGCCCATCGGCCGGAACGATTTCTGATATGCCGAGGCGAGCTCTTTCTTTCTCTGCTTATCCATTGCCATGACGGCTCCTCCTTCCCCTCGTTGCTGCGAATCAATCATACGAATCAATAACCCATTTCCTTCAGCAGGGCCGACAATGTCCGCAGCCGTTCGCCATTCAGCTCGTCATCGTCGCTGAGCGCCTGGCTGAACAGCTTGATATCTTCCTTAATCTTCTCATTGTCGGTGCATACCGCCACTGTCATCGCATCCCCTTGCAATCCGATGCGGTCGATGACCGGATTTTCCGGATCGTACAAGTCCTGATAACGATACGCTTCGCGGAAATGAACCATACTCCGGCAGACCAGAATGGCCAGGTCGAGCACGCGGTGAAGCGGCAGCTCCTCCGACTGTCTGGACCATTTCTCGCCGGTATATCGCCATACTTTGGCCGAGATATCGACCTTGCCGCGGTCATTCCATTGGGCCAAGCCCAAGGAGAGCCCCTTCGCATCGGAATGTCCCGAATAACGTCCATCCACCTTCTCGTAATTCTCCGAGACAATGACAGGCTTATGCTTAAGATTTGTAGGAATTTTCATCTTCTATATCCTCCATCCGATCTGAACTATATCGAAATAAGTTATTTACTAGATTACTAAATTACTAACTCACATGACTAATCATAGCTCGCCTCGCCCCGAAAGTCAAGACATCACAAAAAGGACGCGCCCGGACCACCGATCGCCTTCGCGATCGGCAGCACCGGCACGCGTCCCGCAACGAGATTGGCATGCTGCTTGCTCTATGTCGTTGTTACTGGCGCCCTTCCACCAGCGCTTCGCCCGCTTGGCCGCCCCATTCGCCGATGGATCACTGCTCCTTGCTCGACATTGACCTTGCCCCACTGGCCTAGATCCTCATCGAAATCACGGGATCGGACTTGAATCTGATGCTGCGAGATGCCCATGGCGCCAGGACTGTAGGATTGCTACGGTATCTGCACGTTACATGGTTACACTCGCTGCCGGAAGCGGTCTTTCCTCAGAGATAGATCCGTCGTGTCAGAGATAGATTCTGTCCACTCGCTGTCCGATGCGGCTCACAATCTCGTTCGTAATCGTTCCGCAGCGGCGCGCCATCTCGCCTGCCGTAATGGACGCTTCCCCGTCTTGCCCAATCAGCGTGACCGTGTCCCCTTCCTGAACTCCCCCGATATGCGTCACATCCACCATGAATTGATCCATGCAAATGTTGCCCGCGATCGGCGCCCGTTGCCCCCGGATGAGAACCGCTCCCCCTTTCTCCGCGAGAACTCTCGGCACGCCGTCTGCATAGCCGATCGACACCGTCGCAATGACGCTGCCCGTTCTTGTCTTGTAATTGCGACCGTACCCGACAGGCTCGTCTGCCTGCATCTGCTTGACCAAGGTCACCCTGGCCCTCCACGACAGCGCCGGCCGCAGATCAATGGGCGCTTGATCGCGTTCGGTGCCGAGCAGGCCGAACAGGGCAATGCCCGGACGGGCCATGCCGCAGTGGAGCCCGGGATAATTGACGACCCCGTAGCTGCTCTGCATATGCAGCGTGCCCGGGTCCAGCCCGGCCGCCTTGATCTGATCGATCGTCTGACGAAATCGCTTGATCTGGGCATTCGTGAACGCGATATCCGCTTCCGCCGGACTGTCGCAGGAAGATAAATGGGTGAACGTTCCGGTGACGCGCACGTTGCGCAGCCGGTACATCGAGCAGATCTCGTCCATATGGCTCCAACGTTCGCCCAGACGGCTCATGCCGGTGTCGATCTTAATATGAACGTTCACATGTTTGCCGAACGCATCCAATGCTTTGCCGTAATCGGCGCTGATGACCGTTTGCGTGAGGCGGTAACGCGCCAGATCGTCGAACCGTTCGGGCGAGGTATAGCCGAGCACCAGTATTTCTCCCTTGATGCCTTCTCGGCGCAGCGCAACTCCCTCTTCCACCTCCGCCACCGCGAACTGACGTACGCCGATGCGGCTCAAATGTCTGGCTACCGGAATACTGCCATGCCCGTAAGCATCCGCCTTGACGACCGCCATCAGCTCGCAATCGGGCGGCAGCAGGCCTCGAAGCTCCCGCACGTTATGCGTCACGTGATCCAGCCGGATCTCCGCCCAGGCCCGGCGGCGCAGATCCGGAGCCGCCCTGCGGAACCGGCCAAGGAAGCGTATCACGCCGAAGGACATCATAACCGACAGTGCCGTGCCTCTCCCGTCCGTCAGCCGCAGCAGCAGAAGGCCGGTGCCCGCCGCGGCGGAGCGAAGACGAACAGAGCGTGCCGCCGTCCACGCGCCGAGCGCAATATATAACGGCGCGAAAAAGAGGCCGTTGCGCGTGTAATCGAACCAGGTGAACATCCCGGCATACGCGGCGCGCAGGACCGGAAGCTGCTCCGTTACGCCGTAATAGCTGTCTCCCAGCAGACCGGCGATGTACAATAATCCGGCCGCAGCCAGCATCCCCTGCAACGGAAGCGTGCGATACAAAAAGTACGTAATATACGTCCCGAGAATCAGCGCGGGCAGATACCATAAATGATAGAACGTGCCGTTGAAGACAAGATCCCGAAGCAAGGACAATAAATTGAATTCCTCCGCAAAGTATCCCGCATACCCGTTTAAAGGCAAATAAAGCACGATGGACACCGCATACAGCAGCCCGATTCTGAGCATGAAGCGATGCAGCAGGGCACGATCCCGGCTTGCCTCCCCCGTCAGCTTGCGGAAGAACAAGAACCCCGATGCGATAAAGAAAAACGGCACAGCCACGCGCGCCGCAATGCCGGTCAACATGAAATCGGCATAGGAGCTGTACGACATCAACGGGCCGGTATGAATGGCAATGACCAGGAGGGCGGCCACGATTTTGAAGCGGTCGAGCCCGCCAACATGAACGTTAGCCGTCACGGCGCCCACCGCCTTTGCGGTGAAGCACGGTCACGATGAAGCCGTCCTGATTATTGCCGGACAAGCGGTAGGGTACGCCGTGAACGACAGGTATCGTCGTTAGCCCATTTGCAGCCGCCGGAACATAATACACTTCATCCACCCCATCCCGGCCCTGGACGATCAAATGCGGCCCTTCACAGGTGAATTGCTTCACAACATCGATATACTCCTCCAGGCACATCCCGTTCTGCGTGATAATGCGCGAATGCGGGAAGCCGACATAACGAAAATGCCACGGCTCGCAAGCGATCCCGGTGATCGGCTCCTTGCCTTCCTCGTACCTCTGAATAAAGCCGTAATCAGCGGCAAGGCGCTTGAAGTCCCGGCAGACGCCACGATCAGGGAACGACGGACAGAGATAGTCGATCGTATCGGCATATTCCCCGACATCCACCGCGAGTCCGGTCTGGTGCTCGCTCTCATTCGGGCGCGCGACATAGCTCGCCGTGAAGGCGGGGCCGTGGTCCCGCACCGATGCCGCATAGATGCGCCCTTGCGCTTCCTTCGATCGGTAGCCGCTGACGGCCACGATGCGCCCTGCGGCACGGCATGCCTGGAGCAGTTGGTTCAACTGGCGCAAGCACGTCTTCTCCAGCAGAATCTCCGGCTCCTCGCAATGGCGCGCCGCCGGAATCTGCTGCACCGGAAGCAGTTCCTCCGGCGCCGGCGGACGCTTCACCGGATGGTCGCGGTTCACGAGCAGGACATGCCCTGCGTGAACCTGATCCCGGCCGACCGCAATTTCCGTGTATTTTCCCATGAGCGACCTGCGGTTGGCCGCATACATCCTGACTTGACTCATGCGCTCCGCTCCTCCGCGAGGGCGAGCTGAATCAACCGGTCCAGGATGTCCGGGAAGGACAGGCCGATCCCGCGCAGCATATTCGGGTATCTGCTGGCGGACGTGAAGCCTGGCATCGTGTTCACCTCGTTGAACACGATCCTCCCTTCGTTCGTCAGGAACAGGTCGACTCGGGCCAGCCCGCGGCAGCCGAGCGTTCGATAGATGGTCAGCGCCGCTGCTTTGACTCTGGCTGCGGTATCGGCATCGATGCGGGCAGGCATATGGATGGCTGACGTCTCAAGCGTATATTTTTCATGATAATTGAAAAATCCGTCCCGGAGCTCAATCTCATCGACCTCGCCCACGATTGGATCGGCATCGCCCAGCACAGCGCATCCCACCTCGAAGCCGTTCACATTTTGCTCGATCACGATCTTATTATCATGGGAAAAAGCGAGTATCGCCCCATCCATCAGCTCTTGCTTATTGCATGCCTTCGTAATGCCCAGAGACGATCCGGATCGGGCCGGCTTCACATACAGCGGGAATCCGAGCCTTGCCGCGGCGTCCACCGCTCTGTCCAGCGGTTCGTCATCGTAAATCGTAACGGACTCCGCTGTCTCGATGCCGGCCGCGCGCACTAATGTATGCGCGATCTCCTTGTCCATGCCGATGGCCGACGACAGCGAGCCGCAGCCGACGAACGGAATACCCGACAGCTCCAGCAGCCCCTGGACGGTTCCATCCTCCCCGTTCTTGCCATGCAGGACAGGGAAGACGGCATCGACGGGAGTCATATGATACTCGGTGCCGACAAGCACGATAAGACCGCCGACGTCCCTGCTTGGCGAGAGACAGGCGGGCAAGCAGGCGGGATGGGCGTGCCAGCGGTCCTGCCGGATATCCTCGGTGGGGCCGTGATATTTCAGCCATCTTCCCTCGCGCGTAATGCCGACCATGACGATATGATAGCGGGCCCGGTCCAAATGATCGATGACCGACGCGGCCGATTTCAAGGATACCTCATATTCGGTGGAGCAGCCGCCGAACAAGACGGCAATCGTCTTCTTTTTCATCAATAACAAGCCTCCATGAAGTAGTTTTCTGCTATGCTTCATCGTAGCCTGTTTATCTTGTTTATCTTTAAATAGAGTGTTAATGTTTTTAAAGATTCTGCTAGACGAATATGAAGATTTATGAAGTTTTGTTAAGAAAGCCGCGTTCCCGGAACGGACATTTCTTGGCCCGGGCAAAAACATCGCTGGATTGATAGGGTTCATAGATTACATAGATTAGGAGGGATTGACCTTGATACAGTTGAAGGATATCGGAAGATTCGAGACGCTGCCCGACCGGGCGATGCAGATCGTGGAAGGCCATGTTCCCGCGCTCCGCGAAGCGATCGCGCAGGGCTGGGATATCGAGGAGGAGATTACGCTTAGCCAATACACGACGCTCCGCCCCCTGCATATTGCGCTGCTCGCAGAGCAGCTTCCAATCGTGAAGCTCCTCATCGAGCATGGAGTCAACCTGAATGATAAGCAGGATCCGGCCATTCTCATCGCCGTGCGCTATTGCGGCGAGGAAACGGTTCGCTATGTGGCGGCGCACGGGGCGAAGCTGGACGCGCTGAACCGGGTGAAGTCGAATGCCTATGATCAGGCGTATTACGGCAACAAGCGGAACATCCCGCTCATTCACGAGCTTGGTCTCGATGTCCGGAAGCATGGCGGGAGCACACTGAGAAAAGCGGTGGGCGATCGCGACAGGAAGACGGTCGCATGGCTGTTGGACCATGGCGCCGACGTTAATTTCAATGCTCGCGATATGGTATTGCATCGGTTATTATGATGTCGAGCATCAGGAATATGCGGATCTGGGCCCGTTTGCCAAGTTCATTGCCCATCCTGAAGTCTATTTAGGCAAGATTATGGAAGGGGAGCTGTAGCTGATTCCCCTTCTCCCCGGGAATCCCTGCTTCTCACGATAGCGCGGTAATCAATTTTCCCGTTGGCATCCATTCGGATATGGTAGAACGGGCTGTGCTTCGACACATAGAGCGTATGGCGGCGATGCGCCAGAAATTTCAAAATGGCCTGGCTGGTGAAATACGATTCAATCTCCTCATACCTTCGCACCCTCGCCGCTTCCGAGCGCTCGCCTTGGAGCTGACGAAGGAGGGAGCGCACATGACTTCTGCCCTCTTCTGGCAACGCCGACATCAGGTAGTTGCCCTTGCCCTGCAGCATGGCCATCGCCGACATCATCCAGTCCTTGCCGAAAGCGATTCCCCCGACGAAGCAGTCATACTTGCTCCCTGCTTCCTCGTTGATCTCGGCGGGTGACACGATCTCCAATGCGCATTGCAATCCATGTGCATGCAGCAGCCGCTCCAGCACCTTGGCCTCTCTCAAATGATTGGCCTCCGGCCGGATCTGCTGAACCCGGATGCGGATCGTCGGCCACGGGATGTCAGGCTTCGGCCTCGCGCATGCCTCAGGCAGCTGCCGTTCCGAGCGGTCAACCAGGAAGCTCGTCGCCGCGAACTCTCCCTCTTCCCGCAAGCAAAATGCCTCGCTCTTGATCGCATCATAGAGCCAATGCCTGGCGGCCTCATCATGGAAGACACTCGATTCATTGGCGTTGAGCAGCACAAAATCGGCCCCCTGCTCTACCTGCTCGATTTTCACCGCCTCTTCATCCGGATCGTTCGACACGCTGGTCGATAAGCCAAAGGTCAACAGGTTGGGCGTATGGATCACCTCGACTTGGTCGAGCCAAGGCCGGCAGCCAAAATAATGCTCGAAAGCTTCCAGCTTCACCAAGGTGTCCGTAAGGCTGGCCAGCCGGAAGGGCCCTGTCCCGGGCGGAATGCCGTGTTCTCCGCCTTCCATCCATCGCAGCGGCACGATGGACAGCTTCGGACTGCATACGATTCGCGGAAATAAATAATTCTGCTCCTTCAACTGCACCGTCAAGGAATAATCATCCTCTATCGTCATGCGCTCCATCGGAATGAACATCCGGTCCCGCTTCATGGCCCGGTTCAGCGTGCCCATCACATCCAAGCTTCGGACGGCCGTTCCATCATGGAAGCGGACGCCTTTGCGCAGCAGAATTCGCCACGACACCCCGTCCCCGGTATCGACAGCATGGGCAAGATGAGGCACAGGCTGTTGAAGCTCCGGATCGAACCGCAGCAGGGAATCAAAAATGTGTTCGACGAAATGCACATCATGTCTCGAGATCGCATGCAGCGGATCGAGCACTAAGCGCGTATTCGGATACGGATAGCGGAACACATCCAACGGCTTCTCGTTATGTACAATATGGTGCAGGCCATACGCCTCTTCAATGAAACGCTTGATCTCCCCGTCCTGGAACATGCCATGCTCGGCGATGAGTTGGAACGCCTTTTGAAATTCGCCCTTCTGCCACAACGCTTGAAAATAGAGGCGAATGATCTCCTCCAGGCTCTTATGCAGCAGAAGACGCGGCTTCTTGCCTCTTCCTTGAAAAGAAATCCAGCGGATGTCTCCCTGCTGATGGAGTTGCTTGAGTATCGTCTTCGTATAGCGCGTGGAGCATTGAAACAGAGCGGCCAGCTCTCCAATCCCCGTCTCGTTCTCGATCCCTTGAGGAAAACGTCTGGCCAGGTCAATCAAATAAGGATACATGCTCATCCTCCTAAAAGGGGAACTATTTCATCCATATTATCACTTTTTGTTCCCGTTTCTTCATTCTACACTGGAAATAACATCAACGGAAGGATGAGGGAGTATGTCAGATACATCGCTGCATCAATATCGGAATTTCAATGTGTTATATGCCAGCACGTTCATTGTAACGATGGGCGGCCAGATCTACAGCTTTATCCTGCCGCTGTTTATTTATGAATGGTCCCAATCCGCACTCGCCATGAGTACGATGCGCGTGATGGATTTTGTGCCGAACGTGCTGCTCGGCATGCTCGCCGGGGTAATGGTCGACCGGATGAACCGGCAGAAGATGATGACGTGGACCAGTTTCCTTCAAGCCGGACTCGCTGCGCTCCTCGTACTTCTCCTGTGGCTGAATGCGCTCCATCTGTGGCAGCTGTATCTGCTCGGCTTCCTGCTCTCGACCGTCAGCTACACCTTCGGCAACGCGAAGCATGCGATTATGCCGCAGTTATTTCCCCGGGAGAGGATGACCGATATTCAGGCCCGGTTCTCACTGCTGGGAACGGTACTCTCGATTATCGGACCGTCCATCGCCGGCTTCCTAATCATTTGGCTGGCTTATGAGTGGATGTTCCTTATTTATGCGATAAGCCTGGTTCTCTTATGGGTGACTGTCTTGCTGCTGGATCCGGTGCCATCGCCTGAATGTGCGCGCGAACAGACCCTTTGGCAAGATATGAAGGAAGGGATGAGCGAGCTGTTCGGCAATAAGACATTGCTTCCGCCGACAATCACCATCTTGTTCACGAATTTGGCCACGAGCTTCGTCATCGGCGTTCTCGTCTTTTACACGGTAGATCAGTTGGGAGCGACATCGAAGGAGGTCGGCTGGATGTTCTCCATCTCGGCGTTCGGGGGGATTGCCGGGGCGAAGGGACAGAAGCTGCTGCGCAAGAAATGGACAAGAGGCGCCATTTTTCATGCCATGCTCTGCATCGATGCGGTTGTGCTCTGCTTATTTTTCTTCGCAGGAGCTTGGTGGCAGCTCGCGATCCTGTTAGCCTGCCGAACCTGCACCACCGTCATCGTCAATATCATTTATTTGGCGATTCGCCAGGAGTCGACGCCGAATCATTTACTCGGACGCGTCGCAGGCACCTCTTCGATGTTCATGAAGCTGGTCTTGCCGCTCGGCTTGCTCTTGTCAGGCCTATGGGCGGACCATCTGCCGATTCCCTGGCTGTTCCTCATCGCAAGCGCCATCGTCGCCTTGCTTGCTTTCTATCTCTCCAAGGGAACATTTCGAACAACCAGGTAAGGCACTGACGGGAATGTCAGTGCCTGTCCTTCTCCTCCGCTTCCACCACTCGCAAGCCGGGATTCGTCTCTTGCTCCACGACATGCTTCAGGATGGACAGCTTGTTGCTCCAGAAGCGCTCGTAGAAGGAGAGCCAATCCTTCAGCTCCGTTAGCGGCTCCGGATGCAGCCGGTAGATCTTCTCCCGGCCCACCTTCCGCCCGCTGACCAGTTCGGCTTCGGTCAGAATATGAAGATGCTTGGCAATGGCGGTGCGGCTGATCGGAAAATGTCTCGTAATCTGGGAAATCGGCATTTCCTTGTCCGCCAACAAGCGAAGAACTTCCCTGCGGGTTGGGTCGGCGATAGCCTGAAACACATCGTACTTGGCCGCAGACGATGACACTTAGCCCTCGACCGCCTGGCGAAGCCGTTGATGCACGATCGCATCCCAGCCCTGATTCATCCGATCGCGAATGACGGCGCTCGTCTCATTCGCCTTCCCGATAATCGCATCCGCTGCCTTCCACCCGCCGTGAATCAACGTGAACTCGGTCTTGTCCCCCATCTCTGTCAACAGGAACGTGACGATCCAGCCGTCCGTATCCCACGCGAAGGACAGCCGGTGCGGCGCCTCTATCTCGATGACTTTGCACGGGGAAGGTCCGAACGGGGATTGGATATGGAATTCATGTCCCTCCTTCGGTTCGAAATCATTCTCCATGAACCAGGAGGCAATGCCCTCCGCCGTCGATACGACATCCCACACCTTTTGAATCGGTGCGTTCAACACCACGGTTTGCCGGATATCGGGAACTGTGTTCTTGTTGTTGGTTTCCATCCTCATTCTCCTTTCATTCGAAAATAGGAAACCGAATGGTTTCGCTTTTCCGATTATATGAAACCATTTGGTGCTATGTCAATAATTCGTACGATTCTATCCGCCAAGCAATATGATCCAATTTCCCCTCATTGCTGCTCAGGCAAACCGATGTTCACCGTTTGTTCATTGAAAGTGACGTAACGGGGCCGGCTATAATGGCAACTATTCACAATATCGTTCTTCCACAGATCGATGAACTGCCAACGCTGATACACAATCATCGCAAAGGAGAAATGTCCAATGAGCAACAACCTAATTCCCCCGCCTCGCACCAACGAACAAGTCAAGGTGCCATGGAATGGAATCGACGTGCTGTTTATTCTCGTTATATGGAGGCTGCTGCTGTCGGCTCCCGTCATGAACGCGGCCGCAGTTCCGCTGGAGTATCTGGGGCTCCTGCCCGCCTATGCCCGCTACACAGCTGCCTTCCTGATCCACATCATTCAACTCGCTGTTATCGGCCTCGTCATCATCCGCAAGTATCAATTAACCTGGACATCCTTCGGATTCCGCAGGCCAACGAGGAAGGACTGGCTGCAATTGCTGCCCTGGGCGCTCTTCGCCAATCTCATCTCATTGCTCGTGCTATGGGTTACATTTACGTTTCTGTGGTCGGAAGGCTCTTCCAAGGCGGAGCCGGCAGAATCGGTCGGCTTCATTCTAACATTACTTATGGGAGCTGTCGTTGCTCCATTGGTGGAAGAGGTCGTGAATCGAGGCGTAATCTACGGCTATTTGCGGAGCCGCTTCGGCGTCCTTGCCGGCGTCATCGTCAGCGCGCTTATTTTCGGGGTCGGCCATGCTCCAGAGCTGATGCTGAACGCTATAGTAACTGGCAGCCTGTTTGCGCTCTTTTATGAGAGGAGGGGAACCCTGTGGATGCCCGTTATGCTGCACGGCGTCATGAACGCCACCGTTATTTTTATTTTCTGGCTCCGATGATGCTTAAGAATCCGATCTCACGGCAGGAGGTGTAAGAACAGGGCGCCTTCCCCTCACCATTAATAAAAAATTAAAATATTTTTTCATAGCATAATTGATTTCCTGCCGCTAAATACTATACGATGAAGATCCAATCGAACGAAGGAGTTGAAGCACATGTCCGTAGATGCATATTTGAATTTTAACGGGAACTGCCGGGAAGCCGTCGAGTTCTATGCTGAGGTGTTCGGCACAGACAAGCCGCAGATCATGACCTTTGGCGACACGCCGCCCCACCCGGACTTTACGCTTCCGGAGGAAGCCAAGCATCTCGTTATGCATGCCCGTCTCAACATATTGGGCAGCAACGTCATGTTCTCGGACGTCTTCCCGGGAATGCCATTCACTGTCGGCAACAATATCAGCCTGGCTGCGATTTGCGAGAACGAGGACCAGCTCCAGTCGATTTACGACAAGCTGCAGGCCGGCGGCAAGGTCGTCATGGAGCTGCAGGAGACATTCTGGAGCAAACGCTACGGACAAGTGGAAGATCGGTTCGGAATTTTGTGGCAGCTTAACCTCGGCGAAGGCGGGGATATGGAAGCCTACGAGCGGTAAATGAGAGAAGGAGCAGCCCTGCTGCTCCTTTTTTTAGCTATCTACATATATTACTGATGTCTTGATACGAACGCCTTTAGTCCTTCCAGGGACATGACTCCGACTTGTTTGTCGACCGCTTCGCCATTTTTGAACAGAATCGTAGCCGGAATGCCCATAATCCCGAAGTGAGCGGCGGTCTCCGCATTTTCGTCAACATTGACTTTGAGCAGCTTCACATCGTTGTTCCCTATTGCGTCATACGCTTCAAGTATGGGGGCAAACATCCGGCAAGGTCCGCACCAAGGCGCCCAAAAATTGACAAGAGTCAATCCTGTGCCTTGCAGCTCCTTGTGAAATGCCGCATCGGTAACATGGTAAATCGTCATTCGGATCTTCCTCTCCTATAGCATGATTTATTTTTCCATTGCGCATCCAGGTGTCATGCCGGCCGCAATTTCGAGCCGGTTCCAACAATTGATGGCATTGATGGCCATTACGAGATTCACGTACTGTTGCTCAGTAAAATGAGCACGGACTTGTTCATATACATAATCAGGGACCCCCAGCTCGGCGACTCGCGTAATATGCTCCGCCAGCTCAAGCGCCGCTTTCTCCTGGCTGCTGTAATTAGGCACGTCGCGCCACACATCCAGGAGTACAATCCGCTCGAAATTGTCTCCTTTGTCATAAAGAGTTCTGCCGTTTATATTCATGCACACGGAGCTGCGATTCATTTGTGACACCCTTAGCTTGATTAGCTCAATGATGGACGGATCCAAACCGCATGTCATCACAAACGACTCAAGGCCCATCATCGCCTCGTATGCAGCAGGATTGACTTCATCGAGAACCATTCTGAATTCCATTCCGCCTTACCTCCCCAATCCATTCGGTCGAAATATGTGGCTTGCAAAGCTGTCCCGGCAAGAACACACGGGCCGTAAAACACCACCTCCTATCCGTAATCTTCCTCCGTCAAATCCAAATTGACGCTCATTGCGATTCGACTGCCATCCGCTGCGGCAAATACCACTTGGGAAGGCGAGAAACGCGAAGCATCCCCTGCGGCATACAGGCCGGGTATCGAGGTTCTTCCCCGTTGATCCGTCTGGATCCCGCCCGATTCCGTCCTTGCGCAGCCCAGTTGTTCACCGATCGGCGTGCTTTGCACAAACTGAGGCATCACGAAGCCGCCGGCCCGCGGAACCTGAGTTCCGTCCGCAAAGCGAACATGATCAAGCTGCCCATCTTGGCCGACGAAAGCCGCAACCGGCTGCTCCATTACGGCGATACCCAGTGTGTGCAGCCGATCTATTTGCTCTTCCGTCAACGGAGCCTTACCGTTCGTGCAGACGACCAGGTCCTTGCTCCAATTGAGGAGCAGCTTGGCGGTATGAAACACGCTTGGAGATTCGGATACAAGGACAAGCGGTTGATCCTGGAGCTCCCAACCGTCGCAATAAGGGCAATTCAACAAGCTTTTGCCGTACAGCGGATAAAAGCCTTCGATCTCCGGAAACACCTCCTTTACGCCCGTCGCCAGGATCACTTTGCGCGCCGGAAGGCGAAGGCCTGACGAATCAAGCACTTCAAATCCGGATTCAATCCGGTTCAGTGCTGCAACCTCGGTTGGGAAATGTTCGACAAACGGATAACGCAGCACCTCCTCATATGCAATCCGGCGGAATTCGGACGGAGTTATACCGTCTCTCGTAATAAAGCCGTGTGACGCATGCGTGACCGCATTTCTGGGGCGGTTGCTGTCGAGCAATGCAACCCTTCTCCTCGCCCTGCCAAGAACGAGGGCTGCATTCAAGCCGGCGGGGCCACCGCCAATAATGGCGCAATCGTAAGTCATGATGTTCATCCTCTCTAACGTAGATAACAAAGACTCATTATATCTATAATAAAACCAAAAAAAACACTTTTTATTCGCAGCGAATTTATATCTCTTCCTCGCTGCCCGAGGCGGATCAGCTTAGACTTGCGTTTGCTTGAATGCCAGATCCGCCAATTTCGCATTGTTAAGATGCTGTTCCATTTTCTCTTCCGCTTCCTTCATGACCGCTTGAATCAAGCATTCGGAACCATGGACAAAGCCGCATTCAAATAACGAAGCGGTCCCCTCGATGGCATGAATGATATCCAAAAACGTAATATCGTCTTTATTGCGGGTTAGCCGGTAGCCTCCATTGACCCCGGAAACCGATTCAATCATTCCTGCTTTTACGAGCCTCGTTAAAATTTTGGAAAGATAGGTCGGCGAGACGCCTTGAGCTTCCGCCAACTGCTGGACGCCAATCGGCTTCACCGAAGCAGCTTCCACGAGCATGAGCATCGTGTGAAGAGCATAATTCGTCGCTTTTGAAAATCTCATGCTGCACCTCCCATTCAAGGACTTATCGTATCTATAATATCCTTGAAGCAGCCCAGATGTCAAGCTGCGCCTTTTCACAATACATCAGACCGTTGGCCTGGGTTCGCAACGGTATACGGGAATCCCCCTCTTCATCGTCTCCACGATTCGAATCCGGCCCGCCTCTGACCGTTCCAGCTCGCTTCGGACTGCCCCCTGCGGATTATCGCAAGCCGTTTCGGCGATCTCGTTAATATTTTCTCATCGAATTCTAATAAAGCCGTGAATTCATTGCCCTTGCAGCGTTTTCAAGACATCCGTTAAATAATGGATGCGAATCATATGTTATGTTGTTAATAGGCCTTACCCCAACTTTTCAATACAAGGAGGAAGACCATGAACAACATGAAGAATCAACGCATTGTCAAAACGGTAACGGGAATCAGCCTTAGCTTTTTTATAGCCTTGTCAGGCACGGTAATGGCAGCCCCTCAACCAGCCCAAGCGGCCTCCGCGTCCGCTTCCACGGTAGCGGATAATGTTATTGCGACAGGAAAAGCCTTTCTCGGCGTTCCTTATCATTTCGGAGCTAAATCCGGCCGAACCGATCAATTCGATTGCTCTTCGTTCACGCAGTATGTGTTCAAGAAGCATGGCATCGAGCTTCCGCGCTCTTCGCGGGAGCAAGCGACCGCGGGCGTTAAAGTCTCCAAGAACGAACTTCAGCCGGGCGATCTTGTCTTTTCCGATACGAACCGGGACGGGAAGATTAACCACGTATCCATTTACATGGGTGAGGACAAGCTTCTTCACACCTATAAAGTCGGTGTCGGCGTAACGATTTCCGATTTTTCCGGCAGCTCCTGGGACAAGACGTTCGTGACTGCGCGACGCGTCATTACCTCCCCTACATCCGAAGCTTCTGCCCCGGCTCAAGATCGTAACGCGGAAGAGAGCTACGATCAGCAAGCTCCTGCCGAGGAATACCAATGGAATTGGCGATAATAAAATACGCGATGGATAGCAGGGGTTCGAGCTGAAGCCCTGCTTTTTCTATTTCTGCCCCTGGCTTTATCTATTCAGGTTGTATTTTTCTTGTTATTGTTCCCGAATGCAATGAACAGCATGCGCTCACGGTGACCGCTTCTGCAGGCAACAAATGAAAGAGCCCTGCTGTTGAAGCAGGGCCGAATTAAGACGGCGATCAGGACTGGCGCATCTTTTAATAAATACAAGCACGCGAGACGATGACCAATAAAATGAACAGGACCAAGATAACGCCTATAGAAGTAAAATGACCGATGCCTTTGCATCCAATTCCGCCAACATCACTCATTCCGGCAACCTCCTTTCCTGCTAGGTACATACTCATTGTATTGGGGTTGCGTCCTGAATGACTTGGCTATGTCCCATACCGCAATAAATTAGGCTCTGTCCGGGGACAGATCGACTGTTTTTTTCATGACAAAAGGCTCCGCCGGGAGCCTTTTTTCCTTGGTTATTTCGCGTTGACCGGACCCGTCACGTTCATCATAAATAAGATATCGGCAGCCCCTCGAAATAGACAATCTGAGCGGTCCGGATATGGAACGCCTTGTCATGCCGATTCAATTGAATATGATCGACCGCGACGCTGGCTAATACGCCTTCCAGCGTCTCTGCTGTCGTCCGGACGGTAATGCGCTGGCCTTGATGCCGGCTCAGATGGTCCAGGAATACCGGATCCAGACAAGTCACGTAATCGGTTGGCTGCGGCACGGCCGGCGTCGTGCAAATCGGAGTGCACGCGGCCGGTTGATGATTGACATAAGCAGGCTGCACGATCGGGTGAAGGCAAGTCTGAACATGATGCGGCTTGGCTGGCGGTTTGGCTGGCGGTTTTTCTTTCTCGGCAGGCGGTTTGTGTGCGGGCTTCTTCTCGGTCATGGGCGGTTCCCTCCTTTTCCGTCTCATTGTAATTATATATGTTCGGGAACCCGGAATATTCCGGCTGGCATTGAATCCGGCAGCCGCGTCACCGCGAAGCCGGACAAAGAGGCTTGATTCTCTTCTTCCGGTGCGCGCTACTCCTTAATCTGCAGGCCGAACTGGGCGGCGAAGACAGCAGCTTGCTCCGGAGAGATGATGCAGCCCTGCAAGTCGTCCAGACCGGCGCCCAGCGCCGTGAACGTGCACGCGCTCAGATCGATGCCGGCCAGCTTCGTGCCCGATAATTGCGCCTGATCGAGATCGCAGTTCTCGAATTGTGTCTGCAGGACGGTCGAGCTGTACAAATCCGCATGAACCAGCAAGCATTCCTGAAACTGAACCTGCTTCATATTCGCGAACCGGAAATTCGCATAGCTGGCATTGCAGCCGGTGAACCGCACATTGCGGAGCGTCGCCTCCATCAAGTCGATGCCGATAAGCTTGCAATGGCGGAATTCAGCGCGATGAATGATGGCCCCGCTGAAATCGATGTTCGACAAATCGCATCTGTCGAGTACGACATCGATCATCTCCATCCGCGACAGAGCGGTCTCCGCAAACGCGGCATTCCGCAATACCACCTTGTCGAAGGTGACCCGATCAACTTTCTGCTGTTCGATGACACAATCCTTGATCACACCTTCGCGGAACACGTCTTCATCATAAAGCATGCCGTGCGGCAAAAGTAGTTCAGACAACTCCCGCGGCAATTTGGGAGCGTCGATTTTCAACTCATCCACGCATACCAGCCTCCACTTTTCTCTGTCTTCTAACTATACCGCCGGCCGGGATCGTTGACCAGTGCAGCCTGCGGAACACCGTTGGCACAACCGGGCATTGTTCCCTCATAACACGAAGAAGCCGCTCCGGAAGAATGCTTCATCTTCCGGAACAGCTCCTTGGCTCGATGGCAGGTTGTTCGCTTACGCCGACAGATCCGCCTTGCTCCGCTGTCTCATTGCGGCCGCCTGCACCATCGCGTATACAAGCAGGAACAGGATCATGAAGCCGGCGGAATACCGGTACATCACGGCATAGCCTGTGGCGGCCGAGATAGCCCCGAGCAGAAGCGCTCCGGCAGCAACCCCGAGATCGGTCGCGTTGTAGAACATGCTGTTCGCCATGCCGTATTGCTCCTTCGGCACGAGCCGGATCATCCATGCCTGAATCGTCGGCTGAATCGCGCCGAACCCGAGCCCGTACAGCAGTGCGGACACGACCAGCATCGGGATCGAGGTCGTATACGACAATATCGTCAAGCTGGCGATAACACAGACAGCCGCCGGGATCAGCACGGCCGCATGGCCTCGGCTATCGAAGACCCGGCCGGATATCGGCCGGATAATGATGATCGTGACGGCGTTGAACAAGAAGAACAGCCCGACCTGCTCCAGATGCACCGCTTCGCCGAACAGGGCAATGAAGCCGAGCAGCCCGCTATATGTAACGGACAGAATGACATTGAGCAGAGCCGGGAACAGGAGCTTCGGATTGAGCCGCTGCTTCTGCCGGGACAAGCCCGCGGTTCGGGGCTGCCTGTGTTCAGGCGGGATCGAGCGGGTGAGCAGCAGGATCGGAAAAATGAGCGCCACGGTTACGGTACCGATAATGGTCAGCATGCCGAATCCGGATTGCTTCATGACATTAAGTCCGATCATCGGCCCGATGGACATCGCAAGGCTGGTAGACAAGCCGAAGTACCCTATACCTTCGCCCATCCGGGGAAGCGGGATGATCTGGGAGACCATCGTCGGGATAATCGTGCTGCCCATGCCGAACCCGATGCCGTATCCGACCCGCATCAGCAGAATGGAGCCGATCGAATCGGCTGCTGCATAGATGGCAGTCATCACAGCGGCGGCGGCAAGCCCGATGTACAAGATGACGCTGCGCTTCATCCTCCGCATCAGCGCGGCGGTGATGAAGCGGGTCGCAATGGCGGAGGCCGCGAACACGCTGGTGACCAGGCTGACGGTTACATCCCCGGCATGGAATTCATTTTTCACATACGCGGGAAAGGAAGACAGCAGCATTTGCAAATTCAAAAACAATAAAAACGAACAAATCGTTAACGACAGGAACGATTTCGTCCAAAGCGGTGTTGATGGTTCCTTCATCAAGTGTCTCTCTCCTTATTCTCTGTCTGCTAATTCATTCACATGGCTGTTGACGCGGAGAAGAAGCTCGATGAGCAGTTCATATTCGTCATCCGACATACATTGCTTGATGTCCTGAATCATTTGCTGCTCGATTGGCGATGTTTGCTCGATCAGCGCCTTCCCCCGCTCGGTAATGCGGACGAGGAAGGAGCGGCGATCATGCTCTCCCGGTGTCTTGAACACGAATCCCTTCGCTTCCAGATGATCGAGAATCCGCGTCGTCGTCGGCCTGTCTTTGCCCGATCGCTCGGCAATGTCTTTTTGAATCAAGCCGTCGGCCCGGCTAATCTGATACAGGATGGTCCATTGCTCCGGCGTGATGTCGTACTTCTTCAAGCGGTGCTGGAACATTGTCGACACCTTGCGGTAGGTCATGCCCATCACGAAGCCGATGGAACGGAACAGACGGTTCTCTTCAGTCAAGCCTGCGGTCCCCTTTCAATGATTTAAATTAACATAGTTGTCTAAACAACTATATGCCTAACAACTAGAAATGTCAATGGAAATCCAGCGGCGGCCGGAGGCCAAATGTCATGCGGCGCTTGAAACTTACGCTGCGTCATTTTATATAATGGAGAGACATCATGGAATGAAGGAGGGAGCATCATGATTCCGATTCAAGATGTGACCAAAAAGACCGGCATCACCGTCCGGACGCTTCGCTATTACGATCAAATCGGGCTCTTGAACCCGGCAGGCAAGACGCCCGGCGGACATCGGCTCTATTCGGATGAGGATCTGATGAGATTGAAGCATATTCAATTTTTGAAGCAGATGGGCTTCCGCTTGCAGGAGATCGATGAAATGCTCGCCATCCATGACCTCGATTGGTCGGCCAGTCTGAACAATCAGCTGGCCTATGTGCTGGAAGAGCAAGAGAAGCTCAAGCAGATGGAGATGCATCTGCGCGAGCTCATTCACAGTATGGCTGTCGAAGGGGATGCGAAGGGCAATGCAATTCAAAAGCTGATTCAATTGTCCGGACGCAGTCAGGAGACGCGCCGGAAATACCGCAAGCTCCTCTTCCAGGAGCATGAGCAAAATCTGATGTCGCGCCTGCCGAGAGTGGATGGCAGCGATCCCGACTCGCTGGAGTGGCTCGGGCTCATCGCCCAGCTCCGCAAGCATATGGATGCCGGACCGGACTCGCCTCAGGTGCAGCGCATTATTCGAAGAATTGCCGAGAAGAGCGAGGAATCATTTCCAGGAGAAGAGGAATTTCTCGATAAACTGTGGGAAATCCGGAAGTGCCCGGAGCAATCCGCCCAAGTCGGGATGTATCCCCTGGAGCCTGAGCTGCTAGAGCTGTTCGAGCAGGCGTATAACCTCTATATCGCCAGCGAAGACGCCCGGCAGCTGAAGCAGGAGGCGGGTTCATAAGCGGCGAGCGGTCTCCTTCGCTCGCCGCATCCGCCTTCCAAGCGCTACAGCAAGGAGGCGGCATAGCGGAGCAGCGCAATGACTGCCATCCCGGTAACGACGGTAATGAGCAAGCTCCGGGTGAAGTATGCGGCGGCGAAGGCGGCCGCGGCGGCAATGAGCGGCAGCACGGAGCCGCCTTCGCTGCCGACGAACAGCTCCTGAGCCAGAAGCGCCGACATAACCGCGATCGGGATGTGGCTCAACCAGTTCTGCCCCCATTCCGGCAGCGGCTTCTTGCTCAGGACGATAAGCGGCAGCACCCGCGGTATCAAGGTAACGAGCGCCGCTCCCGCCAGCATCAAGAGAAAGCTCCATCTTACTTCCATTTTTCCATCCACACCCCTACGCTTGCCGCGATAATAATAGCGATTAAGACACCGGCGCTCTTGGACAGGAACATCGTGCCGGCAATGGCTGTCGCTACGGCGCAGCCTGCGACCGCCAGATCCACCCGGAACTTGGACCGTTCCAGCCATTGCAGCATGAACAGGCCGATGAACATCGCCGGCAAGGCAAAATCCAAGCCGTACTTCTCCGGCGAGTCGATCCAGTGCCCGAATACCCCGCCGGCCAGATTGGCGACGAGCCAATTCAGATAAGCGGTCACATTCAGTCCGAGCATCCACCGGAAGCTCCCCTGCGTCCGCCCCGTCAGCTTCGTAACGGCGACGCCGAATGTCTCATCGGTCAGCTGAGAGCCGATCAGCATATTTTTCCATGCCGGCAGATGGCGGAAATAAGGCGACATCGCCGCGCTCATTAACAAATGGCGCAAATTGACAAAAAACACAGTAAAAATAATGGCAAAAGCGGGACTTCCCGAGGCGAGCATGCCGGCCACGATGAATTGGGCGGAGCCGGCATACAAAAATATCGACAGCAGCGCGATCTCGGCCAGAGACATGCCGGCCGTCTTCTCCACCACCCCGGCTGCGAAGCCGATGCTCAGATATCCCAATACCGTGGGAAGGCAGTCCTTCACCCCCAGCAGAAACGGTTCGTTCCTCGCCGCAGGCGCATTCACATATTGTTGGTTCATGGTTCCTCCTTTGTCCGCCTTTGATCCTCATACCGTTGTCCGGTGACGACATGGTAGAGAGCAGGATGATTCCGCCACAGCGCATCCAGCTTCTCCGCTCCGAATACGGCCGTTATCTCTTCAATCATAATGTCATGCCGGATATACTCGGTCGCCACCAGCACGAGCACCGGGTCATGCGTCCGGACCGCCCAGGAGGCAGCGTCGCCGGAGAAGTTCGCGATCAGCACCTCCTCACCGTCGCGGGAGACGATGGTCAAGCGCCCTCCCGCCCGATCCTTGACCACTTCCGGCGGCATATAATCATGATGGAAGGTCGTCCCGATGCGGGCTTCCGGCGCTCCGAAGAGCACGGAAAACACCTGAACCCCCTCCCGCAGATGCGCGTCCACCGCTTCTTGAATGACAGGAACCTGCGGCTCCCAGACGGACAGCCACAGCTCGTCCTCCGCCCTTCCGATCATATCCGCCATTTCATTCAGCACCAGTTCGTCGCTGCGGATATGCCAGATGACATCCATGTCCCGCTCCCGCTGCAGGAGCGGCAGCCTTTGCTCCAGAAAAGAAAAGGATTGCTCAAATTGGTTCCGCAGCCGATCGATGAGCTCGCCCGAAGGAACCGGCGAGTATTTGACCGGATCGGAAGGCACGAGGTGAACGGCCCCCTTGTCCATCAACTTCCCCAGCACCTCGTAAATCATAGATCGAGGCACGCCGGATCGCTTGCTAATCTCATAGCCCGTAATGGGGTGAACCTTCAACAGTCCAATATAGGCTTTGCACTCATATGGAGAAAAGCCGAGCTTCTGCAACTCCTTGAACACATCCTCCATGGGGCACATCCCTTCTTTTGGCATATAATCTCCTTTGAGGAGTTATGTAGCTAACTACTATCGAACACGAAAAGAAAAACGGCCCAGCGCAGAGCGAACCGTAATCGGCCAGCGTGGCCGCGTCGTTAGATTACTACTTACTATAATGCCGCTTCATTATCCTGTCAATGGTCCCTCGGAGAACCGGCAAAAAAATAACCCTGCTCCATCAGCAGGGCATGAAATAAGATGACCTAGAAGCACGAACGCATGAGGGAGCCAATCCTCTTAATCTTATCGTGGATTCTAATAAATGCATGCACGAGAAACGATGACGAGCAAGATGAACAGAACCAAGATTACAGCTGTAGAAGTGAAGGGATGATGACATCCGTACCCACCTTTGATATCGCTCATTAGGCAGCCTCCTCTTATGAATATACCTCATTATATTGGGTTAATTTCATGGTTGATTTGGCTTTAGCCCATAGAATAGAAATTAGGCGCAAGTCCCTGCTGTACAATATTGGTTCATCATGATCTACGATTCAAATTGCAGGAACACATTGGCGGTGTAATATCGCTTCGCGATATCCTGCAAATAGGAGGCCTGGACGGACAGAACGGCGATGACGAGGCCGTTGCTGACTGCCTTCCGGCAGGGCCCGGACAGAGCCCATCCTTGCGCCGTCCGGTCGGCCGTCGTCTTGACGAGCTGTTCCAGCAGCGCATCCTGCGCGCCCCCGGCCGAAGCATGTCCGGCCACGTCGAACAACTGGTCATTGTTCGCATCCAATTCCTCGAACATGCCGGCATAAGCATGATAGACCTGAATCGGATCGATCCCTCCGTGCCGGTCGCGGAACAGGGAATCGAACAGCGTGCGAATCGATACGAAGTCCAGCGTGCACTTCAGATCGTCGATCATGAACATCAGTGCCGCTTGATTTATCGAGTATTTGCGCCCTTCCTTAATGCTGGCGAACAGCTCTTTGAAGTCGCGCTTCACCCAATTCTGAATCGATGTAATCGAAATGTTCGAATGCTCTATCAAATGGCCCAGATCCGCGATCTCCTGCAGCGAAAATCCGGCAAACGGCTGGCCCTGAATCAATTTCTTGATGATATGCGGCATATCCAGTGACAAGATTGACTGCATCGAGTCCGCTGCCGCTCCCGTATTGCCGTGAGTATGCGACCATGCGGCCTGGAGAATGGCCAACGGCGACTGGCGCTGCATCCCTTGCAGCGAGAGCAACAGAGACGACATTTCTTTGCGGGTCAGCGTGAAAGACTCCATCTGCTCCCCTCCTTAGCCTTCCAAAAGTTCATATGAACCTAATATAGCACTGTTCAAAATTGCTTGTAAAGAGCCGAAAAACAAAGGGAATGGCATCCCATACTGCCCTCAATGGGCGTAAATCGGTCCGACACCCCCAAATTGACCCCTGCCGCCAGTTGTACATCCAAGGTAAAGTTCGTAAAATTAGTTCATAAGAACTTAAATCTGATTATAAAGGGATGAGACAACATTATATGGGTATAGGATTGAATCTAT
Source organism: Paenibacillus dendritiformis (assembly GCF_945605565.1). Lineage (NCBI taxonomy): Bacteria > Bacillati > Bacillota > Bacilli > Caryophanales > Paenibacillaceae > Paenibacillus > Paenibacillus dendritiformis. Next base: position 3,481,225 of record NZ_OX216966.1, on the reverse strand, counting down.
TCATGATTGCCGTATTGATTATGCTGACTGCGTTCTTCGTTGCGACCGAGTTCGCTATCGTGAAGCTGCGCTCCAGCAGAGTTGATCAGCTTGTGCTGGAAGGCCACAAGAAAGCGCTCGCCGTTCAGCAAGTCACAAGCAACATGGATGGATATCTGTCAGCCTGTCAGTTAGGTATTACGATTACGGCGTTAGGACTCGGGATGCTGGGCGAGCCGACCGTGAAAGCGATGCTGCTCCCATGGTTGACCGACATGAATATTAGCAGCAATGTCAGCCATGTGCTGTCCTATGCCATCGCGTTCTTGTCCGTTACCTTCCTCCACGTTGTCGTCGGGGAACTCGCGCCGAAGACGCTGGCCATTCAGAAGGCCGAAGCGATCACCTTGCTGGCAGCGAAGCCAATCATATTCTTTTACAAATTGATGTACCCATTTATTTGGCTTCTTAACGGCTCTGCGAACCTGCTGGTCCGGACATTCGGGCTGAAGCCGGCCAGCGAGCATGAGGAAGCCCATACCCAGGAAGAGATTCAGATTATCCTGTCCGAGAGCCTGCAGAGCGGGAAGATCAATAATGCCGAATACGGCTATGTGAACCGCATCTTCGCCTTCGATGAGCTGCTGGCGAAGGAGATCATGGTGCCGCGTACTGATATGGCCTGCGTCTATACCAACTATTCGTTGGAGCAGAATCTGGAGATTATCCGCAAGGAGCAGTACACCCGCTTCCCTGTCGCGACCGGCTCCAAAGACAATATCATCGGCATGATGAACACGAAGCAGCTGTTCCTGGAGTATGACAGAGAGAAAGAATTTGATTTCCGATCATTGATTCACCCGATTCTTACCGTGCCCGAAGCGATACCGGTCAAGACCTTGCTGACACGGATGCAGCAGGAAAATATGCATATGGCCTTGCTCGTGGATGAATACGGCGGGACATCGGGGATTATTACGATAGAAGATATATTGGAAGAAATCGTCGGCGAGATTCGGGATGAGTTCGATACCGATGAGCGCCGGGAAATTGAAGTGCTGGATGAAGGATGCTACCTGCTCGACGGCCTTGTGCCGCTGCACGAATTCTGCCATTTGACCGGACTCGAGATCGACAACGCGGAAGTGGACACGTTCGGGGGCTGGGTGTTCAATCATTTCACCGAGCTGCATCGAGGCAAGGAATTGCGTTATGAGCATGTCCGCATGATTATCCGCGAGATGAGCAAGAACCGCATTCGCCGGATTGAAGTCATTGTCGAGGACAAAGTGGAAGCACCAGTACCAGTACCGGAATAACAGGCGTCATTGGCCCTAATCATGGGACATGCGCCACAATCGCGCCCTCTCCCGAACGGAAGAGGGCGCTTCTGCATTTAACAATCGGATTGCTTTGTGATAAGCTAACGGTAACGTGACACGGAACGAAGGAAATAAGGAGTTGCCATTGAACCTATGACCGAGCCATGGATTGAAGAACTGCTGCACGCCGATGCCAATGCGAAGATGACCGAGAAGCAGGAGCGGATCGTGAAGGCAGCCATTGAGGTTTTTGCGCAAAAGGGCTTTGCGGCCTCCTCGACCAGCGAGATTGCGCAGCGCGCCGGCGTGGCGGAAGGCACCATCTTCCGTCATTACAAGACGAAGAAGGATTTGCTCCTCTCCATCGTGGCGCCCTCCATCGTGAAGCTGATTGCCCCGTTCGTGCTGCGCGAGTTCAAGGACGTGCTGGACACGGAATATGAGAGCTACGATCAATTTTTGCGGGCCGTTATCGAGAACCGCATCGATTTTTTGCATCACAATATGAGCCTGGTCCGCATTGTGCTGCAGGAGCTTCCCTTCCATCCCGATCTGCAGACCCAACTGCAGGAGATTGTTGTCTCTCAAGTGAAGGAACGGTTCGAGAAGATCATCCGCGGCTTCCAGGCCGAAGGGAAGCTTATCGAGCTGCCGACCGGCACCGTTATCCGGCTCACGGCCTCGGTCATTATCGGGTATGTGTTTTCACGCTCCTTCCTCATTGGGAAGGAGCAAGCAGAGTGGAACGACGAGCAGGAACGGGAAGCTACGATTTCCTTCCTGATGAAGGCGCTGGCTCCTTGAGCCAAAGCCAAGCCGCCGCAGATCGCAATCCGCGGCGGCTTTTTCGTTGAAAAATTTATATTTTGCGGTACTTCCGCAGCACGGCAATGTTCAGCACGATGAAGACGAGGGCGAAGCCGGCCAGCACGACGAGATCAGCGTATATATCAGACAGTCCCATCCCTTTATACATGACAGCTTGCAGCGCATCCCCTCCATAATACATCGGCATGATCCGCGCAACCGCCTGCAGCCAATCCGCCATGCCGTCCACCGGAAAGATGCCGGCGAAGAAAACTTGAGGAACGACAACAAGCGGAATGAACTGCACCATCTGGAACTCCGAGTTGGCGAAGGCCGACAGCAATATCCCCAATGATAACGCGACCAGCGCAAGCAGCAAATTAATGATAATGACGCTCCCGAGACTGCCCGCCATGACAATTCCAAGCACCTTGACCGAATAAAAGACGACGATAAGCGTCTGAATCACGGCGAACAGCCCATAGCCGAGCAAATACCCGAATACAATCTCGCTGCGGCGAACTGGCGTCGACATCAGCCGATCCAGTGTGCCGGTCGTCCGTTCCCGCAGCAGGGCGATCCCCGAGATAAGGAAGACGAAGAAGAAGACGAAGAAACCGACAAGAATCGGACTTAACACATCAAAGAACGACGTGTCGGCATTCCCGTACATATAATCGATTGCAAGCTTCGGCTCCGCCGCACCGAGAGGGCCGCCTGCCGGAAGCTCGACCTTTCCTTGCAGCAGATGGGCCAGCCGCTTGGCCTGCTGCTTCGCCGCCTGTGCCGCAAGCGTCTGCATCACCTTCATCTGCAGCGCTTTGGCGGACGCCGGATCCTCATTCCGCAGCGTAAGGGCGCCCTCCTCCTCCCCTTCCCATTGCAGCACGCCGTCGAGATCCTCCTCGGCCATCAGCTTCCTCGCTTCGGTTCCGACAGGATAGACCATCGGTTCGATCTCCTTGTCCCGCAGCGCCTCCACCGTCGCTTCATCCGAGCCGATCACGGCAAGCTTCGGATTCGCGGCGGAATCGCCCGTGAACAGGAAGTGAACGAGCGTCAAAATAAGCAGGGGCGCCACCATCATGAGCGCCAAGGTCCGTTTGTCGCGCATCATCTGCTGGCCAATCCGTCTGACCAGGGCTGCCGTTCTCATGCATCCATTCCCCCTGCCTTAATAAATATGTCCTCCAAGCTGTGAATGCCGAAGCGGCTCTTCAAATCGGCGGGCGAGCCATGGGTCAGCATGCGGCCTTCCCTCATCATCGCCAGCCGGTCGCATTTTTCCGCCTCGTCCATGACATGTGTCGTCACCAGTATCGACTTGCCTTCCTGCTTCAGCCGATACAGCTCATTCCAGATAGTTAATCGCAGCTCCGGATCGATACCGACCGTCGGTTCATCGAGCACGAGCACCTGCGGATCGTGAACGAGCGCAATCGCGAGCGACAGCCGGCGCTTCATGCCGCCGGAATACGCCATCACTTTTTTGGACAGATGGGGAGTAAGCTGAACCAGATCAGCCGCATAAGCAATCCGTTCGGACCGTTTCTTTTTGGATAGTCCGAACAGGGAGGCGAAAAAATCTAGATTCTCTTCTCCTGTCAGCTCCGGGTAAAGCGCATCCGATTGGGCCATATATCCGATGCGCTGCAGCATCCCGAGATTCGGTATCCTCTCGCCCTCCACCTCGATCTCCCCTTGCGAGGCCGAATCCATGCCGACGATCAGCTTCACCAGGGTGGTCTTGCCTGCCCCCGACGGTCCGATCAATCCATAGATCTCGCCTTCGGCCACGGTCATGTCCACGTCTGACAGAATGACCTTCTTGCCATATCGCTTGCTTACTTGTTGGACGGTAATTACGTTTCTCAAAGGATTCACCATCCTCGCCAAAATGTGAGTGAGTGTTTACTCATTTTTATTATACCAACTTTTCTCCTTATGTAAATCCATGATTTCATCTCGGGGCAGCGGAACGAAGCAAAAGAGCGTCCCCTTTCCTGCCGGAATGAAGACGCTCACCGTGTGTGCACTCAATGCATGAAGGACTTCGCCCGCACGAGGAGGACGCTCCCTGCTCCGAGCCAATAGATCAGCATAAGACCAGCTGCTGGCCAGAACGATGCCGACTCGAGGCCGGACGGAAAGACGAATAAGAACAAGAATAGGCTTAGGATGCAAAAAAATGCTTCCCACCCGATCCATCTCCAGGCGAACAGATTGGCCCGCATTCGCTGGAGACCGTATAGATTACAGAACACCGCAACCCCTTCCAACGCCAGAATGCCAATCGACGCCGCCTCATATCCGAATCCGGGTATGGCCAGCAGGAAGAACAGCAAGGCCGTCGAGAAGACGATTCCGTTCAGCAGGCCGATGAAGGGAACATTTTTCTTCTCTTGGGTCCATAAAATACTTGTCGTCAGCTCGCGAATGCCGACGATAAGCGGGAGAACCGCGAAGTATCGAATCGGAGCCGCCGCCTCGGGGGTATGGAACAACCAATGCGCCAATAGATCCGCGAACAACAACAAGAACATTCCGCTTAACAAGCCCCATGTCCAGCAGAGCTGAAGCATGTTCCGGACCATGAATTGATAAGACCTTAACTCGCCTTGCTGGTAATACGAGGCCAGCTTCATCGTCATCGTGTAAGAGATAGCGGCCGTCACGATCGTCGGCATATAAGCAACGATGACCGCCATCCCCATAATGACGCCGTAGATGGACGTTGCTTCCGAGAGGGTGTATCCTGCCGTCTGAAGCCGGCGAGGTATGAGCAGCGAATCGATGAAGTCCGAGGCCGGCACCAGCAGCCTCGTGAAGCCAATCGCCATGGAAGCATGGATAATCGATCGGACTTCCCTCCGGACCGGCGGATGGGATTCGATGGAATCGGCGGGAAGTGAGCGCCTTATCGCGAGACAGACCGTAAGCAGAAGGAAGGCGGACAGCGCGCCAATCGTCGTTCCCGCCAACCCGGCCCCCAGGGCGATGGACGTCCCTTCGGATGCGAACAGAAGGACAAGAATAATCATTGTCCCGACGCGAACGGCCTGCTCCGCTATCTCCGAGAAGGAGATAGCTCCGTAACGCTCTCTCCCCTGCATATACCCCCGCAGCAGCTGCAAAAGTGAAACGGCCAGCAAGGAAGGAGCCAGGCAGCGGATAGCGGCTTCCACCTTCGTATTCCCGAGAAGGATGGCAATATTCTCGGACTGCATATACATCAGGAGACTGGCCGCAGCACCGACCAAGGCGACGATCACAGACAGCTTGCGAAAAACGCCCCAGCCTCTGGCTGGGTGCTTGGCGGTAAATAACGCCAATGCCGTCGGCAGCCCTCCGGTTATGATCATGAGAAAAATACCATAGCATGAATAGGCGATCTGGTATAATCCGAGGCCCTCAGCGCCGAGAATGCGGGTCAGCGTCGCTCTCCCCGCTAAGCCAATGACTTTCCCCACGAGAATAGCTCCTGCCCGCAGGGCAGCCGGATTCATGGCTGGCAGCTTCATTTCCATCACCCGACCAATCCAATCTTGTCCTCCCATTGTATGATTGGACGAGCCGGGTTATGTTCAACAGACAGCGCTGCTGTTAATCGCGGACATGGATCAGCCAGTAGCTCGTATGCCGATCCCAGCCCAGATCGAAGGGCACACGGTACCGATCGGCAGTATGCGAGTTGACCAACGGATAGCCATAATCATCGAATCCGACGACGACGGAGAAATGATCCACATCGCCCTTCATCTCGTAACCAATCAGATCCCCAGGCTGCAGCTTCGCAATCGCCCCTGCCGGATGCTTCTCGGACGGCTTGACGACATCAGTGAACTTGCCTTTGGCAATCAACTGGCCATATCCGCTGTGCAGCAGAAAATTTTTAAAGGCATCGGTTTGAACCCATGTCCGGGATCCCCCGTTGAACAGAATATAATGCCAGCCGCCTCTCATTTTCAAGCCTCCGCCTTCCTCCGCATCGCCGATGCATTGGGAAGCGAAGTTGGTGCAGTCGCCGCCCAGGCCGGTATAATCCCGGTACTTCGGATTATATCGGTGCTTATTCCCGGCTCCCCAGGCCGCGCCGGCATATTTATTGGCGTAGTCGACGGCCTTCTGCCGGTTATATTTCGGCTTCCGCTTCGTGTCTGATTGTGCGGAGGGCCGGTCGGCATTGTTGGAGGGCTGCTTCAGCTGCGGCCGCAGCATCATATCGTCGGATTCGGGAATCAGCTTCGGGTTCTCCTCCAGCGGGTCAAGATACCATTCCCGCAGCACCTTCCACTTGCCGTCCTCCTTCGTCAGGGTGAGCGCATGGCGTGTGCCGATTCCGAACGACTGGGTCGGAACGATGCTGTGCGTATAGATATAATCCAGCCGCAGAGATTCGACGACGGAGACAGTCGCTTTATTTTCCCTAACCCTCGCCCGAATGACCCGGACATCGCTATCGGCGCTAATGAATTGCAGACCTCTTCGTTCCGCCCATGCATGAATATAAGCGGAGCGCTCGACTTCATGACGGAGCGCGTGCCGGCTGCTGCTGGAAGGGGCATAATGATGGCGAATCGCCTGTTCCTGCTGATGAATCAAAAAATTTGTCCTGTCCTTGAAAAGCTGCTGGATATAGCCGGTCACCTCTTCATCCTTGTCAACGGAAGAAGCAGCCTCCGCTGCCGCCGTGATCCATATGCAGCATAGCGACAGCATGATGAACAACGTTTTCCTTACCATTTCGCAACTCCTTGGCAGTATTTCTACCTCATTGAGGGAAGAACGCAGCTTGCACTGCCTTTAAGTTCTCCATACCCGTTGTTTTGATGCTGTGAAAAAATAACATACTGAAATTCCACCGCCTACGTAACCTAGAAAGGAATGCATAGATAGGATGTGTGAGCAGATGATACGACCCCCATTGCTTATGGCAGGCTGCCGGTTCATGTTAATGCTGGCTCTCATCGCCTGCTTGCTGCCTGGAACGGCGGCGGCTGGGCCGGAGAAAACGGCCGTCATCGTAATCGATGATTTCGGCAATAACGGACGCGGAACGCAAGAGATTATCGAGCTGCCCTTCAAGGTTACCGTGGCGGTGATGCCTTTTTTGAAGTATACGAAGAGAGACGCGGAGCGGGCGCATGCGGCCGGTCACGAAGTCATCGTGCACATGCCGATGGAGGCGCTGGCCGGCAAAAAAACGTGGCTCGGTCCAGGAGCGATTACGGTGGATTTGAGCGAAGACGAGATTCGCAAGCGGGTACATGCCGCGATAGACGATGTCCCCCATGCGGTCGGGATGAACAATCATATGGGTTCCAAGGTGACTGTTGAGCCGAGAGTGATGCGGGTGATATTGGAAGTCTGCAAGGAACGGGGCATTTATTTCCTGGATAGCCATACGAACTTTCGGAGCGTCGTGGCCAAAGTGGCGGAAGAAGTAAATATCCCCTCGATGGAGAACCATATCTTCCTCGACGATATTCACAAGCCGTCGGCGATTAGAAAACAGTTCATGAAGATGAAGGAGCATCTCAATGACCATAATATATGTGTCGCCATCGGGCATGTCGGAAGCGCGGGGCATATAACGGCAGCTATCGTGAAGAAGCAGATGCTTCAGATGAGCCAGGAACAGATTGCATTCAAAAAAGTATCGGAGGTGCTCCCGCCGCCCATTCCCGTCATCCCGCATTCATAGCCTTCGCCTGCAGCCCGTGCATCGTAGACCAGTTGCAAGTATGCGAACTGGTCTACCTCTATCCACAGGTCTGCGCCACAATGGTTACCGGCTACCCCTTAACGGTGGGATCCGGTCCCGCGGGCGGCCCGTCGTACAGATGGGATCGGGCTTGGAACCAGCGGAACAGATGCGTGGCCACGACCTTCAGCACCGCATATCCGGGCACGGCCAGGATAATGCCTACCACGCCGAACAGATTGCCGGCCGTCAGGATGACAAAGATGATCGTGATCGGATGAACCCGCAGCGTCTTGCCCATAATTTGCGGGGAAATAAACTTCCCTTCGATCAACTGGACGACCGTCCAGACCACAACCATCTTCAACAGCATTATCGGCGAAGTGACAAGCGCCACGATGAGGGCCGGCGTAATCGCGATCGCTGGTCCCAGATAAGGAACAATGCTCGTGCAGGCCGCGATAATGGCCAGAATGAGCGAATAATCGAGACCGATAATGAGATAGCCGATATAGAGAAGCATGCCGATACAGCAGCTGATAATAATCTGGCCCCGGATATAGGAGCTGATCTGATGATTCATCTCCGTCATCACCTGACCGGTCTGCTTGCGCAGCGCCGTCGGCACGAACCCCAAGATATAAGCAGGGAGCTTCTTCCCGTCCTTCAGCAGGTAGAACAAGATGAACGGCACGGTTACCAAGGCGAGAACGGTCTCCGTCACCGCCCCGACAAATCCGCCGATGCTTGACCATGTATTATTCAACAGACTGGTGGCGCGCTCCGTTATCGTATTGAACAGCTTCGCCGTATCGAAATCGACCGTCTGCTGGAAGCGCTGAATATAATCACTGCCAATCAGGTCCGTCAGCAGCGTCTCGATATGGGCCGCGAAGGCTGGGAAGTTCGAGACCAGCTCCATCACCTGATGGCGAATGACCGGAATCACGGCCAAGACGATTATCGTAAGAAGTCCCACTATCATGAGGTAGAGCAACAGGACCGTAAAGAACCGCTTCACTCCTTTTTCCTCCAAATAATCTACGATCGGGTTCAGCAAATAATATAACACGCCCGCCAGAATGACTGGCAGCAGGACGGTCTTGATCAGGACAAGCAGCGGCCGGAAGACGAACGAGATCTTCGTCAGCAGGAAGATGTTGAGGCCGATCAGCAGCAGAATCAGCAAAAACAGAACGAAGCGGTTGTTTAAAAAAAGAAGTTTGAACTTACTCATCCTCGATTGAGGTTGATCCATATGCATTTCCCCTTTTCCACTCCATATCATTTGTAATCATTTTCTTTTTTCTCATTGTAGCATAATGAATTCCCGGATCCTAACACTGCTCCTGCCTGAAGAGCGCCCCTATTTTAAATAGACCCCGGCCTTCCGAGCAGGCGCATTTCCGCTCCGTCCCGCAGACGGATCCCGCAGCCTTATCGATGATCTCACCGGTCCCGGTTCGGCATGATTGCCGACGGTCCGGACATAATAAGGGCACACAGGAAGGTGGTGATGCCATGACGACGGCTTCGATTCTGCTCGTGGAAGATGAACATAATGTATCCGAGTTCCTGAAGTTGGAGCTTCAGCATGAAGGCTACGATGTGACGGTTGCGGAGGACGGCGAGCAGGCGCTCGACTATTTCAAGGAGCAGGAGTGGAATCTGATCCTCCTGGATTGGATGATTCCGCGCCTGAACGGCTTGGAAGTGTGCCGGCGCATCCGCAAGACGAGCGACGTGCCCATCATCTTGCTTACCGCCCGGGATTATATCGGCGACAAAATCGCCGGCCTCGACACCGGGGCCGATGATTACATTACGAAGCCGTTCGAGATCGAGGAGCTGCTGGCGCGAATCCGGACCGTATTGCGCCGGCACAATCCGTCATGGCATTCCTCGTCGCCGGAAGTATATCAAGTTGACAGCTTGACGATCGATGTGAAAAAAAGACTGGTGACGCGCGAGGGCGATCAGATCGATTTGACGCAGCGGGAATTTGACCTGCTTCTCTACATGACCGAGCATCAAGGCGAGGTCGTCAGCCGGGAGCAGCTCCTGTCCAACGTCTGGGGCTATGATTTCGCCGGCGAGACGAACGTGGTCGACGTCTATATCCGCTACCTTCGCAACAAGCTGGATCGAACGTATAAGCCGAAGCTTATTCATACCGTGCGCGGTGTCGGCTATGTGCTGCGCTCGTCTTAGACGGATGCTCTGCCGATTCAGCCGGGGCAGACGTCGTTGCAACGGGAGGTCATTCCGATGAAAAATTTCTTTTCCCGCCCAAAAAAACTGGCCTCTTTTCTGCCGGACACCTTAATGTTCCGCACAACCTTGTTATACGTGCTGACCTTGCTTGGGGTCATCGTCTGGATTGGGCTCTTCATTATGGGCACCGTCAGCCATACCGTCATTCAGGATACGCGCCGGGAGCTGACCGCGGTCGAGCTCAAATTAATCGATACGCTCGAAACGCCCGCCGATAAGCAGTATCAGGATATTCTGGATGAGATGCTCTATCCCGATCATGCGAATTATTACGTCCAGGTTATCGATGGGTCCGGCCGTGTCCTTGCCCAATCCCGAGGCTGGTACGAGGCGTATGATACGAATCAGCAGGAAGTGAAGCTGAACTGGGTGGTCGATACGTTGAAGTGGAACGGGAAGAGCGGGCTGTTCTTCCGGGATCAGCTTGTCTGGAATCCGTTGGGCGGCGGAGAGGGGACGATTCATATCCGCGTTCAATTGAACAATGTCGAGCGCCTCCTCCAGATTATGGCCCAAGTGCTGTTCATCACCGGGCTGATTAGCTCCACCGTCGGATCGTTATTGCTCTACCATGTGACGCAGAGAAATCTGTCTCCGCTGTTCGCCATCACGAATGCCGTACGGCGCATTCAGGATCATCCGGATCTCAAGCATCGAATCCCGGTGCCGGATACGCCGCGGGAGCTGAACGATCTGGCCCGCACGCTCAATCATATGCTCGTGCAGCTGGGAGAGCAGGTCGAACGGGAGAAAAATTTCGTCTCGGATGCTTCCCACGAGCTCCGTACCCCTATAACCGCCTTTCGGGGTTACGTCAAGCTGCTGAAGCGCTGGGGGACGAGCAATCCGGATGTCCTGAACCGCTCGATCGAGGCGTTGGATCAGGAGAGTCAGCGCATGCAGCGCCTCATCACGCAGCTGCTTACGCTGGCCCGGACGGGCAGCGTCACGCCGAGCCGGGAACGGATCGAGCTCTCTGACACGATCCATCAGGCCATTCGTCAGTTGTGGACCGAGGATCGCGGCATTACCCTCCACGTCAATCTGGACAAGGACGCCTTCGTGCTCGGCGATGAGGACCAGCTCCGTCAGGTCGCTATCATCCTGATCGAGAATGCGATCCGCTACACGAACCAGGGAGGCTGGATTCGGGTGGAGGTGACGCGGAATAAGGAGCGCGTATGCTTCTCCGTCGCCGATTCCGGAATCGGGATTCCTTCCGATGAGATCGGCAACGTATTCGATCGGTTCTACCGGGTGGACAAAGCGCGCTCCCGGGCAACCGGCGGTACCGGGCTCGGCTTGTCGATCGCGAAGCAGCTGGTGAACAATCATCAAGGCAGCATTACGGTGGAGAGCCGCCTCGGCGAAGGAAGCACCTTCACGGTATGCCTGCCTCCCGCTCCGCAGCAGCGTCCCTAGCACGCAATAAGGCCTCCTAAAGATACGAGACTCGTATCTTCAGGAGGCCTTATCATAGCTTGTCCGGTTACAGGACGCGGCGAATCCCTGTGATGCGCTTGCCCCATTTGCCATCGAGGCTGGAGATCGTGACGCCCGGTTTGCCGTAAGTATGCAGTATTTTCCCGTCACCTATGTAAATGGCGACATGGTGAACCGGAGAGTAGAAGAACACCAGATCTCCCGGCTTCATCTGGCTCTTGCTTACCTTCGTGCCGACCTTCGATTGCTGCTTCGAAGTGCGCGGCAGCTTGATGCCATGCTTCTTGTATACATATTGAACGAATGAAGAGCAGTCAAATGCGCTCGTTATGCCGGATTTCGCTCCGAACTTATACGGCATGCCCATGTATTTTTTTCCGGTGGCAATAATGCTTTGCGCTTTGGCGCTGCTCGTCGTTGCAGAGGCCGCACTCACCGGCTGCAGCGGCATCATGACGCCCGCTGACATCAGAAATGAGACGCTCAAGCTGACACTAATCAGAATTTTACCGAACTTGGTTGGTTTCAATGAAATACATCCTCCTTCAAATCGGGTAGGCAAATCACCTGAAACCACCATAACATATAAATTTTTTCCACTATTTTCTTTAAAGTGAAATGTAATCGGTGCCTGTTATGTTTGCGCCGTCCGATGAGAAACGGATTAGACTTTTCTCATAAAACTCGTCTTGACAGCTCGTCCCGCTCCCAGACATGACAAAACCGCCAGAATGATTCTGGCGGTCATCGTGCGCGTACTGCCCGCGGTGCAGCACCGTCAGGCCCAGTTATTGCGCCCCCCCAATCCGGTATGCCGGACGGATGCCGGGCAAGCAGGCTCTCTCATTTTTCCCTCATATTTACCTCAAGATGAGCATTCACGGCGGCGGGATTCGTCCATACGATGCCTGTCTTGTCATCGGATATTTTCAGCCGCTGGCAGACAGAGCAATCCGAATCCGCCTGTTCCCTCTCGATCAACCGCTTCGCATAAGCTTCCAGTCCTTGGCGATCGATAGCCTCCAGCATCTGCGTCCACACGTCATCCTGATTTTCTGCCTCCATGCCGTGGAAGAGCCCGTCCGTGACCGCATAAATCGCCGTCAGCCCGGAGCGGCTGATGCGTCCCGTCTCCATACCGCGCTCCAATGCCGGATCTCCGTTCAATACGGCGTAGCCGCCGGGCGTATTTGCCCTGAACCGGTTCTCGCGCTGGAATGGCAGCAGATAGCGAAGAATCTCAGCCGGTTCGCCAATGCCCAGCTCCAGCGCCTCCTGACGCTTGTGCAGCAGCGCGCGATCGAACGGCGCCACCTGATCATGCGTCAGCCGCCGGTATGTGCCGTCTTCATATCGGGCGAACAGCATGCAGTCGCCGGCCTGAACATATTCAATCCAATCTTCCCGCACACGGAACAACGCGAATGCCGCGCTCCACAGCTGCGCCTTATCAGCCGTATCGATGCCGGCTTCCTTCATCCTGTCCCGCAGCGCGGCATTCGCCTGCATCACCATCTGTTCCAGCGGCATGCCGTCCGCAGCCTCCAGCGCGTGGGCAGCGAGCAGCTGCGCCGCGATATAGCCGCCCGTATAACCGGATTCGTCCCGGTAACCGCCAAGCGAGGTTGCTCCGTCAACCACCCCGTACACCTGATTCCGCTCGTTCACGACCAGGGCATCTTCATTCCATATTCCACTGCCTTGCAGATGACAAGTTTGCATCGCTGATCTCCGCTCCCATGAACAACATACTCACCTATGAAATCGAAATCTCCGCGCTTTCCAATCCTCTCCATCATACGTCCCTTCTCCTGCTCCCGCAAGGCCTGCGTATCGCCGCCCGCGGCCAGAACGCCCACAACAAAAAGCCCCCGGCAAGCCGGTGCGGCGGACACTGCCGTCTCCACACCGGTTCCAAGGGCTTCATCGCCTGCACTCGTTAGGCAATAATCTTGTCGATAATCCCGTACGCAAGCGCTTCCTTCGCATCCATGAAGCGATCGCGATCCGTATCCTGCTCGATCCGCTCGATCGGCTGGCCGGTATGCTCGGACAAAATCCGATTCACCTTCCGCCGCGTGCTCAATATCCACTCCGCATGGATCTGGATATCGGACGCCTGCCCGCGCACCCCGCCGAGGGGCTGGTGAATCATCACTTCGCTGTTGGCGAGCGACATCCGCTTGCCCTTCGCGCCGCCGGTCAGCAGCATCGCCCCGAAGCTGGCAGCCATGCCGATGCATATGGTGGACACGTCCGGCTTGATGAACTGCATCGTGTCGTAGATCGAGAATCCCGCCGTCACCGAGCCGCCCGGACTATTGATATACATCTGAATGTCCTTATCCGAATCCTCCGCTGCCAAGAACAGCAGCTGCGCGACAACCGAATTGGCCATCTGATCCTCAATCTCCCCGGATACCATCACAATCCGGTCCTTCAGCAAGCGGGAATAAATATCGTAGCTGCGTTCTCCCACCTTGGTCTGCTCGACTACATACGGTATGAAATTCATGCGAATGCTCCTCTCGTCAGGCCGCCATCCTCCAAGAAGATGGACGAGCACAGTTGGTAAGCATCCCCTGTCCGCGGTTGGCGCGGCCTCCCAGGACGGCATGCAGAGAAACGACGGGCTCGACTGCGCCCTGCAGCCCCAGATTGACGATGCGGGCGGCATCTCCGCTGCGGAAGGCGGACAGATAGTCCTTCAGCAGCCTATCGTCAACCCCTTCAGAGGCGGGAAGCTGCTCCTCCTCTGCCGGGAGCTCGGTCCGCAGGACGGTTCTGGCGCGATGCAGCGCAGACTTGACCGCCCCTTCCGTCGTATGGAGCAGAGCGGCCGTCTCCGCCGCTGAATAGCCAAGCCCTTCCCTCAGCAGCAGCACGGTCCGCTGGAGCGGCGACAAACAAGCCAGCAGCAAAGACATGGCTGCTTCCAGCTCCATGCCGGAATCGGGATCCGGAACTTCGATTAGGTCCTGCAGCGGCTGCATCAGCTGCAGACGCTGCGCGTTTCTATCTTTACGAATACGATCGATCCAGGCATGCTTCGCCGTCCGCAGCAAATACGCTTCCGTCTGAAGCGGCTTGCCGCCCGGGCGCCGGAATACGGGGATCGCCTTGAGGCAGGCATCCTGCACGAGATCCTCCGCATCCCATGGCGAACCAGTCAGGGACATGCAATATTTCCGCAGCGAAGGCAGAGCCTCCAGGATAGCATCATGCGCCTCGCTCGCAGAAGAGGTCAGATCGGATTTCACAAAGGCCATGGAATGGGGCCCTCCTTTGCTAATTCCTTTCGATTACACTACGTAAACGGCCGAACGGTCAAAAAGGATACGCATCATGTAAAATAAAATTATCACATAATAAGCTGGTATGGAAATCGGCGGGCATCCGTTACTCGGTTGGCTAAGATGAACTTTTCTGTATAATGAGCTTCCGGAAGGCTTACATTAACAATAAGAAGAAAATCGGCAAGACAAGGAGCTAGGAGCATGGAGACGGGAAATTGCGATCTATCCATCGTCAAGCAGCAGTTGAAGGAGCAGCTCAAGCAGCTCTCCGATGATATCCGGCAGAGCCTGGAAGTGTTCGATGAGTCAGACAACTGCATGCTCGGCCAGTTCGAGCAGTTCCGCAAAAGCATTATCGCGCTTGAATCGACGGCGGCCTCGTTTTATTTGAACTGTTACTTATCCCCCTACACCGACAAATACGCCGAGCTGACGCTGAGCATTCATCATTTGTCGCAGCGAAGACTCGGGGCGTTGATCGTCGTGCAGCGGCAAGACCCGCTCGACCATCTGATCCAGCCCGGGACGCCGATCGGCGCGACCTTGACCCACTCGCTGCTCGAGTCGATCTTCATCTCGGGCAGCCCGCTTCATGACGGTGCGGTCATTATCCGCGCGAACGAGATCCTGTCGGCAGGCAATATATTGCCGCTCTCCCGGTCCATCCCTCCCGGCTCCAAATTCGGCACGCGCCACCGGGCCGCGACGGGCTTGAGCGAGCGCAGCGATGCGCTCGTGCTTGTCGTCTCCGAAGAATCGGGCACCGCTTCCTTCGCGCTGGGCGGCCGGCTGTATCCTATCTCCTCGCTTATCCCCGGGGACAATCCGAAGTAACGCAAGGGGATTGTCCATACGTCATTTACAAATGGCGAGGGACAAGACGGGACTGCGGCAAATGGAGCCGGGGAAGACGGCGGCGGGCAATGCGGCGAGTGCGGAAAGTGGGAAAGACGGCGCGGACAATGCGACGAATGCATGAAGTGGGGAAAGCGGCGCGGACAATGCAACGAATGCATGAAGTGGGGAAAGCGGCGCGGACAATGCGATCGGAAAATAGATGAGGCAGCGAAATCCTGCGTAAACTCCTAGGCCCCCTAATTAAACTGGAGCTCTCAGCCCCAATATTATAAGCTGTTATCAGAGGGAGGCAATAAGTATGGGAAAGCACTTTAGCAAAGAAATACGCTTGGAAATCGTAAAGGAAGCACTGGCCGGCATTAAGGTGGGAACACTCGCCCGGATGTACGGTGTACATCCTGAGACTGTACGTGTTTGGGTTAGAGACCACCGTGACGAAATTAGCCAAGAGGAGATACCCGCAGCAGACGAGCATCTGCAAGAACTCCGTCGACTTCAAGAGGTGGAGGCCAAGTTCGAACAGGCAAAAAAGCTCCTGGGTGAAAAAGAACTGGAGATCGAGATCCTGCGAGAACTCGTAAAAAAGAAGAACCCCGCTTATCTGAAAGACTTGAAGTAGCAGAATCGTTTATTAAGCGGGGGCATGCAACAGCTAAGGTTCTGCGTATCCTGAAAGTTCACGAATCGACGTACTATGGCCGGAAGAAACGAGAGGCATCCAACACCGAAGAACGTGCTTCATGCGGCCTAAAAGGACGTCCTGTACCTGGATTTTCCTCTACGAACACGGGCCGGAAAGTTGCAGATGAACAGATTAAAGAATGGATGCTCGAACTCCTGGAAGGAGAAGAGCACGTTTATGGGTACAAGAATTTGGCGCTGTGCCTCCGCAGACAACGCGGCGTGATCCTAAACAAGAAAAAGGCGTACCGCATTTGCAAGGAGTTAGGAATTCTTCAGAAACAACGAAAGAAAACAAGCAAACATCCTCGCAGAGTACCGAGAAACCGAACGGTAACCGGGGTGAACCAGCTATGGCAAATTGACATTAAATATGGGTACGTGGTTGGGCGTCAGCGATTCTTTTTCGTGCTCAGTATCATCGACGTATTTGACCGCGTCGTCGTCGGACAATACCGGGGTTCCGTGTGTGAGGCCAAGCACGTCGTGCAGACCCTATGCCGTGCGCTGCAAGAACGCCTGAATCCCGGCGATGACTTACCTACCATTCGCACCGACAACGGGCCTCAGTTTGTCAGTAAGCTGTTTGGTGATACGTGCGAGAGTCTGGAGATCGTCCATGAACGGATCCCGCCGCGTAGCCCGAATATGAACGCGTACATTGAGTCATTTCATAGCATACTCGAACGTGATCTGTTCAGCCTGACGGAATTTATGACATTTGAAGAGGCCTATGAAGCACTTGATCGTTATATGGATTTCTATAACAACCGCAGAATGCATGGTAGCCTAAAGAGCATGTCACCATCGCAATTCTCGAAGTGGGTCATGACGCTGGAAGACCGATCAAAATATCATCGGGCCATGTAATTACGCGAAATAGGAAGCAATTCTAAGAACGCATATTTTTTGGTGGGCATGACTCCGGATATAGGGGGCCTAGCCGGTTTTGCAGGAATCCCTGTAACAGAGGAAGCGTCATAAGGAAAAACTGCATTTTCGCAGTATTTCGGCAAGTCGAGCGGCGAGAAGCAAAAGCGGAAGCAGAATCGAGATAGAGCGGAAGGCAGAGTGAAGCAGAAGCAGACTCAAGGCAGGGCTGGAGCAGAGTGAAAGTTGAATCGAAGTAGAACCGAAGTAGAATCGAAGTTGAACCGAAGTTGAACCGAAGTAGAGTCGAGGTATAATCAAAGCAGAACCAAAGCAGAATCGAAGCAGAACCGAAGTTGAATCGAAGTAGAATCGAAGCAGAACCGAAGTAGAACCGAAGTAGAATCAAAGTAGACTCGAAACAGAGTGGAATCAGACAGCACCAAATCAGCCAAACGAACAAATCGAATCCACCTTCACCTCGAATAAATGAAATTATGAATAATTAAGCATGTTCAGCAAAACGCAGTACTGTTTTCACAGGTTGGGGCTGTCTCACGGTAGCTTAACACTACTTCTAAGACAGCCCCATTTGCGCATTTATCGATATGCCATTCCGCTATTCCATTACGTCAAAAACTTGTCGCGGAACCAATCCGCTGCCGCCTCCGCCTCAGTCGAGGTCAACTGATGGCCGTAGCGCTCCCAATGAACGGTGACGTCGGCGCCCGCTCCGCGCAGCAGCCCTTCCAGCTCTTCCGTCTCCTGCGGCGAGCAGATCGGGTCGTTCTTGCCAGCCCCGATAAAGACAGGGATCCCGCTCAGCTCGGGCAGCACGACGCCGCGGCGCGGAACCATCGGATGATGGAGAATGGCGCCGGCCCATGCCTCTTGAATATGGAACAGCAGGCTGGCGGCGATATTCGCGCCATTGGAATATCCGACGGCCACGAGATTGCGCCGATCGAACCCGTACTGTTCCGCCGCTTGATCCAGGAATTGGTTCACCTCTCCCGTCCGGAACAGAAGATCCTCTTCGTCGAAGACGCCTTCCGCCAGCCGCCGGAAGAAGCGCGGCATTCCATTCTCCAACACATTGCCGCGCAGGCTGAGCACCGCCGATCCCGGCGAGATCATCCGGGCCAGCGGCACCAGATCGCGCTCCGAACCGCCCGTCCCGTGCAGCAGCACCAGCGTTGGCGCTGATTCATCCGTCCCTTTTTCGTACAGATGTCTCATGCTTCTCCCTCCTTGAGCGGTCTTACTTCGATCGGCAGCAGATTCGCTTCAATCTGGGTGCGGTGCGGCTCGAACCATTCCGGCAGCATCAGACTCTCTCCCAGCGACTCGAACGGTTCATCGCGGGTAAAGCCCGGCGGATCCGTCGCAATCTCGAACAGAATCCCGCCGCTCTCGCGGAAATAAACGGCGTTGAAATATTGGCGGTCGACGATCGGCGTCGGATGATAGCCGCTCTGCTCCACCTTGCTTCTCCACTCCGCATGCTCCTCATCATCGCGGGCCCGCCAGGCGATATGGTGCACGGTCCCCGCGCCCCCCGCTCCCGGCTCCATGTCCGACTTCGGAATATCGATCAGATTGCCGAGCTCCCCGGCCGCCCGGAAGCGGACGAATCCGGCATCCTCGCCTACCCGGGTCAAGCCGAGCACATGCTCCAGCACGCTCATCGTCTCATTGGCATGCATGCTGAACAGAACCGCTCCCCCGAAGCCCTTGATCGCTTTGTCCGCCGGAATTCCGCCGAACGACCATTGGCTGGCGGGACCTTCCTCCCGCTCCACCAGTTCCAGCCGCAAGCCTTCATTGTCGGTAAATTGCACGTAGTTCTCCCCGAAGCGGCGGCCAGTCATGACGGAAATCCCGAACCGTCTCAGCCGCGCTTCCCAGAAGTCGAGCGCCCCCGGCGGAACGACATACGTCGTCATGCCGACCTGGCCGCCTCCGATGCGGCCTCTGCGGGAATCCGGCCACGGGAAGAACGTAATGATCGTCCCCGGACCGCCAACCTCATTGCCGAAATACAAATGGTATACTTCCGGCGCATCGAAATTAATCGTCTTCTTGACGAGCCGCAAGCCGAGAACACCGGCATAAAAGTCAACGTTCGCCTGCGGATCGCGGGCAAACGCGGTAATATGATGAATGCCTGCCGTATGCAAAGTCATATGGATCTCTCCTTTTTATCTCAGTATAAATCAATTGTGGTGGTTAATATCTCGAATTAAAGATATTATATTTATCTCCTTCTGTCAAGTGTGCCCCGCTTCCGCTGCCCCCAATCGCAAAGGCTGGCACTCCCGCGTCCCCGGCAAGTGCACAAAAAACCGGCTCCGCGAAGGAACCGGTTCAGTCAACAAGCATTACAAGCGGCTGATGAACGCTCTGGCGCCAAGGGCGACCGCGCGCTTCGGCTCTCTGGCCTCCACGATGGAGCAGACCGCCGCGTGATCGGACAGCGTATGGGCCTTGACTGCAGCCAATGCCGCATCCATATAGCCCTTGAATCTCGGTGTGCTGCCGCCTATCACAATTGTATCCGGGTTGTACAGATGGATGACATTCGTGAAGGCGAGCCCGAAGTAGAAGCCCGCCCGATCGATGACGGCCTGCGCTTCGCTGTCTCCCTCCTCCAGCTTCCGCAGGAAGATGTCAATGCCGATTCCGGCCTGACGCAGGATCGCCGCGCCTCCGGCCAGCTCATCGAGCTTCTGCACCCGCTCGCCGACGGGGAACATCATATAGCCGAGCTCGCCCGACCAGCCGCGCGCTCCCTGCAGCAGCTGCCCGCCGGAGACGACGCCCACCGCAATGCCGGTGCCCGCCATAATGACCGCCACCGTATCGCTGTCCGGATGATGAGCGGCTTCGGACAAGGTGGCAGCCTTGACATCATTGATTAACGCCACAGGCGCAGCGCCGTTAACGAGTTCTTCCGCAGCGATGCCGCTAAGCGCCCGCATATCGCTGAATTGGATTCGGCTGTGGCCCTCGACGAGGCCGACGACACCGATTCCAATCCCGTCCGGCCGATAAGGGAGCCGCGAGAGAAAAGACCCAATCTCCTCCCGGAGACGCTCCAGCGTGCAGCCGCTTCCGGTCGGCACCGTATGCTCGGCCCAACCATTCTCCAGCTCCGCCATCATATGCATTTTCGTCCCGCCAATATCAATGCCGACATAGTTCTTCATCCCATGTCCTCCTTGGCCTGACAGCCTTGGTTTCCCCTCATTGCATCTCATTATATTTTCGTTTTCTGCATTTTAGAAACCTAGCCCTGCGCCTTGGTCAAGAGATTTTCAGGAATAACGTTGAGATCAATCCCGAAGACGATCGGCAGCAAATAATAGACGGCAAGGATAATGATGAGCGTGGCGAATACGTTAACGGAAAAACCGGCCCGGACCATATCTATAATCTTTAATTTGCCCGTACCGAATATGATCGCATTGGGCGGCGTGCCGACAGGCAGCATGAAGGCGCAGTTGGCCGCCATGGCGCAAGGGATCATAAGAGCGAACGGATGAATGCCAAGGGCGATCGCGAGCGCGGCCACGACAGGCAAGATCATCGTCGCGGTTGCCGTATTGGACGTGATCTCGGTCATCATCATAATGAGAAGCGTAGCGCATGAAATAATGACAATAAGATGGAAACCGTCAAGCATCGTCAATTGTTCTCCCATCCAGTCAGACAGACCGCTGGAACGGAAGCCTGCCGCAATCGCCAGCCCGCCTCCAAAGAGAAGGAGCACGCCCCATGGAATGTCCTTGGAATCGCTCCAATTCAAAATGCGGGAGCTTGATTCTGCTTTGGCCGGAATGATAAACAAAAGGGCTGCGGCCATAATCGCAATCATCCCGTCCGAGATGCCGGGGATGGGCATGAACAAACCGCCGTCTACCCATAAAAACTCGCGCGTGATCCACATAAAGGCAGCAAGTACGAAGACTAGGCCAACCATGCCCTCTTCAAAGGAGGTGTTGCCAAGCTTGCTGCGCTCGCTCTGAATTAACTCTCTTCCGCCCGGAAGCTGGCGGATCGATGTTCTGAACTTCATTCTCCCCAAATAAAGCCAGGTAAAAAAGAGCATGAGCAGGACGACGGGAACGGCAAACAGCATCCACTGAGCAAAGGAGATGGTAATGCCGAATAACTCATTCATCTGGGCGACAAGAATAATGTTGGGCGGAGTGCCTATCAGTGTTCCGAGCCCGCCGATGGTCCCTGCATAGCCGATGCCAAAAATAAGGGACTTCTCAAATTTCGGCAGCTCCTCTTCTTCCGGCTTGCCTGCCAATGTACTCGCAATCTGGGCCGTAATCGCCAATCCCATCGGGACCATCATCATCACGGCTGCCGTATTGGACACCCACATCGACAAAAACCCGGTTGCGGCCATAAAGCCTAGCAGGATGCGCTGTGTGCTTGTACCGATTACCGAGATAATCGACAGGGCCATTCTTTTGTGCAAATTCCACTTTTCCATCGCGGTGGCGATAAAAAAGCCGCCCAGGAACAAGAAAATAATATCGTTGCCGTAGGATGAGGCGACCACATTGCCTTGCATCGCTCCCGTGACAGGAAGCAGTATGAGCGGCAGCAGAGAAGTCGCCGGTATCGGAATCGCCTCGGTAATCCACCATACCGCAATCCATAGCGTCACGGCGAGCACGGATTTCCCTTCCGCAGACAATCCCTCGGGTTGAAAAAATAACATCGTCAACATAAACAAAACAGGTCCCAATATAAATCCAACAAGCTGAGCTTTGGCATACGGTTTGTTGGACTTGACGCCAGGTTGAATGCCTCCCTGATCTGTTGCCTGGCCGGATACCGTCAATATCTGTTTCGTTCGCTTATGCTGTGCCCACAGGCTGCGCCAAGCGGATACAACCATTTGTTTCATCAATCATCCCCCATTTGTAAGCGCTTTCGTCAATTCTCTTACAGATTTGTCTATCCGTATATGTTTTTTAACTATTATCAGGGCTTTTGTAACTAAAAAAAGTGCCCGGAATGAAAAAAAAGCTCGCCGCCAGAGCGAACGAGCTATTCAACCGGAACTTTATTTCTTTTGTGCAAAATGGAAAGCACGTAATCCAGCCCCTCTGCGCTGAGCTTATACTGCTGGAGCGGGCGGCCGTTGCCTTGATAGCTGACATCGCTGAGCAGTGTGTTGTTTTCCTCCAGGAAACGCAAGTATTTGCGTAGAGACACTCTTGATATCCCCGTCAATTCAGCCAATTCGGCCGTGGAGAACCAGCCCTCCAGCTTGTTAATCTCGCGCAGGACGCGAAGAAACGTTTCTTTCGTAATCCCTTTAGGCAGGCTCTCCCCAGCCCAGCCTTGGTTCCCGCCGCCCTGATGAAACAACGCATCAAGCTCTTTTTGCTGAATTCCTTCCTTCCGGATATGGATGCATCTATACTTGTACCGCATGAGCGCCTCCCGGAACCGCTCAAAATCAAAGGGCTTGATTAAGTAGTCAACGGCCCCGTAACGAAGAGCCGTTTGTACGGAAGCGTGGTCATTCGCAGAGGAGACCACGATAACATCAACAGCAAGATTGGCTTTCCTTGCATCGACGAGCAAATCCAGTCCGTTCTTGTTCGCCATATACACATCAAGCAACACTAAATCGATTTTTCTGCTCTGTAGAATCTCCCAGCCTGCTTCTACTCCGTCAGCCGTTCCCGCCAATGCGAAGCCCGGCACCTTGTCGACATACATCCCGTTGAACTTCGCTACCATCGGATCATCTTCAATAATCAAGACCTGAATCATGCCTGGTATGGAATGCGCACCGTCAATGTCATCCCGTCTCCTTTCCTTGAAGATATATGTACCGTTCCGTCTGTGTCTGCCGCCGCTGTGTGGATCAGATGCAGGCCGTAGCCCCGTCCCTCTCCTTTGGTGGAGTTCCCTTTTCTGATCTCTCCGGCAAGCTCCTCCGCCAGACCCGGACCATTATCCCGCACCGTCCATTCCAGCCAGCCTTCCATTGTGGAAGACAGCTCAACCATGACTTCTTTTTCCTCCTGCCCGGCTATCGCTTCATAAGCGTTGTCCAGAGAATTGCCGATTATCGTGATCAGCGCGTCAAGAACCTCCGGCCGTGCAATGGAGGGCCACGCTTCCCGTCCTGTCAGCGTCACTTCGACGTCATGCTCCTGCAGGAAGCTGAGCTTATTCAGCAAAAATCCAGCTATCACCGGGTCCTTCACATGGCTGGAGACCCAGCCCACATCCTTTTGATAATGATTGGAAATCCGCTTGATATACGCCTGAAGCTCCTTGTATGATTCCGTATGCACCATGGCTGATATGACATGAAGCTTATTCATGAACTCATGAGTGTGGACCCTGAGACTTTCCGCATAATTTTTGGCGCCCGATAATTGCTCCAGCATTCTCGTCAGCTCCGTTTTGTCCCGGAACGTAGCCAATGCCCCTACCAGTTTGCCGGCAGCCTTGACAGGAACGCAGTTCACGACGATCTCCAGATTGTTCAATGTTTGCTGCTGGTCCAGCTCTACTCTGTGGTGAATCAGAACATCCTGCAGCTTGGATTCAGGCATGCAATCCCGCACATGTTTTCCAATCGGATCGGGAGGAAGCCCCGCCCGCTTGAACATCTCTCGTGCTGCCCGATTGGCTACCACCATGATCCCCTTTTCATCCACCGCGACGACTCCTTCGCGAACGGAAGCGAGCATCGCTTCCTTTTCCTCCAGCAGCTTCGCGATTTCAACCGGCTCCAGGCCGTGCATCGAACGCTTGACCTTTTGCGCCAGCAGCAGCGCCCCGATCAAGCCTGCCGCCAAGCCCACCCCCATGCCGAGAAGGATGATCTGTTGACTGCGCCATACCGCGTCATTGATTTTATCCTTGGCTATCCCGACCGCCACGGCGCCAAGCTGCTCTCCTCCGTCCCAGATCGGCATAAAGGCGCGCATCGACTCTCCTAACGTACCGATAGCCACTGACGTGTAACTTTTCCCTTCCAGGGCCGGCCCTTCGTCTCCTCCGACAAACGTGCGGCCAATCATCTCTTCATTGGGATGAGACAGGCGAACGCTGTTCATATCCATGACCACGATATACTCGACGTTTGTATCCGCTTTCACCTTCATCGTATAAGTCTGGACGGGGCCGCCATAGGTTCCGTTGCGCAGGCTGTCCAGAATGGTCGGCGTCTGGCCGACCGCGCTTGCAATGGCTTGCGCCCTCTTTTCCTGGCTTCTCTGGGTTGCGGCCGCATAGTCGTTCGCGATAAGGATCCCGGTCAACACGAGAGACAGCGCCACCACGACAGTGACTAGCAGCAGGATAAGCGTCTTTAATTGATAAGGCCGATTGGGAAAAAAGAATGGTTTGAGACCGTGTGCTATCTTGGTCACCTCGCATTTTCTAGCCTATTTTTACAAAAATGGCAGTACACTATATCAATATAACGGATAGATGAAATTTGAACTAGTCCTCGATGCGCGATTGCGGCAAAAAGCACCCCCGTCGGCGCGTATCCATCCCTGCGCTTCGGAAGTGCTTCGTCTCTGCCCTATCGGATCTGCTCTGCTCACGGCTCCGCTCAAGCCGCCGCCGTCTCTACTCATCGAGGATGGGTAGCGCCACCGTAAATGTCGTCCCCTGCTGCGGCAGGCTGTCCACCGATATGCTCCCGCCGTGATTCTCCATAATGTTGTAACTGACCATCAGGCCGAGACCCGTTCCGGAATCCTTCGTCGTATAGAACGGCTGGCCCAGCATCTCCAGCTTCTCCGCGGGAATGCCGCAGCCCTCGTCTTCAATCGTAATGAGCGCGAATCCGTCTCTCACCGTTGCGCCAATATAAATATGTCCGCCGTCCGGCATCGCTTCGATCGCATTTTTAATTACATTGACGAACACCTGCTTGATCTGATTCGGCTCGCAGTGCAGCCATATCTCCCCTGATGGAAGATCGGCGTCAATCGTGCTGTTCTTCATCGTCGCCTGGGCACTCATCAGCGCGATGCTCTGCTCCAGCAGCTGCACCAGATTCGTGCGCCGGGTCGTCACCAGGTTCGGCTTCGCCAAAATAAGCAGCTCGTTGCAGATGATCTCAATGCTCTTCAGCTCCGATTCGATAATGTCGTAATATTGCTCCTTCTCGGTCTTCAAGGATCGCAGCAATTTGAGAAAGCCATTGATCGAGGTGATCGGGTTGCGTATTTCATGGGCGATTCCCGCCGCCAGCTGCCCGACGATCGACAGCTTCTCCGACTGGATGATGCGTTCCTCTTCCTTCTTCCGCTCCGTCACATCCTGAAATACGCCAATCACCGCTTCTTCGCCGAGAAAGGTTGTCGGTATCGAGACGCCCTCCGCAAATTTAATCTCTCCGTTATAGCAGCGGAGCTTATATTTGACCGTGCCCAGCTTCCCCCCATGACGGTGTCTTCGCCGTCTGTCCTCGATCTTGTCATGATTGCTCGGATCGACGAACTCATTCGTGGATACGCCCAATATTTCCTCGGGGCCGCGCGCGCCGATGAGTTGAATTCCCGCCCGGTTGACATACTGGCAGATCCCGTGCCGGGTAATGATGACGGCGAGCGGCAGCTCTTCCAGCAGGATGCGGAACGACTCTTCCTTCTCCCGCAGCACGCTTTCCGTTTTGCGCCGCGCGATTTCCGTCATTTTCTCGGCCGTAATATCGTGGAACTGCGAGAACAAAAAAATGGGCTCCCCTTTCTCGTTGTGCACGACGGAGACGTTCACCAGACACCACACCGGATGCCCTTGCTTATGTATGTACCGCTTTTCCATATGGTACGCTTCGATCTTCATGTTGAGGAGCTGATAGACGTACTCCAGGTTTTCCTCGAGATCATCCTGATGGGTGATCGACTGAAAATTCAATGCCAGCAGTTCTCGCTCATCGTAGCCGAGCATGCTGCACAAGGCGCGGTTGACTTGAATGAACCGGCCCTCCAGAGAGACGATCGACATCCCGATAGACGCATTGTTGAAGGCGAAATCGAACAAGTCAATTTGCTTCAAATGCATATGAGTATCCCCTTTCAATCGCCACATCCCCAAATGACTTCGAGCGGAATGATGTATGTCTTTATCCAGGAACGGGAATCTCCAATTTTCTGTTGTGTACGAAATAATTCGCTGCCGCCCACAAATTTCCTCGTGCCGAAAATAAAGTTTTCCCAAAATATTGTACAGGGTCACCGTTCCGCAAAAAAACGGCTTGCGCCGCCCCATTGACGGCGGCCGTCATCTGTGCGAACTTAGCAGGAGAGGAGACTACGCTACAATTCAGGGGTGAGTTCATGATACAAGGTCCAGCATCGCTTACCGTCATGTCGTACAACATTCAGCATGGGCGCGGAATGGATGACCGGTATGATCCGGCGCGGATTGCGGCAGTTATCCGCAGAGCGGGCGCCGACGTCGTCGGCTTGCAGGAGGTCGACCGCCATTTCGACAGGCGGAGCAATTACGAGGATACGATTACGGTATTGGCCGCGCGCCTGGGGATGCAGTATGCGTATGGCGCCAACCTGGACGGGGATCCCGAGCCGGGGCGCACCGAGCGGAGGCAATACGGCATTGCCGTCCTGAGCAAGTATCCGATCGTGCACCAGCAGCATTACTTGCTGGACAGCGGCGGCCAGGAGCAGCGCGGATTGCTGGAGACCGAGCTGGTCGTCCAGGATGCGAGGGTATGCTTCTATGTCACCCATCTCGGCTTGGAGCAGCAGGAACGGCTTGCACAAATCTCGGAAATCCTCGATATCGCGGCCAGACAGGCCGGACCAGCCATCCTGACAGGCGACTTCAACGCCCAGCCGGACAGCCCGGAGGTCACCGCGATGTCCCGCTCGTTCCGCAACGTATTCGCCGATCTTCCCGCGGCCTATACCTATCCGGCTGGCGGAGCCAAGGAGACGATCGACTATATTCTCGTCAACGAAGGCATCGCTGTTGGCGGGCAGCGCGAAGTCGTCCGTTCGGTGGCATCGGATCATTACCCAATCGCCGCCGCCTTATCCATCCGATAGAACGAGCAGCGCCGCAAGCCTTTGACTTCGCCTGGAGGCCGATGGCTTGCGGCACTGGGGAGAGAACCGTCCGCTGCACATCCGGCGTCTGCTTGCTTCGCCGTACTGTCGCGTCAGCCCCCTCTTCTATACCGCTCTATCCGCGTGGATACCGAAAACTGTATGCTGCCGCTCGCTTATCGGACCGCTTCATAGACTGCCTCGCGCTCCGTTCGGGAATCGTCCGCGTTCCGATTCGATTCCGCTTCAGGGCCGGCCAGCGGCCACCAGTGGAAGCCGTCCTCCTCCAGCAGGCGCAGGGCCGCTTCCGGACCGTCACTGCCCGCCTCATAGAAGTGCAGCGGCACCCGATTCTCCGCGAAGGCTTCCAATATCGGCTGTATCCATTGCCAGGACAGCTCCACTTCGTCCCAGCGGGCGAAGAATGCGGCATCGCCCTGGATGGCCCCTTCCATCAGATTCTCATAGGCTTCGGGAACGCCGCTCTGCTCCGCCGCATAGTGAAGACGGACCGGGTCCGGCTTGATGCGGTGCTGACCCTCCTTCACATTCAACTGGAAGGAGATGCCCTCATTCGGACCAATGTCGATAATCAGCAGATTCGGCGCAGTCAGCTCGTTCGTGCGGCTGTATTTGTCAAGCGGATCCTTGAATTCAACCACGATGCGGGTCGCCTTCTCCGCCATTCGCTTGCCGGTGCGCAAGTAGAAGGGAACCCCTTGCCAGAAATAATTATCGATCATGATGCGCGCCGCGACGTACGTATCATTGCGGGATCCTTCCCCGATGCCAGGCTCGTCCCGGTAGGCCGGCACCGGCCGTCCCCCGATGGCGCCCGCCGCATATTGGCCGCGCACGACAGAGCGTTCCGCCTCTTCCTTCGTCAGCGGCCGCATCGAGGCCAGCAGCGCGCGCTTCTTGTCCGCCATATCCGCCGCCGTGCCGCGGCGCGGAAGCTGCATGGCGAACATCGCCAGTACTTGGAGCAGATGATTCTGCACCATATCACGGATGGCGCCGGCCTCGTCGTAATAGGCCGCGCGCTGCTCTACGCCGAACGTCTCGCTCGCCGTAATCTGCACGTTGGCAATGTATTGGTTTTTCCAGACGGCCTGGAGCATCGGATTCGTATACTCCAGCTTCTGCAGATTCTGCACCATCCGCTTGCCGAGATAATGATCGATCCGGAAGATTTCCTCCTCGCGGAAGACGCTGCCCAGCAGCGCATTCAACGCGCGGGCCGATGCCAGATCGCGGCCGAACGGCTTCTCGATCAGGAGCCGCTTCCAGCCGGATACGCGGCTCAAGCCGCTCTCATGAATGTGGCGGACGATCGGCTCGAACAGCTCCGGAGCAACCGAGAGATAGAACATTCGGTTCTCGGCGATGCCGAGCTCTTGCTCGCGCTGCCGCACCTGCTCCAGCAGCCGCGCGAAATCTTCGGGAACCGCCACGTTCAGGCGGCAGAAGCGGAACCGCTCCAGGAACGCGTTCAATTCCGCCTCGTCTGCTGCCGGCCGGCGGGAGAAGTCGCTTATCGATTGCGCTACGCGGCAGCGGAACTCCTCGTCGCTCCACGCGCTGCGGCCCATGCCGAATATGGAGAAGCCGGCAGGCAGCTTGCGGTCAAGATGTAGGTTGAATAGGGCGGGATAGATTTTGCGCTTCGCCAAATCGCCCGTCGCTCCGAACAGTAGTAAAGTTGCTGCATTCATATGATGGCCTCCATTCCACAGCTCCCAGCAAGTGCTGCATCTATCTCATCTTTTATATATAAGTAGAAATCCGCCCATTGAGCGGATTCCGTCGTTGTCGTATCTATGCAAGGCTGCATAGGCCTTCCGCCGCTCCCCGATTATGCGCGGGCGGCCAACGCTTGGTTCAGTTGAATCTGGTTGAAGCCGAGGATCTGCGTCTCCCCGATGAGCGTAACCGGCACCGAGCGCATGCCGGTATTCCACAGCTCTTCGGCATACTTCTCATCCTTGTCGATGTTCCGCTCTTCGAATTCGACGTTGCGCTCGCCCAGGAACTTTTTGACCTGTGAGCAATATTGGCAATAGGTGCTTGTATAGACAATCACTTTCTCATCCATGATGTCACCTCTCTCCTTTACTCGCTATCCGCTTGCCTATTGGCCGCGGCCCGCGCCATGATGTGCCCCGCACCGGCTCCACTCGCAGCGCCAGGCCCCGAGCGGCTTACGCCTGGACTGCGGCCGGAGCGCTTGCGCTCTCCACGCTCTCCAAGTAACGCTCGCAGTCCAGCGCGGCCATGCAGCCCGTGCCGGCGGCGCTAATCGCCTGGCGGTACCGGTTATCCTGCACATCCCCGCAGGCGAATACGCCGGGAATGTTCGTCTCGGTCGTGCCCGGCTTCACCTGCAGATAGCCCTGCTCATCGGCATCAAGCTGGCCGGCCAGGAACTTCGTGTTCGGCGTATGGCCGATCGCCACGAAGATGCCGTCCGTCGCGATAATCTCTTCCTCGCCGGTCTCATTATTGCGCACCTTGAGGCCGGTAACGCCATGCTCGCCCGCAATCACTTCGACCGGCGTCCGGTTCAGGGACCAGCGGATCTTGCCATTCTGACGGGCCCGATCCTGCATAATCTTGGAGGCGCGCAGCTCAGTCCGGCGGTTGACCAGCACCACTTCCGAAGCGAAGCGTGTCAGGAAGCTGGCTTCCTCCATCGCGGAGTCGCCGCCGCCGATGACGACAATCTTCTTGTTGCGGAAGAAGAACCCGTCGCATGTCGCGCATGTGCTGACGCCGCGGCCGACGTTATCGCGCTCGCCCGGTATGCCGAGATACTTCGCGGAGGCCCCTGTCGATATAATGAGCGACTCGGCCTGAATCTCGCCCATCCCTTCGACGGACAAGGTGAACGGCCGCTTCGACAGATCCGCTTCCGTGACCCACCCGGTGCGGAATTCCGCGCCGAAGCGCTCGGCCTGCTTGCGCATATTGTCCATCAGCTCCGGGCCCATAATGCCATCCGGAAAGCCGGGGAAGTTCTCCACTTCCGTCGTCGTCGTCAACTGGCCTCCAGGCTCCGGACCTTCTATAATCAACGGGTTCAGGTTCGCACGGGCCAAATAAATCGCCGCCGTCAATCCGGCAGGTCCCGTTCCGACAATGACAGTCTTGTACATAAGATCATCTCCATCATCTATCAAATCATATTGAATCTTCATGATGCGTTCTTGCTTGCAGAACCTATCTTATCATCTGCGCCGCCGCTCATCATGAAGGCTTGATGAAGACACAATGAACCCTTCATGAAGGAATCATGAAGGGTTCATGAAGATGCTCGCGATCGTTGTTAATCGGCTATCCGGTAGCCGATTCCCCGGACCGTGACAATGTACTTCGGATGCTTCGGCGCATCGCCGAGCTTCTGGCGCAGACTCTTGATATGGACATCGATAGAGTTACTGCCGCCGATATACGATTCGCCCCAGACGAACTCCATAATCTGCTGCCGGGTCATGACGCCGCCGCCATTCAGCAGCAGCCCCTTCAGCACATCGAACTCGGTTCGCGTCAGCTCGATCTTGGCGCCCGCCTGATGCACCGTGATGCGCTTCAGATCGACGACGACATCCTTGAAGCGCAGCAGCTCGCTGCCCGCCACCGCCGGCTGGGCATCGTTCCGGCTGGCCAGCTCTTCGATTCGCGACAATGCCGCTTCGATCGGACAAGGCCAGATCATCACTTCCCTGCCCTGCTCGTCCGGGCCCGTCCCCAGGTCCTCGCCCTGGAGCAGAAGGATGGCGCCATGACTGCCCGGGATGGTGGCGGACGGGTCGGCCGGAACCGCCTTCGTCCGATCGACGATGACCAGATCGCTGTTCATCGTCTGCAGCATCGGATCATGCTCCTGATGGAAGAGCAGCACATCATAACAGCGTATCGTTAACGCGACGAACAGCGAGCGGATCGAAGCCGGGAAAGGGCTGACGATCACGACCCGCCGGGTCGTCTCGCAGAATTGCCCCAGTTCATCATCCGCAAAGGTCATTGCCTTTCCGTCATCGACGGAACCGTTGTCTTCGAATGACTGCACGCCGCACACACTCCTTTGCCAATAAACTCCTCTTCGGGGATAGCATGGCAGGCCATGCCGACCCTCCATTTTAGAGTTAGTATTAATATAAGAAGGCGGGGCGCAAAAGTCAACAATAGTCAGTCTCTGCCGGATATGCCCGAGTTCGCGTCCCTCCCGCTCCCCGCTCGTCTATGACATCCATCACAGACAACGGGCGAGAAACTTGATAGAAAGAGTGTATATCATGGCCATACGCAGCTTATTAAGGAGGAGACGGCATGGCAATCGAGGTAATGGGCTCCGCTGCCGTAAGTCAGGATGTTATCATCGATCAGGTGAGAGAGAAATATAACTGCCGGGTGTTAAAATGCGAAGGGCGGCCGGTGCTGGAGTTCACTTCGGAGCAGGAGCTTGAACAGATAACGGATTATGTCCGGCAGACGTTCCACAAAGATCTTCTCGACGTGTTCTTCACGGCGATCCCAAGCCTGCAGCCCGATGAATAGACAGCCCTTCCCGCCTCGCCGCCTGGCTCAGGATGGCGGGCGGCCGCTAGGCGCGGCTGTTCAGCGCAGCCACCAATATATCTCTGGCGCAAATGCGCTTCCTGCCGGATGATCCGGCGGGGAGCGCATTTTGTCTGCTAGCGGCCGCACTCTAACCATGATGTGCGCCTGTGTGCACCTAGTGTTGCGAACGGGTGTTGCGCGACAGGCAGCCGGATGGCTACAATGGAGACACCGTGTGCCAGACAATGGCAGCGTCACCATATAGCGAGGAGGCTTGACTATGATTCGAATTGCACCCGTTACAGCCGATCAGCTTGAGAAATTGGCCGCCTTATATACCGAGTTGGAAGGCAATGTGACGAATCGGGAACGGCTGCGGGAGAAATTCGCCCTGCTTCAGGACCACCCGGATTACTTGCTGCTCGGGGCCGTGCATGAATCAGGGCGGCTCGTCGGTTCGGTCATGGGCATTACATGCCAGGATCTGACCGGGAACTGCCGCCCGTTCATGGTGCTGGAGAACATGATTGTGACCGAAGCGTTCCATCGTTCCGGCATCGGACAAATGCTCGCCCAAGCGGTAGAGGAAGCGGCGCAGGAGCGCGGCTGCCACAGCGTTATGCTCTTTTCCAGCACCTGGCGCAGCGACGCGCACCGCTTCTATGAGAAGCTGGGCTTCTTGAAGGATGCGGCCTATGGCTTCGTCAAGCCGCTATAGACCGGCGGCAGGATCGGCGAACTCGATATACGCCGCTGTCCGATCCGCCGCCTTGTCCCCTAGAATTGTCCTGACGAGATAGAGCGCCATATTGATGCCTGAGGTGACGCCGCCGGACGAGACGATATTGCCATCGTGAACGACTTTGCTCTCGGATTCCACTTGCAGGGAGGCATTGCTCCGCTGCAGCATGCCCGCAGCCAGATGATGCGTCGTGACCCGCTTCCCGTCCAGCAGACCGGCCTCATTCAGCATGAAAACGCCTGTACAGACGGAACAAATATACTCAATATTCAGGTGCCGCTTGATCCAGTTCCCCACTTCCCGATTACCGCTCACAGCCTGTACTGCCAGGAACGATCCGCCGGGAATGATAAGGATATCAAGCTCGGGCGCATCGGCTATCCCTCTATCTCCTCCGCTCCTTCGAGCGCCTTCTCTTCAAGCCAGCCGGTTGGGACGGCATCGGACCATGCAAGCAGGCTTGCCGGCACTCCCAATCCAAGACCGAACGGTCTGTTTTATTGTCAAAAGAGAAGACGCTTCCTACAGCGTCCGTTCATCGGCAACCAATAATTCCGTCTTTATATACTGCGCCATCTGTCTGACGGTCACCCGCATATATTCACTGTTGTCATATAGCTTGCTGATCATCACTCCACCCTCGAACGCCGCGGTCAGAAATGTAATGACGGACACGCTGCTTGTTCCGCTGTTCGTGCCGCCGAATGAGGTCAATGCCCGCCTGGCCGTCAATTCCCCGCCCGAAGGCTCCCACAGGACCGCATTGACACTGTACAATGCGGGACCCGCCGATCTGCAGCTCGGTTACGGGTATGATCTGTACCGGGCCGAGAATGAAAATTGGGTGCCCGTGCCCTTCACGCAGGCGGTCCCCGCTGTAGGGATACATATCGAACCCGGCGGAACGTTCGACGAGACCATCACACTCCCCCGCGGCCTTGAATCAGGGCGCTATCGGGTCGTGAAGCGGTTCTCCGCTTTTCTATCCGATAAGGTCGTGGATCTGGCCGCCGACTTCGAGATCCAATGATTCCGCCTCCCGGAACACAAGAACAGCGCCCGCTCATCGGACGCTGTTCTTAGGCGACTCGCATGCGGCTGGCATCTCCATGGACCCGCCGCTGCGCCCGCCGCCGGGGCTGAAGCTATTCCCACTGGAACCTTTAAGACAAATCCCAAGCTTCATAAATTTTCGGCACATCCGCAATCAGCTGGCTCGTATAGGGATGCTGCGGGCGCAAAATGATCTCCTCCGCCGGGCCGCGCTCCACGATCCGCCCCTGCTCCATAATATAGATCGTATCGCTTACATAATAAGCCAGGCCGACATCATGCGTAATGAACAGAATCGTCATATTGTTGTCTTCCCGCAGCTTCATCAGCATATCCAGTATCGTCGAACGCGAGCACGCGTCGACCATCGAGGTCGGCTCATCCGCGATCAGCACCTTCGGGTGCAGCATGAAGATGCGCGCGATCATCAGCCGCTGCATCTGGCCGCCGGACAGCTCGAACGGATATTTGTTGTACAGCTCCTTGAACTCCAGGTTGACGAACGAGCACGCCTCCGTCATCCGCTGATGCTGCTCCTCCTTCGTCAGCTTCAACCCCTGCAGGCGGATGCAGTCGAGCAGCAGCTTTTCCACCTTATAGAACATATTGAACGCGGCGAACGGATCCTGGAATATCGCCTGGAACTCCTTCCAATACGCCCGCCGCTTCGCATGCGAACGCAGATTGCGGGGCCGGCCCTTATAATCGATGCGCCCCGCCGACTCCTGCAGCAGCCCCATCATGATCTTCGCGAGCGTCGTCTTGCCGCTGCCGCTCTCTCCGACGATCGAGATGATCTCGCCTTCATGAATCGCGAAGTCGACCTCCTGCACCGCCGCCGTGCGCTGCATGCCATATCCGAATATTTTGCTGACCCGCTCACCGCGCAGAAGAACTTCGCCGCTAGTCCTTGTCACTGGCATACCACTCCCTTAGCGTCCCGGCATCGAACAGACAGCGGTACCGCCGTCCCTCATCCAGCCTGCTTGCGATCGAGGCCTCCCTGCATGCCTCCCGCGCGTATTCGCATCGTTCGGCGAAGCGGCAGCCTGTGATCGGCTGCTTCAGATTCGGGGGCGCCCCCGGAATCGCAGCCAGCTTATGCCCCTTCATGCCCGCTTCCGGCACGATGATCGAGCCCATCAGCTTATTCGTATAAGGATGAACCGGATCGAAGATCATCTGCTCCGCCGTGCCCCGCTCCACAATCTGCCCGGCGTACATCACCATAATCTCGTCGGTGACATGGTACAGGAGCGGCAGCTCATGCGTAATAAAGACAAGCGAGCGAATGAATTTCTTGGCGAGCAGATCCTTCAGCAGCTTGATGACGCTCTTCTGCGAAGTGACGTCCAGCGCCGAGGTAGGCTCATCCGCGATCAGGACGGCCGGATTCAGGATCGTCGAGATCGCGATCACCGTCCGCTGCTTCATGCCGCCCGAGAGCTCATTCGGGAACGCATGCAATACCTTCACCGGCAGATTCAGCGACTCCAGCCGTTCGGCGGCCAATGCCTTCACCTGCTTCCGGCTCAGCTCGGGCCGGTGCTCCATCATCACATCCTCGATGAAGCGGATAATCTTTTGCGTCGGATTGAGCGCGTTCATCGCCGCCTGTGGAATATAAGCGATGCTTCGGCCCAGTATGCGGGTTCGCAGCTCCTCCCGGCTCAGCTTCATGATGTCCGTGCCGCCGATCGTGATCGAGCCGCTGTGGTAATGCAGCGGCGGAGCGTAGAAGCCCATCAGGCTGAGCGCAAGCGTCGACTTCCCGCAGCCCGATTCCCCCGCGATGCCCAGCGTCTTCCCTTCCTCTAGCGCGAAATCAACCCCGTCCACCGCATGCACTTCCTCCTTCAGCCGTGTCCGGTAATACGTCTTCAAGCCGCTCACTTCCAATATCGGTGTGCTCATAGTCAGCTCCTAATTTTCGGATTGAATATTTCATCCATTCCGGTATTCATCAGATAGAGCGAGAACGTAATGATGGCAATCGCGAACGCCGCCGGGATGAAGGCCCACCAGGCCCCTGCCACCGGCGCCTCGAACACGAGCGCCCAGTTCATCAATATGCCGAGCGAGATCGTGTTGTACGGGCCCAGGCCGAGCATGCTGATCGACGCCTCCGACAAGATGCCGGACGCGGTCTGCAGCACGAACGCCATCACGGCATAGGAAGCAATGTACGGCAAAATCTCGAATACGATAATGCGTGAAGTGTTGTGGCCCGAAATTTTGGCGATATGAACATGATCCCGGTTCCGCAGCGACACCGTCTGCGCCCGGACGGCGCGCGCCGTCCACGGCCAGCTTGTGATGCCGATAATGAGCGCCGTCACGAGCGAGCTGCGCGAATCGATGCTGACGGAGACGAGAATGAGGATGATGAAGGACGGAATGACGATGAAGATATTGGTTACCGCCGTCAGCAGATTATCGACGAGCCCGCCGATATAGCCGGAGCAGAGGCCGATGACCAGTCCGAGGACCGTCGCGCATACGCCCGCAATCAGCCCGACCTTGATCGACGTCTTGATGCCATAGACCAATTGAAGGAACACGTCCCGTCCGAAATTGTCCGAGCCGAGCAGCAATTCCCCGCCCGGCGGCTGGAACGCGAGCGCGATCATCTCCAGCGGATCGTTCCGGTTGATGAGGGGGTAAATGAGAACGAACAGGATCATGACGGCAAAGGTGACGGCGCCCAGCATGAACTTCGGCGATTTGGCCATAATGCGTATCGAATGGGTCATATTAACGCTCCTCCAATTGAGCCGCCTTGATGCGGGGATCAATCAATCCGTATACGATCTCGATCGTGAAGTTGGCTAACAGTACGGAGATGGCGATAAGCAGCGTGCAGCCGGAGATCAGCGGATAATCGAGCTGCCGGATGGCGGTGAACAGCCATGTGCCGAGGCCCGGATAGCTGAACACGATCTCGCAGATGAGCGAGCCGCTAATCATCGTGCCGATGGACAGGGCTAACCCGGTGATCTGGGGCAGCATCGCATTTTTGAACACATAACCGGCCACGCGGGCATCCCGAATCCCGAGCAGCTTGCTGTACAGCACGTAATCGGAGTTCAGCTCATAGATGGACATCTCCCGCATCCCGATCGCCTGGCCGCCAATCGTGACGAGCACGATGGACAGGAACGGCAGCGTATGATGGCGCAGGACAGAGCCGATGAACTCGAGACTGAACTGCGGCGCCATCTGATAGTCATAGCCGCCTGACAGCGGGAACCAGTGCAAGGTCAGACCGAACAGGTACAGCATGATAATGGCCAGCGTGAAGAACGGAATCGAATTGACGAACAGCGCCGCCGGAAAGATGACCTTGTCGTAAATGCCCTTCTTATAGGCGGCTACCGCACCAAGTATATTGCCGATAATCCAGCCGACGAGAATGGCCGGAAGCTGCAGGCCTACCGTCCACGGAACGGCGGAGGCCAAAATATCGGTTACCTTTTTCGGATACAGTCCGAATGATGTCCCGAGGTCGCCGGCGAACAGATTTTTGAGATAAATGAGGAACTGCGTTCCAAGCGGCTGATCGATCCCGAATTCCTGAATGAAGGTCTCGTACACCCGCTTGATCGAATCGCTGTCCGTCATGCCCTTCGTCATCTTCGCCGCGATCATGCTGACCGGATTGCCTTCGATCAGTCTCGGAAGCAGGAAGTTCAGCCCGATAGCAATGATGAAGGTAACTCCATACCAGACCAGCTTTTTGAAAAAATATTTGGAATAGGCATTCAACCGCATCCCTCCTCCGCACCGTGTATTGGCACATGGCCGCTTCCCAGAGGCCTCGCCCCATCATTTCCCGGCCTAGTTATGGATCTGGTACAAGGCCTTGATGCCGGCTCCGTCCATCACAATCTGAGGCGGAATGTTGGTGCCGTCTCCGCTCACCGGGAAGCCCTTCCATACCGATTCATTCACCGTGTGGAATTCCCACGGCCGGTACATCAGCGGAATCGATGGAATGTCCTTCAGCCAGATCTGGGTCAGCTCGGTATACAGCTTCTTCAACTCGGCTTCATCCGAGACAGTCGGGATCTGCTCAATGATGTCATCCGCCCGAGCGTTCCGGTACCGCCCCCAATTCCAGAACGCCATCTCGCCCAGCGGCGCGACGCCTTTCGAGTACATAATCGTTCGCGCCCGGTCCCATGGCTGGCTTGGATTCACGCCGCCAGCCGGCGTGTTCATAATAATATCGAACTTCCCGGTCTGGAGGTCGTTCGTCCAGATCGGCGCTTCCGGGAACTTGGTCCGGATCTCGATGCCGATCTTCTTCGCGCTCTGTGCCACAATCTCGAGGGCGGCGTTCCAGTCGGACCAGCCATACGGGCATTCGATCTCATAAGGCCCGAGCCGGACGCCGTTCAGGACGCGGATGCCGTCCTTCCCCTTCTCGGCCCCGATGCTGTCCAGCAGCGCGTTCGCCCCGTCGATGTCCGTAGACCATTGCAGCTCCCGAATGGCGCTCTGATCGACATATTTCACTTCTGCGTCCGTGTTTAGCGTCAGCGAGGGCTGCATCGGCACGGAATAGCCGCTCATGGCCAGCTCGGCGATTTTCTGATAGTCGATGCTCATCGCAATCGCTCTTCGCACTTCCGGCTGGTCCAGGCCCGGCTTCGACAGATTGAAGAAGACGGACGGCATCGATCCCGGCACATAGTACGGCGGATCCGGCAGGAACGTCTTAATCGGCGCCCCGTCCTCCCACATCTTCCATACTTGCGGGATGAACTGCTGCGATACGTCCACCTGGCCGCTCTTCAAGGCGAGATCGCCGGCCGCATTGTCTTTGTAGATGACATGTGTAATGTATTTGGGCGCGGGCAGCTTGCCGAACAGCGCCTGGCCCCAATAGCTATCGTCGCGGACAAGCGTTATTTTCTGATCGTTGTAGTAATGCATCTTGTACGGTCCCGTCCCGATCGGGTCCGCATTCACTTCCTTGCGCAGCGCCGACAGATCGCTGTTGGCCTTCTTCTCCAGCTCCGCCCAAATATGCTTCGGCAGCATCGGGATCAAGACAATGCTGTCGAGAACGGTCAGCTTATTGGGGTTCGAAGGCTTCAGCTTAATCTGTACCGTATTAGGCCCCTCGGCCGTAACGTCCTCAATATACGTCCAGAAGCTGCTCCAATTAATGTCGTACTTCTTCCCCAGGCCGTACGTATACACAACATCGTCCGCCGTGAAGGGCTGGCCGTCGCTCCACGCGGCCTTCGGGTTCAGGCCGATGCGCAGCGTCAGATCGTCGGTCCATTCGAATTCAGTCCCAAGCAGCGGTTCCAGCCCGCCGTCCAGCTGGTTGATCATGAACATCGTCTCATAGACGAGCTCGCGCGAGCTGCCATATTCAATCGGAAAAGCCGGGTTGCCGCTCAACAGGTTGAAGTTGGTCGGAGGCCCCCACTGCAAGCCGTTCACATACAACGTCTCCTGACGCGGCGTCTCCTTCGCCCCCTCAGCGGGCGGCTGCGAATCAGACGTTGGCGGCGGGTCCGCCTTCGGACTGCCTCCCGGATCGGCGGATTGGCCGACCGGCGGCGGCGTCGCTCCTCCCGTGCAGCCGGCGAGCAGCACTAAAGCCATCATGATCGCCAAGACGGGACGAAATGCGCTGACAAGCTTCATCTGAATCCCTCCATTCTCTCCTCCATGGAAGACACAAGCGTGGCGCTCCAGTGTTGGAAGCGATTACAAATTACAATGCCCTCCGAGTTGAACCCATTGTATTCGTTCTGCCTCTTCGTTATGTCAAGGACAATCCCCGCCGCGGCAAAATTGATGTGCAGAGAGGGCTGCGGAAGAATGCGGCCGCGGAACACAGCGTTAGCCATGCTTCAGGCGTTCAACCGACTGCAACGAAACGCAGGGGGCGCATTCTATCCGCCCTGCTGCATTATTGGCGCGATTCAGCTCTCTGTCCTTTTACGAGGGAAAATCGGAAGAAATGTCTTTCAAATAGTGGACACTAGTTTGCAAAAGAGATAGTAATTCGCCAGCAGCAGATTCTCTATATATTGAATAAAACAAACTCTTCATAACTACATATTGATTTTTTCTTACATCCAAGCAAGTCCCTCTTTTGTCCACTTTTATATAGACAATTTCACTATTTTTCCATCCACAGAGGACGACATTTCCACACTCCGTCTGACACGGCTGCGTCGATTTCGGGTAGATGAGTAAATGAGTCATACGAGAGTGCGGTTCTAGCCATAACGAGGCAAAGCGGCGGGGAAGCGGCCCATATTGGCATTAGGCAACAGCGCAGCCTCATCTCTGCGGGAGCGCCTAGAGATGACGCCCATGCTGGGCGTATCATAACGAAAGACCGCCCTTGCGAGGGGCGGTCTTCCTTCACTCTTGATTATGCGAGATGATCGTCACGCCTTCCAGATGGTCGGCGCGTGCCTTCATATCCTTCGTCAGCTTCAGCCACTCGGTATTGGCCAGCACCCGCTCCGGAGGCGGATCCATCCAGCCGTCCTTCGTCTCTCCGTAGGCCTGCTTCAGACGGAGCAGTGCCATCTGCGTCTCCGGGATGGACAACTGTGCATAGGCCGCGTCATCGATGACCAATATCAGTTCGGCATAGGCGGTATTGCGCACATGTCCGATCCAGCTGTTGCTCCCGTAATCCAGGTTGATCTCCTGCCCGCCGACGTTCAGCCGCTTCACATCCTTCATCGTCGGGTGTCCGAACAGAAGCGCCTGACCCGCTTCCGCGTCCGGCAGCGAGGTGATCGGATCGGAGCTCCACACGTCATCATTGTTATCCGCCTTGCGGAGAATGCCGGTCTTCACGACACTGTCGGCGGTCGTCCGGCTCATGACCAGGATCTGCTTCTCTTCCGTCTCCGCTCTCTTGACCGGATACATCTCGCTTGCCGTGATGGCATCGCGATGCTGCTCCGCCACTTGTTCCAGCGCGGCCTTCTCCCCTAAGAGCAGAATGCCGTTCCGCGGCTCCTCCTTCGGCCCGCCGAATAGGCTGCAAGCGCTAAGTACGCCGATAGCCAGTATGGCGGCCAGTCCTTTTTTCCAGCCTTGAATTCCTATCATGAATCGATCTCCCTCTCTCCTCTTCCTCGTCTTCCTGAGCGATTCCGCACCCTGCAAAGCTCTTAAGCCTCGCCCCTAGCCGCCGCCTTACTTGATTTTCCCGTACAAATGATTCAAATACCGCCAGCGGATAACGAAGAAATAAAGCGTCTGCATCGTAAGGAAGCTAATAAAGATAATGACAGCCGACGATGCCACGGGGAAGCTGACGATCTGCTGCAGCGCGGTGAAAGCGACACTGCTGTGAATGACGGCGACGAGAATCGGCAGGAAAAACATTAGAAGCAGTTGGCGCGTCACCATCTTTTTCAGCTCCTTGCGGCTCAATCCCACCTTCGCGATCATCTGATACTGCCGCTCATCCCGATCCAGATCGGCATACAACCGGAAGTAGAGCAAGCTTGCCGCGAAGGTGAAAAACACGACGCCGACCAGTACGCTTACGATCAGCAGCAGCCCGTTCCCCTGCTTCATCTGAAGCCAGTCAAAGATATGGGCGTGCAGCATGAATTTCCCGTCCGGTTGCTGCTCCGCCTCCTTCTCAATCTGATCCAGCAGCTCCTGCGAGACGGCTTTCGATTTCTCCCAATGGTCGACGACGAACAGGAAATAGGTTACGGGAGAGTCATCCACGCCGGGGATGCGCCCGAAGCTCGCGTCGCTCACGACCAGGAGCATGCTGTATTCCGGGTAGACGATATGCGTTCCCAGCTTCGCAATGCGGAAATCAGCGCTCCAGTCCCCTTCCACAATGTCTACCGGCCCGTAGTCTTTCGCATCCGCGTTCTTGTACTGAGTCTGCAAATTGACGCTCGTCGGAACGAGCATCCCCTCCTCGTCGCCTAATGTCTCCGCTTCATAGCCGAGCGCGGCAGCCAGGCCGTTATACTCGCTAAGCTTCATGATGAGCAGCCCGTTATCCGAATACCACGGCGCAACGCTGCCCATCCGGTACGTGAAATTCGCTTCGGACAGCCGCTTCCCGATGGCGGCAAGATGCTCTTGCTCGCGATCGTTGCCTTGACTGGAAATATAGGTAAAGGCATACGGATTCTTCATCTCCTGCAAGCCGGGATCGCCGATCGACATCGAAGTGCCGATACCGGTGAAGGCGACGGCCGAGATAACGGCGACCATGAAGAACATGACTGCATTATCCTTCATCCGGTAGGCCAGCTCCGACAGCGTCAGCAGATTCGTCTTATGAAAATAGAGCTTCTCGCGCTTCTTCAACGCGCGGATCGCATACACGCTCAGCTGCGTGAACAGCCAGTAGGTGCCGGCCACGACGAGCGCCACCCCGCCGAACAGCAGCACGAACGAGAAAACCCGCTCAACGGCGAATACCATGACGCAGAAGTAGCCAAGTCCGATCAGAACGGCCGCCAGCAGAGAAAGCCACAGCGAAGCCTTCGGCTCGGGCTTCGGCTTATCCTCCGACTTCAACAGCTCGACCAACTGCTCTGTCTTCCGGATGCGGGACGTGAACAGCGCGATAAGCAGGAACAGCACCAGGAAGGCGCCGGCGGTCATCAAGATCGCCTGCAGCGGAATATAGAAGCGCAGTCCCTCGTAGATGACAAGCATCTTCGCGCAAATCAACAGCGCCAGCTTCGCGAAGATCAAGCCGACCGCGATGCCGGTCACGATGGCGGCGGTGCCGATAATCATATTTTCGATGAAGATAAGCTGCCTTAGCTGCCGGCGCGAGATGCCGAGCACGAGAAGAAGCCCGAATTCTTTTTTGCGGTTTTTCAGAAAGGCGCTCACCGAATAGAACAAATAAATAAACGAGAACACAAAAATCATGATCTGCGAGACTCTCATCCCCATCGTGCCGAGCATGCTCATCGTCTCGCTTGTCGAGCGGAGCTGGCCCTGCAGATCCGGATGGAACAGCAGCAGGGCATAGGTGAAGAAGATCATGACCGAGAACGCGCTGCTCAGAAAATGGGCGATGTACGTCCGTTTGTTGCGTACGATGTTGTTATACGCGAATTGGCGAAAATTCATGGCCGTTCCCTCCCAGCAGCGACAGCACATTAATAATCTTCTGGTAGAAGGCGGATCGGCTGTCGCCGCAGTACACCTCGTTGTGGAGCCGGCCGTCCTTGATGAACACGACGCGGTCGCAGTAGCTCGCCGCCACCGGATCATGGGTAACCAGCATCATCGTCGCCTGATCCTCCTTGTTGAGCTGGCTCAAGAGCTCCATGACGTCGCGCGCCGCCTTGGAGTCCAGGTTCCCGGTCGGTTCATCGGCCAGCACCAGCTTCGGCTCATGAATGAGCGCGCGGGCGATGGCCGCGCGCTGCGCCTGGCCGCCCGAGATCTCGTAGGTGCGCTTATCCATGATGTCGGCGATGCCCAGCTTGCCGGCGATCCGATCGGCCCGCTCCCGCATCGCTGCAATGTCTGTGCCGTCCAGCGTCAGCGGCAGCATCATATTTTCCTTGACGGTCAAGGTCTGAAGGAGGTTGAAGGACTGGAACACGAAGCCCAGCTCCCGCCGCCGGAACACGGCCAGCTCATCCATTGACAAGGTGTGCGGATCCTTCCCGTCAATCCATACCTCCCCCGAGGTCGGAGCATCGATGGTGGACACGAGATTGAGCAGCGTCGTCTTGCCGCTCCCGGACGGGCCCATGATGCCGACGAACTCCCCCTTTTGAATCGTCAGATCGATATTGGACAATGCTTCAAAAGAGACCATTCCCTTATATATTTTGCTCAAGTTCTTGACTCGCAATATTTCCATCGTGATTGCACATCCTCCTTGATTCGATAACTTGCATCCATTGGAGCGCCCAGTGAATCGAGCTTATGAATCTAGTGTAATCCTCTTTTCCCTTTCGTCCTATTGCCGAATCTTTCAAAAAGTCTACACCTTTGTAAGGTTCGATCCAAATAATGGTCTTCAAAACAAAAAACCGACAAGGGAGCGCTCCCTCATCGGTCGTTCAGGTCCGGGCGAACGGGAAAATAATCCGGACCGCCGTGCCTTGGCCCTCCTCGGATTCCAGTTCGATCTCATGATGCAGCTTGTCGAGAATCTCCTTCGCCAAATACAGTCCCATTCCGGTCGATTCTTTGTATTTCCGTCCGTTCTCCCCCGTAAAAAAGGGCTGAAACACCCGCTTCACATCCTGCTTCGGAATGCCGGCTCCGCGATCCTTCACTTCCAGGACAACGGCCCGTCCCTCCGTAAAGGCGGTTGCGGTTACTTTCGTGCGGCTGCCGGCCGAATATTTGATTGCGTTCGTCACAATCTGCTGCAGGACGAAGCGCAGCCACTTCACATCGGTCTCGACCGTCAGCTCCGGATCGATCTGAATATCCGGATAGACGTAGCTGCGGATGAAATAGCGCTTGTTCTCATGGACGGCATCATGAACGATATCGCGCAATGATTTTTTCTCCACATGAAAGTCATGCTCGAACGTATCGAGCCGCGCCATATAAAGCACCATGTCGAGCCCGCGCTTCATCTGATCGGCCTCCTCGGAGATGCTGGCAAGCTTCGGATCCTCCGCGTCCTGCGTAATCAGCTCGATCACCGAGAGCGGGGTCTTCATCTGATGCACCCACTGGTTCATGAAGGCCAGATGCTCCTGCTGCTTCCGCTCCCACACCTTCAACTGCTGCTGATAATAGCGGTATTGGTGGTCGATCGTATCGTCCACCGCCCGAGACAGCGGTGCCGCGTCCGCGAGCTGAATCGTGGAGGTCAGCGAAGCCGGCGGATCGGTCAGCCGCCTGTACATGAGACGGTGGGTCGCATAGCGGTACCCAAGATAGAGGGCGAAGACGCAGAGGCCGAGGAACATCGCATACATCGCCGTCAACGGCCGATCATAACCGTCATACCAGAAGACAAGCAGAACGAGCAGCAGCTGGACGCAGGTGAATCCGGCCAACGGAAGATGCTCACGCCAGAACAGCTTCATAGGGCTTGCTCATCCTCCCAGGTCACGTTCAGCCGGTAGCCGACGCCGCGCACCGTCTCCAGGGCGTCATCGATGCCGAGCTCCGCCAGCTTCTTGCGGACCCGCGTAATATTGACGCTAAGCGTATTGTCATCGACGAA
Source organism: Paenibacillus dendritiformis (assembly GCF_945605565.1). NCBI lineage: Bacteria > Bacillati > Bacillota > Bacilli > Caryophanales > Paenibacillaceae > Paenibacillus > Paenibacillus dendritiformis. Next base: position 3,436,375 of record NZ_OX216966.1, on the reverse strand, counting down.
CGAGTCATCCCATAGCTTGTCCAGAATCAGCTCCCGGGTGACGGCGCGGGGACAGCGCTCCAGCAGCGTCTCGAATAGAATCGCTTCCTTCTTCGTCAGCATAATCGTCTTCTCGCCCAGACGCACCTCCAGCCGCTCGGGATAGAGCGCCAGCCCGTACCGTTCCAGCGTGCGCTCATCCGCCTTGACCGCATAATCGCCGTATACCCGCCGCAGCGTGCTGCGAATCTTCGCCAGCACAATCTCCGAGTGGAACGGCTTCGTAATATAATCATCCGCCCCGTTCTCCAACGCCATCACTTGATCCATCTCTCCGCTTCGGGCCGAGATGAACAGGATCGGACAGGTCGAGACGGTGCGGATCTGGCGGCACCAATAATAACCATCGAAGCTGGGCAGATTGACGTCCAGCAGGACGACATGCGGCTGAACGTCCCGGAATGTATCGAGCACCCGATCGAACTCGTCGACGATAATGCCTTTATCACCGTATTTTTCAATATGAGATTGCAATAATTGCGCGATTTTCGGATCGTCTTCCACGATCATGATTTTATACAAGTTCAATGCTCCTTCCTTCCATGCCGCGCGGCCTGTGCCGGGGCATTTGCTTGCGATTCGCTCCGAACCAAGAATGAACCGAATGTAGCATATACAGGGCGAGAAATCAATCGCTTTTGCCCCTCCTTGAGAATCTTCGCGGCAGTTGGAGAGGCGAACTTACTTGACAACATCGCCCATTTTGGAACATGATATGTGAGTCTATTATCTTATCTATATTCCAGTTGAAGTCATTAATCGGAGCGAGAGGTAGAACGATGTATAACCTGAGTCCCTATATCACTATGAAGCGGTCAGAATGGGCCCGCTTGAACGGCCAATCCCATCTGTCGGTTACCCCCGAACAGTTCAATCAGTTGAAGGGATTGAATGAGCGTATCTCCCTGGATGAATTAGAGGAGGTCTATCTTCCGCTGGCGAAGCTCCTACATATCTATGTGACCGCTGCACAGCATTTGAAGGCGTCCTCGTCTTCCTTCCTGGGCACCGCCACCGAGAACGTACCTTATATTATCGGAATTGCCGGCAGCGTCGCAGCGGGGAAGAGTACGACCGCGAGGCTTCTCCAAGCGCTGCTGTCCCAGTATAAAGAACACCCCCGCGTCGACATCGTGACGACGGACGGCTTCCTATACCCGAACCGGACGCTTGAGGAACGGGGCATCATGAATAAGAAAGGATTTCCCGAGAGCTACGATACGAAGCGGCTCCTTCGCTTCCTGATGGATATCAAGTCTGGCAAGGCCGAAGTGCATGCGCCGGTCTATTCGCATCTCTCCTACGACATTGTGCCCGAGGAGCGCATTGCCGTATGTCAGCCGGATATTCTGATTGTCGAAGGAATCAATGTGCTGCAGGTCAGCAAGGAAGCGAGCTTGTTCGTCAGCGACTTCTTCGATTTCTCCATCTATGTCGACGCGCAGGAGCATGACCTGGAGACATGGTATATCGAGCGCTTTCTTCTGCTGCGGGACACCGCCTTCCGCAATCCGACTTCCTACTTCCACCGCTATGCCGGCTTGACCGAGGAAGAGGCGGTTCGGCGGGCGAAGAACATCTGGCGGGACATCAATCAGGTCAATCTGGTCGAAAATATTCTGCCTACCCGCTACCGCGCCAAGCTCATATTAAGGAAAGCCGCCGATCATCGGATCCGCGACATTCTTCTGCGCAAATAACATAACTCCCCGGATATCCGTCCGGCCAGACAGGAGCAGCCCGCTTGAAGGGCTGCTCTTGTGTTCAGGGAGCCCTTCTGCCTCGGGGCTCCTGCCATGCGCCGGCTAACCAAGTCCGCTCCCCTTCACTCCACCTTCGCTTGTGTCCGGAACGAGTCTTCATCCCTGCCGCGGCTGCGGCGAATAGCCACATGCCCGTGACAGCTTCCCGCTTTTTTGCAGTAAGCGCAGATTTGTATTATGATCGTACACATCATTCGCATGTTGCGCAGGAGGCTTGGACCATGTTTGATCCTACGATTTTCGACAATCTGAAGGTCGTGCTGGAAGGCAAAATCTATGATCTGGATCAGGAAGGAGAATGGCTCGTCATCGGGCGGGAGGATCTGATCGATCTCGCCGGGTTCGGACGGACCTTCCGCATGCGCGTGCAGCGGCCCGGGGAGGCCTGCATTGCCGCATTGACGCTTGCGAGCGGCTTGGCCGATTTCGCCGCCGAGCTGCGGGGTCTGCGGCTTGTCGGGGAAGAGCCGGGCGCCCGGCTGGAGCTCTCCTTCGAGCTGGCGGGCGATTACACGGCGCAGGCGGACGAGTTGGGAGAACGGCTGGCTTCCATCTGGGGCGACGCCGTCATCATGCGGCAGGAACGAACGGTTCCCGTCCCGATTCGGATCGGGGCCGCTTCTCCCGCCGCGGACGATGGGACGCACCGCATCGTGCTGACGTTCAGCCAGCCGATCGACGAGCGTCATCTGGGTGAGCTGGGCGCCCTCGTCAAGCAGACGCTCGATTCGCTTCAGCGTCTTAGCGAATAGCTTGCAGGGGGGCGAAGAGCATCCCTCGCCCGTTCCCGGTCATGCATAGGGCGGAGTTGCATTCATGCGGCTCCGCCCTTCTCGCTTGCAGATAATTGCTATTTGTTCGTCCATTTATACAATGGGTAATAATAGCCGACTTCCCGTCCCATCAGCTCGCATAATTTGACTACGCGCTCCGGGTTCGGCACACTGCCCTCGAATACCCATTTCTCGGCCGTCCGCTGAGTCACGCCGCAATATTGGGCGATGTCGGCCGTTCGCAATTTCAGGCGAATCATATCCTCGTAGAGGCGCTTGTCGTTCAAGCTGCTTTTGAGCTTGCGCTGGATCGGGTACTCCCGGAACCCTTTCGGTTCGGGCTTGCGGCGCATCGCTTTGCAGCGCTGACATAAGTATTGGGAAGAGGCATTCCCGCACTGTGCGCATAGTCCCTTGCGTCTTCTTTCTTGCCTTAGCTGTCTCATGGATGTTTTTGCACAAAAAGACATGATGCCCATTGCTCCTTACAACGAGATAATTCAGCAGATTATGCCAACTAGCGGCTATCCTGTACTGATATTAAATGGATTTCGCAGGTTGGACAACCGACAAATGCTGACAATTGCCGGCATGCGGTCAAACAAAAAAAAGCGGCTGCCCACGGAGCAATCGCCCGGAAGAACAACCGTTTGATGCATGCGGCCGAAATTGCATTTTTTGAAGCAAAAGAGAAGGTAGAGGCGGGAATGACGGCGGCGGGACGAGCGGCGGAAGAGGGGTTAGGCAGCGAATCCTGCAATTGTCAGGCTGTTGGAAAACCCCTGTTTTTTACGAAGGGCATGAGATTGTCCATTTTCCGATTCAAAACTTGGCTCTCAGAGCGTTTTAAATCAATTTTTTCTACGGAGAGACGAGATCCAACCATATAAAAAATGAAGTGGAGAAAATTCCCACATACTTCTCAACGGCCTGATTTTACGGGATCCAAGAGACCGCGTCGGATCCTGGGGGCATCATCGCCTCCAGGAGGTATCATCGCCTCGTTGCCTTCAGCAGGCATCGTTGCCTCTCGGGGCTTGAACGTGTGGAGGGAATTGCTGCTATTTTACAGGAATTTCGGTTCAATGAGTCCACATCCCGGGGAATTGCTGCAAATCTACATCATTTTAGGCCCTTTTGCTTCAAGTCGAAGCGATACGGGTGAAATTCCTGCAGTTTTGCAGGATTCCCTTTCTGGTAAAGTCGTCCATATCGAATTGCTGTATTTGCGCAGGATTTCGCTTACCGAATAGAAGTGTCTGGAGAAATCGTGTAGTTTTGCGGATTTCGCCTACCGGATAGACATGTCTAGGGAAATGGTGCAGTTTTCAGGTCGTTGGAAAACCCCTGTTTTTTACGAAGGGGTGGAGGCTGTCCATTTTCCTACTCAAAACTTGGCACGCATAGCGTTTTAAATCGATTTTTTCTACGGAGAGACGAGATCCACCACATAAAAAATGAAGTGCCGAAAATTCCCTTGGACTTTTTCACCAGCCTGAATTGTGCAGGAATTTACGCTATTTCAGCCGTTATCTGATGCAATTCCTGCAAAAGCACATCATTTGCGGCGATTTTTCCTTTCATGCTATGGCCATGGCTTACATTCATGCCGTTTTGCAGCAATTTCGGTAACGGACTCAACGTCACAAGGGAAAACTGTATTTTCACAGCCTTTTTCGGCAAGCCGAGCTGCCAGAAGCAGGGCGGGGCTGTCTCACTGTAGCTAAAAACTACATGATGAGACAGCCCCTATTCGCGTCAATAAATGATGGTATTAGTCCTGCTGACGGGCCACGCAGAACAGCGCAATCCAGATCAACACGAATCCAACCACTTGCGCCACGGTCACGATCTGATGGAAGACCACCCAGTTCACCAGCATGCCGACCAACGGGAAGGACAGCTCCGCGAGCGTCGCATAAGAAGCCTTCGTGACGGCCAGGCCGCGGTAATACAGCAGCAGGCTCAGCAGACCCGGCAGCAGCACTTGCAGCAAAATGTAGAAGGTCAGCTTCCCCCACTCGCCCGAGGGGATGTCCCAGCTCGGATGTTCGCTCCAGGTGATGATGAACAATAACGGCAGGCCAAGCGCGAACCGGAGCGCCGTAACGGTCTCATACTTCATATCGTTCAGCAGCAACCGCCCCATGACGGTCGAACCGCCCCACAGGAAGGCGGCGCCGAGCGCGAGCAGGCTGCTTACGCCGATGACCTCGCGCACATGCCCGATCGGCAAAGTCCAGCCGAACGTGAGCAGATAGGTGCCGCCTACCGCCAACACCAGCAGCAGCCCGAAGCCTCGCGGCAGCTTCTCCCGAAGAAGAATGCGCGCCAGCAGGATGGCGAACAGCGGCTGCAGCTTCTGCAGCAGAAGCACCGCGTTCGGATTGCCCATCACGAATGCGTCCGTGAACATAATGGTCGCGATGACGGATCCGCCCCAGGAGAGGAAGAGCAGCGCCACAAGATGCCGCCAGGTGATGTTCTTCAGCTCATGGCGGTTCATCCACAATACCGGCGCCGCGAACAGCAGCAAAATAAGATGTTCAACTAAAACGATCTGTGTGGATGTCAAATAATCCAGCACAAAAGTGCGGAAGACCGGTCCTATCCCCCACAGAGCGGCACCCAGCACGACGTACCAGATCCCTTTAGATGCGCGGGCAGCACCATGTCCCGGCTGCAATGCTTCGTCCATATTCAATAACCTCCACGGTCGTTGAACAGGATCTAGGCCTAAGAAGACTTACTTCGCCAATGATCATATGTGGTTAAGATGACATGCAACATACACCACGTGAATCGGGATAAGCGATCTTCTTCCATCCGGACTATACCGTCGGCTTTGGCTTCGCACCAAATCAGTCGCCGCTTAAGACAGCGGCGAGTCGCGGGCTCGGGCTGGTCAACAGCGCCTTACCGCCGGTCAGGAATTGCACCTGGCCCTGAAGATCCTCATTCAAATCTGTCGTAGGCATGTCCCTTGCGGTAGTCATGCCCCGTTCTTCATTATAACTTGAATCATCCGCACTTCAACTGAAAATTTCGTGTCACATCAGAGACGCAAAAGGGGCACGCGCAGCGAACGCGTGCCCCTCGGCAGCATATCATATCTTATAAGTGCATTATGGGGGCCACTAAACCCGCTTATTCGAGAAAATCCTTCAACCGTTTGCTGCGGCTCGGATGTCGTAATTTGCGGAGCGCCTTCGCCTCGATCTGCCGGATGCGCTCGCGGGTCACCCCGAATTCGTGGCCTACCTCTTCAAGCGTCCGGGTGCGGCCGTCATCCAGGCCGAAGCGGAGACGCAGCACGTTCTGCTCCCGCTCGGTCAGCGTATCGAGCACATCCTCCAGTTGGAGCTTCAGCAGCTCGTAAGCCGCGGCATCCGCCGGAGCCAGCGCCTCCTGATCCTCGATGAAATCTCCCAGACTGGAATCGTTCTCGTCGCCGACAGGAGTTTCTATCGAGACCGGCTCCTGGCCGATCTTCATAATCTCCCGCACCTTTTCCGGCGTAATCTCCATCTTGACCGCGATCTCTTCCGGCGTCGGCTCCCGGCCGAGTTCCTGCAGCAGCTCCTTCGAGATCCGGTTGAGCTTGTTAATCGTCTCTACCATATGAACCGGGACCCGAATCGTCCGTGCCTGATCCGCAATCGACCGTGTAATCGCCTGACGAATCCACCATGTCGCATACGTGCTGAACTTATAGCCCTTCGTGTAGTCGAACTTGTCCACGGCCCGCATCAGGCCCATATTGCCCTCTTGAATCAGATCGAGCAGCATCATGCCGCGCCCGATATACCGTCTTGCAATACTGACGACCAGACGGAGATTCGCCTCCGCGAGTCTCTGCTTCGCCTCGGCATCCCCCTGGACGACCCGCTTGGCCAATTCGATCTCTTCCTCTGCGGACAGCAGCGGTACGCGCCCTATCTCTTTTAAGTACATGCGCACAGGGTCATCGAGTTTGATCCCGGGTGGCAGCATCAGGTCGTAATCCTGTTGATCGTTCGTAAGCATCCAATCCCCCCTGTAACCCGCTAGCTGGAATGTATATATTATTCTTGACACAATATGCCGAATGTGCTAAGATCAAAAATAAATGTGCACATAAACAATTGGCAACGGATAGTTTATCATACTTTCGTGATACTTTCAATACATAATTATAGAAGTGATTGTTTTCAATTTCTGGCATTCTCGATTTTCCTTCATTTTCGTGTGGATTGCAAATGCAGCTTCTCGTCGCGAGCGGGAAGTTTTTTTGATCCCTGCTGCAAATAGTACGCCAATCAGCCCCCATCTATTCCTCGGGAACGGAGAACAGATGGGGGCTTGCCGTTAGTATGAAGTTATAAGACCGCAGCATGGACGAAATAAGCGTGTTCGTACGCATAATAGCCGTCCGACCGGTTCATGAAGTACCGCTCCTGTATCGCCTCCGGAGACAGCTGCTCCCGCAAATGCAAGCCGGATTCACGCAGTTGCCCGGCGATAGCAGCCGGATCCAGCCCGGTCAGCATTGGCTCCCCGGCATATCGGAGCATCTCCTGCATCCAGTTCACCCGATAGGCGGCCCGATCCGGCAGGAACGCCTCCGTATCCCAATAGTCGAATACGATCTCGCTGCCTTCCGGACAGATCCCGGCAATCATGCGCAGCGTAGCGAAGGCATCGTCCTGTGGCAAATAATGGATCACGCCCAGCCAACTGACGAAGCTCGGTGCCCCTGAATCGAAGCCCGCAGCGCGAAGAGCCTCATCCAGCCGCTGCCTGGTCAGATCGACCGGCACGAACCGCGCATTCTGCGGGATGCGCCATCCCAAGCCGGCCAGACGTTCTTGCTTGAAGGCCTGCGTCGCGGGATGGTCGACCTCGAATACGTCCAATCGATCGGCAAGGTCCTTCCGCCTCCACAGAAACGTATCCATTCCTGCTCCCAGAATGACGTATTGCTTGACTCCCCGGCTCATCGCCTGTTCCAGCATTTGCTCCGCGTACTTGGCCCGGCTAAGGAACAGCGAGGTCGGGAAGTAATCCCGGACCATGCAGGCTACGGCGGCAGCCCGATCCGGCATGGCTGCGGCCTGGTCAGGCATCGCTGCCTCCAATGCTTTCTCCATCGTCGCTTCGAACGCGGCTAGCTCCTCCTCGCTCAGCAGCTTGCGAGCCCATTCATCCCGCAAAATAGCGGGATGATCATGCGCGGCGTGATGACCGCGCAGGAAGGCGGACATCAGGGCGGAACGTTTGATTTGGCTTACTTCCATGGAAAACCGGCCTCCCTATCGCGAACCCAGGATTGGTAACTAATTACAAGATACCACATCGCGCACCAATTGCAACCGTTACATTAACGCAATCCCGTATCATCGAACCGGTTCTCGATCGTCTCCTTCATCAAGGCGCGAATCGCCTGAATTCCATGCTCTTCGGCGAGCTTGGCTTCTGCGAATAACGGTAGCTGCCCGCCGAGAGCTTCCTGTCCCGCACCGATAATGTCATTCCATATTCGAGACACTTCCGAATAATGTGAGGCGATCGTCTCCGTATTCGGCAGCAGGTTCCGAAGTTCGTTCATATACTGCGCAATATCCCGTTTGTACCCGGCATAGGCGCATAAGACGCTCCAGGCCTCCGGCGGATAATAGTCCCCGCTCTGCAGCGCGGCCATGATAGCGTCATATGCGCGGCGGCCGCAGGCATATTCCGGTTCCGGCAGCATCGGATCATGCGTCTCCCACTTAAATACCGCCTGGATAAGCGACTCTTTATAGACGTCAATCGGATCGGCGGCGACTTGGCTTTCAAAAATCTGCACATACCAGTAGGGAGACTCATTCCGTCCGAACTCGTCATAGGACATCACGCTCTCCTCCCGGCTGCTTCCATCCGCATAATACAGCAGCCTGCGCGCGTCATCATATCCGGTCGCGATCACGAAGCGATCCTTCCAGAACACGCCTCCCCTCCCTTTAGCAATCGAAGAGGCCAGCAGCGACACGGCTCTCTTCTGGTAGAGCGGAAACGTAGCCTGGAAGGAAAAGCCGGCATGCTGGCTTGTCGTGACACCGATGAACTCCCCGGCGACAAAATGCTCCGCCATCCAATTGTACGCCGTCGCCGACTCCTCCGTCAGCCTTCGATTGACCGTGAAGCGGAAGCAGGACGCCGTCATCCCGGCAAGCGTCGACGGAGAACAGTCAATCCATCCGGCATGAGCCAATATCGCATGCATCGCCTCTATGTAGGAACCCGACGCGCCAGACGGCCGCAAGCGGTTCAGCCTTATCGAAGCCATCCTTCCTCCCCCTCCTTCATCTTGGGATATGGAATCCCCATCGCGGGATCGTCTCCCTTTTCGGATCCGGATATTGTCCCGACAGTTCGCGGAACAGCTCAATCGCTTCCCCGTCCAGCTTCTTCGCTGCGGCGATCGCATGCTGCAGGGACGCAAGCCGCTTCCGCTCGACTCGTCTCGCTCCGCCCTGCACGGCGATGCATTCCGACGCATCCGCCAGAACAGAGATGAGCCGGTCATAGATGGGAACGGCCTCGCCCAAGCCGGGCAAGCTCCCGCCTTCGTCATGCAGGTAGGAGCGTATCTCGCGCCGGGATTGAATATACGAGTCGATAATATAGACGGCGCCGTATTCGTCATAATCCCCGTGCCCCAAGCCGCGAATGAGAAAATCATAAGCCAGCTCACCGGAACCAATCTCGGTGGACGGCAGCGTCTTGTATGGGGTGTCCCACTCCTGGACGGCTAGCCGCAGCGATTCCAGCACCTGCTTCGAGCGGTCCACCGCCACCTGCTCTCCCACCACCTGACAGTGCCAGAACGGGGTGACGTTCAATCCGAAGTTGTCATAGAGCAGGATTTGACTGTCCTCAGACCAACCGTCCTGTATGTAGAAGACCCGATCTTCATCGTCATAGCCGTGGATGACGCCGAATTCCGGGATCCAATAGATGACGCCCCGCCCCTGATCCAGACTCTCCTTCACCCATTGGACGGCATCCTGCTGGTAATAGCGGAACGAAGGATGCCTCGTTCTGCCTCCATCACTTATCGTAAAAACACCCAGGTTGTCTATCGCCGGATAATGCTCGCTCCCCCACTGCCCATAGGCCGTAACCGACAGGGGCAGCAGCTTCTCATGCACAGAGAACTTGAACGCCATCCCGCTGAGTCCGGAGAGCAAATATTTCGGTCCGGCGAACCCGTTGGCCGCCGTCAATATCGCGTATAGGCTGTCGGTGAACGACTTCGATTCCCGCTTCATCCGAATTTGCTCCAAATAGATACTTGACACCGTATCCCTCCCTTGCCGATGCATCGGCTTCCTTCCCCTTCCACAGCTTACTGCCCTTGTTCCTCCAACCGGGCGGCGATGCGCCCGCATCGATCCCGCAGCTTCGCCTGCAGCCATTTCGGGGACAGCAGCCGCTCCCACTCCGCCACGAGCAGATGCTGCATGAAGGAGTCCGGGTCATAGAACTCGATTTCGTAAATACAATCATGCACGGGGCGAATCGGGTAACCGTGCCACGACTCCCCATACAGCGGACGTCCCGTCTCGATGCGGGCCAGATAGGGCTTTCTCTGGGGGAGCGGCGCGTCTTCCCACTCCGTGCGTTCTATCGCGTCCAGATCGAATTTCTCTGCCGTCACCTGCATATGGAGAATGCCGTCCAGCCGGAAGGCGCGCTTTCTGCATGACCGTTCGCAATATGCCGTAATATAGTCCGAATTATAATTTGAAGTAAAATGAAGCGGCCGGATCGGCAGTTCCGCTTCTTGGCCGCCTTCACGGTAGCGGATCTGAACAATGCGCCGCTCCCGGATCGCATGGGACAGCAGCTGCCAATGCTGCATCCGCTGCGGATGAGCGGAGAAGATCGGCAGGCGATGCTCCCCAACCTCCTCCGGCGGCCCGGCGAAGCGCTCCAGCACATGGGCAATGCGCTGCACGACAGCCGCGTTCTCATAGTTATATTGACGGTACCGATGAGCCAGGAATCTCAACACGTCCTGTTCTTCTTCCGTAATGTACAGCAGCGGCAGCATATACGCCTTATCCTCATAAACATAGCCCCGGTGCTTGGCCACATACAGCAGAGGAGCGCGGAGCGAGACTTCCAGATACTCGATATCCCGCTGCGCCTGCCGCCTCGAGATTTCGAACCGCTCCGCCAGCCTGCTGCTGTTCGGGTAGAGCCCTGCCCTGATCTGCTGATCGAACCATTGAATCCGGTGCATACTGCTCATATTCTCCGCCCCTTCCTTCCGTCCGCTGCCGCGGCTTGAGCCCGGCTTCTTCATTACAACATTCTCGCTCAGCCTGGCGCAACCCTGCGCTTCATGACAACACCCGCTTCCTAAGTCCGAGGAAGCGGGTGTCCTGCTCCGTACGCTATGACACGCCGGGTTGGCCGGAAATCATATCAATCTTGGACTGCGGCGCATTCCGGCAGTACTTGCACACTTGATAGGTATGGCCGTCCGTATTCGTCACAGCGTAGAAAAGCTTGATGCGTGTGCTTTTGCACATCGGGCACGTGCCCCGGCCCCGGGAAGGCAGCTTCCATAACACTTTGCCGCGCTTTGTTTTTGCCATCTTTGATGCAACCTCATTTCATATATCCTGTTATGATTGGTGATGCACCCCCATTATAAAACGGTTGGTACGACATAAAATGTCGTACCAGTTCCCGAAAATAAGGACAGCGGCGCCGACGTAATAGGCCGTTCCCGATGTCCTGCTTGATGTCGGCCATGATTCGCCGCCGGCATCACGCCCCGGATTGCCGCTTCATCTCGCGCAACTGAGCCATATCTCCGCTCACAATCGCCCCGATATACCGGTTAATAAGCTCGATGCCGCAATCCCACCATCGAATCTCAAGCAGCTCCGCAATCACCTCGGGCGAGAAGCGACGCCGAATCTCCCGGGCAGGATTGCCGCCGACAATCGTATAAGGCTCCACATCCCGGACGACTACCGCTTCGGCGCCGATGATCGCGCCGTCCCCTATCGTGACGCCAGGCATAATGGTCGCGCGCCGGCCGATCCAGACATCGTTGCCGACGACCGTGTCGCCTTTGAGCGGAAGCTGCTCCAATGACGGCGCATGGATCTCCCACCCGTGGCCGAAGATATTGAACGGATAGGTGGAGCCGTCCATGCGATGATTGCCCCCGCCCATAATAAACCGGGCCTCCGGGGCGATAGAGCAAAATTTTCCGATGATCAGCTTGGTCCCGATCGCTTCATAGTGGTACAGCACTTGCTCCTCGAACGATTCTCCGTTCATGGCATCATAATACGAATATTCCCCTGCGACGATGTTGGGCATCGTAATGACGTTACGGATGAACTGCACGTTGTTATTTCCGGGGATCGGATATTTGTCTTGCGGATTCGGTCCTGTCATCTTCGCATCATCCTTTCAGCGATTCAACTTGTCATGCGCCGGAAAGAGGAGGTTCACATCAAAAAACCTCCTGATCCGATCATCGGATAGGAGGTTGGCATGCACAAAGACAAGCTCTGCTTCATAAGCAGAGTCGTTCTCGTCCCGTATGGAGGCAAAAGCCCAGACCGATCCTATCCATAGCACTTCGCATTCTTCATTCTGCGGCGGATAGGATTAGTAGATCATTGGCTTTCGCTCACCCTCTCATTATATTGCCTCTATTGTATCGCAGGATCCATCTGGAATTCAATAGCAAATGTGATCGAAACGGATGAATACGCTCCCTCTGCGGCCCGGATGAATCATAATTACTTTTTATCCGACAGCACGATGCATAAGGTAGCGATCGGGCCAAGCAGCAAAGACAGCAAGAACCAGTTCAAGCCGCTTCGGTTCTTCCCCTGAGCCAATCCGGCGTTGATCAGAGCCAACGTCCCCCAGCCAACGAAATAGCCTTCATTAAGCATAGTCCACCTTCCTTGATCCATTTGTTCCAGCTTATCATTTGTTTTTCGTCTTGTCAGGATGCCATATATCCTTACTCTGCTTGGACGCATCAAATCATAAGCAGCTCCCGGATTTCCTCCTCCGTTATGGCGGAGAATCCTTCCTGATTCGGTTCAAGCACTTCTTGAATCAAGTTCATTTTTTTCTGCTGGAGCTCATGCATCTTCTCTTCAATCGTGCCTTGCGTCACGAGACGAATGACTTGAACGACGTTCTTCTGCCCTATCCGGTGGGCCCGATCGGCTGCCTGTTGCTCTACCGCTGGATTCCACCACAGATCATACAGAATGATCGTGTCCGCTCCGGTCAGGTTCAATCCCGTTCCTCCCGCCTTCAGCGAGAGAAGAAACAGATCACGCTCCCCCTGGTTGAATCGGCCGCAGAGCTCGACTCGTTCGCGGGCAGGCGTCTGGCCGTCCAGGTAGAAATACCGCACGCCATGTTTGCCCAGCTCCCGCGCGATCAGGCCGAGCATCTCCGTGAATTGGGAGAAGACAAGGATGCGCCTGCCTGCGCTCCGGAACTCCGCTATCATGTCCAGCAATTGTTCGAACTTCGCCGAGCTGCCGGCATACCCTTCAACAAACAAGGCGGGATGGCAGCAGAGCTGGCGCAGCCGGGTCAAGCCCGCCAATATTTTGATCCGGTTCTTCCGGAAGCCTCCCGTGCGCAGATGCTTCACCGTTTCCTGCCGCAGCTCCGCCAGATAAGCGACGTAGAGCTTCTTCTGCTCCGGCAGCAGCTGCGACGCTTGCAGGGATTCAATCTTCTCCGGCAGTTCCTTCAGCACGTCGGACTTCATTCGGCGCAGCAGGAAGGGGCGCACCCTCCTCGCCACGGCATCCCGTGAGAGCTCGTTGAATTCCCGTCTCCCCGGGAACAGGCCGGGAAAAATAACTTCGCAGATCGACCACAGTTCCTCCAACCGGTTCTCCACAGGAGTTCCCGTCAGAGCGAAGCGATGCCGGGCCTGAATCGCCTTAACGGCTTGGGCCGTCAGGGTGGCATAGTTTTTGAACGCCTGGGCCTCGTCCAATATCAGCGTATGGAACCTCGTTCCCGCAATCTGCCCGATATCCTGGCGCAGCAGAGGATACGAGGTGATGATGACATCGGTGCGGGATGCATCGCGCACGATGCAGCTTCTCTCTTCCTTGCTTCCATCCGCAATGGCGACGCGAAGCTCGGGCGCGAATCGGTTCAGCTCATTGCGCCAGTTGTACATCAGAGAGGCCGGGCACACAATAAGAGCCGGCATGCGGGCTTCCCGGATGTCCGGCAGCACAGAGAGCACGAAGGCAATGCTCTGTATCGTCTTGCCCAATCCCATCTCATCCGCCAATATGCCGCCGAAGCGATAATGGGCAAGTGTCTTCAGCCATTGAAACCCATACTGCTGATACTCGCGCAAAATCGGAGCAATCGAAGCGGGAATGGGGAATTCCAGATGGTCGGGATTCCGCAGATGCTCCAACAGCTTGCGGAACCCTTTGCCGAAACGGATCGCATTTCCTGTGTGCACCGTATCCATCCATTGAAGTCCGCGGGCAACCGGCAGCCGCAGCCTCGTTCCTTGAATATGCTCCTGCCGTATGCCCGCATCATTAAGGAAGGCGATGATTTCTTGAAGCTCGGCGCGATCGAGCGGCAGCAGCGCGCCGTTGGGAAGCCGATGGTATTTGCGTTTTTCTTCGAGAGACTGGATAATGCGGCGTATCTCCGATTCCGGAATCCCGTCCATCTCGAACTGGAACTCCAGCCAATCGGTGCGCTCATCGACCTCTACCTTTACGGCCGGGCGAACAGAACCGGGATACAGCCTCAGCTTTACCGCCGTGGTCGCGAATACGTGGACAAGCTTCTCCAGTTCAGGCATCACATGATGGAGGAAGTCGAACTCCTGCTCTTCATCGGCCAGAAAAAAGCCGCCCTCCGTCTTCACGAAGGAATTGCGCTCCAGCAGCTCCAGAATCCGCCGCTCCTTCTCGCCGTCCCGGAGCAGAATCCGGCCCTCGCCGCTCATCTGCCCTCTCCCCTCCAGCGGATTGATGACCATCGTGCCATAATGGAACTCCAATCCGGCAAGGAGGCGATCCTTGACCCGATCGAGGTACAGCTTGGCGACAAGCGGCGTGCGCACCATTTGATCGGAGACGGATTGGCTGATGCGGACTTGGCCCAGCTTGATCAAGCCCGGGATGACCTTCTCCATAAATGGCTCTGCTTGCTCCGGCTTAATCGCAATCCGGCTGCTATGGGTTGCGTCGACGATCCGCTGCAGATCAGCGAGACGCTTCAGCTGCTCCTGCGGAAGGTTCCACAGCTTCCCTTCGGACAGCGCACATCCATATGCCGTCATCGGGATAACCCGTTCCAGACCTGCTATGTCCAGCTCGTACCCTTGCTCCCTCATCGGCGACTGATCGAAGCCGAAGAGAAGCGGGAGCGGTCCGTCCGCGACGACGATTCCATCGAAGCTGCTGCCGCCTTGCATCACCTTAACTGCTGGAGCCGCGGCGAGCAAGGGAAGAAGCTCTTCCCACGCGGAAGAATGAATGACCAGCAACCGTTCGGAATCATGTGTTGCCTCTGTATACCTTAGGTCACTGTCGAGCATCCGGATAAGAAGCTGGAGGATCGCATTATTTTGTTGACGGAAGCTGTGGAGCTCCGGGTCGTACGTAAAATATCTGGAGACCTTGCACGCTTCGCGATGCTCGATTCGCCGGAGCAATTCCTCTACATGTTGAACCTTGTATAACCGGCGCGGCCCGATTCTCAGTTCTACTCCGAACCTGTATTTCTCATCCCTGCAGGGCACGGGCTTGCATATGAATTCCACATCAAGCACTTCCCTTGGATCGAATAGAGGGCGGGCTTCGGTTGGACGAAGCGGCTTCTCGTCGAACAGCTTCAAAATCCGCTCCCCGGCATCCTCGGCTCCATTCAGCCTGCCGTACTGGTCCCGCTCCGGCGCCTCGTCCGCGAGTTGTCCATCGAGAATAGCCATCAGCGCGGCGGCAATATGTTCGCAGTATTGGTCCTCGGGATGAAATGCCGGACAAGTGCATGCCGCCTTCATCTCTTCCCCATCCGGGAACGCAACGGTAACCTGAAGGATGCGATCATCCTCTTCGATCGATGCTTCGTAACGCGGCGTATCCGATTCCTTTTCCCTTGCTATCCTCACTTTGTGCGAATGGAACAAGACTTCCCCGTCCTCATAGGAGAACAGGCCGCACAGCAGTCGAATCATCTGATCATCCAGTTGAAAGCCCAAGCAACTGCCCCTCCTGTCTCTGCCATTTTCGTCCTAATTGCTCATTTGTAACGGCCCCGAACTCGCTTACCGTTCGATCATAATGGAGTTTCAACTGTTTTTCCAGCCTCTGTTCAGCATGCCCCGCATCTCATCAACAGCTTGCCGACCTTGCTTGCCTCCTCCATTTATCAACCCAAGGATACTGGAGCCTTGACATCCATAAAGACGAACTATATTATCATAATTGAGAATGTAATCAAAAATGATAATAATTGATCATAGGCGGTAATCCATATGAAAAAGAATAAAGCGGATTTGATCCTGCATCCGGTAAGAATGAAGATCATTCTGAACGTCATGCGTCAACAACGGGCCACCGCCTCGCAATTGCACGAGCTGCTGCCCGAAGTTCCACAGGCTACGCTCTATCGTCATCTCCACAAATTAGCCGAAGCAGAGGTGCTGATTGTCGTCGATCAGTATCAGGTTCGCGGCGTGGTGGAAAAAGTATACGCGTTGTCTCAGGAAGGAGTGAACATAACGGAAGCCGACCTTGAAAATATAACAAAAGATGACCATATGCGGTTTTTCACTACGTTCGTTTCCAGTCTGATCCATGATTTTTCTCAATATTTAGAACAACCCGATATCGATATGGCTCAAGACGGCGTCGGTTACCGTCAATGCTCCCTGTATTTGAGTGACGATGAATTCGAAGAAGTGATAGCCCCTTTTCAGGAGGCGCTGCAAAAAGCAATGGAGCACGGCCCCGCTCCGGGGAGACGGCGCCGAACGATTTCGCTCGTCATCATTCCGGAAGCGGACAATAAAAGCGAGGGAGAATAGACGGCATGAACGCAAATTGTATTGAAATCGATGTAACGATCGACAGCGCTTTTCCATTGGCAGGAACGTTGTCGGTGCCGTGTGGAACGGTTCAACCTGCCCCCGCGATTTTACTGATTTCCGGGACGGGAGAAAGTGATCGAAACGGCAACGGGAGCGGTCTCAACATGAATATTTACAAAGACCTGGCGGACGCGTTGGGAAAAATGGGGTTGGTAACGCTGCGCTACGACAAGCGCGGCACACATGCAAGCGGGGGAAATTTTTATGAAACCGGCTTCTGGGATCTGGTGGAGGACAGCACAGCTTGCGTTCGCTTCCTGCAGTCCCGGCCAGAAGTCGATCCGAATCGAATTGTCATATTGGGACATAGCGAAGGGGCGATAATCGCACCCGTCGTACATGCGAGCCAGCCGGTGCAGGGATTGATGCTGATCGCCGGCGCCTTCGATAATTTGGTGCATGACACCATGCCGCGTCAGTCGGCACAGGCGCTGCAAGAATTGGAGACTGTAAAAGGGATCAAGGGGTTTCTGTTTCGTTTGCTAAAAATATCGGAAAAATCCAAAAAACAAAACGCTGCTTTTATGGAACAAGTTCTGTCCTCCGCGACGCCAACATTCAAATTTAAAGGTACAAAATTTTGCGCCAAATGGTTTCAGGAGCATGCCGCTCTGAACCCTGCGGAGTATATGAAGGAAGTGTCCTGCCCTCTCTTGGCCATCACGGGATCGAACGACATTCAAGCCCCGCCGGAGCACGCAAAAATGTTCGCAGAATCCGTCAAGGGCGAGGCCGAATGGCATATCGTGCCGCAGATGAATCATGTTCTGCGTAAATATGACACCCCCCATACAATGCTAGGGTTGGTAAAAGAGTATAAAAAATCGATCGCTGATCCAATCGACGCGGAGTTCATCGGGCTCCTGGATCAGTGGCTGCGCAAATATAAGTTCATTTAGCAGCAGCAAGGGAGCTGGATACCCTTCCAACCGGTATCCGCTCCTCCATCTGCCGGGCGATTCCGCACCCATCGTTCCCAAGCGCAGGCACCTTTTTTATGTATCCAGGTTAGCAGGTATTCTCCCATGTCCTGCAGCAAAACGATCTGGATAGGGAATTCCACTTTTTGCGGCCTCCGCCTGCAGCGCCGGGTCTGCTTGTTCATATCCATTTTTCCATATGCGCTCGTCTATCATCTATCGCATATTGCTCATAACCATTAGCTGTATAGAATTGGATCGCGCTATGCCATTCTTTATTCGTCTCCAGAACGAGGCGTCTCATTCCTTGCTCCACTGCCTTTCGTTCCAGTTCAGATAGGATCATATGGGCATATCCATTTCTTCGATAAGGCTTCGAGACGGACATGCGGACGATTCTTCCCGTGCCTTCTGTCTCTTCTACTAATGCGCCGGTGCCAATTGGTTCCGCATCGAGCATGGCGACGAGGAACATATATCCTTTGTCTATGTAATTATGTTGAATATCCCGCAAGTCGGGATTCAATGTTCGATCCAGGAAGCCAAATCGTTCCTCCAATCCTTCTAAAATAATCTCTATGGCCCTCTCCTGAATCGCTTCGTTGATCTCAATGATTCGAAAGCGGCTGTTATCGCTCTGCTTCACCATCAGTCTCCTTTCTTTTTCGTCAAGTCGCTGGCGCGCTTTCCCTGCTTTTCTTCGCCTTGATGATAATAAAAGACGGCTTTTTCTTATATTGATCAGCTTATCCCTCATGAATAGCGCTATGCCAGCAAGTAGCTGATAATCTCCCAATTCACTTCTTCCGGCTGCTCGTGATTATTGCTCAAAATATCTCGTTCTCCGATAAGAAATAACGCTTTCTCGCGAATCGATTCCAGCTGCTCATCGGTAAAGATCGTGATAGCATGCTTCATCATCGATCTGTTATTGAAATGCTTGAGCAGATAATACCAGTGCATCATCTTGCTCATTACTTCGAACTGACTGCTCGCCACTCTCCCCGCCATACACACGATCTTCGTTACTCTGGCCGGTCTCCATATCGCATAATGATAGGCGAGATAAGCCCCGTAGGATACCCCGGCCACGCACGCAGCTTCAATCTTCATAGCATCCAACAATTCATCAAGCCAAGCCGTCTGATCGAATTCATTGGCATACCGTTCATTCGGCTCGCTCTTGCCGGAGCCGCCAATCGCGTCTATCGCGATCACATAGAATCTCCCGGATAGCTGTTCAATATGGTATATCCACATCATCGCAGAATTATCGGGCGTACTTTACCCTCCAGCTTTGCTAATGTCTTCTCTATACGCTTCGATCCAGGCAACGAATTCTTCTACATTTTCGCAGTCAAACCAACCGCTCTTCGTATTCATATCGAACAAAGATGGAATGCCGTGCTGCCGAATCAAGAACTGCCATCCTTCCTCCATGATGATGGCTTCCCCGATCTGGCAGTAATCAAATAGTGTTTCTACGATATCTGCATGTATTAGATCGGATTCGTAATAGATCGTTCCATCGGGCTCGGGGTAAATGCGATAGGCCAGCCCGGATGGAGCATGTTGGGGCATAGGCCTCCTCCTTCCGCTTGCGGCTTCTCCTCAGCCATTGAAAATACATCGCCTTCAGCCTCTTACATCTTAGGCATCGTAATCCAAAATCGAGTCCATCCCTCAAATTCGTCAAGGAGAATCGTACCTCCATGCTTGTCGATGATTTGCTTGGCAATGGACAGGCCCAGACCGGCCCCGCCGTCGCTTCTGCGCGCCTGATCCCCGCGCGTAAATGGTTCGAATATAGTGTCCTGGAGCGACTCCGGGATGCCGACGCCGTTATCCTCGATCTGAATGACAACCTGGTTCAGCTTATCCCGCAATCGAATTCGCACCATTGTGCCGGGCGGGTTGTGACGCAGCGCGTTCATCAGGATATTGGAGAGTGCGCGATACAGCAGCGTCGCATCATACATGCACTCCACCTTGCGCCCGGGAATATCCAATTCGAGTCCGAACTGCTTCTGCTCGAATGAATCGTATAATTGCGCGGCCAGCGTGCGGACACATTCCGCCAGGTCCCCTCGCTGTTCGTTCATCGGATAATCGGGACTTTCCAGCTTGGCAAGCTCGAAGAAGGTCTGGACCAATTCCGCAAGCAGGATAGATTTATCATGAATCCATTGAAGATACTTCCTCTGGCTGTCCTTATCCTCGACAATTCCGAAGCGAAGAGCTTCGGCGTAGCCTTGGATCGTCGTGATCGGAGTCTTCAGATCGTGGGAGATATCGAGCAGCATCCGCTGCCGGCTCTCCTCCAGTTGGCGTTTTTCCCGCTCCGTCCGTTCCAGCCGCTCCGCCATTCGATTGAAATCTCCCTGAATCTGCATCAATTCATCGTACGCTTTCAATTCGAGACGCTTCTCATAGCGGCTTTCCGTCACATGCCGGATTCCATCCGCGATGGCGATGAGCGGATTGGTAATTTTGCGGGCGGTCCAGCGGCTGTACAGCCAGACATTGAGCACGAAGATAGCCAGGAAAATGCACAGCCCCTGCGCTATCAGCCGGATAAATTGCTCCCTTTGCTTCGGCGTTTCGTGTACGAAGGCGATTTTCTGCGTCAAATACTTCTCCGGTATATGGACCAGCAGATGATAGGGCTTGCCTTCCCCAGTCGTAAAGGGAGCAAGCGAACGGTATACCGGCTCGGAGGAAGACGCATCGTCATACATCAGTTCAATCAATTGCTTTTCTGTATATTGACGCACTTCCCTATGAACCGTCCCCTTCGTATATACGACCTTCAGATTTTCGTCCAGCACCTCGATCCAACCGCCGAAGGATTCCACTTCATCGGACTCAATAGCCGTGTAATCAGGCCGTGCCAATACGCCCGCTTGAACCTTCTGAACCGTATCGCTCTTGATGTCATTGCTCTGCAAGTACAAGTACAGATAGACACAAGAGAAGATAATGCCCAATATTAGCGAAAAAATCGTATAATTGCGGATGAGCGCGTTATAAATTTTGTTCTTTCTCACTGGATGAATTCCTTTTTATTAAATTTATAGCCCAAGCCTTTGATTGTGATGATATATTCGGGGCTTCGCGGCTGATCCTCAATTTTGTCCCGCAGTCTGCTAATCTGCACCATGACGGCATTGTCGTCCTCCATATAGGCTTCTCCCCATACCGATTCGAACAATTGCTTTTTCGTAAAAATGCGCCCCGGCGATTCCATGAACAGCTTCAACAATTTATATTCAAGCGGGCCGAGCGGAATCTCGGCGCCGCGCTTGTACAGGACGCACTCGTTATGATCCAGCGCCAGCGGACCGAGCACGGTTTGCGCTGTGCCGCGGTGCGCAAACGCGTCATTCAATTCGTAAGATCGGCGGATGTGCGCATGAATCCGCGCCATCGCCTCGATCGGGCTGAACGGCTTTGAGATAAAGTCATCGGCCCCGAGGGACAGCCCTTTCACTTTATCGATTTCCCGGTTTTTGGCAGAGAGAACGATAACCGGAATGTTGTACTCCGCCCGTATTTTCCCGATCAGCTCGAAGCCGTCGATATGAGGCATCATAATGTCGAGAATCGCCAGATCCACGGGATGCGCCCGCATGAGATCCCAGGCTTCCCGGCCGTCTGCGGCTTCAATGACCCGGAACCGATCCCTCTCCAAAAATACCCGCAGCAGCTCGACAATTTCCGGCTCGTCATCCGCGATCAAAATCGTTTTGCTCATAATCGTTCCTCCGTACCCAATAATTGCACCGAACGTTGCTCTGTAAGGATTATATAAGATTGAGGACAGGTTGCCTACAGGTTGGCAGGCTACAATCAAATATACACCATGAGAACCGGAGGAAACAGACAATGAGATTGTGGGAAATTGGATTAATCGCGATCAATTTTGGACTACTGGGCTGGCTTCTGTTCGCCCCGCAGACCATAAGACGGTACGCCGCGCTGGCCTTGGCCGCCGCCTTCGGAGCGGTCGCGATCCAGCTTGTCGCCGAGGGAGCGCGCTGGCAGATGATCCCGGCGTATGCGTCGCCTGTCGTCCTGACGGCGGCTTTGCTAATGACCAAGCGGGCCCGAAGAGAGCGAACCCGGCCGGGTCTGACGCGGCGCGCGGCGCTCCTGACGGTCTATATGACGGCATCCGTGACGCTGCCTGCGCTTATGCCTATATTTGCATTCGAGGCGCCGACAGGGCCATATGCGGTCGGCACGACGCTATACCATTGGACGGATGCGGAACGGGAGGAAACGTACACATTGGAGCAGGATGACCGCCGCGAGCTGATGGTTCAGATATGGTATCCGGCAGAGCTGGACGCCCGGCTTGCGCCGGTTCCTTATCTCCGAGATGTGCCCGAGATTACCGCAGGGTTGGAAAAAGCATTATCGATCCCGGCTTTTGCGCTCAGTCATCTGGGGCAGGTTCAAACGCATGCTCAGCCGGATGCGAAGCTGTCGGGGGCGGAAGAGCGTTACCCCGTGCTCATTTTTTCACACGGACTGACCGGGTTCCGTAATCAGAACACATTCCAAGTGGAGGAATTGGCAAGTCACGGCTATATCGTGATCGGCATCGATCACACCTTCGACGCCGCGGCCACCGTCTTTCCGGACGGGCGCGCGGCCTTGATTCGGTTCGCTAATCTATCTGGATTCGCCGATTTGGACAACCATATCAAGCTCTGGACGGATGACGTCTCCTTCGTGCTTGATCAAGTGGAACAGCTCAACCGAAGCGATACGGACGGCCGCTTTACCGGCCGGATCGATACCGCGAGAATCGGAATGTTCGGTCATTCCTATGGCGGTGCCGCCGCGGTGCAGATGCTGATGCAGGATTCGCGTGTGAAGGCGGCCATTAATATGGACGGCACCTTATATGGACAGACTGCTTCCGCAAGCGGGATTGGGAAGCCGCTATTGATCATGAATGCGGACAAGAGCGTGGATAAGGCCCAGTATGACCTGCTGCTGGACAAAGCGATCGCGCAGTCAGGGAAAACGCGGGAAGAGTATGAAGCTTCCTGGAACGAGACCGTGCGCAGGAGAGAGCGCGCGCTTGCAGGGGGAGGCATGTCCTTGATTATTCCGGATACGGACCATATGAGCTATACCGACTTCCACTTGTTCTCCCCGCTGCTGCGAAGCCGGGGCGAAGATCCGCGGCAAGTTCACCGCATCGTGAACGGGTTCAGCCTTGCCTTTTTCGATCAATATGTGAAGCAATCCGGGTCCGCCCTTGCCGAATTGGCTGCCCAATACCCGGAAGTGAATTTTACAGTGAACGACGAATAACCTTATTTGCTGAAAAAAGTTTGGGCTGCCGTATACCGGCAGCCCCTCCATCCTCGTTGTATCATGTCAAGCACCGGATCAGCGCCGCTGCCGCATCATCATGCCGATCGCAAATGTTTCAAAGCCGAATCTCTCATAGTACGAAGTCTTCTCTGATGAACAGAATAGCTGGACATGCAGACCGGCTTCACTGCAAATGCTGCCCAAGCGGCGAATGATTTCGCTGCCTATCCCCCGCTGTTGATAATCAGGATGAACCCCGACTCCGCACAGATAGGCATGAATGAATCCATCTGTGACGACTCTCCCCGTGCCAACCAATCGCTCCCCATCATACGCATGCATTGCAAACCCGCTTTGAAGAATAGCTTGATACAAGCTCTCCTTGGGCAGCTTCAAGAAATCGTTCCAACCCAAATCTTCATACAGTTGAAATAACTCAAGGTCGCTCGGAGCTTCCTTCGTATATCGAATAGTCATCATATTATCCTCCAGTTCCCCTCAGCGCTCTGGGCCGCGCCCAGATCAGCTGAACCATGTCAAGCCAATAGCTGTCCGTTCTCACGAGGTCAAGGCCCGCTTGCCGTACCAGCCCTTGAATATCTCTAGTATGATGACAACCAAAGGTGCGATACAGCAGCGGATTCAGTGCTCTCTGGACTGCGGATAAGGCGCGATTAGAGCTGATTCCATGCTCCATGAGCAGAATCAATCCGTCCGGTCTGCACCAGCGCGCGATCATGTCCAGCACCATGCGCGGTTGGTCATAGCTGCACATGGATAGCGTAGACACGACCGTATCGAATGAATGCGCGGCAAAGTCCATCTCTTCAATATCCGCCCAGATAAACCGGGCATCAAGGCGATGCTCCCGGGCGGCCCGCTCTGCCTTCTCCAGCATCGCCGCGCTGAAGTCGGCTGCGGTAACCTTGACGCCGGGAGGATAGAATGGGAAATTCGCACCTGCCCCTACGGCCAGCTCAAGCACTTCGCCCTTCGCATCGCCTATAAGCTGCTGACGCCATTGCTTTACTTTCGAGCCTTCTCTTTTCTTATCGTAATGGTTGGCCTGCCTGTCGAAAATTTGAATTAACTTCTGCTTCTCCATCGCTTCCTCACTTATAGATTAATAAATGCCTCATCATAGGTCCAAAACATGTTGGTTATATCCCGAACAGCATAGTCCAGCGGAATTTGCTTATTTTGAACGAAGTATTGAATAGTTCACTCGCTTGCCCGGCATTCAGAACTTCATTCTCTTTCACATAAATGGTGCCGCCGCTATATGTAACCTCTGCATCGGCTCTTAGCAAGTACTCTGCCTTGACTCCCGCTACAAAATGCCGGAATCCCGGTTCATCATCAGGAATGCGAACTTCCACTGTCAATAGTATAAATTCCATAGCCGAATTATGCCGCTCAAGCAACTGATAGTCCACTTCATATTGGAAATGCATGCCTTCAGCCTCCTGAATCCATTAGCATGGCTGCCAGGAAGGGATTTTGAAATGCGCGTCGAATAACTACTAGAATTCCTTACATGCTTGGAGGTCCTATTTTGTTACTTTACTTTTGATAGCTATCATCTTCTAATAGCGAATATGGATTAGGAGCTGATATATTTATGATATACAAGAACTCGCTTGATGGTATTACTTCTGATATGTTACAGGGCTTTTTTGTGGATTGGCCGAATCCGCCGACTCCAGACACTCACTTAAGACTACTCAGGCAAAGCAGTAAAGTGATTCTTGCGCTTGATGATACTGCGAAGCAAGTGGTTGGATTTATTACAGCCATAAGCGATGGAATTCTATCTGCCTACATTCCATTGCTTGAAGTTTTACCAGCATACAAAAATAAAGGCATAGGCAAGGAATTAGTAAATCGGATGCTAACCGAATTGGATGACATCTATATGATTGATTTATGTTGTGACGCTGACTTAGTTCCTTATTATGACAAGTTCGGAATGACGAAGACCAGTGGCATGATTTTGAGGAACTATAATAGACAATCTGGATGCTGAAAAAATAGTAGTGAAAAACGCTTGGAAATCTGTCCAAGCGTTTTTTTTTGTGTTCAACTACTCAACTGGTTGTTTATGCCGAAGCGCCATACCTGCATAACACTTGCCGCACATCTCGGCTTCCTTCCGCCTTCCCTGGCACTGCGGCTCCCGCTTGAATCAATGCTTCGACCACGGCGGCATGGCCTCCAGTGCGCAAGGAATGGATGGAGCCATGAATCGCGCTCTCCAGCGGCGTGCCGCCATAGCTGTTCGTGAGCTTCAGGGATGCGCCATACATAATAAGAGCCCGGACCGTGCCGATATGTCCATGCCATGCGGCGATATGCAGCGCCGCTCCCTCTTCTCTCCGGATCGAACTGTCGAAGCCGGTCTCCAGCATCAGCTTCACCGCTTCGGCCTTATCTAACTCGGCAAATTCCAGGAGCATCATCTTGTCATCATCGGACAGAGACGCAAGCAGAGACGGTTCATTGTTGAGCATGCCCAGCACAGCTTGCTTGTCGGCAACGGCATACGATCCAAAAAGACGGTCGATAGGATCAACGTCAGTCCAGGCCCCATGTCTGGCCAACGTGTCTGCAAGCTCCTGCTGCCCGTAACGAACGGCAAGCATGTACGCCGTTTTCCCATCGGCCCTCCTGGCATTTACCGGTGCCCCATGGTTGAGCAGCAGCTCAACAATCGAACATGACCGCCCCCGCACTACAGCCCAATGAAGCGGCGTGCCGTTATCCCCCAGCGTCAGATTCAGATCCGCTCCATGATCGACGAACCATTGCACTCCATCCACATCTTCGAAATCGAGCTTCCGGAATAAAGCAGGCGTCGCGTTCACGTCCGCTCCGTATCGATATAACAGCTCCAGGCATTCATGTCCGGACGCTTCAGCCGCATGATACAGCGACTCGCCATCATTCGGGTCAGCGCCGGCTTCGAGCAGCACTTGCGCCACGGCCGCATTCCCGGCGACTCCCGCTGCGCCGTACAAGGCACTCAGCTTGCGTTCGCAGGGATCATCCTTCGGTACGATGAATGCGTTGGCATTCGCGCCATAATCAAGCAGCACCTTGGCCGACTGCGCGAACCGTTCATTACACTGCGGATCGGCAAGCAAGCAGGAGAAGCACAAATACAGCAGCGGTTCCCACTGTTCCGGTCCTCCCGGCTCTGTGGCGAGAGAGGCGTCCTGTATAAGCATGTCTTGAATGATGTCGGCCTCGCCTGCAGCTGCTGCCGCATAAATGCTTGACTTGGGAAGCTGTCGATTTGCCGCCAGGATGGCCCGGGCTTGTTCCTCATTTCCGCTTATGGCGGCAGCAAGAAATTCATAGAGCGGTTCTTGCTTGGCATCCATCTCCATCACCTCAACTGATCGCAAATTAACGACTCATAACGATGCAAGGAACCAGTTCATATTTGTAATCGATAAAAAACGTGCCTTGCTCCGTTCCTTCCGTCATCGATGCGGGATCATCCGCCCAGACCCTGGCAGCCTGGTCATGATACGTGATTCCCGGACTCGGATCATGTCCAAGCCAAAGGCTGGTTCGATTTTTTACCGACTCGTACACTTCACTCCAATCCTCTAACCCGCAGCAACAGCTCGGCAATATTTTGGTGTTCGGGCCGATAAAAAAGCCACAGGCATGTCACGTCTCCTAATAATTATCATGGTGAGCCCCCTGTACAAACATGTCTCTCCTTGCTTCCTGGACTTAAGTCCAGTGTCAGACAAGCCATTAGCCCATTGGTTAATATTGGAACACCAGATACAATGAATACTTACCCTACTATACGATCTATTGGAGGAATTGTCGCGACATGAATCAACCCGTTGTAAGAGTCAGAAATAGCAAAAAGAAAACTTGGGCGAAGGTACTGCTCGCTTTTATATCTTGCGTGGTGCTTCTGATCGGTTCCGGATTTGTATATGAATATATAGCCGCCCAACAAGCTAAAAAAAATTATGCTCCGCCAGGCAAGCTTGTCGATGTCGGCGGATTTCGCTTGCATGTGGATAAGATCGGTTCCGGGTCGCCTGTCGTTTTGCTGGAGGCGGGCAGCAGGGAATCCAGCTTAATCTGGAGAGACATACCGGAGAAGCTGGCTGAATTCGCCACTGTCGTACGCTATGATCGTGCCGGTTATGCCTGGAGTGATCCAGCACGCACCGAACGTTCCGGAGACAACATTGTGCAGGAACTGCACAGCGCATTGGAACAGGAAGGGATCCGCGGCCCTTACATTCTGGTGGGTCATTCCGTGGGCGGGTTGTATTCCCGATTATTCGCCGAGAAGTACAAGGATGAGGTGGAAGGGCTGGTCTTGCTGGATGCCCGGCCTGAGAACTATTCCAGGGAGACCGATCCGATTTTTGAGAACGAAGGAGTTGACTCGGCTACGGCGGGAATGCCCTCCAAATCGGTCATCAAGCTATTGAAAATGTCAGGAGGCCTTCGGCTATTTCAAAATTCGTTGTTAGCCCAAATGCCGGAAAAAGAAAGAACCTTATTCGTCAATGTAGAGGCTTCATCCCGCTTCCTGGATACGGCTGAAGAGGAAGATCTGCGATTGGCGCAGGTCGAAGAAGCTCTTCGGAACCAGCACCTTGATTCCCTCCCCGTCAAAATCATTACACACGGGATCCCGAACGACGCCACCGCATTCGGGATGTCAGCCGAAGCCAGCAAGAAGCTGGAAGACATTTGGCAAGCGCAGCAGCAGGACATGCTGCGGCTCTCCACCGATAGCGAGCTGATTGTGGCGGAAAGAAGCGGTCATATGGTCATGCATGACGAGCCGGACTTAGTCATAGATGCGATTAAAAGTGTTATCCAAAACCGCACACGGCAAGGATCTTAGCCTTGCCAACAGCGAAGCCTGCAAAGCCTGGATGGATACCAGGCGATGCAGGCTTCTTCATTGCACGATCCGGTTGCGTATCTGTATCAAGCGAATCATCAGATTCATCGCTTCCCCGGCATTCGCCTGCAACATATAAGGCAACGCTTGGAGCTGCACGATTACCGAGGTCAGCCCATGCCCGATACTTATCGAAGGTTTTTGGGAATATTTGTAGAATAAGAATCTATAATGAAAGAAGAAATAAGTTTCTTTAGCTAGGGACAGGACATGTACTAAAGGGAGAAAAGTAAAAATGAAAATAATCGATGTGGTAGAGCCATTTGTAAAAAACTATGAAGCATCTTTAGATTATCTAAATGAATACTACAGCAAATATGAAAACGATTACAAGGAATATTTTAAATATCACTGTTTACATGTTGAAGAAAAGAAGCAAAAGGCAATCGATTTACATCCTGCAAAATTACAAGATATGTTACCGATGCGGGATTTATTCCTGGAGAACATTCCTAAAATAACAAATGCTTATGAATCCATGTTTCCTATTAAATTCACAAAAGATGTGCGTTTGCTTGTAGGTTTATATGGTAGTAATGCTTATACATATCGCCAGTATAATCCCGAAGTCGCTTTCTGTTTAGAAAAGTTACCATATCATGAAAAATATATCCAACTTATCATTGCTCATGAATTTGGTCATGCAACACATCATTTATATAACGATATGAATCAAATTTCTTGGGATGAAGTAGATTGGATCAATCCACACACTTGGCTTTTACAAGAAGGAATTGCAACTTATTTATCTACAAAAATAGTTCAAGCAGATATAGATGAATATTTTGCATTTGAAGAAGATAAAAAATGGATACGATTCGCACAAGAAAATGAATCAAGGATTGCCCAAAAATTTTTGGAGGATTTAGAAAATAGAATAGAATATGGACCATTTTTTAAAGAGTGGTTTTCGATAAACGGCGGCAATCACTTTATGTATATGCGATTAGGTTATTATCTTGGTTACCGAATTGTTGTTAATTTAGTAGAACTTTTAGGAATAGAAGAAGTGTTAACGCTTTGGGAGACACTCGAATTTAAGGAAATGATGAAGAAGCAACTTCAAAAGTTAATTTAGGGATAAAAAACAGCTATTCGGTTCAGGAATAGCCGTTGTCATGATCGAGCGCGCGTCTATATCTCTGTATTCATCCCCTTGTCTTCCGTCGCCCTTCCGCTTCTGGCCTGGATACCCGCCGCGGTCATGTCAGCGCGATATATTCGCGCTTGCGGTAGGCGCTCGGAGACATGCCCATCCGGGCCTGGAAGACGCGCACGAAGGTCGGATACGACTTGAAGCCGGCCTCATAAGCGACATCGGTAATCTTCATGTCCGTGCCGATCAGCAGGTTGCAGGCATGGGCAGTCCGGTTCCGCTCCAGGAAGGAATAATAGTTTTCGCCGACAGCCTGCTTGAAGGCTGCGCTAATATACGGCACGCTGTAACTGAAGCGCTCGGCCAGCATTTCCAGGGTGATGTCTTCCTTGAAATTTTGATATACATAATGAATCACTTCCCACATCCCCCGGCGCTGCATGCCCGAATAGCCCTCCTGACAGCGCTCCAACCGCTCCAGACGATAGCGCTCGAACAGGACGAAGAGCTGGGTCAGCTTCGCCAGGAACATGGTGCGGCTCCACGGCTTCGCCTCCCGGATCTCGTCATACATTTGATGCAGAAGCGGGAGCATCTCGCCTGCGGTGTAATCGTCCAGCTTGTAGGTCGAATTGTCATCGTTCTCCGCATCCTTCAACAGGCGGTGCAAGGTCAGGAATGAATCCCCCGCCCCGAAAAACGCCTTCAGCCCGATCGCCCCGACATAGAGAACGAGTTCCTCCCCGGGCGGAATGTCTATTTCATGCACCTGATGGGGAAACAGTAAAGTGAAGGTGCCGGGAGCCAGCTCCTTCTCGACGCCATTGATCCGCTCCGTCCCTCTCCCCTGGATCGCATACGTATACTCGATAAAATGATGAACATGGGCCGGCACGGTGCCCTTCAGCCGATGTATCTTCAGCGTGAACGGAAATTCGCCATGAATCTCCTCGTCGCCATGCAGATTATCCGGGAACATCCCGATCCCTCTTTTCACCAGAATGTGTGCGAAGATCGCATTAAGCCCATTTTATCATTAAAAATGAGAGATGTTATAAAATAATGATAGGTGATTTATAACATTTCGCTCTACAATAATTATGATAGCCATATTTAATATAACATTCATTCCGAAGGAGCGAATATACACATGAGCTTACTCAAGCATGTCCATCCGCTGCAAGGCACGGACTCGGTCTACCCGTATTCGAACGGGAATACGCTGCCGCTCGTCTCGATGCCTTGGGGCATGAACGCCTGGAGCCCGCAAACGAATGAAGCCGCAGGCGGCTGGTACTTCAGCCCGCATCATAACCGGCTGGAAGGGATCCGGCTTACTCACCAGCCAAGCCCTTGGATCGGCGACTACGGCCATATGACGATGATGCCGCAGACCGGTCCGCTCAAAGTATGGGCGCCGGAGCGCTCTTCCTCGTTCCGCCGCCAGGACATGGTCGTGAAGCCGGACTACTTCAAGGTTCGCCTGCTCCGCTACGAGACGACCATGGAGCTGGCTCCAACCGCGCGCTGCGCGAGCATCCGCCTGACGTTCGACCGCCGCGACGGCGCGCGGTTCATCCTGTCGACGTTCCCTGGCGAAGCGTCGATGACGATCGATCCGGACAAGCGAACGCTGAGCGGCTATACGACGGCCAAGGCCGGCGGCACGCCGGACAACTATCGCATGCACTTCGTCATGGCGTTCGATTGTCCGGTCCTGGCCGATGCCAGCGGCTTGTCCGATCAGGAAAACAAGCCGATCGGCAGCCTGTCCGAGACGGGCGAGCGCATCGGCGCGTATGTCGGGCTCGACGTTCCGGAGCACGGAACCGTTCATGTCCGCGTCAGCACCTCGTTCATCAGCGAGGAGCAGGCGCGCATCAACCTGGAGCGCGAGATCGGCGGCCGCTCCTTCGACGAAGTCAGAAGCCTGGCGACCGAGACATGGGAAAAGCAGCTTCGCGTCATTGAAGTCGAGAGCGAAGATACGGAACGTCTCGACACGTTCTACACCTGCTTGTACCGGACCAGCCTGTATCCGCATGCGATCCATGAATATGACGCGAACGGGAAGCAGATTCATTACAGCCCGTACAACGGCAAGATCGAAGAAGGGCCGCTCTTCGCGGACATCGGCTTCTGGGATACGTACCGCACCTCGTTCCCGCTCTACAACCTGCTCTATCCTTCATTCGTGAACGAGATGATGCAGGGTTGGGTCAATGCCTATAAGGAAGCCGGCTGGATGCCGAAGTGGGCTTCTCCTGGCGAGCGGAGCATGATGCCGGGCACGCTCATCGACGTCTCCTTCGCTGATGCCGTCGTCAAGGGCAATACCGGCTTCGACGTCGAGACGGCGTTCGAAGGCTTGCTCAAGCATGCGATGACCGTATCCAGCGACAACCGCTACGGACGCAAAGGCATGGGCGAATATTTGAAATACAACTATATGCCTGCCGATATCCATACGCACGAGAGCGTGTGCAATACGCTCGATTACGTCTACGGCGACTTCTGCATCGCCCAGATCGCGAAGCATCTTGGCCGCGAGGAGGAATACGGGCAGCTCATGGAGCGCGCGAAAAACTATGCGCACCTGTTCGATCCGTCCGTCGGCTTCATGCGCGGCAAGCTCCAGGACGGCAGCTGGCTGGAGCCGTTCGATCCAACGATGTGGGGCGGACCGTATACCGAGGGCGGCGCCTACCAGAGCAGCTGGGCCGTCCAGCACGATCTGCGCGGTCTGGCCGACCTGATGGGCGGACGCGAAGCGTGCAAGCGCCAGCTCGATGCGCTGTTCGCGGCGAAGCCGGAGTTCAAGGTCGGCTCGTACGGCTTCGAGATTCACGAGATGTCGGAGCTGGCGGCGATTGATTTCGGCCAGTTCGCCATCAGCAATCAGCCTAGCTTCCACTTCCCGTACATCTATGCGGCGCTCGGCTATCCGTCCTTGACGCAGCATTGGGTGCGCAAGACGATGGATGAGCTGTTCAGCGCCCGTCCGGACGGACTTCCCGGCGACGAGGACAACGGCAGCTTGTCCGGCTGGTACGTCTTCGGCGCGATGGGCTTCTATCCGCTCAGCCCGGGGGTTCCGGAATATGTGCTCGGCACGCCGCTGTTCCAGCGGATGACCGTTCACCTCGAAGACGGCACGAAGCTGGTCATCGAAGCCGGGAACAACTCGGCCGCGAACAAATACGTGGCCGGCGTCCAACTGAACGGAGCTCCGGTCGAGAAGCTGTATGTGACGCATGATCAAATGAAGGCCGGCGGCACGCTCTCCTTCGAGATGACCGACGCGCCTGGCGCAGACAACTACGACGAACCGGCGCTTCCGTATTCGATGTCGAAGCAAGCCTGAGCCCAACATAGTGAAGAGTAACAGAGGAGCCTGTCCGAACCGACTCGGAAGGCTCCTTTTTTCGATGCCGGAATGCCGGAACCGCTTACTTCGCGCTTGCATTCCTTCCATGCCCTGGATCATAATGGAATGACAAGGAGGAGATACGATGAATATCATTCAATTGACCGAAGCCCATTTCCCGGAAGCCATCCGCCTGTCGGAATACGCATTTCAATATCAGGTGCCGGAACAGGAACGGGAAGCGAGATTCGAGCGACTCAAGCAGCATCGCATCTTCGGCGTCGTGGAGGACGGCGAGGTGGCCGCCAAGGCGCATCTCATCCCCTTCGACATCTATCTGGAAGGCGAGGCATTCCGCATGGGCGGAATCGGCAGCGTTGCCACCTATCCTGAATACCGCCGCCAAGGCTATGTCAAAGGGCTGCTGACTCATCTGCTTGCCGTCATGAAGGAGGCTGGGCAGACCATATCCATGCTGCATCCGTTCTCCGTATCCTTTTACCGCAAATATGGCTGGGAACTGATCACCGATTACTGCCGCAGCGTCTATGCCAAATCGGATCTCGTCCCGCTGCAGCCTGCACCCGGCGGCATCATACGCCGCTATTCGAAAGCGAACCATTCCGAAGATCTGGAGCAGGTGTACGATCAATTTGCCCAGCGGCATGCGGGCATGCTGAAGCGCACCACCGACCGCTGGCTGCATGCGGTCTATGGGAATATGTTCGCCGCCGTCTATTATGACGAAGGCAAGAACCCGCAAGGCTATATGATGTATGAAGTGAAGGATTCGCGCATGAAGGTGAAGGAATTCGTTCCGCTGAACGGAGAAGCCCGCATCGGGCTGTGGAATTTCATCTGCCAGCATGATTCGATGGTCGAGCAGGTGGAACTGTGGGCCGCTCCGGACGAGCCATTGAACTTCGCACTGCGCAACCCGCGCATTACGCGAGATGCGACGCCGCTTGTTATGGGACGCATCGTCGACGCTGAGGCGTTCCTTGCCCGCTATCCGTTCCAATGGCAGGGCTTGGACGAAGCGCTCCTCCTCCATATCGACGATCCGCACGCGGAATGGAACAATCTCAGCGTCTCGCTCCAGGACGGCGAAATGAAGATTATCGGTCGCCATACAAGGCCGGAAGCTGTCGGGGACAATGAATTGCGCTTATCTATCCTTGCGCTGACTACGCTTCTTTTCAGTTACCGCCGGCCGGACGAGCTGCATCAGCTTGGCATGCTTCACGGCTCGGAAGCGGCGGTCGCGAAGCTGGAACGGCTCATTCCCCGTCTCCAGCCGTTCTTTTACGATATGTTCTAAATCTTAATTGTTGATCCGGCTTGCCGGACATAAGAGAAGCCACCTTCCCGGCAATGCGGACAGGTGGCTTGCTTGATGCCTATTTCTTTGCTTTGGCTTTGGCGGCCGCTTTAGCGGCAAGGGCGGTCAGCACGTCTTGCTTGCTCGCTTCCGGATACCAGCCCGACTCCACGGCCATATCGAAATTGCCGTCATGGAGCAATACATTTATGGCGCAGTTTTTCTCTTCTATCCGCACGAACAAAATCGTCTTTTTGCCGTCCGGTAAAGCAAAATGGTTGTCCTCGACTGTGTAGACGGGGCCCTCATATGTATTGAGAAACTTCTTGAGATTCGAAGCGCTGATAATCCCATCCATACTCTGAACGGATTGTTCCAGGTAATAAATCGTAAAATTGCCGTATCTCGCTTCGAGATCGAAGTACCCCTCTTCCTCGTCCAGGCGGACAAGCTTCTTCGGCTTGCCGAGAACCTTCTCGGCCTTCCCCTTGCCCATCCCCATATGAACGCCGCTTATCATGAAGCTGTTTTTCTGATCCAGCGTGATGACTGCCGGTTGGCTCGCCCGAGTTGTCTGCGCCGTCTTCGCCGCCGCATCGGCTGCCGGAACCAAGCTTGTCCCGAGAACCGCCGCGCCGGCTATGATTGCGGCGATGAGCTGTTTCTTCATCTGTTATTCCCCCATGATCGTGATGCTTGCTGCTTCTATCTTCCCATAAGTATAAACGGCGCCGCACCCGCGTCAAGGAAATTCATCCCAGTTCGCCTTCAGCCATTCATGGCAATCCGTCAGTCCTGCCGGCGCCGGGCGGTTGCAATCATGAGACTGAATGCAGCTCCGCTGTATAGGAGCGGCCATAGAGCGTACCATGCCTTGTCGTATACCGACAGCGCCGCATCCTTCATGAACAGGCTGAGCGAGGAATGGGCCGGCGGAAGGAGCCACAGCAGCGGCTTCACCATCGCAGGCAGTGCCTCTGCCACGGACCCCTGGGCCGACGACAGCGCGATAAGGAGCAGTATTCCCGCAATGGCCGTGCTCATCTTCACCCGAAGCGCACTGCTCCATAAATAGGCAATGGCGATGCCGAGGCCGGCCAATTCCATATGGATAAGCCAGGCATACAAGAATCGCGGCAGCGCGACCGGTTCATTGAATTTGTCGAACACGATCGGATACAGGACGGTGAACAGGCTAAGCCCTGTCATGATAAGAAGGCAGGCTGCAATTTTGCCCCATTGATACCGGACAAAGCTGCCCAAATGCAAAATCGAAAGCTGCTCCTGAACCTGGTTCTCCCCTACGAACATTTGATAGGCAACCCAGGCGGCAATCACATAGATGAAAATTCCGGTGTTCCCGTACGTCTCCATGACCGGATTCGGCTTCACCGAATAATTCATCATCACGATGAACAGACAAGCGGCGAAAGGCGGGAAATAACGATGCGACCGCGTATAATTCCGCAGCAGATAGCCGATGAGCGCTCTCATCTCGGATCGCCCCCTTCCCGGCTTCCTCTCATCGCCTCGGCCAGCATATTCCGGTCGCTATCGCCGGACGTTACCGAGGCAATCGAGCCGCGGGAAGCGAGAATCTCGCGCAGCGCCGCATCGCTCTCCTCGCGGGGGACATGGATGCGCAGCGCGCCGCCATGCACTTGCACGGCACCGAAGCGCTGCAATGCCTCTAACGCGTCTTCCGATCCGTCCGGAAGCGCGAAGTCGATCCGCATCCGCGGCTCCAGCCACTCCTCCACGCCGAGTTCACGGGCGATCCGTCCCTGCTGCAGGAGCAGGATTCGATCGGCCACCGTTTCCAGCAGCAGCGGTTCATGGCAGGTGAACAGCAGGGCCATGCCCTGCATTCTCCATCCCTTCAGCCAGTCGGCCAGATCGCGCTGCGAATCGGCGTCCAGGCCAGACAGCGGCTCGTCCAGTATAAGCAATTCCGGCGGGTTCAGGACAGCCTGCATCAGATTGACCTTCTGCGCCATCCCTTTGGAGAACCGATCGATGCGCCGGTTCTGCGCCTCCTCCATCCGGAATATGCGTAACAGCTCCGCAATTCTCGCGCGCAGCGGCTCTGCCGGCATCCCTTGCATGCGGCCCATGGCCTGTAAATATTCCACAGGCGTCAAGCGCAGCTTCGGAAAGCGTTCCGGCACGTAGCCAATCCGCGGTTTGCCCTGCCCGCCCCTCCACTTCACCTCTCCGGCGGTTGGCGTTAGCAGCCCTGCGGCGATGCGAAGCAGGGTGCTCTTGCCGGATCCGTTCGCTCCAATCAAGGCGACGGCTTCCTCGGTATGCACGGTGAAGGTAGCCCCGTTCACTACCGAGTTGCGATGATAGGCTTTCTCAATTCCTTCCAGTTGCAACAAAATAACTCCGGCCTCCCCCAATAAAATTACCGCATTGGCAATCTCTTTAGTTTAATTGGGCGAGGCTTCCTTTTCAACTGGAGGGCGGCTGAAGGACGTCGGTTCCTGCAACGGCAGCAGGGCATGGAGACGAAGCGGCACTGCTTCGATCCATGCCCTGTCCGGCAGATATTATAGCGATTCCGATACGGTATCGGCTATGGCTTCAAGACGACCTTAATGCAATTGTCTTCGTGATCATTGAACAACTGATACCCGCGCCCGGCTTCCGCCAGCGGCAGCTTATGGGTAATCAGCTCGCGCGGATCGAACTCCCGATTCACAATTTTGCGGTACAGCTCCGGCATGAAATGCACGACCGGAGCCTGTCCCATCTTCAACGTAACATTACGCGCGAAGAATGCGCCCAGCGGGAACATGTTGTACGTGCTGCCGTACACGCCGGTAATCTGGACCGTGCCGCATTTGCGTACCGCTTTGGTCGCGATCTGAATCGGACCGAGCGTGCCGCCCTGCAGCTTGAGCTTCTGCTCAATGAACTCCAGGGCCGATTTTTTGCCGTCCATGCCGACACAATCGATGACGACATCGGCCCCGCCGGAGGTGATGTCCTTCAGATGCTCGCCCATATCGTCATGAGCGGTGAAGTCGAATACCTCCACCTTGTTGATGCGTTCCGCGTGCTGCATCCGGTAAGGAAGATGATCGACCGCGATCACCCGCTTCGCCCCTCTCATCCAGGCGAAGCGCTGCGCCATCAGGCCGACCGGACCGCATCCGAGCACGATGACCGTATCGCCCGCCTTGACCCCGGCGTTCTCCACGCTCCAATACGCCGTAGGCAGCACATCCGAGAGGAAGAGAAGCGATTCATCCTCCAGCTCGCATGACTCGGGGATGACGAGCGGCATGAAGTTGCCGAACGGCACCCGCAGCAGCTCTGCCTGCCCTCCCGGGTAATTGCCGAACTTCTCGCTATAGCCGAGATATCCTCCTGAATCATAATGAGGATTCGCCTGATCGCACTGGCTCTCCAATCCATCCTGACAATACACGCATTGGCCGCATGCGACGGTGAACGGAATGACTACGCGATCGCCTTTTTTCACCTTCGTTACCTCCGGGCCCGCCTCTTCCACGATGCCCATCGGCTCATGGCCGATAATATATCCGTCAGGCAGCGGAATATTGCCTTGATACAAATGCAGGTCGGATCCGCAAATCGCCGTCGAAGTAATGCGAATCACGATATCGTCCGGCTTCTCGATGCGCGGGTCTTCCACCTGCTTCACTTCGACCTTTTTCGGACCTTGATACGTAACCGCTCTCATGGTGACCCTCCAATCCAATTTTCCAGCCTTTTCATAATGTGCAAACCCTCCCCGCCTTTTATACCTTGTCCTGAAGCAACAATTAGGTCCGCTGTTGGTTGCCCCAAGGAACGAAAGCAAGTATAATCAGGGGTACGCAAACATATGTTTGCAAGGGGATCAGAGGAGGTTATCATGAAAGGCTCAACACATCTTGCTATCGGAACCGCAATCGGCACGGCTGCGGCAATCTATTATCCGTTCAGCTGGAAGCATGCCGCCCTGTATGTCGCGGTCTCGGCCTTCTCCGCCTTAAGCGCCGATCTGGACGGACCCTCTCTGCTTAGCAGCAAGCTGGGCAAGCTGTCGAAGCTGCTTCATGAGCTGCTTGTATGGACCGGAGGGCTGCTTGTCTCAGCCGTCCTGATTCTGTATGCCGTGTATGGAATCGAGCACCGGGAATGGACCGTCATCTCCGTCGTTCTTCTGCTTACCGGCTTTATCGCCAAGGAAGGGGCCATTCGCAATGGCCTGGTCAGCTTGGTAGGCTGCGCACTTATTTATTCCGGCTGGACATCGGACCGGTATTGGCTCATCGGACTCGGGCTGTTCATCGCGATCGCTCCCTGGCTCCGGCACCGGGGGCTGACGCATACGGTATGGGCCGCCTGTGCTTGGGGGTACATAGGATTGGGACTGGAGCATGAGCTGCAGCTGGACGGGGTCGCCGCTGTCGCCACGGCCGGGTATATGTCCCATCTCATTGCGGACACGCTCACGCCGCGCGGCGTCAAATGGCTGTACCCGCTCTGGAGCAAGTCGTTCAAGCTTCGGTTGTAAGCACGCCGAGTAGGATGCGGACAGCCGACGAGCCGGCCCGAGTTTTTAACGCTAAGACGGAATGATAACGCATTGCCCGTTGGCGGCAATCTTGATACGATGAAGGATATCAGGTTAGCAACTGTCCGTAGGGAAATAATTCGATTCGGGCAAGCAGTCATTGGAGGCTTCATTGCGATGTATCAATATGTTGACCAGCACTATGAAGGCGTAGATTTCAGCCATGCCGATCTGCGGGACGGCGAGCTGCGGAACTGCGTCTTCGCCAACTGCCGCTTCCGCAGCACCGGCATGGAGGAAGCATGGACTTGGGGCTGCCAGTTCATCGATTGTGATTTTACAGGCGCCATTCTGAACGGCTCCATTCATACGCGCAGCGCGTTCACCAACTGCCGCTTCGTCGGCGTCAATCTGTTCGCCTCCAAGTTCGAGGAATGTAAAATGGTCGGCACCGATTTCGCCAATGCGAACTGGGACGGAATTACGATAGTGGGGGGCGATTGGTCGTACACCCATATGCGGCATGCGAATCTCACCAAGCAGAAGCTGCGCGGCGTGAGGCTGATCGAGGCCGACTTGTCGGAATGCCGGCTCGATAAGGCGGATTTGCGAGACGCCGATCTGACGCATGCGATGTTGACGAAGGTGTCCTGGAAGGGCGCCGATCTGCGCGGAGCCAATCTGGAAGGCATCCATTGGAAAGGACTTGATATTCAGGGCGTGCGTCTCGATAGCGGACAAGCCGTCGCCTTCGCCCGCTCCCATGGCGCCAAGATCGACTAGCTTCCTGCGCGTCATAACGGCAGGCGGCCACAGCTGGAACCGGCGAATCACTCTCGCCCCACCAGCCCATCATCGGCAGGAGCCGATGATCAGACAAAGCAGCTCCTGTGAGCTGCTTTGTTCTCTTTCGGATGCTTCCCCGCATATGGTGGCCTACCAATCCCACGGCCCCTTGCCGATGCCCAGCATCTGGCCCAGCCATACGCTGGCCGTAACCTCCTGCGGCGCCAGAGAATCACGGGTGCATGCCGACTCAGGCAAATAGGACGAGTAGTCCTTCAAATGCTTGAGGGCGCCCTCCGCCAAATTGTTGGTGACCTCCGCCCGGTCGTAGCACGGAGGCGTAATATACGTCTGATAGGTATGATCCAGGACGATTCGGGTCGAATCCGGGGGATGCAGCGTCACCGGAACGACGAACAGCGCCCCAATCATGATCGCTGCCGCAATGAGGGCAATCCAGCCTTTTTTCCGAGACATCCTATTCACTCCTTAGGCGATGACAGCGGCATCCAACAAAGAAACGCACAGCCTCTCCGCAGACAGGCCATGCGTTGCGTTGAACCACTCATCCCGGTTCCGATTACTCAACGATAATTTTGCCGACCATGTCGTTATGGCCGGAACCGCACATAATCGAGCATTTGAACTCGTAAGTCCCTTCCTTGTCAGCCACGAATTCGGTCGTGCCCGGCTGATCGAGCTTCACATTCAAATCCGGGATCTCTACGCCATGAATGCCCTGCTCGTTCTCGAATGTAAGCTTGACCGTCTGACCTTTCTTGACCCGAATCTCGGTCTGATCGAACTCGAAGTTTTTGGCCTTCAGCGTTACTGCCTGCACATCGCCGGAAGAAGCTGCCGGAGCCGCCCCTTCATTGTTGGATGCACCCGCATCCTTGTTCCCGCCGCCGCAGGCAGCCAACGAGACAGCCAACAGCATTGTCATTGCCGCGAGAGCAAATTTCTTGTTCACCACAAAGACCTCCTTATCCAATTGACTCGTTCCTACCGTCCAAGAGCGTTAACTCTTGGCGAACAGCCGCTTGTCGAACAGGACAATGGCAAGAAAGAGAAAAATAGCGACCAGCAATCTGAGAATATGTAGTAGAATAGGCCGGTGCCGTGCAAGGCGCCTATAAGCGAGTAGATGGCAGCGATGCGGATGAACCATTCGCTGTCATGCTTCATCGTTTTCTCTCCCTTACAACCAGTATAGCTATAATACAGATCACGAATATGGACGTATTATGAACGGAAGGTGAACGATATTTGAACGTATCGTGACAAAATGTTCCTTTTCCTTCGACTGCCCCTGCCCAGGCTACTCCATTCACGTTACGGCCCCTTGCCCGCTAACATAAAAACAGGCGAATCTTATCGATTCGCCGTTGCATCTCTAGCTTTTCGTTTGTCCTCAATATGCACCGGACCGGAACATGCCGATCCGGAGCCGGTCTTGCCCCGTTCAGCCCTTGAATCCGTTGTACATCGCGCTCAGCAGCGTGCCCGTCTTGTCGCAGCTGTACTCCCAGAACATGATCCCTCTCAGATTCTGCTCTTGAATATAGCTGCACTTGCACGCCAGCGACTCCTCGTCATCGTACGTAATGAAGGTGCTGCCGTCGAACAGGTACGGCGCCTTCGCTTCGTCATCCCAGTAGCGGGTGAAGCCGTTGCGGTTGATATATTCTTCCGCGAGACGGGAGTAGTCCGGCCCGTAGCCGCCGGATCCCGGGGTCATTTGCAGATAGCCGTTATTGACGGCCGGAACATCCTTCCACATTCTCGAATAGAAGGCGGCGCCAATGACGATTTTCTCGCGCGGCACGCCTGCGTTCGTGAAGAGACGAACCGATGCGTCCACGCTGATGCGGAACAGGTCTCCCGTCGACGCATACAGATTGGTGTGGTGCCCGGTCAGAGTCTGGAATCCGCCGCGCATATCATAGGTCATCAGCTGAATGAAATCGAGGTATGATTGCACCTTATCCATCTCGGTTCCGTCGATGTAATACTGATCGGCCCCCGCGGCAATCGTCAGCAAGTAATGGCGGCCATCGGCTTCCCCTTGTCTGTCGATGGCTTCTCGCATCTCCTGCAGCAGCAGCGTGAAATTCTGCTTGTCCGCCGGACTGGATTGAATTCCCGCTTCCGAATAGCA
Source organism: Paenibacillus dendritiformis (assembly GCF_945605565.1). Classification (NCBI taxonomy): domain Bacteria; kingdom Bacillati; phylum Bacillota; class Bacilli; order Caryophanales; family Paenibacillaceae; genus Paenibacillus; species Paenibacillus dendritiformis. The sequence continues at coordinate 3,395,172 of NZ_OX216966.1, read as the reverse complement.
CGGATACTCCCAGTCCAGATCGATCCCGTCGAAGGGATGGTTCCGCAAAATCTCAACCGCAGACTCCGCGAACTTGCGGCGTCCTTCCGCAGTGGACGCTGCCTCGGAGAACCCGCCGGCGCTCCAGCCGCCCACCGACAGAATCACTTGGAGCTCCGGGTTATATTCCTTCAATTGAGCAATCGATCCAAGATTTTTCAAATGCGCCACAGTAATGCAGTCTTCCTTCACATAACCGAACGCTACATTCAAATGTGTCAAACTCGCCGCATCCACCGGGGTAATCTCCGGCAGGACGCCATCCACCGCATAGCCGGCCAATATGTATTTATGAGCTGCCATAACTCTCATTCCTTCCAGGTGCGTTTTCGATATCATCATACCACAGACGGAAGCCGAATGAACGTCCAAAATGTTATGAAAAGAACCGCCTGAATGTTCTTTTGCCCCCTGGCCGGAACTATCAGGCAGTCCCCTTCCGGTCATCTTCATACCATCGATTGCGGCTTCACGATGTCATCGAACTGCTCCTCCGTAAGCAGGCCGGTGCGAAGGGCCGCTTCCTTCAGCGTCAGCCCCTCCTGGTGCGCCAGCTTCGCGATCGCCGCCGCCTTCTCGTAGCCGATATGCGGGTTAAGCGCGGTCACAAGCATTAACGACTGCTCCAGATTGCGCCGGATCACCTTGCGGTTCGGTTCAATGCCGACGACACAGTGGTCATGGAACGATTGCATCGCATCCCCCAGCAGCTTCGCTGACTGCAAGAAGTTGTATATAATCACCGGTTTGTATACATTCAGCTCAAAATTGCCCTGACTTGCCGCCATCCCGATCGTGACATCGTTGCCCATCACCTGACAGACGACCATCGTAAGCGCCTCAGCTTGCGTCGGATTCACCTTGCCAGGCATAATCGAGCTCCCCGGTTCATTCGCTGGAATGAGAATCTCTCCAATTCCGGTTCGCGGACCGCTTGCCAGCCAGCGCACATCGTTGGCAATCTTCATCAGGTCGGCCGCCAACGCCTTCAACGCGCCGTGGAGATGAACGATCTCGTTATGGCTGGTCAGCGACTGGAACTTGTTCCGGGCCGTGATGAACTCGCGACCGGTCGCCTTGCTCAGCTCTCTAGCCATCAATTGTCCGAACTTCGGATGCGCGTTCAGCCCGGTGCCGACCGCCGTTCCGCCAATCGCCAGCTCCAATAGAGCGCCGGAGCTCTCGATAATGTACTCCTCGCACTTCTCCAGCATTCGGTGCCATCCGCTGATCTCCTGCCCCAGCGTAAGCGGCGTCGCGTCCTGCAAATGCGTCCGTCCAATCTTGATCACATCGCGGAACTGCTTCGATTGGTTAAGCAGCGTGCTCTTCAGCCGATGCAGCGCAGGAAGCACTTGATCCTCCACCGCGATGAACGCGGCGACATGCATCGCCGTCGGGAACGTGTCATTCGAGCTCTGCGATCGGTTGACATCATCATTCGGATGCACCCGCATGACGATCCCCTGCTCGGCCAGCAGTTCATTCGCCCGATGGGCAATCACTTCATTGACGTTCATATTCGTCTGCGTGCCGCTTCCCGTCTGCCAGACCACCAGCGGAAAATGATCATCATACCGGCCGTCCAGCAGCTCCTGGGCCGCCGCAACAATCGCCTCGCCCTTCTCCTTCTCGAGCTGTCCGAGCTCGCCATTCACGCGGGCGGCACACTGCTTAATCAAGGCCAGCGCGTAAATGACCTCGCGCGGCATCTTCTCTGCGCCGATTTTGAAATTCTCCAGGCTGCGCTGAGTCTGAGCCCCCCATCGCTTATCCACAGGAACCTGCAATTCGCCGAATGTGTCCCGTTCCACCCGAACATCCATCGGACTCACCTCCATTATCATCATTCACTGCCGTTTCTCATATCTTACAGCCAAAATGCCCTGCCCGAAACTTCTTCCGCCCCCCTCTTTATTGTTCCTTCCAAATGCGATATACTAGCTGATCGTGACAACCAAGATCAAAAAACTACGAGGTGCATAAACCGATGTCTGCCCGAAAATCATCCCATCTCTATCTGCTTCTCATTATCGGAATCATCGCAATCTCCTTTTCCGCCATTTTCGTCAAATGGTCGGAAGCCCCCGCTTCTATTATTGCCATGTATCGCCTGTTGCTCACGAATCTCGTGCTGCTGCCCTGGGCGTTCGCTTATCGTGCGGAATGGCGCGCGGTTCGCGGCAAGGACTGGCTGCGCATGGGGATATCCGGCCTGTTCCTGGCGATCCACTTCCTGCTCTGGATGGAATCGCTTCGTCATACAACCGTCGCGAGCTCGACAATGATCCTGTCCTTAGAGCCTATTCTTGTCATGCTCGGTTCATTCTGGCTGTTCAAGCAGCGGACGACGCCGGCGGCCTTGGCCGGGATCGTCATCGCCATCTTCGGCGTCTTGCTGATCGGCTGGGGCGATCTGCGATTATCGGGACAAGCGCTGTACGGCGATCTGCTGTCCGTGCTCGGTACCGTTGCTGTCGTCGTACATATGCTGCTCGGCCAAGATTTGCGCCAACGCATCTCATCTTATGTATATAACTTTACCGTCTTTTTCGTCGCCGGAGCCGTACTTGCCCTCTATAACATGGGAGCCGGCTATCCGATGAACGGCTATCCTTCTCGCGAGTGGCTCTTGTTCCTGCTGATGGCGCTCATTCCGACGGTGCTCGGCCATATGCTCTTCAACTGGCTGCTGAAATATGTCAGTGCCACCTCCATCTCCATGAGCGTGCTGGGCGAACCGGTTGGAGCCAGCCTGCTGGCCTGGATTCTGCTTGGCGAGATGATGACGGCGCTGCAGGCATCCGCCTGCGTCCTGCTCATTGCGGGCGTGTGGATTTTCCTTCAATTCGACAAGCCCAGACAGGTTAACGTTCCGACCGCGGAGACGAGCCTGTCGCCGAAATAGATCAAGGCACTGCCCCTGCTTCTTGCCCACTATCCCATTGCTTCAGCACACATGAGCCGGGGGCGGGCCTTTCGTTCATTATCCCATCGACTCAGCACATATGAGCCGGGGCGGGCCCTTCGTTCACTATCCCATTGCTTCAGCCACATATGAGCCGGGGGCGGGCCTTCGTTCACTATCCCATTGCTTCAGCCACGCATGAGCCGGGGGCGGGCCTTTCGTTCACTATCCCATTGCTTCAGCCACGCATGAGCCGGGGGCGGGCCTTTCGTTCATTATCCCATCGCTTCAGCACACATTGCTTCACTACACATAAGTCGAGACGGGCCTTTTGCCCGTTATCCCCTTAACTCAGCGATAAGCGATAGGTACTCTGTCCTCCCGAGTTCTCCCTTTCCGTCAGGGCGCTGGCTGAGCCGAGGGGAGAATGGACAAAAGGGGAGTAAAACCACCTCCCTACACCTCCCTATTCTCGAAATAACCGCGCATCCACGACAATCCTTCTCATTCCATCCTGGGTAAATCCTGTTTACACCGTTTACTCAATAATTATATACTTTGCTGCGTTGCACCAACCCGCCTGTGGAGCCTGCTGCCTGTCCGCCAACGCAGCAAGATCACTACGCCGTGAGCGGACACGCGAAGCTGTCCGCCATCCGGGCGGGGTCAGTCTGTTCGGGAACCGCTTCGGCAACTATAACCAGGATAACGAAGTGGTGTCCTCACTCCTTTCCGTCCCTGCTGCCGGGCCGACTGTTTGCTCTTGCACCCATTCGATGGCATACTGTAAAGTATGAGATATTTTCATAGCAAGAGGTAGGAGGAATGAATGCATGAGACGAAGTAACAGACAGCGCACAGGCTTGACCCTCATGGCCCTGCTTATCATCTCCATGATGGTCGTCGCGGGTTGCGGCAACGCGAGCGGCGCAGGCAGCGCCAAGCATCCGCTTGTCACGATTGAGATGGAGAGCGGCAAGAAGATTGAAGTGGAATTGTATCCGGACACCGCTCCGAACACCGTCAACAACTTCATCTCGTTAGTCAACAAAGGCTTTTATGACGGACTCATCTTCCATCGGGTCATTCCCGGCTTCATGATCCAGGGCGGCGATCCGCAAGGAACCGGAATAGGCGGACCAGGTTATAGCATCAAGGGCGAATTCTCATCGAACGGCGTAACCAACGATCTGAAGCATACGGAAGGGGTTATCTCGATGGCCCGTTCCACGGATCCCGATTCGGCCGGCTCTCAATTCTTCATTATGGATGCGGATGCGCCTCATCTGGACGGGCAGTACGCCGCATTCGGCAAAGTGACCTCCGGAATCGAGACGGTGCATGAGATTGCCAACGCGAAGCGGGATGCGAATGACCGTCCGGCAGAGGATCAGAAGATTAAGAAGATCACGGTAGATACGTTCGGCGTTGAGTATAAGGAGCCGGAGACGATCAAGGAACCGGAAAGTAAATAAAACGCGAAAGAACCCCTACTGGAAGATATTCCGGCGGGGGTTCTCTATCGTTATTGTGTGCTTATACCTCAAAATAGGCCGGCTTGACGCAGACCGGCTTCGAGACCTCAACGCTCTTCCCGGTAAATGTCAGCTTGCCGGTCGCCTTGTCCACGCGGAACAGAACCAGGTTGTTCGTATCCCGGTTCGCCGCGATCAGGTGACGTCCGCCCGGTGTCAGCGCGAAATGACGCGGATGCTCCCCTTCCACGGACACATGCTCCACTAGCGTCAACGTTCCTGCCGCCGTGTCGATCGCATAGACGGCGATGCTGTCGTGACCGCGGTTCGAGCCGTACAGATAGGCTCCGTCTTCCGATACCGCAATCTCCGCGCACGTATTCTCCCCGCTGAAGCCCGGAGGAAGCGTCGGCACGGTCGCAATCGGCTGCAGCGTTCCCTGCTCCGCATCATAGTGATAAGAGGTAATCGAGGAGTCCAGCTCATTGATGACAAAAGCAAGCTTCCCGTTCGGATGGAACATCATATGGCGTGGACCCGCTCCCGGTTGGGCAGCTGTCTCGCCATGGAACTGCAGCTTGCCGCGTTCCTTGTCGATCGCATAGGCCCGAATTCGATCGATGCCCAGGTCCGGAACGAACAGATAACGCTCGTCCGGGCTGAAGAAGGCGGAGTGCGGATGCGGCTTCTCCTGCCGGTCGCCATTCGGCCCGTGCCCTTCATGCTGCTGAACGTCCAGCTGTTCGCCGACACGGCCGTCGTCCGTCAGCGCAACCAGCGCTATCCGTCCGCCATGATAGCTCGCCACTACAATATGGTTGCTGCCGGAATCGCGCTGAATATGGCAGGTCGGCGCATCAACCGTGAAGGAGCGGTTCAACAGTTCCAGCTTGCCTGCCGCCGGATCGATGGCGAAAGCGGCCGCTTCCCCTGTCTTCCCTCCGTCCCCGTTCGTTCCTTCCACGATCGAATATAACCGGCGGCCTTCCGCGTCCAGATTAACGAAGGTTGGATTGCGAAGGCCGGATACTTCATCTGTCAATGTCAGCGATTCATTCTGTTCGTCGAACTCGTACACATAGACCCCGCTGCCGGAGCCGTCTGCATAGGAACCGACAAAAACAAGCATACGTTCTGCCATGTTGTCTTCCTCCTTGTCACATCCTGTTACTTGTCCATTGTTCTAATGTACACTTATCCGCCGCGGCAAATCAATAGCAGAAGCAAGTTCTTCCCCCTGATGCAAGGATGCAAGGATGCAAGCTGTGGCGTCGGGGGTGCATCATGAACCGGCGCGATCTGAATGTCCCGGTCAATAAGCAGCGATGTCCCCCGCTTCCCGGGAGACACCGCTACTGTTCTTCTCTCGATTCGATTAAGACAATCTCTCCAGCTCATCGACGAGCGAGCCGACATAAGCGACGGCTTCCTCGATCGCAGCCGGGCCGGACATATCAACGCCAGTAATCTTGATAAGGTCGAGCGGCTTCAACGTGCCGCCTGCCTTGAGTGCCTGAAGCCAGCGATCGACGGCCGGCTGGCCTTCCTCCTGGATCATCCGCGCGGCGGCGGTTGATACCGTTAACCCTGCGGAATACGTGTACGGATACAGGCCCATGTAGTAATGCGGTTGGCGCATCCACGTCAGATGAGCGCCCTCATCCAGCTCCACAGCGTCGCCCCAGAACTTGGCGAGGACAGCGCCTTTTTGCTCGGACAGCGTCTTCGCGGTAAGCGGCTCATTGGCGGAAGCGAGATCATATACGCGGCGCTGCATCTCCCCTTCGAGAAGATGCGTCACAAAGTTGTGATAGTATGTGCTCAACAGCTGCTGAATGACCCATCTCTTCATCCGGTTGTCCGACGATTGCTTCATGATGTGCTGGGCCAGCAGCATCTCGTTCATCGTCGACGGCGCTTCGATGAAGTACATCGCCGGACGGTACGTCGCATACGGCTGATAGCGGCCGGCAAGCGCGAAGTGGCCGGCATGGCCCAACTCGTGCGCCAGCGTGAATGCCCCGCGCATATTGTCCGCCCAGGAGATGAGAATGTACGGATGCGCCCCGTACGGCGACGAACAGAACGCGCCGGTCGATTTACCGATGTTATCGGCGTAATCAATCCAGCGATTGTTCAGCGCGTCTTGCATAATCTGGCCGTATTCCGGACCGAGCACCTCCAGCGATTCGGCAATCAGCTTCCCTGCCTCTTCGATCGAAATATGCGGATTGTATTCCGGATCGAGCGGCGCCTTCAGATCGCAGAACATCATCTTGCCGAGCCCGAGCTCGCGCTGCTTCAGCTTGGCGTAGCGGCGCATGTGAGGCGCCAATTGCTCCTGGATAATATCCAAAATATGATGATACATCTCGAGCGTAACTTCCTGGGGCTGCAACAGCATCTCCGTAACGGAGTTATACTTGCGCAGGCGGGACAGGACGATCTGCTTCTTCACTTCCGTCGCGTACGTCTGCGCGAACGTATGCTGGTACGATTTGAGCGTCTCCGAGAAGGAGGCGTATGCAGCGCGGCGCAGCGTATGGTCGGCGGACATTTCATATTTGCCTTCATAGAGGGCGAACGAGACCGGCCACTTCGTTCCGTCCCCTGCCTCCACGTCAGCGAATGACATATCCGACAGCTTGCTGCGCAGATAAATGCGGTACGGTGCGCCGAACAGCTCGCCCAACGAAGCGAAAGCGGCTTCGGTCTCCGCGGACAGGCGATGCGGCTTCGTCTCGAGCAAATCGGTCAGCCCTTTGCGGTAGATGGCCAGCTTCGGCTCTTCCTCGAGGAATCGCTCCACCGTGCCGTCCGGCAGCGCCAAAATCTCGGACGAAATAAAGGACAGCTGCGAATTGACTTGCGAGAGCATATCGCCCGCGATGCTGGAGTTCGCCTGGTTGACCGGATCCGTGCCGTCCCCGGACTGCTGCAGATGCGCATATGTATTTGCCCGTGACATTCGTACAACGAGCGCGTCCCGCGCCTCGAGACAGGCGAGCAGCGAGGCTGCGCTCTCGCCCAGCTTTCCTTCATACCGGGCGACCTCGGCCACATCCTTTTGAATCTGCATCAATTCTTCCTTCCATGCTTCCTGAGTTGAAAACAGATCGCTCAAATTCCATGTCTTCTCGTTCGGCACTTCAGAACGTTTCGGTCTAGCTTGCATGCGATCAACTCTCCTTTTTGCCATAAAATAGAATATCCACTCTATCCTGAATACGATGTTATCACAAAACGGACACAAATAGAGCCGATCCTTTGAAAAAGAAAAACACTCCCCGGCAGTTTCCGAGGAGCGCGCATTGTCGTACTCCGTTCCAAAGCCCGCTTTCTTCATGTTACGTCATCCAGCAGCGATTGCTCCCGGACGGCCGGATGATGCACTCCCCGCTTCCATACGAGGACGAACGACTCCCCGCGCATCCGTTCATTCGCCGGCAGTGCCTGCAAGTCGCCGAAAACACGCTCGACCGACAAGATTTGAGATTTGTGGGCACGCAGCGCCGCCGCCTTCATCTCCCAATACGGCGCGGCATCCAGGCTGATAACCGAACCCGCCTCCGCCTCGTGGCCCGTAAGCGGCATATTGTAGTACAGCTTCTGCACATGCGGGCAGATCCCGCTCCATACCGCCTCGTTGACGGCATGATGGATGGCGATATGATCCGGATGCCCGCTGATTCCATCCTCGGGAAAAGTGATGACGACCGCAATGCGATGCCGGTTGAGGAACGCGGCAATCTTCGCGACAAGCTCGCTGCGCGGGACGGAAGACAATTGTCCGTCCGGATAACGCAGGAGCTCAATGTCCGCCAAGCCCATAATCGCGCCGGCCGCAGCCAGCTCCCGCTCCCGCCGCGCAGCCAGCTCGTCCCGGGTCATCGGGCCAAGCCGGCCGGGCTTCCCCGCCTCTCCGCTCGTGGCCGTCAGCAGGGCAGCAGAGACGCCCTGATCCGCCAGGGAGCGGATCAGGCAAGCGCATCCGAACGTCTCGTCGTCCGGATGCGCATAAATCAATCCGACGGTATGTGTCAACGCAGTTTCAGCTCCTGTTCAAGTTATATGCGAATACGTAACATTATAACGGAGCTGGATGCGGCGCCACAACCTTGGCCAGGCTCCCCTGCGGGATATGTTAGCGGCCAATGCATGCTGCAGCGCTTCTGCGATGACTTCGTCGGGCAGCGAGTAGTCCGCCGGCACCCTGCTCAGCAGTTGACTCCACAACATGTCATCCGCCGGTTGCGGCTCGGCGGCCTGGACAGGTTCTGGCGGCGGCGGCGTAATCGCTTCTGCATCAGGGGCCGGGACGCCATGTGCCGCTTCGGCAGCCGGCGGCGGTGATGGCGCTTCTTCAGCGGGTGGAGTCAGCGGTGCATTCAAGGCTTCCTCCTGAGGCGCGGAATCCGGGGTGAGCCCCCCGCTGCGCGATGGCTGAAGCGGATGCACTCTCTGCTGCAGCCGCTCCCCGAGGGCCAGCCGCAAGCCGCGCTTGCCTGGCGTGCTCCGGGACTGGCGGCGCAGCCTTCGTCTGGCGCCTTCACGCATCACCATCCTTTTCTTCCCCGCCTCCATCCTCGGCCGGGCCTCTTCTGCTCTCTTGCGCCCGATAGTACTTGTCAGCTTCGCCATAGTATGCGGCACCTCCATCCATTAATCTGAGCATGTTACCGGAAATGGCGGGCCTCTTCATCCATTCCGGCAGCGCTGTGATATATATCGAGGATCCGCCCGGTCATCGCCTCCAGGGACCAATGCGCCCTGCCCCATGCCTGCGCCTGCGCGCCCACTTGCTGCCGGAAGGAGTCATTATCAAGCCCCAGTCGCAGATGATGCAGAAGCTGTTCGCTGCGTCCCGCCTCGGATACGAGGCCGGTTACGCCGTGCTGGACCATCTCCGGAATTCCGCCCGCATTGGATACGATGACCAGCTTGCCGGCAATCTGCGCCTCCATGACCGAGACGGGGTGGTTATCCTGAAGGCTGGGAAGGACGAACAGATCCGCCTGCCTCATCAGGGCGGCAGCATCCTGACGTCTGCCAAGGAAGAAGACTTGCTCTGACAGGCCCAGCGCCGCCGTCATGTCCCGCAGCTCCGTTTCGGCCTCTCCGTCTCCCACCAGCCAGCAGACCCAATCCTGGCGAATCGCCTTCAACGAATGCAGAGCTTGCAGCAAAAAGACATGTCCCTTGACGGCATGGAGCCTCGCCGGACAGATGATTACCTTTTTCCCTTGAGGCGGTTCCCAGTCGGTAGGCGCTGCCATCTGGCGGATGAAGGCTTCGACGTCCATTCCGTTTGGCGAGACGATCAACTGGTCCGGATGTACCCCGAACTCCCGGATCATCAGGTCTTGCAGCCAGCGGGTAGGCATGATCGTTCGTCGCGCACAGGATGCGCCCAGCCGTTCCATTAGAGCTGAATAAGCCCAAAGCGCAGGGCCCCGCTCGGGCGCATCCAGCCCCATCACCTTCAGGTTGCGGAACGATTCCAGGGCGAGGCAGCCGTGAATCGTCGTCACGAGAGGCATTCCCGGCGGCTTGATGCGCGATAGGGCATAGGCGGATACGATATCCTGCGCATGAATGATGTCATACTCGCTTATATCCAGAAGCAGAGCAGCCAGTTCAAACCCGTACCGCTCCACTTCACATTGCCGAATCCACGGATCCAACCCGGGCAGATGGTTGTCGAAGTATCGGTTGGACTGCGAGGAGATAAAAGGGAGAAACTTCTCTTTTTCCAATACCCTGTTGTGGGGGTAAATGCCGAATCCGCTCTCGTCCGGGGTTGGACATAGAAAATCGGCCTGATGTCCTTGACGTTCCAATCCCGTCTTCAAATGTTCGACGTAGGTGTTTAGTCCGTCTACATGTGGAATCCCCCGGAAGCTCGCGATCAGGATCTTCATCGCTCTCCATCCCTTTGGTGTAATGTCCATTTATACTATGACGGAACGGCATCTGTTGAGAGGTACAGGTACCCTGATTTTGGAGCGTGAGCCGGGAACGGGTCAGACGTCCATCTTCCTTCCACGTAGTCAAAAATGGAATCCCATAGAGCAGGTGAAATAGGCGATTATAGGTATCCGCAGCGGACAACCCGTAATTCGAAACGGGCAGATCGAAGATTGCTCCGTCGTGCGCCCCTGCGGCATATTTTCGTATACGGCCGCGGTCGAAGCGAGTACGAATTGGCGTATCCCGCTTTCGCGGCAGACGCTCGATAGCCCCGGCGCCCGCTTTACGCGTCGAGCCCTTCGGTAACCCAGGCCAGCGGATTGACGAGTGCCGACCAATCCTGCTTCATCTCGGCGGCAGTCAGCAGACATTCGTCCAGCCCGCGCTCAATCCGGGAACGATCCGGAGCAATGCCGATCAGCACTAGCTCGTTCATTCGGTCTCCCCATCGCGCATGCCAGCGCAGCCGCATGTCGGGCTCCTCCTCCAGGATCATCTCCCTCTCTTCCGGTGTCGCGGCAGCGAGCCAATAGCCGGCCGGCCCGATCTGGATGGAATGTCCTGCCTGGCTCAGGCTTACGGCGATATCCGATGCCGGGGCCAGCCAGAGCATGCCCTTGGCCCGGATGATCTCTTCCGGCCAGTCATTCATGAACCGGTAGAGCCGTTCCGGATGGAATGGATGCTGACGCCGGTATACGAAGGAAGAGATGCCGTACTCCTCGGTCTCCGGGGTATGGGCTTCGAGTTCGCGCTCCTCAATCCAGGCAGCGGTGTGACTGGCGCTCTCGAAGTCGAACAGCCCGGTGTTCAGAATTTGCTTCGGATCGACCTGACCGTTCACGGTGCGAATGATGCGCGCCCCCGGCTGCAGCTCCCGCAGCACGCCTTCGAGCTTCTTCAGCTCCTCTTCCTCCACCGAGTCGCACTTGTTCAACAGCAGCACGTTGCTGCATTCAATCTGATCGATAAGGAGATCGACCACGCTCCGATTGTCCTCCTCGCCCGCCTGCTGCTTCCGATCGAGCAGCGATTCACCGGAGGCGAAATCATGCCAGAACCGGCTCGCGTCGACGACCGTGACCAGGCAATCCAGCCGAACGAGAGAGGGAAGATCGATGCCCAGCGCTTCGTCCGCATACGTAAGCGTCTGCGCTACGGGCAAGGGCTCGGAGATTCCTGTCGACTCGATCAGAATATATTCGTATCGTCCTTCCTTCGCCAGCCGCTCAACCTCCCTCAGCAGATCTTCGCGCAGCGTGCAGCAAATGCATCCGTTCGACAACTCCACCAGCTTCTCCTCGGTCCGCGACAGGTTGGAGCCCGACCTTACCAGATCGGCGTCAATATTGATCTCGCTCATATCGTTGACAATTACCGCCACCCTGAGTCCTTGGCGGTTGTTAAGCACATGATTCAATACCGTCGTCTTCCCGGCGCCGAGGAAGCCGCTCAATACCGTTACGGGAACTTGTCCGCCCGGATTTGTACCCGGTGCTTTCGTCTGATCTGCCATACGTATCATACCCTCCGTTAATCGTAATTTTTACGATTTAATAATATAGGCGTCATCCCTCTGCTGTCAAGCGTCCCGAAGCACAAGCCTCGCGGCGAAGATCTTGATATCTATTCGAGCCGAGCTTCCTTATACGCTCTCGCGTTTGCTTTCCTGACTGCTAGATGAGCCTTTCGGCGCTCTTTTGATCGTCCTCCCATCGGCTCAGTTACGTTCAACCGCCCAGCCATTTCTGCAGGCGGGATACTTGCTTTGTGTGAGACACATAGCAGCTGGTCATTGAAATTGTTCTGTATACGATGCCGGGGGCTGATTGCTCGGCTTCCCTATGTCTATTTAATCATCAAAAAAACTGCCTTGCGGCAGCTTTTTCTTCCGTTCAGAGCGATCACAGCTCCAGCATGTTCGGTTCTTCCTGGTGGATTTTGACGCTCATCACGAGCCCAATCGATATCATATTGGTGAGCAGCGAGCTTCCGCCGTAGCTGATGAACGGCAGCGATAAGCCCGTAAGCGGCATCAGCCCGATATGCATCGCGATGTTTTCGAATATTTGCAAGGTGAACATCGCAATAATGCCGATAATGAGATAGGCGCCTTCCAGATCTTTGCATGTACCTGCAATGAGCACCATACGATAAATAAGCGCAAAAAACAGCAGGATCAGGCAGGCGGAGCCGAGAAACCCGAACTCCTCTCCGATGACGACAAAGATCGAATCCGAATAGCTGTACGGAATATAACCGTTATGCACGAAAAAGCCTTTCAGAAATCCGTCTCCCGAAAAATTCCCCGACCCGATCGCCCGGATCGAATTCATGACATGCCATCCTCCATCCGGGTTGCTCGCAGGATCCAGGAATGCCTCGATACGGGAAAACTGATGCGGCTTGATCAGCTTAATCAACAAGTCGCGATTGTGATAATACAGCACCAGAATCGTTCCGACGGCGGCGGAAGCTGTTGACAGGCCGACGATCATATGGGACAGTCGCGCATTCGCCATCCACAGCATGGCGACAAAAATAGATACAAATACGATTGTCGTCCCCAGGTCCGGCTGCTTGTAAATCAAGTACATCGGAACCGCCACAACAAGGCCTAACGGCACGATATCCTGGAACAGTCTCAGCGTCTCGCCATCCCTTCGTCCCAGCAAGCGGGCCAGCAGCAAAATAATGAACAGCTTCATGAACTCGGAGGGCTGAAATTGCTGGCTTCCGATCGCGATCCAGCGCGTAGAGCCGTTGATGTTAACCCCTTTGAACATGACCAACAGAAGCAAGCCGATGCCGATAACGTAAAGGATGACGGATAAATAACGGACGACGATGCGGTAATCGAACCAGGCGGTAACAAGCAGCGGGATGAACAGAACAACGTAGAGCTTGATGTTGTCCATGTGCATACCTTCATATTTCGTATTCACCGTTGCGCTATAGACGACGATGGTGCTAATCGCCATGAAGCACAGCACCAGCCAGAGCAGCAGCGGATCGAGCCGCTTCCATTTTCGCAGCATTAGGTTGTACCTCTTCTAAGTATTGAATCGTCTGCCCTGCATGACAAACAAACCCTTCAGCTTGCCGAAGGGCGGGAACAGGAAGATCTTGACTCACGTGAATACTACCCCATCCCCCTGCCGTTGTCAACCGCGAGCGCAGACTGCCGGCTGCGCCGGATAATTTCGTTATTTCGGTGTAAAAAACGGGCCGCCTCCAGGCAAACCCGCTGTGTCCCGCGTCTCTATTTGGCTGCCTGAGCTTGTTGCCGGCTTAACTCCGACATGATCGCTTCCCGCATCCCCTCGTAAGAAATGTCCTCGACCTCTTGCCCGTTCACCAATATCGTCGGCGTGCCGCCAATCTTGAACTTGCGGGCAATCTCCATATCGGCCTTTACCGTATCGAGATGCTTCAGCTCCTTCAGCTCGGCTCGGAACTGTTCGGCATCGACAGACGGAATGTCCCGCTCTACCAGACGGGTAAGGAAGGATTCGTTCGCCCAAGCCTCGTCCTTCTCGCCCTGAAGCTCATTGATCCGCTGGTGGAATGTCCAGAACGCGGATTCGTCCATATGGAACAGGATCTCCCCCGCGACGGCTGCCAGCTCCGAATCCGGAGCCAGAAATGGATAATGGATATAGTAGAAGGCGGCGGTGCCGTCTGCGATAAATTCCTCATGCAGCTGCGACAGCACGAGCTCGGTCCAGCGCTTGCAGGCCGGGCATTTGTAATCGCCGAATTCGACGATGCGGATCGGAGCGTTCCGATCTCCCATCGCGGGCTGGCGATCATAGTTCAGCTCCTCTTCCGGAACCGCTGGGGAAGCGGACAATGCGGAAGGCTGTCCTTCCTCGCGGCCGGACGTCCCGGCAAGGCTTGCCGCCAGCCATATGAGCAGCAGCACAAGCACCACGGCGCCGGCCACCAAGACTCCCTTACTCATGGAAGATTTGTTCTGCAATGGGCCTCATCTCCTTTTCATCGGAAAGAATCACCGGTCACGGCCGGGGCAAGCCTAGCCGAACCGACGCCAGTATATCCCATTGTCTGTCCGTCCTCAGTGCATTAGATCATATCGTCTGCAGTACCGGCCGCTGCCGCCATGCCGGATGATTCATCCCCGGTCCGTCAAGCACGTCCGGCCAAGACAGGCAAGCGGAAGCTCGTCATATAGAGCTGATTCACCTGTTCGAAGCCAAGGGAGCGATAAAGACGGATGGCAGGCTCGTTATCATTGAACACTTCCAGCAGAACGTAAGAGGTCAGCCGGGCAGCCGTCCGGACCAGTTCCGCTGTTATTTTCGCGCCATATCCCCGTCCCCGCCGCGAGGCGATCGTGCCGATGTTCCCCAATTCCGCCGCCTCCGCACTGTACACATGGTACCCGCCGACCGCCACCAGTTCATTGTCTTCGAAGATGCCGACGCATGGATATTGGAGCTCTTCCTCCGTGAAGGCAATCGATTGAAATTCCCGCATCCGCTTCACAATTCTCTCCTTGTGCTCCGGCTTCAGCGGAACGACCTGTCCGTCTGCCGGGGGCAGCGAGCCCGGATCCGGATGCATCATCGTCATGAGCGGCCGGTAATGGATAACCGAATGTAATTGGGGCTCCAATCGCCGCCTCACTTCTTCGCTCAAAATGAAGCTGCCTTCCGCTCCTGACGGGAGCATTGCATCCGACTGGATCCGCTTCACTAGCGGCTCTATGGCGAACCTATCGCTGAGCGGCAACACCGAGAACGCATGGAACGGCATTCCGCGCAGATAGGCCAATACGCCCAACATCTCGCCTTCCGGCGAAAAATGCCCGTAGTGGATCGAACGGGAACGCCGCGAGGTCAGATAGGTATAGTACAAAAAATGTTCATCTTTGCTGACATGCCCCAGCAAGGCATCCAATTCTGTTTCTGTCAGTCTTCGCAGCAAGGCGATCCCCTCCCCTTTTTTTCACGCTGCCGATTCCGTCATACTGCCTTGGGCAGGCATTCCTAGTATAGTACTTGCCCCTGCGTCAATGTCAACGGGAAGCCAGGTCCGCTCTCCGCTTGCCACGGCTCGGGCTTTCCTGGGCTCTGCCTTCCGTTGGCCCATCCTGAAGGGAGAAAAAAGCGTCGATTCCCCCCGAACCAATGGGCTGCGCAAGCATATACATATACAATAATTCCCCTCTCCTAAAAAAGTTGCCCTAATGAAAATAATTGTTGGCAACACAATACTTTTGTCCTATACTAATAATAACAAGAGCGGGGGAACCGGAGAAAATGCGGTTGCCGCTCTACTCGTGAGGTTCGGACATTGGGAGGAGGAACATCATAGATGTCAACTACAGAGAGAAGTTTGGCAGAAGCGGATACGGGCAGCCGCCTGCGTCTCTCCCGCATCGAAGTGGAAGGAGTGCTGCGCCGGCGGCTTCTCGATCTCGGGTTCGTGCCGGGCAATACGGTCGAGGTGCTGCAGCGCAGCCCCCTCGGGGATCCAGTCGCGTTCCGCGTGAACAATACGACCATCGCACTTCGCAGAGAAGAGAGCACGCGCATACACGGGGAGATTATGGGAGGTGAGGATGAATGAGCGGATATCGAATTGCCCTCGCCGGTAACCCGAACACAGGCAAGAGCACTTTGTTCAATACGTTGACAGGGATGCGCCAGCATACCGGGAACTGGGCAGGCAAGACCGTCATGATGGCGGAAGGAGAATTCGAGCATCAGGGCACACCGTTCCGCATCATTGATCTTCCGGGCACCTATTCCCTCTACTCCAATTCGGCGGATGAGGAAGTCGCCCGGGACTATATTATATTTGACAACCCGGACGTGACGGTCGTCGTGCTGGACGCGACCTCGCTGGAGCGGAATTTGAATCTCGCCATGCAGGTCATGGAGATGACGAACCGTGTTGTCCTCTGCATCAACCTGATCGACGAAGCGAAGCGTCTGGGCGTCCGCATCGATGTCGATGCGATCTCCCGCAAGCTGGGTGTGCCTGTAGTCGCCATCTCGGCACGCAGCCGGATTGGCATTCCCCAGTTGCTCGACAAGATCGAGCAGGTCGCCTCGGGCAAGCTCGTGCCCCAGCCGCTGCAGATTCAATACAGCGATCATATTGAACGGAAGTTTGCCGAACTGGAGCCGGCGATACGTGAGCATCTTGGCGACCGTTATCCGGCCCGATGGCTCGCATTGCGGCTGCTGGATAATGATGAGAATCTGCTTCAGACGATGAAGAAACGGATGAAGGAAGACCAGACGATGACAGTGAAGGAGACGGTACCATATGGCTACACCGCTTGCCACTAATTCCCCCGACTCACTCGATTCGCTCTTGACGATGGCCAAGAACCTGACGAACGGCAGAGAGGTCCGGGACGATATCGTCGGGGATATTTATAAGACGACTCACAGCATTTGCCGCGAAGCGGTCCGCTACGAAGATAAGAAGAAGCTGGAGAGCACGTACCGGCTTGACAAAATCGTCACCTCTCCGATTTGGGGATTCCCGATTATGCTGGCGATACTGGGCGCGGTCTTCTGGATCACGATTGCGGGAGCGAACGTGCCTTCCGCCCTGCTCTTTGACTTGTTCAATACGATCGAAGGCTATTTGACCGCCGGATTCGAGGTAATCCATGCGCCGGCGTGGCTGCATGGCGTACTCATCCTCGGTTTCTTCCGCGGCACCGCCTGGGTCGTCAGCGTCATGCTGCCGCCGATGGCGATCTTTTTCCCGGTCTTCGCCCTGCTGGAGAACTTCGGCTACTTGCCGCGCGTCGCCTTCAACATGGACCGCCTGTTCAAGAAGTCGGGCGGGCATGGCAAGCAGGCGCTGACGATGTCGATGGGCTTCGGCTGCAACGCCGCAGCTATTTTGTCTACCCGCATTATCGAATCGCCGCGTGAGCGGATGCTTGCCATCTTGACGAACAACTTCGTGCCCTGCAACGGACGCTGGCCAACCCTGATTCTGCTGTCCTCTCTCTTCATGGTGTCAGCAGGACTCGGTTCCGGCATGCAGACGCTTGTTACGGCCTCGGTCGTCATGGGCATGGTCATGATCGGTATCGCCGTTACGTTTACTGTATCATGGGTATTGTCCAAGACCGCCCTGCGCGGGGTGCCGACCCACTATACGCTGGAGCTTCCTCCGTACCGCAAGCCGCAGTTCGCGAAGACGGTTCTGCTCGCATCGCGGGACAAGTCGCTCAATGTGCTGACGCGTGCCATCATCGTGGCCGCGCCTGCTGGAATCATCACCTGGATCCTGGGCAATATTTTTGTCGGCGGGGACAGCGTGCTCAATCATATGGCCAGTTTTTTCGAGCCGTTCGCCCATGCGATCGGACTGGACGGCTTCATCCTGATGGCCTTCATTCTCGGCCTGCCCGCGAATGAGATCGTGCTTCCGATTCTGCTGATGGGATACTTGTCTACCGGCGCGTTGGTCGATGCGGACGGCATGGACAACATTAAGGACATCTTCCTGAACCATGGCTGGACCTGGCTGACAGCGCTCAATATGATGCTGTTCTCCCTGCTCCATTATCCATGCGGCACGACGCTGTTCAATATTTACAAAGAGACGAAGAGCGTGAAATGGACCGTACTGTCCGCTCTCATCCCCCTCGCCATCGCGATTGCCGTCACCTTTACAACGGCTCAATTGGCAAGAGCGTTCGGCTGGGTATAACAAGAGAACATGCCTGTTGGCAGCACGAGCTGGTGCATACGGCTCGTGCTGCCTTCGTGTGCGGGGCATATCGCTTCTCCCCGCCGGCCTAATCGGCGTCATCCGGTGCCTCGGCGGCCGGATCGCGTCCACTGGCATTTCTCTGCGCTTGCGATGTGCCGGCCATGCCGCGCAGCCGTTCAAGCGCCATATTGACCGCAATCGCATCATCAAGGTACCCGATTGGAAATACATAATCCGGGATAATGTCGACAGACAGGATGAAATAAAGCAGTGCGCTGCCGAGCACCGCTTTTTCTTCCTCCGATACCGCCGGATCGCAAAAGCAAGCATACATGTCGCGCAGCTGCTCAATGAACGGGCCTTCTCCGCTCACCTTGCTTACTTTTTCCTCGAAATCTTGATGAATCAGCCGCTTGCCTTCCTCGGTGCGGGCGTAGCGCTCGCATTTCATCAATTCCTGCCGCACCCGTTCGGTGCTGAACTCCGGCTCATATAGCTTCGAATGCCCGAGCACTTGCTGAATCGCATCGACGGAGGCATGCATATCCGTCCTCCCGTCCCGCTCGGAACCGACGGAATAGCCTGCCGCCCGGTACAGACGCTCGGCCGGAATGGCGAGAACAGACGCGATGCGGTGAATATATTCCGGCTTGACCGCCTGCTTCCCGTTGGCCATCCGGGAGATGGTCGCCGTATCAATTCCCGTCTGCTCGCTTAATTTGCGCATCGATAGGGAGCGCTCCTTGAGCAATAATTTCAACTGATGGCCGAATTGCGGTACGTTATCCGTCTGATTCATCCTATCCCCTCCTCTCTATGGCGAGAACATTGATGCCATGAAGGCACAACGCCATTGATGATCTCTCAACAATATATGTAGAGGACACGCACAATTCCTCAATAAATCCGTAATCTGTACGGAATCAATTCCTGCACTGCAGGCCGAAGGAGTGTTTTCCGTGAATTGGCTGTTTATATTAGGGTTTGCCGCATCGTCGAGTCTGGATAATCTCGGGGTAGGGATATCTTATGGAATCCGCGGGATGCGAATCCCTTGGATCTCCAATGCAATCATTGCCGTCATTTGCTTTTTGTTCAGTTGGGGCGGGATTCAGTTCGGGCAGTGGATTAGCGCAATCTTGCCTGGCATTCTGCCGGTGCTCCTTGGGGCGTTCGTATTGTTCATCATCGGGATTCGCATCACGGTGCCGCGCCACAAGAGCCAGCCAGCCGCAGTGTCGGCGGCAGCCGGCTCGACCCCGTCGCGGAATAAGCTGACCGACATGCTCCGGCATCCCGAGATCGCGGACGCCGACCAGTCCGGCACCATCGGCTACGGGGAAGCCGTCATTCTCGGCGTGGCGCTCTCCGCCAATGCGCTGACGAATGGCTTGAGCGCCGGGCTGCTCGGCCTGTCTCCGCTGGCCATCTGCATTACCGCGGCCGTTGGGAGCTATATCACGGTATGGTGGGGCGTATCGATTGGAAGGAAGGCTGCAAATATCCGTATCGGCTCCTTCAGCCTCGGTCAATTCAGCACGCTGATCAGCGGTGTCATTCTGCTGCTGATTGCCGTCAACGCACTCTTCTAGCGCTACTCCGCGATATTGCATCCCACTTCCGCCGCACTGACGGCCCACAGCCGTTCCGCCAGCTGCGCATCCTGCGAGCGGCGAGACGCCGGCATCTGACGCTGCCGGTAGAAATAAGCGCCCGACACCGCGGCAACGTCCGGGCTGGTCGCCAAGTAAATGGCGGTGGCCGCCCCCTCCTCCGGCGTGAGGAAGAACGGGCGCAGCATGGCCATAATGCGCTTGCCGAATCCTGTGCCGCGATCGACACCGATATTGGTGGCGACGGCCCCGGGATGAAGGCTGTTGGCCGTCACCTTCGTCCCCTGCAGCCGGCTGGCAAGCGCGGATGTGAACAATATGTTGGCCAGCTTCGATTGCGAATAGGCCGTGACTGCATTATAGCCCTTCGTCAGATGCAGGTCATCGAAATGAATGCGCCCTATCTTGTGGGCGCCGGACGACACATTGATAATCCGTCCCTGCGGCGCCCGCTGCAGGGCTTCCAGCAGAAGATTCGTCAACAGAAAATGCCCGAGATGGTTGACCCCGATATTCAGCTCGAAGCCGTCGCTTGTCGTCTGTCGGCGAACCGAGACTACCCCTGCGTTGTTAATCAGTCCATCCAGCGCCGTATAGTTGGACAGGACCGCTGCCGCGCATGCGCGAATACTGCGCAATGATCCCAGATCGCAGAGCATGAGCCCGATGCGATTCGATCCGCTGCGGCGAACCGCTTCCTCCAGCGCCCGCCTGCCCCTCGCTTCATTCCGGCACAGCATGATAACATAGATTCCCTGCTTGGCTAACGCCACGCTGGTTGCCAATCCCATACCCGAGTTCGCTCCGGTTACGAGCATCACCCGTTCCTTCATCTCGTTCCCTCCTTTTGTGCTGGCGGCTTCTTTCCATGCGTACTGGTATATTCGGCTGCGTGCTTCTATTATCCTTCCGGACAGGGCTCGCGGACCGTCGAGCGAAGAGCCGATCTCTGCTTCCGACCCCTTCGTATCTGGATATGCGCATGCGCCTGTAGTACACTGGACGAGATAAGCTTCTCATTCTACATCCACTGGAGTGATTCAACATGAATAAGATCCCCATTCAACAACGCGGACTCGCGGCCAGCCGGCTAGTGCTCGGATGCATGGGTCTGGGAGGAGGCTGGAATGACGAGCCAATAACGGAACAGCATCTCGCAGCGGCGCACGCTGCGGTCGAAGCCGCCCTGGAGGCGGGCATCAATATGTTCGACCACGCCGACATTTATACGAGAGGCAAGGCGGAGCAGGTATTCGGCCAAGTGCTGAAGGAACGGCCGGAATGGAGAGAGCGCATCGTGCTGCAATCCAAGTGCGGCATTCGCTTCGCTGATAATGGCATTCCGGGACGCTATGATTTTTCGAAGGAGCATATTTTGCGCAGCGTCGACGGAAGCTTGAAGCGGCTGGGTGTCGAATATCTCGACATTCTGCTCTTCCACCGTCCCGATCCATTGATGGAGCCGGAAGAGGTCGCGGAAGCGATGTCGGCATTGAAGTCTGCGGGGAAAGTGCGGGCCTTCGGCGTCTCGAACATGAGCGCAGGCCAGATTCGGCTGCTACAGACATACAGCAAGGAACCGTTCATCGTCAATCAGTTGGAGATGAGTCTGGCCAAAATCGGCTGGCTCGATCAAGGCGTTCACGTGAACCAAAATGCCGCCAAGGAAGATATATTCCCGGAAGGCACGCTGGAGTACTGCCGTCTGGAAAATATTCAAATTCAAGCTTGGGGCCCGCTTGCGCAAGGCGTCTTCTCGGGCCGGGATCTCTCTGATCAGCCGGTTTCGATCCGCGAGACGGCCGAGCTCGTGCAGGCAATGGCCAACGAGAAGGGCACGACGCGGGAAGCGATCATTCTCGCCTGGCTGATGCGCCATCCGGCCGGAATCCAGCCGGTTATCGGCACGGCCAATCCGGAGCGAATCCGGGCATGCGGCGAAGCGGCGAACCTCACCCTGACACGGGAAGAGTGGTACACCCTGTACGTCAGCTCCAGAGGCAGAGCGCTGCCGTAATAGACATAAGAAGGGCGATCCGGCAGCCGCGATATGGCTAGCAGAATCGCCCTTTTTCTTTTGTGCGCCGGTTCTATTCACGCGACGGAACATAGCGCCCTTGTGCCGGGATAGCCAGCTGGTCGAACTCCCGGGCCAGGCGCTGCAATTGGACCGTCAGCTCCTCCCCTTCCATAGGCAAGCCGTGCCCGGTCACGGCCAGCTGCGGCTGAAGCTTCTCCAGCCGCTTCACCGAGCGCCACGCCTCATCCCAATCGGGAGTGAAGTAAGCCGGCGGACCATGGATTTCTTTGGCTTGCCCTAGCACATGGAGAGCCGATTCCTGCTTGACAGTGATGAACGCATCCCCCGCAATCAACGACCGATCCGATTCCCGGTAAAAGGATACGTGCCCGGGAGTATGCCCCGGCGTAGGAATCACCCGCCAATCCGGCAGATGCGGCACGCGGCTATCATCGGGCAGCGGGCGGACCCGGCTTCCGAGTCGGATCGCTTCGTTCGGATAGAACGGAGAGAGCAGAGACATCAAGCCCCCGCCGACCGTCGGATCTGGCGGAGGATAATCCGCTTGCCCCGTCAGGTAGGGAAGCTCTTGCGAGTGCGCGTATACGGGAATATCCCAGATGTCCAACAGATCGCGTATCGCGCCTACATGATCGAAGTGGCCATGGGTTAGCAGAATGGCCGCAGGCGGACCGTCAAAATGCGCTTCCGCCGTCTCGCGAATAGTATCGCCGAACGTGGCTAATCCGGCGTCGATCACTACATAATCGCGGCTTCCTGGCGCTCCGATGAACACGACATTGACCATAACAGTGCGCAGGCATATGATGTCTGGCCGTGCAGCGATTACGGACGTGGTCCCGGAAGACAGCATATTCGGTTTGTCCATTCGAATTCACTCCTTGCAGCGAATGACCATTTAACAGGTTTTTTATATCCTGTCCTGCCAAGCCATACCTAATCCGCATATTTTTCTGATGGAGGCCGTATACGAACCTCCGGGTCCTTTCTAAGCGGATCGCCAAAGCCATCCTGTTGCCCGGGCGCTTCTTTTGTGAAGCTTATTTATCGGCGTTCGTTTTAGAAAACGCTTTAGAATTGGGACAAGCCCTTTATTTTTTTCTCCCCTCTCCTTCTATTGCATTCCTGAAATAGGTCTAACGACCTACTCTCTCTTTTGGCACAATCTATTGATTTTACATAATTAGTAATCTTTCAACATTTTCCGCCAGAGAACAGAATTGGAATATAGTTAATAGTACCCTTACCCTTAATATGAAATATATGTAAACTTGATTTATGTGATCGACATCATAGACAATCACCGTTTTTTGAATACCGACCGCAAGAAAGGAGGCTGAGGCTGTATTTTTCCTTCAACAAGGTTCAACCGGACAGTAAAATAGCAAAGGAGGCTTACGTTTGAGACTGCATTCATTCCGCAAACTCATGTCTTTGGTCCTTAGCGCCTTGCTGCTTGCCGGCATGGTCTTTCCGGGAGTATCGGGCGCAACTGAAAAAATGGACTGGTCCGCATCCGAGACGAAGCAACAACTCCAGAGCCAAGTCAAGGATCAGCTCAGAACCAAGCTGCAACTCCCTCGCATCTCCGAACTGAACTTATCTGACATCACACCGCAAAACTTTGTACCGCCTTCTGACAGCAGCGACATTATTACCGTTATCGTAGAACTACAAAATGAACCGTTGAAAGTAGCAGAAGCTCAGGCCGCGAATACATACTCCTTGTTCGCCAACGATGTGGAAAGCGATATCCGGCAAGAGCATCAGCAATTCCGCACCGCACTTAACCAACTGGAAGCCTCAATCCGTTACGAGTTCAACAATGTATTTAATGGATTTTCGATCAGTATCCCGGCCAACAAAGTCGATGATTTGTTGACGATTCCGGGCGTGAAGGCCGTCTTCCCGAACGTAGACATCCAGGCGATTCCGAACGAGCCGAGCGCTCATGGCGACAGCACCTATATGCATAAAAGCGCGCCCCATATTGGAGCGAAGCATTTGTGGGATATAGGTTTAAAAGGGAAAGGCATCAAGGTCGGCGTGCTTGACACCGGCGTTGATTACAACCATCCAAGTTTGAAAGATGCCTTTAAGGGCGGGTATAACTTTGTCAATAATAACGATGATCCAATGGAAACGAGACCAGATGATTCGCAGCCTATTATTGATGGAAAAGAGTATCATACGACCCATGGCACGCATGTAGCTGGAACGATTGTCGGCAGAGGAAACTATGATAATCCCGGCGACAGCGGCAAAGTACGCGGCGTCGCTCCAGAGGCAGATCTGTATGCGTATCGCGTTCTCGGGCCATATGGCAGGGGATCTTCGGAAAACATAGTACGCGGCATTGAGCGCGCCGTCTATGAAGATCAGGTAGATGTTATCAATCTGTCGCTCGGCGCCGATTACAACTTCCAATATACCGCGCATTCCGTGGCGCTGGACAATGCAACCAAGGCCGGTGTCGTCGTGGCTGTCGCTGCGGGCAATGCCGGGCCGAAGCCGCTCACGCTGGGAAGTCCGGGAGGAGCCCATGCGGCCATTTCCGTTGCAGCCTCTTACCCTCCGGTCCTGACCCCGGTATTTGAGGTTGAGGGTATGGATAAGAAGTTTTTCTCGCAGCTCGCTACTTCTTCTCCCGTACTGGACACAGATAAACCGCTTGAAGCGGTCTTTGCCGGATTCGGAAAACCAGATGATTTTAAGAACAAAGCCGTAAAAGGGAAGCTCGTGGTCGTCTCCCGTGGCGAGATCAGCTTCGGCGACAAGTCGAGAAACGCCAAAAAGGCGGGAGCCGCAGCGCTCATCATTTTCAACAACGAAGCTGGTGATCTGGCCGCGACTCTTGGCGAAGGGGATGTCGATGAATTCGTTCCTACTTATACCATTTCGCAAGCCGACGGTCTCATCTTGAAAAATTATACTACGTCCGGCTCGGTGAAGAAGGTTGTCCGCAGCGATGTCGAGGAGCAAGATATGCTCGGCTCCTTCAGCGCCCGCGGTCCTGCGCTGCCGGACTATACGATTAAGCCGGACATTGCCGCGCCGGGAGTCGGCATCACATCATCCGTGCCGGCCTGGGACGGCAATTACGAGAACGGGTACGGAAGCTCGCAAGGCACGAGCATGGCCTCGCCGCATATCGCGGGAGCTGCCGCATTGCTGGTGGAGTATTCCAATAAGAACGGCCTCAATCTAAGCCCGGATGACATCAAAGCATTGATGATGAATAATGCCGTAGATCTGAAGGATCGCGACAAGAACGTATATAAACTAACCGAGCAAGGTGCAGGCCGGGTCGATCTTGAACGAAGTGTAAAAGCTCCAGCGATCGCTCTGGTACAAGAGACCGCTAACGTCGCGGTAAAAGACAATCCGGGCGCACTGTTCGAATATGAAACGGGCAGCCTCTCATTCGGAGCAGTTTCTCCGGATAATACGTTTAAGAAAACGGTACTGCTGAAGGGCATCTCTAATGCGAGTCAGCAATATTTAGTCTCCATCGATTGGCCTGCTGAGGGCGGAACCTTAACGTCGAGTAAGGCAACAGTAAGCCCTGGGCAGACGTTCGACGTGACTTTGCAAATCCCGGCAAGCGTCTCCGGGAATTATGAAGGCCATGTCAATTTGAAAGGGGACGGCGGCCACGAAATCAGGCTTCCTGTTAGCGTGTATATCGGAGACGAATTCCAAGTGGCTCCGGCGAATGTCCTAGAGATAACTCCGAACATCCTTGCACCGGGCACCGAAAGCCAGTACAGCAAAGCGAATATTGACTTGCAAGTAAACAAAAAAGAAAAATTTTCGCTTTCTATCTATGATTTATCGGGAAAAGCAGTTGGAGATACCGTCATTGATCATGGACCATTAAAAACAGGTAACGCAGTGCTTGAAAGCTGGGAAGCCAAGGTCAGCAACGGCGGCCAATGGGAGGTTCCTGAAGACGGAATCTATTACCTGGCCCATAAGGGAAGCAAGGAACCGGCACAAGAAGGGCAACTCTTTGTTATCGACACCGAAGCGCCTGAAATCACCTTGGACAGCCGCGAAGTCCGTGTTGATGATGTGGCAAGCTACAAAGGGCTGATCACCGGAACCGTAGATGATCAGCTGCTACACTTGCTCCCATCTTATGAACCGAGCCAGCTTGTTGAGGTTATTGCCGTAGTCAATGAAGATTTTACCAATATGCAATATGCGACAATTGATAAAAACAAACGATTCCAACTCGAAGTGCCCCTTCAAAGAGGCGCTAACGAAATCGTCATTATAACGGTTGATGCTTTGGATAATTTCGCCGTCCGCGATATCCTGGAGTATGACTTCGATCCGGATGCCGGCGCAGTCCGCGTCAACGTAACGACGAGCAAGAATGAAGTATCGACCGGCGAGGAGTTCCAAGTTGATGCGTCGTTCTCCGTCACCGAATCGGTATATTCCGCTTCGTTCAGCCTAATCTATGATGCCAGCCTGACCAAGGTCCGCGTGGAACCGAGCGTAACGTTGGCAACATATCAACTTGATTGGTATCCGGATGCAGATCTCATCTTCGAAGAGAAAACGACCGACTTGGAGGATGGCAAGAAGAAGTTGGATATCCATGTCAGTCTGACAGATGGGGCTTATCAAGGTGATGGGACGTTAGGCACGGTCGTGTTCACGGCAAGCAACCCGGGTACGTATACCTTTAAACTGGCAGATGTTGCAATGACGGATGGCAACCGCGAACCGATTCGTGTAGCTGGATTTGCACCGGGAACCGTTGTTGTCAATTCACCAAAGCCGCCAGATCCTGAACCAAAACCTGAACCAAAGCCTGAACCTGGCCCAAGCTCAGGCGGCTCGTCTTCCAGCAGTTCCTACTCCTCCACTCCGTCGCAGCCGTCTGGGAAGGCCTTGAAATCGGGCACCTTCACGGTAACCGAGAAGGACGGCAAGAAGCAGGGATTGCTGCTTGTATCTTCGACTGAGATTAGCTCGCAGTTGAACGACAAGGAAGCGACTGAAGTGAAGCTGGATATTTCGGATATCGCTTGGAACGATGTCAATTTGTCGGATATCCGGATCACCCGCGTGCTGGCGGAGAAGCTTACTGCCTCGGGCAAAGCGTTGCTGCTGTCCGGGAAGGATTTTGAAGTGCTCATTCCTGCCGAGTCGCTCGTTGACTTTATCGGGAAAAATGGAGATCTGACCGTACGCCTGGTGCTGGCGCCGCTGACGGAAGGAGAGCAAGCGTCCGCACTGAGACAGGTCGCTCCGGGACTGACCGTCCAAGGCGAGAAGGACACGGTCACCAAGCCGATCCGTATCGGTCTAAAATGGAGCGCCTCCACCGTCAAGGATGCCCGCAAGGTAGGCGTCTACGGCAAGGATGCGAAGGAGGCGTGGACGTACTACGCGCCTGGCGTTCGCTGGGATAAGGAAGGCGTTCGCTTCACTACGGCGTCGCTCGGATCCTATACGGCGCAGGAATTGTCCAAGACGTTCGACGATATTCGCACGCATTGGTCCAAAGATAAGGTAGAGGTCGCAGCCGCTCACCAGTTGATCGAAGGCAAGGGCAGCTTGAATATGTTCAAGCCGAACGATTTGGTCACTCAAGCGGAATTCGCCTCGCTGCTCGATCGTCTAACCGGTTCCGGCAAAACGTGGAACGACCGTATTGCCGAGCCGGGAGCGCGTGACCCGCTGACGCGCGAGAACATGGTCGTCATGCTGGTGCAGGCACTGCAGTTGAAGACCGATAACGCTCCGGCGCTCGGCTTCGCCGACCAAGCGAAGATCGGTGCGGATGCCCGCGCCGCCGTCGCGGTTGCGGTAAGCCGCGGCTATATTAAAGGCACGGGCGGCAACAAGTTCTCTCCTGAAGGAACATCAACCCGTGCCCAGGCAGCCACGGTGCTCGCCCTCGTGCTGCTTGATCTGCAATCGGAATCGTAATATCGGCCAGACGAGGTCATGACACAACCGCTGTCCCTGAGGGACAGCGGTTGTTGCTTCTTGGGCTGGATAGTCGAGAATTGGCATGCGAGACAATCCGTTAGACATACGATGATAATAGAACCAATTCTGCCTCCACCATCTGCAAAGGAGAGTGCATATGCATCATCAACAGGCCCAGGCCGCTCCGGCTGGTTCGCTCTTGTTCGAGCACCGCTTCTGGCTGCAAATACTGGGAGATCATTCCCGCTTCATTTTGGACGCCTTGTCGCCCCGGGAAGCGAAGGACATTCGTCAGGCGGATCAGTTCATCCGGCGGTTCGATGAGCTCCTGAATCAAGCCCGCCAGGCCTCCTCCGAATCCCAAGCCCTTGCCATCGCTGCCGATGCGCATGCCGCAACGATGGAATTGAAGAATTTCAAGCTTGACCTGCTGCGCCGATTGCTGCTCGGCCAGGTTACCGTGCTTCTTCCGCCGACCTTTTTCAACCATATGCTCAATGAGCTGCAGGAGTATGTCTATATTCTCGATGCCGTTCGGGCCGGCAAGCCGGTGCCGTTGTTCGATGCGCTTCATTATGATCTGGTGTGGCTGTCGGACGCTTCCGGCCATGCTTCGGCGATCGCATCCAATCTGGATGCAGTGGAGAGGCGGCTGATCGAGAAGAGCCGCCAATTCGAGAAGCATTTCGATGATTATTACAAAAAAGCGGTCGAAATGGTCGGCTACTTGCGGACCCAGCTTCGCCGCTTCCCGGCACTGGAGCGGTTCCATCGCGATGTGAACCTGGAGATTAAGTTGTTCACGAAATTTTTGCTGGAGCTGGAGGAAATGGAGTTAAACGCGGAGACGCTCGATATTATCAGTCCGTTGATGCCGGATCATATGGCGCGGGAGGAATGCTACTACCTGATCAAATTGGCCCAGGCCGGCGCCGTTCCTTCCCCGGGATGCGATCCAACCACGCCGCGGGTTCAAGGCTGAAGAAGCCCCCCAGTTCCCGGAACTGGGGGGCTTGCGGTGCAGGAGACGCGCATTATTCGGACAGCTTCGTATCTGCATCGCGCGCGGCTTGACCCTGCTGAGCGCCTTCCAGATCCGCTCCGAACTCGGCTTCTCGTCCTTCGATATCCGGCATTCTGTTCAGCTTCGTCGTCTGCACTTCCGCTTTCGTCGCTTGGTCGCGGTTATGTTCTTGGTTGTTCATTCGGCAACTCTCCATTTCGCATATACTCATGTACACAGTTAGTATGCGGGAAGGAGCGCCGCTTTATTCATAGATGTTCCGTTATTCTCATGTTCATGCGTCCGCATCGGCTTGCGGCCGGGGCTGCAGGCCATTCCCCTACTCGATATGCTTCCGGTAGCCCTCCGCGGTGAGCAACTGCTTCATCGCTTCCTCCGGATCGCCGTCCAGCTCCACCTCGGCAATCCAGCCGCCTTCATACGGTTCGCTGTTCACCTTCTCGGGAGTGTCCTCCAGATCGGTATTGACCTTCGTCACCGTTCCAGAGACCGGGCAGTACAGCTCCGATACCGTCTTGACCGACTCGATCGATCCCATGCTGTCGCCCGCCGATAAAGCGGTTCCAATCTCGGGGAACTCGATGAATACGATATCTCCCAATTCCGCTTGCGCGTGATCGGTAATCCCGATGCGCACGGTCCGCCCTTCGACGACGACGACCCATTCATGCTCCTCGCTGTACAACAGATTCTCTTTCACTTCGCTCATGTTCACGCTCATTCCTCTCTCATTATTATCGCAATTAGCCGGCACAGCAAAAAAGACAGATCAAAGACTCATTCGCCTCTTCTCTGTCCCGGGTGCCTGAGAGTTTGCCCGGCTGCCCACGGCAGGCCGGTATTCCCCTTGGGCGGCTGTACGCTCTCTCCAGAGGTGCGTCGGACGACGGTGCTTCTACCTGAGAGATTCCTCGCCGAACGGCAGTTTCGGCGGCTTGCTCCTTCGGTGCCGGGACTTGGCGCCCGGTCTCTCCCGTTCATCTTCATTCGCGGTATGTGATACTATTCAAAATTACATCTATAGCGTAGTTCAGCTTCCCCGCCATGTCAATATGAGAATCATTTTCGCAGAAGTTCGCAGAAATGGATTGACAATGTCAGGAAGGTTCGAGTAATAATGGAGGTATGACAATTGCACATTGCGAATGATGGTAAAGGGAGAGATTACTGCGAGACAGTAACGCCGAAGGAGTAAGCCCGCCACGGGTGAATCTCTCAGGCAAAAGGACGTTTACCGGACGCGCCTCTGGAGAGCATCCGCTTCTAGCGGGTCACCCAAGGGGAAACTTATGGGCCGGCTTCAGCAGACGGAAGCCGGAAGATCATGAGGTAACTCTCAGGTACACAGGACAGAGCGTAAGAAGGCATCCGCTGGAAGCGGAGCTGCCTTTTTTCGCCTGTCCTTTTTTTGAGTCCCATTCATTATCCATATCGAGGTGATGTCATGTCCACGTTACAACGCACGCCCCTATTTCCGAAGTATGCCGACCACCCTTCCGTCCGCTGCATCGATTTCGGCGGCTGGGAGCTCCCGGTGCAATTCAGCGGCATCCAGCGGGAGCATGAAGCCGTACGGCAGCAGGCCGGCCTGTTCGATGTGTCGCACATGGGGGAGCTATTCGTGAGCGGTCCTGCCGCATTCTCCTTTTTGCAGAAGATGACGACGAATGACCTGTCCAAGCTGGAGGACGGCAAGGCACAGTACTCCCTGCTCTGTTATCCGCATGGAGGTGTCGTCGACGATCTCCTGGTCTATCGTCTTGCCGAAGATCACTATATGCTGGTCGTTAACGCGTCCAATACGGACAAGGTTGTCCAATGGCTGCATGACCATGCAGAGGACGGCGTGCATATCGACAACGCGTCTTCCCGCACCTCCCTGCTGGCGCTGCAAGGACCGCAGGCACTGTCCATTTTGACGCAGGCAACCGAAGCGCCTGTCAGCGGTTTGAAAGCGTTTCATTGCTTCTCCGATGTCCAGGTGTGCGGCGTTAAGGCTCTCGTCTCGCGTACAGGCTACACGGGCGAGGATGGGTTCGAGCTCTATATCTCGGCTGACGATGCGCCCCATCTATGGACGGAGCTGCTGCGAATCGGTGAACCGTTCGGGCTCGTTCCGGTAGGCCTGGGGGCCAGAGATACGCTTCGCTTCGAAGCGAAGCTGCCGCTGTACGGCCAGGAGCTGTCCGAGCAGATTACGCCGCTGGAGGCTGGGCTTGGCTGGTGCGTGAAGCTGAATAAAGGGGAGTTCATCGGCAGGGATGCGCTCGCCAAGCAGAAGGAAGAAGGCGTTCCCCGCCGATTGGCCGGCATCGAATTGATCGATCGCGGCATCCCGCGGACCCATTATCCCGTCTATGCAGGCGATAAGCTTATCGGCGAAGTGACGTCCGGTACGCAATCCCCTACCTTGAAGCGCAATCTCGGCCTGGCGCTCATTGAATCGCCATATGCCGAATTGGATACGGAACTGGAAGTCGAGATTCGCGGCAAGCGGCTCAAGGCCCGCGTCGTCGCAACCCCATTCTATCAACGCCCTACAACAACCAAGGGAGGTTCGCCTTCATGACCAAGACACATCGCTATATCCCGATGACCGAGCAGGACGAGCGGGACATGCTCGCGGTGATCGGCGCGGCATCGATTGATGAGCTGTTCCGCGACATTCCGGAAGCGGTCCGTTACAAGGGCAGGCTTCCGATATCCGAAGCGCTGGACGAAGCGGCCCTGCTGCGCCATATGCAGGATCTGGCCGGCCGCAACGCCAGCCTCGATCAGTATGCAAGCTTTCTTGGCGCCGGCATCTATGACCATCACATTCCGGTCGTCATCAATCACGTTATCTCGCGTTCCGAGTTCTATACCGCCTATACGCCATATCAGCCGGAGATCAGCCAGGGAGAGCTGCAGGCCATATTCGAGTTCCAATCCTATATATGCGAGCTGACGGGCATGAAGGTAGCCAATGCGAGCATGTATGACGGGGCGACCGCGCTCGCGGAAGCCGGGGTGCTGGCAAGCGCCGTTACGAAGCGCAAGCGGATCGTCGTCTCGCGCACCGTTCATCCGGAAGCGCGGCAGATCCTGCATACGAGCGCGCGCGGGCTCGGTCTGGAGATTGTAGAGGCGCCCGATGCGAACGGAGTGACCGATCTGGAGAAGCTGGAGGCGCTCATGACGGACGACACGGCTGCGGTTATCGTCCAGTCGCCTAACTTCTTCGGCTGCATCGAGGACGTGCAGGCCATCGAACCGCTGATTCACGGGCGCAAAGGACTGCTTATTATGAGCACTAATCCGCTGTCGCTCGGCCTGCTGGAGAGCCCGGGACAGCTGGGCGCCGACGTCGTCGTCGGAGATGCCCAGCCGTTCGGCATCGCCTCGTCGCTGGGCGGTCCGACATGCGGATACTTCGCCGTATCCGAGCCGCTGATGCGCCGCATCCCTGGCCGGATTGTCGGTCAGACCAAGGATCGCGACGGCAAGCGGGGCTTCGTGCTGACGCTGCAAGCCCGCGAGCAGCATATCCGCCGCGAGAAGGCGACGTCCAACATTTGCTCGAACCAGGCGCTGCTAGCCTTGAGCGCTTCCGTCTATTTGTCCGTCATGGGCAAATCCGGCATCCGCGAGGTCGCGAATCTGAACATCCAAAAGGCGCATTACGCTGCCGATCGGATCGCGCAATCGAAGGCAATGTCCCTGCCGTTCACCTCGCCGTTCTTCAATGAATTCCTGGTCAAGCTGCCGGAAGGCGTCTGCCCGACCGCCTTGAACGCCGCCCTGATGAAGGAAGGGTTCATCGGCGGCCTGGATGTGTCCCGTTACTATCCGGAGCTGGCGGGCCATATGCTTGTCGCGGTGACGGAACGCCGGACCAAGGCGGAAATCGACCAATTTGCCGCACGATTGGAGGGTGCTGTATGAAACCGGAGAAAAAGCTGATCTTCGAGCTGAGCAAGCCGGGACGGACCGCTTATTCATTGCCTGAATGCGATGTTCCGCAGCGGGATATCGAAGAAATGATACCGGCGGCGATGCTCCGCCAGCAGCCGGCGGAATTGCCGGAAGTGTATGAAGTGGATGTCATCCGCCATTACACTGAGTTGTCGCGCCGCAACTTCGGCATCGACAACGGCTTCTACCCGCTCGGCTCCTGTACGATGAAGTACAATCCGAAGATTAACGAAGATGTCGCCCGCTTGGCGGGCTTCGCGAAGATTCACCCGTATCAGCCGGCTGATAGCATTCAAGGCGCGCTGGAAATGCTGTATACACTCCAGCAGGATCTTGCCGCCCTCACGGGGATGGACGAGGTGACGCTCCAGCCTGCGGCAGGCGCCCACGGGGAATGGACGGGCCTGATGATGATCCGGGCTTACCATGAGAGCAAGGGCGAGATCCGCACCAAGGTTATCGTTCCGGACTCGTCTCATGGGACGAACCCGGCGAGCGCGACGGCCGCCGGTCTCGATACGATTACGATCCCTTCGGATGAACGGGGGCTTGTCGATCTTGAGGCGCTGCGGGCGGCGGTCGGTCCGGACACAGCGGCACTCATGCTGACCAATCCGAGCACGCTCGGCTTGTTCGAGGAGCACATCCTCGAGATTGCCGATATTGTCCACGAAGCCGGCGGCCTGTTGTACTACGACGGCGCGAATTCCAACGCCATCATGGGCATCACCCGCCCGGGAGATATGGGCTTCGATGTTGTGCATTTGAATCTGCACAAGACGATGAGCACGCCGCATGGCGGCGGCGGTCCCGGGGCCGGCCCGGTCGGCGTCAAGAGCATCCTGGCGCCATACTTGCCGAAGCCGCTCATCGTGAAGAAGGAGGATGGCAGCTTCGGATTCGAAGAAGAACGGCCAACCTCGATTGGAAGGGTCAAAGCATACCTTGGCAACTTCGGCATTCTCGTCCGCGCGTACACCTATATGCGCACATACGGGCCGGACGGACTTCGCCGCGTATCCGAATGCGCGGTGCTGAACGCGAACTACATGATGCACCGTCTGGCACCTTATTTCGAAGTGCCGTATCCGGGCGTATGCAAGCATGAATTCGTCATCTCCGGTAGCGGCTTGAAGCAATATGGGGTGCGCACGCTGGACGTCGCCAAGCGGCTGCTCGATTTCGGATTCCATCCGCCGACCATCTACTTCCCGCTCAATGTCGAGGAATGCATGATGATCGAGCCGACGGAGACCGAGAGCAAGGAGACGCTCGACACCTTCATCGATACGATGATTCAGATTGCGAAGGAAGCGGAAGAACAGCCGGATCTGCTGCTCAACGCGCCGCATCACACAGATGTGAGAAGACTGGACGAGACGCTGGCCGCCCGCAAGCCG
This sequence comes from Paenibacillus dendritiformis, assembly GCF_945605565.1. NCBI lineage: Bacteria > Bacillati > Bacillota > Bacilli > Caryophanales > Paenibacillaceae > Paenibacillus > Paenibacillus dendritiformis. The sequence goes on along the minus strand of NZ_OX216966.1, from coordinate 3,361,083 downwards.
GTCTTGAATTGCGCTTGCAATTAACGAAGAAGAAGCCCTTTGCCCCTGCGCTTGAATGGCGCGCCCGGGGCGAGGGCTTCTGTTCTTATAGAGACAGCAAAGGAGAACTGCCTCATCGATAGGCAGTTCTCCCTCTTTTCCGCAGCTTATTGCTGTTCCCGGCTAATGTAGAAGGTCACTCGTTCGCCCTTCTTAATCGCTGCGCCTGCTTCCGGCTCCTGCTTGAAGATCTGGCCAGCCGGCTGCTCCTCGCTGTTCTCCTTGAAATACGACCAGCGAAGCCCCGCAGCCTTCACTTGCTCTTCCGCCTCTTCCAGCGTCAGACCAATCAAGCTCGGAACCTGCACTTCTCCTTCGCCTGTCTGTCCCGCTTCAGCAGGAGGTATCTCCGTCCCCGGATTCGCCGGATCCGTCGGCGTTCCCGTGTCTGGCATCCCTGTTCCCGGCGTCGTCGTCCCTGGATCTGTCGTTCCGGGATCGGTTGGTGTCGTTCCAGAATCTGTTGTGCCCGGCTGCTGGGTATCCGGCTGCGTTGGCATCCCCGCATTCGTATCCGGCTGCTGCGATCCTTGGCCGGCGCTGCTGCCGCTGTCCGTATTCGAGCTTGAAGAGCCTCCGTTCGAACTCGAGGATTCTCCGTTCGAGCTGACGGACGTATCCGGATCGGCAACAGAACCGTTATCGCCGCCATCCGGAACGACAGCGCCATTATCGGCATTGTCGCCGCTGCCGTCCGGCAGTTCCGCCGCTGCGTCGGAACCGCCTTCCTGCCCCGGTTCGGTCACCGCGACCGGCTCATTGTCTTTGGAGAGCGAATTAGCCCAGATGACGGCTCCGCCCAAGACAGCGAAAAAGACACACACACAGGCAACGATAAGCAGCATCTTGCTTCCGTTGAAGGAAGCGGCCTCCTTGCGTTCGTATTCATCATCATCCTCATCTTCGACCAGGTCCTCATCCGCTTCCACATCATCCGGTTCGGAATCGGCGAGAGGACGCCGGGACGGCAATTCCTCAAGCGGAGGAGCGGCCGTGAATACGGGCGTCGCCACGTCGCGGCTTGCCTGCATCGGCACATCCGGCTGCTCCATAATCTCCCGCAGTCCGACCATGAAGGTGAATAGAGACGCATCTCCCGCGTGGACCTTCCTCATCAGCTTCAGAACCAAATCTCTTTGAGCTGAATTCAAGTCCTTCAACGCGCCATACAAGCGAGTCTCGACAACATCGAACTGCGAAGGGACATGCGGATGAAGCGTGCACAGCTGATACAGCAGCCGGTACAAGGCGGTTGTGCCGTGCTCCCCTTCCTCCGCCTGGGTCCAGTAGTTCATAATAATCAGTTGATTATCCGCCGTCACCCACACATTATCAATCGTGACCGGGAATCGGCTGACCCCTTCCTCCAGCGCTTCCTGAATGCTGGTGCCCAGCTCGTAAATCATGGACAGCACCTTATCCGAGCTCAAGGCGTGCCGCTGCGCATACTTCACCAACGGCATGCCGCTGTACGCCATAAACACAACGTAGAAGTCCTGTCCGGACATGCCCGCATTCAGCATATGGAAAAATCGGTTATTGGAAAAATGCGATACATTCCCGAATGCGGCGCGGTATTCCTCTGCGCGGCCCGAATCCGTATTCTCGACAACATAAATAAATACGTCGCGCTGCAAAGACATATCGACGGCTTCATAAAGAATGCCGCCGCCCAAGTGAAAGATGACGGAATTCAGCTGATAACGTTCTGCTATGTAAGTGCTCATACAGTAACTCCTTTTTCCATGGTAAGAGGCGTTGTGCCCCCTTGTGTCATTATGAGGCATCGGCCGCCGTTTTGCAAAGCTCCCCTACATTAGACGGCCAAATCTGCCGTTCGGTTGCGCCCCCAAGCAAATCTAGTCAGACACAATATACTATTACGGTTTTCAGTATAGCATAGTTCCAAAGAAGTCCGTTATCGAACCCGGTTATCATTATTTTCCATTGTATTGCTTTACTTCTCCGTGCCCATTTTCTAATCACGGCTTCGGCTTTCTTCTATTATAAATAAGAGCCGCCCGGCATGCTCTTCGGCAGCGCAGGACGGCTCAAGACTCCGGCTCGTTAACCTTCGTTGTCGTCGCCGGTCCGATCCAGAATGAGATTGGTAACGGAAGTCGAGTCGCCGCGTTCAATTTCTTCCGGAGTCGCTTTTTCTTTCAAATTATCCAGCTCCATGCCGGGCGCGAAGCTCGGCCCGGATTGCTTCTTCTGCTTCTTCGTCATCAATGGACATTCCTTTCACCGTAGCCTCTCCCTTATTGTTCCTGTCAAGCCCGGTATCTATGTGCCCTATCGATGATAACTCGGCGCTTCGGCGGTCTCCGGAACGATCCGCGTGCCTGCCAGACCGGCCAGCGCGAGATCCGCCTGGTTAAGCGAACAAATAATCGCGGTTCCTCCCTGGGCGGCGAAGGACGCTGCAGCCTCCACCTTCGGGCGCATACTGCCCTGGCTGAAGTGCCCCGCTTCAATGTATTCAGCCGCAGAAGATGGACTCAGGCTCGTCAGGGGCCGCTGATCCGGGCGGCCATAGTCGGCATAGACGTGCTCGACGTCAGTCAGAATAAGCAGCACATCGGCTTGAATCTCGCGAGCGAGCCTGCAGCTGCTGAAATCTTTGTCGATTACGGCCTCAATGCCTGTATAGCTGCCGTCTTCCTGCCGGACAACCGGAATCCCTCCCCCGCCGCAGGCAATGACAATCTGGTTCAATTCGAGCAGCTGCCTTACGACGTCTGCTTCCACAATCGCTTGCGGCCGCGGAGACGGAACGACACGCCGCCAGCCCCGGTTCGCATCCGGCTTCAACTGCCAGCCTTTGCCGGTCATGAGCTGCTTCGCTTCCTCCTCCGTATAGAAGCCGCCGATCGGCTTGCTCGGATTGCCGAAGGCCGGATCGTCCGCCGCCACCTCTACTCTCGTAATCAAGCTGACGACCGAGTGGCCGTTCCCGCCGCTGGCCAGTTCATTGCGCAATAATTGTTGAATCATGAAGCCGATGAAGCCCTGGCTTTGGGCCGTGCATACATCGAGAGGCAGCGGCGGCACCTCCGCCTGCGCCTCTTCCTGCTGGAGCAGCAGATTGCCGACCTGCGGCCCATTGCCATGCGTAATGACGAGCCGGTGTCCTTGCGCCACCAATCGGGCCAAGACGCTGCAGCTGCGCTGAACGTTCGCCAGTTGGTTCTCGTAGGTGGCCTCCTGCTTCGGCTGCAGGATGGCATTCCCGCCCAATGCGGCAAGAATGGTAATCTTCTCTGTCGGTCTATGTACAGTCAGACGAATCCGCTCCTTCCGCGATCGATGGATGTGACGCTGTAAACGATTGCACTATTTTATTCGGTTCTTCATGCTCCGTGTATTGACTGCCCGTATAGTCAGCGATAACCTTTCGCCAGAACGATTGGGCTGGAGCATTCCTTTTGATCTGTGTCACGATCCAACTACCCGGATAAGCATCGAATAAGGAACAAGCCGCTGCGCTTCCGATTCCTTGGCTGCGGTACTTCCTCATCACAAAAAACTCGCTCATCACATGGCGTGGCGTGCCCTTGTTATCCTGCACGGTGACGAGGGCGAATCCGGCCAATCCATTATTCGCCTCGATGAAATATGGATGATGCCCCGAGTCTGGTTCCCAATACCGTTCCAGATTCGGGTACTCTCCATAACGTCCATCCGGAAGCACATCCGCATCATTATATGCGGAAAAATCATAAAAATAATACTGCATCAATTGGCGCAGCACGGTTTCTTCTTCCGCCCGAATTCTTCTCAGCTTCATAGCGTCCCCCTTCTTCCAGCAGCAGGCTATCATAGAATCATAGGATAGATGGCAAATATTATCAAGACCATTTTCTGTCACAAAAAACCCTCCCCCGTTCTGACGGGAGAGGGTTCGGCAAGCATGGATTAATTAATCATCAATGCATCTACGCCATAAGAGAAGTCGCGGTAAGGACTCATATCGAGCCCTGTAAAGCGGGCATTGTTGCCCCACATATCGCGGCGCTGGTACATAAAGATGTATGGCAAATCCTCATTGATTTCTTGATACAGCTCTTTGTAGATCGCTTTGCGTTCCTCGATATCAAGCGTTTTTCCGCCTTTTTCGAGCAGCTCGTCGACTTTTTTGTTGGAGTAGCCGATTTCGTTCCAGGATCCTCCGGTAACGAAGATATTTTGTGCTCCTTGCGGATCCGGATCAAGGCGCCAAGCCATGAACAACATATCAAAATCGCCCTTCTTCCGCTTCTCAACGACGGCGTTGAAGTCCATTTGTTCGGCAACGAATTCGATGCCCAATTCCTTGTAGTTCGCTTGCGCTACCGGAATAATCGCGTCATTCACCACATTCGGCGATGTAGCGGTAAAGTTGATCGTGAATTTCTCGCCGCCTTTCTCACGTATACCATCCGCGCCAACCTTCCAGCCCGCTTCTTCAAGCAGTTGCTTCGCTTTTTCCAGGTTGAACTCGTACTTGCTCACCTCATCGGTATAGGCCCAGGACAGCTTCGATTGCGGCACATTGATGACCTCGGCATAGCCCTGGTATACGGCTTCCACGATTTGCTCGCGGTCCAGGCCGTACGCCAATGCCTGCCGCACCTTCACATCCTGGAACTTCGCCCGGTTATGGTTGAAGGCGATGTAGCCGTAACCATTGGTCGGGAACAGGGATATATCGAGGAAGCCCATCGATTGGAGCAGCTCGAAGTTGTCAAGGTTGGCGGAGATGAAGTCCATATCCGTCTCCCCGGTCTGCAGCAGTTGGGCGTTCGTCTCGTCCGTCGTAAACTTGTAGATCAGCTTCGGAATCTTTGGCGCGCCTTTGAAGTAGTTCTCATTCGCGACAAAGGACACATCCTGGCCGGCCTGGAACTTATCCAGCTTGTATGGTCCGTTGCCGAGCGGCTTCGTGAACAGATCGTTCATATAACTCAAATTGCCCTGCTTGTAATCTTTGCCGTAATAGGCTTTGGAGAGAATGCCTGTCGCACCGATAGAGGATTGCGCCAGGGAGCTTGGTTCAATCGTTGTAAATTCAATGGTGAGAGGATCGATAACCTTGATGCCTTCAATGGAGGTTGCTTTGCCGTCAAAGTATTCCTTGCCGCCTTTGATTTTGGCGTCTCGTATGATATCCATAGGGCCATCATACGACTTATCATGCAAAGCGGTAATCGTGAAGGCGACGTCTTCCGCCGTCAGCGGCGAACCGTCGCTGAACTTCAGGCCTTCCTTCAGCTTGTACGTGTGGGTCAAATTATCCGGGGAAACTTCGTACTTCTCCGCCAGCAATGGCGCATACGTCCCGTCCTTCTGCACTTCCAGCATCGCCCTGAATAACGTTTTCGTCACGTAATTATCATAAACCGTTTCCGCGTAAAGCGGATGGAAAATTCCAGCCGGAGCCTGCATGCCGATAATCAGCGTGTCTGTCCGGGCCGTGGCGTTAGCCGGCGATTTGCTTGGATCGGAAGCCTTTACAATCCCTTCGTTGATGAACTCGGCTTCTTCCGTGTCGGAAGCCTGTTCTCCAGCCTCCTTCTTCTCCGGCTCATTGCCCTGCTGTTCTTGAGTCGGTTCCTTGGACGGCTCCGCGGCATCGCCGCCACCGCCGCATGCCGACAGCACCAGTGAAAGTGACATCAGCAAGCATAGAAAAATAACCCAACTTTTCTTCACTGCACAACTCCCCCTACATTCATGTAATAATTATGTTGACACTAAGCGGTAACGAAGTTCATGGTTTGCCGGCAGGCGGCAAACCAAACAAATTTTCGAACTTTGGTCAAATAATTATGCAGGAATCTCGTTGATTGTGTATAAGCCAGGTAGTTACAGAATATAATACTTGCCTATCAACGTTTTGTAAATCCCTAGGATTGAAATCGATATAGAATCTGGTGGAGTCTATTCTGAAAAGCCATGTCAGTCAAGGCTTTTTTCTTTTTGGTTTGGAGTTTCAATGGAGTCTATTCTGAGCCCAGACGTTGAGTCTGTCACCATTTCGTCCCCGCTGCCCCCATTCTGCATAACACGTAAAAAAGCCCTGGCATAATGCCGGGGCTCATCTTTTTCCGAATGCGTCGTACACGGGGCGCCCGCACCTAATGCAGGTGTATACCCCGTCAATCCATTTCCCCTTCATTCCGGCCATACAGTTTTACAGATGTCCGGATCTTTCGGCTTTGCGGCTGCCGGCACCTCTTCCCGTTGCAGTTCCTCTCGCCAGTCCTTCATTCCGATCACCTTGAACAGAAATATGTTTCTAATCATTATAAGCGAAGTTGCGGATAATCGACAACCAAAAACTATTAATATGGAGTTTATGTATCGTTTCAGACCTGGCGGGGGTGATAGTTCCAGCTACTTTTTAGATGTGGAGGTAATTTTCTTGCACTCAAACCAGGACAAGGTTCTATCATTGCTAGCTTAACTCCTGATCGACTGATCATATACTATTTTACAATTACAAATTAACAGTAGCTAAGGCCTGTAGTTCTCATAAGACTTTACAATGTAAATTCCTACAAAAGAGCCGTCAGAGTCCTTCCTCAACGGCTCTTTTTTATTTCATTTATCATCTGGTTATACGAGGTTTATTACAGTAACTCTGTATGCCGCAACTTCGTTATCGTTTTTATCATAGAACCTGATAATAGTAGTCCCTACCCTACTGGCATCAATATATCCCATTGTAACTGTAGCAACTCTATGATTTTCGCTTGTGAAATAGTGATAATTTATATTCACTTTATAACTAGTCCCAGCAGCCAAGGTTATGTTTTTAATCTGAGCAGCCATCGAGTATGTAGTTTGGGGGGTAACTGTTGTTGGTGCTGCATGAATAGATGTACCTAACACGGTCATTAAACTAATCGATAGCAAACCGATTTTAAACAACTTATTCACGTCACTACCTCCTATGATTATCGTCGAACACATCCAGATGAGACTCTTTCTTCGGACCAGATTTTAACTGTGGGTTTGCCGTTGTCATCATAGCACTTCTGCGAATAACCTATTTTAGTATGAGTTCTTCCATCCAAACAATACCTTTCTACATATTCGATTTTCTTGTTCTCACACCTTGCTGCCTCAGTGTTACTTGGCAAACTGATGAAGATCATAGATGCACTCAAAATAATTCCAGTTAACCTAAGTAATTTTGACATAGACATCACCTCCTTGTATTAACATCTATATTCTGGTTGTAATTATAAATACCACCCATTTCATGCAACTAAATAAAAAAGGAGCCCCACTAGCACAATGCCAGCAGAGCTCCTTTTCACCGGTTCCTCCGGATTTGATTCCAGTATACACCACGATCCAACTGCGAAAAAGTAAAATTAAGGTTATTTTTTCACCACAAAGTATTAGTCCACTTGAACTATATACTATGAGATGTGTTTATTGGTAATATATAGGTGTTCGTCCCAATATTTTTGAAAGGTGGAAGGTAAATGAGATTAAAAAGCGTGCTCTCAGTATTCGTTGCTTTTGTTCTAGTCTTGGTTTTTACCCAAAACGCCTTTGCCATGACCGGAATAGGAGATACAAAGGAGAATGCAATTGCCCTGTTCCCAGAAACTGATTCAAGCGGGTTCATGCATCAGAGATTTGACCTGTATATCGATTCTGCTAGTGACCAGGATTGGTTCAAATGGAAAAATACAACCGGGGAAAACTTGTCAGTTTTCGCAGCTATACAGCCAAAAGATAGAAACAGTTATCTTCGAGTTGGAATGATTATTCAATATCCTTCGGGCCAAGAAACAACTATTTTTTATTCTGACCCATCCTATGGACCAGGAAACGCTCAAACTCTATCAGGATTTTACCTGCCTCCGGGAGCAACTGTGTATATTAAAGTGGATTCTAGAACATTTGGCACCCCATGCCAGTATATGTTCATTTTTGAATTAACTAAATTTTTGTAGAAAAAATTGAATATAACCACAAAAAAAGAGCTGTTGAGGAAGGACTCCCACGGCTCTTTTGCTTACCGGCGAACCGGCTTGGCCCCAGTATACCAAATAAACCCATGGAGTTAAAGTCTTTTACTAGAGTGAAAAGCTGGGCGGAGCCCAGCTCCTCCTCATCAAACCGTACGTGAGGTTTTCCCTCATACGGCTTTCCGATGTTCGTCCTTCATGCGCATGCAACTCACAATAACGTCTTTAATCCATGCATTTGACACAGCAACTTCACTTCTTGTCCGGAACTGCGCCAGCGATTACGTTGGCGTTTCTTCGCATACCACTTTGTCAGTCGTATACGGATGTACCAGTCCAACTTGGACATCCACTTCGCGCTGTATGGCGTCGAGTAGTAGTTCTTCCAGCCTTGGATTTTCGGATTCAACCACTTGACCTGTTCTTCGAATGTGACATGCCTCATTCTCGGCGGTGCTAGCCGCTCCTTCACCACTTCCCGTATGTGCTTCTCTGCCTTCCTGCAGAGCCATTGCTGGGTCGTGCAATATACTTGGCCTTGTCCGGTTTCCGCTTTCGTCTTTCGGTGGTGCATGCCGAGGAAGTCAAATCCTTCTTCCCCCGTCCATAGCCCCACTATCCGCGTTTTCTCTGGGTGCAGGGTCAGTTCCAGACGCTCCATCATCGCACGTATTAGTTTATAAGCCAAGTTCTAAACAGCTTCCTTGGCCTTCGTCCATGTTCGCGGGACTCGGCTTCCTCTTTTCCCTCTTGCGAGGCCTTTTTTACGACGCGGCAGGATTCACTTCATGTTACGGCCTGGCCTGTTGCTCGCCCTGTCTCCGACCGGTACTTTCGTCGATGCGCTTCTACGCACAGATTTCGCCGTACGCAGGCATCCTAGCTACGCGGGGACTTGGCTCCTCCCGCGACCGGACTCTCACCGGCTAGATGATGCGTGCTTTGCTGGGCACGCAGAACAAGAAAAAGGCCGTACACAGACGGCCCACTGATAAGGAGGCAAGGAACCATAATAGGTATGCTCTAAATTAACTGGTCGTGATACTGGTCCAATCATTTGAAGTACTTTCTCATATTGTATTTTAGAAAAGGGGGTGGCTTGAATGAGACATCATCGTAAAACAATCAAGATTATTCTTAAAGAAGGGCAGAAAGTGTTGATCGAGTGCAAAAAACGTAAAAGACATTGTTGTGAAAGACATTTTTGGTAATTGCTCATATTTGTGGAGCACCCGTCGAACCACGCTCCACCCCGTGTATACCAGTAAGAAAAAGCCTCGGAGCAATCCGGGGCTTTTCATTCACTTAGGCTAAATACATAAACGATTACCTGAGTCATGTTCCTTGGCTTTTGGGACAGCCCCGAACCACTCCCATTTCTGGCGAGTACCATCGTTGTATCCAAGTTCCAAGAAGTAGTTGAACCGCCAGGTGTCGTTGCCATCTGGTTGAATACTAATGTAGTGGTGGCACCCTCTAATTGGCTCTTGCGAATTTGGCCAAGCAAGTGCAGCCCATACGGAGCGTTGTCGCTATGGTCGTCAAAAGTACCCATAATCACATCGCTTTTCCCGAAGAGATCATGCCCCTTTTCGATGGTAATTGTGAGACCTGTGTCGTGATCCTTGTCGTCGTCGTTCGTGTGAAACCAAGCTTGTTACCAATTTAGGCATGTGTATGAACCTCCCTCAATCTGGATTCTGGGTAAACGGTATAACCTGACGACAACGTTTCACAGGAAGTTCTCCCCTAACTCCCTTTTTTGGAAACCTGATCCATCCTTTTCCTTCCGTGATGAATGCGTTGACTGGGTTATTCGTTAACCAACCTTTAATTTTCTTTTTCACAAGAAAACTATACGCTCTCCCAGATATCCGAAATTGTAGCACTGAAAAGTTCCGACCAAATTGTTGGGACATAACTTTCATGTTAGTTTCCCTACAGCTTTAGTACAAGCATTTAAATCACTCTCTCATATTGTAATATTAAGAAAGGAGGTGGCTTGAATGAGCCGTAATCGTAGAGCAATCACTGTTATTCTTCACCGAGGTCAAAAAGTATTGGTAGAGTGCAGACGCCGTAGAAGAGGCTAATTACTCATTTTATGGAGCGTCGAACCTTGCTAAACTTCGTGTCTACCCGTAAGAAAAAAGCCTCGGAATAATCCCGGGGCTTTTGCCTACCCCTGAAGGGGCGCTTTTATTACAAGCTATCCCTTGAAGGGATTTTTATATTCCTTCACCTGAATTTATCCAGGATAATATCATGATTTTCCTTTGGAGTGAACACGATATGGCATTTGCACAGCCATTTGGTATGTCCATACCGTCTCTGGCTTGAGCCACAAAAATCACCTTCTCCTTTCGTTAGACATAGTAGCTTGAACAACTCTACTATAACGAATGAGTTCAAGGTGATTTTTTGCTATAAGCCTTGACTACACCACCCGCATAGCAGGTGGTTTTTTGTTTCGCACGCTTCGCGTACTCAACAGGCTGAAGCCTATAATAAAAACCCTCTCCGATCAGAACGGAGAGGGCTCGGCACAATAGATTAATTAATCGACAATGAATCTACCCCATAAGAGAAGTTGCGGTAAGGGCTCATATCCAATCCCGTGAAGCGGGCATTGTTCCCCCACATATCGCGGCGCTGGTACATAAAGATATATGGCAGGTCTTCATTAAGCTCCTGATACAGCTCCTTGTAGATCGCTTTCCGCTCTTCAATATCCAGCGTTTTGCCGCCCTTTTCGAACAGCTCGTCGACTTTTGGGTTAGAGTAACCGATTTCGTTCTGCGAGCCGTCAGTAAGAAAAGAATTTTGACCCACTTGCGGATCTGGAGTTAGCCCGACGGCCAAGAACAGCATATCGAAATCGCCTTTCTTCCGCTTCTCTACAACTGCGTTGAAATCCATCTGCTCGGCAACGAATTCGATGCCCAGTTCTTTGTAATTCGCTTGCGCCACCGGAATAATGGCGTCGTTGACGACGTTCGGCGAAGTGGCCGCAAAGTTGATCGTGAATTTCTCCCCGTCTTTTTCGCGAATGCCGTTCGTGCCGACCTTCCAGCCCGCCTCATCGAGCAGTTGCTTCGCCTTTTCGAGATTAAATTCGTACTTGTTCACTTCATCGGTATACGACCAGGACAGCTTCGATTGCGGTACGTTGATGACCTCGGCGTAGCCTTGGTATACAGCATCCACGATTTGTTCGCGGTCCAGACCATACGTCAAGGCCTGCCGCACCTTTTGATCCTGGAACTTCGCCCGGTTATGATTGAAGGCGATGAAGCCGTAACCATTGGTCGGGAAGAGCGTAATATCGAGGAAACCCATCGATTGCAGCAGCTCGAAGTTGTCGAGATTCGCGGAGATGAAGTCCATATCCGTCTCCCCGGTCTGCAGCAGTTGGGCGTTCGTCTCTTCATTCGTAAACTTGTAGATCAGCTTCGGAATTTTCGGTGCGCCCTTGAAGTAGTTCTCATTGGTGACAAACGTTACTTCTTGGCCGGCCACGAAATTTTCCAGCTTGTATGGCCCAGTGCCAAGCGGCTTCGTGAATAGTTCGTGCATATAGCTCAAATCGCCCTGTTTGTAATTTTTGCCGTAATAGGCTTTAGAGATGATGCCAGCCGAGCCTATATTGGACTGTGCTAGTGCGCTAGGTTCAATCGTGGTGAATTCAATGGTAAGAGGATCGATAATCTTGATGCCTTCAACGGAGGTTGCTTTGCCGTCAAAATACTCCTTGCCCCCCTTGATCTTGGCGCTTCTGATAATGTCTGTGGGGCCGTCATACGACTTGTCATGCAAGACAGTTATCGTGAAGGCGACGTCTTCCGTCGTCAACGGCGAGCCGTCGCTGAATTTCAAGCCTTCCTTCAGCTTGTACGTGTGGGTCAGATTATCTGGGGAAACTTCATACTTCTCCGCCAGCATCGGGGCATACGTCCCGTCCTTCTGCACTTCCAGCAGTGATTTGAATAACGTGTCGGCGACGTAATTATCATAGGTTGTCTCCGCGTATAGCGGATGGAAGATTCCGGCTGGCGCCTGCATGCCGATGATGAGAGTGTCTTTCCGGGACGTGGCGGTCGCCGGCGACTTGCCCGGATCGGAAGCCTTTACAATCCCTTCATTGACGAACTCAGACTCCTCCGGTTCGGAAGCCTTCTCTCCATCATCCTTCTTCTCCGGCTCATTGCCCTGCTCCTTTTGAGCCGGTTCCTTGGACGGTTCCGCGGCATCGCCACCGCTGCATGCCGAGAGCACTACCGTTAGCGACAACAGCAAGCATAGAAAAATAACCCAACTTTTCTTCACTATACAACTCCCCCTACATTCATAAAATAATTATGTTGACACTAAGCAGTAACGAAGTTAATGGTTTGCCGGCAAGCGGCAAAACGATAGAAAACTTTTCGAACTTTGGTCAAATAATTATGCAGGATTCTGGTTGTTTCTGCGTAAGCCAGGTAGTTAAAGATATAATACTTGCCGATGAACGTTTTGTAAATCCCCAGTTTAAAATTTTTGTTACCTCCTGTTGTCTCATAGCAAAAGAGCGATTTGTGACATGGAATGAAAAAACCTCCCCGGTATCCGGAGAGGGATGCATAACTATTCAAATATATATACCATAATCTCATCCACGCTCACAATGACTTTACCCTCTACCGCGGCCTGACCGCGGCCTACAACAAAGCCGCGCCTTGCCTTAATTAGCGTATACTCCATGTCAAGGCAGTCCCCCGGTGAGGCATGTCCGCAGAACTCCGCCCCCTTGATGGATGACAAAAAGCCCAGTCTGCCGCCCTGTCCCATCGCCGCCAACGCGCCCAACTGGGCCAAAGCTTCGACGATCATCGTATGCGGCATCGTCCGTTCCGACCCTTCAGCGGCGAAATACCATTCCGTTCCGGTGACTTTTTTGGTGCCCTTCGCCCACTGCCCTTCTTGAATGTCGGTAACGCAATCCACCATCAGGAACGGATACCGGTGCGGCAGCCGATCCGTTATTGCATTGCGCTTCTTGTCTATCATGTCCTGCCCCTGCTTTCTATCGTTTGAAATGAAAATCCCATTGCTTGTATTGACGGCAGCTCCAATTGCAACTTACTACCACTTCCGTTCGACTTCCACAAGATTCTCGCCGCGGAAAGTGCAGCGGTATATATCAGGCATGCTCGTCCCCTTCCAGAAATCGTATCCGTATCCGGAATCAAAATAGTTCATCATCAGCGTCATAATATCGCCATGCGTTCCGATCGCAATCCGCTGCCCATCATGCCGGCGTATCAATCCGAGCAAGGAAGGAACGGCCCTGGACTGGGCGGCTTCGCTTGATTCGCCTCCAGGTTCCGCATAGGTGAAATCTTCGAACGCTCTTCGCTTCGCCGCGATGAATTGACTCGCAGTTAACGGGTGATCGTCGCCTGCGATGCGCCGTTCATGGAGTTCATCAACCGGGCGCACCGTCAGTCCCCTCGCGTCAGCCAGCGGTTGAACCGTCAAGATCGCCCGGACGTACGGACTGGAATAGACATGATCAATCGGCTCCATGGCAAGCATCTCGCTGACACGCCGAGCGTCCTTCATCCCCTGCTCGGTCAATCCCCGTTCCTGTTCACGGCCTGCCGCGTATTCCGACTCCGCATGCCGGATAAAAATGACAACGGTATCGCGCGGATCGTTCTCCCTGTTCATTGGCATCGTCTCCTGTTAACGTGATTCCATGTTACACGATAACATAAGACATTTCGCTGCTGCAGCCCCATTTCCCTGCTTATTCTTCGCTTTTATTCATCATGTAATAAAGTGCCCGGTCACAAAAAAAGACCTCCGAAGAGGCCTTTTTCGTATTTTCCGCAAAATCACGATCGTCAATGCTGCATATGTTCTTCCGGAGCATCCCTGTCGGCATCATACAAATGCCCCGACCATGCCAACGCTTCTTCCCGCTCCTCGGGCAGCGTCTTGCAGCGGTTCTTCACCCACTGCTCTATCAGCCAGTTCATCTCCAATGCATTTTTGGTCGGAATTTGATGCTTCGCCTTCGGGATCCAGTACAATTGGCTGTTCGACAGGCCATGATGCAGGATAAGCGCATATTTGTGAAAGCTTCGGTCGCTCTGCCCGTAGATGAGCAGCACCGGCGCCTTTATTTCCTGCAGCAGATCCGTGCAATTGTAGTTCAAGCTGTACTGGTAGTATTGCCTCCAGTTGGCATTATTTCCTCTCCTGGCCGCTCGCTGAAGATTCTTATAGGTAAGGCGGCTGTCGGCGTTCCCCCACGTGACTGCCCACGACATCAGCGACTTGGCCTTCCAGCGGGTCAAGGCTGCGGCCGCGCGAATGCGGCCGCGCAGCCACCAATCGCTCGCTTCGGACATCGCGCTGATCAGCACGCCGCCGAGGAACCTCTCCGGGGCGGACAAGAGCGCCTGCAGTGCGATCGATCCTCCGGTAGAGTAGCCGCCGACATACGCTTGCTTCACGCCCAGCTTATCCATCAGGGCGAGCATATCCTCAACGATGAGCCGGTACGTGATCGGCTCATCGGACGTTCCGCTGTATCCGTGGCCCCGGATATCGAACGTTATCAGACGGAAGCTGTCGGACAGTTGGGCCATCTGGTAATTGAAATTTTCCGATGTCAATAATGGAGGATGGATCCAGATGATGGGCACCCCTTTGCCTCGCACATGATAGTGCAGGCTGACACCGTTCAAGCGGGCAATCGGCACCCCGGTCACCTCTCTCTTCATATGTTGTTAGGCTCAGGGTGCCCTGTGAGAGCCAAGTTTATTCTTGGACTTACAGCCGATTCAAGTGCTGCACGGCCGTCTCCAGTTGATCGCAGACAGGGCGCAGCGTCTCCACCCGGTTCAGATTGGCGAGCATCCCCAATACGATGACCCGCCGCGGCTGAATCTCCATTAGCTCCTTCTCCAGTACCGCAAGCGAATCAATGGCATCCTGGTATCGTTGGGGCGGGAGGTTCTGCCGGCTCAACTCTTCGCGCATTTTCTGGACCAGGACGAGCGGATGCATCGCTTTCTGCGGCTCCTGGCGGATCGCATGAAGAAGCGCCGGCCAATCCTCCTCCTTCATGAACGGTTCCGGCCGGGATTGCAGCAGCTTTTGTGCGTTCAGATCGACCAGGTCAAGCGCGTAATCACTGAGGCGGTCCAGCTTCACCGTAACCTCCTCCAGCAAGATCACGTTTAAGTAGGTGGTAATGATTCCGTTCAGCAGCAAGGTCAGATCGAGCTTGTAGGGCGAGATGGCGTTCCCGTACATATCCGTCAGATCATTCATGATGCTCCGGGTGTTATCAAGACTGACCTGCTGCAAAAATTGATGAATCTCTTTATTGGCGAACCCGGCATTTTCCCGCATTTGCATCGTGGTGAACTCGGGATATTCGGATAACATCACCATATGGACTTCGATCTTCTTTTTCATCCGTTCACGGGGTGTCAATAACGGATCCCGTTTAATGATCTGTACCCGATCATAGAGCAGACGGAAATAATATTTGAATATGCTTAACAAAAGTTCTTCTTTGGAAGCGTAATGCTGATATACGCTGCCCTTGGACATTTTGCAATATTGAGCTATCTCCTGCATCGTCGTCTGCACATAGCCTTGCGTAGCAAACAGCTTCATCGCTGACTGCAAAATATGCTTCTTTTTATCTGCCGAACGATCCTCCATGACAATTGATGCCCCCTGTAATTACTGTTCCGCGCATGCGAATATGACTTATCTTATCGAAAAAGCCCCCCGCTTGCAATCAGCCCTCTCACATGGACGCCGTCGAGGATGGAACCTCCCCTTTTCCGCTTCGCTTCCAGTTAGCAAGAATCATTGTGCTGAGCAATAAAATCGCGGCTCCGAACACGTATGGAATATTAGTATTCACGTCATATAAAATTCCGGCAATCGACGGCCCGATAATATTGCCCAGACTCATATACGCCGTATTCATGCCGGCGACAAAGCCTTGTTCGTTGCCCGCCATTTTGGACAGCAGCGTGTTCAGCGCTGGCCGAATGATCGCGGTAGCGGCAAAGAACAGCAGCGTCACCGCAAAAATCGCGGCGAATTGACGGACAAAGAGCGTCACTACCATCGATGCGCCGGCCAGAATGAAACAAGCATGCAGCACCTTCTTCTCGCCGAAGCGGCGCAGCAGCCGCTCGATCAGAACCGCCTGCATGATAACCCCAATCAATGCGCCGAACGTAATAATAAGCGAGATTTGCTTTGGCGTGAAGCCGAGCTTGCCGTCGAAGTACAATCCGAATATCGATTCGAAATTTTGCAGGCCGAATGACATCGTAAAAACAAGCGCAAGGAGCACAAAGTACGGCGCCTTAAAGGATGCCAGAAATTGCTGCACCATAGTCGACCGCGGCCCAGTCTTGCTCTGCTGTATCGCGATCCGCTTGTCCGGAGGCAGTGTCTCGGGCAGGAAGATCAGGGAGAGCAGCGTTCCGGCTACGGCTAACCCGGCGGCGAAGTAGAAGGGAACGCGAATGCCGTATTCCGCCAGCAACCCCCCGATGCCCGGACCGATGACAACCCCCAGCGTCATGGAGGCGCCGAACAGTCCCATCCCCTTGGCCCGCTCATCCTCGGTCGTAATATCGGCAATATACGCCATCATCGGCGAAGTTAACAATGCCGCACCCAAGCCGCCTAGAAGGCGGGACAGATACAGCATCCACATCTGATCCGCCAAAGCGAACACAATTTGCGACAAAGCGAAGATTCCGACCCCGCTTACAATCAATATTTTGCGGCCGTATTTATCCGACCATTCCCCCGCAATGGGGGAGAACAGGAACTGGGTCAGCCCAAAAGCGGCAACCAGGTAGCCCATTGCCTGCCCTCCGCCGCCGAATTCCTGCAAATAAGAAGGCAGAATCGGGATGATCAACCCCATTCCTACCATCGTCACGAACATGTTCATCATCAAGATGACCAATGGTCCGTTGTACTTCCGCCTTGCTTCCGACATCTCTCTCGTCCTCCTCTGTTCTCTCGTCTGCCCTTCTGTTGATTGGCAGTCTGGACTAACGTTAGGCCACCGCCCCCAAGAGTAGTACCAATTAGTTCTTGATATGACTATGGGGTCGGTATCATTCTACCTCAGCCCGCCAACTCAAGTCAAAATGCTCCTTGAGAAGCTTCCCGGACGCTGACGCCATAAAAAAAGAACCGCAACCGCGGCTCTTGTTAAAGTGATTCAAACGGCAGGACTACAGCAAGCTTTGCAGCAGACCCTTATCTTCTTCTTTATCCACATGTCCGACCAGGCGGTCAAGCCGGCTGATCTGGTGGCCGTATTCATATAAGGACGCAGCCACGATAGACAACCGCAACGCTCCTTCCGGTCCATCCGCGCCGTGCTGCAGCGCCTGGGTCATGAAGCGGTCGTTCTCCCGCTCCAGATTGGCAATCTCGCCGCTGTCGGGCTTGACCTTGTCCTCGAACTTGAGCAGAACATGCTCATGACACTTAATAAGCAGCTCCAGATGGCGATCGAAGAACAGATCGGATTCCTTCGTCCGGGCGGACTGGAAATAATGCTCCTCGATGATGTTCAGCACCTCGATGCCTTTGCGCAGCGTGTTCAGCAGCTGCTTGTACACGACGATGCGGCGCGTATGCCGATATTTGGCCCGCTTCAGCTTCTTCGTCTCCTCCTCGAACAGCTTGTACTTGTCCGAGATCGATTTCAAGGAATCCTCCAGCCCCTGCTTCTCGACGCGGAACGCGCTCTCCTTCATCTCATCCGAGATGGCGGTACGCAGCAGAAGCGACATCCGGCTGAATACATTCTGAATCTGCCCGATAAATTGCGCCTGCGGATTCGGCGGGAAGAACAAAATATTGATTAGAAATGCCGAACCGATACCAATCAGCGTCAGCGCGAACCGCCCCAGCGCGAAGTCCCATTGCCCTGATGCTTCCATGACGGAGATGACGGTGACCAGCGTGAGCCCTACCGTCTCCTCCATCTTCATCTTAAGACAGATAATGATAACCACGATGCACACAATCCCGACCGCAATCGGCTCGTTCGAGAACGCCATCCCGGCCAGCAGGGCAATTGCGGCCCCTAGTGTATTCGTCTGCAGCTGATCGAGAAAATAACGCCATGACCGGTAGATGGACGGCTGCATGGCGAAGATGGCCGCCACTGCGGCAATCACCGGCGTTTTGAATTGAAAATATTGACTGATGTATAAGGCGAGCGTAACGGCGATCCCCGTCTTCAACACCCGGGCGCCAAAAGCCATGGCCCTCCCTCCTTCCTCCTATCCTATCCATATGGACAGATCTCCATCATATGCCTTGTCTGCACAAGGTTTTATTTTATCTGATCTTATTGTAAAAGCAAGTCCCGAAGGCGGCAATATAGTTCCAACCGTTCCGCTTAGACAACGCCAAAAAGCCTTCATTCCGGATGTCCGGAAAGAAGGCTCAATCCGCGTTCTTGCGTTTATAATTGGATCTGCTGCTTCAAGTACCCCTTATGTTCGGTTACCAGCCAGAACTCTACCGTATAGGTTTGACCCTGCTGCAGATTCACAGACTCGCGGTATGTCAGCGATTTCCCGGGGAGCACCGTCTCCTCTCCCAATACGGTTAAATAAAATTTGTCCTTGGAGGCCTGATATACCACTTTGCCCGCCGAGTCCGTCACCTTGAAGTCATAGCGCTGCGAGGAGCTGAACGGAAGAACCAGCTCTTCATGCGATATGTTGGTTACGATGAACGTCAGAAGCGCCTCTCCTTGCTTGGTGCGGCCGACTTCCAGCTTCGTCTCCAGCGGCGAGATCCGGACGGCCTCCTGGAACTGCTCCGCCAGCTTCTTAGCCGTTAGCTCGGAGATCGGCTTACGGAAGTCAAGATCGTCTTTGACGATCGACAAGGCTACGGCCGCGTGAATATAGCGGGACGCCCAGGCCGAGCTCTTGTAAGACGGTGACTGCGCCTGATCGAATGCTGGCGCGGCAATCTCGTCAAGCTGGTATCCCCGTACGAGCGCAGCGATAATCTCCTGATAGGTTACGCTTCGATCCGGCCGGAAATGTTCGGCATCCGTCCCCTTCATGAGTCCGGCTTCGATGACGGCGGGAATGGCCCCTTGGGCCGTCGCCCAGTGTTCGGCCGCATCCGCGAATGTCGTGCTCGTCTTCTTCGTATCCAGACCGAAGAGCTCGGCCAGCAAGACCGCCAGATCAGCCCGGCTCAGCTCGTTGTTCGCTGCTTCTATGCTGTCGGGCTCAATGGTCCGGGGTTCGGCCTGTGTCCCTGCCGGAAGGGCCATCATGCCGGCAATGAACAATCCAAGGGCAAGCCTGCTTATCTGCTTCATCTCAATCTTCTCCCTTCTCTCATATCGGAATGAATGCATGAACGCATCCTCCTATATTTTACCTGACGATCTGCAGGCACCGGAAGTTGCAGTAATCAGAAATAGAATGCCCGAATGGAGTCAGCGGCAACCGGAGCGCGACAAAACAGCGGCACCTACTCCCGGTGCCGCTGCAAGCTGTACGATATTTACTTGTTAGCCAGTGAACTCTTGAACCCATTCACCATTGTAGTAAGCGACGCCAATCGCTGTATAGTTAGGATTCAAAATGTTTTGGCGATGGCCTTCGCTGTTCATCCAAGCGTTCATAACCTCTTCAGGCGAGCGCTGGCCTTTGGCGATGTTCTCGCCAGCAGTGCGGTATTGAACGCCTTGCGCCTTCATCAGATCGAACGGCGAACCAAGCGTCGGCGATTGATGGTCAAAATAGTTGTTGTCATACATATCTTGCGCCTTAATCATCGCTACCTTCGTCAGCTTCTCATCCGACTTAAGCGGATTCAGGCCGGCTTTGGCCCGTTCTTTGTTGACCAGATCCACCACTTGATTCGCGAAGTCGGACTTCTCCGTTGCCGTGCCCTTATCCGTGCTTGGGGCTGGCTTGGCCGGCTTCGTGTCGGCTGGAGCAGGCGCCGGCTTGGATTCCGGCTTGTTAACGACGCTGCCTGGATTTTGCGATGTCGGCTGCTTCACTACCGGCTTCTTGCTGTCACTATTAGATTGATTATTCCATTCCTTCACCAGGTTATCCAACCAAGCTTGCCAATCTGTGGTCTTCGCTGGATCCGGAATAACGGCCTTCACATTGACGCCATTGACTTTGACCATATAGCAATTCGGGCTTTGCGCCTGGACTGCATCTGTCTGCGGCGCCGCGAAGGCGGAACCGGCCGCCAAGACTGGAGCTAGCGCGATGGCGCTGGTTACTGCGACTTTTTTGAGTGTATTCTTCATAGATTCATCTCTCCCTTTGCAGCCTACGAGGTTAGCTGTCGGGTTCGGGTCAAAGAGGTCACCCCTGACGCAAATATGCGCCTTCACCCCAAAAGTTGGTTCCCCCGCGCTCTTCCGAGCTTCGGCTTGATTCGAATTCGTACACATCGTAACACGAATAGTAGGAGAGATCATGCTATAATATATGGCACTAAATTAAGATTTTGTTACCTATTGTAACCTTTTTGACACCTTGAACTAGGTTGGCATCCGCCGCCTTGGCTAAGCCCTTGACGTATTACATCCCCCGGTGCTCCGCGATTTTCTGTGTTCTCCCCCCCTCTTCATTGATATCAAAAAATCATTCCTGCCTAATCCCCTTATTCCAAGTATCCCCAAATTATATTATAGTAGATTTCAAATTCTGTTAAATTGGGATAGAGGTGCCTATGATTATTCAAATTGCTTTGGGACTGCTCATCGTCGCCACTGTAGGAGTGTATGCCCTCATTGAAGATGATCTGTACCAATTGTTCAACATTACGGGTTGGATTGGTCTCGGGCTGTGCGGGTTCGCCGGCATGATGTCCGACGGGCTTAGCCAACCAGAGTACAACCGAGAGCGCAGCGCCAGTCAAGGCATAGGCTTCGTCGCTACGCTATGGCTGCTTGGCACGCCGAGCCTGCTCACTTCACTGCTGCTGTACATCCTCGTGTACCGCTAAGGTTTCCTGGTCGAATGCATGCCGCTACCCGGCTACCAAGCTTTCGCTTCATGGCCATCCTGGTAATGGGACGTGTCTCCATGCAGTACAATGCGGGGGTTCCCATCAATGAACTCCAGCTTGCACAGACATGCCGGATGAATGTAGGGGAGCTCCCACAGCAGATGGAGAGGGCGGTTCTCGGCGTAAGCCATCAGCAGCTTAACGACGACCGTATGAGTCACCATCAGGACGGATTGGCCCGGATGGTCGCGCACGATGCTTAAGAGCCGCCCCAGAGCCCGTTCTTGAACCTCATGGAACGTCTCCCCGCCTTCGACACGGAATTGGCCCGGGTTTTTCCAAAATAATTCGAACTGCTCCGGATCCCGATCCTTCACCGCCGCCTGCGTCTGTCCTTCCCATGCGCCAAGGTGAATCTCCTTCAGATCCTCGCAGGCCTGAATCGGCAGATCCCGTTCCATCCGAATCAGCTCTGCGGTACGGTACGCCCTTCCGCTGGAACTGGCATATATCGCATCAATCGTCTCATGCTGCAGCGCCTTCCCCAACCAGACCGCTTGGCGGACACCGAGTTCGGTCAAGGGAGAATCCTGATGCCCCTGCATCCGCTGCTCCAGGTTCCACTCCGTCTGGCCGTGGCGCACGAGATAAATGGTTGTCGGTTTCATAACGCATCTCCTCTCTGCCTTGTTTAAGCATGTTTCTCGCAGTTATTCAACGCTGATAAGTGACCCAGGCAGGCACGGGCTCGAACGGGAAAAAATCAAGCATTGGCAGAGCCCATACGTCTGTTGTATCGATCTCGGCATACAGCCGCTCCAAGCCAAGCTGCTGTGCGTAGCGAACTTGCCGCTTCGTCAATTCCGCGATCCATCGCCGCGTGTGCTCCCGTTCCCCGGCGCAGACTCCGCGCCATCCTAATTCGGCCGCCCCGGCCTCGCGCGGATGCATAAGCGCATAGGCGATGACTTCGTGATTCTTCATCACGGCGAATGAGCCCTCCACCATCAGATCCGACTCGATGAGCTCACCCCATCGAGTCACGTCGATCTCGCCTAACGGGTTCACCGTGTGGGTCTTGGCATAGCATTGCCGGGACAACAGCGCCATCGCCTGCCGCTCATCGGCGCCAAGCCGGTTGTAAGGGATCATGGCGGGCTAATCAAAAAACTGAATGTGCGGTTTGCTGGCGCGATAGTATTGCAGCCGATCGCCGAGCGTCCCCGTATGGAACTCGAAGCAGTGATTATCGGGATCGAGAAAATAAATCGACTGCTTGTCCTCCTGTGACCGTTCCCGGCCAGCAAGTACCGTGACTCCGTAATCAAGCAGCTTCTGGCGGACCGTCTCATAATCCTCCTCATCGATGCTGAACGCGATATGCGTATAGGTAACCGGTTGTTGGGAGCGGTCGACATCCTCCTGATTGAGCGCGATCCACAAGCCGTGGCAATCGAAATAGGCCAGCCGTCTCCCGACGGCTAGCAGCTTGCCTTCCAAAATATCACGATAGAACGCGATCGAGGCTTCCAGATCCGACACGGAAAAACAGAAATGATTCAAGCCTTTAATATAAGACATCCGCTTCCTCCTTTCCAATTCACGCCGGCTTCGAAGCTGGCTCGACAATATACACGACATTCTCATCGAACCGGAGCGCGTAATCGAGAGCGGACAGTCGAACGAAGGCGGTGTCATCCAGATCGAACATACTGATTCCGGGCAAGTACTGCGCGGAACTGCTCAAGACAATATCATCCCTTCCCGGGAAGCGGAATGTATACCTGTAATCCTGGCTCGAGACGTAACTCGTGAGTAACCGGATGCTGATATACCATTCCCTGTCCAGCATCACCAAGGAGCGCCGAGAGTCTCCTTCCATCGAAAAATGCGGGGAGCGGACATGATATACGGGCCAGTTCGTTACCTTGTACTTCACTTGCTCAGTATCAAGGGGCAGGCCAAATTGGAGATGATATATGCCCCTTACATAAGCGAGCAGCTTGACCATCCCTGCCGCTCCGCCTCCGACCAAGCCAACCATGAGCATTCGCAGCGGATCCCCTGTCCTCAACCAATGGAGCAAGCCGTCTGCTCCCGTGACAAACAGGAGGCCGATGCCAAGCAGGAACGCCAACATCTGAACCAACCTATTCTCCTCCCTTATGCTCTGCGGCACACCGCCACCATCGAAGGAGAGGAAGGATGAAGGGATGCGCCGGACCAGCCACCATACAAATGAAGCAGTTCAAAACCGTTCGCTTCCAGCGTGCGGGCCATTTCCTGCGGATACGTATAACGCAGCTCTATCGTTGTCTTGCGTTCTTCGCGCAGCTCCTCCCCTTCGAGAAAGCGCCTGATCGTCGTGTAATGCTGAACTTGGGCAACCGGATCATACGTTGCGATCGTATATACGTCGCAACGATGCTCCGGCCCGATCTCGATCGTCCGCCAATATTCCTCTACGGGCGGCTGAAGAAGCTCCTCGGCCGCCGGGAATCTGGTGTCGAACAACAGGATCCCGTCTGGCGTCAATGCGCTGCGGATAGATTGAAGCAGCAGGTTCTGCAATTCATTGGTCAGAAAATGCTGAAATCCATTCCCGGTCATATAAGCCAGCGGCGAGCGTTCCTCAAGCTGCAGCTGCGTCAGATCCTGCTGAACCCAGCGGATATCCGTCCCGGCCGATGTCTTGCAGCGGGCTTGCTCCAGCATGCCTGCATGCAGATCCACTCCAATGACGGAATACCCGGCCTCCGCCAGCGGAAGGGCGGTTCGTCCCGTTCCGCAGGCCAGATCCAGTACCGGCTTCCCCTCTATTTCCAGTTTTTTGGCCATGCGAGAAGCATCGGCAGCTCAGGATTGCCCTGATTTTCGAGATCATATAATGTCGGATCTTCATATTCGGATAAGTCCCACTCCATTATGGTCATCAGTTCACCTCTTCACATTTAAATCATACCTGCGGTGGCATGGCGCTTCAGTGCCGCTACTCTGCATCACGCTTCAATCTGCATTCCTTGCCGAACAAGCTCCAGCCACTGTTCGCCCGCTTCGGGAGAGCAGGCAATCAAGTATGGCTCCCGGCACATCGTCCGGAACGGCCGGCCCTGGAAGTCCATCACCTGACCGCCCGCTTCCTGGACCATCAATACGCCGGAATACAGATCCTCCCCTTCCGAATTATAGAGCACGATGGCGTCGATCATGCCTCTGGCAAGCATGCACCATACCAGCGTCGGCGCCCACAGCCTCAGCATCCGCTTGCAGGACTGGTCCAGCTTCTGCCTCAATTGGGCAGCCGTCTGTTCATGCCCCACAGCGTGTCCCTGAATCCAGCCGGCCGTCGCCCGCCGCAGCTCGCGTTCATGCCTCCGCATGCGAACAGGCTCGCCATTGAGCGTCATCCCTTCTCCCTTGACAGCGACGTAGAGCCGGTCAGGCATCGGCTCGTAGATGACTCCAAGCACCGGCTCTTCCCGGTACATCAGCGTAATCGAGACGGCAAATACCGGGAGGCCGATCACATAATTATTCGTTCCGTCCAGCGGATCAACGAGCCACAGCCAGTCGCTATCCTGACCCAGCTGGCCTGCCTCTTCGCTAAGGATGCGATGATCCGGGAATTTCCGTTCGATTGCCTCCACGATGGACTGTTCGGCTTCATAATCGGCTTCCGTCACGACATCGCCGGCGTCTCCTTTCTTATCCACCTTGTACATCGTGTCGAAGCGCCGTTTGATGATCGCCCCGGCCGCTTGCGCCGCGTTCACCGCCACCTCTTTGGCCTCATGCAATATCGTTCTGTTCATTCCGCACCTCACTGTACGTCGTTATTCCCCCGATTCTCCACTGGCACATCGAACAGGGACTCTATGAAAATCATGGGACGAGTCGGCTCAACACTTGCAGATCCTTGGCTCTATACCAATAGGTATCTTTCTACTCATACTCGGGTTTATACAAATCCAGCGCATGAGTGCAGTGCTTCATCCCGGTTGTTGGCGCAAAGCCCAGCGCCGTGTAAAAATCCGCTGCCCGCTTGCTATCCGTATACAATATGAGATCATCGTAATGCCCACGGGCATAATCAATTACTGACTCTACCAGCCGCTTGCCCACACCCTGTCTCCGATAGGCAGGCAGCACATACATTCGGCGCACTCTTCCCGTTCGGCGTTCAGCGCCAGTCTGCTGGTTGAGACCGCATATCCCTGCCAGATTACCGTTCACCTTGGCGACAAACAGGGCTTCTCCCCGCTTGCGGAACTGATTGATCCCGCTCCGATATTCATTAGCCAGGCGCGCGATATGCCGATATCCTTCTTGCCCGCTCGTCTGAACCATTGGACCAATCGCTTCAAGATCCAGCTCCTGCACAGCTTCAATCTCTACGGTGTCAGAAGCCGCGATGCCATATTCCTTCAGATCATCGTTCACGATATGGCGGAACTCGCCGTTCGATCGAAGCAGCTGCTTCAAGCTGGCCGGATAAATGACCGTATCAGGAACCTGTTCCAGATCAATCCACCGGAAGGTCAGGACAGGCGCTGCTTCCTTGCCAATGAATTCGCCGTCCGGAATATCGATGTGTTCCCCGGGGCAAGCATGGACTTCATAATATACGCCGAATTCATGCAAG
This sequence comes from Paenibacillus dendritiformis, assembly GCF_945605565.1. NCBI lineage: Bacteria > Bacillati > Bacillota > Bacilli > Caryophanales > Paenibacillaceae > Paenibacillus > Paenibacillus dendritiformis. The sequence goes on along the minus strand of NZ_OX216966.1, from coordinate 3,335,373 downwards.
CCCGCCTGCCGGTACGCATTGAAGTTTTCGATCAAGCCTGCGAGCCTGACCGGCCGTACGCGCATGCCCAATTCCTCGGCAAATTCCCGAACGATGGCCTCTTCTGTCGGCTCATTCCACTCCGCTCTGCCTCCGGGGAGGACCCATGCATCCCCCGACTTGTTGCGCTGCATCAGCACCTTCCCGTTATAAATCATCACTCCCGCAACTCTGAGCAGGAAGGACCCGTTCGGATGGGACCATGCAACCATGTCAGTCATATCTCCTTTGTCATCGTAATCGTCAACCGTCAATACCGGGAGCAGCGCCCGCGGTATATACACCGCAACTATGTCTACCTCCATACTCCGCAAATCTGGGTGGAAAGTCAAGGAATGTCTGGAGCCAACGCCAGCATGGCAAGAGAAGACGCAAAAAATGCCGCGCTTGTGCACGGCATCTTGGTGAAAGCGAACGGCCTAAGCCGCCGTATTTTCTTTTGGCTCCGGCCCAGGAAATAAAGGCTCCCACTGGAGACCTTCTCCACAGATTTCCTTGCGCAGATCCGAGATTGCCTGAAGAGACTCTTCACGCTGTTTTTCCAGCAATTGAACGGTTTCGCTATGAAGATGGCCAATCTGTTTTTCCGTGCTGGCGGCCAGCTCGGCAATCGCCTTCTTGCTTGCCCCAATTCCTTTGGACACGTTGGCGGTTTGCTCTTTCTTCAGTTCGGCATACAGCTTCTTTGCCTGCGTCTTCGTCAGCTTGCCCTTGCTGTATTTTTGGATCGGACTGCCCAAATGATGTTCGCTGGAGCCTTTCTTCAACTTCTGCATCGGACTGTTCAAGTAGTTCTCGTTCACCGTTTTATTGTATTTCCACATCGAGCTGTTCAAATAGTTCGGATTGATCGCTTTGCTATAAGTCCACATGAGGCTTTCCAAATAATTTTCATTCAGCGCTTTATTCAGCTTCCACATCGTGCTATTTAGATAATTCGGATTGCCGCCCACCTCATATTTCCACATCGGACTGTTCAAGAAATTCGGATTGATATCATTGCTGTATTGCCGGAGCTTGCTCTTTACATTTTTGTCATCGCCATAACGCTCCTGCAATTCCTTCAGATCGGCCTCCAGCTTCTCATGCCATTCCTTCTGGTCTGCATGCACCTGTGCCATCATCTCTTCGTATTTCCGATGGCTGTCGTCATAAAATTGTTGATACGCCCGCTCGGTTTGCTTCAAATAACTCTCGTAAGCATCGACCGTTTTTTTGTTGTAGGCTGTGTACTCCTTCCATACTTGAGCAATCCATTGATCGTCAGCCGCATGCGCGGAAGCGGCCGGAAGCAGAGCGGCTGCAGCCAACAACAGACCGCACGCAATCCGCATCAATTTGGAAAACCAGGATCTCCTTGGGAACATAATCCACCTGTCCTTCATTTTTATATTCAGACAGAGGATATTTTATCCAATCGATGGCCTCTTTCCAAGTGCAGGAGCCGATATCCGTTCTTAAGAACTAGGCAAATCCCGCCAGAGATACAGCGCGAGACGGGAACAATGTGCTACCAACGGATATTTTGCCCTATTGACGCCAGCCTGTTTTGTTCAGATCAGAAGCGAGCTTTCCAAGTTTGGCCGATGTCATGGGCTTACGCCTTTCGATTATATTACCGGCCAGTCTTCAGTAGAACTCCATGAGGAGAAGCAAGAGAAGGAAGAAAATGACGACCAGGGAGATGACAAGGAGAAGAACAGACGCAGACCACAAAAATAAAGAGAGCGCACATGACTGTGCGTCTCTCTTCTGTGCCGGAGCAAGGCTTCTATTGCTCTTCCGGATGAGTCTCATATGTGCAAGTGAACCGTTCCACACCCGGGTAGACTTCGCCTCGGCTCTCAATCACGAATCCGATATTCCGATAAAAATCGACCGCTTCCTCATCGGTCTCGGCCTTGACCACATCCGGCTGCTCCTGATGAATGAGCTCCAAGATCATGCCCCTGCCGAACCCTGCGCCCCGCAGCTCCGGATGAACGGCGATATGAAGAATCTCAATCTCCTTCCCATGCTTCCGGAAGCCGATGATGCCCACAACCTCGCCTTCGCTCTCATATCCCCACAGCTCGTCTCCGGGATTCTGCTCATACGTTTTCAATACAGCTTCCACCTTATCCGGGTCGGGAAATACACACAGCTCGATGAGATCGCGAATGACCGCCTCCCGCAGCCGTGACTTCACATTTATGAACATTCTTACATTCCTCCTGCTAACCTAGTCAATTCCGCGCCAGCTTGCGCACGAGCGGAATGAACCACTCTGTCACTTCAGGGAACTCGAATCCGGCTTCCCGCGCCCGGCGATTATCCATGAACCAATGATCTGGAACGCCGAATGGCGAACGGTTCCCATCCGACGGCGGCTCAACGATCGCCGTTCTGCCGACAGCCTCTTCCACGATGGCGAGGATGCGATCGAGCGACAGTTCTCCGATGGAGCAAGCATTGATTGGTCCCGCATCGGTCTGCTCCTTCAGCCAGTACAGGAACGAAGCCGCTTCATCCGAGCTGATGAACGACATCTTCGCCTCCCGGTTCGGAATGCCAATCGGCTCCCCCTGACGGATCCGGTCCACATGGAAATGAAGCCGCCGCGTATAGTCGTCCTCCCCCAGCACAATCGGAAAGCGGACCGCATGCACGGGGAAATCGGCGCGCTGGAAGAAGACGGCCTCCGCCTGCCGCTTTCCTTCGCCATAGTCCGCTTCGGCTTCCGGATCCGTCTCATACCGATAACGATACGGATCGAAATCCGCTTCCGGATGACCGGTGGAAGCGCAGCCGTATACCGACAACGTCGAGGTGAAAATATAATTCTTCACTTTCCCTGTGAAGAGCTCACATGCCATCAGCGCTTCCCGCGGCGTATAGCAGATATTGTCGTAGACAACATCCCAGACCTGATCCCCGACCGCTGCCCGCAGCGAGTCGCGGTCCTTGCGATCCGCCTGGACGCGGATAACCCGATCGCCGAACGGATCCGGTGTCACGCCGCGCGTGGCAATCGTCACCTTGGCACCGCTGTCCAGCAGCTTGTGCACCAGCTTTTTGCCGAAAAATCTCGTTCCGCCAAGCACTAATATTTTCACCTTATCCCTCCGTTACCCTATAATTTTGGTCCATTCCGGAATATGCCTTCCTATCATACACGGTCTACGAAGATATGCCTAGAGCGCGGAGAATCAGAAAGAATCCGAACAGGACCGCGAGGACAGCTCCTGCTTTGGCCGCAATAATATAATCATCGCTTGGCTTCGGATTCTCCACCCAGATCGGATAACCGAGATAGAATGCGGCTTCCGGACAGTAGAATCCGGCCAAGCCAATCAGGATGACGACAAAAACGAGATAGTAATACAAAGGTTTCCCTTGCGTGCTCTGGTTCGACTCATAAGCCATTTTCATAATAACGCCGGCCTTGAGCTTGTCCCAGTTCACTGGCTCAAGCGACTTGCCGCCGACATAAGGCCCGACATCGGGATATAGCGGCTCGTACCCGTTATGCGTCTGCCTGTAAAAGAGTCCCGAACCGCGATAATAGGCGCCGACGATACGGGATTGGTCCGGGTAGTCGATACGGTAGATCGAGCCGCGGTACGAGTCGGATTCCGATTCTACGCTCACTTAATAGAGGTTATCCCCGACGTGAACCGATTTGGCCTCGGGCGGGCCGCTGACGGCAATAGCCGGGCCTGCTCCGCGGGTTTCATAGAGGATTCCATGCTCGTCCTCGCTCTTCTTGGCATATTTGTCGCCGTTCACATAGAATACTGGGGTATGAATATAGAGCGCCCCCCAGATGAACACACCGATTCCAGCGGCGATCAGGATCGCGATCATCCCGTACCGTCCCCGCCTTCCCTGCGTCTCCGTTCCCGCCTTCATCGGACAAGCATCCTTATGTAACTTGCGCTTCCATCAGCAGCGATGTTTCGGATGTTCCGCATTCCGCGACTCTCCTTTATGTTTGCTGTGTCCGGCTCACCGCGGCCTTAGCCGAACCGCAGTATTTTCCCGCGGCCGGATCGTCTGCTCGCTGCCGCAGCCTGCTCGTGCTGCCATTGCTGCAGCGGCTGCCAGGACATCAAGGTGATTCCTTCTCGGGCCAGCGCCTCCCGAACGACCGGGTCGGCCGCGATACGGTATTCCATTTCCCGCTTCACTTGATGCTTCCGGAGAGAGGCCGGAGCAGAGAGGCGTTCCGGATGGAGCGTCCATTGGGTAATCCCCGGCCTCAGCTCCGCCAAGGCACGCACAATGCCCTCGCGGTAGCTCTCATAGGTCTCTGCCTCCTCCAGCCCGTAAGCGTCAGGCAGCAGATCATTGATCAGCGCAATGTTCCGCTCCCCAGCCTCGTGAATCATATATTCGAACCTTCTCCGTTGGTCCTGAGTCAGGAAGGACTGCTGCACAATGTTGCGCGGCAGCAAAAAAGGCAGGTTATACGTGTCGCACAGATCGAATACGACATCGAGGAAGTCATTGCCGGTGAACAGCCCCAACACGCTGCCTTGGTGACTGTCAAGATGGGTCGGCTGAAGCCCTTGCTTCAAGGCCCACTCGATCTGATTGGCCAGTTCATGCCGAACCTCGTACGGGTCGGCCTGCTTCTCCAGCTGCGACACACTATCCAGGAATCGGCCGTGGTCCAGCAGCGTCGGAACCCGATCCGGCGCCGAGCGCGGCCGGTAGCCTCCCGTCAGTGTCAAATGAATGCCAATCGATGCAGCTTGCCCGGCTGCGGCCCGTTTTGCGGCAGCCAGACTGTGCTCGGCGACGGTGATCAGCGAGGCGGAAGTCGCTGCTCCGCTCTCCAGCAGCTCGAACGCAGCCTCGTTCGCTTCGGCAGATCGGCCCAGGTCGTCTGCCTGTATAATCAGAATCCGGTCTTCGGATGAATATCCCAGAATGCTTAACATGTATATGTATCCCCTTTTGTTAGCGAAGTGACGCGGCGGGTTGCCTGTCATCATGTCATACGCAGGAGACTGCCTTTCGTTTCCTGCATTACAATAAAACTTTTCCTTGGAAAAATTACGCAGCTCTTGTCTCGATCTTAACTGATGAGCCGGACGATAGAAGCGATCCAATAGGCTGCCGGGACCAGCAGCAGCTGGGCGAGCAAGGTGCCGAAGAAGCGTGAAAACATCAGCACGGCATAGATTCGGCCCAGCCGGCCGCGCTCTTCGGGATGCTGGAGCGCCTTATCCGTAATCAGTCCCAGCTGCGGATCGATGAAAATGGTCAGCAAGATGGTCGCCATCCCGTTAATAAGTCCCGATGATTGGGAAGCGGTCGTGCTGAACTCCGGAACGAGATAGGCGGCATACAGCGACGCGAGCACGCCCACCGTATAGATCGCAGTGACCGCGATATTCAACAGGATGAACCGCTTCGGAATCCCCTTATACCGGAGACTGACCAGCATAGACCAGGTCGGTCTGCGGATGTAGCTCTTCGTCCGCTTCAACTGTCCGATCGTAACCCCGGCCAGCAGCTTGGGGATCGAGCCTGCCACCTCCAGACGAGCGATAATCCGCGTGAACAGCTGTACGAAGGTCGGGAACACCGCGATCGCGAGCAGCGTCCCGGCCGAAGCCGCCACCAGCGTGAACCGCAGGTAGGGCAGCGGATCGAACTCCGGATGGTGATTGGCGTAATCAATGAAATTGGCGGTGAACGGCGCTTGAATCAGGTTGGCCGTGCGCGCCACGAGCACGACGATACCGGTCAGGGACAACGCCACCGCGAGCTTGCCGATCCGGACGCCCGCGAAGCGGATAGAGTAGGATAGCGTCTCGGACGCATGAATAATCAAAGTAAGTATAAACACAATCACTAGCGTATACGTCAACGGCATCACTCCGAACGAACATTAAGGATAAATACATACATCTCTCATCAAAAATATTTCGCCATCAGCTTATTCACCCAGGCGGGCACCTGCGGATTCGCGGGCGAGTCAAAGACCGGGAAATGCGGCTTCACATCAAGCACCGGCGTATGGTCTATCGCGTCTAGCCCCTGCACCCGGATGACCGCTCCTTCAATGTCAACCAGCTTCGCGCACGTAATGCCAATCGGATTCGGCCGGTGCTTCGCCCGCTGCGCAAAAATGCCGATGTCCGGCATATTGGATCGGCCCTGCGGTCTGCGGACCAGATCGCCGGCGGCATCGAAGGTGGATCGATCCATATAATATACGACAAGGATATGGGAAAATTCCCGCAGTCCAATGAGCCCATCCGCATATTCCGGAAGCAGATGAATCTCGGAAACAACTTGCCCCCAGTTCTCATCTACCCCTTCCTTCACAGCGGAATGAACGGTGCCTATCGGCTCGATCTTCATTTCACGACCTCCCTGCAATCGCCTTATCTGCACTAAGAATCGATCACATTATATACCATTGTTCAAATCGACACCATTGCGGCAGTTCCAACTGCTCCCCTCCTATAACATGCAAAGACCACATGCGCCCTTCGCACATGTGGTCTTCCGTACCCGCGGATCTTTCATTGTCCCGGGCTTACAGCTTCGTATCATCCACTTCGTTCAGCCATTGCTCGATAACGCCGATGACCGAAGCCACGCATCCGTCCTCGAACGGTGAGATAAGGCCGGCTACGGCGACGAGTTCAGTGAAGGACTGGCTGCCGCCAGTTTGGCATAACTTCAAATAATCGGCCCATGCCGCCTTGTAATCTTCATTCATGCGCTTCCAGAACTGGAAGGCGCAGATTTGGGCCAGCGTGTAATCAATATAGTAGAACGGCATCTGGAAAATATGACCTTGCTTATGCCAGAATCCGCCGCGCTCCAAGTAATCGATGCCTTCGTAATTGCGGTGAGGCAAATATTTGCGCTCAATATCGCGCCAAGCCGCCTTGCGCTCCGCCGGCGTCGCGTCCGGATTGGCGTAGACGAAATGCTGGAACTCATCGACCGATACGCCGTACGGCAGGAAGAGCAGTCCCGATGACAAATGATCGAATTTATACTTCTCCGTCTCCTCTTCGAAGAACAGGTTCATCCACGGCCATGTGAAGAACTCCATGCTCATGGAATGAATCTCGGCCGCTTCAAATGTTGGGAAATGGTATTCCGGTACTTTTAAATGTCTGCTCTCATAGACTTGGAACGCATGCCCGGCTTCGTGAGTCAACACATCAATGTCGCCCGAAGTGCCATTGAAGTTGGAGAAAATGAACGGCGCCCCGTATTCGCTCAAATAGGTGCAGTAGCCTCCGCTCTGCTTGCCCTTTTTGCTGACCAGATCCATCAGTCCGTTGTCAATCATGAACGTGAAGAATTCGTTCATCTCCGGCGACAATTCCGCATACATCTTCTTGCCGTTCGCGATAATCCAGTCCGGATCGCCCTTCGGCGTCGCATTCCCCGTCTTGAAGCTGAGGCTTTCGTCATAGAAGTGAAGCGTGTCGACGCCGATCCGGTTGCGTTGGCGCTCACGCAGCTTGGTCGCTATCGGCACGATCTCATCCAGCACCTGCTTGCGGAAGTTAGCGACCATCTCGGCGTTATAATCGGTGCGGCACATCCGCGCATAACCAAGCTCCACGAAGTTGGAGAAGCCCAGCTTTCTCGCCATCTTCGTGCGCACCTTGACCAGCTCGTCATAGATCCGGTCGAACTCCGCCTCATGCTCTGCCATGAACTGATAACGCGCTGTGGACGCGCGCCGTCTCATGTCCCGATCCGGCGACTGCTCGAACGGCATCAACTGCGCCAGCGTGCGCTCCTCGCCCTCGAATGGAATCTTGGCCGATGCGATCAGCTTGTTATATTCTGTCGCCAGCTTGTTCTCCTGCTGCAGATCTTCAATGATGTCCGGATGGAACGTCTTCACCGACAGCTCCGCCAATTGGAACAATTGGCTGCCCCATTTCTGTTCCAGCTCGGCCCGGAATTTCGAGCCGATCAATGCCTTGTAGTAATCTGTTATGTATTCCTGGAACATCGGCGTGATCTCGTCCATATAATCCTGCTCCGCCTTGTAGAACTCATCATTCGTGTCGATGGAGTGGCGGATGGAGACGAGCTGACTCTGGGTATCGAACACGCTGCGCAGCTTGTTGATGGCCTCCATGGCCCGATCCTGTTCTTCAAAGCTCTCCGCCGCATTGAATGCCTGCAGATGCTCCTTGAACTGCTTGCCGATCGCTGCGATATCGGGTCGCTCGTAACGATACTCGCTAAATGTCATGCTATTACACAACCTTTCAGAAGGTAGTCTTACCCCTCCATTATACTGAACAACCCGTCCCAATTACTACGCCTAATGAAGGAAAACTATTGCAGGCGCGCCACCCGCCCTTCGCCTTGACCCAGTCGGCGCATGGAACAAGCCCAACCTGACGCTCCATTCTCTGAAGAACGAACCGGTTGGGCTTCTGCGATGGCTTGCTCTGCAGGCTTGCGGAGCGCCAGCTACGTTTCAGGCTTCGTTCAGGACGCTGCCGCCCCGGCTGCCGTCGCGCTTGGGGACCACCAGTTGCCGGACACGACGATCATGCTCAGCAGGCGGATCGTGTTGCCGTAATAATATTTCCATTCCTGGGCCGTCGGGTTGGCCGCATCGGTGTGATAATCCCACAGATCATTCAGCCATTGCTGATTCGAAGCGTCGATCATCGCACTGACCATGAATGGCGCCGTGAAGTCGAGACCGCCGTTCCATTCGCTCAGCCGCTCCGATCCGTCCAGCTTGTAGCCGGACCAGATGCTCCCCGGCGTATCATGGTTGCTCCGAATGAACGCATTCAGCGCGGAGAGCTGGGCCGTAGCCCGCTTATCCCCCGTCACCATATAATCGGTGGCGATGCGCCATGGCGTCCGGCAGGAGTTGTAATTATACTCTCCGTCCAGCTCGGATTCGAGGAAATAGCCGTCATCGGTATTCCACTTCCGATAGCTGACCGGCTTGAACTGCCCGTCTGTCTCGTCCTTGTACAGGAAGTCCGGCAGCAGCCCCGTCTTCGGGCTGAAGTTCTTGTATACTTGTTGAATAATGCCGTACGTATTGTCAACGACCTTGCCCCAGCGCGCATCCCCTGTCGCCGCCTGGAACTCCTTCATATGCTGCAGCATGAAGTCCGATGGCCGGGTCGCCCGCTTATAATCCGGATCGCTGTCGTAGGCCTGCACCCAATCACCCAACTGCAGATGATATTCCGTCGGATGCACCTCGCTCTTCATGATCGCGTTGATGATCTTTTTCCCCTCGGCCAAATAATTGATCGCCCCATTACTGCCCCATTGCTTGTCGGCCAGCAGCAGCGCATACGCAATATCCATATCCCCGTCAGTCGCGGAATTCGCTCCGTTCGAATCGATAATCGCGCCATTCGTATCGGACTGCTGCCATGCCATCAGGTCCTTATTGATCTCGCTCGGATGGGCGCGGAAGTAACGATACATGCCGTCGAACAGCTTCTTCGCATCAGGGTCATGCCCCGCCATCAAAGCGGTAATCATCATGCCATACCCGTGCGCTTCGGAGACGGTGATCGCCTCTCCGTTCCATCCGCCGTCGTTATACCAGACATAATATTGATCGGCCGCGTATTTATTTTGCTTGAGGTACTTCTTCTTCCATTCGTCATACAGCAGCCCCACTTCCTTATCCATCGCCGCCTGCGATACATGGTTCGGCTTAATCGTGCCGCTCGCATAAGCGGCATGCTGCGGGAACGGCCGCTGCGGTCCGCCTGCCTTCTGAACCTCCGACTTTGCGCCGGCAGCCGCCGTCCCCCATAATTGGACCGGCAGCATCATACAACAGGCCACAAGCAGCGCCATCGTCCGTTTCAACGCGCTGCCTGGCCTCCTTAATCTCGTCTGCATGCTCTTCCCCTCATTCCATATCGAATTGACTTGCGATTCCATGCGGGAGCAAGGCGAATACATATCCGTAACCTCGTAATTGATGCAATCTATTATGTACAGAAGCTCTCCTCCAACGCGTGTTCGGCTTGCTCGCCTCACGGAACATTTCCAAGCTCGAAGAAAGCGATTACAAAGTTAAATGAAGACCACTGCCTGATGACCGTTCATCTTCGCAACATCCTATGCCTTCTCCGCATCAACTCCCTTCCTCCATAAAAAGATGGCTCATCCTACAAAGTTAAAGCGATTAAACAATTCGAATATAACCGATGCCGCTCCAGTTGTCAACGCCGGAATCGCCTTTGAATAACAAACAGGCCTCTCCCCGTCGCTCAGCCGGGAACAAGCCTGCCGTTAATCATCGCCGCAGTGGCATCCATAGTCTCCGCAGCGCACGATCTTATGTCGCATCCGTCGTCCGGCCGACTCATTTCACTCTAATACCGACATAATGCTCCGAGACGGGAGGACGCTCAAAAAAGGGCTGCAGGAGAATGCTCCACTCGAGGTAGGATTCCGATGCCGTAAAGCCAGGCATATGATCCTTGAACGAATTCCACTGGACGATCATAATGTACTTATCCTCAACCTCCACACATTTATGAAGCTCGTGCTTCAGATATCCCGGCCGCTCCGACAAAATCGCCGACGCCTCGCGAAAGCTGCTCTCGAAGTCGTTCGCCGTTCCCGGCTTGACATAGAACGTCGTCATATGCACAATCATCGTCTTCCCCCTTCCTTATTGTTCATATGCGCCGCTGATCCGGTGCACGCCACGCCTATGATGTCAAGCGTTCAAATCAGTCATGGCGGGAACGTGAATTTCTTTGATGCAAGCCACTTTGGACAGACTTACGATACACTTTACTAAAGCAACGATGTCTTGGACCGGAATCCGTGTGCCATCGTATTCGGCAATCGCCTTTTCGACGCCTTCTTCATAGGGGATTTCCGTGGCAAGCTCCCCCGGATTGATGCATGTGACGGCAATGCCGTCTTTACGAACATGTTCCCGCAAGGCATGGGTTATGCCGCGCAAGCCGAATTTGGAGGCGACAAAGGATACCTGAGGATTATTGGTATGATCCAGGCCGGCAGTCGACCCGATAACAATAATTTTGCCGGCTTGCGACCGTCTAAGATGCGGCAGCAGCGCTTGAATGCATATGATCGTCGAGGTTATATTGACTTGAATAATATTGGCGATATCAGCCGGCTCATCCCGATCGAAGCTATAGTGATCCTCGAAGCCTTCTTTTTCCCATATGCCAACATTATATATAAGTATATCTATCGTCTCGCCCCGCAATGCCTCTGCCACAATCCTGCTCGCATCCGGCTGTGATAAGTCCGCTGAAATCCAGTGTCTTTGAACGCCGTCAACCAAATCCATGCTGTCCGGCCTGCTTCGAGATACAATCCATACTTGGTCCCCGCGTTCAGGTACTCCCTTAACGAACGCATCTCCAAGTCCTTTGCTTGCTCCGAAAATAATATAATTTCTCAATTTCCGGTCTCCTTTTATTGTATTTTCAAGTATGTCCCAATTTATCATTTCATTTTCCTCCTCCTTAAGACCCCAATTCAAGGGAGGAGGCACACCAAATCATACACTTGAATAGAAAATGGATACCCACAATTTTTGCTGGCGGAAAGGACGGGGAGATGAGGAGATTGCATGGGGGCGCGGAACAGAGAACTCCCCCGCCTGGACGGCCTTCTGCATGCGGACCGGAGCAGGAATCCAGTTGCAGAAGGCCAAAAGGAGCAACGCCGATGGCGGCGGCAGCAGTGCCGGTCACTCGCCCGGCGGGCTTGAACCACCCTAGCGCTCAACGGCGCTGCACAGAATCGGCTCGCCCGCGGAAGACCCGGTGCCGCGGCAGCTTGTGCAGTGGCTCTGCGGCCCCTCGGGGTGGGCGGCCGTAGCCCGTTTTGGCGTCGTGCCGAAGCTGTCGGGATATGGGAAAAATACGTGTTCCGTTCCGTTGCGCGTGCTGCAGCTCGGACAAGACTTATATTTTCCGTCGCTGCTCCATTGCGACGCATTCAACGGTTTCTGGCATGATGTACAGATCAATGGCTTCATGGAAGCAGTACCACCTTTCTCTATGTATCCTTTCCATGTGAAGAGAATCACCTGACCCGACGGGTTATCTCGACACGAAGAAGGCTGCTCCTCTGTACATTGTACATGGAACAGCCTGGAATAGGAATCAATATTTGCGCAGAGAAATCGGCCCCCAACCGAACCAGCTCTCCCGCACCGCATTGGCGATTCGTCCGAACAGCGTCTCGATAGCCTGTGTCGAATTGCCCAGCATGCGGACGCCGAAGCCGGGAATAATGAGCTCCGACAGCCCGATACAGCCTTCCATCCGGTTCAGATCGAGCTTCTCCGCCAGCTCCTCGATGAACGCGCGGGTCGCAAGCGGACCGACGACGTACAGAGATCCGATATGGGTATGCCCATCCATTCGGCCAAGTCCGTGAATCGGCTGCTCGCCGGGACGAAGCCTCAGATGATCGAACAGTACGGGCACCCCGTCCATCTCAATCATCGTCTTCAACGTAATCTCATCGTACGAGAAATGCTCTCCGTCCGGGGACCAGCCCGGGGTTACGATTTCTCCTAGAATTAGTGCCGCGCTGCTGTGCATCCGGATATCGGTCTGCTGTCGATACCGGGAGTCCCGGTAGGCAATGACCGAATCGGGCAGCCACTCCAGATAGCTGCCTGCCTCCAGCGCGATGCGCGTCAATTGGAACACCGGCTCCTTCGGCGTGCGATAGATTTTGGTGGAAGACTGCGTCGTCATCAATGAGGACGCTCCTTCCCCGAGCTCCAGTTCCATCCGGTACCGGTCGCCGCCGACGTATCCGCCGCCCGGGTTCATGACGTAATAATGCACCTGCCCGCTTCGATCTGGGTAGATGGGGCGGGCGATTTTGTAGGCCCCCTGGTGATATTGGCGGGAAGCGGCAGAACGGTCGCCCCGATGTTCAATCTTCAGCTCCAGCTGGCCTGTCCAGGACGCCATCTTACTCCAAGCCGGACAGCAGGGCATGTTTTTCAATCCAGGCGACGACTTCATCGAGCCCCTGCTCATCCTTCAGATTCGTGAAAAAATACGGCTTATTGCCGCGGAACGTCAGCGTGTCCGCCTCCATCACCTTCAGATCCGCGCCGACATAAGGAGCCAGGTCCGTCTTGTTAATAATGAACAAATCGGATTTAATCATGCCTTGTCCGCCTTTGCGCGGAATCTTCTCCCCTTGGGCCACGTCAATAATATAGATGGAGAAGTCGACGAGCTCGGGGCTGAACGTCGCGGCCAGATTATCGCCGCCGCTCTCCACGAAGATGATCTCCAGGTCCGGATGGCGGGACAACAGTTCATCGATCGCCGCGAAATTCATCGATGCATCCTCCCGAATCGCGGTATGCGGGCAGCCGCCCGTCTCCACCCCGATAATGCGGTCCTCCGGCAGAACGCCGGTGCGCATCAGAATCTTCGCGTCTTCCTTCGTATAAATATCATTCGTGATGACGGCCATGCTGCATTTTCCGTGCATTCTGCGGGTGATCTTTTCGACCAGCATCGTTTTGCCTGCACCGACAGGGCCGCCTACGCCGATTTTGATAAGACTCATCTTGCATCACTTCCTTAGGTCAATTTGTTCAGCTGCCCGGCACCCATCAGGACATGAACAGCCGAATATGAAGCTGCTCATGCCTCATCTGGGAACACTCCAGACCGGGCGCGATGACGCCCAGGTCGTCGATCGTCAGCATCTGCACCTGATGCGCGGCCTCCTCGAGCAGCGGCTGCAGCTCGCGGAGCAGCTTCTGCCCGTCCGTCTGGCCAAGCGGAATCGCCCGCACCCCGTTCTGGACCATTCCGGATACGGACGAGTACAGACAGGACAGCACGGCGGTTCCCTTCTCGACGCCGACGTGGAATGCCATCATGGCAAATGCTATCGCCGGATGCCCGAACGATTCCTTTGCGTTCAGCCGCTTGCTGTATTGCGCCAGGGCTGGCGAGTCGTACAGCTCGGTTGCCAGCTTCACCATTCTCTCTCCGATGCGGCGCATGCCTTCCCGCGTCTCTCGCGGAATGCACTGGATCGTCATCAGCCGATCCAGGCGCCAGATCTCCTCTAGCGCGTTCGCCTCCAGCGCTTCATAGGCAAGGCGGCAAGCAAGCAGATCGTTGTACACCAACTGCTCGAGCACATACGCCTCCAGCCAGAGCTTGAACGACGCCTTGCCTGTCACCTGGCCGGCCTGCATATACGTCTCGAGGCCGAACGAATGATTGAACGCGCCCGACGGGAAGTTCGAATCGCACCACTGCAGCAGCGTGAGCAGCGAGCTAGTGCTTATGTCCGACATGGCGAAACGCTTGCTTCATTTTCTTGTTCTCGCGGGCAAAGGGAATTCCGTCCTGGGTCAGCTGATCCTCCACCAGATAATCGTACTGGACGACCATCGCGTCTCCCTCGAACTGCGCCGGCAAATGGCGGTTCCCCAGCTTATGGGCGATCTCGCCCATCTCCCGGATCGATCGCGGCTGAATGACAAGCACATCATCCGGCATCACTTCGATCACGATCATATTTTTGTCATCCATATACAGAATGTCGCCGTCCTTGAGCTCGGTCCGCTGCGCAAGCCGGATGCCAATCTCGTTGCCGTGATCCGTCGTCACCCGCTGAATCGTCTTCAACATGTCTTCGCTCGCCATAAATACTTTTTCCATATGACGGCCTCCCCGCTCCTCGGGGCTCAATTCAGCCAAACGTCCGGCGATTTGTTCGATAATCATAGAGTCACCTCATCATCATTATGGAATCAGAACAGGAAATACCGCTGCGCCATCGGCACGACATCCACCGGCTCGCAAGTCAGCAGCTCTCCATTCACCCGCACCTCATAGGTCTGCGGATCGACGAAAATGTCCGGCGTCTCTCCGTTCAAGGCCATGTCCCGCTTCGTGATGCGGCGAATGCCGCGCACCGGCAAGACAAGCTTGTTCAGGCCCAGCTTCCCGGGCACATCCTCGTCAAGGGCTGCCTGGGACATAAAAGTAACCGCACTGCGGCCAACCGCCTTGCCTACCGCGGCATACATCGGGCGGTAATTGTACGGCTGCGGCGTCGGAATCGATGCGTTGGCGTCCCCCATCAAGCTCATGACTACGAAGCCGTTCTTCAACACAAGATCCGGCTTTACCCCGAAAAAGGCCGGATTCCACATCACCAGGTCAGCCATTTTCCCGACTTCAATTGAGCCGACGTAATCGGCGATGCCATGCGTCAGTGCCGGGTTAATCGTATATTTCGCCACATACCGTCTCACCCGGTAGTTGTCCCCTACCTTGCCGGCATCCTCTGCCAGCTTGCCGCGCTGCTTCTTCATCTTGTCCGCCGTCTGCCACGTCCGCGTGACGACTTCCCCGACGCGGCCCATCGCCTGCGAATCGGAGCTGACCATGCTGAATACGCCCATATCATGCAAAATATCTTCCGCCGCAATCGTCTCGGCGCGAATCCGGGAGTCGGCAAAGGCCACATCCTCCGGTACGCTCGGATCGAGATGGTGGCAGACCATCAGCATATCCAGATGCTCGTCCACCGTATTGACCGTGAACGGGCGGGTCGGATTGGTCGAGCTCGGCAGCACATTGGCGAGGCCGGCCATTTTGATCATGTCCGGCGCATGACCCCCGCCGGCGCCCTCGGTATGATACGTGTGAATGATTCGGCCGCGGATGGCGGCAATCGTATCTTCCACGAACCCGCCCTCGTTAAGCGTATCGGAGTGGAGCGCAACCTGAACATCATATTTATCAGCGACCCGCAGCGCATAATCGATGGCGGACGCCGTAGCTCCCCAATCCTCGTGCACCTTCAAGCCGATAGCTCCGGCACGAATCTGTTCGGCCATCGGCTCCTCGGTTGCGCCGCTTCCCTTGCCCAGGAAGCCGACATTGATAGGCAGCCCTTCGGAGGCTTCCAGCATCCGGTGCATGTTCCATTGCCCCGGGGTGCAGGTCGTCGCCTTCGAGCCCTCCGCCGGGCCGGTGCCGCCTCCGATCAAGGTCGTCAAGCCGGAGGCCAATGCATGCTCAACCTGCGCCGGATTAATAAAATGAACATGCGTGTCGATGCCCCCCGCCGTCACAATCAGTCCCTCTGCGGCGAGAATTTCCGTGCACGCCCCGATAATCAGATCGACCCCATCTATAACGAGGGGATTGCCGCTCTTCCCGATGCCCGCGATTTTCCCGTCGCGGATCCCGATATCGGCTTTATAGATGCCGGTATAATCGACGATAATCGCATTCGTGATCACCAGATCCATCGCGCCCTCATCGCGGGTAATCAGCGGATGCTGGCCCATGCCGTCGCGGATCGACTTGCCGCCGCCGAACTTCGCTTCATCCCCGTATCGAGTGAAGTCCTTCTCGATCTCGATGAACAAATCCGTATCCGCCAAGCGGACCGCATCGCCGACCGTCGGGCCGTACATGTCCGCATACTGGCGTCTGCTCATGCGAAAACTCATGATAATGTCTCCTTCTTCTTTGTCTCGGACGCCCGCTGCTCGAGATTCTTGCCAATCGTACTCAACACGACCCGCTCATCCAGCGATCCATCCGTCTTGTTGTTCAATCCGTATACATGGCGTGTTCCCGTAAATGGCACAAGCTCGACATCCTTCCGGTCCCCTGGCTCGAAGCGGACGGCTGCGCCCGACGGAATATTGAGATGCATGCCGTAGGCCAGTTCCCGTTCGAATTGAAGCGCACTGTTCGCTTCATAGAAATGAAAATGCGATCCGACTTGAATCGGCCGATCCCCGAGATTCAGCACCGAGACGGTAATCGTGCTGCGCCCCTCATTGCAAACGATTTCATCGCCCCGTAAAATAAACTCACCTGGTATCAAGCGTTACTCCTCCTTCAACGTGAACAGGATACAAGCGGCGTTTTCTCCCCATGCCGGACCACCGCATCGGCCTATGCAGGACCTGCCGCAGCGGTCCATGCCAGACTTAACGTATCGGCTCATGCACCGTGACCAGCTTCGTTCCGTCAGGGAACGTCGCTTCGACCTGAATATCAGGAATCATGTCCGCTACCCCATCCATCACATCTTCCCGCGTAAGGATGGTTGCGCCCTCACTCATTAACTGTGCGACGGTTTTTCCATCCCGCGCGCCTTCGATAATTTCATATGTAATCAAAGCGATGGCCTCCGGATAATTCAACTTCAAGCCGCGATCTTTGCGTCTGCGGGCCAGATCCGCTGCGACCACGATCATCAGCTTTTCCTGTTCCCGAGGTGTCAATCTCATATATGCTCCTCCCGTTCCGTTTTCCATCCTGATGAAAATGTGCTCGAAAAAGAAATGGACTCTTCATTTTCATGAAATCTGTCCATACAGTTTCATCTTTTTCCATCGAAATACACTGCTGCTGACCAGCTTCAGTCGTCTCCTTACATGTCTGAACGGCAAAGTAAGGCAGTCGAAGCTGCCGTTGTTAAAAATGATTCAATGATATAATAAAAAGGGTTGGCTGCAATGAGGTTATCGAGTTGCAGGCCATTGACTAAAAGAATCGGCTTCAAGCCGTGAAGAGAAGATCTGACAATGATGAATGAGCATTAGATTAAGGAGGGACAACTCATTCGTCGAATAAAGTGAGGACCTAACGATCTTTGTCGATCGCTACCTTCATTCTATTAAAAAGCGAAATGAAATTAAAGCGTTGCAAATCGACAAAACGAACAAAATACGCTGTCTTCCGTCGTTAAAACGGAGCTTTTCCTCCGCTTTCATGCTCGATTGCGTTTTTTCAGCCATTTAAGCAAACTTTTCAAGTAAATCAATTCCTATCACAGAGAAAATTTCCCACGAAATGAAACTAATAAAACGCCTATTCCAACGTGAGGGTCTAAGCCCTATTACTCGACTCCTTCTAAAAAACTCGTTCCTCAAAGCCTCCAGGTTCCTTCCGTTTTGCTCTACGAACGGCCTCCGCCTCATCCATATCCCATCAATTCAGGTCTAGCCAGCTGTGTTGATCATCATCATAACGTCTTTTTACCGTTATCCCGTCGTTTCAGCTCCAATTGCTCCGTTACCCATCATCTTGGTGCCCTTATCTTCGCTATCCCATCAATTCAGTTCATTACTGCTGTGTTGATCATCATCTTAATCCTCTCTTTATACCGTTATCCCGTTGTCTCAGCTCCAATTGCGCCCTTACCCATCATCTTGGTGCCCTTATCTTCACTATCCCATCAATTCAGTTCAATACTGCTGTGTTGATCATCATCTTAATCCTCTCTTTATACCGTTATCCCGTTGTCTCAGCTCCAATTGCGCCCTTACCCATCATCTTGGTGCCCTTATCTTCACTATCCCGTTGCATCAGCTATCCCCTTTATCTAAGAAGCTATAATTTCTTAATAATTTTCTGTGAATTAAACCTGCTTTCCTGTCGTAAGGGGATAGTGAAGTTATGCGGTCACCAAGGATAGCGAACGATTTGGATAAAACGAAATTTTCCTTGAATTACCGATTTACCCTAGACACGAGAACTAGTGTTCTGTATAATTAAATCATAAGGAACATTCGTTCCTGTCCGTTCCTGATTTCAGAAAGAAAAGGAGGTTGTCTTGATGTGCAATTGGGAGTCTATCGGGAGTGTCGAGCAATTGGAGCGCCAATTTCCTACGGAATCGGCCTGTGCTGCCTTTCTGACCCAATTGAAATGGCCTCAGGGCTTTGTCTGCCCACGCTGCGGGCATGGCCATGCCTATCTCATCAAAACCCGCCGCCTCCCTCTTCATCAATGCAGGGCCTGCGGATATCAGGCCTCCATAACAACGGGAACCATCATGGAGGGCAGCCGTACTTCCCTTCGGAAGTGGCTTACCGCGCTGTGGCTCGTCTCTCGTTCAGATGCAGGAATTAACGCAGTCCAACTGCGATCGATCATTCAAGTCACCTACAAGACAGCTTGGTTAATCCTGCATAAGATCAGAGCTGCAATAAGTCATAGCGACGCTAATCACCCCCTTCCCGGCGTTGTTCAGGGCATTGTGGCGTTCTACGGACGTTCCATCCCGTCCCCCATCCAGCTTCATCCGAAAGAATGTCCATTGATTATCGCGGAATCGGTGACCGGTTCTTCTTCCCATACTGGGAGATTAAAAATGAAGAAAGTGGATCCAAAACATTGTAGCAAAAAACTTTTGCTGCCAATCGGCTGCGACCATTTTGCAGCATGGCATGCGGAAAATCCAGATGAAACCTACATCAACCGATTCCATATCCAAGTACGCCGGAACAGCCGCTTATATCAGACTTTCCGCCAAGCCTGGCGCTGGATGAACGATACATTTCATGGTATTGGGTCAAAATATTTGCAGGCTTATTTGGACGAATTTAGCTTTCGATATAATGCACTCGCTGAGCACGCCTGCACTATGCAGCGGCTTCTTCACCTGTGCATGTCGATAGCGATCCGGCCACTCCTTCCTGGCGCCTCCATTCATTCTCTTCGCGGTCGTTCTAACAACCGGAAGGCCGCTTAATTTGACGATTTTGTTCGTCTTATGAACTGCTGTATTTCGTGAGCTATAGACTTACGAGCCTGCTGCATATTCGCTTTTATCGTTAACGTGAGCTTGTTCGATTTTACGATTTTCTATGGAGACAATCGAGCTTGTTTTATTTTGTGATCCTGCTTATTTATATGAGTTTACTTTATTTTGCGATATTATTTAGAGTCAGGTGAGCTTGCTTTATTTGCGATATCCCATCGAATCATACGGGCTTGTATTATTTTTGTAATCCTGCAGGCTAAGACGAGCTTTTTTGTGATCTTACTTGGAGTCAGTTGAGCTTGCTATGAATTAGGAGCTTTTGCGTACACCGGTGGAAAAACGATTTACTTGGTATGCTGGTATGGAAGGTATGGCGTGTCAGATAATGTTGTGACTACACAGGTTAGCATGCCACACAGCCATAAACTGAGTCGATGGGAGAGTGGCCAAAAGGACTTGAAATGGAAGCTCCCCTCTTCGACAAATTCCCCTCAGGTGCGAGGCTCTCCCTCTACATAGGTGTGAGGCTCTTCCTCTACATAGGTGCGAGGCTCTCCCTCTACATAGGTGCTAGTCTCTTCCTCTACATAGGTGTGAGGCTCTGCCTCTACATAAAAAAGCCGCCAACCCCGGATTCATGTCCAGGGCCGGCAGCCTATACGCTTATTATGAAAAGTGGATCCAATCGATGTCCGCAATCCCCGTATCCCGAACTTGCCAGCGGCGAATACTCGGGTTTTGGAAGGTGACATACAGCGTCTGACGTCCGGTAAGCGGCTGTGCCAATTCCACCGAATAGTTATGATAAAAAGGCGCCAGCTTGCCGTCCTTCAACGGCAGCTCTATATCCGCAACCAGCGGGCCTTCCGCATTGCCGATATGAATGAGCATCCGTGTCTCTTCCGTCAATACGGCAGCGCGTACGGTAATGCGGCTCACGCCATCTGCGCCGAAGTCGACATTATCGAACGCCATCCAGTTGGCAAAATGCAAGTCGCGCACATGTACATATGTGCCTGGAACGAAGAGTCCGTTCGAGCGGTTGTATTGCTCCGCTTCCAGCGTGATGCCGCCTTCCGGAGCCGCTTCTGGCGCTACGACACTCACTTTCATCTGCAGCGATGGGCCCTCTTGGTCACCCAGGTTACCCGTAGCCGCAGTGATAACCGCCTCGCCAGGTACCACGGCCGTAATCTGGCCACGCTCATTAACGGTCACGGCGCGTTCATTGCTGGAGGTCCATATCAGTGACAGATTATCCGCCCACGCCGGCTCGACGCGGATATTCAAATACCGGCTCCAGCCTGGCTCGAGCACAATATCCTCTTCCGTATTGAATTGCGGCTGCAGGCTCTCTGCCGGGTATGGCCCAGCCGGACCATCGACGGCTTCGCCGTCTCCCCACGACCATACCGCGACAGCCGGCTGTCCAGCAACTCCTTCCTTGTTCACAGCCACCGCTTCCAAGGTAAGCTCGTGCTCTCCGAGCCGCTCTACGGATTTGACGTAGAACACGTCATCGAAGATTCTGCCTATCGCTTCCCGCTTCCCGTCCTTCACACGGTACAAATCGTAATACCATAAGTTATCGATAACACTATCATCGGCAAATTTCCATGACAGTATGAGGGAGGCTTGCTCCTCACGGAAGTATGCATGTTCTACTTGGAAGCCGGTTGGGGCAGCCAGCACAGGCATCCGTGCCGCTTCCTCGATCAGCTTCAATTCACCCAAGTTCACCTTGACCGCGATGCTCTTCTCCGCTTGGGATAAAATACGGACTCCGAAAGCGGCGATCCGGCGCTTCGTTCCACCCGCAAGCCGCTTCGCAAGCGTCGTCCAGTCTGTGCCTGGCACTGCATCGAAAGACAGCACTTCCGGCGTCTCCGGCTGGTCCTGGTAGTATAGCAGCATTTGCAGCTGTACCAGAGCGGAGTCCGGCTCATTATCCTGCGGCTGATTCCCGGCGTACGACCAGTCAAGCTTGCAGGTTAGCGATAACAACACGTCTGTGTCTGTCGGCAAATCCGTCTTGAACAGACGAATGTCTGTGCTGCTTCCCGGATCCAGCAGTCCTTCCGCTTTGATGGACGAGCCGCCGTTCCAGGCTGTGCTGTAATCATAATCTACGGCAAGCGGATTCCCTTCGGAAGCAACCCACCATTGCCAAGTCGGAAGCAGTTCTTGAGCGCTTACGTTGTTCCAGCCTTTGCGGCTGGCCACCTCTCCGTTCAAGAAGAAGGCGAGCCCGTGCCCGTTGTTGAAGCGCGTGACAAACGGATACGAACCGATGACTGAGCGCTCCGGTATAAAATGCGCCAGCCCGTCCCAGCTCTCTCCCTCCGAGCCGATGCCGCGTCCGCTTTGTGCAGGATTGCCTTTGGCGCCGGACCAGTAAATGCGCTCGCGATGCTCAATATATTGCTGCATCTTCGGATCTGACGGATTCGGTCCGCGGTGCCACACCATATCGGTGCCGAACAGCGCCACGCTCGTGCGCGGAGTGCGGGCCTCGTCATCTCGGAAAATTGATTTCAGCTCATTGCCGCGCTCGAAGCGGAACTTATCATTTTCCACCCCGGCATAGAGCGCTTCGTACGGGTCAAGTCCAATCTCCTTGGCATAAGCATTGCTTTTCTCCAACCGCTCCGGCGTGTACGCATAGTTAATGAATATGCTGTCGTTCGACTGGCGGCCGTCCCGCTGGTCCAAAACCCATGGCGCATTCATCTCATTGAAGAAATTGATATACTGCAGTTCGCCATTCGGCGCCAGACTATCGTACCAGCTGAAGTACAGTCCGCTCTCGCGCATATACTTCAGCATCTTCATCAACTGGGCGGCATGCTCTTCACTGATGCTCGCCTCCTGGTTGACGAAGTAGCCGTCGAACCCGAAATACTCCGCCATTTCGATCATTTTGTCGGCGACCGGGAAGCGTCCGTCTTCCGTCTCCTCGACCAGCTCGCCGAAATCAGTGTCGCGCGGCCAGAACCAGCCGCCCAGGCTGATGACTCCGTTCCGGTGCGCGGCGTCGGTATACGCCGGATTCGGAAGATTCACAACGCCGTATTGCCGCTCTTCCTCCGGTGAACCATATACCGGCAGTCCATGCCATGCCGCGTAAATATCTTGGTACTGCCAGAACTTCAGAACGTTCCTGCTGAAGCTGTCGTTATAGCGGTAGGCTCCGAACCATTCCTCCTTATCGTAATCGGCGGACAAGTTCATCACCTTCGCCTGATACGTCAGCGCAGGATGCGCTTGAGTCGGGGCGAACGGTGCTATCCGCTTCACGAGCGGCACCCGTGAGCGGAAAAAGCGGGCATACGGATCCGTGTCCGGTGACCACGCTTTCAATTCTTTGGCATTGTAGCCGTGGAGGTATGGCTGCCCCGGCCCTCTCGGAGTCTCCTGGGCCGCTGACCAATCTTCCAGTACATGCTGCTTGTCGTTGCTGCTGCGTGATGAATAATCTGCACTCATCGCACTGCACCTCTCTTTCATCCATCGCCTCTAATTATTTATTGTGGAAAGGCTTCCACGAACTATCCTATCAGAAATTACGCGCAGGGGGAACCTCGAATCGAACCTTCCTGCCCAATACCGTAGGCAATTATTGGGAACACCCGTTTCCAGAGACCTTGGAACCACAACTTTTTATTTACTCCTTGTAAAAGGACAACACAAAATCTTATTATTATAGTTAACGATATCAAATAAATATTAAATTTTTATTCAATTAAATCCTTTTTTTATGTTTTCCAGTATCTTTTGGCTTATTTGGTTCAGAAATTGTTCATTCTTAACATCTACAATTAGGTATAAATACATAGTCAAAAGGGGAGGTACTCATGGGCAGACCTAGAATGGCAACACAACGATTGTGCAGTGAAGAAGGCTGCAAGGAACGTCACTATGCGAAAAATTTGTGCAAGCGCCATTATCATCAAATGAGACGGGCCGCACAAAAAAAGAAAAATGATGATATCCCTGTCACTCCTGACCTTGAGCGAATCGTTCAATTGCATCGATAAAAACAGCTTGGGGGCTGCCTTAAGGTCATTAAGACCTTGTCGTCAGCCCCCGGCTTAGTTGTCTGTCTCACACGGAACACAAAATTTGACGCATGTCCCCTCCATCGGGGCGCTGCGGACCGATATGCCCGTGCCGAACAGCTGCCGCAATCGGTAATCAATATTTTTGAGCCCGATTCCGCCGGTCGCGCTCTTCGCCAGCAGTTGCTCCTGCCGCTCGACCGAGATGCCGACCCCATCATCGCAGACCTCGATGCAATAATGTTTGTCTTCCATATAGACACGAATATGGATCGTGCCGCCGCCCATCCGTTTCATAATTCCATGGTGAACGGCGTTCTCCACGATCGGCTGGATAGATAGCGGCGGGATGCGCAACCGATGCGATTCAGGCAGATCAATCGTAAATTGCAGCCGGTCGCCGAACCTGATTTTTTCTATGTATAAATAGGAACGTACCAGTTGAAGCTCTCGTTCAAGCGGTACCAACGGCTCCACATTATCGAAGCGGAAGCTCTGCCGCAAATAATTGCTGAATTCCACAAGCAGCTCGCGCATCTGCTCCGGATCGTCTTCACTGAGCGAGACAAGCGAGTTCAACGTGTTGAAAATAAAATGGGGCTTGATTTGTGCCTGCAAAAAAGCCATCTCCATACGGAAGCGCTCATTCGCCGAATGCTTCATCAGCAGCAGCGTCCGCACGCGGGCCCGCAGCTCGGCGGAGTCGATCGGCTTCGCCACAAAGTCATTCGCTCCCGCCGAGTAGGCGGCGAGCGCATCATCAGTCCGTCCCCTTCCCGTTAACATCAGTACCGGCAACTCGAACAAAGAATGCATCTCCCGTATGCGCCGGCATACTTCCAAGCCCGACATGCCGGACATCATCAGATTAAGCAACACCAGATCCCAGTTCCGGACGTGCCGAATCTGGAATAACGCCTCTTCCCCGCTGGAGACCGTGGTAAGCCGGAATCGATCAGGGGAGAGCAGATTTTCCAATACCTTCTGATGAATTGGATCATCGTCGACGATAAGAATGCAGGCCTCGCCAATCTCGTCAACCGTGAAAGAAGGAGAAGGCGCATCGAACACGATCTCTTCCGCAATCTCCCAGCCGAACTGCTCCTGATATTCCAGCGGCATCCGCACGGGAAACGCCGCCTTGCCATCCTCCTTCCTCATAAGTTCCCCCTCATCCCCCTGCTGTTGTTCAGCGATTGGCAGACGGAAATAGAACGTTGAGCCGCGGCCTATGGCTGAAGTCACGCCAATGGTTCCGCCATGAAGCTCCACCAGCCTCTTCGTGACATTCAGACCGAGCCTTCTGTCAAAAAAAGAAGAACGATGCGGCACATCCTGCTCATACGCATCGAAGATGCCTTGCATCTCCTCCTGCGTCATTCCGCCTCCCGAATCCGAGATACGAACCTCCACTGCTTCCTCCAATGCCAGGGCCGACACCGTCACTGTGCCCTTCCTCGTGTTCTTGACCGCATTGTGCAGCAGCTGGGACATAATCTGCATCAATCGCTGCTCATCAGCCAGCACCGGCGGCAGATTGTCATCCAGCTTGTTGCATATTACAATGTCTCGAGGCATCGTAATATAGCGGGTAATCTCTATCACAGCGGTGACGGTTCTCCTCAGATCAAGTTCTTTCACATGGATGAGCATCCTTCCTTCCTTCAATTCTGACCAATCCTGCAGATCGCTAACCAATCTGGTCATATGCTTCGCGACAAATACAACGATATGCAAATCTTCCTCTTGCTTGACCGACAGGTTGCCGCGGTTGCCTTCCAGCAGAGATTGCGCCAAATTCGTAATCGCAAGCAGCGGTGTCTTCAATTCCTTGGCAGTCGCTGCCATAAATTCTTCATTCGAGCGCCTATGGTTCGACAATGCTTCGGCCAATTCCCTCTCTCTTCGATAGGCAACGTAATGCTGTCTTGCCTGGAGGAAGACGAGCGCACAAATAAAGATGATAAAGTTCAAATACCACAACCGAAGCGACTCATGTACGCCAAATACTCTACCGTATACCGCAAATCCTCCCGCCACGAATGTGATAGTGAGAAGGAAGGGATACATCTTCCCGGCAACCAGCGAACGGCGCACCAGCCTATAGAATAGATAAAGATATAAGGCTAGAAATATTCCATGCGTTACAGCAGATACGGCAAAGATGCAGCGCGTATACTTCACCAAAAAAATGGCGACGATTCCCAGCATAGAGACGTATGCCGCGAATCGGGCTATCTGCGGATGAACATAGCATCGCCGCCTTCGCGACGTATAAAGCAGCAGAAACAGATTCATGCCGATCGACGCCAATGTCATCAGCTTGTAGCGCCAATAGAAGGACAGCATCGGGAACAGCATCGCTCCCCATCTTTCTCCGAAAATGAGAACGAACAATATCGCCGACATGCAAAAAAGAACAAAATATTGCCACCCGGGCTGCGGCAATCGGAACAGATAAATAAGTATCGTATGAAAAGCGCCCAACAATAAGGTCAGCAGAATACCCATTTCCAGCATGAGCTCGAGGTTCCGTTCCAAGTTCACTTGCTCCGGCAGTCCAAACGATATCGGCCTGGTGATGGCCCCGTGCCAGACGGAGTCTGACCTGTCGATCTGGATCATCAGATCGATAACATTGCTATTCGTATGCGCATAGGCAACATAGGAGGTGTTGTATGGCGTATTTGAATGGAAATCGTCCGGGGAGAGCCCGCTGCTGCCAATGCGCAGGCCATTGACGATCATGCTGTGGGAACTCATAATGGATTTCACATAAAAAGAAAATATCTGTTCCGCGCTGTTGTCAAGCATAATTCGCAATCGGTACGTGCCGTATGTAGAGAATGGCCGGGGTCCCGTCCATGCGCTGTCGATTCTCCAGGGGCCCGGCACTTGGATGAAGACGGGCTTGGCACCGAGCGCCGCGATCTGTGAAGCGTTCGAGAATATCCGGTCCGGATAAAATTCCCATTCCCCCTTCAATTTGATGAGGCCTTCTTGTTCCCATCCGCTGCCGCGAAGATCAAGCACCCCCTGCACCGGCTTCGGAAATGCCCCGCATTCCCGGAAGAAACCGCCGGCCAACACAACATACAGAATGGTCACGAATGCAAAGACGAGTCGAACAACATATCGTTTTGCCATTTGCCCAATCTCCCTACTGTAGTGAAAGCTGCATTTTGGCGGTATCCTGAGAGCCGCAGCGGAGCTTGCTTCGTTTGATTCGCATCATATGTCGGTCCGCCATCTCCACAATATCGCTTAATAATGTTCCCTCCTCTGGATATACCGCATAGCCATAAGATACCGCAAAAGGAACCGAGCCCTGCTCTGCGGTCAAGGCCAGCTTGTTCATTATGCGGCTGCGGATGCTGCGCAGCTCGCGCCGGTCGGAGCAGGGCACCATGAACAGAAATTCATCGCCTCCCCATCGGACGAGCGCGGTCTCGCTGCCGGATGTATTCAGCAGCACGGTCGAAATGAGCCGCAGCACCCGATCTCCCGCATTGTGGCCATACGTATCATTAATTTCCTTGAACCGATCCACGTCGAAGAAAAAGACGGCGGTTTTTTGTCCATTTTTGCGGTGCTTGCCAGCCAGCCTCTGAAATATTACATCGGCACTTCTGCGGTTATACGCCAATGTCAAAGGGTCGATTTCCGATTCATACTTCACGACATCATACTGTTTGCCGCATCGCCAGGATACGCCAAGCATCATAATGGTGAGCACGGCCAACATCGGATTCATCATTTTTGCCGACATGAGGTATGCGATGAGTGCGACCCATCCGCACAGCGTCATGGCAGTCATTATTATTCTGCCCGTATATTTCATGTTGATTGGTTTTCACTCCCACAATGATTTGGATTTTTTACCTAAAATTTCGACTTTTTCTCATAAACATCGACTATTCTATGATGGCCTACTGAACAAATACTGAATCGTCTTCCCAAGAAAAATAACCGCCGCGGAAGCAGAATCCACGACGGTCGGCGCGATTAAATGCTGTTTTTCCATTCCATGTACCAAGCAAATACTTCCCTGCTGGGTTCAATGCCTAATTCTCCTTTTAAATTGTGGCTCAGCAGTTGAAATTGCTTGATGACTTCCCCGTAGTTGCCCAACTGCGCATGAATTTTCATCAGTCCGAAATAACTGTCCTCGGTATACGGATACTTCTCCTGGATCTGCTTGTATAAGGGCATCGCTTCCGTGTATGCGTTCATCCGCATCAAGCATTCGGCCACCTGCTTCGCATGATTGAACCAGATTAACCGAAGCCTCTCCTGTTCGCCTTCCGCCCACAAATATTGATGCTCCGCCAAATAATCGCCCCGATAGGCATTCAGCAGCTTCTGATGCTCCTGGATCGTCTCGGGAGACACCTGCGGGGCGAGACGCATCGCCTTCTCCCATTCCTCCTTGTCCAGCTTCATGCCGCCCAATTCGAGCCGGTACCCCTCATCCATATATTTGATGTGGATTCGTAACGCCCTCTGCTTAATGACCTGCCTGATTTGGTAAATCGTCGTATGTAAATGGGCTGATGACTTTTCAATGCGGTAATTCGGCCACAGCAAATCGAGAATCGTATCTTTGCGCAGCGTCTGCTCCCGATGGTGAAGCAGATAGGCAAATAGCTCCTGTGCTTTGACCGTACGCCAGTGAAAGGTCTTCAGCTCCTGTTGGGGAGTAATATAATGCAGATAGGACAATGTGCACAGCATCCCCTCAAGCTGGCTGTGCTTCCCTTCATCGTTGGCTTGCGCCGGCTTGGCCAGCCGCTTCAGCGTCTTCTCGATACGGGTCCGCTGCACCGGCTTCAATAAATAGTCTAACGCATTCAGCTCGAATGCCTCAACCGCATATTCGTTATATGCCGTCACAAATACAATATGAAGGTGGGGTTGAATGCGCAACAGACGTTCGGCCAGTTCCATCCCGTCCATTTCCGGCATCTCGATATCCAGGAAGACAAGATGAAACGTCTCCCGTTCCGCCACTTCCAAGGCCAGATGCGGATTCTGGAATGAACCGACAATTTCAATAGGCACTTCCTTTCCATCCTGCTCCTTCAATAGCTTTTCCATACGTCGCAGCGCTAGCATTTCATCATCGACAAGGATCGCTTTCATATTCCTTCCCCCTTGCAATCTTGACCGCAGCGGCCTCCCCTCATCCATCGGACACGCCGGAATCATGCATGTCCCCGTGGCGGAACGGCCGGGCTCGTCCCTTCCTGCCTCCCGCATCGACGATGCCGAAGCGGATTACGCAGCCTGCTGCTCCTCCATAGATCTCGCCACTAGACCATACGGTCATCTTCACTATAAAGCGACGGGGGAGAAAAAGAAACAGCCTGCGCCTTTTGCTTCAGACCTGAGACCTAATTCGAAAGGCACGAACGCTTTCATCTTAGTCAAATATACTAAACAATAACTGAACAAAAGGGATAATCATAAAAAACGCCTTGGAGAGCTGCCTCCAACGCGATCGAGGGGATGATATCAGAGAGCGCCGGCTCATTCCGTTATCCCGGGTCGACAGTCCCAGCTATACCCGCGAGCCAAGCAGGGACGGCCGCACATGGGCGAAGCCCGTCCGGATCAGGACGGGCTTCGGTCTTCCTCGCGCGCCAGGCGCAGCACGCGCTCGATGAACGGCGCCTTCCGCCGCGTATACTCGACGCGATCATGCGGATACAGGCTGGCCAGTTCAAGCTTCAATTGCCTATATTGCTCCCGGATATCGGGGTGGGCTCTTACATAATCGCGGAACAGCAGCTGTGCTTCCCAATGGGGATCCCTATGCGGGTAAATATGCAAATGATGCGTACCGGCCCGCCAGCGGCCGCGCCGGAAAAATCGGCGTTCCGGCCAATCCGGCTTCGGCACATACTCGTAGCCGATCGCGGCCAGGCGATCAATATGTGCCTCGGTCAAGGCCTCTAGTCGATGAACGCCTGCCATAATATCAATGATCGGCTTGGCACCCAGTCCAGGAACCGAGGTGCTGCCGATATGCTCGACCGCGGCGACGATATCCGCGAGCGCCTCCTCGATAGCCTGCTTCTCCTGCTCATATTCGCGTACCCATTCCGGGTCATAGTCCGCGATGACGACCGTTTCCATCGTTGTCCCCCTTTTCCATCCATGATTGCGATTCGCTATGTCCCTGCATCCTCTCAAGCTTTCAGGAACCGAAGCATTCTCTCATTGACGTACTCCGGCATCTCCATGCTGAGCAAATGGCCGGACCTAACAGCCTTACAGCGGAAAACGCTGCGGCGAAGGGGCCGCTTCCACATAAACCCGCTGGCTCGGCAGCGCGAGCGAGATTCCCTCTTCCTCGAGTACCTCCATAATCATCAGATTGATCTGCTCCTTATGCTTCAAATATTCGGCCCATACCGTCGTCTTGGTGAAGTAATAGAAAAAGATGCCCAGACTGCTCTCGTTGAACTCGCTGAACCGGACCATAATGACGTCCGGATCGACCGCCTCGTTCTCCCGCAGGCGCGCGTCCATTTTGGCAATGGCCGCCTGAAGCCGCTCGCGATCCGAGTCGAGCGCGACGTTCAGGGTGAACGTGACCCGCCGCTTGCCCATCCGGCTCCAATTCGTAATCGCCTGGCCCGCCAGCGTCGCATTCGGCACCGTGACGAGCGAATGGGCGAAGGTGCGGATTTTCGAGCTGCGGAACGTAATATCTTCGACCGTCCCTTCCACGCTCGGCGTCATAATCCAATCTCCCTTGGAGAAGGGCTTCTCCGTAATAATGACGATGCCGCCCAGAAAATTGCTGAGCGTGTCCTGAGCGGCCAACGCGATCGCCAGACTGCCCAGGCCAAGACCCGCGACGACACCGTTAATGCTGTAGCCCCACTCCGAGGCGATCATCGTTATCGCAATGACGACCACGAGGAAGCGGAGCACCTTGGACAAGAAAGGAATCAGCATGCTCGATTCATCGAGTCCGAGCCGCGTTGACAGCCCGGTGAACATACTGGAAGAGCGGGCCGCCATATGGTAGAGTCCCCAAGCGATGAGGACGATGAAGGCGTTCCGGTATATTTTATCGATGGCGAGCAGCAAGGCTCCGCCTGGAGGAAGGACCATTTTGCAGGCCAGATAGATACCGATGAGGACGAAAAAACATTGCATCGGCTTCTCGAACGCAGTCAAAAAATGCGTGGCCCCCTTCGAGCGCGACAAGCCGCGCATCAGTAGGGCGAACAGATAGTTCGTGAACAGCTTGCGGAACAGCAAAAACAATAGCAATACTCCGGCGGCGCTCAGCCACCGGCTCCAATCCGTCGTCTCGAACATCGCAGGAATCCATTCATTAAGCAATTGGGTGATTCACCTCATTATCTTAAGTTGGGTTCCATTATAACATTGACCTCTTGGACGGGAAAAGGCAGGCCGCCGGCACGGCCCGGCGCGGCCCGGTCAAGCCTCGGCGG
Source organism: Paenibacillus dendritiformis (assembly GCF_945605565.1). Lineage (NCBI taxonomy): Bacteria > Bacillati > Bacillota > Bacilli > Caryophanales > Paenibacillaceae > Paenibacillus > Paenibacillus dendritiformis. The sequence goes on along the minus strand of NZ_OX216966.1, from coordinate 3,304,265 downwards.
CATCCCCGGTGCGCAACAAAGGAAGACGGACCTCATAGGCGGCGCGCGGATAATGGCCGAATACGGCAACCGTTCCGCCATGCGATGCCACAACGCCCCGGGCGTCCGCCCATCGGCCGCCAAGCCGTTCATTCTGCGCATGTGGCGCATACGGTCGGTCAGCCGGACGGAACACGCCGTCCTCCCGGCGCGACGTATTCGGATCGGGAACGCCGTCGTTCCGAATGTGCACGACGGCCGTCTCCTCCGCGCAGAACAGTCCGATTCGGATCGGCCCGGAAGGCCGGCCCGTCCGCGCCGCTTCGGCAATCAGCATATCGAACGCTTCCATGAGCCGGGCTCCGTTCCCGTATATCATCTTCGGCTGCCCGTCCGGATCTGCGCAGTCCAGCGCGATCGCGATCCCCGGCTGCTCCCCGCGGGAGCGGTACTCTTCCGCCAGCTGCATCAGCAGGCGGCGCACATCGACGGGATGCCACCCTTCCCGTTCGGGAACCTGCGGCAATCTGGATAGTTCGAACCGCCGATCGACGGCATGGCTCAAGCGCAGCGCCTTGTCGCGCGCAATTTGAATATAATGGCGCAGCTCTACTTCATCCCGGTAGCCGTCTTCCGCGATCAGCTGCAAATAGCCCAGAATCGAAGTCAGCGGCGTGCGCACATCATGCGACAGTGCGGTCATCAGCGCGTTCATCCGCTCGGCCGCTGCCTGCTCATTCTCCCTGGCTGCAGACATCTGCTGCGACAGCCGGTTGACGGCATCCGCCGCTTCGTCCAGCTCCGCCGCCGAGCGCTTGGCGGGAAGCGGCATCGCTTCTTCTCCATCGGCGAGACGGACGAGGCTGTCCTTGATCTGTCCGTAATAGACCGCTTCGGCGCCGAGCAGCCACAAAAGGCCGGCGATGAACAGCACCCCCGTCGCCAGCAGCGCCATTCCTTCCAGGTCCATAATCGAAGACATTAGACGATACAGCTTCCACAGCGGCGGAATATCGACCGCATGCATAATGAATCGCAAGGCAATCAATCCACACATGGTGAGCGCAAATGCGCCGCATAAGCAAATTCCAACAATAAACAGCAGCTTCCACAGGAAGCGGGTCGCGTCTGGATGGGCTCCCCTTCGTCCCTCTGTCAAGCGGCCGGCTTCCCGAGCTTCCCGAGGCTGACGATCCCATATCCGACTTCGTACACTTCGATTCATACGCTCCTCCCTTTCTCCATCGCTCGTCCGAACAACACCAATCCCCTTCAGCAGCTGGAATTTGATTACCAGTATAGCTGCCGCTGATGAACAGCCTGCTAACATTTCATGAAGAAAAGATGAAGAAGAGCTTAACAATTGTGATAGATTCAAAGAACGCCTTCTTTCCCCGAACGAAACAAAGCCCCTGTCCTGCTCCAACGGGAGAGGACAAGGGCTTGCCGCACTTCGGCCAGAATCATGGCCGCAGCACGGAACCCGCTCGCTGTCAGGCCGAACCCTATCCGCCGGGAAGCCGCTGCTCGTTCAGCTTCCTTGAAGGATGCGCTGCAGCTCATGGCGCTCCAGCAGCTGCAGCAATTCCCGGCGCAGTTCCGGAGATAGCGGCCGGGCCGGAGGCATGACATGAGTCGGAATATCGACACCGGAGGCGCGAACCGCTTCCTTGATCGTATGGAAGAACGGGGAGTCTAACGGATATACCTCCGTCACAATTCGGAACAGCTTGCGCTGAATACCGGCGATGGCCGCCAGATCGCTGCGCCGGTAGGCCTCGTACAGCCCGCATGTCAGATGCGGCGCGAAGTTCGCGCTCGCCGGAACCGCGCCGTCGCCTCCCGCGATCAGCGTCTCCAGCAGAAGATGATCGTAGCCGGCGAACACCGCGAACTCCGGCCGCTGCCCCTTCACATCGCGGATCACCTCCAAAATCGGCTCGATCTGCTGCACCGTCTGCTTGACTCCGGCAATGCTGGGATACGCCGCGGCCAATGCAGCCACGATGGACGGCTTCACCTCTTGCCCGGTCAGACCCGGATAATTGTAAATGTATATCGGCAGCGACACCGATTCGGCGATGTCGGCATAATGACGGTACAGCTGCTCGTCGCTTAGCTTCGCGGCGTACGGATTGAGGACAACGACCGCATCCGCACCGGCCGACTCGGCGTGGCGGCTGAGCTCGATCGCTTCGTCCGTGCGGCTCGAACCGGTTCCGATGAGAACCGGAAGGCGTCCGTTCGTATGCCGGATCGCGTATTCAGCGACCTGCTTACGCTGCTCAGCCGACATGTGAAAGAATTCACCCGCTGAGCCGAGAAAAAACAAGCCATGAACGCCGGCTTCCGTCAAATAATCAATCATCCGCCCCATGCCTGCGGTATCGAGTTGACCGTGTTCATCGAGTACCGTAATGACCGGCGGAATAATTCCCTGCAATGCACTGCGCTGCTTCATGCGTAATCGCTCCTTCATCTGCTGTAGATCTGCGTAGCTGGCCGGGACGAGGCGGCGGGATGAAAAGCTATCCAGGGTAAGAGTTATCGGTAACAAATTTCACCGAAAAAAATTCCCCTTCCCGCTTCCGCATCGCGCCGCCAACATGAGCTCACTCGATCAGGGAGCCCTGCGCGGCGGTGGCCGACACTATCCCTTTTATTGTAACTCTAGCATAGTGCCTGGACCGATGCCATGCTACATTATGGACATCTGATGACATTCGCCGCGCCGCGGTGCCCGGAGGAGCTTCTCGCCCGACCGTGCGAGCGAGCCCCAACTCCTTCGCCGGCATCGGGGCTCGCTCCGCGATTCACGGCAGCAGCCGATCATCGAAGCGGCTCGGGGGCAGACCAGCCGCTTCGGGCTTGACGCGGAATACGCCGCCTGCATAGGGCTGCTGGTCGAGCTGCTCCTCCCTCATCCCGGTGCGCGCTGTCGTGACATACAGCTCGCGGTACGATGGGCCGCCGAAGCAGAGCGAGGTCGTATGCGCCGCAGGAATCGGCACGGCTGCGAGCTGCGCTCCCGTCTCCGGATTCCAGCGCGTAATGCGGGCGCCGCCCCAATGTGCCACCCATACCATCCCCTCGGCGTCGACGGTCATCCCGTCGGGAAACCCTTCTCCATCGGAGATGCGGATGACGGGACGGCGGTTCCCGAGCTCGCCCCGAGCCACATCATAGTCGAACGCGTCCACCCGCATCGTCGGGGTATCGATATAATACATCGTTCTGCCGTCCGGACTCCAGCCCATCCCGTTCGACAGCGTGATGCCTTCCAGCAGGGTGACGACCTTGCCATCCGGGTCCAACCGGTACAGGGAAGCTTCCCCTTCTCCCTTGGACAGGCTCAGCTTTCCTTCGATCAGGCTTAGCGTTCCCGCCAGCAGACGGCCTGCCGGATCACATTTCGCGTCATTGAACCGCATCTGTCCCGAATGAAGAACCGGGTCGCCGATGCGGTCGACTTCCTTCGTATCTGGGTGAACGAAATAGAAGCCGTCCTGCAGCACGCACAGCAGGCGATGTCCCGATTCCGTCAAGGCGACGGCACCGGCATAGCTGGGCATGGCGAGCGTCTCCCGCTTCCCGGATTCAGGTTCCGCATAGTGGATCGCCCTTCCCGTAATATCAACCCAGTACAGGCGCTGCGTGCGCTCATCCCATACCGGCCCTTCTCCGAGCGCCGCTCTGGCGTCATATAACAGCTCCGCTTTCATCGTATGCGTTCCTCCATCTCCCCTTTTCCACATCCTACCACAGATTGACGTGTTCGTCCCGGTTTTTCCCCCAACGCCAGCAGGGACGTGATCAGCCCATCACGTCCCTGTCCTATAACTGCGATTGTATGAAGATCGGGCCTCGCCGCTTACTTCGCGCAGGCGGTTGCCGGATTGCGGCTGCCGTAGTAAGCGGCGTAGGTCTTATACCCTCCGCTCAGATTCATGCTGTCGAAGCCGTGCTGGTCCAGGATGCGGGTCGCCAGATAGCCGCGCAGACCGACCTGGCAGCTGACGACAATCGGCCGATCCCGTGGCAGCTCGTCCAGCCGGCTGCGCAGATCGCCAAGCGGAATATGGATCGAGCCTTCGATATAGCCCGCGTCCCGCTCGGCGGATTCGCGCACGTCAATGAGGCAGGCGCCTTCACGCACCATCCGGTCGATCTGGTCGTAGTGGACAACCTTGACTTCGCCGTCGACGACATGGGAGGCGACATATCCGAGCATATTGACCGGATCCTTCGCCGACGAATAGGGAGGCGCATAGGCCAATTCAAGATCGGGCAGATCATGCACGGTCAGATTGCCCTTGATGGCGGTGGCCACTACGTCGATCCGCTTGTCCACGCCCTGCTTGCCGACGCCCTGAACTCCGTAAATGGCGCCGGTCTCCGGATGGAAGATCAGCTTGAGCGAGATAGGCGACCCGCCAGGGTAGTACCCGGCATGAGAAGCGGGATGAATATGGACGGATTCGTACGGGACGCCCAGCTTCTGGAGCGTCTTCGCATTGCTGCCCGTCACCGCAACCGTCAGATCGAACACCTTCGCCACCGCTGTCCCGAGCGTGCCCCGGTATGGCTGGCCCTTCCCGTAGATGTTGTCCGCGACCAGTCTGCCCTGACGGTTCGCCGGCCAGGCGAGCGGCACCATGGCCGGCGTGCCGTGAATGTAATCCTTCACTTCAATGGCGTCGCCGATGGCCCAAATATCGGGATCCTCCGTGCGCAAATATTCATCGACGAGAATGCCGCCTCTCTCGCCGAGCGCCAGCCCCGCCGAACGGGCAAGCTCATTCTCTGGCCGGACACCGATGGACAGAATGGTCATATCTGTCGGCAGCACACGCCCGCTGGACAGAACGATGGAACGCCCCTCGTCCTGGAACGCGCTGACCCCGTCTCCCAATATAAGCTCAATTCCTTTTTCTTGCAGATGGTGATGCACGATCGCCGCCATTTCCGGGTCGAGCGGAGCCATGACTTGATCGGCCATTTCCACGACGGTCACCGCGATGCCGCGATGGGCCAGATTGTCCGCCATCTCCAGGCCGATGAAGCCGCCGCCGACAATGACGGCCCGCTGTGGCGACGTCTCGTCGACATGCCGCTTAATGCGGTCCGTGTCGGGGATGCTTCGCAGCGTGAACATCTGCTTCGCCTCGTTCAACCCTTCGATCGGCGGCACGATAGGCTTCGCCCCCGGAGACAGAATCAACGTGTCATACGACTCCTCGTACAGCTCCCCCGTCTTGCCATTCCGAACGGAGACAATATGGCGCTCCCGATCGATAGCTGTCACTTCCTGCTCTGTCCGAATATCGAGCCGGAACCGCTTCGACATGCCCTGCACGGTCTGCACAAGCAGAGACTGCCGCTTCGGAATCACGCCTCCAATATAATAGGGAAGCCCGCAGTTCGCGTACGAAATATGCTCCCCCCGCTCGAACATAATGATCTCCGCGTGCTCGTCCAGACGACGCAGCCGGGCAGCCGCCGTCGCGCCGCCCGCAACTCCGCCGACAATCACAATTTTGCGCTGTTTCATTGTCCATCCACTCCCTTAATACCCCTCAGGGTATACAATAATGTAAAAAAAGAGATTATTTCCGCGGTCCCGTCCATCGGCTCATGCCGCCGCGCACATTGACGACATCCGCATAACCATGCCGCCGCAGCAGTCCTGCGGCTCGAGCGCTTCGCACCCCGCTCTGGCAGATGACGTACAGCTTCTTCCCCTGCGGAATGCCGCTCACCTTGGCCGCCAGCCGGGACAGAGGCCGGTTCAGCGCGGACGGAATATGGCCTTGGGCATACTCCGAAGGCTCGCGCACATCCACGATGACCGCATCCTGCAGCGGCAGCAGCGCTTCCAGCTGCTGCGCCGTAATCGAAGAAGACTTGTTCGCCCGGGACTTGAAAAGCCATCCGAACATCGCTACCCCTCCTTTGTTGTTCCTATATACCCCTATGGGTATATTACCACCATTCCTTCGCTGCGTCAATGCGGAAGCCCAGCCTGTCCCCCGCCGGCCTCCGCTTTATTTTTTGTCGAAATAAAAATCCGGATTCATATACACATAAGGATCCTGCGGCGCTTCGATGAGCCGAATGCCCGCGTTGTCCGCTTCCAGCTTCATCACTTCCGTATCCTCATCCAGCTTCAGCTTCGACAAGGTGCCGGTCACTTCAATCCAGCTGTCATCGGCGAACCGTGCCGCATCGGGCACTTCGGTCATGATGCCGTACGGGAACGCATCGGCCGCGCAGCATTCCAGCGCGAAGCGCACGACGGCGAACCGGTTCCGCCCCATCCCCTCGCCCCGGTGCACGAAGCCCCGCAGCGTAACCGTCTTGCCTTGGAACTGTTCCTTATATAGATCGAGCGTCGTAATCGTCTCGATGAACAGCTTCTCCGGGATCTCGATCTCCTTCTCTTGGACAAGCTTGGCCGCATGCTTCGCATAGATCAGCGTGTAACGGTCATAAGGGAATCGGCCATCCCACAGCTTCTCTTCCTCCTGCTCCGCTGCCTCATCCGTAGCCTCCGGTTCCCCTGCTTCCTGCCGCAGCGCGCCGGGCGAATCCACCATCACGAGCGGAAGCTCTGATGCTGACGTTCCGTCCGCCCGCGTCCCAGAGGACCGCCCCTCCGTGCCCGGCATCGGATCCCGCTCCGGGCCGCCCGTCCGCTCCTGGGCGATGGAATATTGCACGCCCTTCTTCTCCGCCATCGCACTGCCAAGCGAGGAGACCGGGAGCAGCACAGCCGCCGCCAACGGGAGCACAAATACGAGGCACCATCCCGCCTGCCTTCCGATGCGGAACCCGCCCGGGTGATGAGCACAGCCGCAGTCCGCATGCCCGTCTCCGTCCTCCGGCGAGAAAAACAAAATCAATGCCCGGTAGAGCTGGAAGGCGGCCAACACATAGAGGGCGGCGGTTCCCCACTGCACCCAGATCTCCATGCGAGGGGCGATATAATACTGCACCTTCTCCTGCCAGAACAGAGACAAGATGAATAAGGACCAGGCGAACATCGTAACCGACTGCAGCAAATAGACCAGCGCCTGCCGCCATGGGCGCTTCTGTATGGACATGCGAAATCACTCCTAATCGCGATGAAATATAGGATCCGGCTGGGCATGATGAAGCCGGCGGGATATTACATGAACAGAGCCTGCCATAGAAGCGAGCAGGCCAACACCGTGACCGCGATCAGGAGGCTGAGTCCGGCGACGAACCGGATGCGGAATACGCCGGCCAGCATCAGCGATGTCTTCAGATCCAGCATCGGTCCGAAGACAAGGAAGGTCAGCAGCGGTCCCGCAGCCAACATGGAACTGAACGAAGCGGCGATGAACGCATCCGATGTCGAGCAGAGCGAGATAAGATACGCGAAGCCCATCATGAACAGATGGGAGCCGACTCCCTCCGGCACGGCAGATGCCAGCCAATCCCGCCCGATGCCGCTCTGAATGAATGCTGTAATGAACGCGCCCATCAACAAATATTTGCCCATATCCAGGAACTCGTCCCCCATATGGTAGACACTCGCTTGCAGCTTGGTTCGCAGCGAGGCCTTCGCCGGATACTGATGTCCGGCATGATGCGGTTCATGATCCCCGTGCCGCCAGCCTCCCGCATGGTCTCCCGGCGCTTCCTTGAGCGGATTGCGCTTCACGGTCACGTACAGCACGAGACCAATGATGACCGTGATGGCGAACGCCAGCCCCATCCGGTAATAAGCCATCTCAGGCTGGCTGCGGAAAGCCATCGACGTCGAGGCGAACACGATCGGGTTGATGATCGGCGAAGCCAGTATGTACGTTACCCCGACGTAGACGGGCATTCCTTTCTGAATGAGCCGCCGTACGACAGGCACCATCCCGCATTCGCACAGAGGCAGGAGCACTCCGATTAGAGAGGCTGCCACGACTCCGGCCAGCGGATGGCGCGGAATCCAGCGCGGAATGAACCCTTCCGGCACAAATTCATGCAAAATGGCCGAAACCGCGACGCCAAGCATGAGGAAAGGCAGCGCCTCGATGACCAGACTGATGCCGATCGTCGTCACGCTGCGCAGGACATCCGGGTCGACCGGAACAGATACATCAGCCAGGCGCTGATTCGTGAACACAAGATACAGCACCGCAGCGCAGACAACAGTCACCGCGTATGTGCCATAACGGAACAGGACGTTCATCAATAGTTACCTCCTCTTTTCCCGCTTCTCTCCGGGACGACGAAGGCCGAATGGAGAGCTTGTCCTATACTATTCCGTATTATTAGTAATTATTACGATTAATCGAAACAAAGCATATCACTCTCCCACCGCTCCGTCAAGCGCGAATCGGCCTTTTTTCAGCAGAACATTACCGGAGCCCATCGCGAACAAATAAAAAGAACCATCCCCGGCGCCTCATCGATTGGCAGGAGACAGCTCTTCCCGATGTGCTCATTCACATCGTCCGTCTGCTAGTCAAGATTGCGAAGAATAAGATATACAATGATGCCGATCGGACCCAGCAAAAAGATGACGATCGCCCACAGGCAGCCGACCTGCTTCCCCTTGCGTTCCGTCGCTTCTCCCCATATCCAGAACAAGCACACCCAGCTCAGCACCCAGATCAAAAAGCCAATCATCAAGCATCCCTCCTGTCGCCATTGCACCTTGCTGCAGGCGTTCGACTCCTTCAACCTTCCGATGCTGAAATCCGTACTTCTTCTATATTATGTACGCGGTGAGATCCCGAAATAGGTGTATGCAGCGAAAAAGCTGACCTATAAGCAACTTGCTTACAGGCCAGCCATTCTAACCTTTTCTTATCTTTATTGTATCGTTCCGTTGTTGCGTGTTATATCGAAGCGATAGAACTTGAAATGGCGGTTCATTTCTCCTTCGATGGCCGGGCTGCCTTCCTTCGTGAACGTATAATAGTTCGTCCCCGTGGTCCGCTGTACCTTATAACCGGCCAAATCGATGCCGAACAGCTTCTTCACATCCGGCGCGGCGGCATCGAATACTTGCTTGTCGCTAAATTGGCTGAACATGTCCTCGGTCTCGTTCGTCCCCGTCTCTAATAGCCCGGATGCATATACAGAGAGAATCCGTCCGGACGTATAACCGATCTCGACAAGGAAGTCCTGCTGCTCATCCTTGAGTCGGTACACATCGCTTGAACTGCCGTCGCGCATATCCGCAGCATAGGATCGGCTCGCCTGAACGATCGGCACAGGCTTGCCTAACGTGACCAGCGCCGCTTCCTTCGCCGCTTCAAGCGCCTTCGGATCCGCTTGATCTATCGGAATCTCATACCCCATGCTCGTAATGCGGCTGCCAACCATCTCGACTCTGAAATCCGGACCTGTTATCGAGGTATGAACCTCTCGCTCATGCCTTCCCCGCTCACGCGCAACCTCTGTGACGAGATCGGCAAGCTGTTGACCGCTCAATCCCGTGTCCGACTCCACGATGCGCTTGATGTCAGCAGGAAGCTCGGCATAAGACATCAACAGGCTTATATCTGATGTTCCGTTGGCCACATCAAGCGCGACGCGGCTCTTGTGGTCTTTGCTGTATACGATAACGTCATGAAAGGCGGTTCCCTTATATTCCTCGACTCCATACAACTCGATGTCGCGTCCGGCCGCTTCCCGGATAGACTGCTTCGCCCGTTCCCATATCGAACCATCCAAGTCGTTCACCGTCTTGCTATATTTCGGTTCCGTCAAGCTCCCTACCCGTTCATGCTCTTCCGCGAGCGGAGGGATGGTGAACTCAATCTTCTGATTCATCTCCACCGGAGCGTTATACCGTCGAATCGAGATTTCATACTCGTCCAGCTCCGGCGCCATGATGGCAATATCGTACTCCTTCGGCTTCTCCGGACTTTGCTCCCATCTGTTCACATTGTCGAAAATGATACCCAATTCCGGGCTGAACGTCCTGCCAGGCACGTCTTCGTATTGGTCCGCCAATTGGGATCCCGTCAGCGGAATCGCGCTCGCATCCGGCGTGTTCAGGTTCAACCCGTTCTGCTTCCAGGTTTCATTGAGGTCTGTGTCCTGAAGCTTCAAATAATAAGGCTCGTAAGTTAGGAAAGCGCTGCGCCAAGGATTGTTCCCCGCCTCGTCCGGCTGCACCTTCAGATGAAGCACCCCTTTGCCGTCATATTCGGCGCCCAATATCGTAATATCCTTGCCTTCATATTGAACCTTCTTAGGGAACTTCTCATCCGGACGGACGCGGAACGCGCTTGTTGCCTTGGCGTCGGTGACATAGAATCTTTGCAATTCAAGCGTCATCTGCTTCGGCTTGTTCTCGAAGTAGACGGAAGGTACGAACTCCCATCTGCTGCGGCTGACGCCGTTCACCATCTCCCGCAGATTGCCGGATTGACGAATCGGGTATACTTTGCCCGTCTCGTCCCGCAGAATCAGATTCTCCCTGACCACGTTGTCCCAGTCTTCGCCTGGATGCAGGTTCGCCTTGCCGCCGCCCGCAATCCGGGTTCTCACATCCAGTATCATTCGTGTCGGCGAGATCGTCATATCCTTGAGAAGGAATTGCTGAACTGTCGGACCGTCAACCGTTCCCGCTTGCTCCAGATTAACGACGCGGGTCGGCTTTATATTTTCGATGCCTAACGGAACCTGAATGTCCTCCGATTCGGAATCGATGACCTTGTACTCTTCGTTCCGCCGTACCTTTGTCAGCCGAACGGTCAATTGTTGGCTGCTCTGCTTTAACTGTTGCACGAACTCCGGGGAGAGCGGCTTGTCATACGTCCACGTGACTACATCATCCGACTGCTGTCCCCGCTTGCTCATCTCTTCCGTCTTATCGACCGGATACGTCGTCGTACTGGTGCTGTCGTCCCAGAAATGCTCTTTGTCCAGGTCCGGCAGTGTCGCTACATAGTCCTCCAACTGGTTCCCCAACCGGCCGCTGCGCTTCGCTTCCGCAATGTCCGCTCCCTTGATCGTGATCGTGACGAACAGCCGATCGTCTTCCAAGTACAAGTTGTCGACGCTCACCTCGCGCTCCCCCCACATCGTGCGGTAGGACGGAGCCGGAATATATCCATGCTCCTTGGCATTGCGAATGCCGATAAAGTCACCGGCGCCTTCCAGCCATCGCACGGCCGCCTCCAACCCCGGAATCTGCTTCGCATAAGCGGCGAAGGACGGCAATAGCATGATGGAGCCGGAGAACAGCAGGACGCCGGCAGCGACCGCTCCTATACTGCGGCGCATTACCTTCGTTCTTGCCCGGCGGCGCACCGTCTTGTCGATGCGCTCCGTAATGCGTCGTGACAATTCAGCAGGTACAGGAACTTCCGTCAAGTTTTCCAACATCTTTTCAATCACCTCGTCCCTGTACTCCATTAACATCCTGCCTCCTTTATTTCAGGAACCATTTGCTGCTTGAATAACTTGATCGTATTGTAGATTTTCGTCTTTACGGTGCCGAGCGGCATATCTGTCATCTCTGCGATTTCTTCCAGCGTATATCCTTGCACGTATTTCATCTGGATAAGCATGCGAATCAATGGCGGCTGCTTGTCCAACATCGCATGCAGATCCAGCATTTCATCCGTGAGCGGACTCGCCGCGAAGCCCATCATCTCTTCATCCTCGGTATAGATGAGTGACTTCGTTTTCCGCAGATGTATTTTGCATTGATTGATCACGATTCGGGTGAACCATGTATTGAATTTATCCGGGTCTCTCAATTTTTTGATATTAATAAGCGCCTTCTCTACGGCATCGCACACCGCGTCCATACTGGCGCCCTCATCATGCAAATAACTGTATGCGATGCGAAATGATCGGTCTTGAATTTGCTGCACCGCGAGCGCGAAGCTGTTCGTATCGCCTTGCTGCGCACGGATAATCAGCATCTTCTGATCCATAATTCCTCCTCCTTCAGGTCATCACTTAGATGCGCGGAGGCCACAAATAGTTTTGAAGCGAAAAAATTGTAATCGGTTCGCATCATATCATGATGAACGGCGGCTTTGGCGCTAGTCCATCTTGCTGCCTTTGGCTGGCGTGATGCGGAACATCGTCACCTGTTTGCTCTTATTCAGCTCGACTTCAATAGAAGGAAACCCACCGAACGTTACCGATATCGAGCCTTTGCTTGTGGCTTCGCTCTCGAATCTCCAAACATCCCGGCCTTCTCCTTGCGTATGCGATATTTGCTTCGCCTGGAACGCTCGTCCGCAGAAATCCTTGACTGCGCGTGCAGCGGCCTGACGCAGGTTCACATCGACGGCCCCCGGGTCATAATCGACGCTGGCATACGTCTGCTTATCGTTGGCAAACTGGACATTGGCATCCTCGCCGTTGACATAAGTATAGATAATGCCATCATCCTCGGTCCCGAAAAACGATACGCTGCGCTGCACCTTGCCCAACGTGAACGTTTTGGCCGGGTCGATATTTCGCAGCGCATCCATTGCCTGTTTCTGCATCGTAGCACTCAACTCCTGAAAGGGCAACTCAGCCGGCAGACGCGGTGGCCCCTGCCATTGCCCCTACAGGTCCGAGTGCGGTAAGCATCATGCCGGATACGGCTAGAGCCGCAATAATTTTTTTGTACGTGTTCATGTTGAACCCCTCCAGTAATGCTGTGATTTCATTTCTTAGACACGAGCGGTACTGGAATAGTTTTTTATTTATTCAATTTTTTCTCATAAAAAAGCACGCACCTGCCGGAAAGCAAATGCATGCGTACCCTGTTTTTCTTATGTATCCATACGGAGCTAATAGAATTCTTCTTTTTCATTGAATTGATGAAGCCGTTGCCATCCTTTTTTCCTGAACGTGACCTCGTGTGCCGGTTCCCCTTGTCCGGTTAGTACGGGGCAGCCAGCGCATTCGACGGACTTTAGAACTGATGATATCCGTCCACTTCGCCGGTTACGGCATTGAGCAGGATAAGAATACTTTTTTTGTTGCTATTATTCTTTGCCTCGAGTCTCCACTCCAGCTTATTTTGCGAAGAGTACATCACCGCTTTCTGTATAGAAAAGGACTTGTTACCCAGTACTTGCAGCAGACGCTCTGCTCCCTCTTTCACCGCCTGAGGCATATTCGCGTATGTGCAAGTGAAGTTAATCCCTGATACATTGCCGCCATCAAGAGTTACCGATAAGGAATCCCCGCTCAAGGTGGTGAATACTTCGCGGTCTTTGTGATAGGTACGCTGCACTTGAGCGAATGCGCCGTTCCATGCCGGCTCGATCTCCTTCACAGCCTTGGCAGCGGCCGACCTTAATGCCTCGCCGACTTGCTCCGCCTTCAAATACAGGACCGCCATGGATACTTCCCCGGTCTCCTGCTTCACCTGTGCCTGATTGCCTTCCTTATCCGTTAGCAAGTACAGTCCATTTGGCCCTTCGCTAACACTCTCCCACGACATTCTCGTATTCGGAGAACCTGACAATTCCTGATAGACGCTGTCCAGCTTTCTCAAGATCTCCTTGTCCAATTGCTCCAGCTTTATCTGAACATCCCCGTCCCTCTGCTCTGCCGCGGCAGGCGTAACCAGGTCGGCATATTGGCCCGCCGGCGATACCATGACCAGCATGCATAATACGGCCAGCACGGCACTCATTTTTTGATAGGATGCCATAGTATGATTTCCTCCTCATTTATGTACCTACTTAATAGATTCATAAGACAAGGAAAAAGTTTGCTCACGACCAAATTTTTCTTCTCGTTACTCGTTACTTTCTCAATATGTTCACAATATGTTCATGGTATGTTCTCGTTCCCTCCCCTTTTTGCCGCTATTCCTTTCTATCAGGGAAGCCATTGCATCGCAATCCCGTTCCATCAGCAAGCCCTTTTCTTCACTATCCCACTCCATCAGCAAGCCCTTTGCTTCACTATCCCATTCCATCAGCTAGCCCTTTGCTTCACTTTCCCACTCCATCAGCAAGCCCTTTGCTTCGCTATCCCACTCCATCAGTTGGCCTCTTGCTTCGCTATCCCATTCCATCAGCAAGCCCTTTGCTCACTATCCCATTCCATCAGCAAGCCCTTTGCTTCGCTATCCCACTCCATCAGCGAGCCCTTTGCTTCGCTATCCCATTCCATCAGCTAGCCCATTGCACCGCTATCCCCTTTCATCAGCAAACTATCCTGATCCTACAAGGTAACGCAGTTGGTTGCCGTCATGCATGGAAGGCTAAGTATGCTGCTTAATGGAAAAAACATTGCACCGTCTAATTGAGTCTTGATCTCCGCTTATTATGCATGTTGCTGAGTCAAGGGGAGAATGGACATAAGGGAGCCAAAACATCCCCCCACTCAATCGACAAACTAAAAATGTACGATGCTTCCCTGTCAGACCTTGCCCGACTAAAATGATGTAATTCATGCTTCTGAGTCATAGGGAGAGTTGACAAAAGACATGGAACAACCGCCCTCGTTCCAACAAAAAAATCCCGGCCATATTCGACCGGGATTCCCACAACGCATGCTAGCGCTAAATCAACAACATCATATTACACATCACGATACAAGCTTCAATCCGATGGCGGCTCCCAGGACCATGCAAATAAAGACTAACCGCTTCCAGTCCTTCGATTCGCCGTAAGCCAACATGCCCACAATTGCGCCGCCCGATGCGCCGATACCGGTCCAGATGGCATAAGCAGTCCCCATCGGCAGCGTCTCCATCGCATAAGCCAAAAAGGCGAAGCTCGCTCCGAATGCGATCATCATATACACTACGGATTGCCATGTTTTTTCCACATGGAATTTGTTAATCATCGTGACCCCAACCATTTCGCATATCCCTGCCAGCAGCAGCGAGATCCATGCCATTTATGCGTCAGCTCCTTCCTTGCCCTTCTCCTTCGTAACCATTTTCAGGCCGATGACTCCGCCCAGGAGCAAGAGAATAAGGAGAACCTTCGGGACGCTGAACGGTTCGCCGAAGAAGACGATGTCGGAGAATACCGTTCCGGCGGTACCCAGACCGACGAACACCGCATATACGGTGCCGACCGGCAGCTTCTTCCCCGCCATGATCATGACGTAGAAGCTGATGATGATAGCGATAATCGTGCCTATCCATTCCCATACATTGCTGGCATGCTTCAAGCCAATGACCCAAAACACTTCAAAAAATGCAGCGATAAATACTTTGACCCAATGAATATTCATAGTCTCACCTCTCCTGTTGCCCGGCTCTCTACGTAGTATGGCTTATCTATCCCCACCCGATTACGGGGCGATGCTGCGGCGGAACATCGTCCACGACGCATTCAGCCTCTTCTTGAAGCGCACCGGGCCGCCCAGCAGCATCTCCACCAGCACCCCGTCCAGCAAGCACATGAAGGCGGCAGTGACGGTGTTCAACTCAAGCTTGGCCAGCTGCCCGTTCGCCATTCCCTGTTCGCACACTCCGGCCAGCATTCGTTCCATCTCGTCCAGATAGCCATTCACCCGCTCCATGACTGGCTCCAGCAGAGGCGGCGGCGGGAAGAACATCATGCGCAGCAGGAACTTCACATTGCTGTCGCTCTGATACCGGTCCTCGTAATCGATAATCAGTCCATACAGTTGATCCTGAATGGCCTTCTGCTCCCCCTGCTGAGCGAAATAAGCGGCGAGCCGTTCCAAATGATCCGCTACGGCCTTGTCGATGACACTCAGGAACAGATCATCCTTGTTCTTGAAATGCGCGTAGATCGATGGCGTTCGAATCCCGACCTGGCGGGCGATATCGGACAGAGCAGCTCCTTCGTATCCGCTCGCGGCGAAGTGCTCCAAGGCTGCTTCCAAAATACGATTGGCCGTCATGCGTCATTCCCCCATTCTTTTACCTAACTAACGTTAGTTAGATTCTTTCACATTCGCGAATCCTTGTCAAGGCTTTACGCAAGTCATCTTCTCCGGAATGGCCGTCCGCATCATGCTCGCCGTCTCCGCGCTCTGGCATCTAGTCAAGTAGCTCCAGCGGCGCCGGGATTTGTAGGACGCTTCCCTAATGCCGCCTCTAGACGCCAAATCACCCGCCCTCCCTGACGGGACAGCGGGTGATTCGTGGAAGCGTGAATTTAGGCCGGCTGTAAATCAAGCCATGCGATTTCCTGTTCGGTTAGCGACAGCCGTGCGGCCCCAAAGCAGGACTCCAGCTCCTTGCGGTTGCGGGCGCCGATAATGGCTCCCGTCGGGAACGGCTGATGCAGGACGTAGGCCAGGGCAATCTGAATCGTCTCGACTCCTTTGCTCGCGGCGAGCTTGCTGGCCCGATCGTAACGTTCCCAGTTCGCGTCATTATAGAAGACGCGCACCAGATCCGGATCCAAGCACTCCTCTCTCTTGTAGCGGCCTGTGAAAAAGCCGCGTGCCTGGGAGGACCAGGACAGCAGCGCCAGCCCCGTCTGGCGGTGCCAGCCGATGGTCTCCGCATCTGCGCTGATGCAGTCCGGCCAATACGGTTCCTTCGCCTTCGCCAGGCTCAAGTTCGGGCTGCTGAACGAGAATCCGCGCAGCCCATTGGATTCCGCATACCGGTTCGCCTCCTGCAGCCGCTGCCAGGTCCAATTCGAGCCCCCCAAAGCCTGTATCTTGCCTTCCTCCACCAGCTCATTCAAGATGTCGAGAATGACGGCCACCTCCACGTCCGGGTCATCGCGATGCAGCGCATACAGATCGACATAATCGGTCCGCAGCCGTTCCAGGCTCTCATCCAGCTGGTCGCGAATCGCCTGCCGGTTCACCTGCTTGCCCTCCTGGTTCGGATGGGCCCCCTTCGTCCAAATCCGGATGTCCTTCCGATTCCGCCTTTCTTCCAGCCATATGCCGATCGCCCGCTCGCTCTTGCCTCCGCAATAAATATAGGCCGTGTCGATCGTATTGCCGCCCAGCCCCGTGAAGTCATCGAGAACCTGGGCCACATGCTCATATGTCTCCGGCGTAAAAAAGTCCGATCCCATAATTAAGCGGGATATAGGCTGATCCAGCCCATGAATGTCCAGCATCTTCATTCGGTATGCTCCTCCCTGTCGGTCACATGTCATGAATGGCGACTCGCCGCCGCTCCCGGGCGGAGGCCAGGCAGGCGTCGATCGCCTTCATATTGAGCACGGCATCCTCCGGCTCGAACAGCTGCTTCTCCTCGCCCCAGACGGCTCGCGCCAGATTGTCGGCCTGGAGCGCATATGTATTCAGCTCCGGAGGCGTTTCCTCCCGCGTTCCGTTCATGCCGTATACGGTGAACGCAGGATTGCCGACGAAGGCCGAGGGCAGCACAATCCGCCCGTCGGATCCGAGAATCTCCAGCGTATTGCGGGAGGCTGCCCACATGGCGCAATCGAACGTCAGTCCCACCCCGTTCGGGAACTCCAGCAGCCCGGAGGCCATCATATCCACATCCCCGTGCTCCGGGGAGAAGAACGCCTGCACCGTAGCAGCGACCGGTTCCGTGCCGAGCATATACCGGGCGGCGCTGATCGGATAACAGCCGACATCATAGATCGATCCGCCGCCCCATTCCTTCTTGTACCGCACATTACCGGCATCGCCTGCATTATTGAAGGTGAACGCGCCGTGAATGCCTCGCACCTCGCCTATCTCCCCCGCCGCGATAATGCCGCGGATGCGGGCATAGCGGGGATGATGGCGGTACATGAACGCTTCCGCCAGCACCACATTTGCCTCGCGGCAAGCTGTGGCCATCCGCTTCGCTTCGTCGGCCGTCAACGCAATCGGCTTCTCGCATAGCACATGCTTGCCCGCCTCCGCCGCCCGAATCGTCCACTCCATATGAAGATGATTCGGAAGCGGTATATAGATAGCGTCGATATCCGGATTGGCCAGCAGTTCCTCGTAACTGCCGTACGCCTGCGGAATGTGGAGCTTCCGGGCCGTCTCCTCCGCTTTGAGCAGATCGCGGCTTGCGATCGCCGCCACTTCCCCCGTCTCGGAAGCTTGGATGCCGGGGATGACGGCGCGCATCGCAATACTGGCGCACCCGAGTACGCCCCAACGCAGTGTGTCGGTCATGATTGCCATACCTCCATCCATATGCATTGTTATGAAATCATGATGACTAAATCAGCTTGAAGCTATTATAGGGGGTGCTCTGCCCAAAATCTATAAAAGCGTTTTCATCAGCATGTAACAATTTGAAACGATAAAAAAATCGATTTATGCATAATTTCTCATGCATGCGTAACACTAACCAAGTATGCAACTATCAACAACACTTTAGGAGGCCAACACGATGTACAATGCATCCATCTCATCGCAAATCAATCAGTGCGAGCAAATCATTGCCCAAATGATGCGCCAAACACAGCAAGCATCGCAAATGTACCAGCAGCTGATGCAGCAGGAGCAGCAAAACGCTTCCCGCCTGGAAGAGCTGGCTCAGCGCGAGCGCCAAGCGGTTCAAGTTATCCAGACGGCGCTGCAAGGCCATCAGACGGCAATGCAGCAAATGCAGCAAGTGACCCAGCTCTGCCAGCAAATGGAGCAATCGATGCAAAGCGTCAGCAACCTTAGCTATGTTCAGCCGTCCTACGCGGCAGGCTCCTATACGAATCGCGCCTACTAATGCCGATTCCCCGCATGTATCGGGCCGCTCCTCGGTGAGGAAGCGGCCCGTAATCTGCAGCGTCCCGAACGCTATATTCGTGCAGGCGTCTGAATTCCAATAATGTGCAGCCCTTGACGGAGGACGCTGGAGACAGCGGCGGTCAGCGCCAGCTTCGCTCTTCTCGCTTCCGGATCATCCACCAGAATCGGCTCATGGTGATAGAAGCGGTTGAACTGCTTCGCCACTTCCAGGAGCATGCGCACGAACAGCGAAGGCTCGTTGTGTTGAACGGCGGCGGCGACCGTCTCCTCGAACTGGGACAGCGTCTTCACGCAAGCCCATGCTTCCGGGCCGGAGAGATGCAGGCCCGGAAGCGGCGCGGCGGCAGCTGCCGGCACTCCCGTCTCGTTCATCTCCTGCCCCTTCTCCAGCAGTCGCAGCGTGCGGGCGTACGTGTACTGCATATATGGGGCCGTCTCCCCTTCGAAGCGCAGCGCCTCGTCGAGCTGGAAGTCCACACTCAGCATTCGGCTGTTCTTCACATCGCCGAACACGATCGCTCCGACCCCGATCGCCTCCGCGATGCTTTCCTTGTCCGGAGACTGCGGGTTCTTCTCCTCGACAATCGCCAGCGCCTTGCCGACCGCCTCATTCAGCACTTCATCCAGAAAGACGACCTTGCCTCTTCGCGTCGACATCTTCTTGCCGTTGAAGGTCATTAAGCCGAAGGCGACATGCTCGCAATCCTCCGCCCAGGCATACCCCATCTTACGCAGCACCGCGTACACTTGGCGGAAATGAAGCTGCTGCTCCGCGCCGACCACATACAGCAGCTTGTCGGCGCCCATCGCTTCCTTCCGGTAGATCGCCGTGGCCAGATCGCGTGTCGGATAGATCGTCGTGCCGTTCGATTTCAGAATAAGACAAGGCGGCATGCCTTCCTCATCAAGACGGACGACCATAGCGCCGTCGCTCTCCTCCAGCAGCCCAAGTTCCGTCAGTCGCTCCACAACCGCCCCCATCTTGTCATTGTAAAAGCTCTCGCCGAGCACATGATCGAACTCAACGCCCAGCCGCCCATACACCCGGTTGAATTCCTCCATGCTCACATCGACGAAATACGACCATAACGCCAGCGTCTCCGCATCCCCCTGCTCCAGCTTGCGGAACCATTCGCGCGCCTCGTCCTCCAGCTCCGGCTGCCGCTCCGCTTCCTCATGGAACTTCACATACAGCTTCAGACTCTCTTCTATCGGCTGGCGGCGCAGCGCCTCTTCATCGCCCCAATGCTTGTAAGCCGCGATCAGCTTGCCGAATTGAGTGCCCCAATCGCCGAGATGATTCACCTTCTCCACCTCATACCCGGCCTGCTTATACAGATTGGCCAGCGCATTGCCGATGACCGTAGAGCGCAAATGCCCGATGCCGAACGGCTTCGCGATATTCGGAGACGACATGTCAATGACGACCCGCTTGCCGGCACCCGTCTGCAAGCGTCCATAATCGGGCTGGAGCATGCGCTCGAGCAGTCTCGGCCCCTGCACGGCCGGCTCGAAGAACAGATTGACATATCCGCCAGCCGCTTCGGCGCGGACGCCGTCCCGGCCCTGCTCATTCACCTGCGCCGCGATCTCGGCCGCAATCTGATGCGGGGCCTGTCTCCGCTGCTTCGCCAGCGGGAAGCAAGGATACGCATAGTCGCCCAGCTCCGGCTTCGGCGGCAGCTCCAGACTGCGCAGCAGCTCCTCCATCGGCAACTGCACGAATGGTTGCAGCAGCTCGGCTGCATCGTGTTTTAACATGACAACAACCTCCATTACATGTTCATGAAAATAGAAAAAGCCCCCGTCTGCAAAGAGACGGAGGCATTGGATCCGTGGTACCACTCTCATTGAACCGGGCATGCTGATGCCTGGTTCCCCTTATTCCCGAATAACGGCTGCGCCGGAATGCCCTACTTCCCGCCTCTCCGCTACATTGCGCGGCGGCTTCGGTTCAGGCCTTCAACTCCCGGGTCCGCTTCCCTGACGCTGCCGTGCCGGCTTCCACCTGTTCCGGCTCTCTGCTGACGGCTGCACGTTCGGTACTCTCCCGATCATCGTCTTCTGATATGCGGTTAATGTCGTTCATTATATCGTGCGCAAGCCGAGAAATCAACATTTCCGTTCACATATAGGCGGGACAGGTTCCATTCCGTCCCGTTATCGCCCGGCCGACGGCTTCAATTCCAGCAGCGCCTGAGGCGCTCGTGTCGTAATTGCATCGACGCCCATGCCGATATATCGCTTCGATTCATCTGCCGCATTTACCGTATACACCCAGACCGCCAATTGACGCTCATGCGCCGCTTCAACCAGCTCCCGGCGGCATGTCCGGTAATCCATGTTCAAGCCGTAGGCGCCGCATCGCAGCGCTTCGTCGCATACCCGCTGTGCGAAAGCCCCGTAATCGGCCATATCCGCTTCGCTTAACTCATCCGGCGTATTATATACAACGCGGATGCCGTCATATTTTCCTGCAATCCCTGCGCTGCACCCCGTGACGAACACCTGATTCTCCATGCCGTGCCGGAGGACGCATTCCATCGCCGGAGCCACCGTTTCCTCATTTTTGATATCCAGATTGAGCTTGATGCTGCGCTGCTTGGCGATGTCGAGAATGTCGTCGAGCTTCACGATACAACGATGCGCATAGACAGGGCTTAATTGAATCCGATTCTCCGCCCGGTTCAACTGCTCATACGTATGCTGGCCTAGCAACGGGGAAGCGTCATGCAGCAGGACGACGGTGCCGTCCGCGGCCGCTCTCAGATCGATCTCGACGATATCGGCGCCCGATTGCACTCCTTCCCAGAAGGACTCCAGCGTATTGTCCGGAGCCGCTCCTCCCCCGGTATGCGCGCCAACCATAGGAAATTTCCGTGTCAAGGATGCCCCTCCCTTTTAGTGCCGAGTCACGCGGGCAATGATCTGCTCCAGATCCATCTCAAGGAGCGACTGCAGCCGCAAATCGGCTTGCTCGAACGTAAAAGCTTGCGTGAGCGCATTCGGCACGACAACGCAATAGACGCCCGCGGCTTTGGCGGCCTGCAGCCCGAACAGCGAATCCTCGAACGTGATCGCCTCCTGCGGCTCGATGCTCAGCCCGGCCAGGGCCTCGCGATAGATTTGGGGATCCGGCTTGGAGCGGATCACGTCTTCCTTCGTGCGAATACAATCGAAATAATCCAGCAGCCCGTACTTCTTCACATAGCCGACGGCCCAATCATAATGGGCGCTGGTCGCCAATCCGATCCGGAGCCCGCGCCGCTTGCCCTCCTCCAGCTTCTCGACGACGCCCGGCAATAAGTCTGCCGTAGCGATCATGCCGCGAAAGACTTCCCCGTGACGGGACCGAATAACATCGTGATCGAGCGGAGCACCGATCGCCTGCTCCAGATGGCGACAAGCGCGCTGCACCGAATCGGTCGCTCCCGTCCATTGGCTCCATACGTCCAAGGGCATCTCATAATCATACTGTCTGCATATTTCTTGAAAAGCGATAAATTCGGTTGTTTCCGTATCCAGGATGAGCCCGTCAAAATCAAACAAGATCGCTTTAATCACCGCTTCTCCCCACCTGTCTCTCCTTCTCGTGAACGAGCTTTAGTATAACGAGCTTTGCTGTGAACGTGTTTCCCTGTGACGTGTTTGTGCTATGACGTGCGTTGCTGTGAACAAGCTTTACGACGAGCGCGAACGCTCCGCCACAAATTCGGCCAGCAAGCGGGCCCCGTAGCCTGTGGCGCCGGCAACGACATATCCGGCCGTGGACGCGGCCTCCTTCATCGCCGCCATATCAATATGCGCCCATCTCATGGAAGGATCCACGAAGCGGCGCAGGAACAACGCCGCCGTAATCGCTCCGGCCTCGCCAACCCGACTGATATTGCATATATCCGCATAATCGCTTGCCAAATAGCCCGCATATTCCTCCGCGAGGGGAAGCTCCCATACCTTCTCCCCCGTGAGCCGGCCCAGGCTCCGGAGCGTCGACACGGTCGGCTCGTCTCCCCAGATCCCCGCATACTTCGAGCCGAGCGCGCCCTGGCAGGAATACGTCAGCGTCGCCATATCGACCACTTCCTTCGCTCCGATCGCATGCGCATGTATCAACGCGTCGGCCAACACGAGCCGGCCTTCCGAATCGGTATTGCCGACCTGAACCGAGACGCCGTTCGGATACGTCAAGACGTCTCCCGGCAGCAGTGCGTTGCCGTCCGGCATATTTTCGGCGGCAGGGATGATCGCGGCCACATTGGCCCGCACTCCGCTGCGGCGGATAATCTCGATCGCGCCGATGACGGCGGCCGCCCCGCCCATATCGATTCTCATATCGCTAATATCATGATCCCGCTTCAAGCTGATTCCGCCCGTATCGAAGGTTATTCCTTTCCCTACCAGCGCAATAAGCTCCTTGGACGGATCGGTGCAATAGCGCATTTCGATCAGGACGGGCGGATGGGGGCTTCCTTGACCGACGCCGATCAACCCGCACATCTGCCGCGCGGCCAGCTCCTCGCCTTCGTAGCATGCCACCTGCACGCCGCTGGCGGCGAACCGTGCCGCCACGCGCTCCGCGAGCGTCTTCGGCCGCATCTGATTGGCCGGCTCATTGCCGATATCACGCGCAAACGCGATGCCCGCGGCGCGCGCCTCCCCAAGGGCAATCGCCTCCTCCCAGCCAGCCTGAGGCTCGAGATCGAAGCGGACGGTCTCCATATAGCGGACCGCTTGCTGCGATTTATACTTATCGAAGGCATACGTTCCCAGCAGCCAGCCTTCGACCCAGGCGGCCACTGCCTCCCGCATGCCGCCGATGCCCTCGCACCCGTCCAGGCATACCGCGGCGGTGCGCAGCTTGTGCTGTTCCGCGGCGCGCGCCGCAGTCCCGGCAGCCTCGCGCAGACGCTCCGGTTCGAACGACTGCCGGCTTCCGAGCCCGGCGAGCAGCAGGTGCTGCTCATCCTCCTTGTCGTAATACCAGGTGACGGCCCCGCGCTCGCCCATATGATGATGGAGCGGAAGCGATTGAAAGGGCGCGGCCGCCGTTTCCAGGAAAATAGGATAGATAATGACTTGCGCCGCTTCTGTGCTGCCTATAGTGAACTTCATGACTGCACCGTGCCATCGTCTAGCCGGAGCCAGGTACGGAAGTCGCGCTTGCCTTCCGTCAATTCAATGACCCGCGCGCCCCGCTGCAAGCGGCCGTAGCAGTTATAGCCCGTCGTGCGGCCAAAGCAGAGCGAGATGCCATGAAGTTCTCCGACATAATCGTTATCGTGATCATGTCCCACAAATGCAGCCATCACATCGCCCATCTCCACCATTTTCGCGAACAGGCCGGAGTTTAATTTGGGCGCGCATACCCGTTCAAATTTATTGCCGCTGATATTCCCGGCGCGCCACACCTCGTCATATTCCGGCAGCGGAATATGGAAGAAGGCCAAGGATGGCAGCGGCGCTCCGCTGCGCTTCGTCGTCTCTCTCGATACCTGCGCGTACCATTCCACCTGATCGCTGTGAATCCATTCATACCCGCCGATATGCTCCGGCGCTTCGCCGCCGGAATCGAGAAAATACAGCATCGCCGCCTCCTTACCCCCGGTTGAACCGTGAACAGGCAGCGCGTAATTGCCGACCCCGCTTAGTTCGGCCGGTCCCGGCTCGGCCAGGCATGTGGCGCTCTCCCGCATCACGTCCATTAACTGCTCGCGGGTTACGCTTCCTTCCGCGTCATGATTGCCGAACACGGCAGCCCATGGAAGGCCGGAGCGCACGGCGGGTGAAATAGCTAGGCGCAGGCCTTTTCTCGGATCGTCCACGCCGTGGCTCCAGCACAGATCTCCCGTGTACACGATAAGATCGGGCTGCTCCTGCTCGATTAGCCGCTCCATCAAGACGATGGACTGCCGATCTTGCTCCGCTCCATCCGTGCCATCGCCGATATGAACGTCGGTGAATTGCAATATTTTGAACGTGCCGTCTTCCTGAAATGATAAATGGTTCGCCATGCCCTTATCTCCCCTCGAATTCAACGCATACGGTCGCCATCGCGGCTGCGCCGACATCGAATGTAATTTTGCTGCCGTGGACGGCAATGTCCGGTCCATCGCTCGGCTGCTCGACGATCGATACAAAATAAGCTTTTCTCACCGGCTGCCCGAACGCAAGCGTGACGCTCGTCCGTTCGCCGTCCGTCTCATACAGGCGCACGATCCAACGGTTCGCCGTGGTACCCTCCGCCATCTTAATCGCAGACAGCGCCACCTGTCCCCGCTCCAGCGTGACGAAGCTGCCCGTCTGCGGCAGCGTCCCCTTGCGGGCGCGGACGGATACGGCTTCGAGCGGATGCTGAAAATGATACGACTGCTCCAGCATCTGCTGCGTATCGTGATAATCGGTCAGCCCGACGGCGAACCGGAACTGATGCTTGCCGATCTCCGGGTACGGATCCGGGCTGTAGGAGCCGCGCAGCAGGGTGACCGCCAGCGAGCGGCTGCCGCTCCGGAAGCCATGCTTCGCATCGGCGAGCAGCATGACCGCGCGATCGATGCCGCTGTCCGCCGGAACGGCCGCGGCGAAGCTGTTGGCCGGCACGTCCAAATCGATGCCCTCTCTCTCCAGCGTGCCGAAGGGAACGTCATATTGATAAGACCTGCAGTCATATTGCACCGGCAGATAGAAGTTCAGTTGGGGCGTAAAGCCATCCTTGCTTCCGATCTCATGCCAGTCGCATTCGACGTTATACACCAAGGCCTGGCTGCCGCGATCCAGCGACACGGTGGCCTTCAGCGTCGAATCCCGGAAGCTCGTCCGGAATGTAATCGACTGGCGAAGCAAATGGTCGCCAAGCTCGCAACTGTCCAGCGTCCACTTCACCAGCGGCTCCACATGGCGGTATCTGCCGACGAGCCAGGCATTCCCGCCCCCGTTGAACGTATCCTCCTCCACGAAGCGGAACACTCCCGCCGGTTCCGCTGGATCGGCATATTCGCGGTTCGTGCGCTTGTCGATCAGCGAAGCGATCGTGAATTGCCGCGGATCGAACCGGACGGCAATATGTTCGTTCTCCAGCACGAATTCGTACTTCTCATTCGGCGGCAGATTCTGCCCGGCCAAATAAAAATCATTGGCGGACAACCGCTTCATATCGCCGTCCTTCTCGGTCATGACGTACGTGCTGTAGCCGATGGCGGGTACGTTCACCTTCAGCAGCACCCGCAAAAAGTAATGGCCCCAATGCTCGATGAAGCCTCTGTCAATATATTGAAACGGAACGCTCCGCCCTTCGCTGTCATGGAACTGAATGCTGTCCACATGGCCGTTCCAATCCCAGATCACAATGTCCGTCAGCTCTTCGCGATCGCGGACGGAGGAATTGAACAGATGGAAGATGCGCGTCTTTCCGCGGCCGCGCTCGCTCGCCCCCATCCGGAACAAATGGACGCCAACCCCGGGACCGGCTCCTTCGGACATGCTCTCGCGCACATCTTCATCGGCGACAATATGCGCCGACGTATCGATGAGCTCGGCAAGCTTGCGGATAGCGTAGCTTTTCTTGCTCCCGGCCGTCGCCATAATCTCCTGGAACGAAGCCATCGCATGTTCTCTCGTCTCCACCACACATGAGCCCGGCAAAATATCATGAAATTGATTGAAGCAGGCTTGCTTCCAGGCCTCCCCGAGTTCCTCTCCGAAATAGCGGGCCCGTGCATATAAAGAAGCGATGCTGCCGAACAGTTCCGCTTCGCCGAGCAGCCGTTCCGACACCCGGTTCGCCAGCTTGATTCTCGATTCCGAGCTATAGCACCCGGTAAATATAAAATTCAGCTCATCGCGAATGACCGGCAAGCTGTCCGCTACCAGCTCCGTCAAAGCAAAAAAGTCGCGGTATGTTCCAAACTCGATCTTCGGGAAAATCGGCCAGGTCTGCATATCCAATATCCGTTCGATGTCGCGGCGCGTCGGTCCGCCGCCATGATCGCCGACGCCGTACACCTTCAGCATCGTCGTCATCTTCGTCTTCGCGCAGAACTCCGGCACCGTGAGCGCCATCTCCGGCTCGATGCGGGAATCATACCAATGCGGCTCTTTGTAGGCGATGACGGACCGGCCCGAGGGAGACTCCCACCGGAACAGCGGGTGGCCGTTATCGTTGTGGCCCCGGCAATAATAGTAATACTTCACGCCGGCATGATGCAGCGCTTCCGGAACATGGATGCTGTGCCCGAACGTGTCCGGCTCGAAATCGATCTGCAGGCTGTCCGGATCGAGACCGAACAGGCCGGACAGATACGTTTTGGCATACAGCAGTTGTCTGGCCATACTCTCGCCGTTCGGCATGTTCTTGTCCGCTTCGACCCAGGTGGAAGCGGTGACCTCCCACCGCCCCTCCTTGACCCGGGCCTTAATCTCCTCCAGCATCTCGGGATCGTATTGCTCCACGATCTGATAAGCGGCCGCCTGCGAATGAGAGAAGATGTAGTCCGGATACTCTTCCAGCAGATCGAGCATCGTGCGGAACGTGTTCAGCGTCGCGGATACCGTCTCCGCCCAGCCCCACAGGAAGTTCATGTCGAGATGCGCATGGGCGGCGCAATGCAGCGTATAGCTCTTGGCAGCCGGCCCGCAGGCGGCCAGCATGCTCTCCGCCTCGCGCGCGGTCCGCTCCGCGATGACGCCCTCGTCATCGAGGCGGGCATGGAGCCATTCAACGACAGGGAGCAGGGCCGAGTCCCACTGGCGATCCTGAACGAGGGAGACGCGGTTCATATACTCCAGTTGCGATACGATTCGTTGTCCCCAGTAACCCGAGGGAGTTCTCTCCTTCAATGCCGTCAGCTTGCCATGAAGTTCGTTCGTATTCATTGGTTCCATTCTCCTAACGTATCGCGATAAGCTTCCAAGTAATCGTCTACAAGCTCCTTCGCCAGAGAATAGGAATTCACCAGCGGGTGAACCGATAGCGCTTTCACGGCCAGACTTCGCGATTTCTTCGCGACCGCCTCCACCGTCAGCCGTTCGAACAGCTTCACCGATTTCATCAACAGATGCATATCTTCGGGAACGGCGCCGATCCGGACCGGATGAGCCCCGTCCTTGTCAATCGTGCACGACACCTCGACAACATCGTCATCCGCGAAGCCGGCGATTGCCCCCTCGTTCGGTACCGACAGCACGATATTGTTCTCACATCCGGTCTGCAGCGATTCCACGAAATCAAGCATGACGCCCGCATAGCCGAGCGTCTCGGGAAGCGTCAACTCCTCCATCGGCAGCATCTCCTTCACCTCGGAATTCGTTTCCGCCGCCATATAGGACGCTTCCCGCTTTTGCGTGTAGTACAGATACGTTTGAATGGCCAGCTCCGGATTGCTGTCGATATCCATCCGCTTCAGCTCGTCCAGCATCGCCTGATTGTTCAGCGCAATCATTTGTCCGCGCGTCATCGCTGCCTGCTGAATGTTCGCGAGCGATTTTTCGCGATGGTAGTAATAATATAAATACTCATTCGGCAAATAAGGCAGCTCCCGCAGCAAATCGGGATCGAACATTTTCAATTCCTCGACCGAGTTTCCGAAGGCCGAATCGTTCTTCAATTCGGGCAGCAGATCCTTGCCCTCAACCATCAGCTTGCTGATCCAGGACAGATGATTCAGGCCGAACACTTCGGTGCGCAGGTTCCGTTCATCGAGGCCCAGCGCCTCCGCAATGCGCAGCTTCGTATGGCTCGGCGTATCGCATATCCCGACGACGCGGTCATAGCCATAGCTTCTCAACGCTTGCGTCACCAGACCGGAAGGATTCGAGAAGTTGAAGATCCACGCGTTCGGCGCAACCTCCTTCGCTAATTCGCAATAATCCCGCAATACCGGAATCGTTCGCAGCGCCATGGAGAAGCCGGCCGGTCCGGTCGTCTCCTGCCCGAGCAGTCCGCGATCGAGCGCAATCTTCTCATCGATGTACCGCGATTGCTCCTTCCCGACGCGGATCGTCGTGACGATATAATCCGCTCCTTGCAGCGCCGCGCGGGCATCCATCGTCGTGTCGAGCCGAAGCTCGATGCCGCTCTGCTCGATGACGATGCGGCACAGCTTGCCGATAATCGCCAGCTGCTCCTCGTCGGTGTCATGGAGCACCAGCTGCGTAATCCCGGTCTGCTGTGCCTTTAAGGTGAGACTTTTCGTGAACAAGACGGCCCGGACGCCGCCTCCTCCTATTAATGCTAGTTTCATAGATAAATCCTCCCGCCCTATGGATTACCCGGCCGATGCGGCCGCGATGAATTGCTCCAGCGTATCGATATTCGTAATGCCTGTGCTTCCTCCATAATTCGTAACGGAGCAAGCGCCGCACGCATTGCCGTACAGCAAGCAGTCCTTCACCGGCTTGCCCGCCAAATAACCGAACATATAACCGGCATTGAAAGCGTCGCCGGCACCGGTCGTGTCCACGGAATTCACCTGAAAGCCCGCGCGGCGCGTCACCTGGCCGTCAATGCAGGCGATCGCTCCTTTGGAGCTCATCTTGATGACAAAATGCGAGGAATGCTGCCTTAGCTTCGCGATGCTGTCCGCTTCGCGAGCACAGCGGGTATAGTGCATCGCTTCCGCTTCGTTCATGAAAAAGATGTCCACCGTCTTCATCAATTCATAGATGCCTTCATACCACTCGCCCGTATCGTCCCAGCCGACATCGCAGGACAACGTCACGCCCATCGCTTTCAGCTTGGCTGCCATCTGCATATAATCGTCATGATTGCTGCGTCCGCGGTATCCGGTCAAATGCACATGCCTTGCCAGCTCGACGCTTCTCAGATCAAGCTGCCGCAGATCAAGTTCTTGGTTCGTCCCCATATACGTAATGAACGAGCGGTCTTTGTCCGAATTCAACGCAATCGATATGCCGGTGTGATTCCGTTCGCTCAGTTGGATATATTGCGTATCCACGCCATGCTTCTGGAACTCGTTCAAAATATACCGCCCGTCGCCGTCTTTTCCCAATACGCCATTGAAGGCCAGCTTCAATCCCAGCTTCGCCAGGGACAAGGTGAACAGCGCTGCTCCTCCGCCTACATGGACCTGCATTTGATCGGCGAATACTTCCTCTCCTGGAGCCGGCAGCTCGTGACAGCCGACCACGACCAGATCGATATTCGCGTCTCCAATGACGACTGCGTCATATTTTTTCAATAGCCTTCCCCTCATCTCTGCCTCTCTTCGAATGTTGTCATGTTGGATATGGTATCGTTACCAGAACGGAATAAAAAAAATTATTTTATCTTTCGGGTGCTGTCCCGGATGACAAGCTCATGCGGTAAAATGATATCCTGATTCAGACTGGACGGTTCCGCGATCAGGCGGAGCAAAGCCTTGACCGATTCCGTGCCCATCCGCTGGATCGGCTGCTCCATCGAAGTGAGCCGCGGACGAATGATCTCCGTGAACGGGCTTCCGTCGAACCCGATAATCGAGATATGCTCCGGCACCTTCAGCTGGTGGTCACTGATGCAGTTCATCGCGCCCAGCGCCATGTCATCGCTGACGGCGAACACCGCCGTCGGCATCGGATCGCATTGCAGCAGCTCCTCCATCAAGGCATATCCGCTCTGAAGCTTGTAATCGCCGAATTTGATATATTCATATACAATCGGAATCTCATAGGTGGATAACGCATTGCGGTACGCGGCGTATCGATTTTGACCGGACGTAATATCCCTCATGTCACCCCCGATGAACCCAATCCGTGTGTGGCCGAGCGAGATTAAATATTCCGTCGCTTCATAGGCAGCCTCGTAATCGTCGATAATTACGGAATGGAACTTCCGGTTCACCGGCTTCACGCTCGAAAAGATGACAGGAATATTCGATTTATCTAAAAATTGCTTGATTTCGTTATTGATCTTCTCATGCATAATAATGATGCCTTCGACCCGCATCTCCTGAAACACGTTTAAGTATTTCAATTCCTTGTCGATATCTTCGATAATATTGCAGACAAGCAGATTGTAGCCGTTCTCGCTCGCCTCTTCCTCCACGCTGCTCAAAATGGTCGAGTAGAAGCTGGACGCGAGATCGGGCACGATCACCCCGATTAAGTTCGTCTTCTGGCGCACCAGGCTTCTGGCGATATGATTCGGACTGTAATCGAGCTCCTCAATGGCTGCCAGCACTTTTTGCTTCAATTCATCCGTTACATACTTCTCATTGTTCAACACTCGCGATACGGTCGTAACCGATACGCCCGCTTTCCGGGCCACGTCTTTAATTCGCACTGCCATAGTCCACCGATTCCTTTACCCCATACGATATATATTGTTCCTGCTAGGCATGTTGTTCTACGAATAAAGGTTGGGAGAACGCTCCATAGCCTCCTTCGAGATATGCCGCGATTCGAACATAGCCTTCTTCCCCGCTGCATTGGTACTGGACGCGGTTCAGGCGGCCTGTTTCTTCATGTAATACTTGGCCTTCTTTTCCAATCAGCGTAACATATTTATATATTCGATTCAATCTCTCGTTCGCAGGCAGATCAACGGTAATCAGACCGTCCTCGGCATGGATCCCGGCGAAATCGAACCCGGTAGATACATAGAAGCTGCCCGCCTTGACGGCTTCCAAAATGCTATCGTTCGTATTCCGCTCCGCGAGCACCATATTCCAGGCGCGCTTCTCCTGACCGTACACATGGAAGTCATCATTGCCGAAGCCCCATACGGTGCGGCCCGCCGTCAGCAGCTGATCCCACTTGTCGAAGGCCACGTCATACTCCGGGTTGCCGTCGCCGTTCACAATCTCAATGCCCGTATAGCCGGTGAGGCTCATCATATCTTCCAACCGCCAAAATTGCGAGAAATACCGGTTCGGATGCGCCAAAACGCTGATTCCGCCATTGGCGAGGCAGGCATCGGACAAACGCTGATAGTTGTCGATCGTAAACGTATTATGATAGCCTTCCATTATCGAACGGGGCGGCTCGACAAGCAGCATATGGGCTTCGGGACTGCTCACCTCCATCGCTTCGAATACCGTCGGAATGCGCCGCTCTCCTTCATGAGCCGTAATGACATCATGATCCGAGATGCCCAAATAATCATACTGCCCGTACATCTGATAGACGACTTCAAGCGGCTGCGTGCCGCATTGGCTGTTGGTCGTATGATTATGAAAGCTGCCTTTCAGCCATACCCCTTGCTTGTCATATGGATTTTTGATCGTTATCACGGTGAACAGCCTCGCTTTCTCCCTTATTCTTTGACCGATCCGATCATGACGCCTTCGGCAAAAAACTTCTGCACAAACGGATACACGCAAATAATCGGCGTGACGACAACGATAATGGTAGCCATCTTCAAGGAATTGCCCGTCACCTGCATCTTCTCCAAAATCTCATACGAGGTCGTGCCCGCGTTTTGCATCAATGCGGCGCGAATCGCGTCTTGCCTCGTCAGCATCTCTTGCAGAAGCGTCGATACCGGCCGCAGATTCGTCTTTTGGACATAGAACGCGCCGGTGAACCAATCATTCCAATGGCCAACCGCGTTGAACAGACTGATTACCGCTATGACCGGCTTGCTGAGCGGCATAATAATGCGGATGAAGGTCGTAAAATCGTTGCAGCCGTCCAGCTTCGCGGACTCTTCCAGACTGACGCTGATTTGCGAGAAGAACGTCCTCATAATGATAATATTCCACGCGCTGTACAACCCGGGGATGACATAGACCCAAATCGTATTGACAAGATGAAGCTGCTTCAACAGCATATAGTACGGAATGACGCCGCCGCTGAACAGCATGGTGAAGAAAATCATCAACGTAAAAAATTTGACCCCCGGAAGTGTCTTGCTCTTCAAGGTATAGGCGGCCATCGCCGTCAGGAACACGCTGAAGAAGGTGCCCACAACCGTCCTGAAAAGCGTGATCGCGTACGCGCCCAAAATATTAGACGAGCTGAATACCTCTTGATAATTCTCCAGCGTCCATACTCGTGGCCAGAAAAAAATGCCTCCTCGTTCCGCATCTTTCCCCGCATTGAACGACAGCGCAAATATATTGAGAAACGGAAGGATAATCGACAGGCATAACAAGATGATGACGACATAGATGACGATGCGGTATATTTTTTCGCCTGTAGAAACTTTGTAGAACTCGTTCACAGTCGTTCCCCTTTCCTGATGAATTCGGCGGGAATACATCCCCGCAGAAGCTCCCGTCCGCCAGGGAGAAGAGCCTCTGCGGTTCTTGTGTTTGCGTGCCGTTTACTGCGAAGGGCTCAGCACGATTGGCGTGGCCGGATCCTTGCTCTTTTGCTCCAGCAGTTGAATATAGCCTTGCAGATCGGCCGCCTCCAGCTGCTTCTTCACGGACTCCATAATTTTGGCCGCTTCAGCGGTCGACTTCGAATAATACGCCCGGATTAAGCTCTCATTATAGTAGTCCAATGCCGTTTTCAACTCGGTTCCCTTTTCATATTCGCCCAGGAAGGAGAGCGGACCGTAGCCGTCCTGGATTTTGGCGTTTTTATATTTCTCGTCCCAGCCGAAATAATCAGCGATGTTGTTCGGGCCTTCATTTTCTGCCGGGAATGCGGCGTTTCCATATTCCGCTTCGCCGAAGTCAGCTACCGGATCAAGATCCGTATTGCCGAGGTATTCGCCCCATGTGTCGCCAACGCCCTGGAAGGCAAGCTGCTGCGCGGCCTTCGGATCCTCCTTCTTCAGATCGATGACTTCCTGCTTCACGATCGGATTGCCGTTCTCGTCCAGCGTGTAATCGCGGCCTTCGATCCCGTACTGCCACAATAGCTTGCCTTCTCGGCTGGCCAGGAAATCGGCGAACTTCACGATCTCCTCCGGCCGTTCCGTCGTAGACGGGATCGCCCAGATGTTGTAGCCGGATTTATAAGTCAATCTCATCTGATACGGACCCTCCACGCTGTCCAACGGACCGAGCGGCAAGTAATGCATATCTTTATTGAACTCCAGGTAGTTGTGCATATCGGAAATAATGGCGAACGAGCCGTTCAGCGCCCCTTCCGTCGCGCGCGTCTCGTCCATCGTATAATACTCGGGATGAATCAAGCCTTCATTGAGCAGCTTCTGGACGAATTCGATCCGCTTCATCGAGTACTCCGTCTGGCTCTCGTGCTTGATCGCGCCGTCGCTGTCCCGGAAAAATCCTTCATCCCCCCACCACAGATCGGAGTAGAGATAGCTGTTGTCATTGCCGCCCCAGTAGCGAGGCCCGATCGGGTACACATCTTTGCCGTTCGCGTCTTTGAAGTTGCCGGCTTTTATTTTTTTCGCCAGCTCATACAATTGCTCGGAGGTCGTAATCGACTTCGGATCCACATTCAGCGCTTCCGCAATATCTTTGCGGATATGCGGGCCCCCGACCCATTTCCGGGTTTCCTGTCCGCCCTCGCGGTTGATCCGCATATGCACGAAATATGTTGAGCCGTTGAATTCCGGGCGGAACATGACGCCGTTTTTCGTATCGACCGGTAAATAGCCGTCTTCGAAATATTTGCTGTAAATCTTCGTATCCTTCAAGTAAGGCGATAAGTCCGTAAACATCCCTTCACGCGCCGCCTTGAGCAGAACCGGCATTTCCGGCCGGCCGCTGTGATTCAAATAGCTGACGATGACATCCGGCAAATCTCCGGTGGCCAGCCCGGCCGTCAATCCTTCGAGGGAACTGTTCGCTGGCGTGTTTTCCCATTCCAGCGTAATGCCGGTCAGTTCTTTTATCTTTTTGGCTACCTCGTTATCAATCTGATTCTGGGAAATATCATTCATGACGCCGTTCATGAAAATCCGCCCTTTAATCGTGCGGTCCGCGATCCAGGTGGCCGGCTTTTCTCCCTTATCCCCATCCGCTGAGCTGTCTCCTTCCGCCGACTTGCTGCCACTCCCTCCTCCGCTGCAAGCGCTTAACAACATGATGATCGCAAGCAATAATGCCGTCCACTTTCCCCACTTTCTTTTCATGCCCACACCCCTTTTGTAGAATCGATTTATGAAAAACGCCTTTCGGCGCCGTTCATATGATGCATAGCAAGCCGTGGATTCTGGTAACGTTACCATAAAGAAGTGTCGGAAACCTTGCGGGATATTTTATTGGCCACAATGACGAGAATCAGGCCAATGACCCCTTGAACCATCCCGACTGCGGTCGCATAGCCGAATTGGCCGTTCTGCAAGCCGACGCGAATAATATACGTATCCAATATTTCCGCCAAATGCATATTCCCAGGTGTTCGTAACAGATAAATCTGATCGAAGCCCGCCGATAATATGTTGCCAAGCGACAAAATGAACAAGATGACGATCGTCGGCAATATCGAGGGAAGCGTAATGCTCCAAATTTCGTTCCATTTGTTCGTTCCGTCAATTTTACCGGCTTCATACAGTTCAGGATTGATACCGGATATGGCCGCCAAATAAATAATCGATTCCCAGCCGATCCCTTTCCATATGTAGCTCCAAAACATGATCGAGTAAAAATAATCGCCTTCCATAAGGTAAAAGGTGGAGCCGTCTCCGCCCATAGCGCTGATGGCCTGATTGAGCAGCCCGGTGTCCGGCGCCAATATGCGCTCCAGCATGCCGACCACGACCACCCAGGAGATAAAATGAGGCAAATAAGAAATGCTTTGCGCAATGCCTTTAAACCGTTTATGTCTCACTTCGTTGAACATGAGCGCCAATACAATCGGAAAAGGCAGTCCGACAAACAGCTTCAGCGAACTGATGATGAGCGTGTTTTTAATCAACGCCCAAAATTGATAGTCATTGAAAAATGTCTCAAAATAATGAAAGCCAATCCAGGGACTGCCCAGGATGCCCATATTGAACTTGTACTCTTTGAAGGCCAGGATAAGGCCGCCCATCGGAATGTAATTGAAAATGATAAAGTACACAATGCAGGGCAGCAGCATGAAATATAAATATTTGTGCAGCAAAATCTTTTTCCACAGCTTCCGCCATCTTCCCGAATGGATTCCGGACGCGTGAACATCGGTGTGCATTCCATCAGTCCTTTCCCTTATCATCTAGGATGTCGTTGGATAAGCGCTGCTCACCTCCATCTATCTTCTCGGTCGAAAATCGTATGGTATCGATTCCAGAAAAATGATAAAAAAAACGAGTGATTCTATTATTTAATTCTGTTTCCAAGCACAATTTTGCTACTTTCTGCCTCGTAAGCGCTTTCCTTTGCCTCATTTTATCTGAAATCCTTTCCATAGTCAATAAAAAAAACGAGCGTCTCATCCGCCTTGATTCAGCGCCTCTTCTCTGTCGCGCTTCCTCCTTCTGCCTTCTGTTCATTATCCCATTTGGTCAGCCATACGTTCACTATCCCGCTCAGTCAGCTATACGTTTACTATCCCGTCAGGTCAGGGCAGCCGTTTGACCAAGCTACAAATCTATGTGGCGCGTATCCGTTGACTGTAAACCATTAAGGGATGGACGACGCTGCCGGATCTCATAGGCCCGCCGAAATTACCGGAACCTTCCGCCCGCAGGATCGTACCTATTTACCATAGACGTAACCAACTATAGAAGTAAGCAACATATTCTGATGGACTTGAAACTGAAAACAGAGTCCGGCAGGGAGGGATTATGGAACAGATTCGAAGCATCGCATTGATCGGCGGTAACGGAACGGCCGGGCGCCATATTGCGCGAACTGCGGCGGAAAAAGGGTATCATGTACGGATGCTGACAAGACGGGCTGCCAACATGCCTTCAGCGGATAAGCAAATCGAAATCAGGCAGGGAGACGCGCAGGACATCCAGTCGGTTCGCGAGCTGCTGGAAGGTTGTCAAGCCGTCATCAATACATTGGGGCAGCCTGTGAGGGCCGAGCCCATCTATAGTCTCGTTACTTCGCAGCTTCTTCATGTAATGCAGGAATACGGGATACGGCGCTACATCGGAGTCAGCGGGGGCTCGCTTGACGTTCCGGGAGACAAGAAGCGCCTCACCAACCGGATCGGAGCCCGGGCGTTCGATCTGTTGTTTCCCCGGTTGATGTCGGATAAGCGCAAAGAGTTGCACATCCTCCTGCAGAATCGGCAAATCGATTGGTCGCTTATTCGCTTGCCGTTCGTCAAGGAAGGACCCTGCAAAGGCCATATCAAAGTCAATCTGTATGATATGCCCGGGCTATCGATAACGAACTCCGATATAGCGACTTTTCTCATCCGCGAGCTAGAGGAGCCCGCATGGATAAGACAAGCGCCTTTCATCTCGCATTGATGAGCCTCGGACGGGCGGTCTACCTGTTCCAGGGAGCCTGTCCAGATAGGACAGAGGCAGCGGAAGTCCGATGAATTCCGCCGCTCCTGCTCTTCCCCTCGCGCCGCTTCAGGCTGAGTCGAGGGGAGAATGAGGTTAAGCGCCGCCAGGAAGCATTCCTTCCCCGGAAGGCAACCCCTCCGCGCGCTTCCGAGCATTATCCATGGTTCGCATTGCCTCATTGCCATTGCGCGCCTTCAGCCTTCAGCCGGTGCAAGCGTCAATCCTTTCCTGGACGGCCTGATAGCATTTTTTGCATACCTTCAATGTCTGCCCGTCGGACTTCGTCCGGCTGTAAAGCAGTTTGATTCGCGTGCTGGCACAGACGGGACAGGTTCCTCTCCCGCGCGCCGGCATCTTCCACAGCGATTTTCCCCGTTTATTTTTCGCCATGCTCCCACTCACCTTCCCTTCCTCATGCTCCGCGCGAGGACACCCCGCAACCGGTTCCTTTACGGGTATGACTCACAAGCGCCAAATATGCCGCAGGAATTCGGCGGCGCGCATTTTTCGCATCGAATCGGGCCAAGACATGGTATGATAAAAGAAAAAGCTTGTTAAGGAGAGGTATGCTCATGAATCAAGTTCGTATCCTTACAGACAGCGCGATCGACCTTCCCCGGTCCGTCGTCGAGGAGCTGAACATCACAGTGCTGCCGATAATCGTAACTCTTGATCAGAATCAATACGACGACGGCGTTACTATACAACCGAAGCAAATGTTCGATGGCATGCGCCAGGGGCAGGTGTACAAGACGTCCCAAGTTCCAATGGAGCGGTTCCAGCAGACCTTCACGGCCATCGCGGAATCCGGTGAAGAAGCAATCTACATTGCCTTCTCTTCCGAGTTATCGGGTACATACGCATCGTCACGAATGATGCTCGACATGGTGAAGGATGATTATCCTGACGCAGCGATAGATATCATCGATTCCAAATGCGCCTCCATGGGCTTCGGTCTCGTCGTCGAACAAGCTGCCCGCTGGGCGGCCGAGGGCATGTCCCGCGAGCGTCTCGTGTCCAAGGTGCGCGCCTTGGCCGCGGGGCTGGAGCATGTATTCACCGTTGATGATCTGGAATATTTGTACCGCGGGGGACGGGTAAGCAAATCTTCCGCCGTGATCGGGGGCTTGCTGAACATCAAGCCGGTGCTGCATGTGGAGGATGGCAAGCTTATCCCTGTAGACAAGGTCAGAGGAAGGAAGAAATCGATTCAGCGGCTGGCCGACCTGATGGAGCAGCGCGCCAATCTGAATGACAAGGATCAGTTGATCGGCATCGCCCATGGCGACGACACGGAAGCGATGGAGATGCTGAAGCAAATCATCAACGAAAAGTTCGGCATGCATAACATCATGACCGGCTCGATCGGCTGCGCGATCGGCGCCCATTCCGGTCCGGGCACGCTCGCCCTGTTCTTCCGCAGCCGCGCCTATACGGAAGCTGATTAACCCGGCAATAAGAGCAGCCCCGCTCCGGAAGGAAGCGGGGCTTAGCTTTATGAGATCAGCTTCAGGCGACAATCGTCTCCTCATCGGACTCCTGCGTCTTCGCCTCCGCCGTCTCCGGCTTCACGCCATTGAACAGCAGATTCATGACGAGCGCAGTGAACGTCCCTGCTACGATCCCGTTATCGGTCAGAATCCGCACCGTGTCAGGCAAGCTGTCGAAGATGCCCGGCACAGCCGTGACGCCAAGCCCCATCCCGACCGAGCACGCGATGACGAACAGATTCTCGTGCCGGTTCAGATCGACTTGGGAACCGATCATGCGCAGACCGCTGGAGATGACCATGCCGAACATCGCGACCATTGCCCCGCCCAGCACCGAATCGGGAATGAGCAGCGTAAGCGCGGCGATTTTCGGCACGAAGCCGAGCAGCATGAGCAGGCCGCCCGCGACAACGATGACGTCCCGCGTCTTGACGCGGCTCATCTGGATGAGGCCGACATTTTGCGAGAAGGTCGTGTACGGGAACGCATTGAACAGTCCCCCGATGAAGATGGCCAATCCTTCGGCCCGATAGCCGCGGGCCAGGTCTTTCGAATCAATATCGCGGTCCACAATCTTGCTCAAGGCCATGAATACCCCGGTCGACTCGGCGATGCCGACCATAGCGACGATAATCATCGTCAATATCGCCGTCGGATTGAACTTCGGCATTCCGAAATAAAATGGCTGCACGGCATGGAACCAGCTTGCGTCCAGCACAGGGGCAATATCGACCTTGCCCATCAGGGCCGCGGCCAACGTTCCGATCAGCAGGCCGATCAAGACCGAGATCGCGCGCATGAAGCCTTTTGAAAATTTATTAAGCAGCACGATAAAGATTAGAACGCCGAACCCTAGCATCAGATTGTCCGGGCTGCCGAAGTCCGGACTTCCCTGTCCGCCGCCCAGATTGCCGAAGGCGACCGGGATGAGCGTAATGCCGATAATGGTGACGACCGAGCCGGTCACGACCGGTGGGAAGAAGCGAATCATCTTCCCGAACCATCCGCCGAACAGAATGACGAACAGGCCCATCGCCAATATTGACCCGTATATATACGGTATGTCATACTCTGAACCGATAGCGATCATCGGCATGACTGCCTGGAAGGCGCAGCCGAGGACGACCGGCATCCCAATTCCGAAGAAGCGGTTCGTAAAGACTTGCAGCAGCGTCGCGATGCCGCACATAAGCAAATCGATCGCGACGAGATAGGTTGTCTGTTCCTGGGTGAAGCCGAGCTGGCTGCTGACGATCAGCGGCACGATGACCGCGCCAGCGTACATCGCCAGAACATGCTGGAGGCCGAGCGAGAAGGTCTTCAACGGGTGGCGGTGCTTTTGGAACACCTTGTTGTCCACCATGCTCATTCGGCGGCCACCTCCTGCGCCTCATCGACGAAGGTCACAGTTCCGTCCTCTAGCGAGGCGACGCGGACCAGCGATTCGACGCGATAGCCGGCAGCCAGCAGATGATCGCGGCCCGGCTGGAACGACTTCTCAATGACGATGCCGAAGCCGACGACAGCCGCACCGGCTTGCTCGACGATGCGGGCCAGGCCGGATGCCGCTTCGCCGTTCGCGAGGAAATCATCGATGATGAGCACGCGATCGTCCGGCGAGAGGAATTTTTTGGAGACGGTCACTTCATTCGTCTCTTGCTTCGTGAAGGAGTATACCTTCTCGACAAAAATATCGTCTCGCAGCGTCAGCGACTTCTGCTTTCTCGCGAAGATGAGCGGCACATTGAGCACCAGTGCCGTCATTAAGCCGGGCGCGATGCCGGATGATTCGATCGTCAGCACCTTCGTAATCCGCTCGCCGTCGTAGCACTTCACGAATTCTTCCCCGATTTCCTTCATAAGCACCGGATCCATCTGATGGTTCAAGAAAGAATCCACCTTGAGCACGCGGTCACTTAGCACCAATCCCTCTTGCAGCACTTTGTCCTGAAGCCGTTTCACTGTTCATGTTCCCCTTTCGATATTGGCAGCCTGTCCATCTTTTCCGCATTTGATGCACCCTGCAATGACAAAAAAGCCCGCGCCACGCATTCCACAAGGAAATGAGAGGCGCAGGCTTGGAGAACCGCTCCGAATCATGCCGGCTTGCGGCATGATCGATCACGGCAGCAGGCCGGATAAGCGGCGCGGTGCGCCCTTCGCGGCAAGCTGTCGAATCGGGTTCCCGTAGTCCAATCATTTCCGGTGATCGGGTAGAAACATGCAGGCCGATTCCTGCACATATACGAGAATAAAGAGTCGCTGCTAATAATAGGCGTCCCCGCTTGCCGGCATCGGCAATGGAAGTCGCATTGTGTCGATTGAATATGTCGAGAAGTATACAACAAGTTCGCTGGAATGGGAAGAGAAAATTTCTGAAAATCAATCACGCCCGCATGCTGCGCCCTTCCCGGGAGGCTGAACCGACGCTGCCCTGCATCGGCCTCGGCTCCGCATCCGAGGAAAGGAATGAAAAATGAAGCTTGACAGCAGCGACCTGTTGTAACTATAATGGTTACAACAAATGACTTTCATAGGCCTGATGCAAAGTGATTTTGTGAATATGTTGTACCTGAATGGGTTACAACATAGGTAGCATGATGAAGCGATGACAAGAAAAGGAGCGATTTCCATGAACATCGGAATTATCGGAGCGACCGGCAAAGCCGGCCGCCGGATTATGGCAGAAGCATTGGAGCGGGGACATCAAGTAACAGCGATCGTAAGAGACGCGGCGAAGCTGGCGGATCTGTCCACCCCGCGCGTATTGGAGAAAGACGTGTTCCAGCTTACCGCAAACGACCTGCGTCCCTTCGACGTCGTCATCAATGCGTTCGGGGCGGCTCCGGGCAGCGAGCATCTTCATGTCGAAGCCGGACGGGTGCTGATTGAAGCGCTGAAGGATGCGCCGAACACCAGATTGATCGTCGTGGGCGGAGCAGGCAGCCTGTTCGCCGATGAGCAAGGAACAGTCCGCGTCATGGATACGCCGGACTTCCCGGCGGAATACCTTCCGACCGCTCAAAATCAAGGTCAGAATCTGGAGGATCTGCGCGCCAGCTCCATCAACTGGACGTTCATCAGCCCTTCCGCCTTCTTCGATCCGGAAGGACCGCGCACAGGCAAGTACGTGACAGGTAAAGATCAGCTTCTCATCAACGCGGCGGGACAAAGCTATGTCAGCTATGCCGATTATGCGATCGCCGTCGTGGACGAGATCGAACAGTCTCGTCATGTGAAGGAACGGTTCACCGTCGGATCGGAATCCAAATAACAAACCTAGACAAGGGGGGCGGCGAGCCCCTCTTGTTCCAGACGGTCGACAAAGTCCTGTCGACCGTCTTTTTCTTAGGAAGGGCGGGGCCGGGAAAGCAGAAAAGGTTAGGGCAAGCGGGTCCCCGCATGCAGCAGGCTGGTCCGTGCGTGCAACAAGCGGGTCCCCCGCATGAAATTGCTGCACAGGCGCAGCATTTTTAGCCTGAAGAGGCGAAATTCCGAGAAAATCCTGCAAAACTGCATCATTTCGCCACTTTGAACGCTATCTACGCCTTGCCGTAGGGGAATTGCTGTATTTTTGCAGCAATCCTATTTTTGCATACTCGTGTCAATGAAATTGCTGCATTCTTGCAGTATTGGTGGAGCAGATGACCGGAGGTGCGAGAGATGTTGCAGCTTTGGTGGAGCAGATGAAAAAGCCATCGGCCAACGATTTGGCGTTCAATCCATCCAGCGTGCTGAGGATGATCAATCCGTTTTTGCAGCGCAGCCAATCGCTTGGTGCAGCGGATGATGATATTCGCGAGGCGGGAGAGACCGCCTGCGATGTGGACCTGCCCGTCCCTGACGAGTCGATCCGGCATACGTGGAAGCAGTAGATCACGATCGGCAAAGCCAAGGAAGGTATTCATGTCGATGTTCAGGATCAACTGCGGCATGTGCAGCGGGGGTACCCCTTCCGCTATTTGCGATTTCATGGCATCTTCGACGAGGAGATGATGGTCTACGATGAGGACGAGGCGGGGCGGCCCAGGTTTCATTTCCGGTTCGTGGACCAGTTGTTCGGCTTCGCGGATCAACTGCTTTAATCCCTAACACCATTTCGCCTATGCGGCCGCAATCGCCCGGCATTTCTTCGCACAAGCCTCACAGGCTGCGGCGCATGCCTGGCAATGTTCATAAGCATGATTCCGGCATTCCTCCGCGCATCGCTCGCAAATATCGGCGCACAGCGCGCAGGCCTCCTTCAAATGCTCGCTGTTCCGCGTCATGAATTGGGCGGCCAGGACGCAGGCGTCCGCGCAATCCC
The DNA here is from genome assembly GCF_945605565.1 of Paenibacillus dendritiformis. NCBI lineage: Bacteria > Bacillati > Bacillota > Bacilli > Caryophanales > Paenibacillaceae > Paenibacillus > Paenibacillus dendritiformis. Next base: position 3,261,574 of record NZ_OX216966.1, on the reverse strand, counting down.
GTGTCAGCCGGATGCAGGCGGTCATCGGATTCACCTCTTTCTCCTGCAGGCATGCATCATAGCACTGGTTGCATTTCTTCATGCATTCGAGGCATTCCCGGATGCATGTCATCATCTGTTCGGTATTCATATGGCCAGGCCTCCTGTTCATGGCTGTCTCATTCCGTGGTGCGGCTTCGTCATCGTGCCTATGACCTTTTTTACACCATGCATCCGGAAATGAAACCTCCCCCATCCGCAAGCCTGGCCACGCAGCAAAGGGATGGCCCTTAGACCACCCCTTCCTCTTATTGCGGATCGCTGCCGCCGCTTCGGTTACGGCGTATCCCCGAACAAGCTCATCTGCTCCCACTCCGGTCCGATGGACGGAGGTTCCATATCGAGCAGACGCATCAGTTGAAGCGCATTCGGAGCGGCGTCGCCGCCGGAGTTATTGTTGAAAATAACAAAGCACTGCTCCGTCTCGGCCAGCATCGTCAACAGCCGCTCCTTCCATTCCAGCAGTTCCTGCTCGTTATAGCGGTACAAATAGCGGACATCCCGCCAGTCCGCCTGCCCCTGCGCTTGCCAGCCGGATGCGTTCCGGCCGTGCAGGCGAATCAGCGTCTGCCCTTTGTCTGTCGGCACCGGCACGATCGGGATCGAGCCTTCCCCGGCTTGCGGCTCGTCGCAGACGCTGTGAATCCAGCCTTCCTCGCGCATGAATGCCAACGTCCGCTCGCGCATCTCCGGCGTGAACCAGCTCTGATGCCGGAACTCTAGCGTCACCGGCAGCGCGCCCATCCACTGCCGGGTGCGGCGCAGGATGTCGACATGCCTGCGCACGCAGTGGAACCAGGGCGGGTACTGGAACAGCACGGAGTGCAGCTTCCCGGCGTAATGCAGCACCTCGACCGCCTCGCGGCAGGCCTGGAACATCGCTTGCGCATTATCGTACGGGATGCGGCCCCGCGTATGCCCCGTCATCCCTTGGTACGCCTTGACGACGAAGCGGAATCCGTCCGGAGTCTGGGCCGCCCAGCTCTCCATCCGCTCCGGCGACGGGATCGCGTAGAAGGAGCTGTCCATCTCGACGACCGGGAAGCGCTTGGCGTATTCCGCCAGCTTCTCCGTCCCCTTCGTTCCCGGCGGGTAAATGTCATGATCCCCCCAGCCGGCAAGTCCAATCTGAATGCGATCCGATACGGGTTGTTCCGTCATGTCCGGCATAGATATCGACTCCACTCATTCACTGAAGTTGTTGTCCGCGTCATGCAGATACCCGTATCATATCATAATCGCATTCAGGACAGCCATTGCTCCAGATGCGCCTTCACGAACGCATCATCATTCCAATGCCGATAATCCCGCTGGATGCGGTCGATCTCCTCCGCCTGGCCCGGAGAGAGCGTCTCCTCCGGATTGAGGCACCATATGCCCGGCAGCAGCCCCTGCCGGCGCAGCACCTCGTGAATGCCGGGAATGCAGCCGGCGAACTGGTGCGCCGCATCGAACAGCACCGCGTTGCAATCGGTCACTTCGATATTGCGGGTCAGCCATTCAGAGTCGATCCCGCCGGAAGTCCGCGCCGCCTTAATCGACGCCAGCATCTCGGCCGCCTTGTGCGTCCAGACGGCCCAATGACCGAGCAGTCCGCCGACGATGCGCTTCTCCACCGTCTCTCCGTTCACCTGGAACCGGAACACCGTCAGCAGATCATTGATAATGTTGTCGTCATTGCCGGTGTAGAGCGCAATCTCATCGCGCCGCGGCGACTCGCATACCGCGCGCACGACGTCGATCGTCTGGTACCGGTTGAAGGGCGCCATCTTAATGGCGACGACGCCGGGAATGTCGGCGAACGCTCTCCAGAACGAATAGCTGAACACCCGGCCGCCCACCGAGGGCTGCAAATAAAAGCCGAACACCGGCATGACCGCGGCAACCCGTCTCGTCCGCTCCAGCAGCTCCTCCTCGGTATAGCCGGACAGCCCGCCCATGCTCAGCAGCCCGGCATGGTAGCCCAGACCGAGCGCCGTCTTGGCTTCCTGCAGCGCCTGCTCGGTCGGCCCGCATAATCCGGCGACCATCAGGAACGGTCTCGCGAGCCGGGCCTGCTGGACCTCCTCCGCCGCCAAGGCCAGCACCTTCTCATAGAGGCGGTGCTTCGGGTCGCGGATTTCGAACTGCGTCGAATGGACGCCGATGGCGATGCCGCCGGCGCCCGAAGCCGCATAATAACGGGTCAGCGCCCGCTGATAGCGCTCATCCAGCTGCCTGCGTTCGTTCAAAGCCAACGGATGGGCGGGAATGCACAGCCCGTCGTGCAGCGCCCGCGTCAGCTCTTCTGTCCAGTTCACAGCCATGTCAGAATTTCCCCTCCCGTTCCTGGAAATGCGTCGGCTTGTTAATCGTCTTGCCGTCCTGCTTCACCCAGGCCGCCGTCCAGTCGAACAGCGTCTGCAGGGCCACGGACGGATACCCGAACCGCTGCATGGTCGATGACGCGTTGCTGAGCAGCGCCTCGGAGGACTCCTCGGACGTATAGATCGGCTGCTTGCCGAGCCGTCTTCCCAGCTCTTCGGCCGCATAACGGACCGACACTGTCTCCGGACCGGTCACGTTATAGATGGCCGGCGGCGTATCGCAAGCGAGCAGCGCCCGGATCGCAATCTCATTGGCATCCCCCTGCCAGATGCAGTTGAAATGGCCCATCGTCAGATCGACCGGCTGTCCGGACGCGACCGACTTGGCGATTTCAAGCAGGACGCCATAGCGCAAATCGATGGCATAGTTCAACCGGTAAATGCAGATCGGCGTCCCGTACTGCCGCGAATAGTGCTCGAACATCCGTTCACGGCCGAGACAGGATTGTCCGTATTCCCCGATCGGCGCCGGGGACTGGCTCTCGGGAGCTCCGCCCTGCTTCACCGGCGTAAGCGGATACACATTGCCGGTAGAGAAGACGACGATGCGGGACGACCTGAACTTCTGTGCGACCCGTCCCGGCAAGTACGTGTTCATCGCCCAGGTCAGATGCTCCTTCCCGGTCGTTCCGAACTTCGTGCCGGCCATAAAGATGACATTCGGCGCCTCAGGCAGCGCCTGCAGCGCATCGTCATCCAGCAGATCGCAGGAGATCGCCTCTACCCCGCTCGCAGCCAGCTTATCCATCAGACCCGCTTCGGAGAAGCGGGATACGGCATACACCTTTTTGTCCACGCCGGCTGCGCGTATCGCCTCGACCGCCAGCTTCGCCAGCATGGGGCCCATCTTTCCTCCCGCGCCAAGCAGCATAATATCACCGTCCAGACGGCGTACATCCTCGATTAGCCGCCGGGATGGAGTAGACAGCACTTGTTCCAATTGTTCTTCCGAATGAATCAACGGTTGCTCCGCTTGAATCAACACGGGTATTCCTCCTTCCGATGAGTAGCTTCATAATCTGTGTTGCTACTTCCATCATACGGGCGGCCCGCGAAGGAAAACAAATCTTTAAATCGTCCAAAAATGGTTCTGTGACAGATTCGGATACAATTGCAACAGCGCGCCAGCACTGGTTCTCTGCCGCCATAGCGTAATTACATAACATATGTTACTATATTATTGTTAGTGTTAGACCTATGGATAAATCAAGGCTGTCTCAGCCCATGCTACTCAAGTAGACAATAGGAAGGATGATTATCAGTATGAACCAACAGCACGCTGCGGCCACGGCTGCCGAGACGATGCGCGCCCGGCATTCGGTGCGCAAATATGTTCCGGGCGTACGCATCCCGGAAGCAGACATGAATGAAATACTGCGCTTGGCCGGAACGGCCCCGTCCTCATGGAATTTGCAGCATTGGCGCTTTCTGGTGATCGAGGAAGAGGAGAACAAGCGGGCCCTGCTGCCGATCGCGAACAATCAGCAGCAGATCGTCGACTGCTCCGCCGTCGTCGCCATTCTCGGCGACACGCAAGCGAATCGGGTCGCTGCCGACATCTACGGCGCCCAACTGGCGGCGGGATCGATTACGCAGCAAGTGCATGACACACTGGTCGGCAATATTAATCGGGCCTATGCGTCATCGCCTCAAGTCGGCGTGGAGGAAGCGATCCGCAATGGCTCCCTGGCCGCCATGCAGCTTATGCTCGCGGCAACCGCTGCAGGGTACGCCTCATGCCCGATTGGCGGCTTCCGCCGCGACGAGCTGATCAAGACGTTCCGCATTCCGGAGCGGTATGTCCCGGTCATGCTCGTCACGATCGGGCAAGCGGCTGCGCCCGCACATCCGACCGGGCGGTTCACGCTGGAACAGACCGTCATTCGGGAACGGTTCCCGGAACAATCGTAATCTCTCTTGCGCATAACGAAGCGCCGGTACCCGTGACAGGGAACCGGCGCTTCTGCGCATATGACAGCGTACCGGCATACGGAACACCGGAGCGCGTCATGCGTCACTCCGGTTCGCTCCACCGCATCTTCACATCCAGCTCGCAGCAATCGTTCGGGTCCGTATCGGGCCGCAGCGCGATCTGGATGACTGCCGGCGTCACTTTGACAGCAATCGGAACCGAGAGCCCCGTCGAGCGAAGCAGCCGCAGCACCTCCTGGTTATGGCCGCGCTGGGCGGCGTCCATAACGGAGGCGGCCAGGCTCCGATCCCCCTCGATGGCGGACAGCAGCTGGATCGCCTGCCGGGACAGGTGCTTCGATGTCGAGGCGGAGGCGACGAACTTATCCGGCTTCACCGCCGGATAGGGATCGGGCCTGGGTATCGAGGACGTTCCGCTCGCTGCCGCGCTTCCGGGCGCGGATGGATAGCGGGGTCCGGGCACATAAGGCGCCATGGCGGACACTCCTTCCATAGACTGGAATACAATCAGCCTATGCGCGAGGAGGCAGGCTGGTGCGGAACGATTGGGCCGAACGGCGCAATCTCCGCCGGCCGTCATGGGCCGCTTAGAAGATGCTCCATTCAAATCGTTCGGACAGCATGGCCAGCATGTGCACGCCAGCCACGCTGTTCCCCTTCTCATTGAGCGCCGGGCCATAGACGCCGATGCCCAGCTGTCCCGGAATGAGCGCCATGATGCCCCCGGACACGCCGCTCTTCGCCGGAATCCCGGCTTCGAGCGCGAATTCGCCCGACGCGTTGTACATCCCGCAGGTCGTCATGAATGAGGTCGCGATTTGAACGTATTTCCTCGGAATATAGCAGTGTCCCGTAGCCGGGTCGCAACCGCGGTTCGCCAGCACGAGCGCCATCCGCGCCAGCTGGCATGTCCGGACCTCGATGGCGCATTGCCGGAAATAAACGTCGAGCGTCGCTTCCACGTCCCCTTCCAAAATGCCGTTATCCTTCAAATAATAAGCCAGCGAACGGTTCCGGTAAGCGGTCTCCCGTTCGCTCTCGTAGATTCGCTTGTTCCAGGTGATGCTAGGATCATCCGCGAGCATCCGGATAAATTCCAGCAGCCGCTCCGACTTCTCCTCCGGTGTCCGGCCTTCGATCAACGAGGCGATCGCGATCGCTCCCGCATTGATGAACGGGTTGAACGGCTTCCCGGGATCGACCAGCTCCAGCTTCAAAATCGAATTGAAATCATCCCCGGTCGGCTCCTTGCCCACTTTGGCGAAGACCCCGGCCTCGCCGCTGTCCAGGAGCGCGAGCAGCAGCGAAAACACCTTCGACACGCTCTGCATCGTGAACGGCTCCTCCGTCTCACCTGCCTTCACCCGTTCTCCCCGTATCCCGCACAGCGAGATGCCAAGCGCATCCGGTCTTGCCTCGGCGAGACCCGGAATATAGGTAGCCACTTTGCCGGCAGCCGCCATCCGCCGGCTCTCCTCCAGCCACTGCGGCAGCTCCCGCTCCAATTCGTTCCAATGTGCTTCTATCACACCGCGTCATCCTTCCCTTGCTTCACGCATTCATGTCCATAGCGTGTCTAGGCAGGCGGCATTCCATACGCTCCCTCCGCGCCAATCGCGCCATTCGAGCCGGGGAAAGCCGCCCTTGCCTCTAACGCTTCTCCGTGCCCGAGCCGGACAGCTTATCGCGGATGCGGCTCTCATAACGGTAGTATGCTTCATTCGCTGTCCAGCCGCGATCTTCCGACATCTTGGCCAGCCGCACCTGGCGCTCCGTCAGACGGCGGCGGATGCTGTCGCGGGCTTCCGCATCCGTACAAGCAGCGAGCAATTGCTCCAGCCGGACAATCTCCTGGCGCAGCTTTTGCCGCTCCGGCAGCAGACCCGCATTATCCAGCAGCAAATAACCTGCACGCAGATGCTTCGGCACATGCGACAGATCCTGCAGCTTCAACGGCTTGCCCTTGCCCTGCAGGTCGTCGAAGACGCCCTCTTCCATCGCCTCTTCGATTTTGCGCTCGGCAATCCAACTCAGTATGCTCATCCGGATTCCTCCTATAAATTTCGATGTTCCTCTATTTCCTGAGAGCAAGACAGGGGGCACTAGGTATCATGTTCGCCGCAATAAATAATCGACGGCGTGAGGACGGCAGGCAGCATGCCGGTAATATCGTAATTCGGCAGCTCAACATACGAATAATAATCCAGCCTGCGATGAACGACTCGCCCGATGCTCGGTTCAGCGAAATAATGATCGACCGGCATAACTCCACTGCTCCAACGCTAACGCTTCCCTGACCGCTTCTAAATCTTTGCATGTTTCGGCCATGCTAAGCTCATGCTCAGATTTTATTTTACACGAATTGCCCGCCTCTTTTAAGTTGATTATCGGGTCGCCTTGGCCTTGCGTAAAGATCTCGAATACTCCTCTGTCCGTTTCCAGCATTCCTGCGGTCCACATCCATTATCACTCCATCCGTTCGAATCCATCCGGCCTCACCCGATCCTATAACAAGCCGCCATTTCGGCATAAAAAACCGAAGCTCCCGTTGAGGGAACTTCGGTCTTGTGCTTGCCCAGGGTGCATATATTCCGAGGCAGCAGGCGCATCGCTATCTGTCATCACCGCGTTGCCGCCGTGCGCAAAGGTTAGTGCAGCCGCCCCGGCCAGTCCGGCTCATGGGTCAGCATGAACTGCTCAGTCGTCAAGTAGAGCGGAATCGACGGCTTCTCTTTTAAATAATGCCGTTCGATCAGCTTGTCGTAATGAACCTGACGGTTCCGGGTTCCCGGAATGACCGGCAAATCATCGTGATTCTCCAAATAATCGTCAACTGCCGCCTGCACGGCGTCAAGGGACAGCGGAATATGCTTGTCTTGTTCCTCAAAAATCTCATAGGTCATACGGGACATGTAAAAGCGCTGATCCGAAATTCCGCCGAGGTAACGCTTCAATCGGGACAAATCAATACTTTGGTCGGGACGGAGCAGCGTGGTTCGGGGTATTTGCTCCTGCATATCCTGCTCATACTGGAGCACCGCCCGCTTCACCTCGTCCAACGTGACATGAACCGCTTCGTGCCGGGGGGCAGAAGGCTTGCGTCGTTTGAACCACCGCATCATCGAACCCACCTTTCTCCCGTTCCTGTATAGCATTCAGGAAGCAAGTATAATGTATTCGCTTACAGTTCCATTATAACATGGAATGCCCTTGTTTTCCTCTGTTTTCAGACCTATTTGCAGAGGTAATAGGTAGCAAATCGAAGCGGCCGCCTGATCATGGCAAGTACGCCTGACTATAAGGGCGGGCCGCATGCTGGAGTATAGAGAGGAGTTGTGGACATGGACAAGCAGCACCAACATGCGCCCTCGCCATTGGAAGGTGTCGCCATCGTAACCGGAGCCGGGTCCGGCATCGGACGCGCTTCCGCCCTCCGCTTGGCGGAAGCGGGCATGACCGTCGCGTTGCTCGATCGGAAGGATGATCGGACCTATCAGGCGGAGCAGCAGATGAACGCCCTCTATCCCGGGCGGGCGATCGCGTACGATATCGACCTGAAGGACGCTTCCCGCGTCGAAAACGCGATCAAGGAAGCCGCAGCGCACGGGCCGATCAGGGCCGTCTTCGCGAATGCCGGCATTAACGGGGTGCTGTCCTCGATCGAGGACATGAAGGTGGCGGATTGGGGGGATACGATTCAGACCAATCTGACCGGAACATTCGTTACCGTAAAATACGCCATCCCTTATTTGAAGCAAAACGGCGGCAGCATCGTCATTACGAGCTCGATTAATGGGAGCCGCAAGTTTTCCGGGTTCGGGATGAGCGCCTACAGCACATCCAAAGCGGGCCAGGTCGCCTTCGCCAAGATGGCGGCGCTTGAACTGGCCCGCTATCGGATTCGCGTAAATGTCATCTGCCCCGGGGCCATCGAGACCCATATCGGTGAGAATACGGACCGCAGACCGTCCGTAGACCGCATCACGATCCCGGTCGAGTATCCCCAGGGCAGCCAGCCGCTTGAACATGGGCCCGGCAAGCCCGAGCAGGTCGCCGACCTGGTGGCGTTCCTCGTATCGGACGCCTCCAGCCATATTACCGGCGCCCAGATCGTCATTGACGGAGCGGAATCTCTCCTGTAGACAGCGGGACGTGTGGCGGTCCGGTCAAGGCTAGGCTATCCCCGTCGCGGATTCATGACGCCCGGAAGCCGCAGCCTGCCTCGCCCGTGGCCGGCTCGCGACCCGCTTACCGCTTCGCTGACGCGGAACGGGCCTGGCGCACCGACACCGTCGCTTCCACCATATGCTTGAGCGCGGCGACGGTCTCCGGCTCATTGCGCGTCTTGAGCCCGCAATCCGGGTTAATCCAGAACGACTCGGCCGGCAGCACCGTCAGCGCGGTCTCGATGAACCGCTCGATCTCCCCGACGGATGGGACGCGCGGGCTGTGGATATCATAGACGCCCAGGCCGATGCCGAGCTCATACCGCTCCTTCCGCAGCGTATCGACCATGTCTCCGCCGCTGCGCGCCGTCTCCAGCGAGATGACATCCGCATCCATGCGGCGAATCGTCTCCACCATATCGGAGAAATCGCAGTAGCACATATGCGTATGAATCTGCGTCTCCGGCACGGCCCCATTCGTTGCCAGCAGGAACGCCAGCACCGCCCATTCCCGGTAATGTGCCGCATCCTCGGCCTTCAGGGGCATCCCTTCCTTTACGGCCGGCTCATCGACCTGGATCATGCCGATGCCCGCCTGCTCCAGCGCCTGAATCTCCTGCCGCAGCGCGTAAGCGAGCTGATAGGCGCACTGCTCGCGCGGAACGTCGTCGCGCACGAAGGACCAGTTGAGAATCGTGACCGGCCCGGTTAGCATTCCCTTCACAGGCTGCTTCGTCAATGATTGGGCATACGCCGTCTCCGCTACGGTCATCGCCTCGCGGAAGGCGACATCTCCGTACAGAATCGGGGGCTTGACGCAGCGTGAGCCGTATGATTGCACCCACCCGAACTTCGTGAAGACGAAGCCGTCCAGCTTCTCTCCGAAATATTCGACCATGTCCGTACGCTCAAATTCACCGTGCACGAGCACATCGATGCCAATCTCTTCCTGAATCCGCACCCAACGCTCGATTTCTTGGCGCAGGAACGACTCATACGCCGCGGCGCTCCATTCACCTTTGCGGAAGCGGAGCCGCGCCTTGCGAATCTCCGCCGTCTGCGGAAGACTGCCGATCGTCGTCGTCGGCAGCAGCGGCAGCTCCGGCCAACGGCGGCGCTGCGCTTCGCGCCGCTGCTCATACGGCGCGCGGCGGCCGCCATCGGCCTCCGCATCCCGGATCAGGCGCTCCACGGCCTCGACGACATGCGGGCGCTTCCGCGCCGGCTCCTCGCGCCAGGCGAGAACATCAGCAGCGCTCGCTTCCAGAAGCGCCGCGCTCTCCGCCGTCGGCTCGGACAGATGGGCAGCCAGCCGCACCGTCTCGGCCACCTTCTCGTCCGCGAACGCGAGCGCTCCGCGAATATAGCCCGGCAGATCCTGCTCCCGTTCTGCCATCAACGGCACATGCAGCAGACTGCAGGACGGCTGCACGATCCAGTGCGACCGCGGCACGATCGGCTCGATCGACTCCAGCCAGGTTGCCGCGGCAAGCAGGTCGGCCCGCCAAATATTGCGCCCGTCGATGATGCCGAGGGCGACGCGTTTCCCGGCTGGTACGCCGGACTGGCGGAGCGCCGCTTCGTTCCGCTCCTTCCCGTGGACGAAGTCGAGGCCGTAGACATCCACCGGGAGCTGCAGGAACGAATCGAGTCCCGAGACCGAATCGAAGTATGTCTGCACCCAGATGGTCAAGCCCGGCGCCGCTTGGCGAAGCCGCTCGTACACGGCTTGTGCCGCCTGCCAATCCTCCGCTGTCATCGGCTTCACGAAGGCCGGCTCATCGAGCTGCACGCAGGAGACCCCTTCCGCCTCCAGCTCATGCAATATCCGGCCGTACACCTCGGCGAACTGATCAAGCACCTGCTGGCGCTCGCCTTGGGGGATGCCCTTGATGAAGCGGACATACGTGTACGGGCCGACCAGGACCGGCTTCCCTTCGATGCCCAGCTTCTCCTTCGCTCTCCGGTACGAGGCGAGCGGCCGATTCTCGGCCAGCACCGGCCGCTTCCCTTCCCATTCCGGAACGATATAGTGATAGTTCGTATTGAACCATTTGGTCATCTCGCAGGCGACCGCCTTCTCCGTGCCGCGCGCAAGCGCGAACATCAGATCCGCCGTAACCGGGCCGCCCTTATAACCGAACCGCTCCGGGATCAGTCCGAACATGACCGTCATGTCGAGGACATGATCGTACCAGGAGAAATCATTGACGGGAATGAAGTCGATGCCTTCCTCCTTCAGCTTCGCGAGACGAAGCAGCTCGATCCGCTCCATCTCCGCCACCAGCTCGCTTCGCGTCAGCTTGCCTGCCCAATACTGCTCCAACGCCTTCTTCCACTCCCGGTCGTATCCGATGCGCGGATACCCGGATACACCCGTCATCACTTGCCCTTTCGCCATGTCGCGTCTCCTCTCCTTATCGGAACTTCCTAGCGGGAGTACAGGGAAAATAAATTAAATAATTCTTATCTGTTAACAAGGAATTAATATCGCACTACACCCTGCCGCGGGTCTTCATGCTCCTTCGGGACGGGCTATCTCCCGCGCCTGGACGCACTTGGCCGTGATCACCGTGCGCAAAAAAGGACATCCCTGCCCTAGGCGCAGAAATGTCCCGTAAACGTCCATAACGGAGCAATGAATAAGACCCGACCATGCACATGCATACATGCGAACCGAGTTATCCAGTCTACGAACACTTCCCTATCTCCCGTAGGTACGAACAGTGCTGTCAGAACAGGCAGGTCTCCTGGCTTCAGCGTCATCGGTGGCGGCAGCCTTCCCGGTCATTCGACCAGTGGCTTCATGAGCCGCACCTCGTCTGTCACAGTGGCGGGACCGCGCCGGCTTCGAACCGGCTTCCCTATTAAGCTTTGCCGTTACGCAAAGCACCTGTTCCCCGTATGTTGTTGAATCGGACTGCGCCTCAGCACAGGCGGCCATCCGATTGAGAATGATTATATACGCAAGCGCGCGGAATGACAAGTTCTTTTTGCCGTGCCGGGGAGCGTCGTCACCTTTTCGACGGCCCCCGCTGTCCGGAAGCCTTCATCCTGACCCACATAAGTTTTTCCGATTACTGTACGTCACATCCACGGCCTTCAAAAACGCTTCTTTCGTCGAAACATACATCGCTGTCCGCACGCCGTTTTCGATGGCCGCATGCGACAAGTTGGGGCGAACAACGTAAAAAGACTGCCAGGATGATCCCGGCAGTCTTGCTTTCATCTGCAACGCTTCTATTCTTATCCATCTCCGCGGCGGAAGACAGTCTCTCCTGTAACGCTTCCGTCAGATCGTCATTCCATCATGGACGATGACGATGTCCTCGCCGTTCGCATCCAGCACCAGTTCGCGGTTGTCCAGGAACCACAGATCGTTCTCCTCCATGAAGAAGGTAATTCCGTCTACCGTCTCCGACACCGCCGGATGCTGCGGCTGATCCTTCATAATGCCGAAGGAATAGGGCCCGGATGCACTGAATCCGCTGTATCGTACGAAGATGCGCACGGTATCCCCTGCTGAATAGCCCCAATCTGATTGAAAGCGTTGAATCGCTTCCGCTGTCACCCGTAAGTGCATGCTCGTTCCCCCTCATTCTAATGACCGTAATCCGATCATACCATGCGGGCACGGCGTTGAAAACCTTGACTTTCCGGTTACAGCTTGACGCGCTGCAGCCGCAGCGCATTGAGCACGACCGATACGGAGCTGAAGGCCATCGCCGCTCCCGCAAGCCAAGGCGCCAGCAGGCCGGCCGCCGCCACCGGGATGCCCAGACTATTGTAGACGAGCGCCCAGAACAGATTCTGCTTGATATTCCGCATCGTCCGTCGGCTCATCTCCATCGCGTCGGCGATGCCGTTCAAGTCTCCGCGCATCAGCGTGACGCCGGCCGTCTCCATCGCCACATCCGTTCCGGTTCCGATCGCGAACCCGATATCCGCCGCCGCGAGCGCCGGGGCGTCGTTGATGCCGTCGCCCACCATCGCGACGACGGTGCCGTTCTGCTGCAGCTCGCGGACATGCTGCGCCTTCTGTTCGGGAAGGACCTCGGCGAACACGTCGTCCAGCCCGACCTGGGCGGCGATGGCCTGCGCCGTTCGCTCATTGTCCCCCGTCATCATGACGACGCGGATGCCCATGCCGTGCAGGCGGCTGATCGCGGCCTTCGACGATGCCTTGACCTGATCCGCTACGGCCACGATGCCTTCCCAGTGCCCGTCAACCGCAATGAGCATTGCCGTCTTGCCTTCGATCTCCAGCCGCTGCAGCTCCGCTTCGGCTTCCTCTGCATTAATGCCCTGCTTCCGCAGCAGATTCCGCGTGCCGATGACAATCTCATGCCCGTCAACCCGGGCCATAATGCCAAAGCCGGGCTCCGCTTGGAACGATTCCGGCGTAATCGCCGGCAGTCCGCGGGCGTCAAGGCCCTTCACGATCGCCTGGGCGAGCGGGTGCTCGGACCGCCGTTCCGCGGCAGCCACCCACAGCGCCAGCTCTTGCTCGCGTTCCTGATCATTCACGATGAAGTCGGTCAGGGAGGGCTCGCCCTCGGTTACGGTGCCCGTCTTGTCTAGCACGACGGTCTGCACCCGGTACGCTCCTTCCAGCTGCTCGCCGCCTCGGAACAGAATGCCGTATTCGGCGGCACGCCCCGTCCCCGCCATAATCGAGGTCGGCGTAGCCAGACCGAGCGCGCAGGGACAGGCGATAACAAGCACGGCAATCAGCTTCTCCAGAGCCTCCCCGAAGTTGCCCGGCGCAATGGCGAAGTACCACAGGCCGAAGACGATGACAGCGATACCGACGACGATGGGAACGAAGACGCCGGATATTTTGTCGGCAATGCGCTGTATCGGCGCCTTCGAGCCTTGCGCTTCCTCGACGATGCGGATAATTTGCGCCAGCGCGGTCTCGGCGCCGACCTGCGTCGCTTCCATCGTGAAGGCGCCCTGCGCGTTCACCGTCGCGCCGTACACGCGGTCTCCCGGCTGCTTCTCGACCGGGACACTCTCGCCGGTCAGCATCGATTCATCGATCGTCGATGTGCCGTCAAGCACGATGCCGTCGACCGGTATCTTCGAACCGGGCCGCACGATGACGCGGTCGCCGACCTGAACGTCATCGACCGGCACCTCTTGCTCGATGCCGTCGCGGATCACGGTGGCCGTCTTCGCCCGCAGGCCGATCAAGGCTCGTATCGCTTGGGAAGAACGGCCTTTGGCCGCCGCTTCGAACCATTTCCCGAGCAGGATAAGGGTAATGAGCACCGCACTCGTCTCGAAGTACATGTCCGGGTGATGTGTTCCCCCCCGTACCCATTCCCATACGAGATAGACGCTGTAGAAATAGGCGGCTGACGTCCCGAGCGCCACGAGCACATCCATATTTGCGCTGCCGTTGCGCAGCGCCTTGTACGCACCGCTGTAGAAGCGGGCGCCGATGATGAACTGAACGGGCGCGGCCAATATCATCTGCACCCATGGATTCATGAACCATTCCGGCACCCAGATCCACGAGGTGAACGAGAAGTGCCCTACCATCGACCAGAGCAGCGGCACCGACAAAATGGCGGAGACGATGAACGAGTTACGCAGCCGCACCGCAGTCCGGTTCGGCGCGCCCTCCGCTCCCGCTTCCCCTGACTTAACCTTGCCCTTATAGCCGAGCTGCTCGATTTTGCGCAATATATCTTCCGGACGCAAACCGGTGAAGGTAATGCGGGCCGATTCGGCGGCCAGATTGACATTGGCGGAGTCGACCCCCGGCAGACGCTTCAACCCTTTCTCAATCCGGGTCGCGCATGCCGCACAGGTCATCCCTTCGATGTCCACATCAAGCGTCTCCGCAGGAACCTTGTATCCCAGCTTCTCGATCTTATCCGTAACCTGCTGAAGCGAGAGCTGTCCTTCATCATATTCCACCGTCGCTTGCTCTGCCGCCAAATTCACGTTTGCCTTCACGACGCCGTCCATCCGGCTCAATCCCTTCTCGATCCGGGTCGCGCAAGCGGCGCAGGTCATGCCTTCGATTTTGACGGTCTGCTGCTTGGATGCCATTCTGTTTCACTCCTTTTATTCAGTATACCCCTACACCCTATATTTCAAGCGAAAAAGAAAACTCCCCGCAAGGAGTTCCTGTATAAATAGATGGATGCTAGCGGCCCAAGTCCGCCTCAGCCGGCTTACGAGACGACGTCGTAGCCTTGATCTTCGATCGCTTCCCGAATCTTTTCCGGCTGAACCTTGGCATTATCGTACGTAATCTTCACCTGCTTGGAGCCGAGATCGACCTTCGCCTCGCCGCCAGCCTCCTGAACCGCCTTCTCCACCGCCTGCTTGCAGTGTCCGCATGTCATGCCTTCTACCTTCCAAGTTACTTCAGTCATTCTCAATTCCTCCTCAGGATCTATTAGAGGTTGTGCAAAAGGTCCGACCTTTTTGAACACGCTCTATTATTTCAATAATTTGTGTATCGTAACCAGCAGTTCATCAATGACTTCATCATCGCCTTCCTGAAGCCGTTCGATGACGCAGCTCTTCATATGGCCTTCGAGCAGGAGCCTTCCGACGGAATACAACGCCGATTGAATCGACGCGATCTGATGCAGTACATCATCGCAATACGTATCCTTATCGATCATCGACTTAACGCCGCGCACTTGCCCTTCGATGCGGTTCAGACGGTGAATCAGCTTCTTCTTCATCTCGGCCGAATGATGGCTCTTCCGTTCGCCCGCTGCCTCGGGGCGATGGCATTCCATCTCGCCGACGGCTTCCATGCCGTTGGCTGATTCATCGTTGCTGATAAGCGCGTCTTCCCGGGAACTCATCTTATCACCACCTCTTGGATTTATCATAGCATACCCCCCTACCCTATGCAATACCCATTTTGATCTTTAATTTTCATTTGAATTTGAATTGTTACCCGTAAATTGTTTACAATTTAAAGTATCAGCATGACTGCCGATATGTTGCACGCGGCCCTGTATATGCTTGAATTTACATACGTACAGACGTACATAAGGAGGCACCATCAGCATGAGTGAGATCACGAAAGTAACACGCGTAGCACTCGTTGGATCCGGCTTCGTCGGTTCGAGCTACGCCTTTGCCCTGTTCAACCAAGGGCTGGCCGCCGAGCTGGTTATCATCGACGCCAACCAGCCGAAGGCCGAGGGAGACGCCATGGATTTGAATCACGGACTGCCGTTTGCGTCCAATATGCGCATTTGGGCCGGCGATTACAGCGACTGCAAAGACGCGGATCTGGTCGTCATCACCGCGGGGGCCAATCAAGCTCCCGGGGAGACAAGACTCGATCTGATCGGTAAAAACGCGAGAATCTTCCAATCGATCGTGCAATCGGTCATGGAGAGCGGCTTCAATGGCCTGTTCCTTGTCGCGACGAATCCGGTCGATGTGTTGACGTATGCGACGTGGAAATATTCCGGCCTGCCGGCAAGCCGCGTTATCGGATCCGGCACGATTCTGGACACCGCCCGGCTGCGCTATCTGCTCGGCGAGCGTCTGGAAGTCGACCCGCGCAACGTCCACGCCTATATTATGGGCGAGCATGGCGACACGGAGCTTCCGGTATGGAGCAACGTCAGCATCGGCGGCCAGCCGCTGGCCGATTACCGCAAGACGCACGGCCAGCCGACCGATGAGGAGCTCAACCGCATCTTCATCAATGTCCGCGACGCGGCCTACCACATCATCGAACGCAAAGGCGCCACCTACTACGGCATCGCCATGGGATTGGCCCGCCTCACGAAGGCCATCCTGAAGAACGAGAATTCCGTCCTCTCGGTCTCGACGCTGCTGACCGGAGAATATGGGCTGGAGGATGTCTATCTCGGCGTTCCGGCGGTCGTCAACCGCCAGGGCATTCGCGATGTGTACGAGCTTCATCTCACCGACGAGGAGAAGCAGAAGCTCCACCACTCCGCCTCCGTGTTGAAGGAAGCTATCGCCTCCATCTTCCCGTCCTGAGCTAAGCGCGCCGGCAGCCTGTCCGGCGCGCTATTTGATTTATTGCGGCGGCTGCACCGTCCAATCGCGCGCCGCAGGCACCCCTCCCGCGGATTCGGCGGCCGTGACCGCATTGACAATCGCGTAGGCCAGCGTCTCCGCGGCCCACATGCCGGCGAGATCGACCGAAGCGTCCACGCCCCCTGTCGTCATGGCGAACACCGTATCGCCGTCGAACATCGTGTGCACCGGAAAGATCGTTCTCGCGAGCCCGTTATGCGCCATCTCCGCCACCTTGTTCATCTCCGTCTTCGTCAGATTGGCGTTGCAAGCGACGGCCGCAATCGTCGTATTGGTCCCCGGCTTCATCCCGGCGAAAGGCTTGTCCAATCCGGACAGATAGCGAAGCGGCGCGAGGAAGCTTCCCGTCTCGTCGCCCCGCGCTCCCGCCGCTGTCCCTCCATGGCCCGGATGCCGGATCTCGCCTACCGCGTTCACGGCGACCGCCGCTCCGATGACGAGTCCGCTCGGCAGCCTCACCGAAGCGGTGCCGAAGCCGCCCTTCATGGCCCGTTCCGGCCCCGCATACTTGCCGACGGTCGCTCCCATGCCCGCGCCGGCATTGCCTTGCGCCGGAGGAGACGAGGAGGCGGACGCCGCTGCGGCATAGCCCATGGCGGCCGTCGGCGTCACATCGGGCCGGCCGATGGCGAGATCGAACAGAATCGCCCCCGGCACGATAGGGACCCTCCCTACCCCGACATCCAGCCCGATGCCGCGCTCCTGCAAATACCGCATTACGCCGTGAGCGGCTTCCAGCCCGAACGCGCTGCCTCCGCTCAGGCAGATCGCATGCACATGCGGCACCATCGCGGTAGGCTGAAGCAGTTCCGTCTCGCGCGTGCCGGGAGCGGATCCGCGCACATCGACGCCGCATACCGCGCCCTCCTCCGCCATGATAACCGTGCAGCCTGTAAGCGCGGCCTCGTCCTGCGCATGGCCGAGCCGAATGCCCGGCACATCCGTGATGCTGCCGGGATAAGGAAGCGCCTGCTGCGCTTCATGATGTCCGTATTGTGAAGTCATGGATGAAAATCCCCTTCCGCCTGTCAAAATGTTCGTCTCTATAGCTTCGCTATCGCGCTCGCCCCCTCCTTTTTTTCGGAACGAGATCGGTTCTGAAGTCATCCTTATATGCCGCCCGGCCCGCAATAGCAGGCCCATGACGCCCGACGGCAAGAAATAGTTGCTCTCCGCGGCCGTTCTGGTCATAATGAGAGAGATCTTTATTTTTCCCTTGTTGGAGGTGTTCCTATGAAAATGCGCGTATCTGCCGTCCAGTACCATCTGCATACGATCTCAACCTTCGATGCGTTCGCGAGACAGGTAGAACACTATATCCGGACAGCAGCGGAGTTCGAGGTGGAATTCCTGCTCTTTCCCGAGTTCATCACGACCCAGCTCATGTCGATTGGAACCGATGAGCGGGAGGCGCTCACGATCGACGAGCTTCCCGGCTATACCGAAGCCTATCTTGAGCTGTTCAGCCGCTTGGCCAAGCAATACGGCATGTATCTGATCGGGGGGACCCATGTCATCGAGCGGGAAGGCAAGCTGTACAATATGGCTCATCTGTTCCGCCCCGACGGCACCGTCGAGGAACAGGCGAAGCTTCATATTACGCCAACCGAAGTCACGGAATGGAATATGGCCGCCGGTGACGGAGTTCGCGTATTCCATACAGAGAAGGGCACCATCGCCATTCTTACCTGCTATGATATTGAATTTCCCGAGATTGTCCGCATGGTGCGCGCCCAAGGGGCCGATGTCATCTTCTGCCCGTCGTGCACCGATGACCGGCAGGGCTTCTACCGGGTCCGCTACTGCTGCCATGCCCGGGCGATCGAGAACCAGGTATACGTCGTCGCGACCGGAACCGTCGGCTCCTTGCCGACCGTTGATTTCATGAGGGCCAATTTCGGCCAGGCGGCCGTTATCGCCCCGAACGACATTCCGTTCCCGCCGCGCGGCATTCTCGTCGAAGGAGAAATCAATAACGATATGATCGTGACTGCGGATTTGGATCTGTCCTTGCTGCAGCAAGTGAGAGAACGCGGCTCTGTGACGACATGGCGCGATCGCCGCACGGATCTGTACCCGGATTGGTGAAGGGGGCAGCGGCGATGCTCAGCCAATCGATGTATGTGCTGCATGAAGGCAAGCCGAAGCGGCTGACCATCCGCAATTACAGTTTGTCCGATACCGAAGCGCTCATTGACATTCAGCGCGCCTCGTTCCCGCCGCCCTTCCCCGAGGAACTATGGTGGAACCGCGAGCAGATCGGAGAGCATGTGTCCCGCTTTCCGGCGGGGGCGCTCTGCGCCGAGATGGACGGGCAGGCCGTCGGATCGATGACCGCCCTCATGCTTCCGCCTGCTGCCGAAGCCGAGCATCTGTCCTGGGAAGCGGCGACGGACAACGGGTATATCCGCCACCACGATCCGGCGGGGCGAACCTTATATGTCGTCGATCTATGCGTCCGCCCCGAATACCGGAAGTATGGAATCGGGCAATGGATGATGCAGGCGATGTACGCCACGGTCGTCCACCTCGGGCTGGACCGGCTTCTGGGCGGAGCCCGCATGCCCGGCTACGGCGCCGTCGCGGATGAGATGACCGCCGAGCAATATGTGCAGGAGGTCATGGAAGGCCGGCGGCACGATCCGGTCGTCAGCTTTTTGCTCCGCTGCGGCCGCACGCCCGTCGCGGTCGTGCCCGATTATTTGGAGGATGAGCAGTCGGCCAATTACGGACTGCTAATGGAATGGCGCAATCCGTTCCTCTAATGGCGGTCTTTGTGAACACGCATTCGTGATGAATTGACATAAAGAGAGACAATGAGGAAAGGTGCTGAATCCGCATGACACAGCTTCGCTATGTTCGTATCCAATCGATCGAGGATCCGTTGTTCGCCCAAATGCATGCTTTGATGGGCCGAATTTTTCCGAAGGAAGAGGTGCTGGAATTCGATCTGTGGCGGGAGCCGCTAGAGGATCCCGATATCCGCGTCTTTGTGGCCGTGCTTGACGGCCGCGTCGTCGGCGCGACCGAATACCGTTATGTCGAAGCGCTGCAGGTGGCGATGACTGATTTCACCATCATCGGCGAGCCGGGGCTCGGCATTGGCCGCTTCCTGTACAAGCAGCGCGAGCGTGATTTGCTGAGCGTGGCGGAAGCGGCAGGCAAGCCGCTCATCGGCATGTTCGCCGAAATCTACGACCCCTACCGGGTCGGCGATTTCTCCTTCGGCGGCATCCGCCCGATGGACCCCGTCGTCCGGCGCGAGGTGCTGTCCCATCTCGGATACGAGCGCCTCGACTTCCCTTACGTTCATCCGTCCTGGTCGAACGACGGGGAAGCCGTCAGCGGGCTCGACCTCTGCTTCATGCCGATGCAAGACGGGATGAGTTCCGTTCCGGCCTCGCTCGTGGCCGAGTTCCTGCAGTGGTATTACGCCGTACTGCCGAATAAGCCGCAGGCATGGCTGGATATGATGGAAGGGCTGAAGCGGACGGAGCAGATTGCCCTGCGTCCGCTCTAAGGCGGCCGCAGGCTGAGGTTAACGGAAGCCGTGCAGCCGTGCCCGCGTTCCGTTAATCCCATTGTGGGACATTGCGAGAGCGCTTCTGCCGCTCCCCCATGACGGGAACATGAACCGACATCATCTGATCCGGTTCACCGCTTCGCCCGCCGCGGCTCGTCGACACCGGTCGCCAGTTGGAGAAGGATGCAGCATTTTGCGCTTTCCCGAGAAATAATCCATTTCCGGCTCCTGCCGTTTATACGGTGTCATTCGTCATCTAGACATCTGCTCCACCAATACTGCAAGAATGCAGCAATTTCATTGACACGAGGTTGCGAAAATAGGATTGCTGCAAAAATACAGCAATTACCCTGCGACAAGGCATAAATAGCGTTCAAAATGGGGAAATGATGTAATTTTGCAGGATTTTCTCGCAATTTAGCCTCTTGAGTTTAAAAATGCTGCGCCTGTGCAGCAATTTCATGCGGGGACCAGCTTGCTTCATGCGCGGACCAGCTTGCCCTAACCTAACCTGTTCTGCCTTCCCCGGCCCCTCTTTCTATGAAAAAAGACTGTCGACAGGACGTTGTCGACAGTCTGAGGCGCCACGACCCGTGGCGCCTCTTTTCCGTGTATTGGTTTGGCTTCTTATTCTCCGCTTGGTTCCCCGGGAACGGTCCGGTCCAACAGCACGGCGCCGCCCAACGGCTGCTAGACAAGCCCGAACAATCTCCGGCAGCGGCCCGGACGATCGGCAGCGAAGCGTTCGATATTGCCCCTGTCCTTCATCGTGACATATACGGTACGCCCGTCCTCTCCTCCGAACGTCAGGTTCGTGCACTCCTTGCCCAGCAGTTGAACCTCTTCGACCAAGTCCCCTGCCGGTGAGAAGATGGCTACGGTTCCTTTTCCGAACCGGGTTACGTACAGATAGCCCTCGACATCGCAGCGCATGCCGTCAAGACCGTAATCCGGGAACTCATGGAATAAGCGCTTATTGGATACGTTCCCGTCCTCCGACAGATCATAGACCCAGATCCGGCGCTGCACCGACTCGTTCACATACAGCAGACGGTCGTCGGGGCTGACCTCGATTCCGTTCGTCGTTCCCATTCCCGCTTCCAGACGCGTCGTCTTCCCGTCGGGATCGATCCGCCACAGCTGCCCAGTGTCGTCGCCCCAGTTCGGATCGCTGGCGAACAGAACATCGCGCGATGAGATCGCGATATCATTCGGCTGATTCATCGCCGGCTCCTCCGCCAGCACGTCCAGCCGCCGCTCTTGCCAGGAATAGCGGTAAATGCGGTGCCGCGTATAATCGGCCATGAACATGTCGCCGGCCCGGTTGAACCGGATCCCGTTCGCAATGCTTCCTTCCGGGAGCTCCAGAAAAACGCTGCTGACGCCTTCCGGCGTAACCTTGCCGATCGTTCCCTCCCTTTCGTAATTCACGGCATACAGATTGCCTTCCTTGTCGCAGGCAGGGCCCTCGACGCCGGCGGTAAATCCGTGCGGCGGGGTGAACTGCTCGCTGCGGCGTCCTCGCCCCAGATCCTTCACACTCATCGTCCTCTCTCCCCGTTCCGGACGAGAGAAGTTCGGCTGTCTGCGCTATCTCGTCTGTCTCTATCGAACATCCCGTCCGCTGATTTGTTCCAATGTCGTTGCCTGATGCTGCACTATCGATAATCCAAACCTTTTCCCCTCGGGATTATCGCAGAGTTGTTACGCTAATCCAGTAGGATACATTGTTGCGCTATCGAAAAATATAGGGTTGCCACGCGATCGGTTCTGCTGCTATTCACGACATCCCGTAACTCGCTTCCCGCCTTTGCATGTGAATTTCATCACCTTATCGGCCAATCGAACCGAATTCCGCAATCGGCTATTGCGCGGCGTACGGCAACCGTCCGTTCATGCAGTCCGGCGGCAGACTCCCAGCGGCTTGTCATTGCCGATTCAAGCTCCTGCAAGCCGTTAATGGCCGTTGGCGCCGTCGTCCCCGTTCTCCCGCAAAATGCGCGTACGCTGCTCCTGCTCCTGAACGTAAGACTCGATCATATCATGCTTCAGCTGCCATGCCTTCGTGCTGATGTCGACATGGTAGCGCTCCGGATTCGTCTTGCGCAAGTATTCCGGCCAGAACAGCTGCAGCTGCTCGCAATGATATTGACGAATCGCGTCCAGCGGCGGCCGCTCATACACGAGCTTCCCGTCCCGATAGATCGGATGAAGCAGCTTCTCGGCGTCGTAATGCTCGACATATTTATGGAGATATGGATGAATCGGATCGAACAGCTTGATTTTGGCGCGGCGCTCGACATCATCCTCTTCCGTAAGGCAGATGTAATCGGCGATCGCTTTTTTCTTTTTCTTATGGATAATGCGGTAGACATCCTTCTTGCCCGGCGTCGTCACTTTTTCCGGATTGGCCGAGATTTTGATCGTTGGCTGCATCACCCCGTCGACCTCGCGGGATACCAGCTTGTACACCCCGCCAAGAGACGGCTGATCCGCGGCGGTAATCAGCTGCGTGCCGACGCCCCACATATCTACACGCGCTCCCTGCAGCTTCAGATCCGAGATCGTGTACTCGTCCAAATCGTTGGAAGCGACGATCTGAACCTCGTTCAAGCCGGCCTCATCCAGCATTCGGCGGGCTTCGATGGACAGGTAGGCCAAATCGCCGCTGTCGAGGCGGATCGCCTGCAGCTTCTTGCCCCGCTTCGCCAATTCCTTGCCGATCTCGATCGCGTTCGGAATGCCGCTGTGCAGCGTATCATAGGTATCTACCAGGAGCGTCACCTGATTCGGGAGCGCCTCGGCGAATACCTGGAACGCCTCCTGCTCGTTCTCGAAGCTCTGCACCCAGGCATGCGCGTGCGTTCCCTTCGTCGGAATCCCGAAACGGCGGCCTGCCAGCATGTTGGAGGTCGCATGGAAGCCCGCTAAATAGGCGGCACGCGCTCCCCAGAGGGCGGCATCCGCTTCCTGCGCCCGTCTCGTCCCGAATTCCATCAAAACGTCATTGCCCGCCACATACTTGATCCGGGACGCTTTCGTGGCGATTAAGGTCTGGAAATTCATGAAATTAAGTAGTGCCGTCTCGATCAGCTGCGTCTCGAAGACGCGTCCTTCTACCCGAATAAGCGGTTCATTCGCAAACACGAGCGTTCCTTCCCGAACCGCATCGATATTACCGGTGAAGCGGAAGTTGCTCAGCTCCTGCAGAAATGCTTCCTCGTACTCTTCCTCCTGCTCGCGCAAATACGCGATATCCTCCTCCGTGAAGCGGAGCTGCTCCATATACTCGATAATCCGCTCCAGGCCGGCAAACACGGCGTACCCGTTATGGAAGGGCAGCTTGCGGAAAAACGCTTCGAACACCGTTTTCTGATTGTGCGTGCCATGCTTCCAATGCGCATACATCATGTTGATCTGATATTTGTCGGTATGCAATGCCATTGATGCATTCATTTATTCATCCTTCTTTCTGACGTCCTTTGCCTTTCCTCGGCCGAAGCCGCTAATCCATCAATATCCGCTGACGACTTGAGCGCCCAGCGTATTGCGGACATGCTCCAGCGCCCAGCGATGCGCGTCGGCATTGAATGAAGCGACCGCATCCTCATGCACGACGATGCGATAACCAAGATTATACGCCTCAATCGCCGTATGCAGCACGCAAATATCCGTGCAAACCCCAACCAGGTGGACTTCCTTCACCCCGCGCGCCCGCAGCCGCATGTCGAGATCGGTGCCGCAAAAGGAGCTGTACCGGGTTTTGTCCATCCAGTACACCGCGGAGGCATGGCGTTCATGCACCTCCCGCAGAGCGCCGTACAGCTCGCGGCCTTCCGTCCCGCGAATATTATGCGGCGGGAACAGCGCGGTCTCCGGATGATACGGGTCCTGCTCGTCGTGAACGTCCACGGCCATGACCACGAATTCGCCGCGGGCGGCGAATTGATCGGTCAGCTCCGCAATCCGGCGTTCAATATCAATAGCCGGCTGTCCGCACGGAAGCCGGCCGATGACAAAATCATGCGTGTAATCAATGACGACTAACGCTTTCATCGCGAATCGTCTCCTCTCCAGCCCAGTAAGGGTAATGATAAGCTTAACGTCATTATGACAAATTGATGTCAAATGTTCAACTCGCCAATTACCCTTTGACCCGGAAGGAACCCGTTCCAATCGTCCCTAATCGGCCGTCTTCGCCGGTTACGCTCCCATATACCGTCATCATCCGGTTCGTGGAATGGACGACGTGAGCCCGGACTTCCAGAAGTCCTGCCCGCAGCGGATGAACGAAATGAACGTTCAAATTGCTCGTGACGACCTGATCATCAGGCCGGATCGCCGCGGCGGCAATGCCCATCGTATTGTCCAAAAGAGAGGCCAGCACCCCGCCATTGACGATTCCCATCATATTCAAATGGCGCTCCCGCGCCTGCAGCCGCACGATCGTCTCCCTTTCGCCGACACTGACCAGCTCGCAGCCCAGATAGCCCCAGAATGTCGCCTCGGCCAGTTCCTTCAGCTTCTCCCAGCGCCGCATCGCGTCTTCGCCCGTTCCGACCATCGGCCTTGCTCCTCTCGCTCAAGAATCGTCCAGCCGTCCTGCGCCAGCCGTGTCCTGCACATGCGGCAAGCGGCCTCGTCATGCAGCAAGCGGCCCCATCATGCGGCACGCGCCGCCCGGCCGTGTCGCCGAACGGGCCGGCGGCCGGCTCCCCCGTGAACCGGCCCGCCTGCCGAACGCCGCGCTACTCGCGCTGGCCGGATCCGGGCGGTTCCGTCCCCCCGGCCTGCCGCTGTCTCTCGTCTTCCGCCAGCCGGCGGCGCAGCA
This sequence comes from Paenibacillus dendritiformis, assembly GCF_945605565.1. Classification (NCBI taxonomy): domain Bacteria; kingdom Bacillati; phylum Bacillota; class Bacilli; order Caryophanales; family Paenibacillaceae; genus Paenibacillus; species Paenibacillus dendritiformis. The sequence continues at coordinate 3,236,659 of NZ_OX216966.1, read as the reverse complement.
CTTTGCCGACCATCGTCTTCGGCAGCTCTTCGCGGAACTCGTACATCCGCGGGACTTTGAAGGCGGCAAGCCGTTCCCGGCACCACGCTTCCAGCTCCTCTGCCGTCGTCCCGGCCCCTTCCGCCCGGACGATGAACGCCTTCACCGTCTCCCCGCGGTACGGATCAGGCACCCCGATGACGACAGCCTCCTTCACGGCGGGATGCTCGAACAGCACTTCCTCGACGTCGCGCGGATATACTTTGAAGCCGCTGGCGTTAATCATGTCTTTTTTCCGATCGACGATCATGAAGTAACCGTCTTCATCCATCTTGGCCATGTCCCCGGTCAAAAGCCATCCATCCTTCAGGACGGCTGCCGTATCCTCCGGCCGGTTCCAGTAGCCCTTCATCACCTGCGGCCCCTTCACCGCCAGCTCTCCGATCTCGCCGGGCGGAAGCGGATCGAACGTCTCGGGGTGGACCACCTTCGCGTCCGTATCCGGGAACGGGATCCCGATCGTCCCGGTCTTGCGCAGCCCCCAGATCGGGTTCGCATGCGTCACCGGCGAAGCTTCCGTCAGCCCATAGCCTTCGATCAGGCGGCCGCCCGTCAACGCCTCGAACCGCTCCTGCACCTCCAGCGGCAGAGCCGCCGATCCGCTAACGCACACTTTGACGGAGGACAGCTCGAAACGCTGTACTTCCTTGTGATGGTTGATGGCAATATACATCGTGGGCGCGCCAGGGAAAACCGTTATCTTCTTCTTCTGGATCGTGGTCAGCACCTGCAGCGTATCGAACCGGGGCAGCAGGACGAGCTCCCCTGCCAGATGCATCGCCTGATTGAGCAGCACGGTCAATCCGAACACATGGAAGCAAGGCAGCGCCGCCAGGAAGCTCTCCTCTCCCTTGCGCGCCTTATAGCACCAATTTGCGGTCTGAATCGTATTGGCGACGAGATTGTAATGCGTCAGCATGACGCCTTTGGCGGTGCCTGTCGTGCCGCCCGTATATTGCAGCATCGCGATGTCATTTTCCGCGTCGACGGGACAGAGCATCGGCTGGGGCGTGTTGCCATTCAGCCATGACTTGAAGCGGAACAGGCCCGGCTCATTCGGGATATGAAGCGAATGTCCATCCTTCTTCGCCTTCAGCGGGTACAAGAGCCGCAGCGGAAACGGCAAATATTCGCGCAGTGAGCCGCAAATGATGTACGTCAGCGGCGTGCTCCGCTTGATCTTCATGGCACGCGGCAGCAGCATATCCAGAGTGACGATGACCTTCGCCCCGGCATCATTAAGCTGGTGGACCAGTTCTCCCTCCATATAGAGCGGATTGGTCATGACGACCACGGCGCCGGCCAGCAGGGACCCGTAATAGGCGATAACCATTTGCGGGCAGTTCGGCAGCATCAGCGCCACCCGATCCCCGGATTTGATGCCGAGGGCGTGCAGGCCGTTCGCGAAGCGGTAGGCTGCATCCAGCAGCTGCTGATACGTCAGGTTCGCCCCCATAAAATGGACGGCTGTCCGGTTCGGATACTGAACGGCCGCTTGAATCATGAATTGCGCGACATTGTGCTTCGGATAATCAGCAGTCGGTGCCACTTCTTCAGGATAATGGCGAAGCCAGGGGCGTTCGCCGTTCTCTATCACATGCATGACACCCTCCCCTTCTTTTTGCGGAATTCATCTATTTGGCGACGCCCGGACTAGATGACGGTGTATCGCTCGTTCTCGATGACCCGCGCGGCGATATTCCGCTTCAGCCGCAGCGTGGAGAGGTGGGAGGCGCGGACAAATTTTTTGAGCACCGACAGCTGCGTGCGCAGCGCATCGCCTTCGGCCGCCTCAAGCAGCGTCTCCTTCGCCTTCTGCTCCATCTCCCGCAGCGCCTCGCGGACATAGACGCGGGTCATCTCAATCGGATTGGCCGCCTTCTCCTCGCCGAGACGATCGATAATTTTGGCCGTGCGCAGCAGAGCGCTCTCCGCCGCGTAGAGGGCGATCATCATGTCGGCGAGATTGGACAGCACCTCCTGCTGTTCCTCAATCCGGGCGCTATATTTCTGAACGGCCGTTCCGCCGACGAGCAGGAACATCGTCTTCATGCGCGACAGGATGCCCCGCTCCTCCCCGAGCGGACCTTCCTCATCGGCAGCGGCGGCAGAACTGTAGACAAGCACCTCCTGCTGGAGCGCCTCCAGTCTTTCCATGAGAGGCAGTTGCCCTTTCATCGCCTTTTTCAGCAGCGTGCCCGGTATGAGGAGCCGGTTGATCTCGTTCGTTCCTTCGAAAATGCGGTTGATTCGCGAATCCCTGTAAATGCGCTCGATTTTATATTCCTGCACATAGCCGTAGCCGCCGTGAATCTGCACGCCTTCATCGGCGATCGCATCCAGCACCTCGCTCGCGAACACTTTGTTGATCGAGCATTCGATCGCCAATTCCTCCATCGCTTTGGCGGATATCCGGCCAGCCTCGCTGTCGCGCGGATCGAGATCCTTCAGCATGGCGTCGATATAGCCGGACGTCCGGTACACCATGCTCTCCAGTACATAGGCGAGCATGTTCATATTGGCCAGCTTGTTCGCGATTAGCGGGAAGCGGCTGATCGGCTGGCCGAATTGCGTGCGCGTGTTGGCGTAGGCGGCCGCGAGGCCGAGCGTCTCCTTCGCCCCGCCCAGACAGCCCGCTCCGAGCTTGAAGCGGCCGATATTCAAAATATTGAAGGCGATTAGATGGCCCTTGCCGATCTCGCCAAGCACATTGTCCACCGGCACGCGGACATTATCGAAGTACAGCGGGCAGGTCGAGGAGCCCTTGATGCCCATCTTCTTCTCCTCCGGCCCGACGGAGAACCCTTCCCAGCCCCGCTCGACGATGAACGCCGTGAATTGCGTCCCGTCCACCTTCGCGTAGACGATAAAGATGTCGGCAAAGCCCGCATTGGTAATATATATTTTGGAGCCGTTCAACAGATAGCAGGCTCCGTCATCCGACAGCTTGGCGGTCGAGCGTGCGCCTAGCGCATCTGAGCCTGAGGTCGGCTCGGTGAGGCAATACGCCGCGATTTTCTCGCCTGTCGCCAGCTCCGGCAAATATTTTTTCTTCTGCGCGTCCGTCCCGAAAAATACAATCGGCAGCGTCCCGATGCCGACATGGGCTCCGACCGACAAGGCGAAGGACGAAGCCTGGGTGAGTGTCTCATTGATGAGCGCCGCGCTCACCTTGTCAAGCCCGAGCCCTCCGTATTCCTCGGGGATCTCCGCAGCGAGCAGGCCAAGCTCGCCGGCCTTCCGCATCAGCTGGACGGTCAGCTTATAATCCAGCTTCTCTATTTCCTCGTCGTGCGGGAGCACCTCGCCCTCGACGAAGGCCCGCGTCGTATCGGCGAACATGCGCTGCTCCTCCGTGAAATCTTCCGGTGTTACGATTTGCTCCGGACTCGAGTCGGCGATGACGAATCCGCCGCCTGCCGGTGTATGCCTCCCTGTCTCTGCCATGAAAATCCCTTTTCCTCCCTTGCTCGAATGGATTAGGCCGTTCTACAACGAAGGCTCGGGAACTGCGAACTATTCCCGTCACGCGCTCCACAGGTGGGAAGCCGGTACCGCTATCACCTCCCGGCCTGCCCCAGGCAAACATAGGCGACGCGAGCCCGGCTCACTTGTTCGAAGAGCGCCATTCCGGAGCGGACAACAGCAGGAAGACAATCAATTTAATATGAATTATCATTTTCCCATATTCCGTGCCGATTGCCGCCCCTGAAAATGAACGCTGAAACCCGACTTTCGCTTCGTGTACCTCCTGCTTGATGGATATGACTTTCGGGCCCAAAAAATGCAATGCCGCGCCTATGTTGACCGCGGGTAAATAAGAATGATCGCCTTCCTTCTCCTGCCGAAAAACTGCAAATAACTTTCACGTCCGAGCCATATGATGGATAGCAACGCTCTCACACTGAGGTGAGTCCATGAACATTTTATCCTAGTCAAGCAAACATTCGATATGGAAGAGAACGTCGTTCATTCAAGACGGAGTGCTGTCGGAAGAAGGAGTCAAATGGATACTCAATCCTTTTGCTCCAGATGCCGCATGTGTCCGCGATTGCGAGTCTGGAGCGGCTGGCCGGCAACACGGTTCGCGTCCATCGCGACGCGGAGGGGGAATACGGAGCGGGTCGAAGTGGAGCTCCCGGCCTCATTTACGGCGCAGCAAGGCTTGAATGAGCCCCGCTCCCCTTCCCTTCCGGGCATGATGAAGGTGAAGCGGAAGACGCTGCAGGTCGTCGAGGCCAGTGAATTGGGGCACCCTTCGCGGAGCCGCGAACGGAACGGCTGGCTCTGCAGACTCCGCCTCCCCGGAAGGCGGGCAAGCGCATTGCGGGAGAACCTCGGAGCAGGCGCGGCAGTTAATCCGTCTGCTAAGGGAAGAAACCAAGTGCATATAGCTCATCGTACAGCCCGCTTCGGGCTGCCATGGAATGGAACGAATGAAAGGAGTGAGTCCGCATGGGACGCAGATTTGCCGTTATCGCGGAAATGCGTGGCCATCAAGTGAGACAGGTGACATGGGAAGCGCTCGGTGCTGTCGCGCAAATGGCGAAAGATGAGGATCGCGTCATCGTGCTGGTAATAGGGCATGCCATCGGGGAGGCTGTAGACGCGTTGTCTCTTCCCGGCATCCACATGATCGTTGTGGCGGACAACGATCGATATCAATATTATGAGGCGGAGACGTATTTTGCCGCCGCCCGCACCTTCGTCGATCAGGAGAAGCCGGATATCGTCCTGCTCGGCCATACTCCGATGGGGCGGGATCTGGCCCCGATGCTGGCCTCCCATTTGCAGTCCGGTCAAATCTCCGACGTTATTTCTATCGAAGTGTATGAGGGCGGTTTCGCCTTCCAGAGGCCGATTTATGCCGGCAAGGCATTCGAGACGAAACGGTTCACCCAAGCATCGAAGTGCTGGGTTCTCACTATTCGGCCGAACAACTTCCCGCTCGGCGGGCAGGCGGGAGCGCTTCTTCCGGGGGCCATAACAGTGCCGGAACGCCGCTTCCTTCCCGAACCTCCGCCTACGCTGCGGTCTATCGTGCGGGATGTCGTGACAAAAATGAGCGGCTCCATCGATCTGACGGAGGCGAAAATCATCGTCTCCGGCGGCCGCGGCGTCAAGAGCCCGGACGGCTTCAAGCCGCTGCAGCAGCTCGCTCTCGTCCTGAACGGAGCGGTCGGCGCCACCCGCGGCGCCTGCGACGCCGGATATTGCGATTATGCGCTGCAGATCGGACAGACCGGCAAAGTGGTCACGCCAGAGGTCTATTTTGCATGCGGCATCAGCGGGTCGATTCAGCACTTGGCCGGCATGAATCAATCGCGCGTCATCGTCGCGATCAATACCGATCCCGAAGCCCCGATTTTTGAGGTGGCGGATTACGGCATCGTCGGCGATCTGTTCGAGATCGTCCCGCTGCTTACCGCGGAATTCCGCAAGCTGCTCTCCTGACAACCCCTCCCCCGATCATAAACGAACAGGCTTCCTTCCCTTGTAAAATCAGGGATGGAAGCCCGCTTCAGCTGTATCTATCGTATCGCTTCGTTCTCTGCTTAGTCGCTGCACGAGTCCGGATCTTCCGGGGTCGCCGCCTCGACATCAATCTTCTCGGCGACCGTATCCCGAATGACGGACATGACGAGCTGCAGCAAATAGTTCACATCGGTCTGGCTCTGCTGGAATTCCACGACGAGCGGGATATTGTCGAGCTCCTGCTGCAGCTCGTCGATTTCCTTCTCGATCTTCTCCACCATCGCCTGATTCTGGAACGACTCGAAGGCAACAATTTCCTTCTGCTTCTTCTTCATGGCCGAGATAAGCTCCTGCACTCGCTCATGCTTCTGGACGAGCTTCTCCGCCTTCTGGTATTGACTGACTTCCTCTGTCGTGCAAATCATCTCGGCGAGCTGCTTCGCCTTCGCCATAATATCGTCGCGCACAAGCAAATCACGCGTATTGAAGGAAGGCATGCTGCTGCAAGGCGAAACTTTGGACGAAGAATCATGTGAATGTTGCGTCAATGCGAACCTCTCCCATCTGGATTATCGTATTGTTGCAAAATAAGCTGCAGGGCTTCCGCGTCATCCCGCGTCGGGCCTCCGCGCCGGATCATGCCGAAACCTTACGCCGGCTAGGAACTGATTTGCACCGGCTCCGGCACCATTTCGCCCTTAATATAGTAGGACAGGGCGTCATCGATGCGCACGTGAACGAAGCGTCCGATCAATTCTTCCGAACCTGGAAAATGTACCAGCTTGTTCGTGCGCGTGCGGCCGGACAAAATGTTGGCGTTGTTTTTGCTCACGCCTTCCACCAGCACCTCGACGGTCGTGCCGATCAGCTTCTCGTTGCTCTTGCGGCTCAGATCCGTCATCAGCTCGTTCAAACGGTGGAGCCGCGCTTTCTTCACCTCGAATGGAACATTATCTTCCATCTGAGCCGCAGGAGTGCCCTCGCGCGGCGAGTAGATGAAGGTGAAGGCGGAATCGAACCCGACCTCCTTCACCAAGGTCATCGTCTCCTCGAACTGCTCATCAGTCTCGCCCGGGAACCCGACAATAATATCCGTCGTCAGCACGACATCCGGAATCGCCTGCTTAATCTTGCCAGCCAGCTCGAGGAAGCGGGAGCGATCATACTTCCGGCTCATCTTTTTCAACACCTCGCTGCTGCCCGACTGCACCGGCAGATGGATATGCTCCACCAGGTTGCCGCGCTTCGCCAGCACTTCCACGAGCCGATCATCGAAATCGCGCGGATGAGAGGTCGTGAAGCGGATGCGAGGGATATCGATTTTATGGATATCATCCATCAGATCGCCGAACGTATATGTCCGGTCCGTGAAGTCTTTGCCGTAGGCGTTCACATTTTGCCCGAGCAGAGTTATCTCCTTGAAGCCTTGCCGCGCCAGCTCGCGCACTTCCGCGATGACATCCTCCGGAAGGCGGCTCCGCTCCTTGCCCCGCGTATATGGCACGATACAGTAGGTGCAGAACTTGTCGCAGCCATACATGATGTTCACCCAAGCGCGCATTCCCTCCCGCTTCTTCGGCAGGTTCTCGATGATGTCGCCTTCTTTCGACCATACTTCGATGACCATCTCCTTGTTAAATAGGGCATCACGGACCAGATAAGGCAGGCGGTGAATATTATGCGTGCCGAACACGAGATCGACGAACGGATGCTTCTGCATAATCCGGTTGACGACAGTTTCTTCCTGAGACATGCAGCCGCAGACCCCAAGCAGCAGACCCGGCCGCTCGAGCTTAAGCGTCTTCAGATGGCCGAGCTCGCCGAATACCTTATCCTCGGCATTTTCCCGGATCGCACATGTATTTAAAAGAATGATGTCCGCCATCTGGCGATCTTCCGTCTTCCGGTACCCCATCTGTTCGAGCAGCCCGCTCATCGTCTCGGAGTCATGCTCGTTCATCTGGCATCCGAACGTATAGATCAGATAATGCTTGCCTGTACCCAACTGCTGCAGCTCTGCGGGAACCGCCTCTTCGTAATGGACAACGATGTCCTGCTTCCCCCGCTGCTTCTCTGCTCGATGATTAGGCTCCGAAATAATGTTGATTTCGCGACCATTGATACGAATGCGCTTACCGTGTTCATCCTCCGAAATCACTTTTGCGTTCGAGAAATCAAAATATTTGGAGTAATCCTTCGACTCTTTGCTCATGATGTCGGTCACTCCTTCATATCGTAATGTCATAGGTTTAAGGTGAATGATTGATGCCTATTCCAAAAAAAGCATTACAACAAATTATAGCATTATTCCGCGTGCGGAGCCAAGCTAAGAAAAACTTCTGCCGGCGTCTACACACAGAGGAACGCCCTTACGCACAACGCAGGTCGTCCTTGCTAGCGATCGTCATGTGAAAAAGGGACACAGCAAAAATGCAGCCGCCCTACCGAGCAGCTGCATTCGACGTTCCCGCTTCTATTAGTCAACGATTTCAGCCGTGTCTCCGTTCTTCACGCCGGCTGCATTCGCTTCATCCGTATCAATATGCATGTCCAATGCGAAATTATCATGGACGCGCGCAATTACATTTTCAAAGATAACGCCGCGATCTCCGCCTACGCGAACCCGAAGCTTGGCTTTATCTTGAATGCCCCACTTCTCAGCATCCGAAGTATGGAAATGGATATGGCGTGCAGCCACAATAACCCCTTGCTGCAGTTCCACTTCACCTGCAGGCCCTTTAATTTGAATGCCTGGTGTGCCTTCAATATTGCCGGATTCCCGAACTGGCGGGTTGACTCCGAGCGTAAATGCGTCCGTGCGCGACACTTCCAATTGGGAAGCCGGGCGCGCAGGGCCCAGAATGCGAACTTTCTTGAAAGAACCTTTCGGACCGATAACTTCCACCGTCTCATTGGCCGCGAATTGCCCCGGCTGGGACAGCGGCTTGAACTCGGTCAGTTGATAGCCCGCTCCGAACAAAGTCTCGATATCTTGCTGCGTTAAATGAATATGGCGTCCTGACACGCCGACTGGTACAGTTTTCATTTCTCATCCACCTCACGTTGTTGTGATCTCTCTATCTTGTACCACTCCATATTATACTCCCGCCCGGGCAAAAAGTCGACATTTCGGCCTGACCGCCTTCTACCCTTGTTGAAACTCCAGCAAGCCCGAGTCATACGCGCTGATTAACATTCGGCGAACACGCGTAATTCCTATGCCTGCAAGATGTGGCGACACTCCCCCTATTGACCCAAAAATCAATCCATACATTTGCCATTTGACTAATCTTCCAAGCGGTCAGACGTCCTGCCTTGCCTTTTGTTCAATATCCCATCCCGTCAGGCGTATACCCGGCCTTTTACTCATTATCCCATCCCATCAGGCGTTAACACCTTGCCTTTTGCTTATTATCCCATCTCGTCAGGCGTTACACCTTGTCTTTTGCTCAATATCCCATCCCATCAGGCGTTAACACTTTGCCTTTTGCTTATTATCCCAATCCGTCAGGCGTTACACCTTTGCCTTTTGCTCAATATCCCATCTCGTCAGGCGTACACCCGCCTTTTGCTTATTATCCCATCCCGTCAGGCGTTAACACTTTGCCTTTTGCTTATTATCCCAATCCATCAGGCGTAACACTTTATCTTTTGCTCAATATCCCATCTCGTCAGGCGTACACCCGCCTTTTGCTTATTATCCCATCCCGTCAGGCGTTAACACTTTGCCTTTTGCTTATTATCCCAATCTGTCAGGCGTTAACACTTTGCCTTTTGCTTATTATCCCATCTCGTCAGGCGTAACACCTTGTCTTTTGCTCAATATCCCATCTCGTCAGGCGTAACACCTTGTCTTTTGCTCAATATCCCATCTCGTCAGGCGTACACCCGCCTTTTGCTTATTATCCCATCTCGTCAGGCGTACACCCGCCTTTTGCTTATTATCCCATCCCGTCAGGCGTTAACACTTTGCCTTTTGCTTATTATCCCAATCTGTCAGGCGTAACACCTTTATCTTTTGCTCAATATCCCATCTCGTCAGGCGTAACACCTTTATCTTTTGCTCAATATCCCATCTCGTCAGGCGTTACACCTTGTCTTTTGCTCAATATCCCATCCCATTAGGCTTACACCCGCCTTTTGCTTATTATCCCATCCCGTCAGGGACCTCCTGCGTCATTGGGATAATGAGCGTAAGAGGGCAGACGGAGGTTTTTGCAGGTCCTTCACGACCGCGAACCGGGGCATAGGTGCGTTGGCTCTTGTATGGCGACTTCCTGCGTCATTGGGATATCGAGCATAAGAGCGCAGACGGAGGATTTTGCAGGTCCTTCACGACCGCGTTACGGGGCAATAGATGTGTTGGCTCTTTTTTGGCGACTTCCTGCGTCATTGGGATATCGGGCATAAGAGCGCAGACAGCGGATTTTGCAGGTCCTTCACGAACGCGATACAGGGCAATAGATGCATTGGTGCTTGTATGGCGACTTCCTGCGTTATTGGGATAACGAGCATAAGAGCGCAGATAGCGGATTTTGCAGGTACTTCACGACCGCGAACCGGGGCATAGGTGCGTTGGCTCTTGTATTGGGACTTCCTGCGTCATTGGGATAACAAGCATAAGAGGGCAGACAGCGGATTTTGCAGGTCCTTCACGAACGCGATACGGGGCATTAGATGTGTTGGCTCTTTTTTGGCGACTTCCTGCGTCATTGGGATATCGAGCATAAGAGCATAGACAGCTGACTTTGCAGGTCCTTCACGACCGCAATCCGGGGTAATAGGTGGGTGGACACTTTTATTGCAACTTCCTGCGTCATTGGGATAACGAGCATAAGAGCGCAGACAGCGGACTTTGCAGGTCCTTCACGAACGCGATACGGGGCAATAGGTGGGTGGAACACTTTTATTGCAACTTCCTGCATCATTGGGATATCGAGCATAAAGCGCAGACGGAGGATTTTGCAGGTCCTTCACGACCGCGATACGGGGCAATAGGTGGGTGGAACACTTTTATTGCAACTTCCTGCATCATGGTGGGTGGAACACTTTTATTGCAACTTCCTGCATCATTGGGATATCGAGCATAAAGCGCAGACGGAGGATTTTGCAGGTCCTTCACGACCGCGATACAGGGCAATAGGTGCGTTGGCGCTTGTATGGCGACTTCCTGCGTCATTGGGATATCGAGCATAAGAGCGCAGACGGAGGACTTTTTGCTTGCGTGGGACAGAAGAGGGAATGAAAATAAGGCACGCGCCTTACGACGCATGCCTTAATGGGTTTCGTTATTTGAATTCCGATACCAATTGGTCAAATTGTTCCGGCGTTATCTGCAAATCTTGATGGGCGAGCGCCTCCTCCCGGAAGCCCGGGACGAGATTCTCGTAGGAGCGGCGGGAAGTATCCTGATAGATCAGTCCGGTTATCATGCCGCCGGTCTCCATCAGCTTCGTCATCGCCATCACGCGGTTCGACGGGTCATAGTTCTCGACGGTGTCGAGATTGATGATGTGCTCCTTGAACCAGTCGTAGGTGTTGATCTTGTTGAACGTAACGCACGGGCTGAATACGTTGATTAGCGAAAAGCCTTCATGCTGTATGCCAGCTTCGATTAGCGCGGTCAACTGCTTCAGATCGCTTGAGAATGACTGCGCGACGAACGTCGCTCCGGACGCAAGCGCAATCTCCAGCGGCGACAAGGTCGATTCGATCGCGCCTTCCGGCGTGCTCTTCGTCTTGAAGCCGACGGCGCTCCGCGGAGAGGTCTGTCCCTTCGTCAAGCCATAAATCTGGTTGTCCATCACGATATACGTAATATTGACGTTCCGGCGAATGGCGTGGACCGTATGCCCCATCCCGATCGCGAAGCCGTCGCCGTCTCCCCCGGAGGCGATAACGGTCAGCTCCCGGTTCGCCAGCTTCAGCCCCTGCGCAATCGGCAGCGCGCGTCCATGAATGCCGTGGAAGCCGTACGCGTTAATGTAGCCGGAGATTCTGCCCGAGCATCCAATTCCGGATACGACCGCCAGTTGCTCTGGCTCGAGTCCGACATTGGCTGCCGCGCGCTGAATGGCTGCCTGTATGGAGAAATCACCGCAGCCCGGGCACCAATTCGGCTTCACATTGTTGCGGAATTCTTTAAACGTAGCCATTCTTAGACCAGCTCCTTGCTATGATTATACAATTCGGACGGCAGGAACGGAGTGCCGTCGTATTTGTTGACGCGGCGCAGCTTCTCTCCGCAGCCGACATGCAGCTGAATCTGATCCGCCAATTGTCCGGTAGCGTTGTTCTCGATGACGACCACTTGACGGGCCCGTTCCGCATGCGGCTTGAACAGCTCTGCGGGGAACGGGTGAATCTGCCGAACGGTGACATGGTTCGTCTTAATTCCTTCCGCTTCCAGTCTGCGGCGCGCTTCGTCTATCGTTCCACCGATGGAGCCCATGCTGACGAACAGCAGATCCGGCTCCTCATGCGGTGCATCGGCGTGAATCGCATTCGTAATCTGCAGGCCCTCGATCTTCCGCAGCCGCTTATCCATCATTTTCTTCCGGTTCACCGCGCTCTCGGACGGACGCCCGACCTCATCATGCTCTACGCCGGTCACATGATGCAAGCCGCCTTTCTCCCCCGGGATGACGCGCGGGGAGATACCGTCCTCCGTCCATTCATAACGCTTGAATTGGCCGTGGGGCTCCAGCGGCGGCAGATCGGATGTCAGCTTGCCGCGATCGATGACGATGCGGTCGAAATCGAGCAGCTCGCACGACTGCTTGCCCAGTGATAGCTGCAGATCGGTCATGACGATGACCGGACACTGGTATTTCTCCGCCAGGTTAAATGCTTCGATCGTATCGTAGAAGCACTCTTCGATGGAGCTCGGCGCCATGACAATCTTCGGAATCTCCCCATGGGTGCCGTATACCATCGCATTCAGGTCGCTCTGCTCCTGCTTCGTCGGCAAGCCGGTGCTCGGACCGCCGCGCTGCGTATTGACGATGACGACGGGCGTCTCTGTCATTCCCGCCAGACCGATCGCTTCCGCCTTCAGCGACAACCCCGGACCCGCAGATGCGGTCATTGCCCGGACTCCGCCGTAGTTGGCCCCGATGGCCATCGTGACCGCGGCAATCTCGTCCTCGGTCTGAATGACCGTTCCGCCGAACTTCGGCAGCCGCTTGATTAAGTATTCCATAATCTCTGATGCCGGCGTAATCGGATAGGCTGCCATCAAGCGGCAGCCTGCGGCGATCGCGCCCAATCCGATCGCATCGTTACCTATCATGAAGAGCTTCTGCTTCCCGTCCGCCGGTTCAAGCTGGAATTCGGTCAGCGGGCCGCCGGCCTGCTCCAGGATGAATTCCGCCCCGCGGCGCGATGCCTCGACGTTCTTCTCGACGACTGCCGGCCCTTTGCGCCCGAATTCCTCTTCCAGCGCCTTATTGAACACGTCCAGCGGCAATCCGAGCAAGGCCCATGACGCGCCGGAAGCGACCATATTTTTCATTAGGGATGCGCCCAATTCGTCCGCGATCGCGGTGAATGGAACAGCAAATAGCCGTGCATCGATTCCTTCCGGCACGACTGGCGCGAACTTCGCATCGGCTACGATAACGCCTCCCGGCCGCAATTCTTGCGCGTTCAGATCGATCGTCTCTTGATCGAAGGCGACGAGAATGTCCAGGTCGTCCGATATCGCACGGATCGGCGCTGTGCTGATGCGTATTTTGTTATTCGTATGTCCACCCTTGATTCGGGAAGAAAAGTGACGATATCCGTATAGATAATAGCCTAGACGATTCAATGCCGTTGAGAAAATACGGTCTGTACTTTCTACACCCTCTCCTTGTTGACCCCCGATTTTCCAAGATAATTGACTAATCAAGCTCGCCCACTCCTTTTGCAAAGTGACTCGCATCCATATTCACTGCCGCGATATAAATAGTTTCAAAAAAATATAACAAGTAAAATATTAGAAAATAGTTGAGTCACTCTCATTCTATGTCCGGGTACTTGAAAAAGCAAGCGATTTCTGCCTCTCCCCCGATAGCGAGATTCGATGGATATGATACCCGGCCGAGATGAATATCCATGTTATAGTTCGCGCTCAGGAAGATGGGTCGCGAGAAACGATAATGCATTGGCAGAAGAGATCCGCTCTACGAAATCCGGACTGTATCTTTTATGCAGTTCATTTAATAAATTCGTATATTGTCCCGCATGCTCCAACCGCTCTACCTTCTTATCGATGCCGTCGAAGTCCGATCCGAACATCAGATGCCGCTCACCGCCTAATGTGGCGATATGCTCGATATGGCGGAGCAAATGATCAATGGAAGCCTTGTCCCCTTCATGGATGAAATGCGGCACGAACGTAACGCCGATTCTTCCGTCGCGCGCGATAATGGCCCGGATCTGCTGATCCGTAAGATTGCGCGGATGATCGAGCACGGCCGCCGCATTGGAATGAGAGGCGAAGATCGGCCGCTCCGTCAGCTCGAGGAGCTCCCAAAATGCCGTCCTGTTCAAATGCGACACGTCAATGATGAGTCCCAGCCGATCGCATTCCTGGATTAGGCTGCGGCCCAGCGCAGTAAAGCCGGCTTGCCGCTCCTCCAACGTTCCGTCCACGGCCCAGTTCGCGTGATTCCAGGTCAGTCCGATGAAGCGGACGCCCAGCTCGTAAGCCGTACGGAGATTCACCAAATCCCCTTCCAGCGCGTCTACGCCTTCCAGCGACAGCAGCGATCCGATCTGATCCGGCTGCTCCTGCCAGCGCTCCAGATCGTCCCGCCACCGAATGAGACGCATGCCGGGAAGCGTGTTAATGCGCTCGCGCAGCAGATCGATGCTTCGCAGCACCTGCGCGAACTTCGGCGGTCCGGCCAGCGCGGAGTCCTCCAGGAACACGGCGAACACTTGCATGCCGACTCCGCCTTGCTTCAGGCGCGGCAAGGTGACGTCATAGTCGTCTTCCTTCTCGAAGCGGCCTGCGCCGTGATACAGCATCTTGTACAGCACATCGCAATGAAAATCGATAATACGGGCGTTCATTTGGCTTCATCCTTTCTGCGTGGCGTGTCCCACCATGGAAAGCAAAAAACCTGCTTACGTCGTAAACAGGCAGAGTAAGGTTCCCCGGTCATTTCCATGTATCCGTTTTTTATCTGGGCTCGACAATTAATTTAATCGCCGTACGGTCTTCGCCGTCAATGACAATATCGGTGAATGCAGGAATGCAAATCAGATCAACCCCGCTTGGTGCGACGAATCCTCGTGCAATCGCAACTGCTTTAATCGCCTGATTCAATGCGCCCGCTCCGATCGCTTGCAGTTCGGCCGCTCCGCGTTCACGCAGCACCCCGGCCAATGCGCCCGCGACGGAATTCGGGTTGGATTTAGCTGACACCTTCAATACTTCCATGGAAAGTACCTCCTCGGGAATGATGGTTGACTCCACTATTACAATCTATTCACAAGCGAGCCAAAAATTCCTGTCATCTTCCGTTCCTGCCTGAGGAGGTGTAGTGGCCGGGCTGATTCGTTCCTGTCCATGCCAAAAGCTGTTCATCTGCCGGGATAATCCATGCCTATTCACAAATTCACAAAAAAAGCCGTGCGGCGGACACTCCATATCGTGACGGTTAGCCCGCTCGGTATGCCGCCTCGACGGTGCCGCGTTCCAACCGCTCCCTAGCTCATCATCCACTCGCCTTCGCGAATACGGATTTTATCCAGCTTCGTCGCTTTGCCGGTCGCTTCGTCAATCTCAACGACCAGCGCGTGGAACTGCCATTTGCCTTCATCGACGACGAACCTTACGGGAAGCTGCGTTCTGAACTTGCGCAGCACCGCTTCCCGCTCCATCCCAAGCACGCCTTCCCGCGAACCGACCATGCCGACATCGGTTAAATAGGCCGTGCCGTTAGGGAGTATCGTGTCGTCATTCGTCTGGACATGCGTATGCGTGCCTACGACCAGCGAAGCGCGGCCGTCGAGATGCCAGCCCATCGCAATCTTCTCCGATGTCGCTTCAGCATGGAAATCGACAAGTATGGCACGCGGCTTTTTGCCGAGCCCTCGCAAAATGTCGTCCGCCTTTTGGAAGGGGCAATCAATGGCCGGGAGGAACGTCCGCCCCTGCAAGTTGATAATGACAAGCTCCTTGCCATTGGCTTTGATGACGGTATGCCCCTTGCCGGGCGTTCCTTCCGGGAAGTTGGCGGGACGGACCATCCGCGGCTCCTCGTCAATCCACTCGAAAATATCTTTGTTGTCCCACGTATGGTTCCCCATGGTAAAGCCGTGAACGCCCAGGTCGAGGAACTCCTTCACGATCGCGCCCGTGACGCCCCGCCCGCCGGCGGCGTTTTCCGCATTGGCGATAATGATATGCGGGTTATACTTCTGCTTCAACTCCGGCAGCAGCTGTTTCACGGCCTTGCGCCCCGTATTGCCCACAATATCGCCGATAAACAAGACTTTCATGATTGGGTCCTCCTTAAATCAGGAGAAGTGGCCCAGGAGGCCACTTCTCGCACTTGCGCTATAGCTTTTGCTTATTTCGCATATTCTACCGCACGGGTCTCGCGGATTACCGTTACCTTGATATGACCCGGATAGTCCAGCTCGCTCTCGATTTTCTTCGTAATCTCCCGAGCGAGTCGGTACGCTTCCGCATCGTCAATCTTATCCGGCTGGACCATGACGCGAACTTCGCGTCCAGCCTGGATGGCGTACGATTTCTCCACCCCTTCGAACGACTCGGAAATGTCTTCCAGCTTCTCCAGCCGCTTGATATAGGTTTCGAGCGTCTCACGACGCGCTCCCGGTCTGGCTGCAGACAGCGCATCCGCCGCTGCCACCAGCATTGCGATAACCGATGTCGCTTCGCAATCTCCGTGATGGGATGCGATGCTGTTAATGACTACAGGGTGTTCTTTATACTTTTTCGCCAACTCTACGCCAATCTCGACGTGGGATCCTTCCACCTCGTGATCCAGCGCTTTTCCGATATCATGCAACAGCCCGGCACGGCGTGCCAAGGTTACATCTTCGCCCAGCTCTCCCGCCATCAAGCCTGTGAGATATGCCACTTCCATGGAATGCTTGAGCACATTCTGACCGTAGCTCGTACGGAACTTCAGACGTCCCAGAATCTTGATCAGATCCGGATGCAAGCCATGCACTCCGACCTCGAACGTCGCTTGTTCTCCGTATTCGCGAATCCGCTCGTCGACTTCCTTGCGGGACTTCTCCACCATTTCCTCGATTCGAGCCGGGTGGATACGCCCATCGGCGACCAGCTTCTCCAATGCCGTCCGCGCGATCTCCCGTCGTATCGGATCAAATCCGGACAGAATCACCGCTTCCGGCGTATCGTCGATAATCAGATCGATTCCTGTCAGTGTCTCAAGCGCACGGATATTCCGGCCTTCGCGGCCGATAATCCGGCCCTTCATCTCTTCATTAGGCAATGCCACGACAGAGACCGTCGTCTCTGCTACATGGTCGGCGGCACAGCGCTGGATAGCAAGCGTAATAATCTCGCGTGAGCGCTTGTCCGCTTCTTCGCGTGCCTGCTGCTCGATATCCTTGATCATCTGCGCAGTCTCGTGCCGCACCTCCTGCTCCACATTGGAGAGGATGATGCTCCGCGCATCTTCCATCGTCAGATTCGAGATCCGTTCCAACTCCGTAACTTGCTGCTGCAGCGTCCGTTCAACCTGCTGCTGGGTCTCTTCGATGCGCTTTTCTTTAGAAGCGACTTGTTCTTCTTTGCGCTCCAGCGACTCCAGCTTTTTATCCAATGACTCTTCTTTTTGTACAACGCGTCTTTCCAGACGTTGAACTTCATTTCGTCGCTCGCGAATGTCTTTCTCCGCTTCGGTGCGCAGTTTATGGATGTCGTCCTTCGCTTCGAGCACCGTTTCCTTCTTCAGTGCCTCTGCTTCCTTGCGCGCGCTGTCCATAATCTGCTCTGCGGCATGCTCGGCACTCGTTATCTTCGCTTCAGCAAGCGATTTGCGAATCAGGTACCCGATTCCAAACCCCAAGATCAATGCGGCCACAACGAGAGCGAGCGCGAGCCAAATGTTCATCTCCATTGCCTCACCTCCCCGTTGGTTGCTCCAAGCACTGCTTGGGACAGGTTTCATTTGTTCAGTTGTTCACGTGTTTCATTACAAAATTCAGGTTCAGATCACGGACCGACGCATGAGCGCCGGCGAAGTGCACACGCGATGGCGTGCGCCGCCCGAAAGCGGCCAATCGGAAATCATGATATTGGCGAAATGAATCATGTAGAAATCAATTTCTGGAAGTGGAAACTGATTTCGCGATAATAAAGATACATGTTCATTTTATTATTCATGAAAAGATATTGTCAAGCAAATGACGGCGAAGAGCGATATCTTTGACCGGAGGCTCCGCCTAGAAGTCGTCCTCCGCATCGGCTTCCTGCGCCGCCTCCTCGGCAGCGCGGCGGGCCAGGTCCATCGGATAGCCGCGCCGGAGCAAGAAGGCAATCACTTTTTGCTTCCGCATATGCGGCTCCCCCTGCGTCTGACGCCATTTCTTGGCGGCAGAACGCTGCGCCCCGTCCCGCTCCTCCTCCGGATCGATGGAAGTAAGGGCGGCGGCAATATGATGCTCCTGCACGCCCTTCTGCTTCAGCTCCTGCTCAATGAAGCGGCGGCCCTTCGCATGCATAGCCGTCCGCTCATATGCCCACTGCTCGGCGTACGCCCGATCGTCCACCAGACGCTCGTCCACCAGACGCGAGACGGCCTCCCGCACGATCCCTTCTTCATAGCCTTTCTGACTCAGATGGCGGATCATCTCCATCCTCGTCCTCGGCTTGCGCTGCAGATGGCGCAGCGCTTGCACGTAGGCCTTGTTCCCCTCATCGGCCCGCAATATATCGTCAATCGCATCGAGAGCGATATCCGCTCCTTTAAGAAGACGGTACTTGATCATGACATCCTCATGCACGTTGAGAGACTCGCCGCTGTCGAAATGCAGGACATAGCGCCCCCGCTGTGTTCGATCCGGCTCCACCCGCATGATCGTAACGATGCGTTCCTCCTTGCTCATCCGTCTGCTCCTCCTGTTCGCGCCATCGGCCGGCGAAGCCATTATCCTTTGGCTTCACCGCATCCCCGCGCATGATTTCGCGTTCCCCCGCATCCCTATCGTAGACATGACAAAACAAGCGCCCTCACAGGAAGGCGCTTGTTCCAGAAACAGACTTACGATTCCAGCTCCAGCTCAAGAGCGTCCTCAGCCTCTTCAGCATCATGCTCGGAATGGTTCCGGACCACCGTCGACAAATTGCTTGCTTCACGAACCTTGTTCTCGATCGTCAGAGCGAGCTCCCCATTTTCCTTCAGGAACTGCTTCGCATTCTCACGGCCTTGGCCCAAACGCTCGCCCTCGTACGAATACCAGGCCCCGCTCTTCTGGATAATGTCCATCTCCGTGCCGATATCTACGATGCTTCCTTCGCGGGAAATCCCTTCGCCATACATAATATCGATGTCTGCCTGCTTAAATGGAGGCGCGACCTTGTTCTTCACGACCTTGATGCGTGTCCGGTTCCCGATCATGTCGTTGCCCTGCTTGATCGTCTCGACCCGCCGGACATCCAGCCGAATCGTCGAGTAGAACTTCAATGCGCGGCCGCCTGGCGTCGTCTCCGGGTTGCCGAACATGACGCCGACCTTCTCGCGCAGCTGGTTAATGAAGATCGCGATCGTCTTGGACTTGCTGATCGCCCCGGACAATTTGCGAAGCGCCTGGGACATGAGGCGGGCCTGAAGACCAACGTGGGAATCTCCCATCTCGCCTTCAATCTCCGCCTTCGGCACGAGAGCCGCGACGGAGTCGATGACGATAATGTCCACCGCGCCGCTGCGCACGAGTGCTTCGGCAATCTCGAGCGCCTGCTCCCCTGTATCCGGCTGGGACAGAAGCAGTTCGTCGATGTTGACGCCAAGCTTGCTCGCGTATGTAGGATCGAGAGCGTGCTCCGCATCGATGAACGCAGCTTGTCCGCCAACCTTCTGCGCTTCAGCAATCGCGTGAAGCGCAACCGTCGTCTTACCGGAAGATTCCGGTCCATATACTTCAATAATCCGTCCTCTTGGCAATCCGCCGATTCCAAGAGCTATATCAAGTGCCAACGATCCGCTCGGCACAATCTCAACCTGCATATGGTTGGACTCGCCAAGTTTCATGATCGAACCTTTACCGAATTGTTTCTCGATTTGGCGCAATGCCATTTCTAATGCAGCGCGGCGATCTGACACATACTCACTTCCTTTGTTCCATTTGATACCTCTATCATACCGTCTTTCGATCCGTTTGCCAAGCTTTTTTTCGAACATACATTCGTTTTTTTCGCAGGGCCATTTATCTTAAAATTCCATAAAAGGAACTATATTAAGCATCCTCCTCCCCTCTATACGCAAAAAAACCGCAGCAAAAGCGACTGGCGCCTTGCTACGGTTCTTCCGTTAATTCAATTGTAGCGGCTTCCGCCAAAGCAGTCAAGCTTATCCATACTGCCGCGCACGGGTCCACAGCCGGTACATGACCGCATTCACGGTTCGCAGACGAATCGTCGAACGGTCTCCTGCCAAGCGAAGCTCCTCGACCTGCGTATCTCTCCCCTTCTCGGCGATGGCGATATAGACGAGGCCGACCGGCTTCCGTTCGGAATGTCCCGGTCCCGCGACGCCCGTTATCGCGATCGAGAAGTCGGTATCCGCGATGTCCTGCATTCCTTCGGCCATCGCCTTCGCCGTCTCGGCGCTGACGGCTCCAGGCGCCTGCTCTCCTTCAAGCAGCTCGTGCGGGACGCCGAGGATTCGCTCCTTCATCTCGTTCGAGTACGTGACGGCGCCTCCCTGGAAGACATCCGAGCTTCCCGGCACGGACGTAATCATCTCGGCGAACAATCCGCCGGTGCAGCTCTCGGCCGCCGACAGCGTAAGCTTCCGCTCGCTCATCAGCTCAAGCAGCGCCTCCGGCAAAGAGATATCCTCCGCTGCGAACAGATGCTCTCCGATGCGGCTCATAATGGCCGACTCCGTCTCAGCGAGGCGCTGCACAGCTTGCTGTTCATCCGCCGTCTTCGTCGCGAGACGGACCAGCACTTCGCCTTCCTTCGCGTAGGTGGCGATCGTCGTATGCTCCTGCGCCTCAATCAGGTCGCGAAGCATATCCTCCAGCTTCGACTCGCCGATTCCCGCGAACTTGAGCTTCCGCGTATGCAGCACCGACTCATCCAGCAGTCCGCTGCCGTGCAGCCATGGAATGACTTCCTGCTCGAACATCGGCTTCATCTCGCGCGGCGGTCCCGGCAGCAGGATGAAGGCCGTGCCGTCCGCCAGCAGCGCGTTGCCGAGGGCAAGTCCCGTCTCATTCGGCAAAATCGCCGCTCCCTCGATAACCATCGCCTGGCGCTTGTTGCTCTCCACCATCGGCGTTCCCCGGCGGGAGAACATTTGCTCCATCTTGGCCACCGCCGCTTCATCCAGGAAGGTCCGGCGTCCCAGCAGCTCGGCCACGATATCCTTCGTAATATCATCCATCGTCGGCCCGAGGCCGCCTGTCAAAATAATGAGCCGCGAGCGGGTTCTCGCTGTCTCCAGCACATGGCGAAGCCGATGCGGATTATCTCCGACAACCGTCTGAAAATAAACATCGATGCCAAGCAGCGCCAATTGCTGCGAAATAAACTGCGCATTCGTGTTTACGATTTCGCCGAGCAGCAGCTCGGTGCCTACGGCAATGATTTCCGCGTTCATCCCACATCATCTCTTTTCTGTTCAGCATAAGTGCACATTTCGAATGATACCGTACTCCATCCAAGAAAAAATAGGCCTTTTTCCACACTGGTCCAGACGGGAAAAAGCGCCTATTGTCCTGCAGACAGGCTACGAGAAATGAAGCACACTTTTATTTTTGACAAAATAATCAATACCTGAATAGATCGTAATGATCGCTGCGAGCCAGGTAGAGATCACGTCGAACGGAATGCCCACCAGAACAAACGGAAAATTGTTCAGCAGCATCGCGACGATGGCGGTAATTTGGGTGGCTGTCTTCCATTTCCCCCACTTGCTCGCGGCCATTACCGTTCCTTCCAGCAGAGCTACCTGGCGAAGCCCCGTGACGGCGAATTCGCGGCTAATGATAACGATCGCGATCAAAGCGTCGCATTTGCCCATCTCGACCAACGAGATGAGCACGGCGGCCACCAGCAGCTTGTCTGCTAACGGATCAAGCAGCTTGCCCAGGTTCGTCACCATTTTGCGCTTGCGGGCGATATACCCGTCCACGCCATCGGTGCTGGCCGCGATAATGAAGATAAGGGCCGCGATAATCTGGTTGTACGTAATATAGAAGTCTTCTATCTGAATCGGCGGCAAATAATCAAAATTTACCAGCAAGAAGAACATCATGATCGGCACAAGAAATATGCGAGTTAACGTGATCTTGTTCGCCAGATTCACAAGACACCCTCCCCGGCCAAATCAAATTCGAGTGCGTGCGTAATTTTGACCTTGGCGATCTCCCCGATGCTTAATTTGCAGTTCGAGATGAACACTTCACCGTCAATCTCCGGCGCATCGTACTGCGAACGTCCGATATATACGTCGTTGCGTCCATCATAGCGTTCAACCAGCACGTCCAGCATGCGGCCGATATGGCGCTCGTTCACGTTTTTCGACACTTCGCGCTGAATCTCCATCAGCGTATTCGCGCGCCATTCCTTCACTTCATCCGGCACGTGATCCGGAAGCCGCGTCGCCGCCGTATCTTCCTCCGGCGAATAAGTGAAGACGCCGAGACGATCGAACTTCATTTCACGCACGAAGGAAGCCAAATTTTCGAAATCTTCGTCCGTCTCGCCCGGAAAACCAACGATAATCGAGGTGCGGAGCGCGACTTCCGGAATCCGAGCCCGGATTTTGCGAACCAGTTCGCGGGAATCGCGCTGGCGGCCCGGCCGGCGCATCCGCTTGAGAATCGTGTCTTCGCTATGCTGCAGCGGCATATCGACATATTTGCAGACCTTCGGATTCGAAGCGATCGTATCGATCAATTCTTCCGTGAAAAATCCCGGATACGCATAATGAAGGCGAACCCATTCGACGCCAGGTACTTCACTTACTTTGTTCATTAATTCCGGCAGCTTGAAGCCGTCATACAGATCGACGCCGTAGTTGGTGGAGTCCTGGGCGATCAGGCTGATCTCCTTGACGCCTTGATCCGCTAGCTGCTTCACCTCGGCCAGAATCGATTTCATCGAGCGGCTGCGGAATTTGCCCCGCATAATCGGAATGCTGCAGAAGGTGCAATTGTTATCGCAACCCTCCGCGATTTTGACATAAGCGGTGTAGCGCGGCGTCGCGACCTTGCGCGGCAAGATCTGTTCATAGTTGAAGACCGGATTGCCGACGCGGACCGGCTTCTTGCCTTGGAGCGCTTCGGCGACGATATCGTTGATCTTGTGGAAGTCCCCCGTGCCGACGATGCCGTCGATCTCCGGCATTTCCTCCAACAATTGCTCCTTGTATCGCTGCGTCAGACATCCGGAAACGATGAGCGCCTTCAAGCGGGCGGTCTCCTTCAAGTCTGCCAATTCCAAAATCGTATTGACCGATTCTTCCTTCGCTGCATCGATGAACCCGCACGTATTGACAATAATGACGGTTGCATCCTCCGCGTTTTCTACCAGTTCATGCCCGTACTGATCCATTATTCCGGACATAATCTCCGAATCCACCAAGTTTTTGTCGCAGCCCAGCGTTACGATTTTGATTTGTTCTGTCATGTATACATCCCCCAACCCATCTGCAGCAGCAATAATAAAGGCCGTATAAAGGCTCTTCGAATAAGCAATGAATTCGTATAACGGTTCAAGAACGATTATAGATGTTACGTACCTCATAACCAATCCATCTATATTTATTCTAGCAATAAGAAGCAATATTTAAACGCCTTTTCTATCTCATCAGTATAATACACGGTTCATTCCTCGTCAAAAAAACAGGAGAAGCCCAGCATCTCTCTCCTATAGACAGGGATGATGGGCTCTCCAAGGTCCGATATTGATCACGAAGCTAAAGCCGGCCTTTTTTGGACTAACGGTAATTCGTAAATTGCAAATCCAATGGAATATCGGCCTCTTTCAGCAGATGCATAACGGCCTGCAAATCATCTTTGTTTTTTCCGGTTACCCGAAGCTGATCGCCTTGAATTTGACTTTTTACCTTTAGCTTGGAGTCCCGAATCAAGATGTTGATTTTTTTGGAAATATCCTGCTCGATGCCTTGCTTCAGCTGGATGCGTTGACGAACCGTCCCGCCCGAAGCGGGCTCAATTTTCCCATACTGCATGTTTTTGGGAGACAAGCCCCGTTTGATCATTTTCGATTGCAAAATATCGAGCACGCTCTTCAGTTTGTATTCATCATCGGACAAGACGACCATCTCATTTTTATCCAGCGAGATGTCGCTTTTGCTCCCTTTGAAATCATACCGCCCCCCGATCTCCTTCATCGCTTGCTGGACGGCGTTATTCAGTTCCTGCATATCCATCTTCGATACGATATCAAATGAGTACTCGGCCATGTTCATCTCTCCCTTTCCTTAAAGTATGAACAACCTCTGCTTCCATATGTACAGCACAAAGGCACTCCTTCGCTGGTCAGCATAAAGGAATGCCTGTGCCGTTAACGGCATTCAGTAACGGCTGCGTGAAGGCGCCCGGAACATATCCAGCACGCCAAGCACAATATGTGCCAGCCCGAATCCCAAAATTCCGTAGCCCCATGCGCTCGGAGTCAAGTAATAGCCCAACAAGCTGACGATGACGCCCAAGCCTGTGACGATCCAACTTACTGCCATGTTCGACACCTCACTTCCGGAGAGATTAAACGTACGCCGTAACATTATTCTCTCCCGTTCAGGTGCGATTATGCGATAGAGCATGCAGCCGGATCGTCCCTCTCTTCGAATGGGCTTCTATTCAAGCCGGTTACGCTATTTATTGGCCTCCGGAAGCGCCTCCGCCCTCTGCCGCAAGCTTCTCCGCTTCTTCATAGGAGACGACCTTGACGATGACATTGGTTGGGTTATTGGCGGAATTACCGTCATCCAGCGATTGGCCAAACACGGTAATGGACGTATTGTCCGTTCTCCCGGATCGGAAATACAATCCCGCTTCCGGGATTTCGAAGGTCTGCTTGAAATCCGCATCAACGGTGCCCTCGAACAACATCTTGCCTTGGCCGCTGCCTTCCCGCACCGAGATCCAGCTTCTGCCTGTAGCGGCAATCTCGGCTTCCGCCTTGCCACCTTCCGGCGAAGCGACGGCATATTCGTATCCGTTCGGAGACGTGCGCGCGACGATAGGCTCCTTCTCCGGTTCAACCGGCGGCACCGTCGTGTCCGGCTCCTTGGTTCCATTGCCGCTGCCCGGGGACGGAGTCTGGGCGCCGGTGTCCGGTGTTTTCTCCCCTGTCGTGCCGCTTATAATTCCCGAATTGTCAGATGTCTGATTATCCGGTGTCTTATTGTTCACCACATAAAAATAAACAATCACAATGATCAGGGCCAAAAACGACCACATCAGTATCGTCGTCGCCCAACGCCCGAACTTGTCCGAATGGACCGCACGGCGCTTCTTCCGAATCATTGGCTCTACCGTCGTCTCCACTTCCGGAGCGGGAATATCATTGCGATAAAATTGCAGGAGCTCATCCGGATTCAAGCCCACCGTCTCTGCGTACGTCTTAATGAAGGCGCGCACGTAGAACGAGCCCGGCAGCACTTTGTAATCCCCTTCTTCTATCGCTTCCAGATAACGTTTGCGGATTTTGGTCGCTTCTTGAACGTCATCCAGCGTGAGGCCCTTCTCAAGCCTGGCCTTTTTCAACAACTGCCCCAATTCCGACACATTTTCACCTCCTGCACAAAATCTCTCTCCGGTTGGTGCTTTCATCCTATTTAAAAATCATAATAATTCGCCGTAAAAGATTCATATGTAATCTCTTCGTCGGGGCTATTCCGCAGTTCAATGATATAATCAAAGAAATCATAATCGTAGCGGGTTTCCTTCACGAATATATCCGGGTGCTCAATGACCTTCGTCGACGGCATCCCGAGTATTTCCTGCAGCAAGGCCGCGTGGCGTTCATTGGACCGAATGGTGCTCACGATGCCGTCTATAATGAAAATATTGTTGACATTCATCTCGTCCTCGGACATCTGGCTCCGCACCGTCTGGCGCAGAAGCGTCGAGGAGACGAAGGACCAGCGCTTCATGGAGCAGACGCTTCCCGCAATGATGGACTCCGTCTTGCCGACCCGCGGCATGCCGCGCACGCCGATCACCTGATGGCCTTCGCGCTTGAATATTTCGCCAAGGAAATCAACGAGCAAGCCAAGTTCGTCCCGGGTAAAACGGAACGTCTTCCGATCGTCCGAATCGCGCTCGATATAGCGGCCATGGCGCACGGCCAAAATATCTACCAGCCGGGGCTGCCGCAGCGCGGACACCGTAATGTTGTCTACTTTTTGCAACATCTTGCCCATGACTTCGATTTTCTCGTCGTCATCGGTCTGAAGGAGCATGCCTCTGGTCTTATCTTCGACCCCGTTAATCGTCAAAATGTTGACCTCCAGCATGCCGAGCAGCGACGCGATGTCTCCCAGCAATCCCGGGCGGTTTTTATGTATTTTATATTCCATATACCACTGTTTGTACTCCATGACGCACCTCGTCCGCAGTTACAGTTCCGCCGTTTTCATTCTACAATACTCGGCCCGCAAATTCCACCTGGCTTCACGGAACAAATAAGAAAAAGCGGTCACAAATTACCGCTTGGCGGACATATCCATTATAGCAGATTGTCAGCTTATATGACATGTATTCCCGATCATATTTTTTTGAGATGGAAAAGAAAGAAAGCTCTTTGCAGAACTTCCTTCCTTTATTCAAAAGTCCTTTTTAACTATGGCGTTCTGCCAATTTGACCATCAAGCTTGCCAGCACCTTCCGCTCCTGCTCGGTGCCGACTTCCCACAATTCCTTCAGCGCCCGGTTTTCCTGACTTTGCGGGTCGACCTTCTCCTCCAGAAACGAACCGATCTCGTAGGCCAGGTTAGAGATGGTGTCTTCGGTCATGCCCAGTCCTTTCGCCTGCTTGACGCGCTCGCCGAGAAACTTTTTCCACGTGTCGAAATTTTTCAGTACAGATGACATGAGAACGCCTCCTTGTGGCTAATTAAAATAATGCGTCAACAGTCGTAATATGGTCCTCCGGGGCATGAATTATGCATGGAGCAAGCTGGCTGCAGGGCGGGTTACGTCTGCCAGCCCCCGTTTGGGCTGATGACTTGTCCCGTAATGTAGCCGGATTCCGGCAAAGCCAGAAAATAAACCAGCGAGGCAATTTCGTCCGGCGTGCCTAACCGGCCTGCAGGAATATCTTCCTCCAAAGCGCTTCGTTCCGACGTATCCAAATGCTTCATCATATCGGTATCCACGGCCCCGGGTGCGACGGCGTTCACGGTCACGCCGGACGGAGCCAACTCCTTGGCCAATGATTTCGTGAAGGCATTGACGCCTCCTTTGGCGGTTGAATACATCACTTCGCACGAGGCGCCCGTTATTCCCCATACCGAGGAGACGTTAATAATGCGGCCGTACTTTTGCGAGATCATATGCGGGGCGAACCGCTGGGTGCAGAGGAACATTCCCTTCAGATTGATGTTCATGCAATCGTCCCATTCTTCCTCCGTCACATCGGTGAACAGGCCGTAATAGGCGGTTCCCGCATTGTTCACCAAAATGTCGGGCGTAAAGCCCAACTCGTCCAGCTTGGATTTCATGCGGTCGATCTGTTCGGCCGAACGAAGATCGGCGCGAATCGTAATGGCCTCGCCACCGTATGCAAGACAGGCTCTCGCGACTTCGTTGGCGGCTTCATGCGAATTCAAGTAATGGATGATAACCTTCATTCCGACGGAGGCGAACCTGTGCGCAATCGCGGCGCCTATGCCGCGGCTTGCTCCGGTAATGAGCACCGAGGTGTCTGCCAATGCTTTCATCTGTCATGCACTCCTTTGTTCCCGCCGACCGGCAATCAGAACAGAAGGCGCGCCTGCCAGGCACGCCTTCCTCCTCACCTTCGAAGAGCAATGCCTTTCGAAGTGTATTCAAGCTTCAATCCGGCTTCTCGACAATCGATACCGCCAGACGGTTCCAATCGAAATGATCCTGCAGCCGTTGGTGAATCTGTTCCAGTGTCAGCGATTCGTATACGGAAAGTATATCAAATAAATCCGCCTCCCGGAACTTAAACTTCGTGAATTCATTCGCAATGGTCTCTGGCGAATTCAGCATACGCAAGTAGGCGCCGATCGCTTTGCTGCGGATGCGCTCGAAGGAAGCCGGCTCAAATCCCGTCTTCTTCGCATCATCCACCAGCTCCTGCACCCGCTCCACCAGACGGTCCGGATCCTTCGTCTCTCCTCCCATAATCGAGAAAGCGTAATCCGGGCTGCAGTTGAACTCGCTCCCGAACGAATCTGTCGTCAGCCCTTCCTCGTATAATATCTGGTTCAAGGCCGAGCTAGAGCCGAGCAGCAGATCCATCATGATGCGCGTCGCGATTTCATATTCCAGCAAGGCACGACCGTTCAGACCTGGCTTCGGTTCCTTGCATCCGAAGTAGCAGCGCGGCAACGAGACCGGCAGCTTCGCTACTTTGCGGGCTTCGCGCACCGTCTCCGGCTCGCTGTCAAAAATACGTTCGATCTTGCCCTGCGGCTCGAATGATTTGCGGGCCTGGTTCTCGCGGATTAAGGCCATCATCCGCTCCGGATCAACGCCCCCGACGATAAAGAGCAGCATATTGGTCGGGTGGTAGAACGTATGGTAGCATGTATACAGCGTATCCTTCGTTATCGTGCCGATCGATTCTACCGTGCCGGCGATATCGATATGGACGGGATGGACCTGATACATCGCTTCGATGAGTCCGAAGTAGACGCGCCAGGTTGGATTATCGCGGTACATATTGATTTCCTGCGCGATAATGCCCTTTTCCTTCTCCACATTTTCATCCGTAAAATAAGGACGCTGCACAAAATCGACAAGCGTTTCCACATTTTTCTCGATATTGCTGGTGGAAGAGAATAAGTAGACGGTCCGATCGAATGTCGTGAACGCATTGGCCGAAGCTCCCTGCTCCGCGAAGGTGGCGAAGATGTCGCCTTCCGGCTCCTCGAACATTTTATGCTCGAGGAAATGGGCAATCCCGTCAGGAACCTTAACGGCATCCTGCCCTTCTACCCGAAAGTGATTGTCAATCGACCCATACTTGGTGGAAAAGGACGCGTATGTCTTCTGGAAGCCGGGCTTCGGCAGCACATAGACGTCCAGCCCATTGTCCATCCGCTCGTAATAGAGCGTCTCCTGTAGTTGGGAATAGCGGCGTTGTTCCATGCCTTATACCTCCTCCCGGTTGCGCAAGAAATAAATCGTGTCGACATGAAACGTCTCGGCGGCGGCTTGGATGGCTGACGCCTCCATCTCCTCCGTGGCGGCGATCAATTGCGATGTCGTCCGCTCCTTGCCGGACAGCACGCGGTTGAAATCGAACCCGATCATTTCGAAGGCCGAATCCCCGATCTCCCGCAGCTGATTGGCGATCATCGCCTTCGTCTGCTGCAGCTCCTTCGCATCGATGCGTCCTGCTTTCATCGCTTCGATCTGCTCCAAAATAATCTGCTTCGCTTTTTCGTAGTTCTGGAATTCAATTCCCGATTGAATGGCGCAAATCCCTTTATGGCCATCCAACCGCGACGATGCGTAGTAAGCGAGACTGTTCTTTTCCCTGACATGAATAAACAGCTTCGAATGCGGGTATCCGCCAAGCACTCCGTTGAACAGGAGGGCGGCCGGATACGCGTCGTCGGCGTAGGTTATCGTGGTGCGGAGACCGAGATTCAGCTTGCCCTGGGTCACTTCCAGCCTCTCGATGACCGTATTCGGCTCTCCCGTGCGCGGCACCGGAATCGAACGGGCATAAGGTGTCTCGCCTGCGCGGTTGATACGGAATGAATCCTTCACGAGCCGTTCGACCTCCTCCAGACTCGTATCGCCGATGACATAGACATCGATGGCCGAGTGCTCCAGCCATTCCTGGTAATGGCGGTACAGCGAACTGGCATCGATGCCCTCCAACTCGCGGCGGTTGCCAAGCGCATGGAGACGGTACGGCTCCTCCTTGCACATCTCTTCGATGCAGCGCTCGGCGGCATAACGGATTTTGTCATTCACGATCGCTTCAATCCGCTGCGTCAGCGTTTCTTTTTCTTCCTTTACATATTTAGAGCGAAAGACGCCGTCCGGGGTCACCGGCGCTGTGATGCATCCTCCCAGAAATTCAAATGCCTTCTCCAGCAAGGAATCGGCCGATTGCACAAAAGCGTCGTTGATGACATCCATGCGGAACTGCACAATTTGATAATCGCCCCGCTTATAAATATCGAAGCCGAACCCGGCTCCATACAGTTCATCCAGTCTCTCGCGGAACCGGATCGTCTCCGGGTACGCTTCCGTCCCCCGCCGCAGCACGAATGGCGTCAGCGCCAGCGGAGTCACGGTGTCTTCCTGCAGCGGCGCGCCCATGTAGACGGCGATCGCATAGGTCTTGAACCGCTTCGTCGGCATGACGTGAATGCGAATCCCATTGACCGTTCCTCGTTCGAACGTCGGTTGCTTCTCCATGTACTTACCCCTTTTCTTCCGTGTACGATGCACGGCTGATGTCATGCATGTTATATTCGATACGTACCCGATGTATACCTGTTTTACATGAGCATGTCCTAAAATAAATGGTGGGCAGCGGCGAGACAAGCAGAAACGCCTTCATCCCCTCCAAGGACGGAAAGCGTTTCTGGGTGAAAATAAGTCAAGTATAGACGGGATCCCGTACTTGCTTATATTTGAACAAAAGAAGCAATCGGCCAGTCAGACCATTGCTTCTTCGTCATGGATTACATACAGAAGATATGTTTTCCAATCGTCTTCACCTGCGGCCGTGTCCAGATCCATTTGGACGTCGCGGTCTCCGGATTGAAGTAGTACAAGCAACCTCCCGACGGGTCCCAGCCGTTCAGAGCATCTTGGACCGCCTGACGCGCCCGCTCATTCGGCTCAAGCCAGATCTGACCGTCAGCTACGGCGGTGAAGGCTCCCGGTTGGAAGATGACGCCGGATGCGGTATTCGGGAAGCTAGGGGATTTCACCCGATTCAAAATAACCGCAGCAACCGCCACCTGGCCTTCATACGGCTCCCCCCGGGCTTCACCGTACACCGCATTGGCCATCAGCTTCAAATCATTCTCTGACAATCCCATCGCATTGGAGCCGCTAATATTGCTTGGCTTGCCGCCAGTGGGCTTGCCTCCGCCTGCTGTGCCGCTCGGCGCCGGCGCCTCCGGCTTCCAGTCCTTCGTCGCCTTGACCAGCATGTTTCTTGTTTTTGATCCGACAACGCCGTCCACCGGCATGCCGAATTCCGATTGGAACCATTCGACGGAGCCCTGAGTCTTGCTGCCGAATACGCCATCAACCTTGCCGTAATAGAAGCCGAGAAATTTCAGGCGGCCCTGAAGCTCCCTTACGTCTTGCCCCTGGGAACCGTACGTTAGCGTCGCGCCGCTGAAGGTGGCCGCGTTTTCCGTCATATGCTTGTATTGGTAAGCGCCGAACAGAACGAATACCATACACATCGTAATCCAAATCATGTGTTTTCTCATGGCCTAACGTCTACCTCTCTCTTGTGAATTTGACAGGATTGGCAACTTTATTATGAGAAAACCAAGCATTTTCTATTCACCTTGCCACTTCGGCGTTGCTGCGGGTGACTCTACATAAGAGCAATCTTTGCCCAGTATCCCATCCGTTCAGGCAAGAAATTTCATTGGATTTCTCCGTTGGCTGCAAAAAAAAGACGCCGCAGCGTCTTTTCATTAATGCTTATATGGTTTGTCATCCGCCCTAAGAGGATAACTTGCTCTGTTCAAATTGCTCCAGCGTCATGAGCACTTCCCGCGGGCGGCTTCCTTCATGCGGCCCGATAATTCCCTGCATATGCATATAATCGATCAGCCGGCTCGCGCGATTATAGCCAATGCGCATCCGCCGCTGCAGCAGCGAGGCCGATGCTTGTTGAGCCTCCAGCACAATCTGCAGTGCCTGGTCATACAATTCATCGACCGGCTCATCCGAAGCCATCCCGTTCTCATCCAGTTCGGGAACAAGCTCTTCGTTGTACTCCGCTTCTCCCTGGCTGCTCACATACGTGACAACCGCCTCTACCTCCTGATCGGACAGGAAGGCGCCCTGGACCCGAACCGGCTTCGAAGCGCCTACCGGCAGGAAGAGCATATCTCCCCGTCCGAGCAGCTTCTCCGCTCCGGCCGAATCGAGAATCGTTCGCGAATCGACCTGCGACGACACGCCGAAGGCAATCCGGGAAGGAATGTTCGCCTTGATAAGCCCGGTGATGACATCGACCGATGGCCGCTGGGTCGCGATAATGAGATGGATCCCCGCGGCCCGCGCCATCTGGGCGAGACGGCAGATCGCGTCCTCAACATCGTTCGCGGCGACCATCATCAGATCGGCCAGCTCGTCCACGATGACGACGATGTACGGCAGCAGCATTTCCGGCTGCTCCGCCATCAGCTTATTATAGCCTTCGATATTCCGCGTTCCGGATTTGGAGAACAGCTCATAGCGCTTCTCCATCTCGACAACGATTTTTTTGAGGGCAAGCGACGCCCGCTTCGGATCGGTGACGACCGGAGCGAGCAAGTGCGGAATGCCGTTATACACATTCAGCTCGACCATCTTCGGGTCGACCATGAGGAACTTGACCTCATCCGGCTTCGCCTTGTACAGAATGCTCGTAATAATGCCGTTAATGCAGACCGACTTCCCTGAGCCGGTCGCGCCCGCGACGAGCAGATGGGGCATCCGCGCCAGATTGCCGACGATCGGCATCCCGGAAATATCGCGGCCGAGGGCGATGGATAACCTGGAGGGCGCCTCGGTAAAGGTTGGCGTCTCCATCACTTCCCGCATCGTTACGACCGACACTTCATTATTCGGCACTTCGATGCCGATGGCCGATTTCCCCGGAATCGGCGCCTCCATACGGATGTCCTTCGCCGCCAAGGCAAGGGCGATATCGTCAGACAGGCTGACGATGCGGCTTACCTTGACGCCGATATCCGGCTGAATCTCGTAGCGTGTAACGGCAGGTCCCCGCACCACTTCCAATACTTTGGCGCGGACCCCGAAGCTCTCCAGCGTCGCTTCCAGCTTGCGTGCCGTCTGCATGAAGTCGGAATGCTCGCCGCCCTTGCCTGCGCCCTGCTGCTTCGCAAGCAGCGAGAAGGAAGGAAGCCGGTACGGCTTCGGCGGCTTCTTGACCGGCGCAGGCGGAGCTCCGGCCGCATCCGGCTCATCCCCGTCCGATGATTCGTGTCCGGCATTCGCCGGCGCGGAATCAGAGCCAGTCTCTTCCTTCCCGCCCGAAGGATCGCCGACCTGCGGAGTGACAGGTTCGATCTCGTGGATGCCATCTTCATCGGCCTCCTGCCACCCGGCCGCATCGGATGCCTGCTGAGCGGTGAAGTCGCGGAACAGCGGCGCTGCTTCCTCCCCTCCGTCAGCGGCAGGTGACGGCTCTTCCGTCTCCTGATGCACCGGAATCGCGCTCGGGGCGCCTGCCGTGAATACGGCCGGATCCTCGGCATATTCTTCGTCCTCCATATCCGTCTGGCGCTTGCCGCCGAACAATTGTACGAAGATGGGAACCTTTTTCCGGCGCGGAGGACCGTCCTCATCCTCATCCTCTTCTTCCACCGGATCGGGAATTCGATCGCGCGAACGCTTAGCCTTGGCGGCAGTCCGGCTTTTGCTCTCCGCCACCTTGCGTTCATTAAGCCGCGCTTTGCGTTTCTTGTTCATAATGGCGGCCCATTTCTTAATCTGGGTTCGTATCAAGCGCACCAGCTCGACATAGGACAGCTGAGTCGCCAGCATGAAGCCGATGAACAGCAGCACGATCGTCAACAGCTTCGTGCCCAGACTCCCGAACAGCACGAACAGGACGCAATACAGCGCCGCCCCGATATATCCGCCGCTTAT
Source organism: Paenibacillus dendritiformis (assembly GCF_945605565.1). Taxonomy (NCBI): domain Bacteria; kingdom Bacillati; phylum Bacillota; class Bacilli; order Caryophanales; family Paenibacillaceae; genus Paenibacillus; species Paenibacillus dendritiformis. Next base: position 3,202,891 of record NZ_OX216966.1, on the reverse strand, counting down.
ATCCTTCTGCAGCATCGTACCGGCTGAGCCTGTGTCCGGAGACTGCAGCAATTCCACTTTCAATGCGTTATGTATGTCTTGAAAAATAATGCCCGCGCGAACCTCCTCCGCGCCGGGAAGTATCCGCTGCTCCACCGTGTTGACCGTGCTTATCATCGTCAGAGCCAGTATGATGCAGAGCAGCCCCGTCTTCCGCGGATTCCAGCCGGAAGGCCACTGGCGCTTGATCATGACGGCAAGTCCGAGATATATGAACACAAGCGGTATAATAAAGTACCATTTCCCCAGCAGCATGCCCGCGATCTTGGATAAGGAGCGGCCGAATGCCGCGCCGCCTGCAAGGGCAATGACCGAACATGTTATCAGCAAAATACCGTAGATTTCATATTTCAGACTCTTGCTGAAGGACGCCTTTTTTTTCTTCCTCCGTGGCAAATGCGCTCACCTCCATCGATCCATTATATCACAGAACAACCGTTCTTCCTATCGGGATTAAAGAGGGGCCGCGGCGGGGAAAATCTTCTTTCATTGGTTCAGTGAGTATGTCCTCAGAACAGGCGCAAGCACGCTCCAATCATGAAGCGTGCTTGTCATCATCCGTATCCCCGATTCCGTCTCATCCGAGAGAAATCATCGTGCCCGGCATATATTCGGGTTGAAGGAAATCTTGAATATCCTGCTCCTGCAGCAGCCGTTCGATCCGGACCGTTCTGCCATCGACCGCTTCGACGAGCAGGGTCCGCCCGTTCCGCTTCATCTCGAAGAAGCGGGGCTCCTTGTCATAGCCTCTCCATATTTCTTCCATTGGAATGATCGAATGGAGCATCAGACTTGGCCCCCCTCGAATGGCGGCTGCTGGACAGGAGGCGGCATCGTTGCTCCGTTGCCTGGCTGCGCTTTTTTGTTGAATTTCCACTCATCAATCAAACGATTGAGATGACGCAGAGCCGCTCCGACTCCGCCCACTTCATCGATAAGGCCGTAACGCACCGCATCGTGCCCGATCACCGTCGTTCCGATATCCCGGGTCAGCTCTCCCGTCGTGAACATCAATTCCTTGAATTTATGCTCGGATACGCGGGAATGAGAGGTTACGAACCTTACGACTCGCTCCTGCATTTTATCCAAATATTCAAACGTTTGCGGCACGCCGATGACTAGCCCGGTCAACCGGATGGGATGAATCGTCATCGTGGCCGTCTCTGCGATCAGGCTCATCTGCGAGGCGACGGCTATCGGCACGCCGATGCTGTGTCCGCCGCCCAAGACGAGCGTGACAGTCGGCTTCGACATCGATGCGATCATTTCCGCGATCGCCAAGCCCGCTTCCACGTCTCCGCCCACCGTATTCAATATAATCAGGACGCCTTCGATTTTGGCATTCTGCTCCGCGGCGACCAACTGTGGAATGACATGCTCATATTTCGTCGTTTTATTTTGAGGCGGCAGCACGATATGGCCTTCAATCTGCCCGATAATATTCAGGCAATAAATATTGGATTCTCCCGGCGACGGAGTGGAAGCCGTTCCCAACTGCTGGATGTTCTCGACAGGGGGCGGGGTGTTCGCCCCGGACGGGTTGGTTCCGTCGGGCGGCGTCTCGTTCTGATGAAAGGCCGGCTGATAAGGATCTATGTTCGGATCAGGCATCTGTATTCCCTCCATTATGTCTAGTGGGTGCCGTCATAGGTTGCGCAACTCATTCCGGCGTTATGCCTATCCTCTCTCCGGCATGCAAAAAAGCCGACAGCCCCCGCCGAAAACAGGGGTGTCAGCTTTCCTTCAAAATAAGCCGGGACGAGAATAACTGGTGACTGGGATTCCCGTCCCATACTTATTAGACTTCCATAATAATAGGCAGAATCATCGGACGGCGGCGGGTCTGCTCATACAGGAACCGGCCCAGCGCATCCTTCACATTCGTCTTGAGCGAAGCCCACTCATTCACATTCTCGTTCATCAGCTTATGAAGCGTCGAAGTGACGATGCGATTGGCTTCATCCAGAAGACCTTCCGATTCACGGACATAGACGAATCCGCGCGAAATGATATCTGGACCAGACAGAATCGTTCCATCCTGCTTGCTCAAAGTGACAACGACGACCAGAATGCCGTCTTGAGACAACAATTTGCGATCGCGCAATACGATATTGCCGACATCGCCGACGCCGAGTCCGTCAATGAGCACGTAGCCCGATTGTACCTTCGATCCGCGCCGGGCAGCGCCATTCTGAATCTCGACGGTATCTCCGATGTCCGTAATGAAAATGTTTTCCTTCTCAATTCCGACCGACTCCGCGAGGTGAGCGTGGTGTCTCAGCATCCGGTACTCGCCGTGAATCGGAATGAAATATTTAGGCCGCATCAGGTTGAGCATCAGCTTGAGCTCTTCCTGGCTGCCGTGTCCGGATACGTGCACGCCGGCTCTCATGCCGCTATAGATGACATGCGCACCCAAGCGGGATAACTCATCGATAGTTCGTCCGACATACTTCTCATTCCCCGGAATCGGAGTAGCGGCGATAACGACCGTGTCTCCAGGCAAAATATCAACCTTGCGGTGCGTCGAACGCGCCATCCGCGTCAGAGCTGACATCGGCTCGCCCTGGGAGCCGGTGGACAGAATGACTACCCGGTCAGCAGCCATCTTGTTCACTTCATCCGGTTCAATCAGCATGCCGTCCGGAATATATAAATATCCGAGTTCTGAAGCGATCGTAACGACATTGACCATGCTGCGCCCTACCACCGTTAGCTTCCGGTTCGTCGCATGGGCTGCCTCAATCACCTGCTGTATCCGGTGAATGTTGGAAGCGAACGTCGCAACCACGACGCGCTGTTGTGCACTGCGGAAAATTTCCTCCAGCACAATGCCGACGCTGCTCTCGGAAGGCGTATAGCCTGGACGCTCTGCATTCGTGCTGTCAGACAACAGGGCAAGAACGCCCTTGCTGCCGATTTCAGCCATACGCTGCAGATCGGCATATTGCCCGTTAACCGGCGTATGATCGAACTTGAAATCGCCCGTATGGACGACATTGCCTTCCGGTGTCTCCAGACATACCCCCACCGAATCCGGTATCGAGTGGTTCGTCTTGAAGAATGTCGCCCGGATCGACCCGAGCTGCACTTCGGAATCTGCCGTAATCAGGACGCGCTTCGTCTCGCCCAGCAGATTGGCTTCACGCAGCTTGCTCTCAATCAAGCCCAACGTCAAGCGTGTGCCGTACACTGGCACATTCAAATGCTTCAGTACATAGGGAAGACCACCGATGTGATCTTCATGTCCGTGCGTAATGAGGATTCCTCTTACTTTGTCACGATTATCGGTCAAATATGAAATATCCGGAATGACAATATCAATTCCGAGCATATCTTCTTCCGGGAACTTCAACCCTGCATCGATGACGACGATATCGTTTCCGTATTGGACGACGTACATATTTTTCCCGATTTCGCCCACGCCGCCCAATGCGAAGATAGATAATTTATCAGCGGTGTTTTTCTTCGACAAGTGGATCTTAACCTCCTACTATATTCAGTTGGCCGTCAACCAATGAACATCTTTCATTTCAAAATTATACCGCACCCAGTCACTTGATTCTCATTATACATGAACAAAAGTGAAAAACACAAGTCAGCGATTACCCAGCCCTATTGTCTCCGAAAAACAAAAACCGATGCCCCGCAAGGCATCGGCTCCTGAAACCGTTCATTTATTTCGTTAAAATAAGACGTCAATTGAGCGATTCAACCAGCTCGCGAATAAATGCGGCCTCGCTCTCGGACGGCTCTACCAGCGGCAGACGGACACCGCCGACATGATAGCCCCGGAGCTGAAGCGCGTACTTCACGGGAACCGGGTTCGGACAATGGAACAGGCCCTTGAAGACCGGATACAGGCGGCGATGCAGCCGGGCCGCTTCCGCATTATCCCCGTTCAGATACGCTTCGATCATCGTCTTCATCTCCGCGCCGACAAGATGGCTCGCTACGCTAATGATGCCGTGGCCGCCCACGGCCAGGAGCGGCAGCGTCAGAGGGTCGTCGCCGCTGTAGACGTAGAATCCTTCCGGCGCGCCATCGACGATCAGTGTCATCTGCTCAAGCGAAGCGCATTCCTTCGTCGCGACGATATTCGGTATCTCCGCCAGCCGAAGCGTTGTCTCGACCGACAGGCTTACGGCGGTCCGTCCCGGAACGTTATACAGGATGACCGGCAGCTTCGTCGATTCGGCAATCGCTTTGAAATGACGGTACAGCCCTTCCTGATTCGGTCTGTTATAGTAAGGAGCGACCAATAGAACGCCGTCGACGCCGGCTTCCTCGGCCAGCTTCGTCAGATGAATCGAGTGGGCCGTGTTGTTGCTGCCTGTTCCGGCAATGATCCGAGCGCGTCCGGCAGCCTTTTCCACAGCGAACTTGAACAGCTCCACCTTCTCATCATCGGTCAAGGTCGGGGATTCGCCCGACGTTCCGCATATGACCAGACTATCGTTCCGCTGCACCTCGATCAAATCATGAATCAGACGTTCCACTTCAGGCCAATGAATCCGTTCGTTGGCGTCGAACGGGGTCACCATGGCGGTCATCAATCTTCCGAACTCCACTGTTAGACTCCTCCTCTTGCAACTTCAGATCAATGCCTGGACGGCATCTTCTATTACCGCTCCAAATGGAACTTCGAATGAAGCGCCCGCAGCGCCCGGACCATATCTTCCTTCCGTACCAGAACCCATATCGTCGTATTCGAATCGGCGGATTGCAGGATCTGTATCTCCTGCTCCGTCAATGCTTCTACTATCGTGGCCATAATTCCCGGCACACCGTTGATGCCGCCGCCGATAACCGACACTTTGGCGCAGCCGGACAGGAATTGGGGGGCGAAGCCCATCTCCTCCAGCACCTCGCGCGCTCTAGGGGCATCGGTATCGAACACCGTATAAACGGCGCCAGACGGGGTAACATTAATAAAGTCTACGCTAATATGATTTTGCGCCATCGCCTTGAAGACTTTGAGCTGCAAATCATAGACGCCCGCCTCGGCTTCCACCGAGATTTGCGTCACATTGCTCACGTAAGCAATCCCTGTCACGTAGCGATCGACGAAGCCCGTCTCCATCGCTTGGAAGCCTTCCGGATGAGTGACAAGCGTCCCCTCGTCTTCGCTGAAGGTGGAGCGGACGCGGACAGGCACCTGAGCCTGCATCGCAATCTCGACCGCGCGCGGATGGATGACTTTCGCCCCGTGATGGGCCAGATTGCACATCTCTGTATAGCTTACGACCGATAACGGCTTCGCATCTTCCACCAAGCGCGGATCGGCGGTCAATATGCCGTTCACATCGGTATAAATATCGACAATTTCCGCATGCAGCGCCGCACCCAGCGCCGTGGCGGATGTGTCGCTTCCTCCCCGGCCGAGGGTCGTCATATCGCCCTCATCGGTCTGTCCCTGGAAGCCGGTGACGATAACGACATCCGCATGGTTCCAGCCTTCGACGACCCGCTCGGGACATACGTCCAGTATGCGGGCATTGCCGAACTGGTGATCCGTCCGGAATCCGGCCTGAGCTCCCGTCAGCACGGTCGCCGAGATGTCGTGGCGGCGGAGCAGGCCGCATAAGGTCGTTGCCGATATGATTTCACCGCAACACAGCAATAAATCCTTCTCTCGCGCAGGAAGATCGCTTCCGTTCTCTTGAATCCAATCAAGCAGGGTATCGGTTGCATAGGGTTCTCCCCGTCTGCCCATCGCGGAGACGACGACGGCAAGGCGGTAGCCTTGATCCAGCTCCCGCCGTATATGTTGAACTACTTTTTCTCTTGCTTCAGCGGTAGACAAAGAAGTGCCGCCGAATTTCTGTACTAATATACGCATAGCGTTTCCTCCAACCATGAAGACTAACTGCCAGATAACGTGCCGATAGACAAAAAAGGGCAGGAGCAGCCTGCCGTTATGGCCGCTCCGACGCAATATGTTCAGCAATTTGAACCGCGTTCCATGCAGCGCCTTTCATTAAGTTATCGGATACAATCCACATGTTAAGAGCGCGCGGTTCGTTCAAGTCCCTGCGCAGCCGCCCGACAAATACGTCCGGCTTCCCGGCGCATTCGGTCGCCAGCGGGTACTGTTGTGCTTCCGGATCGTCCACCAAAGTGATGCCCGGTGCGTTCGCCAACAGCTCTTTGACTTCATCAAGCTGGAAGTCTTCCTTCAATTCGACATATACGGACTCGGAATGGCCGTATACGACAGGGATGCGCACGCATGTTGTCGTAACCTGTATATCTTCATCCCCCATAATTTTCTTCGTTTCCCGAATCATTTTCATTTCTTCGAGCGTAAAGCCGTTGTCTTGGAATTTATCGATTTGCGGGATCGCATTAAAGGCAATCTGGTGCTTAACCGGCAAGGAGCCCACCGGAAGAATATCCGGATTCACGTCCCGGCCCTCCAGCGCTTCCTTCGTCTGGCGCTCCAGCTCGTCAATCGCGCGGCTTCCCGCTCCGGATACCGCCTGATAAGTCGAGACGATTACTTTGGAGATGCCGTACCGGTCATAGAGCGGCTTCAACGCGACAACCATCTGGATCGTGGAGCAATTCGGATTGGCAATGAGGCCCTGATTCTCTGCCACTTTGTCTATATTCACTTCAGGAACGACGAGCGGCGTATTCGGATCCATGCGGAAGGCGTTCGTATTGTCAATACATACCGCTCCCCGCTTAATCGCTTCCGGAGCAAGCGCCTTCGACACGTCGCCGCCTGCGCTGAACAAGGCAATATCGATTCCCTCGAAGCTCTCCGGCTTCGCTTCCTGCACCGTAATCTCCTGACCGTTAAATACAATCTTCGTTCCGGCGGAACGAGCGGATGACAGCAATGTCAGCGTCTCAATGGGAAATTGACGTTGTTCCAGCAATTTGATAATCTGTTCCCCTACGGCGCCAGTTGCGCCGACTACTGCAACATTGTACCGCTTCTGATTCGTCATATGTCGTTTCTCCCCTCTTGCCATCGTCTATATCAACTGTCGAGGGATGCGTGATAGCGTCCCTCGGCAGATGATCCACTACGTTATGTTCATTGGTAACGTTCCACCAGCAGCGGCTGAAGCTGTCTCCCCTCCAGCGCCGCAAGACAGGTCTCGGGCACGAGATCCATGCGGGCGACCAGCGAATTCGGCTTCTGAACCGGATTGTCCTGCCCGAATGGAACGAAGTATATGTTCTTCGCCACTAACAGCTTGGCGATATTGGCCGCATTCAAGCCAAGGCCGTCATTCGTGGAGATGGCCAGCACGAGCGGACGCTGATTGCGCATCTGCGCCTTGGCGGCCATCAGGACCGGGCTGTCTGTCATCGCGTTCGCCAGCTTGCTCGTCGTATTGCCCGTGCAAGGAGCGATAACCATGACGTCCAGCAGCTTGGATGGGCCAAGCGGCTCCGCCTCCACAATTGTAGAAATAATATCATTCCCCGTTATTTCTTTCAACTGCTTTTGCCAACCTTGCGATGTTCCGAACCGTGTGTCCGTCGTCATCACCGTATTCGAAGCGATAGGAATGACCTGCGCTCCCGCATCGACGAACCGCTGAATCTGGGGCATCACTTCCTCGAACGTACAGTGAGATCCCGTCAGCGCATAACCTACCGTGATTCCCTTGTAATTCATTGCCCTATTACCCCCCGTTCCACCATGGACTCCTGCAGCAGCTGTGAGATGCTCTGAGCCAAGATGCGTCCCGCCGTCTTCGGCGCGACGATCCCCGGCAATCCCGGGGCCAGCATCGCCTTGATTCCGCGCTTCTCGGCGAACCGGAAGTCGACGCCTCCAGGCATCGAAGCCAGGTCGATAATGACCGCGCGATGGGGTATTTGGGCAATGACCTGCGCTGTGACTATCATAGTCGGTATCGTATTAAAAAGCAAGTCGATGTTCGACACTTCCCGCGCCAAATCGCTTATATAGAAAGGGTTGAAGCCCATCTCCGTCGCCCTGGCGAAGTGCTCGTTCCGCCTTACCCCAATCCGCACCCGCGCCCCGACGCCGAGCAGCGTCCGCGCCATCGTAAATCCGGTTCGTCCCATGCCGAGCACGACCGACTCGGAGCCGTGAAGCGTAATATCCGTATGCTGAATCGCCATCATCAGGGCGCCCTCGGCCGTCGGGATCGAGTTATATATCGCCACGTCATCCCTGTCGAACAGCTCGAACAGCTTCAGCCGGTATTTCGTGCACAGCTTGCTTAAGTACGGCTTCGCCATTCCGGTAAACAGTACGGCATGCTCCGGCAAGGCTGCCACATGCTCTTCCGCCAGCATCAGCTCTTCCGACGTGAATATGGCATGAACCTTCCCTTTGTCATCCGTCCCTACCGCCGGCAGGACGACCGCATCGGCCTTTCTCAGCAGCTCCGGCGTCAACGGTTGGCGCTGAACGCCGTGGAACGGATTTTGCAGCTGTTCATAGCCCACTAGAATAACGGTGGCGTCCAGCTCGGATAACTTCTGAATGATTTCAAGCTGCCGGGCGTCGCCGCCGATGAACACCACTTGAACTCCGGTTAACATGCTTGCCGTTCACTCCTTATCCCCGCAGTGTATAGAACATCTTATTCGGGAGCCCACAAAAGGTGCAACGAACGGCTGGAAGGAGGGAGATGCTTGGCCTTTCTTCTGAAACGTGCGACGGGCCGGCTTCAAGCGGCCGTCCGTCCCTGACTGTGAGATCAAAAAAGCAGCCACCCGTAAGAGTGACTGCATTGGCAACCTATTTCGTTCCGGTGTGGCCGAAGCCGCCTTCGCCGCGAGCGGTGTCGGACAGCTCATCCACTTCGGCCAGTTCGATCTGCGGCACGAACTGGAGCACCATCTGCGCAATCCGCTCCTTGCGCTCAATCGTGAAATGCTGCTGTCCGAGATTGACAAGCAGCACCTTCACCTCGCCACGGTAATCCGCGTCAATCGTTCCCGGCGAATTGAGGCAAGTGATGCCATGCTTGAAGGCCAGTCCGCTGCGGGGGCGAATCTGCGCTTCTAAATAGGGCGGCATCGCCATCGCGAACCCGGCCGGAACCAGGGCCCGGTGGCCGGGGGCCAGCGTCAGCGGCTCTTTTACCGCCGCATACAGATCGAAGCCTGCCGCCAGATCGGACATCTTCTGCGGCAACGGAATGTCTTCATTGCCGGGCAATTTTTTAATTTGAACTTGATGGACTTGCTGTAACAAAGGTATCCCTCCTGAAAGCCGAAATTGCGCGATCGTTCGCTCCAACCATGGCCGCGGCAAACGGCTCGGACAGCATGCGGGATAAGACATATGTAATGTCATCCATCGTAATCGAATCGATCCGCGCAATAATTTCATCTAATGTATAGTGACGGCCGAGCATCAACTCGTTCTTGCCCAACCGGTTCATCCGGGCGCCGGTGCTCTCCAGCCCCAGTATCAAGCTTCCTTTCAACTGCTCCTTGCCCTTCTTCAATTCATCCTGCGTCAGACCGTGGGCAGCGAGATTGCCGAGCACGTCGATCGTAATGCCCAGCACGTCTTGCGTCTGCTTCGGCGCCGTGCCCGCATAGATGGTGAACAGTCCGCAATCCGCATGAGAGGAATGATAGGAATAGACCGCGTAGGCCAAGCCACGCTTCTCGCGGATCTCCTGGAACAGGCGCGAGCTCATGCCGCCTCCGATAACGTTATTCAATAAGATCATGGCATAGAGCCGCGGATCGGTCATGGAGCAGCCTGGCAAGCTCAAGCAAATATGATTCTGCTCGGTCTTCTTCTGATGGAAGATCGAGCTCCCGCCGAATATTGGCGCAGACACCTCGTGAGACGGGCGGGAATTGTGGAAATGTCCGAAATGCTTCTCCAGCAGCTCCAAAAGGGAGGCATCGAAATTGCCCGCCACGGCGATCACCGTATTTTCAATCGTATAGTGCTCCTGCATGTATTGGCGCAAGTCGGCAGACCCCATCGGCTCGAGACGTTCCTTCGTCCCGAGAATCGGATACGCGAGCGGATGGCTGCCATAGGCGGCACGTGTGACGAGATCGTGCACCGTATCATCGGGCGTGTCTTCATACATCGCGATTTCCTCGAGTATGACGTTCTTTTCCTTGCTCAGCTCTTCTGCCTGCAGGGCGGAACGGAAAAACATGTCCGACAGCACATCGACGGCTATCGGGAGATGCTCATCCAGCACTTTCGCATAGTAGCACGTATATTCCTTCGAAGTAAATGCATTCACATTCCCTCCGATTGCGTCGAATGAATCCGCGATCGCCTTGGCATCGAACCGCTCCGTACCTTTGAACATCATGTGCTCAATAAAATGAGAAATACCGTTGGTCGTCTCATTCTCATTGCGTGAACCGGTCTTCACCCAAATGCCGAATGACACGGAACGGCAGGTTGGTATTTTTTCCATAACGACCCGCAGGCCATTGCTTAACTGCACTTTCTCCACCGGCAATCCTCCTCATCCGAAGTTCAATCCTTGTTGCCTCTCTAATCCTACCAAAAAACTTAACGCGGCTCAACCAACTCCAAGTCGAGCCGCTTCTCGGACAGCGTCTCGCTGACCGTTCCGGGCAATATGCCTTTGCTGCGAATCGTGCGGATGATGCCTTGCAGCGCGGCCTTGGAGGAAGGCGTGGGATGCATCAGAATGAGGGAGCCGGGCTCTACCTTCGCGTCGATTTTGCGAATGACGTCGGAAGGATTCGGATGTTTCCAATCGACGGTGTCCACCGTCCAGAGAACGGTCTTCAATCCGTGCGCATGCGCGGTTTGAACCGTCAGCGCGTTGAAGTCGCCGGATGGAGGCGCGAACCATTTGTTCTTCACTTGGAGGGTCGTCTCCAGCAAGCGCTTCGTTTTCTCGATTTGCTGGGCCTGCAAGCCCGCGCTCAGCTCGCTCATGTTCGGATGGGAATAGGCATGATTCTCAAGCTCATGCCCTTCCTCCTGAATCCGCTTCGCCATCTCCGGATTTTTTTTCAGCCAGCTGCCATCAAGGAAGAACGTCGCCTTCACTTTTTCTTCCTTGAGGGTAGCCAGCATCGGTTCGATATGCTCGTTCCCCCAAGCGACATTAATCATCAGCCCGGCCATCTTCTTATTCGGATTGCCGCGATAGATCGGCTGCGGCTCCAATTGATCAAGCTTCACCCGCGGCGGAAGCTCTCGCATGACCCATGTGATATCGGTGCCTGCCCGCTTCGCTTTATTGGCTTCGTATGTTCGCTCGAGATCAACCTCCAGCCCGTTGTACCCCGGTATCGCTTTCCAGACCCGGTCGATTCGCGCGTCGATCGGTGCGATATATTTGCTTTTGGCCTCCTCCGCAATCCGTTCCTTCAACGGGAGCTGCTCCAGAGCTTCCGCCTCTTTCGGCTGATATGCCTCGCTGATAGCGAGCACCGCTTTGCGCTCTTTAATGAAAGATCCGGCTTCTGTTCCCGTTCCGATATATAGCACCCCTATAAAGGCAACGATGATGAAGATCCATTTTCGTGTGACTGGCCGCATTGAGTCCATTCCTTTCCACAGTTTGTCCTTCTGATTCTATGCCAAATCGGGCTTAGTTATGCGGCGGAAGACGGGACTCGCTCGAACCAATAAAAAACATGAACGCAAAAAAAGAGCCAGAAACCAGTCTGCCTCTTTCCTTGTATCTATGCTGTTCTTGCCTTCTTACGATTGCGGCCGTGGCGGGCGCGGTCCTCTTGGACGCGATCCTCCATGCGGCGGACGCCCTCCGCTGCGCGGACGATCCGATGCGCTTCCGTCTGCAGGCGCTGCCCCTTCCGGCTGTGCCGGTTCAAGCAATACGCGGCGCGACAGATTGATGCGGCCTTGTTGATCAATCTCGACAACCTTGACTTCGATCTTATCGCCGATGGAAGCGACATCCTCCACCTTCGCGATGCGCTCAGCCGCCATTTGCGAAATATGAACGAGCCCTTCCTTGCCAGGAAGAATCTCCACGAACGCGCCGAACTTCTCAATCCGCTTCACCGTTCCGGTATATACTTCGCCGACGACGACTTCCTTGACGATCGCTTCGATCATATCGCGGGCGCGAATATTGGACTCTTCATTCGGCGATGCAATGAAGATGCGGCCATCCTGCTCGATATCGATTTTGACGCCGGTCTCATCGATGATTTTGTTAACCACCTTGCCGCCTGCGCCGATGACGTCGCGGATTTTGTCCGGATTGATCTGCATGATCAAAATCTTAGGCGCATACGGAGACAGCGTCTCGCGCGGCTTGTCGATGACCTGAAGCATCTTGTCCAGGATGAACATGCGCCCTTCACGCGCTTGCGCCAAAGCTTGCGTTAATATACTGCGGTCAATGCCGTCGATTTTGATGTCCATCTGGATGGCGGTAACCCCTTCGGCGGTCCCTGCCACTTTGAAGTCCATATCTCCAAGATGATCTTCCATCCCTTGAATATCGGACAGAATCGAGAAATGCTCGCCGTCCTTGATAAGCCCCATCGCGATGCCGGCTACCGGCGCTTTGATCGGAACCCCTGCATCCATCATCGCCAGCGTGCTCGCGCAGATGCTGGCCTGGGAAGTGGACCCGTTCGATTCCAGCACCTCAGAGACGAGACGGATCGTGTACGGGAAATCCGACTCCGGCGGAATGACCTTGGACAGCGCGCGTTCACCGAGAGCGCCATGTCCAATCTCACGGCGGCCTGGCGCACGCAATGGACGAGCTTCCCCTACGGAGAACGGCGGGAAGTTATAATGATGCATGAAGCGCTTCGATTCTTCCAGCGAGATGCCATCCAGAATCTGCACATCGCCCAGCGCACCCAGCGTACAGATGCTCAGTGCCTGAGTCTGGCCCCGCGTGAACAGACCTGATCCGTGCGTGCGCGGTAGCAAGCTCGTATCGCACTCGATCGGGCGGATCTCATCCAGCTTGCGGCCGTCCGGGCGCAATTTCTCATGCGTAATCAAGCGGCGCACTTCTTCCTTGACAATGTCGTACAGGGTCTCCTTCACATCATCCATAAGCTCAGGGGACTCGATATACTGGGCTTCAAAATGCTCAACCGCTTCCTGGTTGATGGCATCGATCGCATCCTGGCGCGCATGCTTCTCCGGAATGCGGATCGCTTCCACCAGGCGCTCCTGCGCAAATGCGCGCACCGCCGCATTGACGTCGGTGTCAACGGCATGGAGCTTGACCTCCATCTTCGCTGTTCCGGCCATCTCGGTGAAGCGCTCGATCACGTCGACAATCTTGCGAATCTCATCGTGGCCGAACATGATTGCTTCCAGCATCACTTCTTCCGGCACTTCGTTCGCTTCCGCTTCGACCATCATGATCGCATCCTTCGTGCCTGCGACCGTGACGTGAATGTCGGTCTTCTCTTCTTGCTCCACGGTAGGGTTAATGATGAATTGACCGTCAATCCGGCCGACGATAACCCCTCCGATCGGGCCGTTGAACGGCACATCGGAGATCGACAGCGCAGCGGACGTTCCAATCATGGCCGCCATCTCTGGCGGGCAATCCTGATCGACGCTCATGACGAGATCGACAATCTGAACGTCATTGCGGAAGCCGTCCGGGAACAACGGGCGAATCGGGCGGTCAATAAGACGGCTGGCCAGAATCGCCTTCTCGCTCGGACGTCCTTCCCGCTTGATGAATCCCCCGGGAATCTTGCCCACGGAATACAGACGCTCTTCATAATTCACGGTTAGCGGAAAAAAGTCTAAATCTTTTGGTTCCTTCGAAGCGGTCACGGTACATAGGACGACCGTGTCACCGTATTGAACCTTGACGGCGCCGTTGGCCTGCTTCGCCAATCGTCCCGTCTCGAGTACAAGCGGTCTTCCGCCAAGTTCCATCTCGATGCGGTTCATCGGATCCCTCCTTAAGTTCTACGCATAGTTATCTTCGTTACACCTACCATTATCTCCTGCATCCCGTCTGAAAAAACAAGGGGGGGGATATGTGAGCCCGGAAACAATCGGCAGATCAGTGAGATGTGGTTCATTTAGGATTATGTATCAACAGGCAGTCGGGCCGGGGCTCGTCCAGCCTCGCGCCTGATATCATCTCCATCGCATCGATGCAAGCGGGCAAAATTTCCGCCCCATCGTTAAAAAGCAACCCGGCTGCATGCCGCACTGTCAGGCGGGATGAACAACCAGGCTGCTTAGAGGTTCTTGCTATTAACGGCGCAGTCCGAGCTTCTCGATCAATGCGCTGTAACGTTTAACATCCTTCTTCTTCAAGTAAGCAAGAAGCTTACGGCGTTGACCGACCATTTTCAACAATCCGCGGCGGGAATGATGGTCTTTCTTATGTGTCCGCAAGTGATCCGTCAAATTAACGATGTTCTCAGTAAGGATAGCGATCTGCACTTCCGGAGATCCAGTATCCGATTCGTGCGTCTTATGCGTGTCAATGAGCTGTTGCTTGCGCTCTTGAGTCAATGCCATCCTATTCACCTCCCAATATGTTATCAATTCAGCCGATAGCCTCGTTACCGTCGGTGAGATCGAGCAACCAAGCTAAGGCTATTGCCGCGTATTCACGACAACGTTACTAGTATATCACTATCAGATTTAAAAGTAAACGCAGATTCTCGATGTATTTCGGCAGCAGCCGATACTACCCCTGAAATACGCTCTCCAATGCTGGCGCACCCTCAATCGAAGCCAGCCGTCGACGGGCTTCCTCGGCATCCGCCGTGATCTGGGCGACGAGCGCCGCGATGCCGTCGAACTTCTGCTCGGCTCGCAGGAAATCCATGACGGCAACGGTCACTTCTTCCCCGTAAATGTCCGCATCGAAGTCGAACAGATGCGCCTCGATCGAAGGTCTCGTCTCCCCGCTCTTGAAGGTCGGCTTCAAGCCGATGTTCATCACGCCGTCATGCCACTTTCCGCCAACCTTCACTTTGACGGCATAGACGCCGTTTTTTGGAATGACATAGGGTTCATCCAGGTCCACATTCGCGGTCGGGAAGCCGATCGTGCGGCCGCGGGCATCGCCATGGATGACCGTCCCGCGGAGCAGATAAGGACGGGCCAGCAATTGATTGGCCTTCGTGATCTGGCCTTCGGCAAGGCATTGGCGGATACGGGTGCTGCTTACCTTCGCATCGTTATCGTTGTGGGCCGGCACGATATCGACGGAGAAGCAGCCCTCTCCCCATTCGGCCAGCAGCTCGGCCGAGCCTTCTCCGCGATGGCCGAACCGGTTATCGAAGCCGACCACGGCATGCTTCACGCCGAGATTGCACAGGCAGTCCGCGAACTTGCGGGCCTGCAGCTGGGCGAAGCTCAGATTGAAGTCTATGATGTACAAGCGATCGATTCCGAGCTGGGCCAGAATCCGTTCCTTCTCCTTCGGCGGAGTCAAGCATCTTGCATACCGTTCATCGCCGAATACCGCCTTCGGATGAGGGTGGAAGGTCATCAGGGCGACAGGCAGACCATGCTCCCGCCCATACTTCAGCCCCCGCTCAATCACCTTCACATGGCCGGCGTGTATGCCGTCGAAATGACCCAGGATCACCACTTGCGGCTGCTGCCACGCCATCCATTCCGCATGTCCGTCTGTTGCATGTATCACTATCTTTTCCATTTGTAATCAGAGCCCCTGCATTCGTATTTCCGGTTGCACACAACCGCCGTTCCCATCTTGGTAGTTGTTCCCACAAAACCGGTTCTAGCATACATTTCGGTATGTTATCTGTTTCACAAAACAGGGCAAAGGACAGCGCAAAAAGGGTATCCCCTCCTTGCGCGGAACGATTAAGGCACGAAGACCTTGATCGGACGCAGCACCTGCTCCGTGTCCGGCTTATGATACAAGCCGAAAAAAGTTCCTTCTTCATCATACAACCGATAGATGCAATTCGTCAAAGGCGGAACGTTCAGCCCTCGTTCCGGTATGCCCTTGCCCTGAACCGCATGCGGCGCGAAGGCGGGAGCGACCCGCAGCTCGGGAAAATGCGAGACGGCGCGATCCATCGGAATCAGCAGCTGTCCCAGCGTTCCGGCCGCCATCGCTTCTTCAATCTGGGCGAAGGTGAAGCTGTCCTCTTCCCCGAAGTTGGCGGAGCGGGTCCGGATCAATTCCGCCATTGTCGCCGGCACCCCCAGCTTCCGTCCGACGTCGACGCACAGGGTGCGTATGTACGTTCCCTTGGAGCATTGAACACGGAACCGCACCTCCGGTTCCGCGCCGCCAAGCGTCATTCCGATCAGCTCGATATGATGGATCGTCACTTGACGTGGCTTGCGCTCCACGGTCTTGCCTTCGCGCGCCAGCTCGTACAGCCGCTTGCCGTTCACCTTGACGGCGGAGTACATGGGAGGAACCTGTTCGATGGGCCCGATGAACGACAGCAGCGCTTCCTTGACCATCGCTTCGGTCACATGGGATGCATCGGCGCGTTCCACCACTTCGCCTGACATATCCTCCGTATCGGTCGACACGCCAAGCCGCAGCGTCGCTTCATACTCCTTCGGCATTTCCTGCAAATATTCAACCAGTCGGGTCGCTCTGCCGACGCATAACGGCAGGACCCCCACGACTTGAGGGTCGAGCGTGCCCGTATGCCCGATCCGCTTTTCCCGAATGAGCCGGCGGACTTTGGCCACGACATCGTGCGACGTCCAGCCTGCCGGCTTCCATACCGGAAGAACACCATGAAGCTCTGTCATAATTCTTGTTTCACCCGTTCCACTACTTGAATAATGATATCATCCAGCGTGCCGGATACTTTGCAGCCGGCAGCCCGGACATGCCCCCCGCCACCGAACGATTGCGCAATCGCGGAGACATCGACGCGCTCCGAAGAACGCATGCTCACCTTGACGCTCCGATCATCAATTTGCTTGAACAGCAGCCCGACGTCGACGCCTTCGACATTGCGGGCATAATTAACGAGACCTTCCAGGTCTTCATTGACCGCTCCCGTCTCCCGCATATCATCCGGCGTGATGAAGAGCCAGCCGATTCGCTGATCCGGGGTAAAGGTTAGCCGGGACAATCCGCATTGTATCAGCTTCAGCTGCGCCATGGACATCGTCTCCAGCAGCCGTTCCGCGATCGCGTTCCCTTGCACCCCCAGCTTCAGCAGCTCGGAAGCCACGCTCATCACATGCGGAGTCGTATTGCTGTAGCGGAAGCCGCCCGTATCGGTCAGCAGCCCGGTATAGAGCATCGTCCCGACCTGCTCGTCCAGCTCGACGCCCGCTGCCAGCAGAAGATCGTACAGAATCTCCGCCGTCGCTGCGGCATCATGGCGGATAAGCGCCGCCTCGCCATAGCGATCATTGGTCGGATGATGATCAATATTCAAGATGCGGGCATCCGGGGCGACCCAGTTCGCTATCTTCCCGATCCGGGCATAGTCGGCGCAATCCACGCATATGACCGTCGAATATTTGTTCTCCGGATCTTCTTCTGCATCCGCGTAACTGCCAATCTGCTCGGCCATCGGCAAGTCCGCCAGGCGGCCCGGCACACCGTTCTCGTTGACAAGCCGATATGTTTTGTTCCATTTGTCCAACAGCCAGCCGATGACGAGTGTAGAGCTGATCGCATCCCCGTCCGGCTGCACATGCGATACGACGAGCACATCGTCACATGATCGCAGGAACTCGCATGCCCGCTCGATATCTTCTGCGTAACGGTCGGATAACATTTCTGCCATAGGCACCTCCGTGAAGACAGGCAAATCGAGCCGGAAGCTCGATTTGCCTGTTCAGTCCTTCATTTGCATTTATGTCGTCTCATGATCGTCGCGAATATCGCCAAGCAGCTTTTCTATCCGGCTGCCGTATTCAATGGAAGCATCAATCTTGAACGATAGCTCCGGCGTATGGCGCAGACGGATTCGCTTGCCGATCTCGGATCGGAGAAAACCGCTGGCCTTTTCCAGTGCTTTGATCGTATCTTCCTTTTCTTCTTCCGTCCCCATCACACTGAGATAGACTCTGGCCAGCGACAGGTCATTCGTCACTTCGACGCCTGTCACCGTGACAAACCCGATTCGAGGATCTTTTAATTCCAATTGGATAAGCTGGCTCAGCTCCTTCTTCATCTGTTCGCCAACCCGTCCGGATCGGAAGTTTGCCATGGGATACACCTCATTTCGTTAGTTGGTTCATCAATATGCTGCCAAAGGTCAGGCCGCACGATTATCGCTCAACGGCTTCCATGACGAACGCCTCGATAATGTCGCCTTCCTTGATGTCATTGAACTTCTCCAGCATAATTCCGCACTCGTAGCCTTGCGCCACTTCCTTGGCATCATCCTTGAAGCGCTTCAAGGAGTCGATCTTGCCGTCGAACACGACGATGCCGTCGCGAATCAGGCGAGCATCGGCAGAACGCGAAATCTTGCCCTGCGTGACCATACAGCCGGCGATCGTTCCGACCTTGCCGACCTTGAACGTATTGCGCACTTCCGCGTGTCCGATGACGACTTCCTTGTACTCCGGATCGAGCATCCCCTTCATCGCTTGTTCAATCTCTTCCACGATGGAATAGATTACGCGGTGCAGACGGATGTCCACCTTCTCTTGATCGGCCGTCGCTTTCGCTTGCGCGTCCGGACGCACGTTGAAGCCGACAACAATCGCGTTGGATGCCGTTGCGAGAATAATATCCGATTCGGTAATCGCCCCGGCGCCGGAATGAATGATCTTGACACGCACGCCCTCGACATCGATCTTCTCGAGCGATCCGCGCAGCGCTTCTACCGATCCTTGAACGTCCGCCTTGATGATGACGTTTAGTTCCTTCATCTCGCCTTCCTTAATATGCTTGAACAGATCGTCCAAGGTGACGCGGGAGTTCGCACCCCACTGGCTTTCCCGAAGCGTCGTCGCGCGCTTCTCGGCGATGGAGCGGGCTTTGCGCTCTTCCTCGAACGCCATGAACGGATCACCCGCTTGCGGAACGTCCGTCAGACCGGTAATCTCGACCGGCGTCGACGGGCCTGCCTCCTTGAGCCGGCGTCCCTTGTCATTGACCATCGCGCGAACCCGCCCGAAGCAGGTGCCTGCGACGAACGCGTCACCGACGCGCAAGGTGCCATGCTGCACGAGAATGCGGGCAACCGGGCCGCGTCCCTTGTCGAGCTCGGCTTCAATGACGGTCCCGCGGGCCAGTTTGTCCGGGTTCGCCTTGAATTCATTGACCTCGGCGACGAGCAGAATCATTTCAAGCAGTTCTTCCAGACCCATGCGCTGCTTCGCGGATACGTTGACGAAGATCGTATCTCCGCCCCACTCCTCCGGAACGAGCTCATACTCTGTCAATTCCTGCTTCACGCGATCCGGATTCGCCTCGGGCTTGTCAATTTTGTTGACAGCGACGATGATCGGAACGTTGGCCGCCTTCGCGTGGCTGATCGCCTCTACCGTCTGCGGCATGACGCCGTCATCTGCAGCGACGACGATAATCGTAATATCCGTTACCTGCGCGCCGCGCGCCCGCATCAGCGTGAACGCTTCGTGGCCCGGGGTATCCAGGAACGTGATCTTTTTCTGATTGAATTCAACTTGATATGCACCGATATGCTGGGTAATGCCGCCCGCTTCGCCGCTAGTAACGTTCGTCTTGCGGATAGCATCGAGCAGCGTCGTCTTCCCGTGGTCGACGTGGCCCATAATCGTAACGACCGGCGGACGCTCCATCAGATCGGCCTCGTCGTCCATTTCTTCCTCTGCTTCGAACGGATCCTCGATAGCCGGAAGCTTCAGATCGACTTCGACCTTGAACTCATCGGCAATCAGCTGGATCGTGTCCAGATCGACTTCCTGGTTGATCGTCGCCATAACACCGAGGAACAACAGCTTCTTGATGACCTCGGAAGCGTCCTTATGAAGCAGCTTCGCCAGTTCTCCAACCGTCATCGCACCGCGAACAATAATTTTCTTCGGTGTGTTGTCGATTTTCTCGCGGCGATCCTGCTGCTGATGGTTGTTCCGGCCTTTGTTGCGGCCGCGGCCTTGTCCGCCCCGGGAACCGCCGAACTTGTTGTTGTCGTCGAAGCGGCGGTTGCCTGGCTTATTGTTCCGCTTGCCGTCCTTCGCGTTGGAATCCTCGAAGCGGCGCGGCGGGTTGGAACGGTTCGAAGCTGCCGCATTGCCGGGCTTTCCTTGCCGTTGTCCTTGGCCGCCTTGTCCTTGGCCGCCTTGGCCGCCGCCGCGGTTCTGATTGTTCGCTGATCCGCCCTGTCCGCCGCCACGGTTCGTATTGTTCGTTCCGCCCTGAGGCTTGCGTTGTGTTGAATCCTGCCCGCCCGGTCTGTTGTTGGTTTGGTTCGGTCTCGTATTCATTGTCGTTTGCTTCTCGCCCTGTCTCTGTTGATCTCGTTGACCGCCTCCGCCACGCTGCGCATTGCGATCTGAATTGCGTCCCGCTTGCCCGCGATTGCCTTCGCGCTGCTGCTCGCCGCGCTGCGGTTGGCGCTGCCCGTCGCGCGAGCCGCGCTGGCCTTGCGGTCTGTCGTTCGATTCTTTGTGCTGTTCCGGCTTTTTCGCCGCTTCGGTCTGCTTCGTTCCCGCTTGGCTCGTCTGCGCTTGCGGCTTCGAAGGTTGCCCTCCTTCTCGCTTGGCTTGCGCATTTGCTTTTACATCACGGAAAAACTGTTCGACCTTCTTCACGGCATCATTCTCCATTACGCTCATATGGTTGTTGACTGGAATGTTCAAACGCTTTAGTATCGTAATAATTTCCTTGCTGCTCATATTGAGCGATTTGGCATATTCGTAAACTCTCAATTTATCTTTATTGTCCTTCTCTTGTTTACTCAATATACTCCACCTCCGACATAGTTTTCAGTCCGTTCCGCATCATGGTCGCAAATCCGCCGTCCAATACAGCCAGCACGACCCGCTCCGGCTTGCCGATGCTGCCTCCCAGCCTGTCTCTGTCAAATCCGATGGCCAACGGAATACCGTACGATTTGCACTTATCCCGAAACTTCTTCTTCGTGTTCTCGGATGCATCCCCCGCTACGATGACGAGCTGAGCCTGGCTGCCGCGAATCGCCTTGAGGACAATCTCGTCGCCCGTCACCAGCTTGCCCGCCCGTTGAGCAAGGCCGAGCTGGGACATCAGCTTACTCATCATCGTCCACCTGTTCCTTCAACGCATTGAATTCATCTTCCACCTTGATGAAATCTTGCGCAAGCTGATCATAGATTTCAGGCTGCACCTGATGCTTCAACGCTCTGTCCAAAGCCCGCGATTTATGCGCCAGCTTGAAGCAGGACAGCTTCCCGCACAAGTAAGCGCCGCGGCCCGATTTCTTGCCGGTCAAATCAATGAGGACTTCGTCTTCCGGCGTCCGGACGACGCGGATCAGTTCTTTTTTCGGCATCATTTCTTGACAGGCGACGCATTTGCGCAGCGGAACCTTCCTTGTTCTCATGACTCATTCCCCCTTACGATCCGATCGAGCTTCCGGCGGAGGCTGCGACCGAACATATGGCGATGGTCGCGCCTTCGGTGTTATTCTTCGAAGCTATCGAAGCTGTCTGTGTCTTCCGCTATGCCGCTCTCGTCCTGGACAGGCTCCTGCTCTGCCTGAGACTCGCTCTTGATATCAATCTTCCATCCGGTCAGCTTGGCGGCGAGGCGCGCATTCTGGCCTTTGATGCCGATAGCGAGCGACAATTGATAATCCGGCACGATAACCCGTGCCATCTTCTCGGCTTCGTACACAGTGACATCGACGACTTTGGAAGGGCTGAGCGCATTGGCGACATACTCCTTCACATCATCCGACCAGCGGACGATATCGATCTTCTCGCCGCGCAGCTCATTCACAATCGTCTGCACCCGCATTCCTTTCGGTCCGACGCAGGACCCTACCGGATCTACCTCTTCGTTGCGGGAATGGACAGCGATTTTGGAGCGCTGCCCCGCTTCGCGCGCGACCGACTTGATTTCGACGACCCCGTCGAAGATTTCAGGCACTTCCAGCTCGAACAGGCGCTTCAACAGACCCGGATGCGTCCGGGACAAGACGATTTGCGGTCCTTTTGTCGTATTTTCCACCTTCGTAATATATGCCTTGACCCGATCCCCGTGCTTGAACTTCTCGTTCGGCATCAATTCATTCAGCGGCAGAACGGCTTCCACCTTGCCCAGGTCGACGAAGACGTTGCGCATATCTTGACGCTGCACGATACCGGTCACGATATCTTCCGCCTTGTCGATGAATGCGTTATAGATAAGGCCGCGCTCCGCCTCGCGGATGCGCTGGGTGACGACCTGCTTCGCCGTCTGGGCCGCAATGCGGCCGAAATCGCGCGGCGTCACTTCGATCTCGCATATGTCATCCAGCTGGTAATTCGGGTTCATCTCGCGGGCGGCGTGAAGCGAGATCTCGAGACGAGGGTCGAGAACCTCGTCCACGACCGTCTTGCGGGCGAAGACTTTGATGACGCCCGTCGCGCGGTTCACGTCGACACGTACATTTTGCGCGGTGTTGAAGTTCCGCTTGTAGCTCGAAATAAGAGCCGCTTCAATCGCCTCAATCAATACATCCTTGCTAATTCCTTTTTCTCGTTCAATTTCGGTCAACGCTTCAATAAAATCCATACTCATGATTGGTTAGCTCCCCCTTTCGACCGGTCACGGCCTGATTCCTGTTCAGTTCAAAAAGGATGCAAGTTCAAGCAGTCTTGCCGGTGCTGAAAACCGGCCTCTTTGAACGGGTACTTCCTGTTAAAAGACAATCGCAAGTCGCGCGCTGGCTACTTTGTTATACGGGATGGCGCGGTCTTTGCCGCCAACCTGAACAACCATCGTCTCGCCGTCGAACGACACCAGTTCTCCCTCGAACTCCTTCAATCCGCCAATCGGCTCGTATGTAGTGACAAATACATGCTTGCCAACCGACTTGGCCACATCCTGCGGCTTTTTCAACGGGCGTTCCGCTCCCGGAGACGATACCTCCAAGAAATAAGCATCCTCGATCGGATCGGTCTCATCCAGCTTCTGGCTTGCGTACTCGCTGATGCGCCCGCAGTCCTCGATATCGATGCCGCCCTCTTTATCGACAAAGATGCGCAAAAACCAGCTGCTGCCTTCTTTGACATACTCAATGTCGACCAGTTCAAAACCGTTCTCCTCCAAATACGGCGTGATCATGCTTTCGACTACCGATTTAATGTTCGGTGAACTCAAATTCAAGGACCTCCTGCATAGTTGGAAATAGTTGCTGTATATTTCAGAATCCGCACGCAAATATGAAAGAGTGGGTTTCCCCACTCTTTGCGCAACGGATTTATCCACATGATTACCAAAAAAATTATATCATAGCCCTATACGGAATGGCAAGGGCAATCCCATCCTCTGCCTTCCGGGAATGAGCCCGCCGCCGCTTGAAGCTCCTGGTCAGAACAGCGATAGCTGATTGCTCTCCGGCAGACCGCGGAAGCAGCCCATCTGGCTCAGCAGCTCCACGATCGTTTTCGTCGCCTTGGAGCGGTTCTGGAAGTCCTCCACGGACAGGAATTCTCCCGCCTCGCGGGAAGCCGCGATATTGCGCGCCGCATTCTCCCCGATGCCCTGCACGGCCGAGAACGGCGGGATGAGCGCGCCTTCGTCCACCTGGAAGCGGGTCGCATCGGACCGGTACAGATCGATCGGCTTGAATGTGAACCCGCGGGCGGTCATTTCGAGCGCCATCTCCAGAATCGATACCATGCTCTTCTCCTTCGTCGTCGCCTGGAATCCCTTCGCTTCGATCTCGCTGATCTTGCGGTTGATCGCATCATAGCCCTGGCAGCACAGCTCGATATCGAAATCTTCCGCGCGCACCGTGAAGTACGTCGCATAGAATTCAATCGGATGATAGAGCTTGAAGTACGCGGTCCGCACCGCCGAGATAACATACGCCGCGGCGTGCGCTTTCGGGAACATGTACTGGATCTTGAGACAGGAATCAATATACCATTGCGGCACGTTGCACCGCTTCATCTCTTCGATCCATTCCGGAGTCAGCCCTTTCCCCTTCCGCACGCTCTCGGTGATTTTGAAGGCGAGGCCGGCATCCATTCCCGCCTTGTAGATTAAGTACAGCATAATCTCGTCCCGGCAGCCGATGACCGTCTTGATCGTGCAGACCCCGTTCTTGATCAGCTCCTGCGCATTGCCGAGCCATACGCCTGTCCCGTGGGACAAGCCCGAGATTTGCAGCAAATCCGCGAACGAGGAAGGCTGCGCTTCTACGAGCATCTGCCGGACGAATCGCGTTCCCATCTCCGGGATCCCGTAGGTAGCGACTGGCGTGCGTATCTTGTCCGGCGAGACGCCCAGGGCGTCCGTCGAATTGAACAAGCTCATCACCTTCGGGTCGTTCATCGGAATCGTCGTCGGATCGACGCCGGTCAGGTCCTGCAGCATCCGCATCATCGTCGGATCATCGTGTCCGAGAATATCGAGCTTGAGCAGATTCGCGTCGAAGGCGTGATAGTCGAAATGGGTCGTCTTCCATTCTGCCGACGTATCGTCCGCCGGATATTGGACCGGAGTAATATCCTCCACTTCCATGTAATCCGGGACGACGACGATCCCGCCCGGATGCTGTCCGGTGCTCCGCTTCACCCCGGTGCAGCCGGCCGCCAGCCGGTTCAGCTCGGCGCCCCGCCATGATTTCCCGTGCGATTCCTCATATTTTTTGGCGAAGCCGAACGCCGTCTTCTCCGCCACCGTTCCGATCGTCCCCGCGCGGAATACGCTCTTCTCGCCGAACATAATCTTCGTGAAGTTATGGGCATGCGGCTGGTACTCCCCCGAGAAGTTCAAGTCGATATCGGGAACTTTGTCGCCCTTGAAGCCGAGGAACGTCTCGAACGGGATGTCCTGGCCCTCGCCCTTCAGCATCTGTCCGCATTGCGGGCACTGCTTGTCCGGAAGGTCGAAGCCGCTCGGCACGCTTCCGTCCGTAATCCACTCGCTGTGCTTGCATTCCGGATTCTTGCATATATAATGCGGCGGCAGCGGGTTAACCTCGGAGATGCCGAGGAAGGTCGCGACGACGGAAGAGCCGACGGAGCCCCGCGAACCGACGAGATAGCCGTCTTCATTTGATTTTTTGACGAGCCGCTCAGAGATCAGATAGTTGGCGGAGAAGCCGTACTTGATAATCGGCTCCAACTCTTTTTCAAGCCGCTTGACGACGATATCCGGCAGCGGCGTGCCATAGATTTCCTCCGCCGTCCGGTAGCATGTCGTCCGAATTTCATCGTCTGCCCCTTCGAGAATCGGGGTGAACAGCTTGTCCGGGAACAGGACCAGATCCTCGAACCGATCCGCGAGCTGATTCGTATTGCGCACGACGACATCGTAGGCCGTCTCTTTGCCGAGGAACTCGAATTCCTGCAGCATTTCCGTGGTCGTGCGGAAATGGGCATCCGGCTTGCGCATATCTTTAAGCGGGCTGAAGCCCGTGATGCCGTGAATCGTAATATCGCGGAACAGCTTGTCCCTTGGGTTGAGATAGTGCGCGTTGCCCGTAGCCACCACCGGCTTGTTCAGCTTTTCCCCAATCTGGACAATTTTGCGGAGCGCCTCCTCGACGTGCTGCTTGGAGGCGACAAGTCCTTTATCGACCAGGTGCATATACATCGTCAGCGGTTGAATCTCCAGCACGTCATAGAACTCTGCCACCTGCTCCGCCTCTTCGATCGATTTGTTGAGCACGGTCTCGAAGAACTCGCCCTTTTCGCAGCCCGACATCAGCAGCAGCCCTTCCCGCATCTCCACAAGCTTGCTCTTCGGAATGCAGGCGACCCGATTGAAGTATTCGGTATGCGACAGCGATACGAGCTTATATAAATTTTTCTTGCCGACGCCGTTCAACGCGTAAATATTGCAGTGGAACGGCCGCGCGTTCTTCAGATTCTGGCCGACATAATCATTCAAACGGTCGAGCATCTCTATGCCGTAGATCGCCTGCGCGTCCTTCAGCAACCCGTTCAAAATGCCGAAGAGCGCAATCGTATCGTCAATGGCGCGGTGATGGTTTTCCAGCGACACCTTATATTTATCCGCCAGCGTATTCAGGCGGTGGTTTTTCAGCGTCGGATGGATCAGCCGGGCCAGCTCCAGTGTATCGATGACCGGGTTGTTCAACTCCGGCATGCCCAGCTTCTTCAGATTGTACTGCACATACCCGACGTCGAACCTCGCGTTATGCGCGACCAAGATCGCATCGCCGACGAATTCCGTGAACTCGCGCAGCACCTGATCGATATCCGGAGCATCCTTCACCATCTCATCCGTAATATTCGTCAGCTGCTGAATATGGTAAGGAATCGGCTCATGCGGATTGACGAAGCTGGCGTATCGATCGATCTCCTTGCCGTCCTGCATTTTGACCCCGGCGATCTCCGTCATCTTCGTATTCGTGACCGACAGACCCGTCGTCTCGATATCGAACACGACATAGACCGCTTCCTTCAAGTTGCGGGGCTCGGCGTTCATGACCACTTCCAGATCGTCATTGATGACGTTCGCTTCCAGCCCGTAGATCATTTTCAAGCCATGCTTCTTGGCCGCCTTGGCCGCTTCCGGATAGCATTGCACGTTGGCGTGATCTGTGACGGCAATCGCTTTGTGACCCCATTTGGCCGCCTGCTTAATATAAGCGTCAATCGGCGCGACCGCATCCATCGTGCTCATCGTGGAATGGAGATGGAATTCGACCCGCTTCTCCTCTGCCGTATCCTGCCGCTCCGCAGGCGGCGTTACTTCGTTCAAGTCCGAAGGAATCATGACAAGCTCCGGCACGGTCATGAAGCGATCGTACTCCACGCGTCCGCGCGCCTTCACCCATTTGCCGTTGGCGATCAGGCTAAGCATGGCGAGATCGTCTTTGGTCTTCGCGAACATCTTCATCATGAGCGAATCGGTGAAGTCCGTCACATTGAAGGTGAACAGCGTACTGCCGTTCCGCAGCTCTTTCATTTCGAGTCCGAAGACGGCTCCCTGGACCGTGATCCGCTTCTCCTCATCCTGAATATCCTTAATCGGCGTCGCATCGTCCTTGATATCGTAGCCGACATGGAGACGTTCCGGCGCTTCCCCGGAACCGGCCGCTTCAGCCGCCTCGCGCTCGGCTTCCACCATCATCTGCTGGACGACTTGCCGCTCTTCCTCAATGAGCTTGGCCTGGAAGGCCTCATAAGCATCCGCATCGAAGCTGCCTCTCTGCATCGTGAAGCGCAGGGAACGGGTGAAATACGTCTGGAAAAATTGAGCGGCATAGCTGTCAATCTGCTTCTTCTTGGCGAGCTCCAATGTCGTCGCTTCGGCCAGCGTCAGCTTGACCAGATCCCCTTCCACATCGACCTTGGCGCGATGCAGCCAGCCGTTGACCGACGCGACTTCCCGCTTGACCCATTCGACGAACAGCCCCCAATAGGCTTCAACGATCTCCGCATTGCTCACATTTTCATCATAATGAAAAATAATTCGAATCTTGGCGATATGGGACAGCTTCTCCTGCACGCGGAGACAAAAGGAACGATAGGCCTCCGCCGGCGCTACCGACGCCTTGCCGATATGGATCGTCCACTCCCGATTGGAACGGCTGCACTCGACCCGCTCGATCCTGGCATCATGATAACTTCCTTCCGCCAGCTCCGCAGGAACGCCGGCCTGCTTCATTAACAACTCGAATCGCATTCTGTTATCCGACATGCCGATTATTCCACCCCCATGACAACCGGTTGTATCGGTTCGTAATCTGTATTACATCGTGATCAAAAGCGGACTTTTTGAACTACCTCTTGAAAAAGAAAAGCTTCCTGCACTCGAGCCATCGTCCGGTGTTCCGTTGGATGTTCCCGCGGAGGAAGCTTCCTTGTCATTCGTCCCGCAGCCCGCTCGGCCGGGCACGGCCGTCCGCCAGGCCCCCATCGGATGACGAGGGTTGCGGCGAACGGGTCTATCGCTGCTTAATACGCGCGGGCGAAGACGACGGTATGCTTCGCCTCTTCTCCGCATACGAGACAGGTCTTCTTGCTCTCCTGCGCCGCGAACGGGATGTTGCGGCTTGTGGCGCCCGTCTCGTCCTTGACATGCTTCTCGCATGCATCCGACCCGCACCAGCCGGCGAGCGTGAAGCCGCGCTTCTCTTCCATCAGCCCCTTCATCTCGTCGATCGTGTCGACCGAATAGAAGTGGTCATCGCGGAACTCGCGCGCACGCTCATACATCTCCTGATGGACGTCGTCCAGCATTCGCTTCACTTCTTCGGCCAGCTTGCTCTGCTCCACGATCCGCTTCTCGCCGGATACGCGCGACACGAGCACACACACGCCGTTCTCCATATCCCGCGGTCCGATCTCGAGTCGGACCGGAACGCCGCGCATCTCATACTCGTTGAACTTCCAGCCCGGGCTGATGTCGCTGCGATCGTCCATCCGGACGCGGATCCCGGCCTGCTTCAATTCCGCGAACAGCTCGTCGGCGCGGCCGACCACTTGATCGCGCAGCTTCGCCGGACCGATTGGGATCATAATAACTTGGGTCGGGGCGACCTTCGGCGGCAGGACAAGTCCCCGATCGTCCCCATGCACCATAATGAGTGACCCGATAAGCCGGGTGCTTACGCCCCACGATGTCGTATGCGCATATTCAAGCTCGTTCTCCCGCCCCAGGAATTGAATATCGAACGCGACGGAGAAGTTCGTGCCCAAATAGTGGGATGTTCCGGCCTGAACGGCGCGGCCGTCCTTCATCATCGCTTCGATGGAGAAGGTGTCTACCGCACCGGCGAATTTCTCGGATGGCGTCTTCTGGCCTTCGATTACCGGGATCGCCAAGTAATCCTCGACGAATTCACGGTAGATCGTAAGCATCCGCATCGTCTCTTCCCGTGCTTCCGCCTCGGTCTCATGCGCAGTATGGCCCTCCTGCCACAGAAATTCGCTCGTACGCAAAAACGGGAGTGTTCTTTTCTCCCAGCGGACGACGTTCGCCCATTGGTTAATGAGCACCGGCAGATCCCGATAGGATTGGATCCATTTCGCATACATATGCCCAATCATCGTCTCGGATGTCGGACGGATCGCGAGCTTCTCTTCCAGCTGCTCGCCGCCTGCTTCCGTTACCCACGGAAGCTCCGGGTTGAACCCTTCGACATGCTCTTTTTCCTTCTGGAAAAAGCTCTCGGGAATGAAAAGCGGGAAGTAGGCGTTGCGGTGCCCCGTCTCCTTGAAACGGCGATCCAGCTCGTCCTTGATATGCTCCCATATTTCATAGCCGTCCGGACGGAAGACGATGCAGCCGCGCACCGGCGAGTAGTCCATCAGCTCCGCTTTTTTGATAACGTCAATATACCAACGGGAA
Source organism: Paenibacillus dendritiformis (assembly GCF_945605565.1). NCBI lineage: Bacteria > Bacillati > Bacillota > Bacilli > Caryophanales > Paenibacillaceae > Paenibacillus > Paenibacillus dendritiformis. Next base: position 3,173,501 of record NZ_OX216966.1, on the reverse strand, counting down.
AAATCCTCCTGCTGGGGCGTAATTTCCGTAACGAACTGTTTCTGTTTCGACATAACCGTTAAAATCCTCCCGAAGACACAACCCCATCGCCCATGATGTTGCGAACAATGATCGTGCCGATAATCAACCTTTTACTAATCGCAATATATCGTTGTAGGTCACTGCCAGCATCAGCAGCATCAGCATAGCGAAGCCGACGAAGTGCACCATGCTCTCCCGGTTCGGATCGACGGGCTTGCCGCGAAGTCCTTCAATGCCGAGAAAGACAAGACGGCTTCCGTCCAATGCCGGAATGGGCAGCAGGTTGAATATGCCCAGATACAGGCTAAGAATGGCGGTCCATAAGGTGAGCTGGCCAATCCCCTGCTTCGCGAACTGTCCCGTCACTTCGAACGTACGCACCGGTCCGCCCAGATCATCCAGACTGAACTGGCCAAAAATAAGCATGCGGAAGCCTTCAAAGATACGCTCTGTCGTATCGACCATGGATATGCCCGCATATTTGAACGTCTCCCCGATCGTAGCGCTGCGGGTAGGGAATACCGGCACGATTCCGACCTTGCCGCCTTCCTGGCCTTCCACCTTCACCGGCGTCAGCTGGATGGTGAACCGTTCATCTCCCCGGATAATCGTCATGTCCACCGGCTTGCCTTCCGATTTCTCGATGATCTCGATCATCTTGTTCCGGTTGCCGCCGACGGCGAAATCGTTCACCTTTTCAATAATGTCGCCCTTCTGCAAATTCGCTTCCGCCGCAGGCATATTCGGAGTCACGTCGCCAATCTTGACATGAGACGGGTTCTCGACCGGCATGCCGACCATCTGTATGTAGGCTCCGAACAGAATAAACGCCAGCACGAAGTTCATGAAAGGCCCGGCGAAAATCGCGAGCGCGCGCTGTCCGACCGTCTTGCTGCCGAACTGGCGGTTATAAGGCGCAATTTGCGTATCCTCGCCTTTGACGATCATTTTCGCTTGCGGATGAACGTGATAGGTCACTTCTTCCCCTTCCACGTCCATCGTAAGCTTCAGCGCATGCTCCAGATCGATCTCCTTCACTTCACCGCGCACGACTTGCTTGCGCATATCCAGCTGATCCAAGTACAGCTTCGTGACTTGATTGTCCTTCAGCCGGACGGCAATCGTCTGCCCGGGCTGTATCTGCACCAGATCCGGATCCTCCCCCGCCATCCGGACGAAGCCGCCGACCGGCAGCAGCCGGAGCGTATAACGGGTCTCTCCGCGCGTATGGGAGAACACTTTCGGACCAAACCCGATGGCGAACTCTCTGACGAGAATGCCCGCACGTTTTGCAAAGATAAAATGTCCCCACTCGTGAATCGTCACGATGATGAAGAAGACAAGTATCGTCAATATTACAATCTGTACCATCTGCACGCGATGCATCCTCCTTTACGTTTCGGGTCGCGGTCTTGTCCTATTACGTATGTTCAAAAAGACCAGTTTTCAGCACCGAACTCGAAGAACGGACGTTTTGAACAACCTCTTATAGATTATCATTATTCTCCGATCCCGCACAAGAGAATCCACCGGATGCCGTCAAGGCCGTAAAATTTGCCGTGCTTCCGCGCGTGCCCGCCGATCCGCTTCCTTAATCTCCTCAAGCGAAGGATGCGGGACGCGCTCATGTCCGGAAATGATCTTGTATACGATGCGCTCAATGTCGAGGAACTTGATCTCGCCCACCCGGAAGCGCGCCACGGCCACTTCGTTCGCCGCGTTGAACACGGTTGTCGCCGTTCCGCCGGCTCGTCCGCAATCATAGGCCCAACGCATCATCGGAAAGCGTTCGAAATCCATCTCCCGGAAATGAAGCTTGCCGATCTCCGCCAAATTAAGGCGGGCCGCAGGGCTGTCCAGACGCTTCGGATACGTCAGCGCGTATTGTATCGGAACCCGCATGTCGGGCACGCCCAACTGGGCGATGATGCTGCCGTCCACATATTCCACGAAGGAATGGATGATGCTCTCCGGATGAATCAGGACATGAATGCGGTCATACGGCATCCCGAACAGCCAGTGCGCCTCGATCACCTCCAGGCCCTTGTTGGCCATCGTCGCCGAGTCGACGGTCAGCTTCGCGCCCATCGACCAGTTCGGATGATTAAGCGCCTGCTCCAGCGTCACGTTCTCCAGCTCATCCCGCGAATAATCGCGGAAGCTTCCTCCGGAGGCCGTGACCGTAATCGAATGGACATCCGCGGCCGCTTCTCCGTTCAAGCATTGGAAGATGGCAGAATGCTCGCTGTCCACAGGCAGGATGCTCACGCCCTTGTCCGCAGCCAGCTCGGTCACCAGGTGTCCGGCGGACACCAGCGTTTCCTTGTTGGCCAAGCCGATGTTCTTGCCTTCGGCGATCGCGGCCAAGGTGGACTCCAGCCCGACGCTGCCGACAACCGCCGTAATGACGGTATCGGCTTCAGAGGCAGCCGCCACTTCAATCAGGCCCTGGTCTCCGTAATAGAGCTCCGTTCCGGCGGGAAGATCATGGCGGATTCGCTCGGCCGTCTCCCGGTCTTGCACGGATACCTTACGAGGCCGGAATTCCTTCGCCTGCTGAACGATGGCATCCGCATTCCGCCCCGCCGCCAAGGCTTCAACCGTGAACTCATCCGCATGATGGCGGACAACATCCAGCGTCTGTGTACCGATGGATCCCGTCGATCCAAGCACTGCAATCCGTTTCATTCCTGCACCTCATCTACAATCAAATTTTGTGAGCGCCCGTTCGTTGCCCGGACTCCCGTCCACCTGCTATAACGTCAACAAGCCGATCAGATGAACGAACGGGAATACGACGATCCAGCTGTCGCAGCGATCCAGAATGCCGCCGTGTCCGGGCAGAATCGTGCCGGAATCCTTCACCCCGCGGACCCGCTTGTAGGCGGACTGGATGAGATCGCCAAGCTGCCCGATGACGGCGGCGGAAGCCCCGATCGCAAGCGCCGTGCGCCAATCGAGAATATCCGGCCGGGCGAGTATGAACAAGAACGATACGATAATCGATGCCGCGATCCCGCCGAGAGCCCCTTCCACTGTCTTGTTCGGACTGATGGCGGGCCACAGCTTATGCTTCCCTAGGGCTCGTCCCGTAAAATAAGCCCCGATATCGGAGGACCAGATGGCCGCGAAGAGCAGCAGCGTCCAGAACAGGCCCTCCTCCATCGAAGTGCGGGTCAGCATCATATATTTGAATCCGATGCCGATATAGAAAGCCCCAAGCCACATTTGGGCGGCGTTCTCGATCGGCACCCGGTTTTTGGTCAATACGGTCATGCACAGCAGGATGAACATGCTGAACCATAGAAGCGTCTCGAACGAGACCGGCCATGAGATGGACCAGCGCTGCCAAGGCACAGCCACAGCAAGCAGCGTAGCATAGCCGATGATGGATGTGAGATCGAAGGGCCGGGAATGATGCATGCGGGCAAACTCGTAGTAGCCAATCAGGGCCAATGCGAGAAGAAGCATCTCATACGGCATGCCGCCCATGACGCACAGTCCGCCGAATACGATACCGGCTGCAAGCCCCGTAACGATACGCTGTTTCATAACGACTGTTCCTCCAACTTATTGTAATCCGCCATATCTCCGGGTTCGGCGCTGATACTCCAGCACGGCTTCCTTCAAATCCCGTTCCGTGAACTCGGGCCAGTACAAATCGGTAAACCACAGCTCGCTGTAAGCCAGCTGCCACAGCATGAAATTACTGAGCCGCAGTTCCCCGCTGGTGCGAATCAGCAGATCCGGATCCGGCAAGCTGCCGGACAATAGATGACGATGAATCAACTCCTCGTCAATATCATCCGGCCGTACTGAGCCCGCAGCGACGTCCCGGGCAATCTCGCGGAAGCCTTCGATCAATTCCCGCTTTCCGCCGTAGTTCAACGCAAAATTGAGTATGAGTCCCGTATTGTTTTTCGTTCTCTCCACGGCTTCTTCCATCGCCGCAAGCGTATGATTGGGAAGGCGGTCCCGATAGCCCATCATGCGCACTTGCACGTTCTTCTCCACCAATTCATCGAGCTCAATGGCGAGAAACTCTTGGGGAAGCTTCATCAGAAAGTCCACTTCATCTTTCGGGCGCACCCAGTTCTCTGTGGAAAAAGCGTACAGGGTCAGTATTTTGATTCCGATGTCATTGGCAGCGATGGTGGCGCGCTTCACCGCTTTCATCCCCGTATGGTGCCCTGCGACACGCGGCAATCCGCGGTTCTTCGCCCAACGTCCGTTGCCGTCCATAATGATCGCCACATGCTGTGGGATATTGTCCGGCAGCAGCTCAGGCCCCAGTCTATCCTTCCTGCGCTGCATCCACGCTTGGAATCGCTTAATCATTCGGTCTCCTCCAACCTGTTGATAAGAACCGGCACCGGAAAAAGACAATAAACCCCACCGTGCGGAGGGGCATAAAGATGTCGCACATTGCGGTGCGCCTTCATTAGACTTCCATAATGTCTTTTTCTTTTGCTGCCAATACTTTATCGACTTCCGCGATATATTTGTCCGTCGTCTTCTGAATATCTTCCTGATGACGGCGGGATTCATCTTCCGAAATATCGGTTTTTTCCAGCTTCTTGATATCATCGTTCGCGTCGCGGCGGATGTTGCGGATCGCGACCTTCGCGTCTTCGCCGAATTTCTTCGTCTGCTTCACAAGATCCGCACGGCGCTCCTGAGTCAATGCCGGAATGGCAAGGCGGATGATGGAGCCGTCATTGACCGGCGTCAAGCCGAGATCCGACTTCATGATCGCGCGCTCGATCTCTCCGAGCGAGCTCTTGTCCCAAGGCTGGATTACCAGCGTGCGCGGATCCGGCGTACTGATATTCGCCAATTGATTGACCGGCGTCATCGCCCCGTAATATTCGACTTGAATGCGGTCAAGCAGCGCTGCGGATGCACGTCCGGCACGCAACGTAGCCAAATCGCGTTTCAAAGCTGCAATTGCCTTTTCCATACGTTCTTCTGCGTGTTTCTTTACCGATTGTGGCACTAGTCTACACTCCCTTTTACAATGGTTCCAATCTTCTCACCGAGCACGACTCGCTTGATGTTGCCGTTCTCAGTCATCGCAAACACAATGAGTGGAATGTTGTTATCCATGCAAAGTGAAGAAGCGGTCGAGTCCATGACGCCCAGATTGCGGTTCAGCACTTCCATGTAAGTCAATTGCTCGAATTTCTCCGCAGTCTCGTCTTTGAACGGATCGGCAGAGTACACGCCGTCAACCTTGTTCTTAGCCATGAGGATGACATCTGCTTCAATCTCTGCCGCACGCAAAGCTGCTGTCGTATCCGTCGAGAAGAACGGATTCCCGGTTCCTGCCGCAAAAATGACGACGCGCCCTTTCTCCAAGTGGCGGATAGCCCGGCGCCGGATATAAGGTTCAGCGATCTGCTGCATGGCAATCGAAGTCTGTACGCGTGTCGGCACGCCGATTTGCTCGAGCGCATCCTGCAAGGCAAGTGCGTTCATTACCGTGGCAAGCATCCCCATATAATCAGCCGTGCCGCGGTCAATCCCTTTTTCGCTGCCTGCGATGCCGCGCCAAATATTGCCCCCGCCGCATACGATGGCAACCTCAACGCCAAGATCCACAACTTCCTTCACCTGTTCTGCAATGGAATTGATGACGCCGGATTCGATCCCGTAGCCTGCCTGACCTGCCAGCGATTCCCCGCTTACTTTTAGCACGATGCGTTTAAAAACCGGTTCTTTCAATGTTTACCCTCCACTTTTGACAACGTGCTAAAAAAGAAGGAACACTATGTGTTCCATCTTTTCCAGCGCGTCTGTTGATTGCTAGCAGCTTATGAACGGAAGCGTCCTGTTCCCAGGATTACTTCAAGTTCGCTTGCGCCATTACTTCTTCAACAAAGTTATCTTCTTTTTTCTCCAAGCCTTCGCCCAGCTCGTAACGAACGAAGCGGCGGATCGAAATGTTCTCGCCGATCGCTGCGATTTTTTCGTTCAGCAGCGTCTCGATTGTCTTGTCCGGGTCCTTGATGAAGGATTGCTCGAGCAAGCAGAACTCTTCGAAATATTTGTTGATGCGGCCTTCGACCATTTTTTCGATGATTTTTTCAGGCTTGCCTTCGTTCAGCGCTTGCGCCTTCAAAATTTCTTTTTCTTTCTCGATCTCTTCTTGAGGCACTTCTTCGCGACGCACGAATTTCGGCGAAGCCGCCGCGATTTGCATCGCGATATCACGTGCGAATTCCTTGAATTGGTCCGTCTTCGCGACGAAGTCCGTCTCACAGTTGATCTCTACCAAGACGCCGATGCGTCCGCCAGCGTGGATGTAGGATTCAACGACGCCTTCCGTAGCTACGCGGCCCGCTTTTTTCGCTGCTGCCGCCAAGCCCTTCTCGCGAAGCAATTCAGCCGCTTTTTCCAGGTCGCCGTTTGCTTCCTCCAACGCTTTTTTGCAATCAAGCATACCTGCGCCTGTTTTTTCACGCAATTCTTTAACTGCACCTGCACTAACTGCCATGTCTAATTCCCTCCATCAATGAGATTGCCCCAGCATGGTGCCGGGCGGATTCAAGCTATCGTACAGCTTAAAAAAAGGGCGGTGAGAGGTGAATCACCTGCCAACCACCCTTATTTGTTCATCCAAATGTAAGACGCTGTATTACGCGGATGTTTCTTCGCCTTGATGCGCTTCGACAATAGCGTCGGCCATTTTCGAAGTGAGCAGCTTGACTGCGCGGATCGCATCGTCGTTACCAGGGATAACGTAATCGATCTCATCCGGATCGCAGTTCGTGTCAACGATACCTACGATTGGGATGCCCAATTTGCGAGCTTCCGCCACCGCGATGCGCTCTTTGCGAGGATCGATGACGAACAATGCGCTTGGCAAGCCCTTCATGTTTTTGATACCGCCCAGGAATTTCTCCAGACGCTCTTGCTCTTTGCGGAGCAAGATAACTTCTTTCTTAGGCAGCACTTCGAATGTGCCGTCTTGCTCCATCGCTTCCAGCTGCTTCAGGCGATCGATACGCTTCTGAATCGTCTGGAAGTTCGTGAGCGTACCGCCCAACCAGCGTTGGTTGATATAGTACATTCCGCAGCGCTCTGCTTCTTCCTTGACGGAATCTTGAGCTTGCTTCTTCGTGCCGACGAACAGGATTGTCCCGTTCTCAGCCGCGAGGGATTTTACGAAATTGTAAGCTTCCTCGACTTTTTTCACTGTCTTTTGCAAGTCAATAATGTAAATGCCGTTACGTTCGGTGAAGATATATTTGTCCATTTTCGGGTTCCAACGACGAGTCTGGTGACCGAAGTGTACCCCAGCTTCCAACAGCTGCTTCATGGAGATAACTGCCATCTTCACTGCACCTCCCAATATGGTTATTTGTCCTCCGCCGATGTCATCTTCCTCCAAGACTCTGCCCGATGAGACAGAGCACCCTTGCAGAAATTGATCGACGTGTGTTCTTAACACCGTCAACTAATATACCATAATGACCCATGAGTTGCAACCACTTTTGGCAAGCTAGCCGTTCGGCTTGCTCGTCAGTATGCGCAGCGCTTCCTCCATCGTGGAGGGAACCGGGAACAGGAACGTGCCCGTCCGCAGCTTCCCTTGCTTCTTCTGCTTGGCAATATAGCGTTCGAACGACTCCGCGCTCTCGACAATTCCCGCGTCGGCCAGCTGCTTGGCGATATCCCGGGAACCGCTGCCGTAGGCTACCTTAATCTTCGCCTCCTGCTTCACCTCCGCAGGGGGAGAATCCTGCTTCTTCGCGGCGGACGAAGCCGGGTTCGCCGCCGAATCGCTGCCGCCGGCCGCCTCCTTCTCTCCGCCCTTCTCCTGACGGGGCGTTCCGCTGCTTGCCGGCGTGTGCGGCTGTGCGACGCCTCCGCCTTCAGCCGTTCCGTTCGCCATGGCGCCGCGCGGAATCAGCTCATAACCGGCCCGTTCCGCCTCTCTGCGCAGTTCCGGCTCTGACAGCGGCTCGGCTGCGCGCTCGCCGATAAGCGTCAGCTGAAGCAGCAGGCTGCCAATAATCATCCCTGCGCCAAGTCCGATAAGAAACCGACGATCTTTAAACACGGCCGCCCTCCTGTATCCCAAGCTGGAGAATAAGCTGAACCTCGCCTATCGGCATGGACAGCCGCTCGGCAATCTGGCCCGCTGGCACCTGCTCTTCGGCCAGGGCGAACAGCTCCGGGTACCGGCTGCGGATCGAAGGGGACTCCGGCGCCTCGGATTCCGCTTGTGCTTCGGCTTCCGCATCCGGGACGGGCTCCGCCTCCGGAGGAAAGGTAGATGCTTCCGCCGGCATGGAACGCTGGGCGGCCGGCTGCGCAGCCTCCCCCATCTGCGGCGCGGGAGCCTGTCCGTTCCACAAGCGGACCGCCTGCTGCTCCGCCACACGCGCTTCCAGAGCCGCATGCCGTTCCTCGCTTCGGCTCCATCTTTGCTCAAGCTGGTCAATTCGCTTCCTCAGCGCCTCGTCCGTCATCTGCCCCTCTTTTTTCATCCGCTCGATCATGCTGATTACTTTTTCATTATCCGTTTCCAGCTCTCGCATATAATGCTCGAGCGTCTCCTCCATATTGCGCCGGAGCTCGGTGCTGTCGTTCCCTGTTCTCGGCCTTAGCAGGCCAAGCACGACAAGGACCGCCCCCAGCAGCGCTACATAGATCCATGGCCCCATCGCGGGCACCTCCTTTTCGGCTGAGTTCAGATTCTTCACGGCCCAATGCGGATGCAGGCCTTCCTTCTCTTCCTTCGCCCGCACCCGGCATGGCCGCCAACACGGCAAAAAAGGCAACGCGGGCACCTTGTGCGACAAGGCGGTCAGCGTTACCGATTCAGCACGTGAAATCAATATGCTTTCCTTTGTAAGGGTGCTCTGCAGGAACAGCCGCTGAAGGAGCTGCCGTCTCCTCCTCTACCGGCTCCGGCTCGGGGCCGGAGCCGTCCGCGCGGGATTGGTCGCGCTTTCCTTCATCCCGGATCCGGGCCTCCTGCGCAGTATCTACCTGCTCGTTGCGCTCACGCCGCTTTTTCGTCATCTTCTCCGCTTGCTCGTTCAAAAGCAGCTGTTCGGTAACAGGCCGCTGCTGCTGCTGTTGATGAATTGCCGATGCTTCTGGCGTTCGGGTTAGTGCGATCTGCAACTCTACCGGCTTCACATTCATCTCATCACCCCAGCCTTCTCCTATAGACGTGGAACACAACTTAACACGAACTAGCACTTATAGTGAGATTGCGAAGCCCCCGACTTGGGGCGCCCTCTGGTTTACACCGCTATACGTTGCCGTACGCCGCTCTCGGCCGCTCAAAAATCCTGCAAAACTGCAGTTTATTGGGGAACGCACGGACAGTGCGCCGGGATTCCTGCAAAAATGCAGGAATTCTCACCGTATCGCTTATAAACTAGAGAATTTGAGTAAAAAAGATGTAAAATAGCAGCAATTTCTTCGAAACTCCGTTTCATCGGCGTAAATTGCTGTACAAATGCAGGATTGGCTTCTCGCTCGACAGGATTTTGGCCCTAGTCACCACATTAGTCACCACGCCAGTCATCACGCTAGTCTTCACGCTAGTCTTCCGCCAACCATCACGCCAGCCATGAGCGGCCACGAGCAAGACGAGACGAAACGCATGACGAAGCGGCCGCGTTACACGCTCCCAAGCTACCCCCTTATAAATAAGAAGACATCGTAATGTCACCGTCATGCATCCGGAAGGAGACCCTCTTCGCCGCATCCTTCACATACCGCGTATTGCGGCCGATTACAATTTTGGCCCCGCCATATATCACATTGAACACATCGACCGAAGCCGAAGCGGTTTCTTCCAACATCTTCTCAATCTCGAACATGCGCTCCCGCATGTCTGATTGCTGCTCCACGGCCTGCTTCTTGGTGGAAGTCAGCTTAATCCGCATCGCCAATTTGTCGCCCGAGAGCTGGCCTGCAGACGCCATCTGATCCAAAATGCGAAGCGCTTTCTCCGTTTTCTCTAAATTTTCCAGGCTTGTTTTGAATGTGTGGCGGAGCTCCATCAGCTCGTTCCGCAGCTCCGGCTGCACGCCCACCTCGATCGTCGTCGAAGTGGACATCGAGTTGCCGATCGTGCGGGCAATGACCTTTTCTCCCGCTTGAATCAGACCACCGACGATAAGTCCTTTGGTTCCTTGGCAAATGACCTGCTTGCCTGCCCGTATCGTGGCATGCATAATGCTCTGCGTTACCATCACGTCAGTCGCCGCATACACATTCGCTTCCTGGATGAAGGTGCATTTTACATGAGTGCCCGCCTTGACATAGCCTTTGTTCCCCGCAATGATGCCTCCGCTGATCTCGACGCAGCCGTCGGCTTCGATCTGCGCCCCTTCTACGCCGCCGTATACGCGGACATCGCCCGACGCTTTGACGCGAAAGCCGGTCAGGACATTGCCCCGAATGACGATCGTTCCGATGAAGTCGATGTTCCCTGTCCGGTAGTCGACATCTCCGTTCACTTCATAGACCGGAAAGACGTTCAGCTTGTCCCGGTCGGTGAGCGAGACGAGGCCGTCAATCGCGGAATACATCGCTTTTTCTTCCGGATCGACGACGACGTTCTTCCCAATTTTGAATCTCGCGTCGCGCCCTCGCTTCGACTTGATCGGCTCTCCCGTTACGGAGATGCCCGGGATGCCGTCGGTTGGAGGAATGCGCTGGGCGATCATCTGCCCTTTTCTTACATTATCCAGCTGCTTGACTTCCTTCAGATCAACCGTTCCGTCTTCCTGCTCAACCGGCTTGTGTTCTTGCTTGCCCGTGCGTACCAGGAGACGAACTGAGCCGTCTTCACCGTCTACGGGTGCCTTCCCATGAGCAATCATCGTTGCGCCGCGCGCAAAGGCTTGCGGATTCGAAGCAATCTCCTGCAGTACCCGCGTTTGAATGCCGAAGCGTACATTATTGCTATGCAGCAATGTCTCCAGCTGTTCCGCAGTGCATTGAAACGTGGGTTCGAATTTGGCAAATTGAATATAGCCGTATAGCTTGTCCTCAGAAATCGTAACTTCTACATAATCTTCCAAAGCCACTGCCGTACTCACGAAAAATCCCCCTTTCGGTTTTATCGGTTTGCCTTCGTGCCCCTCTAGTTGTCATTTACGCTTCCAGCAGCATGCTCTTATGTTTTTCCAATGCCGTTCGGAGACGCAAAATCGCTTTGGAATGAAGTTGGGAGATACGGGAAGGAGACAGCGACATCACTTCGGCGATCTCGCTCAGGGACAGATCCTCGTAATAGAAGAGCGAGATGACCATCCGCTCTTTCTCGGTCAGCTTCTCGATTCCATAGATAAGCGATTCCTTTAAGTAGTGCTCATTCACTTTGCTTTCCGGGTTTTTCGCCTTTTCATCCACCAATAAGGACAGGCGCGTCTCGGATTCGTCCTCACGGATCGGGTCCTCCAATGAGCAGACGGACATAATGTTCACGTCATGCAGCATCCCCTGGAATTCTTGCTCGCTCACATTCAAATACTCGCTCATTTCACTGTCCGATACGGACCGCAAATACCGCTGTTCAAGCTGCTGGTAGGCTTCTTCGATTTTCTTCGCCTTCTCCCGCACCGAACGCGGCACCCAATCTCCCTGCCGCAGTCCGTCCAGAATAGCTCCCCGTACGCGCCAGGAGGCGTATGTCTCGAACTGGAGGCCGCGCTGGTAGTCGAACTTCTCGATCGCGTCGATCAGGCCCATGACGCCGTGGCTGGATAGATCGTCCTTGCTGACGTTGCGAGGCAGCCCGGCGGCGAGCTTGTTCGCTACGAATTCGACGATGGGCAAGTGAATTTCGATAAGTTGTTTCTTCGCCTCGACATCCCCATTATCCTTCCACTGTTCCCAAAGCTCATAATGAGAGCACGGTTTGATTTTCTGAACGCTCACCGACAGTCAGCCTCCTTACTTTTGTGTCAGGTGACGAACAGCTTGTGCCAATTGTCCCGCATCCGGCAGCGGTTCTTTGGTCACGAGCTTGGGCGGGTTTAACGGTTGAAATGCTTGTCCGTCATCGTCTTCCCGCTCGGTTGGCTTCTCCTCATTGGACATCGTGCGCAGCATCTCGTGGAGCATATCGCTCTCATCCGGCGTCGTCATATCGACCAGATTCCCTTTGTCCTCTCCGTTCGGGGCCGATGATGCCGCCTGGGCGTCAGGCGCGCCCAGCATGCCCGCCGCGAAGCGGATCGCGAAGCCGAGCGCGAACCAGGCGGCAAATGCGATCGCCGCGCGAATCAGACTGGTTGTCCACAAATTGCTGCTCCAAGAAAGTAATAAAGTGATGACAAATCCGACGATTCCGACTATGAAATTCCAACGAATAGTTCCTCTCATCGTCATATTTCCTTTACTCCCTGTTGTACGCTTCGAATGTGGAGCACGCCGTCATCACAGCGCAATTCAATCGTTCGCCCGTATGATCCGCCCGTATCCTCCGCCAACAACGGAATGCCATGCTGATCCAGCAGCTGCTTGCAAATTTCCACATTGCGCGGACCAATTCGCATCATTTCATTGTTGGAGGCAAAAGCGAACATCTGGGCTCCGCCCGCCATTTTGGCCTGCAGCCTCCCCTGCCTGGCCCCTTGGGCTTCCATGCGCCGCAGCAGTTCGGGCACGGCCGTATCGGCATATTTGGCGATATTGACCGTACCTTCCCGCGCGATGGACGAGGAAGGCAGCATAATATGAGCCATGCCCGCAATCTTGGCGACGGGGTCGTACAACGTAAATCCGACACAGGAACCTAGCCCGGTCGTGCGTATGGATCCGAATCGGCATACATTCAAATCGGCCATACCTACTTTAACAATCGTGGACTCTTCAATCATGTAAAGGCACTCCCAAGGCAGCGAAAATTTTAGAAAAAGAGTCCGGATCGGGAATCAGGAAAAAGGTGCCCTGCACTTCGTCGCAGCCTTCCAAAAACTTCGTGTCGATGAGCAGCGCGCTGTCTCCCATTTCCCCGTATTGAAGTATGCCGTAATTCAACACCGCTCCCGCCATGTCAATCGCCAGCTGCGGCACCGTCGGAGACATCGTCATGCGGGTGAAGTCTGCCAGCGAGGACAAGTACGAACCGGCCAAAATATTGCCGATTTCCGCCAAGGCCGACATCTCCATCTCCGAGAACCATTCCCCTTCCTCCAACGGCACCGCTGCCAGATAGGAGAGCAGCATCTTGGCCGCCTCCGGATCGAACATGAAGAAAAGATGACCGGGCGCATCGCCCTCAACCCGGAAATAAATCGCGATAACCACCTGCTCCGGCCCGCCGACCTCATCGGCGATACAATCAAACGGCATCAGGCGCACTTGGGGCACTTTCATATCGATGGTGCGGTTCAGCAAGCGGGACAGCGCCGTGGCGGCATTGCCGGCGCCGATGTTCCCCACTTCCTTCAGGACATCCATCTTGAAGGCGCCCAGACGTTCATACAGATGCACTGGGCTATGCCTCTAGCTGCTCAAGCTTAATAATTTCGCTTTTGTTGAGCACTTCCGCCAGATTCAGCATGATGAGAAGGCGGTCTTCCCCGATTTTCGCTACGCCGCGCAAATATTTCGCTTGAATGCCGCCCACGACTTCCGGTGCCGGCTCGATGTGCTCCTCATTGATGTCCATGACGTCGCTCGCATTGTCGACGATGAAGCCGACTTCCAGATCGCCGTGCGTCACAATGATAACCCGTGTCTGATCGGTCGCTTCCGCCTCCGGCATGCCGAAGCGGCCGCGCAGATCGATGACCGGAATGACGACCCCGCGCAGATTGATGACTCCTTTGATGAAATCATAGGTTTTCGGCACGCGCGTAATCGGCATCATCCGTTCAATCGTCTTCACTTTCTCCACTTCGACGCCATATTCTTCCGTCCCCAACATAAAGACCACGACTTTCATATCCTCTGCCATGACCGTTCCTCCTCATATCTTGATATGTAGCGGTTATTTCAATAACGCATTCGTATCGACAATGAGCGCCACCTGGCCATCGCCGAGGATGGTCGCGCCCGAGATGCCCGGGATGTTCTTCAAATAGTTGCCGAGCGGCTTGAGCACAATCTCGCTCTGCCCGATGAATTCCTGGACGGCGAGCGCGGCGAGCCGATCTCCCTTGCTGATGATGATAATCTCCACTTCGTCTTCGTCGAAATCAGAGTACCCTTCGCAATCGAACAGGGCGCTGAGCGAGAGCAGCGGAATGACGCTGTCCCGGTAATCGACCATGCGGATGCCGCCATGGACGCGCCGGATTTTGTCCTTCGTAACGAGACCGGTCTCGACAATGGATGTCAGCGGAATCGCGTATTTCTCCTCGCCCAGCCGGAACAGCATCGCTGACATGATGGACAGCGTAAGCGGAAGCTGGACGATGAACTTCGTCCCTTGCCCGAACTGCGATTCGACGACGACATGGCCGCCGAGCGCCGTAATCTTGGACTTGACGACATCGAGCCCGACCCCGCGTCCCGACACGTCCGATATTTTCTCGGCCGTGCTGAAGCCCGAGGAGAACAGAAGCTGATACACTTGCTCGTCGCTCATCGAAGCGGCCTTGTCTTGGGTGACGACCCCGTTCTTGATCGCTTTGTTCAACACCTTGTCCCGGTCAATGCCATGCCCGTCCTCCTCAATCTCGATGAAGACATGGTTGCCGCTGTGATAGGCGCGAAGATGTACCGTTCCCGTCTCCGGCTTGCCCTTCTCCAAGCGCTCCGCCACCGGCTCGACGCCATGGTCGACCGCGTTCCGGAGCAGGTGGACGAGCGGGTCTCCGATTTCATCAATGACGGTACGATCCAGCTCGGTTTCCGCACCGGTTATGATGAAATCGATCTTCTTATCCAGCGATTTGGCCAAGTCGCGCACCATGCGCGGGAAGCGGCTGAACACGGTATCGACCGGAACCATGCGCATCTTCAGGACAATGTTCTGCAGGTCGGAGCTGACCCGGACCAGATGCTCGACCGTCTCCGTCAATTCCGTTGTCTTCAATTCGCCCGCGATTTGTTCCAGCCGCACCCGGTCAATGAGCATCTCGCTCAATAGATTCATCAATACATCAAGACGCTCGATATCTACGCGAATCGTCCGGCTCTGAACGGGCTTGGCTCCATTCCCCGCGCCTGCGCGAGGCGCCTCCGGCGATTTGGCCGCGGCCGGCTTCGGCGCCGCCTGCGCCGGGGCTGAGCTCGCTTGTGCCGCTTCCGGAGCCGCTGCCGCGGCTGCCGTCTCCTGGGCCGCCTTCATGACGCCTTCCACATTGCGGTTCCACTCGCGAATATCGTCGGCGCTCATCGAGACAAGTGTGATGGATTCGAGCTCGGATACTTGGTTGATTTCGCGTTCCAGTTCGCCTTGCTCGGTCGTGCTGACGAAAAATACGGTGAACTCGGAGTCGAATTTGTCCTGCTCGATATCCTGTGCCGGCGGAGCAGACTTGACCACTTCCCCATGCTGGCCGAGCACCTGGAATACCATATAGGCGCGTACCGCCTTCAATACGCAATCGTCCCGCAGTCGGATGCGCAGATGATAGACGTTCATCCCGGCTTCCAGCGATTGCTCCAGGATGCTGCGCTGGAATTCATCCAGCGTCTCGCCGGACGCCTCCTCGCCACCGCCCGCTTCCTCCTTCTCCTGCGAAGAGGCAGTGCGGTATTCTCCCGTCTCGATCGACTTCAAGGCGGCCAGTATTTGCGTCACATCTGCTTTTCCTTCGCCGCCTTGCGTAATGTCCGCCACCATCGCTTCCAGCGAATCAAGACTGCGGAACAGCGTATCGAATATGAATTCGTCCATTTTCAGTTGATGGTTGCGAATCATATCCAGCACATTTTCCATCTGGTGGGTCAACGATGCGAGATCTTCAAACCCCATCGTTGCCGACATGCCTTTCAAGGTGTGTGCCGAACGGAAAATGATCTGGACAATGCCGACATCGTCCGGACTGTTCTCCAGTTCCAGCATATGCTCGTTCAATGCTTGCAAATGGTCGTTCGCTTCGTCAATAAACATGGATAAATACTGATTCAGATCCATGTTCGCCCCCCCTTTCCGATATAGAGGCAGTTCAAGAAGTTATGCCTTCTTGAACATACACTCATGCACAGCTTCACGCTACACCGACGTAGCCGTTACGATAGCTCCAGCCATGTCTTGCAATGGAATGACCTGGGATACACACCCGAGTTCGATCGCTGCGCGCGGCATTCCGAATACGACACAGCTCTCTTCACTTTCCGCGAAGGTCGAGGCGGCGCCGTCCTCGGCCAGGCGCTGCATCATTTTGGCCCCGTCGCTGCCCATTCCGGTCAAGATCACGGCATGGCGCTTGAGCTGCCGCAAAGGGAGCAGTGACTCGAACAGCCGATCCACGGAAGGCCGGTGCCCGGATACGGGGTCCGTCCGGTTCAAGGCAATGGCATACGTGCCGTCCGGACGGGCCACGGCCGTCATGTGAAGGCCGCCGGGCGCAATATAAGCCGTTCCGCTCATGAGCACCTCTCCATCCTCGGCTTCCTTCACCTTCAGCTCGCTGTAGCTATCCAGCCGTTCCGCCAGCGAATGGGTGAAGTTCGGCGGCATATGCTGAACGATGAGCACAGGCGCCGGCAGATGATGCGGCAGCGCGGACAGCAGCGTCTTGAGTGCCCGGGGACCGCCTGTGGAGGTCCCGATGGCGACAATATGCCGGAACCGCACAGCCCGTTCCGGATCTGCCGCCTTGGCGGAACCGCCGCCCGCGCCGTGAACGGAAGGGCCGCCGGCAGCTCTGCCCGGCTCTGCGGGAGGAGCCGGCTTCGGCCGGCTGCCTCTCGCCGCCGCGGACGGCGCCACGGACGGCAGGGGCTGCGGCGATTCCCCTCTTCGCCGCGTCTGCTTGCCGTCCGCCGCAGGCGGCGTACCGTTCGTGCGCCCGCGCCGCAGCGGCTCCGCTGTGAGGTGAGCCTGGGCTGGCGGCGGCGCGGCCGGCTCTGCCGTCCGGCGAGTGTCCGGGCTATCGTCGCCAGAACCGATTAGAAGCTTCAGCCGTTCCATCTGCCGTCTGCGTTCCGCAGAGGCGATAGCTGCATGAAGCTTGTCTACCAGCATCTGTCCCACTTCTTCGATCGTGCCTGCTCCGCCCGTGGGAGACGGCTTGCATACGAAGTCGATCGCACCCAATTCCAATGCCGTCAACGTCTCGGAACGCCCGTCTTCGGTCGAGCTTGAGAGCATAATGACCGGCGTCGGGCACTGAGCCATAATTTGCTGAAGGGCCTGCAAGCCATTCTGGACGGGCATCTCGACGTCCAACGTAACCGCGTCCGGCAGGAGCTCTTTCACCTTGCGCACAGCTTCTTCTCCATCCCGGGCTGTGCCTATCACCTCAAAGGTCGATTCGCGTGAAATCAAATCCGATATAATGGCGCGCATGAAGGCCGAATCGTCTACGACAAGTATTTTCTTGGTTGTCACATTCCATCACGCTCCCTTATCGAGGTTGTTCAAAAAAATGTGCTTTTTGAGGATTGCAGTCATGCGGGTTCGGCACGGCTCAGATCGACCAGCGGCGCAGCCACTTCCGTACGAATTGCTTGACTCCCCCTGACGCTCCCCCGGCTTCCGTCTGCTTGATGCCCTGGGTATATACCCGCGCCAGCTCCCTGATCTGCGACGAAGCCCTGCATTGCGGGTAGAGGATTGTGAAGGGCTCCTGCTTCTTCACGGCCTGCATGACATGCGGATCGTCATAGATATATCCGAGAACCGGCAAGCTCCGGTTCAAGAAGCGTTCGCTGACCGAGGTAAGCCGATCAGCCGTCTGCGTCCCTTCCTTCCAGTCGGATGCGCGGTTCACGATAAGCCGGAGCGGGGCGTTATGGCCTAAGCCCGACACCAGCTTCAGCACGGCGTACGCATCCGCGATCGCCGTCGGCTCCGGCGTCGTAACAATCCATGTCTCGTCTGCCGCCATGATGAAGCGCAGCGTCTCTTTGCTCAATCCGGCTCCCGTATCGAACAGAATGACGTCATACTGCTCCGACATCGTATCCATCTCGGCCAGGAAGGTGTCGATCTGTTCCACGGGCATATCGAGCAGATCCTGCAGCCCGGAGCCTCCCGGGACGTAATGCAGGCCGCCAGGGCCAATCTGGATAATGTCCCGCAGCGTCTTCGTCCCGTGCAGCACATGGGCCAGATTATAGGGTGAAGACGATCCGATGAGCACATCGATATTCGCCATCCCGATATCGGCGTCGAATACGAGCGTGCGGCAGCCAAGCTGCTGCAGCGACAAGGCGAAGTTCAAGGTGACATTCGATTTGCCGACGCCTCCCTTGCCGCTCGTGACGGTAATGATGCGGGCCGATCGCGGCTGGCCCGGCTCCGCCGGCGCAGGCGGCCCGCTCTGAAGCTTCTTGCTGACAAGTCGGCGTAGCGCTTGAGCTTGGTCATTCATCATGAGGTCAATCTCCCATTATCCATCGCACCGCGTCATTCACTTGAAAAGGCTGTATATCATCGGGTACGTTCTGCCCTGTCGTCAAATAGCTGCAGGGAATCTTCACCCGGGACGCCAAGTTCACTATCGTGCCGTACGTTGCGGTCTCATCCGCTTTGGTCAGAATCAGACTGTCGATCCGCTGATTTTCGAACCGTTCCCAGATGGCCAGCATGTCTTCGGTCTTCGAAGTCAGACTCAGCACGAGGAAGGTCATGCTGAACGGAAGCGGCTTGAGCATCGTGTTCAGTTCGTTGACGAACATGTCATTGCGGAAATTGCGGCCGGCCGTGTCCATTAAGATGAGGTCGCATGCTTCAAGCGCGTTCAGCGCCCGTTCCGTATCCCCCGGCGAAGTGACAACCTCCAGCGGGACGTTCAAGATCGAAGCATACGTCCGCAGCTGCTCGACGGCCGAAATCCGATATGTATCTGCGGTAATAAACCCGACTTTGCGGCCATGGTGAAAAATCTGATCCGCGGCCAGCTTGGCAATCGTGGTCGTCTTCCCGACGCCCGTCGGACCGACGAAGTATACGATGCGGGTAGCCTTCGTAATGCCGTCCCCCTGCCAATTCAGAAGCTGCTCGCTCACCTGCTCGGTTACGAGCCGCTTCGCTTCCGCAGCCTCTGCGTCCTGCGGGTGCAGGCATTGCTCTGCGGCCGCCTCGATGAAGCGGCAGACCAGCTCGCTGCCAACGCCCTGCCGAAGCAGATGCCGTTCCACCTCCTTGAACGGTTCCGGCCAGCTGTCCTGGTAGACGCGCTGCATCACCTTGTGCATCATCTGCTTCATCTCGGCCATCTCGATCTGCCATTCCGCGTCCAGCAGCGGCCGCCGGGACGCTTGCGCAACGGCCGCCTCAAGTTCGGAAGCGAACGCCAGCGGGTCAGCGGCCTGCGTTCCCGTCTCCTCCCGCTTGGCCGGCCGCGTCCGATCTTCGGCTCCGGCGGCCGGAGTTGCTTGCTCCTCCGGTCGCAGCGGTCGCGGGGCAGCGTAGTCGGGAGCCGCTTCCTTCACCTGCGGAGCAGGCGGACGCGGCTCGGCCGGGGCGCCGCCATAGGCGCTGCGCGCCGCCGTCGGCGAGACGTAGACCCGCGCCGGAGGTTCGGCGGGAGCCGACGCCCTTGCGGAGCCGGACGGCCGGGACGGCTGCGCTTGTTCGTCCACAGCCGCGACCACCTCGATCGCCTTGCGGCTGAACATGCCGAGGAAGCCGCCGGTACGGACTTCCTTCGTGCTGATGATGACCGCATCCTGCCCCAATTCTTGACGAATTTGGCTCATCGCTTCGGGCATCGTCTCCACAATGTACTTTTTTACTCTCATACATTCACCACTCCGACACTTTGAATTTCTACGCTAGGCTCAAGCTCATTGTAAGAGAGTACCGGAATATCCTGCATCGCGCGCTCCAGCAGCTGCCGCAAATACATGCGAATGGTCGGTGACGCGAGCAGGACCGGCGAATGTCCCGATTGCAGGAGACGCTGCACCTGATCGCTAATCCGCTGATACACCTGCTGCGTCGTGCCCGGATCCATGACCAGGTAAGATCCGTGCTCGTTCTGCGTCACGCTCTCCGCAATCTTCTTCTCCAGTGTAGGACCGACCGTAATGACGCGCAGCGTCTCTCCCGGAGTGACGTACTGCTGTGTGATCTGGCGGGCGAGCGCCTGACGGACATACTCCGTCAGCACATCCGGATCCTTCGTATAGGTCCCGTAATCGGCCAGCGTCTCGAAGATGGTGACCAAGTCGCGAATCGATATCTTTTCACGCAGCAGCTTCGCCAGCACCTTCTGCACTTCTCCGATCGAGAGCACGTTCGGGATCAGATCGTCGACCAGCGCCGGGTACTGTTCCTTGACGGTCTCCACGAGCGCCTTCGTCTCCTGACGGCCGACCAGCTCGTGTGCATGCCGCTTGATGATCTCGGTCAGATGCGTCGCGACGACGGACGGCGGATCGACGACAGTATATCCTGCCAGCTCCGCCCGTTCCTTCATCGTCTCGTCGACCCAGAGCGCCGGAAGGCCGAAGGCAGGCTCTGTCGTCTCGATGCCGGAGACGGAATCATCCTCGTAGCCCGGGTTCATCGCCAAATAGTGATTGAGCAGCAGCTCACCCTGGGCAACGGCATTGCCTTTGATTTTGATGACATATTCGTTCGGCTTCAGCTGGATATTGTCCCGGATCCGGATGACGGGAACGACGAGACCGAGCTCAAGCGCGCATTGCCTGCGGATCATGATGATGCGGTCCAGCAGGTCGCCGCCCTGTTGGGCGTCGGCGAGCGGAATAAGCCCATAACCGAATTCGAACTCGATCGGATCGACCTGCAGCAGGTTGATGACGCTCTCCGGGCTGCGGACCTCCTCGATCTGCTGCTCCTCTTCGAGCTGCTCCTCCTGAACCTGGCGCTCGTCCATCGTCTTCTGCATCCGGTAGCCGGCGATGGCCAGCACGGCCGCGAACGGCACGGTCGGCTTCAGGCCGATCGGCGTCAGCAAGCCGAGCATCGCAATCGTCGCGGCGACGATGTAGAGCAGCTTCGGATAAGCGAGCATCTGCGTGCTCATATCCTCGGCCAGATTTCCTTTGGAAGCCGCCCGCGTGACGATGAGACCGGCTGCGGTCGAAATCAGCAAGGCCGGAATCTGGCTGACGAGGCCGTCCCCGATCGACAGGATCGAATAGGTCTGTGCCGCTTCGTCGAAGGCCATGCCGTGCATCGCGATTCCGATGACGAAGCCGCCGATCAGGTTGATGAGCAGGATGATGATGCTGGCGATGGCATCCCCTTTGACGAACTTGCTGGCACCGTCCATCGCTCCGTAGAAATCGGCCTCTTTCTCGATTTTCTCCCGGCGCTCGCGCGCCTGCTGTTCATTGATAAGCCCGGCATTCAGATCCGCATCGATCGCCATCTGCTTCCCGGGCATCGCGTCGAGCGTGAATCGTGCAGCGACTTCAGCGACCCGCTCGGAACCCTTCGTGATGACAATGAATTGCACGATGACGAGAATGAGGAATACAACCATGCCGACGGCGATATTGCCCTGCGTTATCCACTGGCCGAATGTGGCGACGACATCTCCCGCTTCTCCATTCGCCAATATCTGCTTGGTCGTCGAGATGTTGAGCGCAAGCCGGAATAACGTCGTGATGAGCAGCATTGCCGGAAAAATCGAAAACTGTAGAGCTTCCTTCGAGTTCATGGCAATCAAAAGGATCATCAGCGCCAATGAGATATTGATCACCAGCAGGATGTCCAAAAGCCATAACGGTATCGGCAGGACCATCATGAGCACGATGCCGATGATGCCGACCAAGACGAATAAATCTCGCGTTTTCACGGATTGCTTCCCCCAAACTTGTTAGCTCAATTGACTTTGCCTTTCAATTTGTATACATAAGCCAGAACTTCCGCCACGGCCTGGAACAAGTCGGCCGGAATGGCTTCGCCAATCTCCGTCCTCTCGAATAAAGCCCGGGCGAGCGGCTTGTTTTCCATGGTCAATACGCCATTCTCCTTGGCGATCTGCTTAATGCGCAGGGCGACGTAATCCTGCCCCTTCGCAATCACTTGCGGGGCTTCCATCTCGGAACCGTCATACTTCAGCGCGACGGCGAAGTGAGTCGGGTTCGTAATGATAACGTCGGCCTTCGGCACTTCCTGCATCATCCGCATCATCGCCATGCGGCGTTGTCGTTCTTTGATTTTTCCTTTGATAAGAGGGTCGCCCTCTGTTTTTTTGTACTCGTCCTTAATGTCTTGCTTGGACATGCGCATGCTTTTTTCATGATCATAACGTTGGTACATGTAGTCCATGATGGCGATCGCGAACAAGGCGGCGCCGATTTTCAATCCGAGAGACAGCGTAATTTGTGCGGTATAGCTCAATATTTCATTGAGGGGCACATGCGACATCTGGACAATGCGATCCCGCTCCCCCCACAAAGACAAGTAGACGATGACAGCAATCGCTGCCAGCTTCAAAATCGACTTCAAAAACTCGACCACGGAACGAAGCGAGAAAATCCGTTTGAACCCTTGAATCGGGTTGATTTTGCTCAGCTTCATTTTCATGGGCTCGCCAGTGAACAAAAATCCGATCTGCGCGTAATTCGCGATGAGGCCCATCAGAAATGCCGCAAGAAACACGGGGGCTAACACGATGAGTCCTTTCAGAAACACCTGGGCGAAATAGTCCGTCACATTGCCTACCGTGACTTCCATCGTCAAGCGGTGCTGCAAGGAATCCGCGAATAAATCGAGCACTCGCTCCTTATAGAAGCTCCCGAACATAAGCAGGCAGAAGAAGCATGCAAGCAGAATGGACGCTCCGGACAAATCCGAGCTTTTGGCAACCTGCCCCTTCTTGCGGGACTCCTGCCTCTTTTTCGGGGTCGCCTTCTCCGTCTTCTCTTGCGAGAACAGCTGGAGATTCAGACGGTGTCTCAGTTGGTATTCGCGGGCCGCAGACGGTACCGTCTGCCCGCGGCGCGTACGTGTCATTATTATCCCGCCCCCTGCATCATGCGTAACAGCTGGTCAAGCGCCTCGAACAACGAGGAGAACAACTGCTGCAGCACGTAAATAAGACTAGGTACGGTCAGTAGCAGCATAACTAATCCGATAATCAACTTGAGCGGTATGCCCACGACAAAGATATTGAACTGCGGCGCCGACCGCGCCAGAAAGCCAAGCGCCACATCGGTCAGGAACAGCGCCACGATGAGGGGCGCCGAAATCTGGAACGCGATGATGAACGCCTGAACGAAGGACTGCACCAGAAATTCGGAGACGAGTCCGTTCGCTATCTGATCAAAGAAGGTGTTCTCATCCAGCGGCAGCCACTCAAAACTTCGCATGATTCCGTCGATAAAGTAATGGTGGCCGTTCATCCCGAGAAACAGCAGCACGACAAAGACGTACTTGAAGTTCCCCATTACCGGCGAGGTAGCGCCTGTCAACGGGTCGATGACATTCGCAATCCCGAAGCCGATCTGGATGTCGATGAACGAGCCGGCCGTCTGCACGGCGGTGAAGAACAGTTGGGCCAAAAAGCCGATTAATAGGCCAATCAATACTTCTCGTATAATGAAAATGACAAACATGCCGTCTGCCGGCACGGTTTTGCCGATGCCGAACAGCAAATAGGCGATCACGCTCACAAAAAACGCGAGTCCGACACGAAAATGATTCGGCACGCCCCGCGAAGATATGACAGGGACCGTGACAAAGAACGCCGTAATTCGACATAGCGTGAGCAAAAAAACAGGGAAAGCCTGAACGAGGATTTCCATCTCTTCACTGCCTAACCGATGTAAAGGTGCAAATTATTTAAAATACTAAAAGCAAAATCGACCAGTGTCGTTAAGATCCAAGGACCGAATACGAGCACAACCACCATGACGGCGATAATTTTGGGCACGAAGGCCAAGGTCTGCTCCTGGATCTGGGTCGTCGCCTGAAAGATACTGATGGCAAGCCCGACAATCAGCGCGATGGCCAGCATCGGGGCGGCCACCTTCAATACGGCGAACACCGCCTGCCCCGCCAAGCCGATAATAAACTCAGCACTCATTTCCTGTATTCCTCCCGTTCGTCAGATTCGTTCCCGCTTAGGTATTGAAACTCATCAGCAACGACTTCACGACAAGATACCAGCCGTCTACGAGCACGAACAGAAGTATTTTAAAAGGAAGCGAGATCATCACCGGAGGCAGCATCATCATCCCCATCGCCATCAACGTGCTGGCTACGACCATGTCAATGACCAGAAATGGAATGAATATCATAAATCCCATCTGAAAGGCGGTCTTCAGCTCACTGATGGCAAATGCAGGCACAAGCACGGTGAGCGGCACGTCTTGATACGTCTTCGGCTTCTCGGTCTTCGTGTACTTCATAAATAAGAGCAAATCTTTCTCGCGGGTATGCGAGAACATGAATTTCTTCATAGGTATCGAGGCTTGCTCCAACGCCTGGGTCTGGTTCAGTTCGCCCTTCAAGTATGGCTGCAGCGCGGCCTGATTGATTTCGCCAATCGTTGGGGACATCACAAACAAAGTAAGAAAGAGCGCAAGTCCGATTAACACCTGGTTGGGCGGCATCTGCTGCGTTCCAAGCGATGTCCGGACGAAGCCCAGCACGACGACGATGCGCGTGAAGGAGGTCATCAGGACAAGAATGGCCGGAGCGATGCTGAGCACGGTAATTAGCAGCAGCAAGGACAACGAGGATGTCCCCGGCTGCCCGCCGCCGTCTCCAATCTTGATGTCGATGTCAGGAATGACAGGCGACGCCGACGCCCAATGAGCGGTAAGAC
Source organism: Paenibacillus dendritiformis (assembly GCF_945605565.1). Classification (NCBI taxonomy): domain Bacteria; kingdom Bacillati; phylum Bacillota; class Bacilli; order Caryophanales; family Paenibacillaceae; genus Paenibacillus; species Paenibacillus dendritiformis. The sequence continues at coordinate 3,148,626 of NZ_OX216966.1, read as the reverse complement.
CGGACAACAACAGGACGGCTGTCACAGCTAGCAGCAATTTTTTATTCATCAATCCATCTACCGATCTTCATTGGAATCTTCTTTGAACAACTGCTCCACTTGTTGTGCGCGTTTGGGCATGTGTTCAAGTTTTGCATGAAACACTTCATGAAAGGACACGGAAGACGGGTCCGCGTCTCTCGTTCCCGAGTCTGTCTCCGCAGTCTTGGAACCTCTTCGCATACGGCTTTTCAGGTCAGACCAAGAGGTTGGCCATGCCGTCCCGGGCTTGGACGGCGCGCGCTCCAATGATGCCATCAAGCGCGCCGCTTGCTCCGGATCGGATATTTTATCGATCAAGGTAATATCCTCTCCGATGCCCAGGATGTAGACGACATCGCCAACTTCAATAATCTGCAAGGACTTGTTAGGTCCGAGCCCGGTGCCGCCGAGCGTGCGAATGCTTTGATTCATTTGCCACATGCGGTTTTTCCGGTTCAACCATTTAATAAGCAGTACGATAAGTACGATAATGACTGCGAGCGACAGCAGCACGGTCAATAAGCTGCCTATGTAATCTCCGGCACCGGGCGTTTGAATTTGACCGTTGTCAGGCATGGCTTATCCCATTGTTTTCTTAATCGCTTCGATAACGCGGTCTGCCTGGAACGGCTTGACGATGAAGTCTTTCGCCCCTGCCTGAATCGCGTCGATAACCATCGCCTGTTGGCCCATCGCCGAACACATGATGACTTTGGCGTTCGGGTCCAGCTTGCGAATCTCTTTCAACGCCGTAATGCCGTCCATCTCCGGCATCGTGATGTCCATCGTAATCAGGTCTGGTTTATGCTCTTTGTACTTTTCGATCGCCTGAGCGCCATCTGATGCTTCTCCCACGACATCGTATCCATTCTTAGTCAAAATGTCGCGAATCATCATTCGCATGAACGCTGCATCGTCTACGATCAAAATACGGTTAGCCATCGTTCTGAATCCTCCCTAAATCTTATTGTAGTTTTTGAATTCGATCCCACTGGTTGATAATATCGGTGACACGAACGCCAAAATTCTCGTCAATGACGACAACTTCCCCCTTGGCAATGAGTTTGTTGTTGACCAGAATGTCGACCGGTTCGCCAGCCAGCTTGTCCAGCTCAATAATGGAACCTTGAGAGAGCTCTAGAATGTCCTTGATCTGTTTGTGTGTCCTCCCTAATTCTACTGTGACTTTGAGCGGGATGTCCAACAATAAATTTAGATTGGATTCATCATGTTGCGCATAGGATCCGGGTTGAAAATTCGCAAATTGCACCGGCTGGACATTGACGCTCCGGTTCGGCACATTGCCGAATGCGGAAGCCGCTCCGCTCTGCGGATCCAGGTGAGCTGCCGGCATCGGCTGGGCTCCGTACGGAGGCTGCGCGTAAGGCTGTCCGTATGGCTGCTGAGGCGCTTGTCCTCCCGGCATCGGCTGCTGCTCGATACCCGCCATAGGCTGCTGAGCGGCTTGCTGAGCCGGCGGCGCATATGGCGCTTCTTCCGCCGCAGGAGCCTCCGGCGCGGTCTCCGCTCCTGTCGACATCGATTCCGCCGTTCCCATCAAAATGCGGACCATGTCCTTCGCGAACGGCACCGTCAAGATTTGCATTATCGTCGAATCGATCAAATCGCCGATCGTAAGGCGGAATGAAATTTTGACCAGCACATTCGCGTCCGGCAGCGTGTCAAGTCCCTGTCCATCCGACATATTCAAGATGCCGATGCCGGGCGGAGAAATGTTCACCAACCGGTTAAAAATCGTGGACATGGACGTCGCGGACGAGCCCATCATCTGGTTCATCGCTTCCTGCACGGCGCTGACGTGAATTTCGTTCAGCTCGCCGCTCAGGTTCGTGCCGTCGCCGCCAAGCATCAAATCCGCGATGACCTGCGCATCCGACGTCTTGATGACGAGGGAGTTGACCCCTTCGAAGCCTTCAACATACTGCACGTGCACCGCGACATGCGGCTTCGGGAATTCCTCCTCCAGATTCTCGCGCTTCAGCAGCTTGATGCGAGGTGTCGTAATGTCCACCTTTTTGCCCAGCAGGGTGGATAGCGCCGTAGCCGCACTGCCAAACGTAATATTGCCAATCTCACCAAGGGCATCGACTTCGATCGGATCCAAATAGGAATCGATTGAAGGGGACTCCGCTTCGCCTTCCGACGAATCGCCGCTCGATTTTTTCAACAGGGCGTCAATTTCCTCCTGCGACAAGTAATCTTTACTCGTCATGCTCTTCCACTCCTTCTTCCACGACTTGCTCGATTTGTACCGCTACGCGATCCTTGACTACACCCGGCGTGCCAATATATTTCATGCGGTCACCAACCCGAATCGTCAAACCGCTGTCAACCGGCTTGTTCAAGGCGATGACATCGCCGATTGATAACTGCATCAACTCCTGTACCGAAATCTGTGATGTGCCAAGTTCAACGGCGATCGGAAGCTTCGCTTTACTAACCCGTTGGCGCAATTTTTCGATCTCAATCGGTTCCCGCGTTTTTTTCTCAGATACGAACCAATGATGCACAGACAGCTTCGGCATAATCGGCTCGATGACGACATGAGGGATACATAAGTTGATCATCCCCGTCGTGTCCCCGATTTTGGTGCTCAATGAAATGAGCGCTATCGTCTCGTTCGGGGAGACAATTTGCATAAATTGAGGATTCGTCTCGAGTGCTTCCAGCCGCGGCCGGATATCGAGCACGCTCTTCCACGCCTCCTGCAGGCTCTCGAATGCCCGGCTGAAAATGCGCTCCATCACCGTCGTCTCGATCTCGGTCAGCACGTTGATCTTCGAAGGCGCTACTCCGGCGCCGCCCAGCATGCGGTCAAGCATGGCATAAGCAACGTTCGGGTTGACCTCGAGAACCATCCGGCCTTTGAGCGGCTCGGCCTCAAAAATATTCAATATGGTCATTTTCGGAATCGAGCGGATGAACTCGTCATACGGCAACTGCTCGACCTGGACGACATTGATTTGCACAAAAGTGCGCAATTGCGCGGAAAAATATGTCGTCAAAAATCTGGCGAAATTTTCATGGATGCGTGTCAAACTTCGAATGTGGTCTTTAGAAAAACGAACGGCACGCTTGAAATCGTACGAACGGATCTTACGCTGTGTTTCCTCTTTTTTTAGCTCTTCCGCATCCATTTCCCCCGAGGACAGCGCCGCGAGCAATGCGTCAATCTCGTTCTGCGATAGCACGTCTACCAATCGTTTCACCCCCTTACAGGAATCAGCTGAACATGTGTGTCAATCTGCCGTCAAATCGGCGAAAGTATAAAGTCCGTCAAGTCCACTTGAACGACCTTGCCTTCCGGCAATTGCTTATTAATCAGTTCGAGCAACTTGGCACACAGCTGATCCTGACCCTTCATACCTTGCAAGTCTTCCGGTTTCATATCAGCCAAGGTTCTGAGAATGAGAGGCTTGATGCGAACATCTTTGATCTTATCGAACTGTTCTTTTGTCTTCTTTGTGTCCATTTGGAACGCGAAGCCGGTCAGTACGATATAGTTGCGATCTGCCAGATTCGTTTTGATGTCTGTCATCGTTGACGTCATCTCGACGATTTCATCGGCCGATAATCTTACAGTCTGCACTTGCTGTGCTCCAGGCGCATTGCCCTTGCCATTCGTATTAATCATCATAATCACGACAAGGGCGATCAGGGTCAGCGCAAGCAGGAGTGTGATCATCCACGGCATCATTCGTTTCATGGTTGTCCCTCCGATGGTTCTGTCTTCTTCGTTCCGGCGATGATACCGACGGAACGAACATATTGTTCGATCCGTTCAATCACTTCCGGCCCCTTCTCCAGTACGATGAACTTCTTCCCCGTCGTCAATGTGATGTAGGTGTCCGGCGTCTCTTCCACGGTCTCGATGAGAAGGGCGTTCACCCACATGGGAGAACCGTTCAATCGCGTGACGGATATCATCCAAATCCTCCTTTGCCTCTTCATTCCAGGCCCCGATGCCGGCCGTTCACCGGCGCGGCATCAGGGCTTGGAACGGATTACTGCCGTATTATCGCTTCAGATTGACGACTTCCTGCAGCACTTCATCGGATGTCGTAATGATGCGCGAGTTCGCCTGGAAGCCGCGCTGGGCCACGATCATTTCGGTGAATTCGCCCGTCAGGTCGACGTTCGACATTTCAAGCTGGCCAGCGATAATCGCGCCGGTGCCTGCCTCCGGGTCATTCGCGGTGACGAGCTCGACATCGCCGTCACCCTCGACCGCGTTCGGGGTTAGGCGGTACAGATTGCCCCCGATTTTCTCAAGACCTTCCGGGTTAACGACCTTGACCATGCCAAGCTGCGTGCCTGTCGGTTCAGTCGATCCGTCATCCATCTTCGCGATGATCTCGCCGGTCTGCGAGATAGAGAAGGCGACAACATCATCACCCAGTTCGATAACCCCGCCGCCGGAATCGAGCACATACAAGCCGTCCGAGGTGACCAGCTGCCGGTTCGCATCCAGATGGAAGTCGCCTGCGCGCGTCAGGAACGGAACGTCCTGATCATCGCCTAACGAGACAGCGAAGAAGCCGTCGCCGTCGATACGCAAGTCGAGCGGACGGTTCGTCGTCATCGCACTTCCCGGCGTATGCACGGTATCGATGGAAGCGAGGGAGACGCCGAGCCCGATCTGCTTGGCGTTCACCCCGCCGGAGTTATCGTTCGGCGCTGTCGTGCCGTCTATCGTCTGGCTCATAATGTCCTTGAACATGACGCGGCTGCCTTTGAAGCCAACGGTATTGACGTTGGCAATGTTGTTGCCAATGACGTCCAGTTTCGTCTGAAAACCGCGCATGCCGGATACGCCGGAATACATCGATCGAATCATCGTATTACCTCCAATGTCTTAATGGTACATCCTCTAAAGAAAGGGCTCACTTCGGTCGTTCCATGAGCCGAGGCTCCCTTGCGGTCCAGCCTCTAGATTCGCCATGCCTCAATCATTGAGGAGAATGGCGCTGTCGATCTGCGTAAAAACATGATTCTGCCGTGTCGCTTCATCCAAAGCCGTAATGACGGTACGGGACGGCACATTGACGATGAAGGCCTGGTTGTTCATAATGACGAGCGATTGCCGTGCCCCCTTCTCCTCGGCCTGATTCATCGCCTGATTCATCTTGGCCACGAGCTCCGGGGTCAGGTTCATGCCGCGCTCTGTCATGCGGGTCCTCGCATGATGGCTGAAGCGGACGTCGTTCGTGCGCTGCAGCTCCTGTTGAAAGAGCTGCTGGAAGCTTGCCTTGCTCTCGCTCTGCCGGGCCGGCTTCAGCCGTTCAGGCTGCTGGACGGCCTGTATCGGCGCGGTTGGGCCTAAATGCCCAAATGGGCCTCCGATATTCATGACTGGCCTTCCGATCCTGGTGCAGGAGACTCTTCCCCAGGCGACTCAGATCCAGGCTGCTCCGGTTGTTCAGGTTGTTCCGGCTCTTCCGTGCCAGGCGCTTCTCCCGGTTCGCGAATTTCCGCGATCGTGCTCAAATCGACTTCATCCTTCCCGACCTTCGCGTAAGACACGCCATCGCGGATAATCATCGACTCGACGATGCCCGTTCTCAGTATCGGATTCGTGTCATCCTGACCGTCTTTCCCCACCTTATATTCCTTATCTTCGGACTTGCCGTACCATGTAATCTCTTTGCCGATAAGGCTGGAAGACATGCCGAGCGCCTGGTGCAGGCTTCCGAGCTGGGTCTGGATGTTCATCAGCTGCTCGACGGAGCTGAATTGGGCCATCTGCGCGATGAAGTCCCGGTCCTGCATCGGCTGCATCGGATCCTGATTTTGCAGCTGAGTAATCAAAATTTTCAAAAATTCATCTTTTCCTAGCGTCTGACCGTCCTTCTTGCTGGCCTGCGCCACATTCTCCTTGCTGTAGTTCGGCCAGGTGACGACTTTGCCGACTGCTGCATCTGATGCCATGGCCGCAACCTCCCTGATTGTTATCTACCATTTACTTACACGCTTGCGCTGAAGGTGGAATTCCCCCCAAGCAGCTGCGCTGCCCGCAGTTCCTCTTCGGTCTCCAAAGCCCCGGCAAGCTCATCCAAAGTCACCGGCTTGCCCTGCTTTGACCCCCGTTCCGACGATTGCTGACGGTGGGTATCCTGCTGTCTCCGTTCCTCCTGGAAGAGGGAAGAATTCAATGCATTCGAAGATTGCTGAGATACTTCGATCTTCTCCACTTGAATTCCCTGGGATTGCAGTGCGCCGCGCAGCATGGACATCTGCTGTTCCAGCATATCCTTCGCCATCAGATGCTCGGTCAAGAAGCGGGCCGTCAATTGGCCGTTCTGAATCGTCAGTCGAATCTCTACCTGTCCCAGATGCTCGGGGTACAGAGAAATCTTCGCTTCCGACATCGTTCCGATCCGGCTGAATCGCAGCTGCTTCACCATGAAGCCGGCCATCTCATCCGCGAATCGGTCCGCATGAATGACGGGCAGCGGCTTCGTCGAGTTGAGGCCTTCCTGGCGCAGCGCCCACTGTCCTGCCTGCATGACTTGTCCAAGCTGCGGCTCAGGCTGTGCGTGGTCTGGGCCGCTCGCCGCTTCTGACGCCGGCTTCGCTCCAGCCGATGCTGCCGGCATGATCTCCGCCTGCGCCACAGACTGGGCTTGCGCCGCTGCTGCCCGCGCCGCATTGGCCGCTGCAGGAGCCGCTGGGGCGTTGGCCGCGCCTTCCTGCTTCAGCATGTCAGCGAGCCGGGCCATCCATCGTATCGCTTCGGCGGGCTGTGCCTGTTCCCCCTTGGCGCTTGCTGCCGCATGGGGAAGCTCCGAGCCTGCGCCTTGCGCCTGCCGTTCGGACGTCGCTTGCGTCTGGCTCTGCACGGCCGCCGCCGTCTCCAACACGGCCGCCGCTTGTCCGTTCCCGGCAAGCTGCGCCATCATCGGGGCATCCGCTTGCTTCGCTTCCAGCAGACCGGCCAGTTGAGCGAGCACATCCCGCACCGCGATCGTAATCGTGGACGGCTGCTCGATCAGGACGGACGGGCTCTGTGCCGATGCATCAGAATGCTCCGCATTCGGCTGCTGTCCGTTCAGCCACTGCTGGGCTTGCACCACCCATTGCTGCAGCGCGGCGAACAGCTCCGGATTGCTCTCCAATTCATCATCCGCCGACTGCAACGAATCCAGCAGCGGTTGAATCAATGCTTCAGCAGCCTCGGCCGCTCCCTCCGGCAAGGCTGGCATACTGCCCGTGCCTTCGCCAAGGTTGAACAGCGAAGCCAAGCCGCCCGGCCATGCCGACGCCTCGCCCGATGTATCCATGCATTGCGAGAGCACGGTCCAGAATCCGGATCCGCCATCGGCCGCTCCTGCCTTGGCCTGCGTGCCGCCCATCACCGGAGCTGCGCTTCCGGCTGAAATATTCATGATTGTTCCTGCCATTTTTTTCACCTCCTTTCAAGCGTTCTTGTAGTCTGTCATTTGCTTGGAAGCAGCTTCGACACGAGCTTGGCTGTCGCTTCCTTGTCCTCCTCCGTCATCGCATTCAGCAGGCGGGAGCGGGTCGCGTCATCTACCGTATTCAGCACGTTGAGCGCCTTCTCCGGACTGATTTTCGCCGTTTCCAGCAAAATGCTGGCCGCGCTCTTCGGCGTCATGCTCGCGAAGGTCTGACTGAGCTGCGTCCGATCAAGTCCATTGTGGGCTTCCTTCGACGCTTCATTCTTTTTGAGGCGCGCCTGCAGCGCCCGGACCTCCAGGTTGTCCGCCGGCTTCACATCCTTGAGCCGGATCGACGCGTCAGCGGCCACCTTCGGATTCATCTTTTCCAGTATCTTCGCGCGATCCTCCTGCTTCATCGCATCCAGCACAAGAACGAGCTCCTCCGTCGCCAAGTTCTCCAGAATCGGAGCCGATTTGCTCGGCATCATCTTGGCGTACAGATTCGCCAGATCCTTCACCTGCTGCGCATACTGCTCTTCCGTCACCTGTTCTTCGTGCCGTTCGGCCCGCAAATCCTTGATTTCCTTATTCAGATTCGCGACCTGCTCCTCGAGCGTCTTGCGTGCATCGGCCAAATTGCGGAGGTCAGCGTCCTTGGAAGCCAACAGCGCCTTCAGTTCGGCAATCTGCTCTTCCTGTTCCTTTTGAATGTTTTTGTTCTCTTTCTTCGCTTTGCCGGGTTCTTTGCCCTCGGCTTTATCCTTATCGGAAGAAATCCATTGATTTACGATCGGGATATTTTCCGCCAAGGCTATCATCTGATTGCGCCAATTCGCATTGAACAGCGTGAGCAGCACGGCTAACAAAATGATCGTAAACAAAATTGGGGTCGCAAAGAACAAAAACCGTTCAAAGCCCGAATATCCACTTTCCTTTTCTACTGATTCCTGATTCATCTCTGCCACTCTCATCCCTCCTGCTGAAGCGGCGGGACCGAACTGCCGCACCTGACATTTCTCCTAGCGGGCTGCCATATGGTAGCGAACGGTCGCCAGTTCGTCCAATTCGTTCTGTTCCCACGTAGCCAGTCGCTGTTTGAATTGCACTTCCGCCTTTTCCCTGGCCTTGGTCCACACTTTTTCGTCGGTCATCCGTATGGCCAGCTCGCCCTGCTTGTTCTGAACATTGGCTTCTGCGGCGTTGACCCGCTCGTTCGCCAGGTCAACCTGCGATTCCATATAGGCGATATATTGCTGCCAGACCTGAAGGCTGGATGCGGATGCGCGAGCATCTACCTGGCGCTGGAGTTCTTCGCGAGCGTGCAGGAGATCTGCCGTGCACTGCTGAAGCTGGCTCTCCTTCGTCATCAGATCTCCCATTGCTTCCGACAATATCCATTCCGCCTGCTTTTTCTCATTGGTCTTCAAGTCAAGCACTTTTTGCAAAGCGTATTGAAAGCCACGCACCGGTCACTCATCCTCCTGGAAATTGCATTAATAATCGTTCAATCGTCTCGTTGTAAGGAGCACTTTCATCGATTCTCTGCTTCGTAAACGCATGAATGTCATCTATAAATTCAAGTGCTTCGTCTATGGCGGGGTTGCTTCCCCGCTGATATGCGCCGATATTAATCAAATCCTCAGATTCACGGTACACTGCGAGAAGCCGCTTCAGCTGCTCTGCTGCCAATTGATGATCGCGGGGCACGATGTCCTTCATCACCCGGCTCACGCTGGCAAGAATATCGATCGCGGGAAAATGCCCCTTGTTCGCGATATTCCGGTTCAGGACGATATGACCATCCAAAATCCCGCGTACGGCATCGGCAATCGGCTCGTTCATGTCGTCTCCATCGACGAGCACCGTATAGAAGGCCGTAATCGAGCCGGACGGGCCTGTTCCGGAGCGCTCCAGCAGCTTCGGCAGGCTGGCGAAGACGGAAGGCGTATATCCTCGGGTCGCAGGAGGCTCGCCGATCGCCAGTCCGACTTCACGCATCGCCATCGCGTAACGGGTCACCGAATCCATCATGAGCATCACGTTCATGCCGCGGTCCCGGAAATATTCCGCAATCGTGGTCGCGATCAGCGCCCCCTTGATGCGGACCAGCGCCGGCTGATCTGAAGTCGCGACGACAACGACCGACCGCGCCAGCCCTTCCGGACCGAGATCGCGCTCGATGAACTCGAGCACTTCGCGGCCGCGCTCGCCGATGAGGGCAATCACGTTCACATCAGCCGCCGTATTGCGCGCTATCATGCCGAGCAGGGTACTCTTCCCTACCCCGGAGCCGGCGAATATGCCGACGCGCTGCCCGTTCCCGATCGTCAGCAGGCCGTCAATCGCCCGTACGCCGACGCCGATCGGATCCAGCACCCGCGGCCGGGCCAGCGGGTTGGACGGAACCGCCGTCGTCGAATAGCTGGACATCCTTGTCGGGAGGAAAGATCCGTCGAGAGGCTGTCCCAACCCGTCCAGCACTTTGCCGAGCAGCTCCGAACCGACCGGAACGGTCAACGGTTTCCCGGTGCCCACGACATCACAGCCCGGACCTATCGCCTGCAGCTCGCCGAGCGGCATCAGGAGCACCTTGTTGTCGCGGAATCCGACAACTTCCGCCATGAGCGGCTTGCTCCCCTTGGTCGGGTATATGTAGCAGACTTCTCCTACGCTCGCGTCAGGGCCTTCCGACTCCACCGTCAGACCGATGACCTGTGTCACTTTGCCATTGACGCGGACCGGGTCGATCTGGGACAAGTAGTCGACATATTTCTCCGCGTTCCATTTCACCTCATGCGTCATGGCCACTCTGCTCCTCATGCTGCATCGCTACCTGCATTAGCGCTTTTTTGATCTCCGTCAACTGCGTGTCAATCCGCGCATCGATGCTGCCGAGCGCAGACCGGACGACGCAGCCCCCGTCGTTCACGCTGGAGTCCGGGATAATTTGCAGTTCTGCCTGCGAATCGACCGCCAGACTGAGTTCTTCCCTCGCCGCATGCACATAGGCGAACTGCTCAGGTGAGACACATAGCGTAATCGTTCCGCTTTCCCGCTTACGGGACAGCGTCTTGCGGGCCAGTTCCAGCACAATCTCGGGTTCGACGGTCAGCTGCTTCTGAATGATCTTCTCCGCGACCGTACAGCTGAGAGAGACAACGAACGGCTCCGCCTCCTGGATTAACTGCTCCTTCGCCTGATAGGCTTGGCGCAACACTGCCTCGGCTTCCGCGATTTTGCGCTCGTACGCTTCCTTAATCTCCTGCTCCGCGCGCTCCATGCCTTCCCGATATCCGGTCTCATAGCTCTCGCTCCGGGTAGATTCGATCAGCTGCTCGTCCTGCTGGCGCCGTTCTTCCCACCATGCTTCTATCTGACTCTGCGCTTCTTCCTTCATCCGCTCCGCCTCTTCGGTCGCTTGCCGAAGATGCTCCTCGGCGAACGATTGCGCATCATCGAGAATCGACTGCCTCAGCTCGGCCAGCTGTTCATCCTGGTTCAGCAGAGTCTCCCGGGTCAACGGCTCCGGCGCTGCCGCAGCCTCCTCCTCGACCCGCTGCTGCTGATGACGCCGCACCGCTTCAATCAATCTCATCTGCTCCAGCGGAACATATTGAGTCGATTTGATGACATTAGACAACGATATCATCTCCTCCGCCGCGTGCGATGATAATCTCACCCGACTCTTCTAAGCGGCGAATCGTCGACACGATCCGCGTCTGCGCCTCTTCCACGTCGCGCAGCCGAACCGGTCCCATAAATTCCATTTCTTCCTTGAATGTATCGGCCATCCGCTTGGACATGTTGCGGAAGATCGCTTCGCGCACTTCCTCGCTTGCCACTTTGAGCGCAAGCTGCAGGTCGGCATTGTCAATATCCCGAATGATGCGTTGGATAGAGCGGTTGTCGATATTGACGATATCTTCGAATACAAACATTCTCTTCTTGATCTCTTCCGCCAGCTCCGGATCCTGAATCTCCAGGGAATCCAGAATCGTGCGTTCGGTTCCGCGGTCGACGCCGTTCAAAATCTTGACGACCGACTCGATTCCGCCCGCGCTTGTATAATCCTGCGTCACGGTCGACGACAGCTTCTGTTCCAGCACGTGCTCGACCTGGCTGATCACTTCCGGGGACGTGCTGTCCATCAAGGCGACTCTCCGCGCCACCTCGGCCTGCTTCTCCTGCGGAAGGGAAGACAGGATCGTCGATGCCTGCTCCGTCTGCAGATAAGAGAGCACGAGGGCGATGGTTTGGGCATTTTCATTCTGAATAAAGTTGAAAATCTGCGACGCTTCCGCCTTGCGCGCAAAGTCAAATGGTCTGACCTGCAGCGTTGCGGTCAGGCGGTTGATAATATCGACCGCCTTCTGCGAGCCCAACGCCTTCTCGAGAATCTCCTTGGCGTAACTGATGCCGCCCTGGGATATGTACTCCTGCGCCAGGCAGATCTGGTGGAACTCGCTCATGACCGACTCTTTTTCCGCCGCATCCACCTTGCGCACATTCGCAATTTCTAATGTTAATTGTTCGATTTCCTCATCCCGCAAGTGCTTAAAGATTTGGGCTGACACCTCAGGTCCGAGCGTGATGAGCAAAATCGCTGCTTTCTGTCTGCCGGTCAATGCTCCGCTTCCTTTTGTCACGTTGCTCACCTCGATTCGTCAACAAGCCATGTACGCAGCAATTTCACAAACTCTTCCGGCTTTTTCTTCGCCAGCATTTCCAATTGCTTGCGCACCTGATGCTCGCCTGTCAGATTCTCTAAATCAATGGATGGAAGCTCAACATGAGTAGGCAACGGAGACAGTTCGTCCGCATAGACTTCTTCCGCTCGTCTGCGGCGGCGAACGACCGCATAGGCAATTCCGCCTACGACAACTAGTAATGCAAGCGCACCCGCGCCATACCATACCCAGTTCGGAACCGTGCTTGCAGTGGCTGTTCCCCCATCTTTAGCACCATTTTGGGTCATAACTGAAACTTTTTGTGTCAATTCTTCGTCTGTATATGTAGCGCCTGAATCTTTTAACTGCGCAGCGACGATCGAACGAAGCACCTTTTCAATCGCATCGATTTGGGCAGGCTCCATATTGTTCGCGTCAACCGCTGCGTGTATGGTCAGATCTTTCACGGCATACGGACTGGACTCAATCAGATTTTTGATGCGGTTCACATCATAATTAATCGTCCGTTGGCTTTTCTCAGAGTTGGTATCCCCGCTTCCCGAAGCGGAAGGATAGTTCGGCACTTCGCCGTCTCCGACGCCTGCGACGCCGCCGGTTTGCGCGCCTTTGCCGCTGTAGGATTCCTGCAGCTCCTGGACGCTGATTTCGATACCTTTCATCTCCTCCGTATTAACCGGAGTGACAAGATCTTCCTGTTTTTGAACTTTATCGAAATTCAGCTTTGCGGACACCAGTACGCTCACTTTGTCCGCCGGCACATAGGCGCCAAGGAATTCTTGTATTTTCATGCGGATATCATTCTCATACTTGCGCTGAATTTTGAGCTGCTCATCCACCTCGCCGAAGATGCTCTTGGACGCGCCGCCTTGCGAGTCGGAAGCGAACATGGGCCCTTCATCGCTCGAGATGGTGATGTCGTCAACCGCCAAGTTGGGAACTGCGGTCTTGACCAGATTGAAGTATCCGTCAACCGCCGCCTGATTCGGCTGGTATCCAGGCTTAAATTTCAGCACAATAGAAGCCGACGCCTGTTCCTGCTCCGGTGTTGCGAAGACCGTCTCCTTCGGGAGATTAATAATGGCCTTAGCGTCTTGCACACCGTTCATTAGACGCAGCAATCTTTCGATTTCGCCGTTCAGGGCGTTCTTGTAGCGAACATCGAATACGTTGTCCGTCATTCCGCCCATCAGTCCGTCGGCGCCGAACGATTCGAAGCCAATCGAACCGTTCTTGACGATGCCCTGGGCTCCGATGTCGACCTTAACTTTTGCCGCCGATGCGCTAGGAACGGATATTTTGCTGCCGTCGCCGCTGAGCTCGTACGGGATGCGGTTCGAATTCAAATATTCAATGATGCCGGAAGCATCATTGGCATTAAGATTTTCAAAAGCAAGCTCATACTCTGTTTTTGTCAGCTGTGCCGTTAAAATGACAACAGCCAAGATTACAAATGCGATTGTGGACAGCAGAAGAATTTTTTGCTTTTTACTGAATTGATTCCAGTATTGGGTTATTCGTTCCCGATACCGGCCAATGGTTTCATTCACTTCACGTCACCCTCCAGAACGATGTAAGACACTACCGCTGTTACATTTGCATGCGCATAATATCTTGATACGCTTCGATGACCTTGTTGCGTATTTGGGTCGTCAATTGCAGGCTGAGCAGCGCACGTTCGGAGGCAATTTGAAGCTGATCGACATCAACTTCGCCCAGTATAAACTTGTCGCCCATCTCATGGACTTGCTTCTCTTGTGCATCAACTTGCTGAAGTGCATTCGTAAGAAAATGACTGAATGCCTTGGTCACTTCAGCCGGTGTGTCGGCTTTGGCCGCTGGAGATATCGCCGCCGGTAATGTCGCCGGAGATGTCATGCTCAATGGAATCATCGTATTTTGTATCATTTGTTTTCCCCCTGTGGCAATGAACGGCTCTTGTTAGCAAGCAGGCTTGGTCTAGCCTTTGCCAATCTCCAATGCCTTCATAATCATGGATTTGGACGCATTCAGCGCTGTTACGTTCGCTTCGTACGAGCGGGTGGCAGAGATCATGTCGACAACTTCCTTCATGATGTCGACATTTGGCATGTAGACATTTCCTTGCTCGTCCGCGTCCGGGTGGGACGGATTGTAGACGATTTTATACGGTGTTGAGGTATCTTCCTTAATCTGGGCCACCTTGACTCCCCCGGCACTGCGTTGGCCCTGCATCGCTTGTTGCAAGGAGTGCTGGAAGGATGACTCCGTCGGGGACATGACGACAACCTTGCGCGTATACGGTACGAACTTCCCGTTGACGTATTGCGCCCGTGTCGATTCCATATTCGCGATATTCGAGGAGATGACGTCCATTCTCAGGCGCTGGGCCGTGAGTCCGGACGAGCTAATGTTGAAGCTGTTAGAAATATTCATACGTTACCGTTACCTCCTTACATCCATACCGGTTCGAAGCATGTTGATATTATGGTTCAAATGTTGAATAAGCGTATAATATTTCAATTGATTTTCGGCCTGAAGCGCCATTTCCCGGTCAATGTCGACATTGTTGCGGTTGTTCCCCATCGCCGTGCTCTCATCCTGCACGACTTGCGGAGCCGGCACCCCGTTCGAAGGTCCGATATAGAAATGCCGCGGATCAGTGCGGCGGCCGACAAGAGTCCCACCGGTCATCTGATCACGAAGCAGCGACTCGAACTGCACTTCGGAGCGTTTATAGTACGGCGTATCGACATTCGCCACGTTCGCGTTGATCACATTCTGTCGAGCCGTGGAAGCTTGCATCGCGCCCTCCAGCCGTTGCATATGTACGCCGCTCAACAAGTTCACAATCATCCCTCCTGATTAGTTAAAAATTCACATATAAACACATATTCTCTGCTTGCGACGTTTCTCCTTCTCTTTCGACAAAAAACTTAGTTCTTTTGCATGATCGTGTCGAACTATGGGAGGGGATTTCCATAATCCAATAAATCTAGCTGATTATTCAATAAAAATGTTGAGTAATCATCATTTTTTGACAGAAGAAGATAATTAACGCCATACTTATCATCTTAAACTTTGGGTTATAACACAATAAGAAAAAAGCCCTATCTTTGGACTAAAAGTCAGGGCTTTTTTTCAAATACTTTGTCGAATGGATCCCCTCGTTGGGAGCAGTCCCAAAAAGGGGAAATTTCGCATGATTTTTATAGGATATATTGACTCAGGTCCCGGTTTTGCGCGATATCGGACAGTTTTTCTCGCACATACTCGGGCGTAATCCGGAATTGATCGAGCGTCAGCTCCGGCGCTTCGAACGACAGATCCTCCAGCAGCTTCTCCATAATCGTATGCAGGCGCCGGGCTCCGATATTTTCGGTGTTTTGATTGACATCGGCCGCAATGCGGGCAATTTCCCGTATCGCATCATCGGTGAATTCAATCTGGATATTTTCCGTCTTCAACAATTCGACATACTGCTTCGTAATCGCATTCTTCGGTTCCGTCAGGATCGAGACAAAATCGTTCAGCGACAAGCTGGTTAATTCGACACGAATCGGGAAACGTCCCTGCAGCTCGGGAATGAGATCGGACGGCTTCGCGATATGGAACGCTCCAGCAGAAATGAAAAGCACGTAGTCTGTCTTCACAGGCCCATACTTGGTCATGATAGTGGAACCCTCTACAATCGGCAAAATATCGCGCTGAACGCCCTCACGGGACACGTCAGGCCCCGTTCCGCGCCCGCTGGAGGCAATCTTGTCTATCTCATCGATAAAGATAATGCCCGACTGCTCGGCACGGCGTATCGATTCCTGAA
The DNA here is from genome assembly GCF_945605565.1 of Paenibacillus dendritiformis. Lineage (NCBI taxonomy): Bacteria > Bacillati > Bacillota > Bacilli > Caryophanales > Paenibacillaceae > Paenibacillus > Paenibacillus dendritiformis. The sequence goes on along the minus strand of NZ_OX216966.1, from coordinate 3,132,697 downwards.
TGACGTCATCCATGTCGATGAGCTTCGCCGCCTCTTCCTGCGTCAACACCTTCCTTGCTTCCTTGATCGTGAGCTTGCGCTTCTTCATCCGCTTCGGAATGAGGCTGCCGAACATTTCCTGCATATTCATGCCCATCTGCTCATTGCCAGGGCCTGACAGGAAATCGAGCATGTTCGGCGCAGCGTCTTCGACGTCGATCTCGATCGTATCGTTCTCCAGATTGCCTGACAACAGGTCGAACCGCACCTTTCTCCGCTTTTCCTGCAATCCGGGATCTGGCTCCTTCTCCGCCTGCTGCGCATTGGACTGGTTTTGCCCGAACAGCATTTCGAACGGATTGCGCTGCGATTTGCTTTCTTTGGAGCTTGGGGCCAATATTTCAACGATTCGCTCATTCGCCATCTCTTCCGCTTTATCTTTGACTTTCTCCGTGCGCTCCAGCTTAACCATGCGAATGGCCGTCTCCACCAGGTCGCGGACCATCGATTCGACATCGCGTCCGACATAGCCCACTTCCGTAAATTTGGTCGCTTCCACCTTCACGAACGGAGCATTGACGAGCTTCGCCAGACGGCGCGCAATCTCGGTCTTCCCTACGCCCGTCGGTCCGATCATAAGAATGTTTTTAGGGACGATCTCATCCTGGATCGACTCATCCAGCAGGCTGCGCCGGTAGCGGTTGCGAAGCGCGACAGCGACGGCCCGTTTGGCCATTTTCTGTCCGACGATATACTTATCCAGTTCCGTAACTATCTGCCGTGGTGTCCATGCTTGTTGATTCATCTTATCCCTCCACCCGTTCTATCGTTGCTCCCTTGCTCCGTTACAGCTCTTCGACAACTAGATTATCATTCGTAAATACGCAAATTTCTGCCGCAATATGCAGGGCGGCTTCAGCCATTTCACGCGCGGTGAGATGCGTCGAATGCCGCTTAAGGGCACGGGCCGCCGCCAGCGCGAACGATCCGCCGGAGCCGATGGCGATCACTTCGTCATCCGGCTCGATAATTTCTCCGCCGCCCGAAATAAGCAGCACATGCTGCGCATCCATTACAATCATCAGCGCCTCCAGCTTGCGAAGCACCTTATCCTGGCGCCAATCCTTCGCCAATTCGACAGCCGCCCGCTGCAGGTTGCCATGATGCTCCTCCAGCTTGCCCTCGAACTTCTCGAACAGCGTAATCGCATCCGCGACCGATCCGGCGAATCCCGCCAGCACCTGGCCGCGGTACAGACGCCGCACCTTGCGCGCATGCTGCTTCATAATCATGTTGTTCCCAAAGGTTACTTGACCGTCTCCCGCAATGGCGGCCTGCCCGTTATGTCTTACGGCGCAGATAGTCGTGGCATGAAATTGATATTCCACCGAAGCTCAACCTCCTGTCTATTATTCATCGGCTAGGACCAAAGAATCAATAAATGAAAAGGAAACGGCACCGATCCGTGGCGAGCCGCTTCCTTTCCGCTGTACAAGCTGTTATGTGTTGAACAGACCCGCTTCGTCCCGGTACGCTTTCAAAGAATGGAGAGCGCGATGGGCCAGCGCTTCGTTCTTCTCTTTTTTGTTGCGGATCCGCTGCCCAAGCGGCGGGAAGAGGCCAAAATTGGCATTCATCGGCTGGAAATGCTTGAAATCGGCTGTCGTAATATAGCGCGCCATGCTTCCGAGCGCCGTATCCTCCGGCAGCAGCACCGGTTCGCTCCCTTTGGCGTATCGAGCCGCATTCAAGCCGGCCAGCAGCCCGGAAGCAGCCGATTCGACATAGCCTTCCACCCCGGTCATCTGTCCTGCGAAGAAGAGCGACGGGCGTCCCTTGAATTGATAGGTCGCCTCCAGAAGCTTCGGCGAATTGATGAAGGTGTTGCGGTGCATGACGCCGTAGCGTACGAATTCCGCATTCTCCAGCCCCGGAATCATCTGGAACACCCGCTTCTGCTCGCCCCATTTGAGATGGGTCTGGAAGCCTACCATATTATAGAGCGTGCCTGCGGCGTTGTCCTGACGGAGCTGGATGACCGCATAAGGCGTCTTGCCTGTGCGCGGATCCGTCAATCCGACGGGCTTCATCGGCCCGAACAGCGCCGTCTGCTTCCCGCGGCGCATCATGACCTCGATCGGCATGCAGCCTTCGAAATAAATCTCCTTCTCGAACTCCTTCAATTCCGCCGTCTCGGCCGTAACAAGCGCCTCGTAGAACGCATTGAACTCTTCCTCGTTCATTGGGCAGTTCAAATACGCCGCTTCTCCCTTGTCATACCGGGAAGCCAGGAACACCTTGTTCATGTCGATGGAATCCTTCTCCACGATCGGCGCAGCCGCATCGTAAAAATAAAAATATTCCTCATCCATCAGCGCCTTAATCTGGTCGGACAATGCCGGCGATGTCAATGGCCCGGTAGCAATGACGGTAATTCCGTCCTCCGGAATCTCCGTTACTTCCTCATTGCGGACATCGACGAGCGGATGCTCGCTCAGCTGCCTTGTAATCTCCCCGGAGAATCCGTCCCGATCGACAGCCAAGGCGCCTCCGGCCGGAACCGCATGCTTATCCGCCGCTTGCATAATCAGCGAATTCATAAGCCGCATTTCTTCCTTCAATACGCCAACCGCGTTGCTTAGTCCGTTCGCGCGCAAGGAGTTGCTGCATACCAGCTCCGCGAACTGGCCGGTATGGTGGGCCGGCGTCTGCTTCACCGGCCGCATCTCATAGAGCGTCACCGCAACTCCCTGCTGCGCAGCCTGCCATGCCGCCTCGCTGCCGGCCAAGCCCGCACCGATAACGGTTACTCTTGGCTTATCCATTGTCTGATGTCCCCCTCGGTTGCCTGCACCTGCTGCAGTAGCCCTTTATTTCATCTTATGCTTGCCCACGGTTAATCATCCTCGTTGTCCTGCATCATTTCATTATGGTCGCACTGCGTGCACTGCAGCTTCGTTCCTTGCTTGCTCCGCTTCTCGACCATTAAGCTGCCGCAGGACGGACATGGCTTGACCGATGGCCGGTCCCACATCACATAATCGCAGTCCGGATAACGATCGCAGCCGTAAAAGACGCGTCCCTTCTTGCTGCGGCGCTCAACCAACTTGCCTTCCTTGCACTTCGGACAGGCTACGCCCGTATCCTTCACAATCGGACGCGTATTGCGGCAATCCGGAAATCCGGAGCAGGCGAGGAATTTGCCGAAGCGGCCCATCTTGTACACAAAATGGCGTCCGCACTTCTCGCATATTTCATCGGACACTTCGTCCTCGATTTCGACTTCCTTCATTTCTTCCTCGGCAACCTGAAGCCGCTTCTCGAACGATTCATAGAAATCGCTGAGCACCTTCACCCAGTCCTGCTGCCCCTCTTCCACATGGTCGAGATCTTCCTCCATATGCGCGGTGAATTCAGCGTCCAGAATCTCAGGGAAAAACTCCTCCATCAGCTGGATGACCAGTTCGCCCAGCTCGGTCGGAACGAATTTCTTCTCCTCGATCGCTACATAGCCGCGCTTCTGGATCGTCTCCAGCGTCGGCGCATACGTGCTCGGTCTTCCGATGCCAAGCTCCTCCAGCGTTTTCACCAGTCTCGCCTCGGTATACCGCGGCGGCGGCTGGGTGAAATGCTGCTTCGGTTCGATCGCTTCCTGCTTCAGCTTGTCGCCCGGCTTGAGCGGAGGGAGCAATTTGTCATCCTCGACCGTACCGTCGTCGTTCCCTTCGACATAAACCTTCATGAACCCGGGAAAGCGCACCTTGGAGCCGTTAGCGCGGAACGTAACATCTCCCGCCTGCAGATCGACCGTCATCGTATCCATGATAGCGGACGTCATCTGGCTCGCTACGAACCGTTCCCATACGAGCTTGTAGAGGCGATGCTGATCGCGGCTGAGGAACGGCTTCATCTGATCCGGGCTGCGCAAGACGGACGTAGGGCGAATCGCCTCGTGCGCATCCTGCGCATTCGCGGCCTTTTTGACATATTGCCGCGGCGACTCCGGCACATATTCCGCTCCGAACTGGGAGCCGATATATTCCTTGGCTTCCTCCTGAGCCGTCGGCGATATCCGCGTCGAGTCCGTACGCATATAGGTAATGAGACCGACCGTGCCTTCCTTGCCCAGGTCTACCCCTTCATACAGCTGCTGCGCAACGGACATCGTCTTGGCCGCGCGGAAGTTCAGCTTCCTCGCCGCTTCCTGCTGCAGAGAACTCGTCGTAAAGGGAGCGGACGGATGGCGAAGCCGCTCCTTCTCCTTCACCTCAGAGACGACAAAGGCCTGCTTCTGCAGCGCGTTCAGCACTTCATTAACTTCGGCCTCGTTCGACAGTTCCTTCTTTACGCCATTCATGCCGTAGAACTTGGCTTCGAACTTGGACTTGCCTGCTTCAAGCTTGGCGGTTATCGTCCAGTATTCCTCAGGAATAAAGGCGTCGATCTCATTCTCCCTATCGATAATCAGCTTCACGGATACCGACTGCACCCGACCCGCAGACAACCCTTTCTTCACCTTCTTCCACAGAAGAGGGCTGATTTTGTATCCGACCAACCGGTCGAGAATGCGTCGCGCTTGCTGGGCATGAACAAGGTCCATATTGATTTGACGAGGCGTTTTGAACGCATCCTTCACGGCCTGCTTCGTAATCTCATTGAATACAACGCGGCAGGCTTCCGTCTCATCCAGTTCGAGCGCATGCGCCAGATGCCAAGCGATCGCTTCTCCTTCGCGGTCGGGGTCAGCCGCGAGGTACACTTTTTTCACTTTCTTTCTTGCATCTTTCAATTCTTTGAGCACGCTGCCCTTGCCGCGAATCGTGATGTACTTCGGGGCGAAATCTTGCTCTATTTCAACGCCGATCTGGCTCTTGGGCAAATCACGCACATGCCCCATAGACGCTTTGACGATATATTTGCTGCCTAAATATTTTCCGATTGTCTTCGCCTTCGCAGGCGACTCGACAATGACTAATGAATCCGCCATAGGCGCACCCTCCTCTCCAATCTCCTCTTCATATCCATATCGAATGGTATACGGCTCCCTGGGCCTCCCGAACTCTCTGTTTTAATTGTAAGGATAACAAAATTCGATGCAGCTCCGCAAATGGGAGGCCGCTCGCAAGGAGCAGTTCCTCAAATGTACTGCCTTCCAGGCGAATCAGTTCGCATATCCGGCGCTCTTCCTCGGTAAGCGGTTCGCTCTCGGTGAGGCCGACCGTTCCATTATTGTACGGCAAAGTGACTGTTGTCAACCGCGCCTTCAATTCTTCCATTATATCTTCGGCATGCGCAATCGGTCTGGCCCCATTTCTCATTAGAAATAGCGGGCCTGCCGATTTGGGCGAAGTAACGGGCCCCGGCACGACAAAAACCTCCCTGAACGATTCCGTCGCAAAATCGGCGGTGATAAGCGCGCCACTGCCCATGGCGGCCTCCACGACGACGGTTCCGAGCGTCAGGCCGGCAATAATGCGGTTGCGTCGGGGGAACAAGCCGGGATGAGACGGGGTGCCAAGCGGATATTCCGTGAGGACGATGCCGGAAGCGGCGATCCGTCTCGCCAAATTCGCATTCTCGTACGGATAGATGCGATCGAAGGCCGTGCCCATCACCGCGGCGGTCCGCCCCTGGATGAGAGCGCCTTCATGACTGCAAGCATCGATGCCTCTGGCCAGTCCGCTGACGATAAGGAATCCGGCGCATCCCAACTGCTCGGCCAATTGAAGGGCGACCTTCTTGCCATAGACGGTAGGATTGCGCGTTCCTACGATGGCGATCGCATCGGAGGACAGAGCGGTCCAATCCCCTTTCCCGTACAATATCCAAGGCGGCTGCGGAATCTCCTGCAGCAGCGGAGGATAGCATTCATCCCAGCGGGTAATCCATTCAATCCCGGCGGTATTAGCCAGTTCCAGCCTCTCTTCCAGCCTGTCTGCCCGGAAGCCTGCCGCAAGCTTCCTCGCCATCGAGGGCTTCATCCCTAATTCTGCCCAATCCGATGCCGGGCGGTTCAGCCAATCTGCCAGTCCGCCGAACCCGACGCGCTCCCCTAACGCGCGAATCGTATGCCAGCCGATACCGATGATTTCATTTAACGCAAACACGAGCTCCCGTTCCGTCCAATTGCCCATTTCAGCAACTCTCCTTCACTTTACGGGAAGCGTGCGTCCGCTTCCCTTATTTTGCTTGAGATAAGATCAGAATGCAAGCATGAACTACGCTTTCTTTGCAATAACTGGGTGGAAAGAAATTATTAAGCAATTCACTCGTAACCAACTCCGGCATCGACTCGTGTGTCCGGGACTCGCATGCCCGAGACTCGTATACCCGGCTTACTATTTCGTCAGTTGCGCGGTTCGTCCAGGTGGTGCAGGTCGGTTCATTTCCCTCATTTCGCGCAGGTCGCTCCGCTTCATCCACTTCGCGTAACCATACAATCCCAAGTAGCCTAATTCGCCCAGTAACTCAAGGAACCCGTTCACGCAGGTGGGACTGTTCGCACGGTTCATTCCAGTTGGGGCATTTCTCTCAGTTACTCCAGAGCCCAGTCCCGCCCTACTTGATTCAGATCGTCCAGGTGGGCAGTCGCAGAGTTCGGGCGGGGCAGTTCGTACGCTCCACCCAGTTGGGGCAGTTCGCACAGTACCTCTAGGTGGCTAAGTTCATCCCACTTCATCTACTTCGTCCAGTTGGGGCAGTACGCACACTCCGTTTAGATGGCGCAATTCGTATGCTCCGTCCAGGTGGCGCAGTTCGTACGCTCCACTCACCAAGTCGAGTTGAAATCCTGCATTTCTACATCAATTTACACCATTTGAGATATTAATTAGTCAAATTACTGCAAAAAGGCATCTTTTTCGCTAATTATTTCGTGTATTTTATCGATATTGTTGAAATTCCTGCACTTTTGCAGGAATACGATAACGGCATAACTACGCTCATGAAAATACTGTAGTTTTACAGGATTTTTGGATACCTCGGTCATCTCCGTGCAAGTCAAGCTGGGAGAAGCCCCCCAAAAAATAAAAAAGCAACCTTCCTCCGCTCGAAATCGTTCGATCTGGCAGAAAGGTTGCTTACCTATCGCTTCAATATATATGGATAAATGTATGTGTGGTTAAGGTTGTAGTTAAGCTTGTGTCTGCGGCTGTGTCGTGCATTGCTCAAGCAGGCCGCGTTCTTCCAGCACGGATACGAGCGTGCTGCCCATTTCCGCCGGCGTCGGCGCCACCTTGATGCCGCAAGCTTCCAGCTTGGCTGTCTTCTCGGCAGCCGTGCCCTTGCCTCCCGAAATAATCGCCCCGGCATGACCCATCCGCTTGCCCGGAGGCGCAGTAGCTCCTCCGATGAAGCCGACGACCGGCTTCTTCATATTGGCCTGGATCCACTCGGCGGCTTCTTCCTCCGCCGTGCCGCCAATCTCGCCGATCATGATGACAGCATACGTATCCGGGTCTTCATTGAACATATGAAGCACATCGATGAATTCCGAGCCTTTGACAGGGTCTCCGCCGATACCGACGGCTGTCGACTGGCCGATGCCGCGCGTCGTCAATTGATGAACCGCTTCGTAAGTCAACGTTCCGCTCCGGGAGACGACCCCGACATGCCCCGGGGTATGGATGTAGCCCGGCATGATGCCAATCTTGCATTCGCCCGGCGTAATGACGCCCGGACAGTTCGGACCGACAAGGCGGGTGCGCTTGCCTTCCATATAGCGCTTCACCTTCACCATATCCAGCACCGGAATGCCTTCCGTGATGCAGATGACCAGATCGAGATCCGCATCGACAGCTTCCATAATCGAATCGGCCGCGAACGCCGGCGGCACGTAAATGACGCTGACCGTCGCGCCGGTTTCGCGCTTCGCTTCGATGACCGAATTGAAGATCGGGAGAGATACGGTTTGCCCGTTGTCTAGTTCTATGTCGATCTTCGTTCCACCCTTGCCCGGCGTTACGCCGCCAACCATATTAGTGCCGTATTCCAGGGCTCCCTTCGTATGGAACATTCCCGTCGAGCCCGTAATCCCTTGCGTAATAACCTTCGTATCTTTATTAATTAAGATGCTCATCGCTCATTCATCTCCTCGTCGACAAAATTATTGAACCAAAGCGACAATTTTCTGCGCTCCATCCGCCATCGAGTCCGCTGCGACAATGTTCAATTCCGACTCGTTCAGGATGCGCTTGCCGAGATCGACGTTCGTCCCTTCCAGACGGACGACGAGCGGACGATCCAGTCCGATTTGCTTCGCAGCTTCCACGACGCCGTTCGCAATAACGTCGCAGCGCATAATGCCGCCGAAGATGTTGACGAAGATTCCTTTTACTTGGTCATCCGACAAAATGATCTTGAATGCTTCCGTTACTTTCTCTGTCGTAGCTCCGCCGCCCACATCAAGGAAGTTGGCCGGTTCGCCGCCGTAATATTTGATAATATCCATCGTCGCCATTGCAAGTCCGGCGCCGTTCACCATGCAGCCGATGTTGCCGTCGAGCGCAATGTAGCTCAAGTCGAACTTGGACGCTTGAATTTCCTTCTCGTCCTCTTCGTCGAGATCGCGCAGCTCTTGAATGTCCTTGTGGCGGAACAGCGCGTTGGAGTCGAAGTTCAGCTTCGCGTCAAGCGCCATCACTTGTCCGTCGCCGGTTACGACCAGCGGATTGATCTCTGCGATAGAGCAATCCTTATCAACGAATGCCTGATAGAGCGCCAGCATGAATTTGACCGATTTGTTGACCAATTCAGCCGGGATGTTGATCGCATAAGCGAGGCGGCGCGCCTGGAACACTTGCAGGCCGACAGCCGGGTCGATAACTTCCTTGAAAATTTTCTCCGGAGTCTTCTCCGCCACTTCCTCGATCTCGGTGCCGCCTTCCTCCGAAGCCATCATCACGACGCGGCCGGTTGCGCGATCAACGACGACGCCGACATAATATTCTTTCTTGATGTCGCAGCCTTGCTCGATGAGCAAGCGCTTGATTTCCTTGCCTTCCGGGCCTGTCTGATGCGTTACCAACACTTTGCCCAGCAGTTCCGACGCATATGCGCGCACCTCGTCCAGGTTTTTCGCAATCTTGACGCCGCCCGCCTTGCCTCGGCCGCCTGCATGAATCTGAGCTTTCACCACGACAACGGACGTTCCGAGCTCCTTCGCCGCTTCAACGGCTTCATCTGCCGTAAAGGCAACCTTGCCGTTCGGAACTGCAACGCCGTATTGCTTCAATACTTCCTTGCCTTGGTACTCATGAATATTCATTGTGCATCCCCCTAACCCATCGTTAGCCTCTTAGGCCGTGTAGCGACGCGTAGCCATCGGAGCCGGTAGCATGATAGACCGTATCAGCTGCAGACAGAATCTGCCTTGATCCGTCTCCTGGCGCGGCCGTGAACGCGGAACCGCTTCCATCGCTTCGAAAACGCGTTCTTCCGCGGAAAATATATACAGTCCTCCAATATTGTATCATGTTTTTAAAACGCTTTCCTCTCTTATTCGAGCTGAAAGTACATTTTTTTGATATCATTATCATCTATTAATGAGATGAATCTCATATCCATTGACGGAGGAGCTGACATACTCCTATAATATTAATATATTTAGGGACGATAAGGAAGCACCTTTCCCCTGCATCCGGCTGTATGGCCTAGATGAAGGAAGGAGAGGTGTTTTTACATGTATGGGAAATTGTGGAGCGCATCGATATGCGGCGTCGACGGCCGGCTCATCCAGGTCGAAATCGATATCTCGCCAGGCTTGCCGAACGTCAATCTCGTCGGTCTGCCCGATGCGGCGGTCCGCGAATCGGTCGAACGGGTGCGCGCGGCCGTCCGCAACAGCGGCTGGAAGTTCCCGCTCGCGCGAATCACGGTCAATCTCGCGCCGGCCGACGTGCGCAAGGAAGGAACATCCTTCGATATGGCGATCGCGGCGGGGCTGCTGTGCACGAGCGGTCAGCTGCCATCCGAGCCGCTCGACGACATGCTGCTGGTCGGGGAGCTGGCGCTGGACGGTTCGACCCGGCCGGTTCCCGGCATATTGTCTCTGGCCGACGAAGCGCGCAAGCAAGGATTCAAGCGGATGCTCGTCCCCGCCGACAATGCGGAGGAAGCCGCCCTTGTGGAAGGGCTGGACATTTATCCGCTGCGCCATCTGCATGAGTTGGTCCGGCTGGAGGACATCGCCTCCTGGTCTGCAGGCCCCGATTCAGGGACGCCGTGCCAGGGGCAGGGAGAGGGCGGAATATCGAATCCGGCGGAGGACTATGCCGATGTATATGGACAGCTTCATGCTAAGCGCGCCCTTATCGTGGCTGCGGCCGGCATGCACAATATATTGATGACGGGGCCGCCGGGCACCGGGAAGACGATGCTCATCCGCCGTCTTCCGACCATCCTGCCGCCGCTCAGCGACGACGAGGCGCTGGAGGTATCGAAGCTGTACAGCGTGTCCGGCAAATGGGACAGGGCAAGCGGCGGGCTGATGCGCGAGCGCCCTTTCCGGGCACCGCATCACTCCATTTCCTCTGCCGGCCTGATCGGCGGCGGCTCGATTCCGAAGCCGGGGGAGGTCAGTCTGGCTCATCATGGCGTGCTCTTCCTCGACGAACTCCCCGAATTCCCCCGGCAGGCGTTAGAGGTGCTGCGGCAGCCGCTGGAGGATCGTCATGTGACGATCGGACGGGCACGGGCGGTGTATCGCTTCCCCGCCCATTTCATGCTGGCCGCCTCCATGAACCCGTGCCCTTGCGGCTACAGCTCGTCTTCTGAGGGCGACTGCCGCTGCACTCCGGCCCGGCTGGCCCAATATCGGGCCAAATTATCCGGGCCGCTGCTGGACCGGATCGACATGCAGGTCGAGGTCCCCCGCTCTCAGGTCACGGAATGGAAAGGGCCGTCTCTGTCTTCCACTGAGATGCGATCCTTGGTGCTTCAGGCTCACCGGCGCCAAGCCCAGCGTTACGCAGGCTTTAAGCTGCGCTTCAACAGCGAGCTGTCCGGCTCCCTGCTGCGCCGGCACTGCGCGATATCGCCGGAGGCGGAGCAGCTGCTTCAGCAGGCTTATGATCAATTGGGATTAAGCCTGCGGGCGCATGATCGGCTCTTGAAGCTCGCGCGGACGATTGCCGATCTGGAGGAGCAGGATTCAATCGGAGCCGCCCATGTCGCGGAAGCGATTCAATACCGCTCGCTTGATCGGCGCAAGAAGGCGTAACGCGCCACACCTCATCCAGGGGCATATCAAGGGAGAGCCAACCGTGTCCGATCGGTCAAAATGCATTGCGAAACACGGTAATATCCGGGGGAATGGAGGAGGCGCCGCCCAGGGCAACCGTGACTGCGTCGAAGCGGATCTCCGCTTCATGGAGCCGGTAACGGTTCACGTACACTTCGGCCACGGTTCTTACCTTGTGCTGCTTCCGCCAGTCAATCGCTTCAGCCGCCTCCTCCGTTCCGGCAGCGCCGTACCGGCTGCGCACCTCAACAAAGACCCAGCAGTTGCCGTCCCGCGCGATGATGTCAATCTCGCCCGTGCGGCAGCGCCAATTCCTGTGAATAATGCGATAGCCGAGCGCTTCAAGCCGCTCGGCTGCCATCCGTTCCGCCGCAGCCCCCTTCTCCTTCCGGTTGAGGCGGCCGCTGCGTTTATTCTCTGTCCGCTTATCCTGCTTCAAGCTATCCGCGCCGCGGCGGAACTCATTCATGACGATTCCATCCTTTCTCGGCCCGCTGATCGGTCCGGTAGATGAAGGTCAGCACTTCCGCGACCAGATGATACAGCTCGGCCGGAATCTGCTGGTCGATATCCAGCTTGGAGAGCACCTCCACCAAGGAGGGGTCCTCCTGGATCGGCACGCCGCTCTCCTTCGCCTTCTCCAATATCTGTTCGGCTAGCTGTCCCTGCCCTTTGGCGACAACAACCGGTGCCTCATACTGCTCCGGCTTATAGGACAGCGCAACCGCCGTCTTCCGTTGATAACGCCCGGTTGTCCGGGATGCTGCTTCCGGGTCTTTCATATTCTGACATCTACCCCTTTGTACGGCTGAAGCGCATAATCGTCCATATCAATCTCAGGCCGGTTCTTCGGCTCGTCCACCTTCGTCTCCGGCATCGGCAAAATGCGGAACGCCGACAGCTGATAGCCGATCCGATTCATCGCTACCTCCACCTCGCCGCGAAACCCGCTCAGCCATTCGCCGATGCCCTCATCCTCCTGATGGATATGAAGCGCCACGGCCCGCTCCACGACCTGAACGTCGACGAGCGTCCGGCCCAGCGCCTTCATGTTCAGATCGAACCAGAGGCGGCAGTTATCCGACTCCAGTTCGCCCCGGCGGCTCTGCCGCGATTGGATGTGGACGGCGGCCGTCTGCTGGCCGTCCGGCGTCACGAGCGGTACGAACAGGGTGACATGCGTGAACGGCGCTTGCCGGTCGCTTGTCAGCAGCAGCTGCTGGCCCGTAATCTGATGGACCAGCTGCTGCGCCGCCTCGCGAACGGCCGGCGGCAGCGCATCGCTCTGAAGGAGCTGAAGCAGCGCGCTCTTCAGCGACTCCGCCGGCGCGGCGGTCGTCTGCGCCGCGCTCTGCTGCGGCGGCGCCTGAGCCGCTTCCGGCGCTGTGGCGGCCGCGGCACGCGCAGCGGCTCCGGGCTCAGCAGCCGGAGCCTGCTCTGGCGTGCCGCCCGGCACGTGCGCTGGCGGCGCTTGAGGGCGCACTGCCGCTTCCGGCGGTGCAGGCGTTCCCGGCATCGCCGGGGCCTGCGCCGCGGCGCTTGAGGCCGCGCCAGCCGCTGGCGGCGCGGCTGGGCCGGGCTGCGGCCGGACGGCGGTGCTCTCCGCCGCCGCGCCGCGTCCCGGGACGCCGTCGCCTTGCGGCGTCCCGCTGCCTGCGGCCGTCATCTCCAGGACGGCCGCGCGGTGCACCTGCTGCTCATGCGGCACGCCGAGCAGCTGTAGCAGGCGCCCAATCCAGGCGCCTCCGCCCGCGGCGGGTGTCTGGGCTGCCGCACCGGCAGCAGGGGAAGCTCCGCCGGGAGCACCTTCTCCCGCAGGAGCGGCCGTTGAGGCCGTAGGCCCAGCCGCTGCGGACGCCGCTGGCGGGGCGCCTGTGGCAGCCGGCCCGGCAGCGGGGCCGCTGCCCGCATTCGCGGCGGCGTTCCCTGCTGGCGAGCTGCCTGCGGCGGATTGGCCCGCAGCCGAAGCAGCGGCCGGATTCCCTCCCGCAGCGGCTGGAGCCGGCGCCTGATTGCTTGGCGAACCGCCGGAAGCGGAATCCATCCGCGGCAGCGACGCCATAATATCGCGCACCAGCGCCTGCGCTTCCCGAAGCGGTGCAGCCCAAGGAGCCGCCCCGCCGGCCGGTCCTCCTGCGCTGCGGGCAAGCGCAGCCTCGCCCGCACGCTGAAAGCCGGCAAGCAGATCATTCAGCGGCTTGCCGAACATCGCCTGCTGCAGGCCACGCAGCGTCTCGCCGCTAAGCGGCAGCTGGCGGCGCAATGCAAGACCGGCCGCCTGCATCCACTGCTCGGCCGGAACGCCCTGCGGCTTGGCGGCCAATGCCTGCGCCAACCGCGAGGCAAGGTCCTTCGTCAACGGCAGACCGCTCTTTTGAAGTTCGTGCAGCAGTCTTCGAGCCCAACCCTCGTCCGGAAGACCGGATTGCTTCAACGCTTCCTCTATCGAAGGGAGCTGAGCGAACGCCGGACCGTCAGCCGCCTTCAGCATAATCATGCCGTCCGCCTGCTGTCCCTGCACCTGAAGCCAAGCCGTCTGTCCCGGGCGCATCGGCGTATCCAGAACAGCGCGCACCGGCACCCCGTTGATCTGAATAACGGCCTCGCGTCCGTTCTCGGCCACGCTGGCGACGGTGCCGCGCACCACCTGGCCGCTTTTCAATTCCAATGTCCGCTGCTCGCCGGGTCTCGCCTCCCCAACCAAGCCGCGCACCATCTGCGAAATATTCACAGGCCAACCCCCGTTCCTCAAGAACAATATACTTCTATATCGGCAGACGGAGGCCGGAATATGAGCCGGGCCATAGTCCCCTGGGCCCGTACATGCCTAGAACAGGCTCAACTGCTCCTCCTCCGGGAAGAGCGACTTCAGGAACGACTTCCGGTGCATCGGCGTCGGACCAAGCTGTTCCAGCTGCTCTCGATGCAGCTTCGTTGCATATCCTTTATGTACGGCAATGCCATAGTCGGGGTACATCCCGTCCCACAAGCCCACACACAGCCGATCGCGCGTTACCTTGGCTACAATCGAGGCGGCCGCGATAGATTGACTGTTCGCATCCCCCTTCACAATCGCTTCCTGTGGCAGCGGGCAATCGATGCGCTCCGCGTCGATTAGCAGCATGTCGGGACGGACGCCGAGCCCCTCGACGGCCTGCTTCATGGCCAGGCGCGAAGCCTGCTTAATATTAATGCGATCAATGGTCGACGCGTCGACCTGCGCAACAGACCAAGCGATCGCGCACTCCGTTATCTCTTCGTAGAGCGCCTCCCGTTTTTTCGCCGATAGCTTCTTCGAATCATTTATCCCGTCAATCACGACGCCCGCAGGCAGTATGACGGCCGCAGCGACTACATCGCCGAACAGGCAGCCCCGCCCGACCTCATCAATGCCGGCCACATACTGAAGCCCTTCCTCCCATAACCGCTTCTCCCATGCGGTCAGATCGATCGCTTCAGCTTCTGCATCCACTGTCTTGCGCTGACCCATTATCTTCCCCTCTTCCTGCATTTCACTCGCCTGGTTTCTCCTCAACTTCTCCATCATCCGCCCCGTTGGCAGACTATCCCGTTACAATTGGTACCTCACATCTATCTATACGCCAAATAACGACATATGTTCTGCGAATGGAACAATATGGCGAATTTTCCCGAATTCGAACTTGCTCGTCTCCCTTTCCATGCAGATGACTCCCTTCGAGTGCTGGTGATCAGCCGCCATTCCCCGGCTTTTCTTTTCACCAATCTCCCAACGAGTCAGGTGGCTTCTTGCCCTCTCCCATCCTTTCGCCCATTATCCCTTTCCGTCAGTTTTTCTAAAGCACCGCTTCTTTCATATATTCAAAAACCATAAGCTAAAAATCCGGGTGGAATTGCATTTAAAGTACTGCTAGCTTACCTATTTCTGACCTAAGGGGAGAGTGGTAATAAGGGTCCCATGCGTTTCCTGATTCGTTGGGATATTGCTCATAAGACACTTCACACAGACACGTTCCCCTTGACCGAATGGAAGATTGTTCATAAGAACCTCCACACACTCCGCTTCCCTGACTCAACGGGATATTGTACATAAGATCCTCCACACAGACCGTTCTCCTGACCCGACGGGAGATTGTACATAAGGTCCTCCACACAGACCGTTCTCCTGCCCCGATGGGAGATTGTTCATATGAGCCTCCTCACACACACGTTCCTCCTGACCCGACGGGAGATTGTACATAAGAAGCTCTCCACACACACGTTCCCCCTGACTCGATGGGAGAATGGCTGTTATGCCATACTGCGCCTTCATATACGGTTGGGCGCAAGGGAAAAGGCAGTGAGCGACGACATCATATCGAGGATCAAAAAAACGCCGCGCGTCCGATGAATCGGCGCATACGGCGCTTTCCCGTTCAATTCCCGTTCTCATTGACGAGGAAGGAATACGGCTCCTCGAGCGTTATCCGGCCCAGCTTGCCTCCCCGCAGATCGCGAAGGATGACGCTTGACGCTTTCTCCAGATTGACGCGTCCGCCAGCCATCAGACATCCGCGCTTGCGGCCGATCGCTTCCATTATCTCGACAATCTCATCCTGTTCCCGGCCGCCTTCCGGCGGAATAGCGAGGCCATAGCGTTCATTGAGCCGCTCCCGATACTGGTCGGCTAGCTGCTTGATCGTATAGAACGCGATATCTTCAACATTCAATATTTCATCCCTGATCGCTCCGGTCGCCGCGAGCCGGTAGCCGACTTCCTGGTCCTCGAACTTCGGCCACAAAATGCCAGGCGTATCGAGCAGCTCCATCTCGGAACCGACCTTGATCCACTGCTGCCCTTTGGTGACCCCTGGGCGATCGCCGGTCGCGGCCACGCTGCGGCCAGCCAGCTTGTTGATGAGCGTCGATTTGCCGACATTCGGTATGCCGACGATGAGCGCGCGCACCGGGCGCGGCTTCATCCCCTTGGCGAGCTGGCGCTGAATTTTCTCTTCCAGCAGCTTCCGGGCTTCGCCAGGTATCTGCGCGACATTCGTGCCTGTCGAGGCGTCGATCGCGAGCGCGGCATGGCCTTCGCCACGGAACGCCTGCAGCCAACGCGCATTCATCTCCGGATCGGCGAGGTCCGCCTTGTTCAATAAAATAAGCCGCGGCTTATGTTGCAAAATGTCGCCAATCATCGGATTGCGGCTGGACATGGGCAACCGCGCGTCCAATAGTTCGATGGCGACATCAATCAGCTTGAGCTTCTCCTGGATCTGCCGCCGGGCGCGCGTCATGTGCCCGGGGAACCATTGGATAGTCATCGGCATCCACCTCCTGGTGATTCAGTCTCTGCCTGCCTAGTGGTGTTGTACAAACTTCGCATGCGACAGCGGCCAGAAAATAACATCCGCTCTTCCGATGACGTCCTTCAACGAAATAAATCCAAGCATGCGGCTGTCCGTGCTGTTGTTCCGGTGATCTCCCATAACGAAAATATGCCCTTCCGGCACAGTGTTCTTTTGAATCAGATCATTCGGGAAATCGCGGTCATTGTACAGCTCTCCATTTTTGTGAGCTTCGTCCAGCGCTTCTTGTATGTAAGGTTCTTGAACCTTATTGCCATTGACGTACAGATCGTCGCCGCGGTATTCTATCGTATCCCCGGCCACGCCGATAACCCGCTTAATCAAATCGCGATTCTCCTCCGGTACGTGGAAGACGACCACTTCCCCGCGCTTCGGCTCGCGAAAATCATACAAGACTTTATTCACAATAAGTCGCTCGCCCGTCCAAAAATTCGGTTCCATGGAAGGGCCGTCTACGATAAACGGAGCAAACAACAGCCATCGCACGATGACGACGAGCACCACGGCGATCGCAATCGCTTTCACCCACTCCAGAAGCTCGTTTTTCGCTTGCGTCTTTTTGGTTGGCGGCTCTTCCGCCGCATTCGGTTGCATCATTTGGTCGTGTTGATCCATCGGCAGTGCCCCGCTTTCCTCGAATTGCTGCTATGCAGTCATATCATACGCTATCGGTAGGCGAACATGCAAGCTTCGGCCACTTACGTGGAATAAAATAGCAAAAGGGACTTGCAGCTAAGCAAGCCCCCGGTTCCTTAACGGATTTCTTTGATTCTCGCTGCTTTACCGCGAAGATTGCGAAGATAATAAAGCTTCGCACGACGCACTTTACCACGGCGAGCCACTTCGATTCTATCGATTTTAGGCGTATGAAGCGGGAACGTACGCTCAACACCTACGCCGTAAGAAATCTTACGAACGGTGAATGTTTCGCTGATTCCGCCGCCACGACGCTTAATGACCACACCTTCGAACAACTGGATACGCTCGCGGGATCCCTCGATAACTTTTACATATACCTTCAAAGTATCGCCGGGACGAAAGCTAGGAATATCCTTGCGAAGCTGGTCTTGCGTAATTGCTTGAACGATATTCATCTTGGACTCCCTCCTTCCACACAGGTGTTCATACATCTCGGGAGCGCCCCATGCGCTCGACCTCATCGAATATAGAGGACCACCGTATTCCGAACAACAGAAATAATTCTAGCATACCGTCCAACCAATTACAAGAAAATAATTTATGTATTCATCTTATTTTCAATCTGTCTGCACAAACGGGTATGGTTAAGCGCATAGCGTCATTATTCAGTATAATCCGTTTTCCCGTAAATAAAACAGGCGCTCCATTGCATATGTAATACGATGCGCTTGGAAGCAAGCGATTATTGCGTACTGTCGGGCAATTTACGCTTATTGGTTCGGATCGAACAGGCGCCGCACGAATTCCTCAAAGCTTTGTTCCTCGCAGTAATGAAGCGACAAGTTGTCATCATGCCATATTTCGACAAGCGCCCAGCCTTATCCGACTTCCTTCAAAAAGTCAAGGTAGTCCTCAGGCACGCCCTCTATCCCCTCTTTTATTATCTCTTCCTCCGTGCATGGCTCAAATGGATAGAGCGAAGGATTATTGAGGATCCGTTCGCGAATCGATTCATATCTTGGCATCGTGTCCTCCTATATATTCTCCGAATTATGGGATGCGAACGATTAAGTATGTACTCAAGCCGTCATAGCTTCACGCGAGCCTGAACGCCGCTTCGATATGCAGATACAAAAGACCACTTTCTCCATCAAGGATATCATACCCTGAAGGGAAAGTGGTCTCGTTTGGCCGGATTAACGGTCAGAGACGCCTAACTCCAGCCGCATCAAGGCTTCGCTTCCTTCCAATAATCATAGGCATGCACCGCATTGCCGATATAGGCGTTGAACTCGCCTAATAGTTCAGGGAGAAGTGAGAGCTGCTTCTCCATCTCGACACTGCCTTTGTCGAAGAAGGAAATATGGCCGCCTTCCGGGCTCTGCTTCATCTCGACGGTGACGATGAGCGGCTTCCCCTGCCGATCGGCCATGCGCATCTCATCGCGGACAACGGCCGCAATGCCGTTCGAGCCGTCTGCTATGTTGCGGAACGCCATCAGCGACACATGATCCATCGTCCGGATCATCCATTCGCTGACCGACAGCTCCGGTTCGTCAGGCAGAAGCGTCCGATCAAGCCACACGGCCAAATCGATGCTCGTCTCCAGGTTCGAGTTCCGTTTCGTCTCCTCCACGAACATCTTCATGTTGGCCGTCCATTGGCGCAGCACCTCGTCCTTGCGGCTCGACCAATCCGGGAGCACGTACGGCTCGACATCCAGATGGATGCCGTGGAACCGCTCATCCGCTTCCGCCGCGCGGTTATACTTTTTCACGTAATCAATCAGCCTGCGAATGCGCGGCGCGTTATCCTGCAGCGCCCAACCGGGGTGGCCGCCCATGGCGTGCATCTCGATGCCTGCTTCATGCGCCTTCTTCACAAGCGAGCGGTAGACTTCGTACGGCTGCTCCAAATCCAACCGGACGTAAAGCAAATTGATGCCTTTGTCCCGGGCAAAGGCGATAATCTCATCCGGCTGGTGAATCGCCAGCTCGGCCCGCCAAATATAGGTGCCGACAATCGGCTTGACGCGTTCAATCGGTGAAGCGTCCGGGACCCAGTCGGGATCCGGAGCGGGTTCAGGCTGTCCCGGGTCGGGGTTCGGTTCCGGATCAGGCTTCGGGTCTGGAGCGGGCTCGGGATCCGGCTTCGGTTCCGGCTCCGCCGGATCGGGCACATTCGGCTGCTGCGCCAGCAGGTCATTCCAATAACGGTAATCGTGAACGGCGGTTCCTCCATAGGATGAATGCCCCGCCAAAGAAGCGCCGATCTGCTTCAAAGCATCGTTCATGGCCGCGGCGCCCTGATTGGCGAAGGTTGTATGCTCTTCTCCCGGCATCGGCTTGGCGTTGATCCCGACCAATACCTTCGTGCCAAGCCGGTCCCCGATAGCCATCTCCTCGCGAATCAGGGCCAGGATGCCATTGTCCCCTTCCAGCTCGTGACGATACGCCATCAGCGTCGTGTAATCAAAGCGCTTCATGACCGATTCCGTCAAAGAAGCATCCGACGGGTCGGTTCCGGCGTAGCCGTCGAACCATACCGGGATGTCCACGCCGAACTCGAGGCTGCCTTCCTTCCGTCCGGCCTCCAGGAAGACATCGAGATTGTCCATCCACGCATGAATAATCTCATTCGTGTCTTCCTCCCATTGCGGAAGCACATACGGCTCGATGTCAAGATGGATTCCCCGGAACCGCTCATCTTCCGCTGCCTGAGCATTATAATGTTGGATTTTGTGAAGAAAATCCATCATCCGCCCGCGGTACTCCGGCAGCGCCCATGTCGGATCGCCCGCCAGCGCATGCACTTCAATGCCTTCCTTGGCGGCCTGCCGCACGAATTGGCGGTATGCCGATTCCGGAACATCCGGGTGGATATGCAAGTACATTACATCAATCTGATTATTTTTGGCAAAAGACAACAATTGCTCCGGATCCGAAACGATGCGCTCGGCCTGCCATACCCATGTTGCCTGCTGCGGTTCGTCCGCCTGCGTGAAGCCGGCCATCAGGGCGGCAGATACGATGAGCAGCAGCAGACCGGCCCGAGTTGCGAGTCTATTCATTCGTCTCTCCTCCATTCCTTCCAGCAGTCACGGCGGCAGGGCGCAGCATCGTCATACCGGTTCGATAACAACATTTCCCGACAGTTAACGGCGTGTATGCGCTTGTTCAAAATGTGTCTCATCCCTCCTGTCTGGTACTGTCCTCGCAAACGAAGACAAGAAAAGGCCTGTTCATGGCGAAAAATGCCGGTTGGACAGGTCTTTTTTATTATAAAGGTGGCAAACCCGTAAATATATGTGAAAAAGGGCCCGTTTTCCCCGGACGTCCTGCGGGTGAAAACAAGCCCTTTTTTATGAACCGGAAGTACCGGATAGCCGGAACTCCCCCAGCCGCTCGTACATCGGCGTCGCCTGCATATGCGTCCGGAACAGACAGAACCGATCCGCCGTCCATTCCGCCGCCGCGCCGCTCGTATCTGCCTCCAGCATGCCCGGGTCCCATGCAGTTGTTCCCTTATACTTGCGGGCCAACGTAATATGGGGCCGGTATGGCCTCGCTTCCGGCATGAAGCCTAGCGGAGCCGTCGTCTTCAGAACCTGATGATGCAGTTCATGAAGCCTGTCGATGTCTCCGGCGACGGCCGCCCACAGTACCCGCGGCGAGGAAGGAAGCCCGAACGTGCCCCGTCCGCCCAAGGCCAGCCGGAACGGCGCGCTGCGTGCCGCCGTCCGGTTCAGCTCTTCCAGCAGCGGCGCCAGCTTCGACTCCGGGGTATCGCCGAGAAATTGCAGCGTGATATGGTAGTCCGCCGGATGAACCCAGCGGGAAAAAGCCCACTGGCGCTGCGCTTGCTTCGCCCAGTTATCGAGGACGGCGCTGGCAGACTCGCCCAGCGGCACGCCGATAAAGAGCCGCATCTTGTTCTCCGTATCCGCCATCATCTGTTCACTTCGCCTCCGTCTTATGCGCCGCTTTGAACGACGTTGGATTGAATCCGGTACTATTTTTGAACAAGCGCGAGAAATAATATACATCCAGCCCGACCGCATCGGCCACTTCGGTCACCGTCAATGCCGTAGTCAGCAGCAGCTGCTTCGCGCGCTCGATTTTCATCCGGTTCATATATTGAACCGGCGACTCTCCCATATGCTCCCGGAACAAGGTAATGAAGTAATTCGGGTGAAAATGGACCCGCTCCGCCAGCTGCTGCACATTCAGCCGCTCCGACAGATGCTCGTTCATCATCTGCAGGGCCACATTCAGCTTGTCCAGCGCCTGGGACGAAGGCAGATCAATGCGTTCCAGACCCGCCGTCCGGAAATACAGGCTGAGCAGCTCGATCAGCATCGCCTGCTTGTTCAGCTCCGCCGTCCAATGTCCGCCTGCATGGCATCGGATGAGCCGTTGGAAATGGCTCCCCGCCTCCCGGAACACGTCTTCCGGCAGCGTAAGGCAATACGGAATCCGCATCGACTGGAACAAATGGCGCTCGCCGATCAAGGCCGTAAAGTGGCACCAGTATTTCTCGTAGGTATCGTCGCTTATCGTTCCATAGGACTGGATAACGCGGGCAGGCATGATGACCATTTGACCAGGCCCGGGATAATAGGCCGTACCGTCGATCTCGATTTTCCCTTCTCCGCTTCGTATCAAATACATCCTGTTGAACTCCGGCACAAAGTCGGTTTCGCGCCAGTCGGGATTGCATTTCGTGTAATAGGCATCGGTCACGCTCAGCCGCACATTGGCCAGATAGCGCTGCAGCAGCTCCGGCTTTCCCATGCTTGCATGCTCCATTCCATAATCTTAATTTTGTCCAAAAACGAATGAATTCTCTCTATCTTCATTATAACCGCTCCATCGTACAATGGGGACAAATAAGGGCAAAGGAGAGAGAAACGATGACGTTATCCGAACGCGAGCAGCGTATACAATGGTTCAATCACGATCGCTTCGGCATGTTTATCCATTGGGGATTATATGCGATTCCCGCCCGAGGCGAATGGGTTCGCAGCTTCGAGCGCATCTCGGTGGAGGATTATGAGAAATATTTCAACAGCTTCAATCCGGTGAATTACAATCCGAAGGCATGGGCCAAGGCTGCCAAAGCCGCAGGCATGAAATATGCAGTCATGACGGCCAAGCATCATGACGGCTTCTGTCTGTTCGACAGCGCCTTGACGGACTATAAAGCGACGAATACGCCGGCGGGCCGCGATCTGATTCGCGAGTATGTAGACGCATTCCGGGCCGAAGGGATCAAGGTCGGCTTCTATTACTCGATTATCGACTGGCATCATCCGGACTATCCGGCCTATGGCGATCGCCAGCATCCGATGCGGGACAACGCGGAATTCAAGGATCGCCCGCAGGACTTCAACCGCTATCTTGACTATATGCACGGCCAGGTGAAGGAGCTGCTGACCAACTACGGGACAATCGACGTGCTCTGGTTCGATTTCTCTTACGAAGATATGACCGGTGAAAAATGGAAGGCGACCGAGCTGGTGAACATGATTCGCGAGCTGCAGCCGAATGTGCTGATCGATAATCGGTTGGGCGGCAACATCAAGGCCCGGGAGCCGGAAATCTATGCAGGCGACTTCGCTTCGCCGGAGCAGCTGCTGCCGCCGCATGGCATCGTCAACGAAGATGGGAAGCCGATTCCGTGGGAGGCGTGCATTACGCTGAATCATCATTGGGGCTATCACGCGCATGACCGCGACTACAAGACACCGAAGCAGGTGGTTCGCGGCCTCGTCGAATGCGTAAGCAAGAACGGGAACATGCTGCTCAATGTCGGGCCGAATGCGAAGGGCGAGATTCCGCAGCTATCGCTTGACGTGCTGGACGAAGTCGGAGCCTGGATGCGGGCGAACGGCGACAGCATCTACGGCTGCGGGGCGGCAGCCCTGAGCAAACCGGAATGGGGACGGTACACGCAAAAAGGCAATAAGCTGTACGCGCATATTTTGGATCGGGGCATCGGGCCGATCGCGCTGCAAGGCTTGAATGGCCGCGTGAAGGAAGCGCGCTTGCTGGCGGACGGAGCCGAGGTCAACATTCAGACGCCGTGGAATGCGGTCGACTATCCGGATTATCTGTTCATCAATATTCCGACAGCCCAACTCCCGGACGACATCGATACCGTCATCGAGCTGACGCTGATGGATGCCGAGTAAGAGAAGACCGCTGGAGGCGTTATCCAGCGGTCTGTTTGTTGTTTTGCGTTATGTAATTACTTGGGAGTTTGATTTCTGTATTTTCTGAAATCGTAGGTTTCTTTTTTGACATTCAATGTCTTCCCGTTGATGACAAGATGAGTGTCATCGAGCCATCGCATATTTGCCTTTTCGATGTGATAATCCCAATAAATATTTTTGCGGCTTCCTTTTTTATTGTTCAATAATTCGCCGCGAATGGCAAAGCCTCCGGTAGCCCCTCCCGCATTGACGAGATAGGCCTTCAGCGTATACGTATTGTCGGGCGAAGTGGAGGCGGCAATGAAGTCACCTTCCGGTAATAGCAGTAACATTAATCGCTTAGGCAACCTCTATCCATCGAAATATCCGGATGCTCTTCTCCAGTCGAGTATCTCCACAACGCAATTTTTTTCATTTTTTCCGTAACAATTGTTCAAAAATAGAGACAGTTTGCCGATATAGTTAGTACAAGGGACGTTACAGTTTCTTGGAAATCATATCAGGGAGTGATTGATATGACAATATTCATCGCAGTATTGGAATTCATTGGCGCCATTATTCCTCCGTTGATTGATCTGCTGAAGATGTTCGCAGCTTGACGCGGACGAGCCGCAAGTTACTCCCACACCTAAGCCCATGAACTATGGCATACCTGCCTTGGTTCACGGGCTTTTCCTGCATGCTCTCACTTCTGTGAATCGAATATTATTGCAAAAAGAGCACATCCCGGGGAAGTGCTCTTCTGCGCTATTCCTTATTCGCTTCATCCGCTTGGCGCTCCGTGATGATACGCTCCAGCAGCTTACGATCCGCCTCATTGAGCTCGATGGACTCGAGCAGATCCGGACGCCGTTCCACGGTGCGCCGCAGGGACTGCTCTTTGCGCCACTGCTTCACCTTCGCATGGTGGCCGCTCAACAGCACATCCGGCACCGTCCAGCCGCGGAAATCGGCCGGCCGCGTATAGTGCGGATATTCCAGCAGGCCGGTGCTGAATGAATCGGTCACCGCCGAAGATTCATTGCCCAACACGCCCGGCAGGAGGCGCACGACCGAGTCGGTCACGACCATCGCCGGCAGCTCGCCGCCGGTCAGCACATAATCGCCGATCGACAGCTCATCGGTAACGAGGTGCTCGCGGATTCGCTCATCGTAGCCTTCATAATGGCCGCAGACCAAGATGAGATGCGATTCCTGCGCCAGCTCCTCCGCCTTGGCCTGGGTGAACGGCTCGCCCTGCGGGCACATCAAGATGACCCGCGGCCGCTTCCGTTCCAGACGGTTCGGGCCATTCAGCCCGTCCGAACCATGGGGAACATTCGGGACATCCGAATCGTCCGCCGCTGGGGCTTGCCCTTCCTGCGGAAGCCGCGTCCGCTCCGCCTCTGCCTGCGCAATCACGGCTTCGACGGCCGCGAAGATCGGCTCCGGCTTGAGCACCATGCCCCCGCCGCCTCCGTATGGATAATCGTCCACGGTCTGATGCTTGTTCCCGGAATAGTCCCGGAAATTGACCGCATTCAAGGTGACGAGCCCTTTTTCCTGCGCCTTCCCCAATATGCTGGAGCGGAACACGCCCTCACACATCTCCGGGAAGATCGTCAATACATCGATGCGCATTACAGAAGCCCCTCCATCAGATGGACCTTCACCAGCTTGCCGGGAATATCAACGTCGAGGATGACATCCGGAATGGCTGGAAGCAGAATCGGCTTGCCCTTCGCAGGCTTGACGACCCAGACATCATTCGCGCCCGGCGCCAGAATTTCGCTAATGACGCCCAGTTCTTCCTCTTCATCAGTTACGACGCGGCAGCCGATAATCTCATGATAGTAGTATTCATCCTCCGGCAGTTCCTTCTGCTGTTCGGCAGTAACATAGAGAATCCAGCCCTTATAGCGTTCCACGTCATTGATGTTGTCGAAATTTTTGAATTTTACAATGTAGACATTTTTCTGCGGCCGCGCGCGTTCCACGGTGACTAAGAGCGACTCCTTTGTCTCCGGGTGCTGCAGAATCAGCTCGCTGCCCGAAGCGAAGCGCTCTTCCGGGAAGTCAGTGCTCGCCACTATTTTGACATCGCCGCGAATGCCGTGGGTATTGACCAGCTTGCCGACGGTATACAATTGTTCAGACATAACGTCTCGATCCTCCTGCTATTACGGGTCTTCCCTAAAGGTAGTGCAACAAGCATTATAAGTGTATCACAATTGCTTCATCTATACGAAAAAGGGTTAGGATCTCATCCTAACCCGTTTCGTCATGATTAAGAAATAATGTCTACGGCAACCCGTTTTGGAATCGTAACGGCTGCCGATGTGACGACCGTGCGAAGCGCCTTGGCAATGCGACCTTGCTTCCCAATAACCTTCCCGACATCGTCAGGATGGACGTGAAGCTCATACACGATGATATGGTCTTTCTCCACGGCCTTCACACGGACCTCCTCCGGATGATCGACCAAAGCGCGTGCGATAACATACACTAACTCTTCCATTCGCGACCCTCCGAACGGTTAGATTACTTCTGGTATTTTTGCTCATGGAACTTCTTCATGACGCCAGCTTGGCTAAGCAAGTTGCGAACGGTGTCAGAAGCTTGTGCCCCTGTTTGCAGCCATTTCAACGCTTTTTCTTCGTCGATGTTAACGACTGCCGGTTGAGCTACCGGATTGTAGTAACCGATTTCCTCGATGAATCGACCATCACGCGGAGAGCGGGAGTCAGATACAACGACACGATAGAACGGAGCTTTATGAGCACCGATACGTTTCAGACGGATACGTACTGCCACGACTTTCACCTCCTTAACGGAATTCGGTTCGTTATGGGGAACCGGCCCTATGCATCAGCGGAAAGGAAATCTCATTCCTTTGCCGGCCTTGCTCTTCAAATTCTTCATCATCTTCGGACCCTTCGGCCCCATCATCTCGGTGAACTGCTTCATCATCCGGCGCATCTCGTCGAACTGCTTAATCAGCCGGTTGACGTCGGCCAGCGAGGTTCCGCTGCCAGCAGCGATCCGCTTGCGGCGGCTATGATTGATAAGATCGGGATCTTGCCGCTCCTCATTCGTCATCGAGCGCACAATCGCCTCGATCCGGCCCATCTGGCGTTCATCCACCTTCAGATTGGCCGTCTGCTTCATCTTGTTCATGCCCGGAATCATGTCCAAAATCTGATCGATTGGCCCGAGCTGCTTCACCTGCTGCATCTGCTCCAGGAAATCGTCGAACGTAAATGCGGCATTGCGCATTTTCATCTCCATTTCCTTCGCCTTGTCCGCATCGATGTTCGCCTGCGCCTTCTCGATGAGTGACAGCATGTCCCCCATACCGAGAATCCGGGACGCCATCCGCTCCGGATGGAACGGCTCAAGCGCATCGATCTTCTCGCCAAGAGCGGCGAACTTGATTGGACAGCCTGTCACGGCCTTGACCGACAGCGCCGCGCCGCCGCGCGTATCGCCATCCAGCTTCGTCAGCACGACGCCGGTAAGCGCCAGCTGCTGGTTAAAGCTCTCCGCGACATTGACCGCATCCTGACCGGTCATCGCATCGACGACGAGCAGAACTTCGTCCGGATTCACCGTCTCGTGAATCTGCTTAAGTTCCTCCATCAGCGCTTCATCGATATGCAAGCGGCCCGCCGTATCGACGATCACATAGTCGAGGTGGTTGGCGCGCGCATGCTCCATCGCCTGGCGCGCAATCTCTACCGGGCTGACCTGATCCCCCAGGGAGAAGACCGGCACATTAATCTGCGCGCCCAGCACCTCCAGCTGCTTGATGGCGGCTGGCCGATAAATGTCGGCCGCGACCAGCAGCGGCTTATGGTTCTGCTTCTGCAGCAGCTTCGCCAGCTTCCCGGACGTCGTCGTCTTCCCGGCGCCTTGCAAGCCGGCCATCATGATGACCGTCGGCGGCTTGTTCGCCTTGGCCAGCTTGGCCGCCGTTCCGCCCATCAGCTCGGTCAGTTCCTTGTTGACGATGTCAACGATGACCATGCCCGGCGTGAAGCTCTTCATCACTTCCTGGCCGACGGCCTTCTCCTTCACCTTATTGATGAATTCCTTGACGACCTTGAAGTTGACATCGGCCTCCAGCAGCGCGAGGCGCACCTCGCGCATCGCTTCGTTGACGTCGTCTTCGGTTACTTTTCCCTTGCCGCGCAGCTTGCCGAATACATTCTGCAGCCGGCTCGTTAGTCCTTCAAATGCCATTCCTATTCACCCCGTTCCCTTAATCCAACGCCTGCAGTTCACGGATAATCTTCTGCAGTTCCGCACGCTGCGGGTCGGGCATACCCATTATCTCATTCAATTCGTCGCGCAGCGCATCCAGCAGCTGCTTCCGGCGTTCGTACTTCGCTACCAATCCGAGCTTGCTCTCATAGGAGCCGAGCGTCTGTTCCGCCCGCTTAATATGTTCATACACCGCCTGGCGGCTAATGCCGAATTCAGCGGCGATCTCGCCTAATGAAAAATCATCTTGAAAATAACATTTCAGGAACGTCTGCTGCTTCTCCGTCAAGAGAGGTTCATAGAAATCGAACAGCATATTGACGCGGTTCGTCTTCTCCAGAACATGTTCCTCGTTCATCCGGGCCACTCCTTTCGTCAAGGAAAAAACCTTTACAGCCCATCAACGTTCCTAATCATATCCGAAACCGACCACCATGTCAAGGGATCAACCTTAACATTCGCACATTTCTTTTTTTGCATATTGACCGTAACGTTACGTCACCCTTTATAATGGGCGTGTTCAAAAAGGCGGGTTTTCAGCACCAAGAAGGTTGCTTGAACACTTGAACTCGAAGCAGAGGCATGAAGGGGGCGATGAATCGATGGCCTACACCGTAAACGATGTATCGAAGCTATCCGGCGTCACTATCCGGACATTGCGGTATTACGATCAGATCGGATTGCTGAAGCCGGCCTATGTCGGAGAGAATGGCTACCGCTATTACGAAGACGATCAGCTGCGGCAGCTGCAGCATATTTTGTTTTTTCGGGAGCTGGATCTCCCCTTGACGGACATTCAGGGGCTGATGCAGTCGGATACCTTCGATCAGAGGGCAGCACTCCAGCAGCACCGCCAGCTGCTGACCGAACGAATCGAGCGGCTTCAGCGACTGGTGGCCACGCTGGATCGCACGATGGACGACACGAAAGGAGAACAAGTCATGAACGCAGAGCAATGGTTCGACGGATTTGACCGAAGCAAGCAGGAGAAGTATGTAGAGGAATTGAAGGAAAGATACGGAGCGGGCGCTGAACGCCATATCCGGGAGAGCGAAGCGCGCTCCAACGCCTGGTCGCGCAGCGACTGGCAGGAAGTGCAGCAGGAGTCCGAGCGCATTCACGATCGAATAGCGTCTCTCATTCGGGAGGGCTTCCCACCGGAAAGCGACCCGATTCAGGAGGTTATCGCCGAGCACTTCCAATGGGTGAGCCGCTTCTACACCCCAACGCGAGAGGTCTATGCCGGCCTGGGCGAATTGTACGTGGACCACGCCGATTTCCGCAAGCTGTACGACCGATTCCATCCCGCTCTGGCGGAGACGCTGCGCGACGCCATGCGCATTTACGCCGAGCGCCATCTGTAATTGTAATATTATTCGCCATGAAGAGAGGCGTCATGCCGGCCGCATTCCTGCGTGGCATGGCGTCCCTCCTTCCTAAAAACTGCGTGCTGTCAGCCGAGCAGGACATAGCGGTAAATGCATACGAAATGCAGTCCCGCCCCCGCCAGCACGAACAGATGCCAGATCGCATGGTGATACGCAAGCTTTTCCCATACGAAGAATACGATGCCCGCCGAGTAGCTGATGCCTCCGCATACGAGCAGGACAAGACCCGCCGGTGACAGCACGGCGGACAACTCCGGCCAGGCCGCGACAATGAGCCAGCCCATCGCGAGATAACCGATCGTCGAGATCCACATGTACCGCCCCGTATAGTATCGCTTCACTATAATGCCGGCAATCGCCGTCCCCCAGATGGCCCCGAGCAGCTTCCAGCCGAATTCATTCCGCATGTACACAAGCAGAAACGGCGTGTAGTTCCCGCCAATGAATACATAAATGGACATATGATCCGCCATCGTCAGCCATGCCTTGCGCTCCCCTTCGGGGGTGCTGTGCATGATCGTCGATATCGCGAACATCATCACGAGCGTCAGCCCATACACGCCCGCGCTGACGATATGCCATACCGTCCCATGGCTTATCCCCGCCTCCACCAGCAGAGCCAACGCGCCGAGACTGCATACCATTCCGATGCCGTGCGTATAAGCGCTCGCCCTTTCGTCTCTTCGCTTCATCAACGACGGCCGATCCATCATTCGGGTTCCCTCCTTGCCGTGTTCTGCCTGCCGCCAACATCATCTGGGCGGATTACATTATATGCAGGCGGGCGGCGGCGGTGCGGAAGCCTCGGAGCGCGAAGCCCCTCCTGCGGCATGAAGTCACGGGAGGGGCCGTTGCCCGGAGTATCAGGTTGTCCAACTCTTAACCGTGCCGGTCCTTGATGAAGCGAATCGCTTCCCGCGTCTGATCCAAGTATTGCACGGTCTCGTCATATTGATGAGAGGCGACGCACATGAACAGCACATCGATGATGTGTAACTGGGCAAGCCGGGAAGACGTCGCGGCGCTCCGGAACGTCGCTTCCTTCGTCGCCGAGATGTACAGGTTGATGCCCGCTTCCGCGGCGACCGGCGAATCTCCGTAGTGGGTCAGGCTGACCGTCTGGCAGCCCTTCGCATTGGCCAGCTTCAGCAGGTCGACCACTTCCAAGGTCTCTCCGGAATAGGAAATGCCAAATACGACATCCTCCTCCGTCATGTTCGCAATATTCATTGCAGCCACATGCAGATCCGTAAACGCGGTGGCCGGCTTGTTAATCCGGAGAAATTTCTGCTGCGCATCCATGCCGATTATCGACGATGCCCCCACGCCGAAAAAATGGATGTTCCGTGCCCGGATCAACAGCTCGGCCACCGCAGCCATATCGTGAAGGTTCACAATCTCCGATGTCTCCCGCAGCGCCTGAATGCTGTTGTTCGTCACGGTCGCCAATACCGTGTCAACCTGCTCATTCGGCTTGATGTCGCGGTACCCTTCGCTCTCCGACTTATTCAAATCTCCGACAATGCGCAGCTTCAATTCCTGAAAGCCCTTTAACTTCAGCGATTTGCATAAGCGGATGACGGCAGCGCTGCTGGCATGGCATTTCTCTCCCAGCTCGGAAGCGGTCAGCGAGATCGCTTCTTCGGGATGCGCCAAAATATACGACGCGATTTTCTTCTCGGACGGAGGCAGCTTGCCCAGCATATCGGACAGCATGATCAGGCCGCCTTTCGTCGGCGAAGCAAACATGGGTGGTTCCCCCTTTCATTCCGCTCGGACACGTTCTCGGATGCTTGTCCATGCCTGATATCGTATCCTGATGTCTCTATCTTACCTTGCGGCACGGCCGAACGCCATCGGTATCTGACCGGCATGGCGCAGCAGCGGCAAATGGACGGGCCGCCCCCGGGCCCGCCCGTCCACCATACGCCCAGGCATCTGCAATGCATCGCCCGGGGCGCTCCTATGTTGGCCACTGCTTCTCCCTGTTCCGGCAAGAGCGCACGGCCCTACGAATCCTCGCTCCACGACTTCGCCATCAGATCGTAGCTCTTCCACGGCTGAAAGCCAAGCTTGGCGTAAAACTCGACGAGCTCTGTCCAGTCGATGACGAGATGCTTCATCCCGCGCGCCTGCAATTCCGCGATGCCTTCCTCTACCAAGGCCAGCCCGTAGCCTTTGCCGCGATAACGGCTGTCCACGCCGAGCGGACCGATCCCGCCGAGCGGCTCCGGGACGAGCGGAGCCCAGTACGTATTCTGGGCGATATACGGGGAAGCTTCATCGTTGACGCGGCAGAAGCCGATCATCTCTCCGCTCTCTGTGAACAGGCCGAGGAATTCCCGGCCTTGCCCTCCGCGTTCCCAATAGCACTGCGCCTCATAATACCAGCGTCCAGGGAAGCATCTGCGGAAAAAACGCAGCATTTCTTCCCGATCGCTACATTGCAGCAGTCTCGCCTGCGCGCCCCCAGAATAGGCCGGACGGACGGCGGGTTCATTCTTGACGCTTGCATACAGATCATGCACTTCATATAAAAAGCGGTAGCCTCTCCGCTCCAGCCATGGGCGGGCCGATGCGAGCGCTGTCGGAACTCCGGGGAAATAATGCCACGGATCCCGTCCCATAAAGACTTTGTCCACGCCGGCCGATTGCAACGCTTCTTCCGCCAGCGCAAGCAGCCGGCTTCCCAGCCCGCGGCCCCTCGCCTCGGAACGAACGACCAGCGCCTGAATCCAGCCCCCGCCTTCCCCCAGCTTCATGCCGCGTTCTTCTTCCTGCCACGTCTTCGCTATGACGAAGCCGAGCAGCGTTCCATCCGGTCCATGAGCCAGCCATGAACCCGGTGCATAGACATTGACATCTTGCAACGTATTGTGCCGAAGCAGCTCTTCCCGCATCGGAAAATGCTCGCCCAACTCCCGGTTCCATAAGTCAAGCATCGGAACCAGCCACTCGGCCTGCAATGGAATGACATTCACGTCCATTCCTCCTGCCTGTATTTAGTATGAAATATTATTTCAACACTTTTTCCGCAAAATAATCGACAATATGCATAACTTGAATCCGGTCATGCGCTTGCTCCCGTTCCACTCCCGCCTTCATCTGCAGCAGACAGCCCGGGTTGCTCGTCAAGATGACGGAAGCCTGCGTATTGTCCACCGCGTCCATTCGCGCGTCGAGAATATCGTTCGCCATCTGCGGCTGCACCAGATTATAAATGCCTGCCGAACCGCAGCAGATCTCCGCCCCTTCCAGCTCCACGAACTTCGTATTCGGCATCATGCGCAGCAAGCGGCGCGGACTGTCGCCGGACCGCATCACATTGCGGAGATGGCATGAATCTTGATAGGTGACCGTGACGGAGCGGCGCGAATCCGCATCCGGTGATCGCTTGGCCGGATCCGCCAGTTCGTTCCAACGGCCCGAGCGCAGCAGCAGCTCGCTAATATCCTTCACTTGCTTGCAAAATTGTCGCGCCGGTTCGGCCCATTCCGCTTCCTCCGCCAATAGATGATCATACTCGATCAGCGTCGCCCCGCAGCCCCCCGCATTGGAGGCGATGTAATCCACGTCCGCTTCCCGGAACGCCTTCACATTCTGCAAGGCGAACTCTCGCGCCGTCTTCCGGTCGCCGCTATGGGAGAACAAGGCGCCGCAGCAGGACTGCTCCTCCGGAATGACGACATCGTAGCCGGCCTCCGTCAACAGACGCACCGTATTGACATTCGTCTCCGTGAACAGCACATCCATAATGCAGCCGCGGAACAGCCCGACCGTGCCGATGCGTTCCCCCTTCGCAGGGAACCGGTGCCCGCCGGCCCGCTTCACGACGCCGCGGCTGTCGGCCTGGGGCATAATCCGCTCCATCGTCTGCATATGCTGCGGAAGCCATCGCAGCATCCGGCCCCGCCGTGCCAGCCGCTGCAGACCGGAGCGCTGATACGCTTGCAATATCGTGCTCATCAGCCGCAAGCGGCGATGGCGCTTGAAGACAGGCTTCGCCAGCTTATGCAGCCGGCGCAGCGGTACCGATCCGGGCTGCGGCTCCGTATGCTCGAACAAGACTTCCCGCGTCTGCTCCAACAGTTGGCCGTATTTGACATCGGAGGGGCATACCGGCTCGCAAGCACGGCAGCCCAGACACAGATCCATCTGCTGCTTGAAGGCCGCGTCCGGCTCCATCAGCCCGTCCGCCACCGCCTTCATGAGGGCGATGCGCCCGCGCGGAGAAGCGGCTTCCAGGCCGGTCTCCCGGAACGTCGGGCAAGACGGCTGGCAAAATCCGCAGCGCATGCAGTTCATCAGCTGCTCGTAATCGAGCGTCTGGACCAGCTGCCGCTGCAGCGCGCCCGGCTGACGCTGACCGCGTTCCTTGTCCTGCAGGCCGTTCTCGCTGTTGGTCATGCTGCCGCAGCTCATCGCGTAATCACCAGCCTTTTGCGTGCGGGCTTGGCGAAGATTTTGCCCGGATTCATGATGCCGTTCGGGTCGAACGCCTGCTTGATCCCTTTCATGACGGCGATGCCGGCCTCCCCGACCTTCCATTCCAGATAAGGCGCCTTGACCGTGCCGACGCCGTGCTCGCCGGTGATGGTGCCGCCGAGCCGGATCGCCTCCTCGAAAATATCGGCGAACGCCTGCTCCACCCGTTCGATCTCCGCGCTGTCTCTCGCATCCGTCGTACAGGTTGGATGCAGATTCCCGTCCCCGGCATGGCCGAAGGTGCAAATATTCAACTCGTATTGGGCCGCAATCCGGTTAATGGCCAAGACCATATCCGCGATGCGGGAACGGGGAACCGTCGCATCCTCCAATATCGTCGTCGGCCGGATGCGCGCCAAGGTCGATAGTGCGCTGCGCCTCGCCTTCATCAGCTGCTCCGCCTCATGCTCATCCTGCGCCATATCGATGCGGGCCGCCCCTTCCTCCCGGCATATCGAGGCGATGGCGTCCATATCCTTCCCGACGCCAAGCGGCTCCTGCCCGTCCTGCTCGATCAAGAGCACCGCTTCCATATCGGTCGGCAGGCCGATATGATTGTATTCCTCCACGACCCGTATCGTCGGCTGATCCATGAACTCCAGCGTCGCGGGAATGATGCCGGCGCCCACAATCCCCGAGACGGAGCGCGCGGCTGCGTAAATGTCTTCAAAAGCAACCAGCATCGTCTGTCTCACTTTGGGCGCAGGGATGAGCTTCACCGTCGCCTCCGTTACGATGGCGAGCGTCCCTTCGGACCCGACGAGCAGCTTCGTCAAGTCGTAGCCGGCAACGTCCTTGTACAGCTTGCCGCCCGTCCGGATGACCTCACCGGAAGGAAGAACCGCCTCCAGACCGATGACATAGTCCTTGGTCGTGCCGTACTTCAAGCCGCGCAATCCGCCGGCGCCCTCCATAATGTTGCCGCCCAAGGTCGAGATCACCATGCTGCTCGGATCGGGCGGATAGAACAGCCCCTTCTTCTCAGCCTCGCGGTGGAACTGCTTCGTATTCAGCCCCGGCTGGAACGTGGCCGTAAGATTGTCGGTATCGAGCTCCAGCAGCTTGTTCATGCGGGTCATCGCCACGACGATGCCTCCGGATACCGGCACCGTGCCGCCGCAGAGATTGCTGGCCGCTCCCCGCGGGACAATCGGAATGCGGTGCTCATTCGCCAGCCGGAGAATATGCTGCACGTCCTGCGTTGATTCCGGGTAGACGACCGCATCCGGCAGCGTCTGAAGCATCGGTGTCGCATCATACGAATGCGTGATAAGCGCTTCCATATCGTCGCGGAACCGTTCCGGGCCAAGCAGCCGAAGCATCTCTTGCCGCACTTCGTTCAATATCATCGTATTTCCCTCCTGTTGGTGATGTCCTCGAGCAGGCATACTGTTCAGATGATCTGATTGCTTCAAGCAAACGCATTCTGAAATTTTTTTTCAAAGATATATTATGATTTATGGTTTAATATATCAGGAACATCGAATAAAGGAAAGACAGTTCGCAGAAAAAACTGAGGCAGGCCAGTAAAGTAGAATAATTATTACAAAAAAATAAGTAGCATACTTATTCCGACATGGTATAATAGGAAAAAATTACTTTAACGCGTTATTCGCCAAGACCGGTCCCCGTCTTCCACGCGAACCGCCGATGCAATGAGGTGTTTGCTTGAATCGTTCCTTTTATTCGTTATTATCAAGCCGATCATTCGCCAATCTGGCCGGATCGCTCTATATGATGACATTGATCGCCGCCGTATACCAACTGACCGGGTCGGCGGCCTTCGCCGGAGCGGTCTCCTTCGTCCGCTCCATCGCCGTGCTGTCGAGCAGCTTCTCGCTGCCGTTCTGGTATACGAAGCTGACGGTTGCTAACGTGACACGGCTGTTCCTGCTGCTCCAATGCGCGCTGTCCGCGCTTGTGGCCTTCTCTCTGGCGCCCCTGTCAGCGATGCTGCCGACGTCGGCGTTTCTCGGCTATGCGTTCGGCGGCATCGTGCTTATCGGCTATGTCGAAGGATGCGCATCCGCCGCGGCCAATGCGCTCTATCCGCGCCTCGTCGACGAGGACAAGCGCGTGCAGGCCAACAGCCTCGTCTCGACCAGCATGCAGATGCTGTCGCTGCTCGGCTGGACCGCCGGCGGCATTCTTGTCGCCAAGCTCGGCCATTCGCTCGTGCTGCAGTTGTCCTCCGGGCTGCTGCTCCTCGGCTGCCTCTTCCTCGTCCGCCTGTCTCATAAGGAACAGGTTGAACGGAAGGAGAAAGGATCCCGCTCCATGCTGGCCGGCTGGACCTTTCTGTTCACGCATCCGCAGATGCGGATCATTACGTGGATGGATATCGTCGAAGGAATCGCGGGCGGCATCTGGATTGGAGGCGTCACGCTCGTATTTGCGCAGGAAGTGCTGCAGAAGGATGAAGCGTGGTGGGGCTATATCAATGCCGCCTACTATGCAGGCACCATTATCGGCGGGCTGATTACGCTCAAGCTGTCGGCCCTCATCCACCGCCATCTCGTGAGCACCATTATTGTCGGTTCCTTCGGCGTGAGCCTGTTCGCCTACGGCTACGCGTTCAATACGCAGGCCTTCATCGCCCTGGCCATCGTCCTGCTGATGGGCCCGTTCTACCAGCTGCGCGATATCGCCCAGCGGACCTATGTCCAGCAATACACTCCGCTCGCCGAGCAGCCGAATGTGTTCGCGGCGCAGAGCACGATCAACTATGTTCTGTTCGGGGTGTCGGTGCTATTCGCCGGAACAGTGGCCGATATGTGGGGCCCGCAGGCGGTATATATCGTTGGAGGGACGATGTACTTGCTCTCGGCGAGCACCGGGTTCATTCTGAAGAAGAAACATGCGGCGGCAGAGGGCCATGATTCCCCGCCGCTCTCATCCTGATGAGACCGAGGCACCATCGCATCGGTCTCCATGCTTCTTTTCCAGAAGCGTCCGTTTTGTGGTACACTATTCTATATCTACTCTTTCTATGACAAAGGGAGTACGCCATGTATCCGGACATTCAACAGTTCAAAGCCGAGTTTTTCAAAGCGCTGGCACACCCCTTGAGAATCAAAATATTGGAGGTTCTGTGCGAAGGCGACAAGACGGTGAACGAAATCCAGTCGATCCTTGGCATCGAGGGTTCGGCCGTCTCGCAGCAATTGGCCGTCCTGCGCGGCAAGAACGTCGTCTACGGCGTCAAGGACGGAACCTCGGTTATTTATTCTCTGCGCGATCCGATGATTAAGGATCTGCTTCAGGTGGCAAAGCGCATCTTCGACAATCATCTTGTCAACTCGATTTCGATGCTGCAAAACATCAAAAAGCAAGAATCTTCATAAAAGAGAGGGATTCGAGTAACGGACTCGGGTTTCCTCTCTTTTCCCTTTCTGGCCGCCATACACGGCGCTACACCGGCTTTGACAGAAGCGGAAATGATATATATGATTTTTTGTATATTCAAATAATCAGATATTTAGAAATGGTGGGGAAAGTGAATGAAACCGTTGTTGCGCGGACGTTATGCCGGATATACCGTGCAGGCACTGAAGAAAGATATGATTTCCGGGAGCATTGTCGGCATTGTCGCCATTCCATTAGGGATGGCGTTTGCCATTGCTTCGGGCGTCAAGCCGGAGTACGGGCTCTATACGACGATCGTCGCGGGCCTGCTCATTTCGCTGCTGGGCGGTTCGCGCTTCCAGATCGGGGGGCCGACGGGCGCGTTCATTCCGATTTTGTTCGCCATCGTCCTGCAGTATGGCTACGAAAATCTGCTCATCGCCGGCTTCATGGCCGGGGTCATGCTCTTGCTGATGGGTCTGCTCCGCTTCGGAGCCGTCATCCGCTTCATCCCGCGGCCGGTCACAATCGGATTCACCTCCGGGATCGCCGTCATCATCTTTACGGGGCAGATCGCGGATTTCCTCGGTGTGCACGTTGACAAGCAGGGCGGCTTCATCGCAGACATGCGCGCCCTTGTCCTGCAGCTGCCGTCGCTCAACCTATACAGCGTATTGACCGCCGCCCTCTGTCTTGCCGTCCTGTTGATCACACCAAGATGGCTGCCCCGGATTCCGGGATCGCTGATTGGCCTGCTCATCTCCAGCTTGGCTGCCGCCTGGTTCTTCCCGGGCCAGGTCGCCACGATCGGCTCGACCTTCGGCGACATTCCGGCCGGCTTGCCCGAATTCCGGGTGCCGGCAATCAGCTGGGATCGCATCGTCCATCTGCTGCAGCCCGCCTTCGTCATCGCGATGCTCGGCGGCATCGAATCGCTCCTGTCCGCCGTCGTCGCCGACGGCATGACGGGCGATCGGCACAAAAGCAACCGCGAACTCGTCGGTCAAGGAATCGCCAACATGGTCACGCCGCTGTTCGGCGGCATACCCGCGACCGGAGCGATCGCCCGGACGGCGACCAATATCCGGAACGGAGCCGTATCTCCCGTGTCCGGGGTCGTGCATGCGCTTGTCGTGCTGCTGGTGCTGCTGTTCTTCGCGCCGTACGCCTCGAATATTCCGCTTGCCGCCATGGCGCCGATTCTGATGGTCGTCGCCTGGAACATGAGCGAGCGCAAAGCTTTTCTGCATATTTTGCGGACACGGACCGCCGATTCGATTATTTTGACCGTCACCTTTCTGCTGACCGTCTTCTTCAATCTGACGGTGGCGGTGCAGGCCGGGCTCGTGCTGGCCGTCGTTCTGTTCGTGAAGCGGATGAGCGAAGGCGTCAAGGTCGCCAAGGTACTGCCCGATCCGGCCGACCGGAAGGCCAAGGTCTCTTCCCGGATCGTGAAAGACGGCCGCCATTGCCCGCAAATCAGCATGTTCACGGTCGAAGGGCCGCTATTCTTCGGAGCGGCCCAGTCATTCGAGCAGTCGCTGGCCGATCAGTCCGCAGAC
The DNA here is from genome assembly GCF_945605565.1 of Paenibacillus dendritiformis. Lineage (NCBI taxonomy): Bacteria > Bacillati > Bacillota > Bacilli > Caryophanales > Paenibacillaceae > Paenibacillus > Paenibacillus dendritiformis. Next base: position 3,094,274 of record NZ_OX216966.1, on the reverse strand, counting down.
ACCCCGCTCGTGCTGATTCTGCGCATGGGCCGCGTCCCGTACATGGATACGACCGCCGAATCGAATCTGTCGGCTCTCGTCGGCCGCGTGCAGCGCCAAGGCGGCATCGTGCTGGTGACCGGCATCCATGACCAGCCGCGAACGCTGCTGTCCCGGACCGGACTGGCCGATTGCATCGGGGCCGAGCATTTCTTCGATCGGACGGGCGCTGCCATCGACTTCGCCTTGACGCGCATCAGTCCGGCGCGCTGTCAAGGGTGCAGGCACTTCGCGTTCCGGGAGTGTACTGCCCTGTCCGGCGCCGGTTCGCTGCCGGACCATCCGTGCTCTGCCCGGAAGCGGGAAACCGTCCGCGCGTGAGCCTGCATAGGGAACACCGGCCTCCTCGGGGAGGCCGGTGTTCTTTTCTTTTCATTGCGTTCAACTATCCGTGTTGCCGCTCATTGGCCACGGACGGTACGGAATCCCCTGTCTCGCCGTTCTGCTTTTTTTCCACAAGCTCGAAGATGAAGCCCCCGCAGCGGGAGCAGCCGCGCTGCTTCAACTGTTCAATCGTGCCGATCTCCAAGTTCTGACCGACCCTAACCGTACCAAGGCATTGCTTGCAGCGGTACACGCGCTCCGTCCGCCGGAATTCGCCGGTATATATCGCACCTTCGTAGCGTTCCTCCTGGCCCGGAGCGGTCTGCTCCGTCGACTTCAGCACAATCATTTGCCCCTGGCCGCCAATCATTTGCGCCCCTTCATATTCATTGAAATGCGGGATAATCTCCTGCACCATCAACCCCATGCGGATGAACTCCTGCTGCATCGCCAGCGTGAAGCCGGGCGGCTTGTGCGCGAACGACAGGAACATGGGAAGCCCTTTTCTCCGCTTGAGGGCGCTGATGCCTCTGGACAGGAACAAGCTCATGCCCTGCATCGTATATGGCGGATCCGTGAAAAAGCAATCAAAGCGGCCGTGCAGCTCCTCCGGCAGCGGCTGCCGCAAATCCGCATGGTGGCATAGAATCGGCAGCTGCTCCCGCATCGCGACATCTCGAATATAGTCTAGGAAGCGCTCGTCAATATCGACGACATGAATCCCGGCCCTCAGACTGCTTCTCCCCGGGAACAGCCGCTTCAGAAGCAGTGCGAGCGAGATGCTGACCAGATCGTCGTCGCCGATGCAGAGCACCCGCTTACCGATCAGCGCGTGCTCGCGCAAGCAGAGAATCGCCCGCTTCAGACTGGTCTCCATCGTGCATTTCGATTGATCGATCTGCACATCCGCTTGCGGCCGGGCTTCATAAATGCCGCTCCAATCATTCCACCAGTCGGCCAGCACCGTCCGCCAAGCTTTATCGCCCTTCAGCAAGGCATGGTACATGGCGATATCGAGTCCGTCATAATCCCATTCCTGCTCGACCCAGGCAGCGCCTGCAGGCGTGCAGCGCACTCCCCTTTCCTGCCGGAGCAGGCCGGCGCGGATAAGCTCCTTCTTGACGGCCGTCGCAAGCGGAACCGGCAGCAGCGTGTGCCGGGCCAATTCTTTCGTCGCAATGCCCGGCTTCACATAACAGGCGATAAGCATTTGCTCAATGACATGCGGGCCTTCATCCAGGCGTATGTTTTCATGGACTGTATCGAATAGGGTTTTCATGGAAAATTCTACCTCGTTTCATCTATTAATAAGATAGAACAAGGCCATGACAGCTTCAACGCCAAAAAGGGCAGAACATGAACATACGTCCATCTTCTGCCCTGTCATCTTCGTAGCGATCGTTGCTGGTCGGCAGCCTGCTCAACGGAATGCGCCTCGCCCGAGCATGCGGAATCTGCCGGATGCGGCAGGACTTCCAGCCTGTCGCCCAGTTGCAGGCGTCGTCCCTGCAGGCTGCACCGCGCCCGGGCCGCCGCCCTGCCCAGGATCGTTCCCGGATCCTGGGCAAGCCGGCGGCTGGTCCGTGCACAACAAAAGCCGCGCTCAAGAGCACGGCTGATCGCAATCGATGGAATTCAACGTGGATGGCCTTTGTTCTTAACACGTGTGAGACATTCCATTCGCGCATCACAAACAGACGCCACAGTTCGGCTCTGTTGCGACATGGACACGATGGAATTCACGCTATCCAATTGGGTTGGTTAAGAACAAAACACCGACATCAAAAGCTCCCCATTCCTATAAGGTACCCTTATCATACAAGATTAGGAAGCGAATATCAAGCGTTTGAAGCATAAGACGCCCGCCCGCCGATGATGAGCAGACGGCAGGCATCTTATGGCAGCATGCTGGCGCGCAGGAAGCAAGGCTCACTTTTTCTTTGGCTTGATCCTTGCCAGCAATCCGTCTTCCCCTGAGCCAGGCAGATCGGTCCCGGTCCAGATCACCTTTTGCAAGTTCATCCCTTGGACGGAAAGTACGTTTGGACCATGCCGTCCCGTTGCTAGACATATATGAATAGGCTCCGCCAACGGCTGCATTATCAGTTATCCTCAACGGCTCTTCATTCCTCTTTTCGCAGAATGCGATTGTTAAGCCTTTTCGGCGGGAATCCGATTCAAATCGATTTGCTTGGAAAACCGCATACGCAGCACCGAGCTGACATCGAGGAATGCCTTCACTTCTTCTTCCGGCCCTTCAATGACGATGACCTTGTCCGCATTCATCTTATCCGTCGCCTTCATCAGCGCATCCGCCACCGCCCGCTCCGCTTGTACCCGCTCGGGGGCCGAGCACAGTTCATGAATACGGACGACAAGCAATCCGCCCTCCGCTTGCTGCAGACTGTTCTGCAGCTGATCATGAAGCTCCTGCACCGACCGTACGTTCTGCAGCTCCGTATTTACGACATGTCCGCGGGCTACGATACCATAATGCTTATACAGCCCGGCCAGCCAATGAGCCAGTGATGATCTTCCCGACTCGGCGCCTCCCTTGAACACGAAGCAGGCCGAAGGAGTATCCGCATATATGCCTTTGGTCTTCCGCTCGCGATAGGCATGGAGCTGCTCCGCCCATTCAGCCAGCGTGGCGCGCTGATCGTGCAGTTCTTCGCTACGGCTCAGCTCCGCCTCCCAGTCGAACGGTTCTGCCTGAACCATATTCGGTTCATTTTTCTCCACATTATGCTGAACCCCATTCTGCTCAAGTCTCTCCCCAATCTCCTGAACCACATCCAGTTCAATTCTTTCCTCGTTCTGCTGAACCGGTTCGGATTGCGGAGCAACAGCCTCCGGTTCCGCATGCTCCCATGGCGGTGTGGCTGAAGGCAGTATTTCAGGCACAATTTGTTCCGTAGGGAAGGAAGAGCGTTCGAACTGATGAGAGCGATCGGCCGCCACATCCGAAAGATCCTTACCTGATGGCGTCGCCGTTCGCAAGAACGGAATCAAGTACGGGAAAAAGGCCCGGATTCCGATATATTTGTCCAGTAAGCTATTTAGCTTGTTCGGCGGCCCGATCAAAATGACAACGATATCCTCGTTGCACTGATCCAGATAGCTTAACAGCGAATGGATCGCCTCACTGCCTTGTTCCGGCGCACCCGGCTCAGACAGCCGGTACAAATCAGGAATGACGACAACATTGCCGGAAGCCTCGTCAAGAGCATCGTTGACCTTTGTAGAGATTGCGAACGGATCTGACCCTAGCAGTTCGCAGAAAGGGACCTCCACAACCTCCCCCTCGTAGAGAATGTCGATCTCATATAATAATTTGCCGACAATACGCGCGATCGTCATCTGTCCCATGCCCGGCAGGCCGGCAAAAATCATATTCATTCGCAGTTCATAGGTATCGAACCCGAGGTCTTCCCGCTCCTTCATCTCTGACAGCACATCAACCAACTGTCGGACATATTGCTTGGCCGCCTCCATGCCATGAAGAGCGTCCAGTTGCTGAAGCAAACCTTCTAGCCCATTCTCAGTCTCAGCTACTATTTCCTCAGATAGTTCCCGGCTTACTCTATCCAGCCACGCAGGAGTCACGAGCACGCTTCGTTCGGTGCGATGTCCCTCTGCTGCACCAACGATATGGCAAGCTTCCAAAATTTGAAGCAATTCGATCGCCTGATCCCTGTCGACAGCAAGGTGGAACTGCAGCAGATCCGCCGAGGCATAACCCGCGCCCACCACAACCGATCCCGCATTCTTCACCCGTTCATCTCTCAAGCTATGCCAACCAGCCTCGTCCTCGTCGTCTCCGTCGTCAGCTTCATCTTCGTCTTCATCATCTTCATACTCATGCCAGGAGTTCACCAGCGCCTTAACTCCCTCCGGCGTCAGGAGCACCTTCCGTACAGAACTGTCGCTTGAAGCTTCATCAACAACTCCATACTCCTCCAATTCATTCAATATGTACTCGGCATCTTCCTCATCGATGTCAAGCTCGGCCTCCAACAGCTCCGAGGAAGCATAGCCTGCCTGAGCTACGATGACCGCAGCATCCTCGACCAGTTCATCATACTCCTCGTCTTCTTCGTCCTCTTCATCATCATCCTCATCGTACTCATTTTCTTCATACTCATCTTGATCATTATCATGACCGTCCCATTCAGTCAGAGCTTCCCCCTGCTCATCGTGCCGGCCTGTTTCGTTCTCCTGCTCCGCTTTGTTGTTCAGCCCGGAGAACATCACAATTGCAAGCAATGGCACAAATATATAAGCAGCAGGCTCCCAGATATTCTTAAGGATCGCCCAAACTAATATAATAATAATGAGATTGACAAGACCACGAAATATTCTCAATGCCAGCACCAGCTTTCCTCATTCTCACCCCCCATCATATCACAACATATTCCACCTTTCGTCCAACCAATCTTACAAATTTGCAGCATTATCTGCCCCTTCAGATATCCTTCCAGGCAATCTCCCTTTGGCTCAGATTCCACCCACGGCTGCTCATTTCTACGTATTGCCTTCTGAGCAGTTCCTTACCTCTATTGTTCTTTCCCTACCTCTATTGTTCTTTTCATCATTCTCCCATCGAGTCAGGTTAGCCCATTCGGATATTCATTGAAGCAATCTCCTTTTGGCTCAGATTCGACCCTCAGCTGCTCATTTCAACGTCCTGCCTTCTGAGCAGTTCCTACCTCTATGTTCTTTTCATCATTCTCCCATCGAGTCAGGTTAGCCCATTCGGATATTCATTGAAGCAATCTCCCTCGGCTCAGATTTCCGCCCACGGCTGCTCATTTGACTTTGAGTTAGGACTTGGAAAGGCTCGTAAACGGCTAGATACCCTGACTTTTCCTGAACAAATGGGATAGTGATCATAAGCGGCTTAACACACATGTACCGTTCCTGACCCATTGGGAAAGTGCGCATAAGCGGCGTAACACATGTACCGCTCCTGACCCATTGGGAGAGTGCACGTATGTGGCGTGACACATTTACCGTTCCTGACCCATTGGGAGAGTGCACGTATGTGGCGTGACACATTTACCGTTCCTGACCCATTGGGAGAGTGCACGTAAGTAGCGTAATACATTTACCATTCCTGACCCATTGGGAGAGTGCACGTATGTGGCGTAACACACATTTACCGTTACTGACCGATTGGGAGAGTGCGCGTAAGTAGTGTGACACGTTTACCATTCCTGACCGATTGGGAGAGTGCACGTAAGTAGTGTGACACGTTTACCATTCCTGACCGATCGGGAGAGTGCACGTAAGTGGCATAACACGTAGACCTTTCCTGAACAAATGGAACAGTCAGCATAAGCGGCGTAACACACATATACCGTTTCTGACCTATCGGGGGAGTCCCCGTATGTGGCGAGAAAAATGTGCGTATGCGGGTAGACAGTTTACGATCACCAGTTGTAGATGCACAAAAAGACGCCCCTTACCGGGACGTCTTCTGAATCGCTTTATTTTGAGCTGGATGCATGATGCTCGATGCTCGTATCATGATTGTTGCTGTTCCTCCGCCTCTTGCTCTTCTGCCTCCTGGATCAGACCGGCGAACAGGGCGTGAACGAACTGCTCGGAATCGAATTCCTGCAGATCCTCCATTTTCTCGCCCAAGCCGACGAGCTTGACCGGCAGGCTCAGCTCCTGGCGGATGGCGATGACGATGCCGCCCTTGGCGGTTCCGTCCAGCTTCGTGAGCACGAGGCCGGTGACGCCGCTCTTCTCTCCGAACAGCTTCGCCTGGCTGAGCGCGTTCTGGCCTGTCGTCGCATCGAGGACCATAAGCACTTCATGCGGCGCATCCGGAATCTCGCGGCGGATGACGCGGAAAATTTTGTTCAGCTCTTCCATTAGGTTCGTCTTATTCTGGAGACGGCCTGCGGTATCGCACAGCAGCACATCGACATTGCGCTGCTTCGCGGCCTGCACGGCGTCATACATGACCGCAGCCGGATCCGAACCGGCCTGCTGCTTGATGACATCTACGCCAACGCGCTGTCCCCATACTTCCAGCTGCTCAATCGCTCCAGCGCGGAACGTATCTCCCGCCGCAAGCAGCACGGACTTGCCTTCCTGCTTGAAGCGGTAGGCCAGCTTCCCAATCGTCGTCGTCTTGCCGACGCCGTTCACCCCGACGAACAGAATGACGGTCATTCCGTTCGGATTCATCGTCAGCTTGTTCGATTCGTCGCCGCGCAGCAGATCGACCAGCTTCTCCGACAGCACGGGCTGCAGTTCCGCTGCGTCCTCGATTTTGCGCTGGCGCACTTCGACACGCAGATCGTCAATCAGGTTCATGACGGTCGTAACGCCCACGTCCGCCCCGATCAGAATCTCTTCCAGCTCTTCATAGAACGCTTCGTCAATTTTTTTGCGCCGCGTAATGAGATCCGAGACTTTCTCGACCAATCCTTTGCGCGTCTTCTCCAAGCCTTCCTTGAACTTATTCGTAACCGATTCGGTCTTGGATGCGATGCTTTCCTTCAATTTTTTGAAAAAACTCATAGCTCCCCCGCTCCTTATGCAATGATAGCTTCTTCATCTTCCAGCTTGACGGAGACCAGCTTGGATACGCCGCCTTCCTCCATCGTCACGCCGTACAGCACATCTGCCTCTTCCATCGTGCCTTTGCGGTGTGTAACGACGATGAACTGCGTCACCTCCGCGAATTCGCGCAAATACTGGGCAAACCGTGTCACATTGGCTTCATCCAGCGCAGCCTCCACCTCGTCCAGCACGCAGAACGGCACCGGCTTCACATGCAGAATGGCGAATAAGAGCGCCATGGCCGTCAGCGCGCGTTCCCCGCCGGACAGCAGCTGCAGATTTTGCAGCTTTTTGCCGGGAGGCTGGGCTACGATATCGATGCCGGTCTCCAAAATGTTGTCCGGCTCAAGCAGCACCAGATCAGCGCGTCCGCCGCCGAACAGCTTGGCGAAGACGACAACGAACCGCTGACGGATCTCATCAAAGGTCGCCTTGAACCGCTTCGACATCTCGTCTTCCATTTCGCGGATGACTTGGTACAATGCCGTTTTCGCTTCGATCAGATCGTCTTTTTGCTCGCTCAAATATTGATATCTTTCATTGATTCGCTCGTATTCTTCAATCGCTCCGAGATTGACTTCTCCGAGGGCCGAGATTTGGCGCTTCAGGTCGCGCACTTCCTGCTGGGCCGCCTCAATATCGTCCGGCATCGCATAGCGGTGCTTCGCCAGCTCGAAGCTAATCTCGTATTCGTCGCTCAGCTTGCGCAGCAGATTGTCGAGCTCCACATCCAATCGGTTCGCCTGGATCTCGGTCTGCCGCATCGCCTCTTCCACCTGCTTCAATTCGGTGCGCTGCTCCTTCGTATCGCTCTCGGCGATCTCCAAGCGCTCCAGGGAAGCGGCGCGATCCGCACGCTTGAACTCGATCTGCTTCCCGGCCTCCTGCTTCTTCACACCGAAATGGTTCAGATCCTCCGTCTGCTTCATCGCTTCGCGCTCGGCCGTCTCCAGATCGATTTGCACTTGAATCAAGCTCTGGGTGAGCTGCGTATACTCCTGCTCATAGCCATGGGCCTCTTCCTCTACCCGTTTCAAGCGCTCTTGAAGGGAGAACGTCTCCTGCTCCAGCTTGCCCTGGCGAACCTTCATGTCGGTCAGTTGAGTTTGCAGTTCCTCTTTGGCCGATTCGTTCGCCTTGCGCGCCGATTCAGCCGTCTCGATGGCGACGTGAAGACGATCCTCCTCGATCTTCAGTTCAGACAGCCGCAGCTCCGCCGTTCTGCGCCCGGACTCCAGCGTCGTCATTTCCTCGGCGGCATGGGCGAACTCCTGGCCTTCCATCTCCAGCAATTCAGCCAGCTGGCGCTCCTCCTTCTCCAGTTGGGTCAGTTCGCTCGCCAGTTGCTGCTCGCTGATTCGCTTGCTCTCTCCCTGCTCGCGCAGATCATCCAGCCGCTTGACGGCCGCGGCCGTCCGCTTCTTCAGCTCGGCAACCGATTCGTTCAGCTTCGCTAACTGCTTGTCCGTCGCTTTGATATCGGCGTCGAGCTGTTCGAGCTGGCGCTTCCGCCCGAGCAGATTGGCGTTCTTCTTGTTCAGGCTGCCCCCGGTCATGGAACCGCCGGCATTGACGACGTCGCCTTCGCGGGTCACGATGCGGTAGCGATATTGCAGGCGGGCCGCAATCCGGTTCGCATCCTCCAGCGTCTCCGCCAGCACGACATTGCCGAGCAGGCTTCCGACCACATTCGCATAGGCTTTGTCGCTCCGCACCAGATCGGCAGCGATTCCGATATATCCTTCGGCGCCTTCCACAGCCCGGCGATCCGACTCATTCATCGTCCGGCTCCGGATGACATCGAGCGGGAGGAACGTGGCCCGTCCCAGCTGCCGCTGCTTCAGGAACGTAATCGCTGTCCGGGATACAGCTTCATTTTCCATGACGATGTGCTGCAGCGCGGCGCCAAGCGCGGTCTCGACCGCGGTCTCCAGCTCTTCCGGCACCCGGATCAGCTCGGCTACCGCGCCGTGAACGCCCTGCAGGCTGTTGCGCCGGGCCGCCTTGAGCACCTCCCGGACCCCGAGCATGAAGCCGTCGTAATCATTCGCCAGCTCCTTCATCGTATCGCGGCGCGAGACGAGCGCATCGGCTTGCTGCTGCCATTTGCGAGCCGCTTGCTCGGTCTCGCCAAGCAGCGCCTCGTCCTTCTTCAGTTGCTCGCTCTCCTGCAAATACCGGTTCCGTATGTATGCGAGATCCTCGGCCATCGTCTCCATACGCCGCTTCGCATCTTCCATCCGCTTGCGGAGATCGGCCTGCTCCTGCTCCCGCTTCGTACGGCCCTGCTTCATCTTGTGAAGCCGCTTGTCCAGCGCTTCCTTCTGCTGGTCGTAATAGCGGATATCGTTGCGCTGCTGGGCCATCTGGTTCATAATGTCGAGCAGTTCGCCCTTCAAGCTCTCCTCCGCATCGGAGCTCGTCCCGCCGGTTACGCCGACAAGCCGCGCCTCCTCCGCATGAATGAGCCCCTTCGTCTCGACGAGTTCGCTCTCCAGCGACAGCAGCTTCTCGCGGACGGCCTGAACCTCCAGCTGCTTCGTCCGCATCCGCTCCGATGTCGTCGCCAGGCTGGCCCGCATCTGCTGCTCATTCGCGACCAGGTTGCGCTTGCGCTCGCGGAGCACCTCGCCCTGGCCCTCGCACTTCTCATACTCCTCGCTGTAATGCAGCAGCGTCGCCTGCAGCCGCTCCAGTTCTTCCTCCAGCTTGCGCAGCTCGACCCGGTGCACTTCCAGCTTCGAATCATGCTCGCTTACGACCGTGGACAACGCCAGCTCCCGTTCCTTCAGCTCGGACAGCTTCGCATTGGCCTGCTGCCAGGATGTGTGCAATTGCTCGATCTGATGAACGTAGACGGCGATTTCCTTCGTCTTGAGCATTTCCTTGAGCTGCTTGAAGTGTCGCGCCTTCTCGGACTGCTCCTTGAGCGGTCCGATCTGATCTTCCAGCTCCACGACCAGATCGTGAATGCGCAGCAGATTCTGCTCGGTATCGTCCAGCTTTTTCTTCGCATCCCGCTTGCGGGACTTGTACTTCACAATGCCCGACGCTTCCTCAAAAATACCGCGCCGATCTTCGGAACGCGTACTCAGAATCTCTTCTATCCGGCCTTGCCCGATAATGGAGTAGGCTTCCTTGCCGATGCCCGTATCCATGAACAACTCCGTAATATCCTTCAAGCGGCAGGGCTGCTTGTTGATAAAATATTCGCTGTCCCCCGAGCGGTGGACGCGCCGGGTGACGGTCACTTCATGGAAGTCCAGACCGAGCGTCTCGTCACTATTGTCCAGCGTCAGCGAGACTTCCCCGAAGTTCACCGCCTTCCGCGCATCGCTGCCCGCAAAGATAATATCTTCCATCTTGCCGCCCCGCAGCGATTTGGCGCTCTGTTCGCCGAGCACCCAGCGGATGGCGTCGGATATATTACTCTTGCCGCTGCCGTTCGGGCCGACGACACCGGTAATTCCCTGAACGAACTCCAACTCCGTTCGGTCCGCGAACGACTTAAAGCCCGCCAGTTCTAACCGTTTTAAGAACATCGTTCCTCATTCACCTCAACGTTTATTGTACCATATCGCGATCCGAATCAGCCCACTCTATCCGGTTGTCCATGCTGCCTGACCAAGCCCCGGCGCTGGACAAAGAAAGAGCAAAAACCAGCCTGTCACGGAATGGCATCCGTTCCGTCTCGCGCGCTGCTCTTTGCTCTTTCTGCGAAACCGGCCGGCAGCGTCCCGCCGGCCTAACAGTACCTTATGATTTCGGAATAACCAATTGCTCGAGGGCTTCAGCCGCAGCCTGCTGCTCCGCTTCTTTCTTGGAGCGGCCGACTCCGCGGCCCAGACAGATCTCTCCCATGTGAACCTCGGACACGAACTCCCGTTCATGCGCAGGTCCGCGTTCCTCCACAATACGATACTCAAGCGCCCCCAGGTTGTGGTGCTGCGTGAGCTCCTGCAGCTGCGTCTTGTAATCATTCGTCTGCAGCTTGCCGTCAAGCGAGATCTGCGGAAAAATATGATTCCGCAAAAACTCCCGCACAGGCTCCAGCCCTTGATCGAGATACAATGCACCGATGAACGATTCGAACACATCGGCCAGCAGCGCTGGGCGTGTCCGCCCTCCCGTCAACTCTTCGCCTTTGCCAAGCAGCACATACTTGCCGAATTGCAACTGATTGGCAAATTTGACGAGGGATGGCTCGCAGACGATCGATGCGCGCATCTTGGTCAGTTCTCCTTCGGGCCGTGTCGGACATTGATGGAACAAAAATTCGGACACTGTCAGCTCCAACACAGCATCGCCCAAAAATTCTAGGCGTTCATTGTCTTGGTGCTGACCGAAGCGATGTTCGTTTACGTAGGAAGCATGGGTAAACGCCTGTTTTAACAGCTGCCTGTTTCGGAAATGAATGTTCAGTTTCTGCTGTAACTGCTTCAATTCTACACTCAACAGTCTGACTCCTTACGCTTCGTATTTCGTTAATACAACGGTCGCGTTATGCCCTCCGAAGCCGAATGAGTTCGACATGGCGGTGCGGACGTCCGCCTTGCGCGGCACATTCGGCACGTAATCCAGGTCGCATTCCGGATCTTGATTCTCTAAGTTGATTGTTGGCGGAATCATGCCATGCTGCAGCGTCAATGCGCAGATAACGGCTTCTACTCCGCCGGCTGCACCAAGCAAGTGTCCTGTCATTGACTTCGTAGAACTAATCGCTACATTCCTTGCATGGTCACCCAACGCGGCCTTGATGGCCCGGGTTTCCGATTTGTCCCCGACCGGGGTCGATGTTCCGTGCGCGTTAATATAATCGATCTGCTCCGGCTGGAATCCCGCATCCTGAATCGCTCTCGTCATGCAGAGCGCAGGACCTTCCGGATCCGGCTCCGTAATATGATGCGCATCCGCGCTCATGCCGTAGCCGGCAACCTCCGCATAGATGCGTGCTCCGCGCTGCAGCGCGTGCTCCAGCGACTCGAGAACGAGCACACCGGAGCCCTCGCCCATCACGAAGCCGTCGCGGTCGACATCGAACGGCCGGCTCGCGCGTTCCGGTTCGTCATTGCGGGTGGACATGGCGCGCATCGCACAGAATCCAGCCATCCCAATCGGGCGGATCGTTGCTTCGGCACCGCCGCAGATCATGACGTCGGCGTCGCCGCGCTGAATGATCTTGAACGCATCGCCGATCGAGTGGGTCCCGGTCGCGCATGCGGATACGGCAGCCGTATTCGGGCCGCGCGCGCCGATCATCATCGAGATATGGCCTGACGCCATGTTCGCGATCATCATCGGAATGAAGAAAGGACTGACTCGCTTAACCCCTTTTTCCAGCAAAATGCGATGCTGCTCTTCCCACGTTCCCAGTCCGCCGATTCCCGAACCGACGATGACGCCGACCCGATCCCGATTCGTCTGATCCATGTCCAGCCCGGCATCTTCCAGCGCCTTCTTGCTCGCAGCGATGCCGAATTGAACGAAGCGGTCCATACGGCGGGTTTCCTTCTTATCTATATAGTCTTCCGGATTGAAATCTTTCACGGAAGAAGCGATCTTAGTCGGGTAATCGGTCGTATCAAACGCCTCGATCTGCGAAATGCCTGACTTGCCTTCCATCAGGCTCCTCCACAAGGTATCAAGGTCCGAACCGAGAGCCGTTACCACGCCCATCCCGGTCACTACAACCCTCTGTTTCAACGCGTATCACCTCTATATCAGTTCCGAGTTCTATTCATCAAGCGCATCCCTAGGTAGACAACGCGCTACATACAATGTAAATGAGGAGAAGTCCCGTTACTGCTTGAACGGGACTTACTACCTGCTTACTTATGAGATTGTATGTAATTCACTACTTCTCCTACCGAAGTAATCTTCTCTGCGTCTTCATCAGAGATTTCCATATCAAACTCATCTTCCAATTCCATGACCAATTCCACAACATCGAGGGAATCAGCGCCAAGATCATCTTTAAAAGATGCTTCCAGTGTTACTTCCGCTTCATCCACGCCAAGGCGCTCAACGATGATGCGCTTCACTCGCTCAAACACTTCTGCTGACATCCGGTTCACCTCCTCCTTGGTATTATACGAAAAAACATTTTAAATTACCATATCAAAACCTCTTACAAAATAATGCTTAAAGTCCATGGAATCATAGACTGAGAAGCCCTACATATACATGCCGCCATCGACGTGGATCGTCTGGCCGGTCATGTACTCCGCGTCCTCCGAAGCGAGGAAGCGGACCGCCTTGGCGATATGCGCCGGCTGGCCGAGCTTCCCTAACGGAATCTGGCCGAGCAGCTGCGCCTTCATGTCTTCCGGCAGCACGTCGGTCATATCGGTCTCGATAAATCCCGGCGCGACGCAGTTGACGGTAATGCCCCGGGAAGCAAGCTCGCGGGCCGACGCCTTCGTCAGGCCGATGACTCCCGCCTTGGCCGCCACATAATTGGCCTGTCCGGGATTGCCGAGCACGCCGACGACGGACGAAATGTTAATGATGCGGCCGGAGCGCTGCTTCATCATCGGGCGCGTGACGGCTTTGATGCAGTTGAAGACGCCCTTCAGGTTCGTCTCGATCACCTGATCGAACTCTTCTTCTTTCATCCGCATAATTAAATTATCTCTTGTAATGCCGGCATTATTCACCAAAATGTCAATTTTTCCGAATTGTTCCAACGCAGTCTTCACAAGCTGCTCGGCTTCCTCCATCTTGCCGACGTTGGCCTTCACCGTGACAGCTTTGCGCCCATGGGCCGCAATCGCTGCCGCCGTCTCGGCCGCCGCCGCTTCGCTGCCGGCATAATTGACGACGACATCGGCGCCGGCTTCCGCCAAATGAATGGCAATCGCCCGGCCGATACCGCGGGACGCTCCTGTGACGAGCGCCGTTTTTCCTTCCAAGCTGGACATCGGTATTCCCCTTTCGCAAAATCTTCGATACGAGTCGTCTGCACGCTCTATCGGCATGGACACGAAATGATGTCAGACCTGCGTAGCGAGTTCCATGCGGTTACCGCATCGCCGCGGCCGTCAAGCCATCATTTGTATGCTTCAATCGCCTCTAGACTGTTCATGGAGACGATGCGCACCGATCTGTCGATTTTTTTGATGAGGCCGGCCAGCACCGTGCCCGACCCAATCTCGACGAAGGTGTCCACGCCTTGATCGATCAAATAGCGGACGCTGTCCTCCCAGAGGACAGGCGAAAATACCTGCTCAACCAGCAAGCCGCGAATCTGCTCGGCCTCGGTGACCGGACGGGCGGTCACATTCGCGATGACAGGAATGCGCGCATCCTGCATCTCTACGGCCCGCAGCGCCTCACCGAGCCGCTCGGCCGCCGGCTTCATCAGCGCGGAATGGAACGGTCCGCTCACTTCGAGCGGAATGACCCGCTTCGCTCCGGCTTCCTTGCCGCGCTCGACCACCGCGTCGATCCCTTCGCGGGATCCGGACACGACGATCTGGCCCGGACAGTTCAGATTCGCCATCTCGACCGGAGTTCCGGCGGCGGAGATATCATCGCACAGGGCGCCCAGCCGCTCGCGTTCGGCGCCGAGCACGGCCGCCATAGCGCCCTGGCCGCTCGGAACGGCCTGCTCCATGAACTGGCCGCGCTGGCGCACGATGGCGATCGCATCCTCGAAGCGGAGCACGCCTGCCGCCACGAGCGCGCCGTATTCGCCCAGGCTGTGTCCGGCCACATAATCCGGCCGGATATGATGGCGCTCCAGCGCCTGATAGAGCGCCCAGCTCGTCGCCAGCAGCGCCGGCTGCGTGTTCGACGTCTGCTTCAAGTCGCTCTCCGGACCTTGGAATATCATCTCGGTCAACGGGAATCCCAATACCCGGTCGGCTGTCTCGAACGCTTCCCGCGCCGCCGGAACGGCATCGTACACATCCTTGCCCATGCCGACCGCTTGCGAGCCTTGTCCAGGAAAGACAAATGCCAATTTGCCCATAGGGCACACTCCCTTCCAATGACTGATGTCTATAACGTATTACGGCCAGGCGCCGTGATTCGGTTCAATTTTTTCGCTGCGATGGCGCCCGATTACCATTGAATAACCGATGCCGACCACGTCAAGCCTCCGCCGAAGCCGACGAGAAGAAGCGTGTCGCCTTCCTTCACCCGGCCTTCCTCCACCGCTTCCGCCAAGGCGAGCGGTATCGATGCCGCCGACGTGTTCGCATACTTCGGCAGATTGATGACGCATTTCTCCTCCGGCAGATTCAGGCGCTCGATCGCGGCATGAATAATCCGGGTATTCGCTTGATGCGGGATGAGCAGATCGATGTCTTCCTTCGTCTTGCCCGCCTTTTTGAGCGCCTCATCGGCGGCATTGCCCATGATGCGCACCGCGAACTTGAATACTTCCCTGCCGTTCATATAGAGATAATGGAGCTTGTCGTCCACGGTCTGATGCGAGGCAGGGTGACGGGAACCTCCGCCTTCCAGCTTCAAGAGCTCCTTGCCGCTGCCGTCCGCGCCCAGCTCGAACGACTGGAAGCCGCGTCCTTCCGCAACCGGACCGAGCACGGCCGCTCCGGCGCCGTCTCCGAACAGGATGCATGTGTTCCGGTCCGTATAATCCGTAATCCGGGACAGGCATTCCGCCCCGACGACGAGCGCATATTGGTAGGTGCCCATCGCGATGAAGTTGCTCGCATTCGCCAGCCCGTAAATGAAGCCCGAACAAGCCGCCGACAGGTCGAAGGCCGCGGCGCGCTTGGCGCCAAGCCGTTCCTGAAGCAGACAGGCCGTGGACGGGAAAGTCATGTCCGGCGTAACCGTCGTAACGACGATCAGATCCAGCTGCTCGGCCGTGATGCCGGCCGCCTTCAGCGCCTCCTGGGCGGCATGATACGCCAAATCCGACGTCGCTTCATGCTCGGCCGCGATACGCCGCTCTTTAATCCCGGTCCGGGTTACAATCCATTCGTCACTTGTATCGACCATCTTTTCCAAGTCTTCATTGGTCAATACCCGTTCGGGTACGTATTTCCCCGTACCGATAATGCCTACCGAACGCAAATTCATTATCGCACCACTCACTTCCCGCTTGTAGTCCCTCCGATTTCCGTTGCAATCGTGTGGATAAGATCATGCTGCAGCGCCGTACGCGCTTGGCGGACCGCATTCTCGATCGCCCGCGCGTCCGAAGAACCGTGGGCTTTCAGCACCAGCCCGTTCAACCCGAGCAGCGGCGCCCCGCCGTGCTCCTTGTAATCCATCATCTTCTTCAGACGCTTCAAGCCCGGCATCAGCACCGCGGCAGCCAGCTTCGTATACCAGGAACGGGTAAATTCCTGCTTCAGCACACTGAACAGGGATCCGGCCGTGCCTTCCAATGACTTGAGAAGCACATTGCCGACGAACCCGTCGCATACGAGCACGTCGCAGCTGCCTTCCAGCACATCGCGCGCCTCCACATTGCCGACGAAATGAATCGGCAGCTGTTCCAGCATCGGATATACCTGCTTCGTCAATTCGTTGCCTTTCATCGCTTCGGTGCCGACGTTGAGCAGCCCGACGCGCGGCTTCGGAATGCCGTGCACCTTCTCCCGGTAAATGCTGCCCATCAGCGCATACTGCACGAGATGCTCCGGCTTCGCATCCATGTTCGCCCCCAGATCGAGCGCCAGCACGCCGCGTCCGTCCATCGTCGGAATCATCGGCGACAGCGCCGGCCGCTCGACGCCGGCCATCCGCCCGACGACCAGCAGTCCCGTCGTCATGAGCGCGCCGGTGTTCCCGGCCGAGATCATGCAGTCCGCTTCCCCTTCCCGCACCATTCGTCCGGCGACAACCATCGAAGCGTCCTTCTTGCGTCTGACCGCCTTGACAGGCTCGTCATCCGCTTCGATCGTGCTCGCCGCATGAACGATGCGGACATTCGCAGGCCGGGATGTCAGCAGCGGCTCCAGCCTCGCCTCGTCCCCCACCAGCAGCAGCTCGATATCAGACCATGCCTGCGCCGCGGCAAGAACCCCTTGCACATTGCATTCCGGAGCGTTGTCCCCGCCCATGGCGTCAATGGCGATTCTCATGCTCGTCTCCTCCTTCGCTGCCGTTCATCGCGCCTGAACGGAATATGATAAAGTTGCCCTGGAACACCAGTTCCTCGCCGACATAGCTGAACACTTCCACCTTTGCCTTGCTCCGTGCCCCCGTTCCGGATCGGACATATGCCTTGGCGATGCATTTCTCTCCCAGGCGCACCGGCCGGATGAAGCGGATGTCCGCCGTGGCCGTCAATGCGATCTCATCGTTGATGACAGCGACGGCCAGCGAGTTCGCCTGCGCGAACAAATGATGGCCCCGCGCGATATGGGTCCGCGAGAAGACATGCTCCTCGCGTATCTCGAAATACGAGATGCCGCTATGATCCAGCTGCAGGTCCACAATATCTCCGACCACTTCATGGAGCGGCAGCGACCGCACCTGATCGTAGGTCTGCTCCGCCATCATCTTCAAGCGCTCCCTCAGCTCCGGGATGGCCAGCTCCATCCGGTCGAGGCGAATGGTCTGGATACTGACCTTCAGCATGCGGGTCAGTTCCTGATCGGTTACAAACGGATTTTCCTCTATGATTTTCGCCAACTGCTGTTGACGCTGTCGCTTCGGCAAACGTTGGATGACCCCGCACCACCTTCTTGTCCTGTTGTCCGGATCGTCACATCGACTTCGGAGCCTCGGAATATAATCGGAATAATTACTTTATCTCATCTTCACAAATGAAGAGGCCGTTAATAGGAGCCATTAGAACCTGGTACTAATCCAGTATATATAAAATCGCCGGCAAAGAAAAGCAGAAGTTATGAAATCAGCGTCGATTTATAAAAAAACAGCGCCCCACCGTTGGCGAAGCACTGCCTTTTCTTATGAGTCATTATTGTTTGATGATCTCTCTTGCTTTGTATGTTCCGCACACTTTGCATACATGGTGAGCCAATTTCAACTCTCCGCATTGTGCGCACTTCACCATGCCAGGCACAGACAATTTAAAGTGCGTACGGCGCTTGTCACGACGAGTCTTCGACGTTCTTCTTTGAGGTACTGCCATGTTCTACACCTCCTTACCCAAGTTACGTGCTCTTCCAGGGCTGTCCAAAAAGTGCGGCCAGCGCTCTTCCTGGACAGAATACTTCTACTGTCGCTATTTATTTCTTGAAGAAATCTTGTAACCCCGCCAGTCTCGGGTCGATGCGCTCGTTCGAACAGCCACAGGACTGCTCGTTGCGGTTCGTGCCACAGGTCGGGCACAAGCCCTTGCATGATTCGCTGCACAGCGGCGCGAACGGCAAGGCCAGCAATAGCGCTACTTCCACATAAGGCTGCAGGTCGATAAGGTCTTCCGTCACCGCAATGACGTCGTCCTCTTCTTCCTCCGGGGAAAGATCAGTAGAGTCTGTCAGCTTGAATTGCTCATCGAACGGAATGACGTATGTCTCGGTAAACGACGTCAAACAACGCGAACATACCAGTTCCAACCGTGCGGTCAGCTGGCCATGCACGCCAATCTGTCCTTCGCCTTCCGCCCTTGCCGTCAAATCCACGGTCACCGGGTCGGGTATGGAAATATCTTTGCGGTCCCGAACCACATCGCTAGCGGAAAATGCCGATTGAATGCGTGTTTCCTGTCCTTTTGCGGCAATGTCCCGAAAATGAATGTTCATAACATCACTCCAAACAAACAAAATTAATTATAGCGATTAACGTCATGCTTTGTCAACCAAATTCGTTTGACAGGTTACCGGAACATCCTCTGTCTCTCCGCCAAAAATTCGCCGATCGCTCCATGTTCATGGTATGATCGGATGGGAAATTCAGGAGCGCCGCGGCGGCCTGACGGCCCTCCGGACGGGCAGCCAGTTCACCCTTCTGTCCATGAATCACCATCTTACCTTATTCTGTGATCGAAAGGAAGAGTGATATGAAAACGGTCGGAATCGTTGTTGAATATAACCCGCTTCATAACGGGCATTTGTATCATTTGGAGCAATCGAAGCTGGCGGCCGAGGCGGAAGCCGCCGTCGCGGTCATGAGCGGCCATTTCCTGCAGCGGGGCGAACCGGCGCTGGCCGACAAATGGGCGCGTACGGATATGGCGCTGGCCGCCGGCGTCGACCTCGTGCTGGAGCTGCCGGTCGCGTACGCTGTCCAACCGGCCGAATGGTTCGCCTACGGCGCGGTCGCGACGCTGCAGGCGACCGGCGTCGTCGACGCGCTGTGCTTCGGCAGCGAATCCGGCGACCTGAAGCGGCTGCGCGGGGCCGCCAAGGCGCTGGCCCGCGAGCCGGACGGATTCGCTGGCCGGCTGCGTGCTGAGCTGAAGGCCGGGCACAGCTATCCGGCCGCCTACGCTGCCGCAGCCGGACCGGTTCTGGGCGGCGGCGACGGAGGCGAGGCGCCCGCCGGCAGCGAAGCGGAGCCCGGCGGGCATTGGCTGACGAAGCCGAACAATTCGCTCGGGCTGCACTATTTGCTGGCGATGCGGCGGCTGAACAGCGACATGAAGCCGCTGACGATTCCCCGCCGCGAAGCCGGCTATCACGATGCGGAAGCGCCGGAAGGAACCATCGCCAGCGCCACCGCCGTCCGGCGCCTCTGGTCCGGCTCCGGAGAACTGGCTGCGGCGGCCCGCTATGTGCCGGAGAGCACGCTTCGCATCCTCGAGCGCGAGCATGCTGCCGGCAGGGCCCCGCTCGATTGGGAAGCGTTCGGCCGCGAGCTGTTCTACCGCCTCTACCTGCTCCCGCCCGAGGAGCTGGCGCGGTATCTGGAGGTGACCGAGGGGCTGGAGCACCGCATCAAGCAAACGCTCCAGACGCTGGAGGAGCCTGGCGTCGAGTCGCTGATCGCCAAGCTGAAAACGAAGCGCTATACCCGGACCAAATTGATGCGGACCTTGGCCCATATCTTGCTGCATCATGATAAATTTCATTTCGGCCCGGACGCCCTCGGCACGGGTCCCGCTTACGTGCGGGTGCTCGGCTTCACCGAGCGCGGACGCCATCTGTTGAAGCGAATGAAGCGTTGCGCGGAGCTTCCCGTCGTCCTCAACATGACGCGCGACAACAGCCATCTGGGCGGCCGCGCCGGCCTCGAAGCGGACGCACGCGCCACCGCCGTCTATGCCAACGCGTTCCGCGGCTGGGAAGCGAGAGCCGCCTTTCGTGACTATTATGAGCCGCCCCGCCGGTTCTAATCCCCATAACGGCGAACAACGGCTGGCATCCGCCAACCGTTGTCCGCCCGGGATCCCGGGGCTGAAGCCGGTATGATGCTACGAAGCCGGCTGGAACTGCTTCACCGCCTCCAGCGCGTCCTCCAGCGTATCGACCTTCACCAGCTTCATCTTCGTGTTCATCTTGTCCATCTTCGCCTTCGCTTCCTCATAGTTGCCGGAAGGCACCAGGAACAAGACCGCCCCTTCCCTGTCTGCGGCCACGACCTTATGCTTCACGCCGCCGATCGGGCCAACCTTCCCCGACG
The DNA here is from genome assembly GCF_945605565.1 of Paenibacillus dendritiformis. Classification (NCBI taxonomy): domain Bacteria; kingdom Bacillati; phylum Bacillota; class Bacilli; order Caryophanales; family Paenibacillaceae; genus Paenibacillus; species Paenibacillus dendritiformis. Next base: position 3,073,823 of record NZ_OX216966.1, on the reverse strand, counting down.
GATCGATCGTCCCGGTGCCAGCGATCCGGTACCCCTTCGTCAGATCCCCCGGCGTCAGGCGGTTGATCAGCTCCAGCGTGAACATCAAGCCCGCCGAAGGACCGCCGATATCGGATTCGTGGAAGGTCACGCTATGCTTGTTATCCGTAGGCACAACCTGCTTTTTCTCCCCGTAAGCAAGACCGAAGCCAATCCGCTTCTTGCCGCTGCCGGTCTGATCCGGGAGCTCGACAAGCTTCGCCTTGACCTGCACCCGCTTCCCGTCCCGCTCGACGACAGCCTGAATCGTCTCCCCGGCGGTCCGCCCTTTCAAGGCTGCCTGTAAATCGTCGAAGCCGTTCACCTCCTGGCCTTCCACTTCCATAATCCGGTCATTCGTAAGGAATTCATTATCCGCCAGCTGCTTATTGTTAAATAGAACATAAATGCCTTCGGACTCTATTTTGTACGGAATGCCCACCTGATTGTAGGCGGCCAATATCGCGGCCATCTGCGAGTTGCTCATATTGAACAGCTGTTCATTGATATATTCCTGCTCGGTTCTCCCCTGAAGCGCATCTTCCTTCTTGCCGAATTCGGCATTCGGATCGAAGGCCCGCCACGCAATCAACGCCAGATTGGCATACGTTCTTCTCACCGTCGTCAGAAGGAACGTGCCCTCCTCCATCTCGTCGCCGCCCTGCACATTGATGAACGGCTTCACTTCCTCGGCGCTTCCTGGCGTATAAATTACATACGGCGTCGGCATATACACAACGACATAGAACAACACGATCACCGCGAAGATCCACTTCCATCCGCGGAAGCGGGGAGAATTCGGCTGCCGCCCGTACGATCTGAACTCCTTTTCCATTCTCCTACCTCCTATGCCCTCGGATCGCCCGGCGATATTTGGTCTAAAGCCCGTCCCTGTAACGTACACATGAGATCGTAATGCGCTTGAAGCCTTGCTTCTTCATTTACGGCCAAAGGGGTGACCGCCATGTTCTCGTTTCGCACATCGCCCGCTTCCCAGCGGCTGTCCACGCTCATCATGGGGGGCTCTGCGGTACTATTGGTGCTGTGCATCATCGCTTATCCGGATAAATCATTTCAAGCCTCTTTGCAAGGGTTGAAGGTCTGGTGGACCATTATATTCCCGGCCCTGCTGCCGTTCCTCATTCTATCCGAAATGTTGAAGGCCTATGGCTGGGTGCATGGCATCGGCGTTCTGCTGGATCCGTTCATGCGGACGCTGTTCCGGCTTCCCGGGATCGGCGGCTGGGCCTGGTCCGTCGGCTGGACAGCCGGGTATCCTGCCGGGGCCGAAGCCGTCGTCCGCCTGCGGAGAGACAACGAATTGTCCCGCCTGGAAGCGGAGCGGCTGCTCGGCCTGACTCATGCCGCCAGTCCGATTTTCATGATCGCCGTCGTCGGAGTCGGCTTCCTGCAGCAGGCCGAATTAGGGCTTGTTATTGCTGTCGTGCACTGGGTTTCTTCCCTTTTTATGATGTTTATTGTGCGTTGGACGGGAGCTTATCATCCCGCAGCCGATCGCCTCCCCATACGGCGAACGGCGCCCGATGCTCCCAAGCCGCTATGGAAGCGGATGCTGCAAGCGATGGAGCAGGCCCACCGCCGGGACGGACGCGCGTTCGGCCGGCTGCTCGGCGAGTCCGTCACATCTTCCGTCCAGACGCTGATGATGATCGGCGGCTATATCATGATGTTCTCTGTCATTGTCCAGGTGCTGCGGATTGCCGTCCCCCAGGAATTCGGCGCTTATCTGCTGAACGGTCTGTTCGAGGTGAACCTTGGCGCGTATTCGCTCGGCTCGGCAACCTTCCGCTCCCCTCTCTTCCAGACCGCCCTTATCGGCGCCGTCATTGCATGGAGCGGGATCAGCGCGCATCTGCAGGTTCATAGCTTGACCCGAGGAACCGATTTGCGGTACAGCCGCTTTTTCCTGATGAGGCTTCTTCATGCCGCGTCCGCCTTCCTGCTCACGTTCATCCTGTGGCATCCGCTTCACAGCCTTCTGCGGCTTGCGCCGCCGGAGCAGGCAGCGTTCCGGCTGCTGGACGCCGAGAACGGGCTAGGGGAGGCGCCTTCCTCCTGGATTCAGTCCCTTGCCGAACTGGCTTCGGCGCCAGGATGGCTGCAATCATTGGCGCTTGTCCCGGTACTATGTATCCTCCTGCTCATCGGTATGACGCTCTCGCTCTTTATCGGACGATGGAAGCGCACCTGAACGCGCCGGGGCAGCACGGTTCCGGTGGTCAGCGCTTATGTTTATTCCGCAGCGCCGCCTCTACCTCCGGGGCAACCAGCTCGCTAATATCGCCGCCATAGTGCGCGATTTCCTTCACGATGCTGGAGCTGAGATAGGAATACTTCGGATTCGTCATCATGAAAATCGTCTCTACCCGGGGGTTCAGCTTCTGGTTCGTCGAAGCCAGCTGCAGCTCGTATTCAAAATCCGTGACCGACCGAACGCCGCGGACAATGACATCGCCGTTCTTCGCATCCATATAATTGACGGTCAAATCGCTGAAGCTGTCCACCTCAACATTGGGCCACGGCTTCGTCACCGTGCGCAGCAGCTCAAGCCGTTCTTCAATGGAGAAGAGCGGCTTCTTGCTCGAATTGTTCAGCACGGCCACAATCAGCTTGTCGAATTGCTTCGCGGCCCGCTGGATAATGTCCAGGTGTCCGAGCGTCACCGGATCGAAGCTGCCCGGATATACCGCAGTCCGGGGCCGGCATGCGTGCTCGTAATTGTCTCTCATAATCGTAAGCCTCCTTGAAAGGCGCATCGCGCCTATAGGAACATAGGCAGGCGCCTCATTGATCTGTTCGGTTGCAACAGAATCGCTTCCTTATTCTCCGGAAGCTTCGTTATCCACGAGGTATATCGATACCGCGATATCCCCGTAATCCGCCTTCTTCCATACCGAGAGCGGACCAATGCGCTCGGAATACGAATGGGATGCGTCATGCTCGACGACAATGATGGCGTCATCGCTCAGCAAGCCGTTATCCCACATCTCCATCAGCAGCTCATCCGCATCCTTCAACCGGTACGGCGGATCGAGAAATACATAATGAAAGGAAAGATTCCGCTTGGCGAGCGCCTTGAGCGCCCGTCTCGCATCGTTGCGGTACACTTCGGCCTTGTCGGCCAACCCCGTGGCCGTCAGATTGCCGCGCACCACCTCGATCGCTCTCGCATCCTTATCGATGAACACCGCCCATTCGGCTCCCCGGCTCAAGGCTTCAATCCCCAAGCCGCCCGTTCCGGCGAACAGATCGAGCGCGCGGCCCCCCTCGAAATAAGGACCAATCATGCTGAACAGCGCTTCCTTCACTTTATCCGTCGTCGGCCTTGTTCCCATGCCGGGCACAGGCTTCAACGTACGGCCTCTGGCCGTTCCCGATATCACTCTCAGTTGTCTCACCTTCTCTTCTTTCCGCCAACTTCAATGCAGCGATAATGCCGACATTCGACGTTAATCGTAACATACATTTCCCATTTTTGAAAAATGAAATCCGCACCCTGCCGCCGACATCGTGCAAAAAGAAAAAAAGTTATCCGGGGGATGTATATATTTCTTCCGACTGGCAATCCTTAAAGTATCGACATCATTGAATGTCGTAGACAACCGCGGAGAAGACTTACGTTTCCCCATAAGCTCTTCGTCCGGTTTCTCCTCTCCCATGAGGGCGTCCCGTAAGGGGCGCCCAATTTATTTTTTAATGAACAAAATGACCTCAACTTCCACGCCAGCGTGAAGATGAGGTCATTTTTTGCGATTTCTGTTGCACCCTGCCACAAGGTGTGGAAGATCTGTCGCTTATTTTGCCGTTTTCGCGTATTCAGAGGATTTTATACCGGCTTGACGGCCGAAAATGATGATTTCCGCGACCGAATTACCACCGATTCGGTTCTCGCCGTGCAGGCCTCCGGTAACTTCACCCGCGGCGAAGAGACCCGGGATCGGCTTTCCGTTTTGGTCCAATACTTCCGTGTTCGTATTGATTCTCACGCCGCCCATAGTGTAGTGAATTCCTGGTCCGATTCTGATCGCATAGTACGGCGCAGCGGACAAGTCGTGGTCCATTCCCGTTTTTCTGCCGAACTCGGCGTCTTTCTTATTTTTTACCGCACTGTTCCAGGTATCAAGCGTCTTATGCAATTGATCTGCCGGTACGCCGATATCACCAGCCAGCGCCTCGATCGTGTCCTTTGTCTTCACAAAGCCCATTTTTACATACTCTTCAACCGCTGTGGCGCGCGATCTGACGCCGGAATCGAACACAAGGAAAGCTTTTTTCTCCGGCAGCTTATTGATCGCCGCCGTTACGCTGTCGCGAGCAGCCATTTCGTTGATGAACCGTTCTCCTTTGCTGTTGATGAGAATTGCGCCTTCACCGCGTACCACTTCGCCGATGAGGTAGGAGTTTTCCTGCTGCACCGTCGGGTGAACCTGGATCTCTTCCATATCGACCGTGGTGCCTCCCATTTTTTCGATCATACTAATGCCGTCGCCGGTGCTTCCTTCGTGGTTCGTCGTCACATAGCCTTCCAGATCCGGCCGAACCTGGGCGATGATGTCCATGTTGGCGCCAAATCCGCCAGCCGTGATCACGACGGATTTCGCCGCGATCGTTTTTTCGCCATGTTGAGTGAAGGCCACTTTAACCCCATTTGCTTTTCCGTCTTGTTTCATAATTTCTTTGACACTGGCATTGACAAAAATCGGAATGCCTTGTTCTTGTACATTTTTCAGCAAGCCGGTCACCAGATACTGGCCAACAGCCGAGCCGTCTTTGGGACGATGAGTCCGTTTCTCGCTCATGCCGCCCGTGATCGTGATGTTGTTCAAAGTGATGCCGATGGAATCCAGCCAATCGATGGCATCGGCTGAATGGTCGACGAAAAAGCGAAGCATGTCCTTATTGTTGGTGTTATGTCCACCTTTTAATGTCTCTTCGTAAAATAAATCATTACGATCCGAAATCCCTTGCTCCTTTTGGAATTTCGTTTCCGATGCGTTCATGCCCGAAGACGCTTTGCTTGTATTGCCGCCTGCAACCGGCATTTTCTCGAGAATAACCGGATTCATGCCCGCTGCTTTGGCTTCAAGCGCGGCACTCATGCCTGCGCCGCCCGCGCCAACGATCACGATGTCGTAGCTGTCTTTTAGCTCCTCTAGCGGCGTATAATTCGCCATCGATGCACCCGACGTAGCATCTTTTTTTCCTTTATCCTTTTCTTCTTGTGCAGCGCCCTCATTCGTCTCCGGTTTCGTGGTTCTGGGTCCGCAACCTGACATGATGAGAAGGATGGAGAGCAGGAGAATCAGGGCAATTTTTAATTTTTTTGGCATAATGTAATCCTCCACTATTGAATCTCTTCGGTCGCTAGGATGAACATAAGGAGCCTACATCGGATTCACTTCCGATTAATCACATTTAGCATGTCAATTTCCACTTGAAATATGCTTCAAGAAATCCAAAAGCCCCGGGTTGCTCCCGAGGCTCTTGGCCATTACATGGTCTTTGATTTCGATGGTTCACGCTTGGTGAAGCCAATCCTTTTCGTTCCGAAGTTTACAGGGTAGACCTTGTTTTTCTCCATACTAAGCATGGTTGTACTTCTGTTGTTTTTGTTTTTGTCATTTTTATGTATGGTGAGCTTGTCCATGATGTTCATTTTGATGTTATTCATGTTGCGTTTCGTTTTTTCGGTATTCGGGCTTTCTGGCGGTTGCAGATGGCTCAACACGATGTCAAGAGTAAGGAACAGGGCGCCGGCCACCAAGCCGATAAACCACCATGCCACAGCAAGCTCCCACTGAAATGAACCGGTTACTACTACGAGTTCGATCCCAGCGTAGTAACCCATGAAGATGCCGCCCGCAACCATCGCCACAGCAAAAGCTCTCACTACCCACTTCATTGACGTGCCCACCCCTAAAGTATTCGTTATAAGGGTATCGTATCATCTTCAACTATACATAATTTTGTATAGTGACCTTGCGTTTGCATTTCCAACGATCTCTATTCTACATATTTGCCTTCCTTACGAAAAAAATAGCGCCTCAGCACTTTACTGAAACGCATTTTTTGATTGGCTTTATTCAACTGTTCATTGATCAACTCACACTGCCCTAGGGTTACTTAACTTTTTCGTTAAAATCCTTTGGAATTATGCTCAGTTTATACAAATCTTCAACTTTGAAGTAGTATGTACCAGATTCCAATTTAATCCGTAAACCATTTAGTTCGATTTCCGGTTGATCTGACGTGCCGCTCCAACTTTCTGGCAGATTGAACTTGAGTAAATTCTCTCTTCCCGTAGACCCATTGGCCCGACCTTGTAGCATTCGCGCATTAGCGCCTTCACGCAAGTCTCCGTAAATCAGTAGAACATCTGCTTTTCTTTTTAATTCACCTTCACTAATCCACTCGTCAGATATTTTTTTATCTTCGGGTGTCTCTTTGTACGTTTGTACCCAAGAATCCGCCGCTTCTTTTTTCGCTTTAACTGGTATCTCTACTTTATTTTTTTTCGTGAACTCGCTTATCGCCTCTTCTTCCGCCAATACTGCGGCGCCGTCGCGAATTCGTCCTTGGCTCTTATCCGCAACATATACTTTCACATCTTGCCCGGCATCCGTCGCCACAGGTGATCCGATTTCCACACGTTTTTTCTCTTCATTCTCACCAAATTAGGCGGCGTGGTCGTTTGAATAATGGGCGTGGTTCTTGTCGTCGCCGGTAGCCCCGGAGCATTTCCGAGGCTTGCGCTGATACAGGCTTGTTGTGCCTTGGGATTAGGAGTCCAATTCGTTTTTTATCCGTTTAAAGCGTTCATTAAGCATTTCATGAGGATGAATATTTTTGGATGAAGCGGCCTTGGCCGCGAAGCTGGCGAAGTTCAATCCCGCGCCAAACAGTTGCAGCGCTCCGTCAGCAAGATTTCCTTTTTTGAGTTGCTCGATGCCGTCCGCAATAAAATTATCGCTTTCGTCCAGATGGCAGTCAGCTATGTATTTTTCCCCTTCGTGAAACAATGTAAGGTTTTCTATAATTTGATTGGCTGTTTTTTCTGAAATGTCCGCATCCATCTCGATCAGCATGTCATTAATCGGGGCGACTAATTTTCCATACAAGCTGTCATGTTGCCGGCAGGAAGCTGCTATTTTTTCTCTTAATTCTTTGGCGTTCATTCGTTTCACTCCTTAGAATTAATGTATTGAATGCATGGACAACGAACGGCAGATCGGCAAAAATCCTCCGATGTTCCTCAGCGGCCTTTTCCGCTCACCGGGTAAGACCGGTACATCCAGTATACACCGGATTCAAGCGGAAGAGCCCTGCAGAATGAGCAGGGCTGCTATGAAAGGTAACCATGAGCACAATCGGAGGATACAGCCATGTTATTAGTAGATAAAGGCTTTGGAAACGATAACGAGCAAAATAAAGAGAACCAAGATGACACCTGTCGAAGTCCAGAGACCCCCAACTCCACCTACTCCGCTCATTCGAATAACCTCCTTTCATTTGATACTCCATGATATTGGAATGACGGCCCGATTGACTTGGCTATCCCCCAGATCAACAAAATTAGGCTGCGCCTGCCGGAGTTGGGGCGGGAGTGTTGGTGTTATTTCACGATCTTCAATCCGTATTCCAGTTCCTCGACCTGGACGAATAAGGCTCTTTCATTGCCATGCGGCGTATCCGGGTAGTGCGTGCAAATCCATAATTGGTTGTTAAAATCGCGGAAAAGACTGGAGTGCCCGGCATTGCGATCCATCAGCAGCTCCTTGTCGTGACTCCACGGGCCCTCCATTGAACCGGTTGCGGAACGGGCAACCGCGACCGTATATCCGCCGAAGCCTTCGTCGCCGTAGCCCGCCACCGAGTAGCTGGACCACAGCATCATCAGTTCGCCGTTGCGGGCCTGATACATGAACGGCGCGTCGGTCAAGTATCCTTGCTTCTCGATGCGCGGATCGCCGAACAGACGAATCCATTCCATGTCGGCGGCGTTCAGAATCGTTACCGCGTCTCCGTAAGAGGAGGTTAGGTCTTTTGTAAGACGAATCGCCTTTATTTTGCCTTCATAAAGTTCTGTCCACTCGTGGCAAAAGACGATCCAGCGCTGTCCCTCTCCATCCTCGTAGTAGGTTCCGTCCAAGCATTCCCAATCACGGGGCGTCACGGGGCCATCACTATGCGGCCGGTACGGTCCGGCAGGATGATCGGCCACGAGTATGCCGGTCCCCCGGTGCTCGCCGATACCGCCCTTGCACGTGGCGAACATATAATATTTTCCGTCCACCTCGAACACTTCCGGAGCCCAATAATGGCGCACTCCCCAGAACCCTTTTGGCGGCTGAAACGCAATATAAGGGCCTGTCCAATGCCGCAAATCGCTGCTTTCATAGACTTCAAACACAGGATCGATATCCCCGCTGCCATCGGCGAACGTCGTGCCGAACAGATAATACTTCCCCTCCGCCTGATAAGGAAAGACAAACGGGTCCCGCACATGAATGTTATCCATCGTTACCGTTTTTATCGTTCGAAATCCTTTTTGCATCGTATCGATCAGCTCCTTCCCCCTTAGTGCTCGACAATCTCTTGATTCCACATCTCATGGATGTTCCGGATTTCGTTCAAGTCGCACTTGGGCTTCCGGTCGTAAGTCAATAACCCGTTGATCTCCTGCTCGACGTCCGTCAGCTGCGTATAGCAGAATCCATGGATCACGCGGGAAGCGTAGACGGCCTCGATCACTCTGCGGTAATCCTGCACGAAATCCCGCTCATTGCTCACGGAAGTATAGCCCCACCCCTCGTCGCCGCCAAGCTTGTAGGCAATTCCCCCGAACTCCGTCAACAGGATCGGTTCGCCTTGATGGGCAAAGCCGTTCGCATAGATTCGGCGCTTGGCCAACTGAGCCTGCAAAATTTGTTCTTTGGTGGCAAGGGATTGTTTATAGTACTCGTATTTCTCCGGTTCCTCCTGCCCCCCGTGAGAATAGTTATGAATCGCGCAAATATCGGTTGTCGTCTGCTCCCAACCGTCATTCGAAATGACGAGCCGCGTCGTATCCAAAGAATGAAGCAAATGATACATCGCCAAGCTGTGATGCTGCTGCTGTTCACAGCTCTGGACCATCGGAATTCCCCAGCTCTCATTGATCGGTACCCATACGATGATGGAAGGATGGTTATAGTCTCTGTCCACGATTTCGATCCACTCCCGAGTCAATCGGGCTACGGCGCTCTCGCTGAAGGAGGCCGCCGCCGCGCATTCGCCCCACACGATAAATCCCAATACATCTGCCCAATACAAGAAGCGCGGATCCTCCACCTTTTGATGCTTGCGGCAGCCGTTGAAGCCCATTTGCTTCGCCAGCTCGATATCCTTCTTCAAATCGTCGTCGCTTGGCGCCGTCAATAATCCCTGCGGCCAATAGCCTTGATCGAGCACCAGCTTCTGGTAATAAGGCTTGTTATTCAAATAAACCATACCGTTTTCGGTATGAATTTTTCTCATGCCAAAGTAAGATTCTACGCGATCGAGCACATCGTCGCCCTGCTTCAGTTCGAAGGTAACGTCGAACAGATTCGGCGTTTCCGGCGTCCAGGTCCAGCCCATGTGATGAAATGGCGTTCTGAAAATATGACGGTTGAATAGATCGATTGCTCTCTTCGTATAAGCGGATTGCAGCTGGATGCGATCCGCTGCGATCAGCTCGCCTTTGAACGAGATCCGGAGGTCAACTGTTTTCTCCCGGTAATCGCCCTCCACTTCCCATTCCAGCGTTACCTCTCCTTGATCGACATTCGGATGATATTGACCGTTCCGATTCTTGTCGCATGGACCGCTTCAAGCCATACGGTCTGCCATCTTCCCGTCGTGCGCAACCACCCCTTCATTCAGACTGATTCTCGTAGTAAATTCTCATCTGCAAATCGGTTTCATAGTTGCCGAACTTTTTGCCGAACAAATTGATCCCGCCGTCATTTTCAGCATCCGGCTTGACGCCGATACGGACCGTAATATAAGGCGTGTCGTCCGCTTCCAGATCGTTGATCTGCACTTCGGAAATTTTTCTTCCGTCGATGAACGACCCGTCCCCGTTCGTGCTCCACGTCTTGAGCAGCCCGTACTGCGTATTTTCGCTGCCCCACCAATACGGGGTAAGCAGTCCGCGTTCTCCGCCGAAATCGCCGGGACTTGTCCAGGTCCCCAACTCCTTTCCGTTAATCCATAAAGTTATATCTGAAGGCCAATCCAGGTTATGGAGGGGCGCTTCCGAACAAATCTCCATCGTCAATTCCAAACGCAAAATCTTCGTGCCTCGCGGGGCACGATTCGGGAAGCGGTATTCCAAATATCCTTTTTTAAACCAGATCAGCTGAGCATCGATACGTTCCGGTTCAAAAAACGACCGCGGCTCGTCCATTTCGCCGATAATCGATTTTTCGCTTAACATGCCGCATGTCGGCTGCACATCGGAATCGACGTAATGGCCAATCGGTACCGCAACGAGGGCGCAAGACTCGGATGGCGCCGGGTTGAAATACGCAAAATCGACGACAATCCGGCTGAAGACGGCGGCGCAAATTTTTTGGGTCCCTCTCGTTCCCGGAACCATTTCCGTCTTGATCAATCCCGCATCCTCCAATTTTTTGATGTTTACGGCGGCGGTCGATGCAGGAATATTGAATTTCTCGGATATTTCCCCGACGTTCATCGGCCTTGTCAGCAAGCTTTTAAACATTTCGATTCTCAATTCGGTCGAAAGCGCTTTCGCAATGTGGATAAAATCATCAATATTTGTTGTTAATATTCGGTTTAATTTCGAGCGATCGGTAAAGTCGACTTCAATACTCATCGTGTTCAGACCTCAATTCATCGGTTATTTTCATTGATTCAGAGCAATCATTTTATCTTTAATCGCTATGATACACCTGCACACCACTTTGTTACAATAAATATTGTTTGAAAGCCATTTCATCATAACGGATTCCAACTTATTTTGCAATATAAAATCTTGCACTCCCGTTCAATTGCGTATGCCGCTTGGAAGTTTGAAGTTGTATTACCAATATCCTGGCATTGAGGCTCTCCTCCCCGGTTTATATAATGCAGGGGAAGGGAGGAAAAGCATGAAGAAACTTATTTTGCCTTTTTTGGCGGTTATCCTTTGTCTGTCGTCCTTCATTCCGGCGGCATCGGCCGCTCCTGCACTCCAGCAAGGAAGCTACAGCGGGGATGTGTGGGATTTGCAATTTCGTCTGCAAATACTGGATTACTACCGTCAGCCTATGGACGGAATATTCGGTTCTCATACAGCGCAGGCCGTGCGCCGTTTTCAACAGGACTACGGCTTGAAGGTTGACGGCATCGCCGGCCCGAACACGTGGAAAGCGTTGAAGCGGGTATCGGTCAATGCTGACGAATTGAAGATGCTTGCTCGCACGGTCTACAGCGAAGCCCGCGGCGAGCCGTACACCGGACAAGTCGCGGTGGCGGCCGTCGTGATGAACCGTCTGCAATCGCCGCAATTTCCGAATACGGTAGCGGGCGTCATCTTCCAGCCGCTGGCGTTCACGGCCGTAGATGACGGCCAATATTGGCTGGAGCCGGACAGTACGGCCTATGCGGCCGCTTGGGAAGCGGTGCGGGGATGGGATCCGACGAACGGGGCGCTTTATTATTTCAATCCGGCCACCGCAACGTCCAAGTGGATCTGGTCGCGCCAGCAGACCGGCAAAATCGGCAATCATATTTTTGCAATCTAAGCTCTAGGCAGGGAACCTCTTCAAGGTTCCCTGTTGTCATATCACGGCAGGCGATCCGGCGAACGTACATAACCCCTTATCTCTCCATGCCTTCCGTGCGGTGGTACCAGAAGAACGGTACCCGCTCCGCGCGGCTTACAAAAATGAAACCTCCCTGTCATCTCACTCGATGGCTCGACGCGATCCGATCGCGTATGCTGATGGAAGCGGACAAGCACAATGTCCATTCCAGATGCAGAGGTGATAGCATGAAGCGCAAGCGGACATATAGGATAGCCGCCGCCGTGATGCTGTTGCTTGCGGTGTCAGGTTGTTCTCTGTTCGGACCGCAAGCGGACGGGCTCATTCTGTTCGGAACGCGGGAGCAGACGGAAAAGGCAGTAAAGGCTATTCAAGCCAACCTGGTCGATAACCAGGCCTACACGGTCAAAACCTACAAGACGAACAAGGAAGGCGCGGTCGGAATTATCGTCGATAAGTCTACGGCTCAGAAATGGGCCGCTGCCGGATTGCTGCAGCGCATCGAACATCAAAAATCGGCGCCGCTTTCGTCGCTGCCGGAGCTTCCGGCGGATGGAGGCATTCTCTTTGCGGAGTCTCCTTCTCCGAGCCAGACTGTCAGCAATTACAGTCTCCCTGTCCGGTATGAAGGCAATGTTGTCATCGGGGAAACTCGAGGCTACGTGCATCAGATCGTTATTTTGGATGATGCCGCATGGGATGGCCTGGAAGCGGAGGAACGGACGATCGCCGTCTTGAAAAGCAAAAAAGATCCGAAGCATGAGCTCAGCAAAATCACTAGGGACGTGCAGCAGGCCCAACTGTTCACATTCCCGAAATAACAAAAAAACACCCGTCCCCTCGCGCCACTTGAACTGTGACCCCTAACATGGACAGTATAAAAAACACTACGCTGTCAGAAGATGACTCCTATATTGGTTAGGGGTCATCTTCTTTAATGTCCACTGATATCGCTCGGTGTTATAAAAATGAATGTACTCATTAATGCGGGTACGAAGTTCGTCAATGCTTGTACAATCTTTGTATTCTAATTCGTCTTTCATATGACCGAAAAATGATTCCATTGGTGCGTTATCATAACAATTTCCTCTTCGTGACATGGATTGTCTAAATCCAGTTTCTCTAACACGTTTTTGGAACTCAGGATTTGTATAATGCATGCCTTGATCCGAATGGAGAATCGCTTCGGGATGAATATTGCCATCTAGTCGTTCCAACAGCTTGTCTAACGTTCGATCTACAAGAGACAGTTCCAGCGAAGTCGACAAATAATGCGCAAGGATCTCATGCGTGGAACCGTCTTTTACGCAAGAGAGATATCCCCATTGCTGCCCATGGTTGTACTTGAGGTACGTTATATCTGTGAGCAGCACTTTCTCCGGCTCTCCCTGATCAAACTGACGATTTAGCAGATTGGCACACGTTTTATGTTCCTGGGTAGCTTGAGCCATTTTCCGATAAGGGTTAGCCTGACGTACTTTTGCAACGAGATTATATTTGCGCATGAGGCGACGAATTTTTTTATGGTTCATCACCACGTTATCCTCGTTTTCGAGATTCATTTTGATAACGAGCGCACCGGTTTTTCCGTTTAGACGGTCAAAGTGTGCCTTAATGAGCAGCAGATCCCTCTCGTCGGCCTCCTCTTTACGCTGACGGCTTTCTTCGGCAGAAAGCCATCGGTAATAACCACTAACGCTTACCTCAGCAAGCTTGCAGAGATGGCGAGTTAATCCTTTTATGCCATATTGACGAATGGTTCGATTAATCAGTTCGAAGCGCAATGATGTGCTTAACGTTTGTCTTGCTTCGCCTGCCTTTCTAGTGCCTTCAGCTTTTTTAGAAACTCATTCTCCACCTCCAGAAGCTTGATCTTGGCCTCAGCACGTCTTAATTTCTCCTCGACTGAAAGCTCCTTATTGGAGGGTCTTCCAGAGCTGCCTTTACCTCGCCGTTCCTCTAGAAGACCTGCTTCGCCATGAGCGGCGTAAATAGCTCTCCAACGCTTCAAGCTCTCCTTTGGTTTATGTGGACTAAACATCTCTAGGTCAAAGCCCGCCTCAAGAAAAATCTCCCTTGGAGTTTTTCCAGCCTTATAGGCTTTAACAGCACCAAGCTTAAAGGCTGGAGTGAAAGATATATTCGTCTCTGAAACACGCTTTACATTTGGATTTTCTTCAAGTTTTTTGATCTGTGACTCGTTATACCGCATGCTCATACTCCGTTCTCTATAAATAAATTCAATTATAAACTCAAAAAACCCGAGAGAGGGCACTTTTTTAAAGTGTCCATCTCTCGGGTCACAGTTCAACTGGCGCCGGACGGGTGTCTTTATGGAGATCAGGCGATCGCCCGCCTTATTTTGCCTCCGCCCACTTTGCCCGCCGGCATGCTCACGCTGGCGGCTGAGCGCATACAGTAGAGCAAAGGAGGGAATATAGTTGCCGTCCTACCGCATCATTGTCGATTTGTCGGACCGCATGCTTTACTTGCTGGACGGAAACCGGGTCGTGCGCGGCTACCCCGTCGGCATCGGCAAGATGGTCACCCGAACGCCGACGGGTGAATTTACGATTATTAACAAGCAGTCTAATCCCGGCGGCCCGTTCGGCGCATTATGGATGGGCCTGTCCAAGCCGCATTACGGCATACACGGAACCAACGACCCGTCTTCCATCGGCAGAGAAGTGTCCCACGGGTGCATCCGGATGCATAATGCCGATGTCCTGCAGTTGTCTTCCTATGTTCCCGTCAATACCCGCGTCACGATACGGCCGTGACCCCGGGATCCTTAGGCCTCTACCCCCGCCCGAACGGCAGAGCCGAAGAGACGATCTTCGGCTCATTCGGCTCCAAGCCCTTGCCCCGCCCTCACATAAGGCCAGCTTCCACTGCGCGTTGCCCAGTCGTACCCGCCTCGATGATCGTATGGTCAAGGCCAAAAAGGCAGCGATGCCAACCTGGACGAGACATAAAAAAGCGCGCCTGTTCCCGGCGCGCCCGATTCACTCATCGCACATCAAGCCCTGGACTGGCGGCCCGGAGCTTACCCGTGATTAGTACACAAATCCGCGGGATACGATAACCAGCAGAATAAAGAGAACCAGAATGACACCTGTCGAAGTCCAGAGGCCGCCAACGCCATAACCGCGATCTTCAACTCCATCGCTCATTTGTTATCCTCCTTTTCACCGAAGATACAATGTATTGTATTAGCGTCACCCAGGATCGGACTCCGTTAAACGCCTAACTACTAGAGTAAAGGGCAGATAATTTTCTGCCCCTCCTCATCAAACCGTACGTGAGGTTTTCCCTCATACGGCTTTCCGATGTTCGTCATTCATGTGCGTGCAGATTACAAGAGCGTTTTGAGTCCAAATTGACTGGTCAAGATTTTAATCTCGCGGAACGAACTGATCCATCTTCTACGTTGGCGTTTCTTGGCGTACCATCTTGCAAACCTTTGCAAGATGTACCAATCCAATTTTGCCATCTTACGCTGACTGTAAGCCGTATAGTAGTAATTCCTCCATCCCTGAATCTTGGGATTCAGCCAGTTCACATGCTCTAATAATGACTTATGTCTCATGTTCGGTGGAGCCAATCGTTCCTTAACGACTTCCCGGATGCGTTCTTCCGCTTTCCGGTTCAACCATTGCTGCGTGGTGTAGTACACCCGCCCTTTGGAGGTTTCAGCCATCGTCTTGCGATGATGTATCCCTAGAAAGTCGAAGCCTTCTTCTCCTGTCCAAAGACCGACAATGCGTGTTTTGGTCGGATGCAAGGTGAGTTCGAGTCGTTCCATAATCGCACGGATCCGCTCGTAGGCTCGCTCTGCGTCCTTCTTCGTTTTGCACACAACCACGAAGTCGTCTGCATAACGCGTAAGTTCTCCAATCCCGCCGCCATGTCGTTCCCACAGAATGTCAAAGTAGTTTAGGTAGATGTTCGCTAACAGCGGAGAAATGACCCCGCCTTGCGGTGTTCCTAAATCTGAGCGCCTCACCTTTCCTTCTTCCATTACTCCCGCGTTTAACCACTTCCGTATTAACTTCAAGATGCGTCTGTCGCTGACTCGCATTTCCACAAGCTTCACAAGCTTCTCTTGATTAATGTTGTCGAAGTAGCCTTGGATGTCGACGTCGACCACCCAATTGCCTTTACGGTTGCATGCCTTCCGGATTCGATCGAGCGCTTGCTTCGCGCTTCTCTTCGGTCGGAACCCAAATGAGGATTCCTGAAAATCCGTTTCAAAGATCGGTTCTATGACCAGCTTCGTTGCCATCTGTATGACACGGTCTCGGACAGTGGGTATGCCGAGCGGCCTTTGCTTCCCGTCTTTCTTCGGGATGTAGTGCCGTCGAACAGGCTGCGGATGGTAGTTGCCTTCCTTAAGGATGCGGTGACATTCTTGCAGGAAATGATTCTCTCCCTGCTTCTCGATGTCCGTCAATGTTTCGTCGTCCACTCCCGCTGACCCTTTGTTGGCCCTAACTCTTTTCCATGCTTCCCACAGGATATCCATTCTGTAGACCTTGTCGTACAGCGCATGGAATCTGCGCTTCTTGCTTTCCTTGGCCGCATGACCTAGTTTCTCTTGGAGTTGTTGAACGTTTTCCTTTGGTGTTGTTAGCCGTTCGGCATTCACTGACTCGTACCTCCTTAAGAAACATGAACAAAGCAGGGCTCCTTCCCTCCCGCAGGTTATGTTGTCCTGCGGTTCTTCGGTAATAGGAGCCCCTCGGACTCCCTTCCTGCGAATAGCTCACTTCACCTTTTGGCTTATAGAGCATCCTTTTACGAAAAAAAAAACCGTGCAGGGGAGGGTCTCCCCAGTTCACTGCATCCTCTTTCATACCATGCCGATCCCCTTACGCCGGAGGATTCTTCGCTGCCGCTCCAAGTTCCAGGCAACTTCCTTGGCCTTCGTCCATAACCACGGGACTCGGCATCCTCTCTTCCCTCTTGCGAGGCCTTTTTGACGACGCGGCAGGATTCACTTTATGTTACGGCCTGGTATGTCGCTCGCCCTGTCTCCGACAGGTACTTTCGTCGATACGCTTCTACGCACAGATTTCGCCGTACGCAGGTATCCTAGCTACGCGGGGACTTGGCTCCTCCCGCGACCGGACTTTCACCGGCTAGAAGATACGTGCCTCTGGGCACGCTGGATACAAAAAAGCCGCCAGTTGCCCGGCGGCTCTCTATTGACAGCACAGTTATAACAGATAGGGTTCTGTCAGACCGTACTCTTCTTCCATATGCTGTATCCATTCCTCCAGCTCGCTTAATTGCTCATATACGCGCACGGTAATGAATGAACCGTTCGTCGTATCCCGATAGAGGACGACAGGGCTGCCCTGGGTAATTCGCGCTCGAGCCCGCTTGTAAATGGCGTCGATATGCTCCCAATCGCCCTGCTGATAAGCGCCACCAATTTGGTTGAGATTGATCGTGAATTGCTCCATGCTCTATCCCCTCCTTGTGATGGGTATGCCTTTCCTTCTTAGTATACCCAAGGTTGCCCGATTTGTAACCGTCTGGCACCCGATTTTATCAGAATTTTATAAATTCGTCCCTGCGCTCGAATGCGCATCGGTTGCCAATGCGGGTATACTATAGAAAAGAACAGGCTGGCCCCCGCTTGCCGGGCGCGGCCGCAAGAAAGGAGTGGGCGCTATGCCTTCCATGCCGAAGCTGTTGATCGGGGCAGGGATTGTCCTTATCGTCGTCGGATTATTGTGGGCCGTGTTGGGCCGCTGGATCCCGTTCGGCCGCCTGCCGGGCGACATCGTTGTCAAAAACGGCGGCTCTACTTTTTATTTTCCCATCGTTACCTGCATCATAATGTATCGTCGGGTCGCTGCTGCTGGCGCTATTTCGGAAATAAACAGGAAAACAACCGCAGCGGCACTTACATGACTCCGTACGTCCCGAAGCTGGTGCTCCCGTGATCGGTCTGCGACCATCTCCGGTAGGCGGCGATATACTCCGCAATGATTCCGGTCGAGAGCGACGCATAGATTTCTCCGATGGCCCGGCCGGAGTCATGGAACGGCTCCAGCCCGTCGATGGTGAGTACCCCGTAAGTGCCAAGCGGCAAGCACATCAATGCCTGGTACGGACTCTTGGAGTCCGTATTCCGCTCCCAATCCTCATCCTTCGTCACATCCGCACTCTGCACGATCGCCTGCTTCCGGTAGGATCTCCCGGCTACCGAGCGATCGACATGCAGCTGGCGCTCCCCGACATAATGCTTCGGGAAGCCCGCCGAGGCGAAGCGCAGCGTCAGCATCTGATCCGCATGCAGCCAGATGCCGCAGCGGTGGTGTCCCCCCGCCTTCAGCTTCATGTCGACGGCCAGTATATCCAGCATCCGCTGCAGCAGGAAGGACGCCTCGGTCAGGACGGCATACGGATCCGCGATCGCCCGGATATCGTTCAGCGCATCCATGAACGGCTTCACGTCGCGCAGCGCCGACAGCGTCTGCTGGGCTGTATGCTCGTGCATAATCTGGGCGCTCCGCAGTTCGTCCATCCGGAGCTGAATATCTTGCATCCGATCGTCACGGCGCATGACGTCGGCTATCATATCGCTAAGCTTTTTATTGATGTAGAGCGTCTTCACGAAATAAAAAATCATGCCCGCGGCCATGACGACCGCGAATACTTGATATGCCCACGGAGGCAGCTTATCGAGCATCGACTTCATTAACCCTTCCATCCGTCGTCCTCCTTCCATATGCCTTTGACACAAGCCTATGCCAAAAATTGGACGAACATGCATTCCGGCCCCGATTTCGCGCAAAAAAAAGACCCGTCCGGTCCTTCCCCCGCGGGAAGAGATCGGACGGGCCTTAGCTCATGTTGTATATTAACCATGCTGATGGTGAACGGCCGTCTGCGAACGCACCGGTACGGCACGCCGCGGCACGCCTGCCTGTACGGTCCAGGTAATGACCTTGCCCCCAATGCTTACCGCGAGAATGGTATACAACGTATCCCACAGCGGCAAATAGAACAAGGAGACCAGCAGCACCACAATGTCGATAATGATAAACACCGTGCCGACGCTTAACTTCGTCCAGCGGCTGATGAATAAGGCTACGATATCATCGCCGCCCGTCGCGCCTCCGTGACGGAGCACGATTCCCGCGGCGAAGCCGGTCAGCACTCCGGATACGACGGCTGCCAGCACCATATTGCTGCCGAAATTCATCACCCACGGCGAGTAGCGCTCGCAGAGCTCATAGGTAAGGGAGAACACTCCCGTCGCCATCGCGGTATTCATGATGAACCTTCGCCCCTGGAAGAACCAAGCGGCAATGAATACCGGGATATCGAGCATCAGGACGGTCAGCGCGGGCGACCAGTCGAACGTATATTTTCCGATCAGCGCGAGACCGACAAATCCGCCTTCAGCCAGGTGATTCTGAAAATTAATGTGATAATAGCTGAAAGCCAACAGCATTGAGCCTAACAACATCCATACAATATGACGTAATTGTTCGTTTTTCCTCATCTTGGTTCCCTCTCGTCGTTCGTGGATTCGTCCTTCGACCGACGGCGGGAAGACAGATAGAGGAGCAGGTCCTTCGCATCATTTCACGCTTCCTTCGCAGTCAGTCTACATCGAGTGACGGTTCTCTGCGAGAGGAAGCTAGATGTAAGAAAGATCATAACGTTTCCAGACTGTCCTTTGGGGAAGCATCCTTCGGGGACACATTGGTATCCTGATCCTTTCTTTTTTTGATTTGGCATTTTGAACCAATACCGGGTTGCAACATGTTGCTATACCTGTATTATATCATAATGTATATTCCGGCCCTACCGGACCTATGCTCCGAATATCGCCTCCGTCCTGTATTAATCGCATTGTCCCCGTATCTCGCTCGCTCCGCTCCATGTTTGAACGGCTCCCTCCCGGTTTATCTCGAAAATGCTCCGTCGTTCACGAATATCTCACGTTTGCTGTGCGCAAGATCACATAGTGATCTATATCACTTCGTTAGACTGGAGTCATTCCGTTGCGGAATTTCACTTATGAAAGGATGAGATATGATGCTGACACCGCGCACCATTGAAATTGTGAAGTCGACCGTGCCCGTTCTGGAAGCGCATGGCCGACAGATTACGAAGCGGTTCTATGAAATGATGTTCTCGAATCATCCCGAGTTGCTCAATATTTTCAATCACGCGAACCAGCGGCAGGGCCGCCAATCGCAGGCGCTCGCCTCGGCCATTTATGCCGCGGCGGCGCATATCGACCGCCTGGAGGACATTATGCCGGTCGTGAAGCAGATCGGCCACAAGCACCGTGCCCTCCATATTCAGCCGGAGCATTACCCGATTGTAGGGAAGCATCTGCTGCTGGCCATCAAGGATGTGCTTGGAGATGCGGCGACCGATGACATTTTGGAAGCCTGGGCGGAGGCGTACGGCGTCATCTCCGATATTTTCATCCAGGTCGAGCGGGATATGTACCGGGCCGCGGCGGAGGCGGAAGGCGGCTGGGAAGGCTTCCGCAGCTTCCGTGTCATCCGCAAGGCGCCGGAATCGGATGTCATTACGTCGTTCTATCTTCAGCCGGAAGATGGCGGCGACATCTCTTCTTATCTTCCGGGACAGTATATTACGGTACGGGTGAAGCCCGAGGGTTCGGAGAATACGCATTTGCGCCATTACAGCCTGTCCCAGGCTCCAGTGGGGGACACCTACCGCATTAGCGTCAAGCGCGAGGGCGGCGATGATCATTCCCCTGCCGGCATCGTCTCCTGCTATCTGCATGACGTTGTGCAGGAAGGCGATCGGCTGGAGCTGACGGCGCCTGCCGGCGACTTCACGCTGCGTGCGGGCACAGCTTCGCCGGTCGTGCTCCTCAGCGGCGGCGTAGGCATCACGCCTATGATGAGCATGCTGCAAACACTGGCAAAGCATGAGCCGGATCGGGACGTTTATTTCATTCATTCCGCACGGCATCGCCGCGTGCATGCGTTCCAGGACGAGGTCCGCGCCTTGACGGAAGCAAATGAACGCATTCGGAGCTTCGTCTGCTACGAACGCCCCGAAGCGGGCGACGCTTGTGACCGCCAAGGATTCATTGACGAGGCATGGCTGGCATCCGCCTTGCCGGCCGAGGTGTGGCAGCGGGCGGATGCGTACTTCTGCGGGCCGGTACCGTTCATGAAGGCCGTCTACCGGGCTCTGACCGGACTTGGCGTCGCACCCGAACGAATTCATTATGAGTTTTTCGGGCCGGCCGGAGTATTGGAGGAAGCGTAACGGCAAGCTTGCCCCAGGAGCACGGATCCGCCAATATATCGGGGACGGTTGCGCCAAATTATCGGGGAGGTTCAGGCAAAAATCGAGGCTGTCCCGATAGGCGGTGCTTAAGGAAGCGGGGCAAGACGGAATAACCGAGAAGCCGGCGGCGGGCACAACGGCAGATGATGCATGAGGCAATGAAATCCTGCGTAGATGCAGGATTTCATTGTATTTAATCCGCTATTTTATTAAATTGATGCAAAAATACATTATTTTCGGCGTTTTTTGACTTATTACCATGTAATAGGCTGAAATTGATGCCGTTTTGCAGGATTCCCTGTAACGGAGTACACCTCATAGAAGAAAGCTGCAGATTTGCAGTTTTCCGACGAGTCGAGCGTTGAGAATAAGGGGCTGTCTCATCGCGAGACAGCCCCCTTCTTTTCACGGCCAGCTTCACTTCTTCTGGCGGTTAGCGCTTAAAATCGATATGCAGCACTTGCGCGACGAGAAGCGGCAAATCCGTATTGTCGTGCAAACCCCGGAACAAATCGGCCCCCGGACCGAACGCATAGATTTGCACGTCCACGCCGGTGTGCAAATAGGTTGTCCAGGATATCAGGGCACGTTCGCTAATGATGCCGTTAATGGCATGGACCGTATCTTCGGCGTTCTTGATCTTGACTGCTTCCTCTGCGGTCGCATCAATGCCCGCATACGTTTTAAGGACTTCCGCGGCATTGCTTCTGTCCGCCTTCAGCTTGTCGGCCATATAGAGTCCGGATGCTGTGACATGATGCAGCACTTTAAGCTTGGCATCCGTCTGACCGTATCCGCCGACCGACATCCCTCCTGTATCATGATCGCCGACGACAACGACTAACGTGTTGCCGTCCTTTGTGGCGAAGTCGATTGCCAGCGCGACCGCCTCTTCGAACGCCTGGGTGTCTTTCATGGCCCATGCGGCGTCATTGTAATGCCCGGCCGAATCGATCTGGCTCCCTTCCACCAGCAGGAAAAAGCCGGCTTTATTTTGACGGAGAACGTCGATCGCTTTCGCGGTCATTTCCTTCAAGCTGGGTTCATTCGTATGCTCCCGATCAAGCTCGGGGGCCATGTCCCCGCCCGCGAACAACCCGAGCAGCTTGCTGCCTTTTGCGGCCTGCAGTTGAGTGCGGTCCTCCACGATGGTGTAACCGCTGCGCCTTGCTTCCTCCACAAGATTGCGTGACTTTTGTTTGCCCCCGAGCGACTCGGGCAGAAAGAAGGTCTTGCCCCCTCCCAGCAGGACATCGGCATTTTCCAACTGCTGAGGTGCGATATCGCTTTCTTCCTCGCGGGAGGCGATATGCGACGAAAAAGCGGCCGGCGTCGCATCGGTAATGCTCGAAGTGGCGACCAGACCGGTTGACTTGCCTTGTTCCCGCGCCGCCTCGAGAATCGTACGGCGCTGTTTTCCGTCCGGAGTCGTCCCGATCATCCCGTTGTTCGTCTTGTGCCCCGTCGCCATCGCCGTCGCGGCAGCGGCGGAATCGGTTAACGCGGAATTGGCCGAGTACGTCCTCACCATCCCTGCAAGCATCGAATCCATTGCGGATAGCTCGCCTTTGTATAAGCGGTAGCTGGCGGCATAGGCGGGTGAAAAGCCGTCCGGAACCATAAAAATAACGTTTTTCGCCTTCGTCGAGGCCGCGACTGCCGAATTGGCCGGAAAGCCAACATGAAAACAGGCAAGCACGGTTGCCAAAACGATCGCGGCAAGTTTACGTGTCATCCTTCATTTCCCCCATCCTCAAGCTTATTCCGTCGCCGGTCCCCCTGCTGTCCCTGGACGAATCAGGATGGCGCGGCACTCGACCCGGCCGTTGAGGCCGCATGACTGTCGTGCTCCGCCAACATCCGCTTCAGGACGTTATCGCTAATGCGGGCGACATTGTTGTCATAATCGTTCCAGGCAAGACTCCCCGCCCAGTTGATCGAACCGACGGAGAAGACCGCGCCCCCGCCGTGGATATCGAAATAGGTCATGTCCGCCCGTACAAGCGGATTATCGCATCCTCCTTGACCTGGTGCCGTATTTAATTGATCTTCATGCACAAATTGGTAATTATTATTGAATCCAGTGGACGTGGCCAGCCAGAGCGTATGCGGAGGCGTGCCGAATTTGAGATCATAGCGATCGATCTCGTCGCCGGCCGCCCCGCCAGCCGCGTATCCGAAGTCGCCAATGATCTCGTCATCGCCGATGCCTTCAAAAATAAACCGCGCCGACGGATGGAAGCTGTCTTCCAATCGGCGGTAACCGCATGCCATGCCGCCGCCCAAAGCGGTCACGCCTACCCCGACAAGCCGCTGAGGGACGTAACCGAAATGACGCCATATGCCTCCGGGCTCTCCTGTCGTGCTGTGAAAGAGTTCGCCCGGCGGAGAATCCGAGGAGCGCGAGCCGGCGTTGCCGCGCCGCACTTCCAATAGATGAGGCCGCTCCGGATCCAGACTCGTCACCCAATAAAATCCGTTGCCTCCCAGATACATTAAGCGGCCGCCCTCCGCCAAATACTGCTCCAGCGCTTTCATCATCGGGCGCGTCCAATATTCGGGATGGCTGCCGGTGATCACTACCTTGTAACGGCCCAGCAAATCGGCGCCTTCATGGTGCAAGTCTTCGTCCGTGGCGATGTCATGGCTCTGCCCCCGCGACTCCAGCCAGCCGGTAATGTACAGATCGGCGGAGAAATGGCGCACAGCCCGCCAGTTCCGGTAATGAGGCCGGATATTCAGGAGCGGGCGCAGCCGGGAAGAATATTGTACCCCGCTGCCATCGTTGTGCAGGTCATAAATGGAGCTGCCCATTTCCGGATGCTCGTCCAAATAAACATCCTGCGCCGGAGGAACATAATCCTCGCCCAAATAGTCTTTGGCATACTTGAACAGCCGCTCGTTGCCATAAGCGAGATACGTATTGGTCGGCGCCAGGAACAGGACGGGAGCGGTTGCCGTTCCCTGCGTCGGCCGCACAAAAAACGGAATGTAATCGACGCTGCCTTCGGCCTCCAGCTTCAGCGCATAGATGCCGCTTCGCAGATCCTGCGGGATCCGCCACGTGATGTCGGCTTCCCAACCGGCATTCTCGATGTCGTTGTCATGAAAATGAATGGCCGCGTATTGTTCCGGCGCGAGCCGGTAGTCAGTCTGCTCCCCGGTCCAATTGTGGCTTGTCACGGCCCGGGTACCGCCTTGGCGCAAAATCCCGTGATGCCCTCCAGCCGACCGATCGGAGAGGCGGGTCGACGATATGCCGACGCTGAAGTCATAATCGGCAATGAGATGCGCGCCATCGGGCTCCGTGTTCGTGCCGCGCGCCATGTCATGCAGCTCGGACTCGGAAAAATAATGCTGGAACAAACGCGGGTTTCCGATTTTTCCGTTATAATGGCGGGACACGCCGCCTGGAGCCGCAGAGTCCGAATCCGCAGCCAGCAGCACCCTGGAGATGACCGCTTGACTGTAGTCCAGCTTCACGGCCGCCTTGCAGACTTGCGTGCCGTCGTCGGGCCTCCAGCCGGCCCGTTGACTCACGAAGAGCATGGCCTCTTCGCGGCTGCCGGAATATTGAACGGCGACGAAGTGCCACTCATGACCGTTCAACGGCGCTTCGGCCCGAACGGCAACGGAATAACCGCACCCGCCGATCAAGGAAAACGTTACATGTCCGTCCTTGTCCAGCGTCACATCCGCCCCGGATGAACCGTCGGCGGATTTGGCAGACCAGATCGTCTGAGCCTTGCCATATTGGGGAATCGTCGGATATACCCACATTTGAAGAGAGAATTCCCCGGCTTGCATCCATTCCTCCGGCAGCGGCAGGTCGGCATAGGAGCCGATCGCGGTGGTCTTCCGACGTCCCGGGTATTCTCCGGCGCAATCCGCGGGTACCGGTTCGGTCGGCAAATAGGTCGAATGGTCCGGATCCGGCATCCCGCCGCATAACCGCACCACATTGGCGGTATAACTCGAACTGGCCGTATCGATCATAAAATTCAGTGCTTGGCCGGGCTGGACGCTGAATCGATCCGCGTACCCGACAACGGTTACGGCATCCTGCGTCTTTGCGTCTGTCACGCTTGCTGTTCCCTGTTCATTCGGCTTCATTGAAATTCCTCCGTTGGTTCAGAATTTTCTTATTCGCCTTGAATCCGTTTCGTCGCGGCTGCAATAGATTGACGCCGGGCCTCGATGCTGGAGCTCACCCCTTTCTAGCAAATTTCGATATTTTTGTCACAATTCCACTCATGATGTCATATATTTCAAAATAATTATAGCATGCTAAGTTTTTCAATAGAATCTATTTTTTTGTATCCGATCCATCCCGCCTATTGTGCTCGAAGAGATCGGCTTTTTGTGCAAACGCAAATAAAAAAATCGCGCTCTGCGGCAGGCTTCTGCCAGAGAGCGCGATATCCAAGCTCAGTGAGCTTTCCAACTTATTTCGCATCAGGCCCAGCTTATTGACCTGCCTGCTTGCTGTGAATGACCCACTCCGCCAGACGCTTGATGCTGCTGATGGAATCCAGCGTCAGATCGTCCTCGTCCAACGTAAAATCAAACCGCCTCTCTATTTCCGCAAGCAGTCTCATTACGGTCAAAGAGTCCAAGACTCCTGTCTCGCCAATCAAGTCGGTATCCACATCGACGAAAGGCAGCTTGAGCATATTCTGAATGATTCCGGCAATTTCATGTTCGATCGCATCGCGGTTCATCGCTTATTCTCCTATCTCGAGCCAATCGAATGCCTTCCGCGGGAGCGGCAGCTGCAGCATATAGACGGATTGCTCGTTCTCTGTAGTCGTTTTCTTGAAGCCCAGCATCTCCAGCAGCAGTCTCGCCGGCAAATTCCGCTGTCGGCTGACCAAACGGCAGCGCGCCGCGCCCGCCTGCGGCAATTGTCGTTCCAGCCGTTCCAGAACGGTATACAAAAAGGCGGAGGCGATGCCCCGGCCTTCAATCCGGCAGGAAATGCAAAACAGATTGATATCGATCCTGTCATCGGCGGCGCTCGCGAAGCAGGTTCCGATCAGCCCGTGCGCGCCGAACCGGTCCTCCAGCCTGGCCACATACAAGTAATGGTTATCCTGAGCGCAATACGATTCGACGAAAGGAAAATCAACCCGTTCCAACAGGCTGTTCATCTGGTTCGTGCGGTGAGACAATTCGACCACCCGCGGGTAATCTTCTTCCCGCGCCATTTGGATTCGCAGCTTCATTTCGCATTCCTTCAAAAATTGCTCGCGGCTGCCCTTATGCGCTTTTCGAGCTTCCTCCCGCAGGTGGCGCGCCTGCATATACTGCCGCCGGTTGGCCGCTTCTTCGGTCAACTGGCCTGCCTGAAATTCGGGATAACCGGGAAGCTCCCGGTATTGCTCGGCGGCATAAGTACGCACCTGCGGCACATAGAAGTTCACTTCGAAACGCTCGAACGGATCGTTGTCGATAAAAGCCATGGCATCCAAGCCGATGTTGAGTTCCTGGGCAATCCGCTCGATGCTCGCCGCCTTAGAGTCGAAGTGGCATTGGGGGGACAAAAAGTAATGGGCGATTCCCAACTGCTCGAGCTTGTCCTTCACTTGCTCCCAACGATTGCGGCTGGCGATGCTGTGCATAATCCCGCGCCGGTCCAGCGTCTCAAGGACGCTCGCCATCTCCGGCAGCAGCTTGATACCGGCCTCGTCTTCCCTCAGCGTTCCTTCCCACAGCGTATCGTCCAAATCCCATACGATACATTTAATCATCTGCTTCACCGGAAAACCATTCCATCGTCAGATGCGTCGGCTTGAAGCCGTACTTCTTGTACAGCAGCCTCATCGGCAAATTGCGTACATGCACCTTTCCGATGATCCGTTCGGTTCCCTCCCTCTTGCAATACGTCATGCCCGCGTCGAACAGCTCATCCACATAAGCGGTGCCGCGATAGGGCTCTGCGATATAGAAGCTTTTGAAATTCGCGTACATCTGTTTCGTGACCGAGTTTTCCCGCGGCGTTATCCACATCCAGCCTGCGACATTCCCGTCAACTTCCAGCACAAACATCCCTTTTTTTTCATAGTGAAGCGCTTTTTCCAGCTTCCTGACATGAAAACGAGGATCGGTAATCGCATCCTCTCCGAATGAGATCACGGAAATGTCCGTTTCAAATTGAGCGATAACCGCAATATCATCCGGCTCCATCTGTCTAATCGGCATCTTGCTATGACTCCATTCTGCGTTGTTATGCGTTCTTTTTTTGAATAAGCTCGAAGGAGTCATGACGGCAGCTCGGGCAGCCCTTTTGTTTCAACTGTTCAATCGTTTGCCATTGCATTTGAAAGCCAACCTCGGTCACAAGGCTGCACCTCTTGCATTCATAGGCACGAATCGTGCGCCTTACTTCTCCCGTATAGAGGGCGTCCCGGTAGTCACGCGCAATGCTCTCCTTCGTCTCTTCCGTAGATTGTAACACAATCATCTGGCTCGTGTTACCTATAATTTCCGCCCCGAGATATTGATTGAAGCGCGGGAGCACACTCGTGACAAGCAAGCCCATCCGCGAAAATTCGCGCTGCATCTCCAAAGCGAAGTCTGGCGATTTGTGGGCGAACGAAAGAAAGATGGGCAGTCCGATTTCCTGCTTCAGCAATTGAATGCCGCGCGACACGAATAATGAAAGGCCCTGAAGCGTATAGGGAGGATCGGTGAAAACGCAATCAAAACGGCGCAAAAACTCAGAAGGGAGCTGTTCGCGAAAATCCATTTCATAACAGACAATCGGTAAATTTTCGGATTCCGCAACATAGTTCACGTAGCTGATAATACGTTTGTCAATCTCGAAAACATGAATGCGGGTATTGGATTTATGCGCGTTTTGCCGAAACAACTGCTTGAGGAGAAACGCCAACGACACGCTGACAAGGTCATCATCCCCGAGGCAGACGATATCCCGCCCGATAAGAACTTCGTGCTGAAGCGCCAGCACGGCCCGCTTCATGCTCGTCTCCAGCGTGCATCGGGACTGGTCGATCGTGACATCGACCTGGGGGCGGTTCTCGAAGACGCCTTCCAGCTTCGACATCATGTCATGCAGATCGTCCGGGTGCCACGGCTCATGCTTCAACCGCTGATACAAGGTCCGATTCAGATGCCCGTAACCCATCGTATGCTCAACGAACCGCATCCCTCTCGGCGTGCAGTTGACTCCCCGGTTTTGTTCGATCAGTCCCGTCTTGATGAATTCTTTCTTGATGGCCGCCACAATCGGCAGCGGCAGCAGCGTCTTTCTCGCGATCTCCTTGGTAGAGATGCCCGGCTTGAAGTAAATATCCAGAAGAATGTTTTCAATCGCTTTTTTTCCATCCTTAATGGACACTTGGGAGTAAATTGAATCGATCGCTTCTTTATTCATATTTTTTCTTCTATCTCCTTTATCGATTACAAATCCCATCAATATGACTTTATGTATGATTCTGGATGTATGCGACGCAATCATTATCCTATATTTCCCATACAAAAGCAAGGCACCTGCCGCAAATCTGCAGCCGATGCCTTGAGAGTAAATAAGACGCTCCGGTTCAATCCCTGACGGAAACGCGAATGAGCGGGCACAATTGATGGATCGTCCGATATTTGAATAATTGCGGCCCATCCGCGAACAGCCCCTGCTTTTCCATCTCCACCTCAACCCGAACGGCATGAAGGGATGTGCCGCCCAACCGGAAAAAGTCGTCGTCGATGCCGATGCCGCCGATGCCGAGCACTCGTTCCCAGATTTGCACCATCGCCGCTTCCACCTCGTTGGTCGGAGCGCGGTAGGCGGATCTCATCGGCGCTCCTTCCTCTATGATCTGCACCGGCAATTGGAGAAGCCGGGCCGCATTATAATATTGCAGCGGGAGCAACTGATGCCGATGCAGTTGCGGATAGCGCTCATCGAGAACCATGTCCCACGACGGCTGCTCGAAGCTTCCCCCGCCCACAGCGGCGGTTGCGGACTCGCGCGGCGCGACGTTCCCTGCCTGCTGCGGCTCTTCGCAGCCAGGAAGAGGGGCGTTGCGGACATATTTGATATGATCGATAGAGTCCGGAATATCCTCTACCGCATGCCGGAACCGCACGGTCCGGTCCGTCTCTTCCCTGATACTCCAGCCTCCCGTGTGCAAAAAGGCAAGCATCGGTTCGTTCTTCCCGGTAAGCGTGCATGCGGCCTCGATGTAATCGGCATGCCGTTCAAGACAATACGGCTTTAATGCGCTGATTACGGCCGCTTCGATTCCTCTTCCGAGGATGCGGCAGCTCAAGAGGAAAGAATCCAGGTGCATAATGCCGTCCTCGCAGCGGGTAATGACCGCCCCGACCAGTCCGTAACTGCCGAACCGGTCCGCGGCTTCGATGGCCCAGCATGCCGTATCCGGCTGCGACAGGATGGACGGCAAGCCGTCTGGCATGCTGCGGTCCGCATTCAGCGTGAATTGATTGGTCCGCTGCATAAGCTGGGCGATGCGCGGCAATTGCCCGGCATTCGCCTCATTGATGCTTATCACGATCTCCAGATCATTGAGAAATGCCTGCAGCGATGAAGCGGATGCGCGAACTTCGCCGCGCTTGCGCTCCGTTCTGTACCTTTCGGTTCTTCGCTTGTCGTCTTCCGTCACGCGGATGCGATCCAGCGCCCACACATGCCGCAGGAATGCCGGGATTTGCCGTTCTTCAGGCAGCTGCAGCGCAAGCACTTCCGGGCAATTCGAGCGAACCTCCGAGCATTCCAGCGAACTGTCATCGAGGAAAATGAAGCTGTCCAGTCCCAGCCGGAGCTCCTCCGCCAGCGCGCGCAGATTTTCGGATTTTGGGCTCCAGTTGATGCGCCAGCCGGCAAAATCTTCTTTCGTCAGCAACATGTCCGGATGGTTGTCAAATACATCCCACACGTCCCTGTCGTTGTTCTTGCTGACCAGGACAAGCAGCATGCCTTCCCGCTGCTTTTCGAGCAGAAACCGCTGCAAATCGCGGCAAGGCTCTGTAACCGCGACTCCTTCGGCTCCATCTTCGCCGCATACTCCATTCCATAGCGTATGGTCGCAGTCGACCGCGATGACCTTGAACGGATGTCCATGCCAAGCCAACAGACGGCGCACCGTGAACGTCCCGATGGCAGCATAATACTCGGGAGTAAACGGCATGTGCCCCGCTTGATCGGCGGCCGCATCATCGATTTGTTCCACGCCGAACATCCCGCCAACCCCTCTGAAGTCGATGACATGGACATGCTCCTTCTCTTCCAGCTCCCGCTTCCACCGGTTCGTCAGCTCCTCCAAATAGCTCGTCATGACCGGTGAAGCCCCAAGGGAAGCCGACACCGGAAACACACCGGCGAACAACGGCCTCGCGCCCTTCATCATAGACAGAGCCTGCGCCAGATCGGCGAACGCCCGTTCCAGCTTCTTAATTTGCTGGTCCTCCGGCGATCGATCATCCCGCAGCCAATCCTCGAACCGCACGAGGAGCAATCCCGCATCGCCCTCGGAGGAGAGCGCGCTGTCCGGATTCAAAAGCTCCTGGAACACTTGATGGTATGGAGCAAAATGAATGTCGAGGCGCAAACCGAATTGGTCGCCCCACCATTTGATATACGGACGGATCGGGTCCGCCGTGAAGGTGGAGGCGGCGACCACGGCGAAGGCGTGTTCCGGCTCCGGATGGCGTCTTTTGGCGGCCAGTTCGCTCTGCTCCGCCTCGGATAGCAGCCGGATCTCCCCCAGCTTCCGCTCCGGATCGGCCAGGACGCTGTCAATTAACTCGACAAAGTGCCGCATCAGCCCCGCTATCGTGTCTTCGACGAACAGGGCCGTGTTATACTGCATGACGCAGAGCAGCCCGCCGTCATCCGCAAAGCCGATATCGAGCTTGAAGTCGAGCTTGGAGATCCCCTTCGTAATGTCATAGTTCTCAAAGGCGAGTCCTTCGGCCTTCAACACCGGGTTCCCGTCAAATTCGTTATGGAAAATCATCATCGTATCGAACAACGGATTGCGGCCGCGCGGCAGCTTCGCCGACAATTTCTCCACGATCCGATCGAACGGGAAATCTTGATTTTCGTACGCGTTCATCATTGTGTCATTCAGCACGAGCAGTTGATCGAGGATGGTGCGGTCCTCCTCGAAGCTGACCCGTATCGGCAAAAAGTTGGTGAACATGCCGATCAACGGCTCCACGTCGGCATGCCGCCGGCCTGCGACCAGCGATCCGACCGTCATGTCGCGCTGGCCGGTATACTGGTGGAGCACAAGGGTGTACAGGTGGAACAGCAGCACGTTGATCGTGACGTTGCGGGACTTGGCCACGGCGTTCAACCGATCTGCCGTCTCCTTGGGCAGAGTGAGCTTGTGCGCTCTGCCGATGAAAGATTGGAATTCGGGCCGATCGAAGTCAGTCGGCATATTCAGCACCGGGATGTTGTGCCGGAACTGGTTCATCCAGTATTCCTCTTGCTTCCGAATCATGTCTCCTTCCAGCAGGCGGTGCTGCCATTCCGCATAATCCTTATACTGAATCCGCAGCGGCGGGAGATCCTTGCCCGCATACAGATCGCTGAACTCCTTGATGAACACGTTCATGGATGCGCCGTCCGACACGATATTGTGCATATCCATGAGCAGCACATGCTTCTCCGGCCCAAGATTGACGAAAGAGGCGCGAATCAGCGGGGCTTGGCCCAGATCGAACGGTTTGATGAACTTGCGCACGATTTTGTTCATCTCCTGCTCGTCCGCTTCGAGGCGTTCGACCGCAAACGAGAAGGTTTCATGGATTTTCTGCATCGGCTCTCCGTCCACCAGATGGAATGAGGTCCGCATATTTTCATGACGCTGAATCAATTTAATGAACGTTTGCTCGAACCGATCCGCATCGGCTTTGCCGTGAACCAATAAGGCCATCGGCATGTTGTAGGTCGTTACGTCGCCGATTTGCTGATGAATGAGGAACGTCCGTTTCTGGGCGGAAGACACCCGATAATACGGTTTCGGTTCCGCCGGCGAGATGGCGAAATATTGATTTTTCTCCACCTGTTCGATGTGCCGGGCAAGTGCGCTGATCGTCGGCATGTTGAAAATATCCGATAAGGCCAGTTCCGCGTCGAGCTCCTTATGGATCTTGGCGATGAGGCTGGTCGCCTTCAAGGAATGGCCGCCCAATTCGAAGAAATCATCATGAATCCCGATTTCCTCGATGCCGAACAGATTCCGCCAGATGCCGGCCAACGTCTCTTCCAGCGGATTCCGGGGCGCGGCTGTTCCAGGCGTTGTCTCCCGCCGGGACGCCGGCGCCGCTTCGCCGGATTGCCCCGCGCTCTCGGCAGCGGAGCCGGCGTGGACGATGCGGATTCCTTCCTCCTCAATCCAGAATCGCCGGCGGTCGAACGGATAGGTGGGCAGCGGAATGCGGTTTCTTTGCTCCTCTCTGTAGAAGCGGGCCCAATCGAATCTCACGCCGGCGTTCCACAGCCGTCCGGCTTGAAGGAGAAGATGCGCCACATCCGACGCGGTCTGCTGCGGATGCCGCATCAGGTTCACCACGACGCGATCCCCCGTTGCCTCCGTCTGCCGCTTTGCGAATACGGTCAGCGCGTTGCCTCCGCCAACCTCCGCAAACGCGGCATCGATCTCGGCGAACAGTGTCGCGAGTCCGTCGGCGAACCGTACCGTACCGCGCAGATGGCGCGCCCAGTATGCCGGGCTTACCGCTTCCTCGTCCCGAATCCATGTCCCCGTCACGTTCGAAATGAACGGGATGCGCGGCGGATGCAGCGTCAGGCTGCCCACCTCCTGCTCATAACGCTCAAGGATAGGGTCCATCATGGCGGAATGGAACGCATGGGACGTATGCAGCCGCCGGCAGGCATGCCCTCTCTCCTCCAACAGGGCAGCCAGCGACTCGACCGCTTCCTGCGTTCCCGACACGACGCACATGGAAGGCGCGTTCACCGCAGCCAGCGACAATCCACCGGACAGCAGCGGCAGCAGCTCTTGCTCGCCCAGAGGCACGCTCAGCATGACGCCGCCGGGCAGACTCTGCATCAATTGCCCGCGCAGCGTGACGAGCCGGATGGCGTCCTCGAGCGGGAAGACGCCGGCGATGCATGCGGCGGCATATTCGCCAATGCTGTGCCCGATCATCGCCTGCGGACGCACGCCCCAGTCCATCAACAGCTTGGCAAGCGCGTACTCGACCGTGAAGATGGCGGGCTGCGCGATATCCGTCCGGTTAATGAGACCGGAAGCGGCCGCGTCAGCCTCATCGCCGGACGGGTATAGAACCTGCTTCACCTGCTTGCCGATTGAATCCGGCATCAGTTCGAAGCAGCGGTCCGCCTCGGCGCGGAACACCGGTTCCCGCTCGTACAGTTCTCTGCCCATGCCGGCGTATTGCGAGCCTTGGCCGGAGAACATGAATACGACGGGCTTGTCATCCGCCCCGGCCATCCCGCTCTGGACATCGGCGGAGTCCGGCTGAGCCAGCCGGGCGGCCGCTTCTTCCGCGCTGGAGCAGACGAGCGTGCGCCGATGCGGGAACGCCGCCCGCCCCACGTGCAGCGTATACGCCATATCGGCCAAGCATACGTCCGGATGCTCTTGCAAATGCCGGGCCATCCGCTTGGCCAGCCGTTCAAGCGAGGCCTCCGTCTTGGCGGACAAGGCGATGAGCTGCGCCGTTCTGCCCGGGGAGGACGCGGCTGCGGGCGGCGCCTCCTCCAGCACGACATGCGCGTTCGTTCCGCCGATGCCGAACGAGCTGACTCCGGCACGCAGCGGCACGCCGCCGCTCGTCCACGCTCTCAAGCGATCGTTGACATAGAACGGGCTGTTCTCGAAGTCGATCTTCGGGTTCGGACGTTCATAATGAAGCGTCGGCGGCAGTTGTTTGTTCGCCAGCGCGAGCACGGTCTTGATGAAGCCGGCCACCCCCGCGGCGTTGTTCAAATGTCCGATGTTGGATTTGGCTGAGCCGATGCCGCAATACCCTTTCTTTTCCGTTTGAAATGCGGTTTTCAACGCTTCGATCTCGATCGGATCGCCCAGCGTCGTCCCCGTGCCGTGCGCCTCAATGTAGCTGATGCTTTCCGGCTCCACTTCCGCCACGTGGTGGGCGGCTCGGATGACGGACACTTGTCCCTGCGTGCTGGGCGCGGTATATCCCACTTTCCGGTTCCCGTCATTATTGATGGCCGAGCCTTTAATGACGGCGAAGATGTGGTCGCCGTCCGCGAGCGCATCCTCCAGCGGCTTGAGGAGGACGATGCCCGCGCCGTCCCCGAAGACGGTGCCGGCCGCCTGTTCGTCAAAAGCGCGGCAGTGCCCGTCAGGCGAATTGATCATGCCTTCTTGATAGAAATATCCGTTTTTCTTCGGCAGTTGAATCGACACCCCGCCGGCAAGCGCCATGCCGCACTCGCCGCTGAGCAAGCCCTGGCAGGCGAGATGCACGGCCACGAGCGATGTGGAGCAGGCCGTCTGCACCGTGAAGCTCGGCCCCTTCAAATTCAGCTTGTACGAGACGAGCGTCGCCATATAATCGCGAAGGTTCAGCATCGCCGTCTCCAGCGTCGCGGATTCCTCCGCCGTCCCCAGCCCTTTGAACGCCCGCATGAACCAGTGGGAATTGAAGGCCGCCCCGGTATAGAGCCCGATGGCCCCTCGATACGTCTTCGGATCGTAGCCCGCTTGCTCGAGGGCCTCCCAAGAGCATTCGTGCAGAAGGCGGAATTGCGGATCCATCACCTCCGCTTCGCGCGGGGTATAATCAAAAAACTCGGGATCGAAGTATTCGATGTCATCCAGCATCCCTTTGGCCTTCACAAAATTCGGATGGCGCAACGTATCCGGATCGATCCCGGCCTCCAGCAGTTCCTCTTCGCTGAAAAAGGAAATGCTCTCTTTGGCGTTGCAGAGGTTGTCCCAATATTCCCGCAAGTTTTTGGCGCCCGGGAACCTTCCCGACATGCCGATGACGGCGATTTCGGATCCGGTGTACTCTCTTCCGCTCGATACGCTCATTGCAAGACCTCTCCTTTGCGTCTTTTTTCTTTTTGCTGCTGCTGCCGTTTCTTTCCTTTGGCCACCGAACCGATGAACTGCTGCTCCATCTCCGCTTCCTCCGCCTCGTCCTGTCCGTTCCGGGTTAAGCGCTGAGCGAGCGCATGGATGCTGGGATAGGTGAACAAATCGACGACGGCGATGCTTTCGCCCAACGCTTCGTTTAATTTGCCGGTCAATTGGATCATGTCAAGGGAACTCGCCCCAAGGTCAAAGAAATTATCATGTATGCCCACTTCATCCATACGGAAAAATTGCTTCCACACGTCGGCGATCGTCTTCTCGATCCGGTTGCGCGGCGCGACGTACGGGTTGGTCAGATTCGGCCTGCCGAATGTGGTCCCGCTTCCCGCCGGTTCTTCCTTCTTCTTGCCTGCGTGCCGAATCCATTGATCGATGCGCATATCCAGATCTCCGGTGGACACGATAATCTGGTTGCTGCCGCAACGGTTGTAGACGTACCGGAACAGATCCGGCGCTTCGGCAGGCAATATCGCCAGCTCGACGAGTGATTCCCCAATGGTCGAGCGGTGCTCCTCCCAGAACTCCCATGCGTCCCAATTGACGCACAGCCACTTCGTCCCCCCTGCCCGGTTCTGTCTGCGGGCGAAGGCATCCATGTACAGGTTCGCGGCCGAATAGGAGCTGAAGCCCAGTCCGCCCAGCACGCTGGCGATCGAGGAGAACAGAATGCACACATCCGCTTCTCTCCCGGCAAGCAGCTTCGACAGCGTCTGCAGCCCTTGGACTTTGGCGCGGAACTGTTCGTCGGTCTGGCCCCGGCCGATATTCTCGATCGCGCGGAACGATTCCGCGCCGGGAAGCCCGGCTGCCTGCACGACCCCGTTCACGCCGCCGTACGCGGCGTCAATAGATTCGAATACGCGGCTCATATGCGCTTCGTCGGACAGATCGGCCTGGATGTAAGTCACCTCGGCCCCCAATGCCTCCAACTGCTGCACCCGCTTGATTTTGCGGGAGATCGGATGCGCTTCGCCGTGTTCGGCCAGCCAATGGCCGTATTCCTCCCGCGCGGGGAAGGAAGAACGCCCGGTAAGTATGAGCCGCGCCCGGTAATGCCGGGCCAAATACTCCGCCGTCAGCATGCCGATTCCACCGAGCCCGCCGGTGACCAGGTAGACCCCGCGTTCCCGGAATGGCGCCGCCGGAGGATCCGCCTGTCGCAGGGCAAGCGGCTTGTACTGCTGCACCCAGCGGTATGGGCCGCGATAAGCGATCAGGCGATCCGATGCCGGGACCGACAGCTCCGCTGCGATGCGTTCGGCGGTTCGCCGATGATGTCCGTTCCCTTCCGGCGCGTCGATATCGATGCTTACGCAGGTCATTCCGCTGTATTCCTGCTGAATGACGAGGCTTGGCCCCAGCAGCGTCATTTTGCCCGGAGACAGCCGTTCCAGACCCGTTACCTCCTGCATATCGGTCGACACGACGGCAATGCGGACGTCCGCGGTCTCCTTCTGTCTGCGAAGCGCTTGAGCGAGGAAGATCAAGCTGTAATACCCGAGTTCTTGCTGGCGCCGCTCGGACTCCGCCTGCGCCCCCGCCTCCGCGCCGGAACAATCCCCATCCGGCAATTCCTCGTCGGCGGGAGAGACATTCCATAAATGGACGACCCGGTCCGGCGTAAACTCCCGGGCGCGCAGCTCCTCCAACAGCAGCGCGTACTGCTCGGCCACAGCAGGGGCCAGCGTGAACGTATCGGGATCGCGCTTGGCGAACGCGGTACCGGCCTCCACCATGACGGCCCGATGCCCCTCCTGGCGCGCGAGGGCGGCCAGTTCGTCCGCGAGGCCGCAGCCGTCCGCGAAGATAAGCCAGTCATGCCGCCCGTCCCCGTCCGGCTTGTCCGGGACCTCCTGCAGTACCGTCCGTTCCCACGAAGGGTAATAGAACCAGTCGGCTATGTTCGGGTTTTTGCCCCGGCCCCGCGGCCCGGCTGGACGTTCCGGCGACAGCGGCTGCTGCGCCTCATCCAGCCAATAGCGCTGCCGCTCCATCGGATAGGTTGGCAGTTCCACGCGTCTCCGGCGCTCATGCGCATAGAAGCCCCCCCAATCGATATCGATGCCGGCCAGCCAGAGGCGCCCGATTTTGTGAAGCAAGTAAGCGGAATCCGAGTCGGCTTCCTGAGGGTGCCTCATCAGATTGACGGCGACCCGGTCCCGCGAAGCCGCGAGATGCTTGCGCACGAACGTGCTGAGCGCATTGCCCGGGCCCGCCTCGATGAACACGGCCCGCGGGTTGCTCAACAGTTCGTCCAGCCCGTCCGCGAAGCGCACGGCCGACCGCAAATGCCCGACCCAATATTCGGGATCCGTGGCTTCTTCCGGCGTAATCCACGTGCCGGACACATTGGATATAAAAGGCATCGCCGGCTCCTTCAGCCGGATCGAGCGCACCCGCTCCGCAAATTCCGGCAAGATCGGATCCATCATGTGCGAATGGAACGCATGGGAGGTATGCAGACGGCGGCACGCGCAGCCCGCGGCTTCAAGCCGCCGGGCAAATTCGTCAATGTCGGCCGACTCCCCTGCGACGACGCATAAGGACGTGCTGTTGACGGCAGCCAGCGCAAGCCGATCCGGCAGCATGCCGCGCAATTCAGGCTCGGGCAGCGCTACGCTGAGCATCGCTCCGGCAGGCATGCCCTGCATGAGCCGTCCGCGAAGCGCGACGAGCTGCAGCGCTTCGTCCAGCGTAAATACCCCCGCCAGGCACGCGGCGACATACTCGCCGATGCTGTGCCCCATCATCGCCTCCGGACGAACGCCCCACCGCATGAGCAGCTTGGCCAGCGCATATTCGACGATGAAGAGCAGGGGCTGCGCGATATCCGTCCGCAGCATAAGCTCGTCCTCACGGGCTTCGCGGCCGGCCTCGTCCGGATAAAGCACGGCCTTCAAGTCAAGCGCCATATGCGGTTGAATGAGTGCGAGACACCGGTCCACCTCCTCCCGGAAGTCAGGCTCATCGCGGTACAGTCCGCGGCCCATGTTGACATATTGGGAGCCTTGCCCCGGGAACAGGAGCACGACGGAACGGGCTTGCGTTCCCGTCTCGGCCGCCGCGATCCGGTCAGGCTCGGGCGATGCCAGAATGGCGGCCGCTTCCTCCGCCGTCCTGCAGACGACCGCGGCTCTCCATTCGAAGGCCTTGCGGCCTGCTTGCAGCGTGTACGCCGCATCCGACAGATTGATGTCCGGCCGTTCCGTCAGGAACTTGGCCAAGCGCGCTTTCGCCTCGGTCAGAGCCGTCGCCGTTCTCGCCGACAAGAGCAGCAATTTATCGGTTCGGCCTTCGCCCGATGGCTCCAGGACAGGGGCCTCCTCCAGGACGACATGCGCGTTGGTCCCCCCGATGCCGAACGAGCTGACCCCGGAGCGCAGCGGATAGCGGCCGCTCTCCCAAGGCGTCAGATCGGTGTTGACGACAAACGGGCTGTTGGCGAAATCGATCTTTGGATTTTCCCGCTCAAAATGCAGGCTCGGCGGAATTTGCCTCGCCTTCATCGCCAGCACCGTCTTGATGAACCCGGCCGCGCCGGCCGCGCTGTTGAGATGCCCGACGTTGGTCTTGACCGACCCGATGCGGCAAAAGCCCGTCTCCCCGGTGCGGAACGCCTCCTTCAACGCCTCGATCTCGATCGGGTCCCCCATATTGGTGCCCGTTCCGTGCGCCTCGACGTAAGTGATGCTCTCCGGCTCCACGCCGGCCATCAAATGGGCCGCGCGGATCACCTCGGCCTGTCCCTTCGTGCTCGGGGCGGTGAAGCCGACCTTGCGCATGCCGTCATTGTTCAGGCCGAAGCCTTTGATGACGGCGTGGATGATGTCTCCGTCCGCGATGGCGTCGCGCAGCCTTTTCAGGATGACGACGCCGACGCCGTCTCCGAAGACGGTTCCCGCCGCCTGCTCGTCGAAGGCGCGGCAGTGCCCGTCAGGCGACAGAATCATGCCGTCTTCGTAGAGATAGCCTTGCTTGTGGGGCACGCTGACGGTGGCCCCGCCTGCCAAGGCGATATCGCATGCCCCCGCCAATAGCCCCTGGGCGGCGAGCGCGATGTTGACCAGCGAAGTCGAGCAGGCGGTCTGCATGGAAATGCTCGGTCCGCGCAGATTGAGCTTATAGGATAACTGCGTGCTGAAAAATTCCCGATCGTTCAGCAGCATGGCGCTGAACCGCTCCGTTCCGCCCAGGCCTCCGGCAAAGCGGGAGACCCATTCCAAATTCGGGGTCGCGCCCGCATAAACGCCGATAAGTCCGGGGTAGGCGTCCGGGTTGTACCCGGCCGATTCCAGCGCTTCCCACGCGCATTCATGGAACAGCCGGAGCTGCGGGTCCATAAGCTGGGCTTCCCGCGGCGAATAACCGAAAAAGGCGGCATCGAACTGGTCGATTCCATTCAGGATGCCCTTGGCTTTCACGTAAGACGGATTGGAGACAAGCGCCGGATCGACGCCCTCCTGCAGCAGCTCCTCGTCGGTGAAGAACGTAATCGACTCGACCCCGTCGCGCAGATTGCGCCAGAACTGGTCGAGATTATCCGCGCCCGGGAAGCGGGCGGCCATGCCGATCACGGCAATGTCGAGCCCGTTCTCCCCGGAGGCGGAGGAGCCGCTTTCCCGGCGTTCGCCACGCTCCGCAGGCATTCGTTCCTGAAGCGACGTTGACCTCATCCGCTCCGTCCGCGTCCGTCCCTCTTCCATGGCGCGGCGGCGCTCTTCATTCTGCGCCTCCTCCGCCGGCGCTTGAAGCCCGTCTTCCCGCAGGAACGCCGCCAGCGTGCGGACGGTCGGGTACGAATAGAGCGCGACCACGGGAATGTCCCTTCCCAACTCCCCTGCCAGCTTGTCGGCCAACTGGGAAATATCGAGCGAGCTCGCTCCGATATCAAAAAAGTTATCGTTCATGCCGAGGTCCGCAAAGCCGAAATGGCGCTGCACCGTATCCGCAATCAGGCGCTCGATGGACGATGCCGAGACCGGGCGGACCGCTGCGCCGCCCCGCGCGGCGGCTTCGCGCCCGCTCCCCGCTTCCGGCAGCGCTCCTTCCCGCACGGCGGCTGCCCGACGCAAGCCGCCCGCAGCCGCCAGGCGAATCCCGTCCACGGAATAGCGCCGGCGCTCGAACGGATAGGTCGGCAAAGGAATCCGGCGGCGGTGTTCCGACCCATAGTACCCCTTCCAATCGATCCGCACGCCCGCAATCCACAATTTTCCTATTTTCTCCAGCAGATAGGCATCATCCGCGGCTTGCTCCTGGGGATGGCGGACGAGATGATACGCCCCGTGCCCGCCGCCCGCTTCGGCCTGCGCCTGCATCTTGCGGATGAAGCCGCTGAGCGCATTGCCGGGGCCGACTTCGATAAATACGGCCTGCTTCTCCTGGAGCAGCTTGGCCGCGCCGTCGGCGAACCGCACCGTCCCCCGCGCGTGCCGCGTCCAGTATGCCGGATCGGCGGCGTCCTCCGCCGTCATCCAGGTTCCCGTCACATTGGACATATACGGGATGGCCGGCGCGGACAGCGCGATCTGCTTCACCTTGTCCGCATACGGCGCCAATATCGGCTCCATCATCGCCGAATGGAACGCATGCGAAGTATGAAGCTTCCGGTGCGCCACTTGCCGTTCGGCCAGCGCCGCCGCGAACGAAGCGATCGCCGCGGGCGGACCCGACACGACGCACTGCTCCGGCCCGTTGACGGCCGCCAGCGCCAATTCCGGCGGAAGCAGCGCGCTCAAGCTCTCCTCGGACAGCGAGACGCTCAGCATCTCTCCGGGCGGCAGGCTCTGCATCAGCTTGCCGCGCAGCGTGACCAGCTCCAGCGCGTCCTGAAGCGAGAGCACCCCGGACAGGCATGCCGCCGTATATTCGCCGATGCTGTGGCCAATCATTGCGTGCGGCTGGATACCCCACGACATCAGCAGCTTGGCCAGCGCATATTCGAAGGCGAACAAGGCCGGCTGCGCCGATTCCGTCCGGTTGATGCGCTCCGCCGCGAACGGGCTTGCCGCACGGTCTTCCTCCGGATACAGCAGCTCTCTTAGGTCGGGACCGCCCGCCGCGGCGATGATCTCGCAGCAGCGGTTCATTTCCGCGCGGAACAACGACTCCTTCCGATACAAATCCAGCCCCATGTTCACATACTGCGAGCCTTGGCCGGGGAAGAGAAAGATGACCTTGGCCCGATCGATCTCCGATTCGCCCGTGTGCACCTTGCCGTTGGCGGGATCGTCCAGAGAGGAGACCGCTTCCCGGACGTCGGAGCAGACCAGCGCGCGGCGGAATCTGAACCGCTTGCGCCCGGTCTGAAGCGTGTATGCCGCATCCGCCAACCCGGTCTCGGGACGGGTGCGCAGGAAGTCCCCCAGGTTGCGGGCCGCGCGCTCCAATCCGTCCTCCGTCTCGGCGGAGAGCACGAGCAGCTTCATGTCCCGTCCCGATGAACCCGCAGGCGTTGGCGGCGCTTCCTCCAGGACGACGTGCGCGTTCGTTCCCCCGATGCCGAAGGAGCTCACCCCGGCCCGCCGCGGGCTGCCCGCTCTGTCCCAGCGGGTCAGCTCCGTGTTGACGGCGAAGGGAGAACGGGCAAAATCGATTTTCGGGTTCGGACGCTGAACGTGAAGGCTCGGCGGGATCTGCTTATGCTTGAGCGCCAGCACGGCTTTGATGAAGCCGGCGACTCCGGCGGCGGCGTCGAGATGGCCGATGTTGGATTTGAGCGATCCGATTTTGCAAAAACCGGTTCTCTCCGTGGCAAAGGCAAGCTGCAGCGCCTCCACCTCGATCGGATCGCCGAGCGCCGTCCCCGTGCCGTGCGCTTCGATATAGCCGATGCTTTCCGGATCCACCTCGGCCATGTGATGGGCGGCCCGAACGACCTCGACTTGGCCGTTCGTGCTTGGCGCCGTATAGCCGACCTTCCGGCTGCCGTCATTGTTGATCGCCGACCCTTTGATAATGGCATGGATCGTGTCGCCGTCCGCGAGGGCGTCAGCCAGCCGCTTCAGCACGACGATCCCGATGCCGTCTCCGAACAGGGTGCCGTTGGCTCCTTCGTCAAAGGGCCGGCAATGGCCGTCCGGCGACTGGATCATGCCTTCCTGATACAGATATCCGGTGATGCGCGGCAAATTAATCGACACGCCTCCGGCCAGAGCAAGATCGCATTCGCCCCCCAGCAAGCCCTGACAGGCGAGGTGAATAGACACGAGCGAGGTGGAGCAGGCCGTTTGCACGCTCACGCTGGGGCCTTTCAAATTCAACTTATAGGAAATCCGCGTCGTGAACGACGGATTGTTCAATTGCAAGATTTGAAAATGATCGCTGGCATGGGCGGCGCTCATAATCTGGTTGGCGACCCAATAGGTGTTGGGCGAAGCCCCCGCATACACGCCGATTAATTTTCCGTCAGTGTCGGGAGTGTACCCCGCGTCCTCCAGCGCCTCCCACGAGCATTCATGGAAGAGCCGGAACTGAGGGTCGACCAGCTCCGCCTCCCGCGGCGAATAGTTAAAAAACGGCGCATCGAAGGATTCCACATCCTCCAGCATCGCCTTTGCCTTTACGTATTGAGGATGCTCGAGCAGTTCGGGCCCGATCCCCGCCTCCCTTAACTCTTCATCCGTAAAGAAAGTGACCGATTCCACGCCGTCGCGCAAGTTGGCCCAAAATTCGGCCAGGTTCTTGGCTCCGGGGAATCGTCCTGCCATGCCGATCACGGCGATTTCCAG
Source organism: Paenibacillus dendritiformis (assembly GCF_945605565.1). Classification (NCBI taxonomy): domain Bacteria; kingdom Bacillati; phylum Bacillota; class Bacilli; order Caryophanales; family Paenibacillaceae; genus Paenibacillus; species Paenibacillus dendritiformis. Next base: position 3,030,857 of record NZ_OX216966.1, on the reverse strand, counting down.
GCCGGTTCCTTCGTACATTCCGTTCGCAGCACTCATCTTACCGCCCCTTTCACGTTCTCTCCCGCTTTTGAAGCCGCTGCTTCAACCGATTTTTGCCGTCATGTATCCGTTCGGAACGATCCGCCGTTTCTTCCGGCGGCACCGTCTCCTTGTCCGCCGCCCGCCGAAGCGATTCGGCCAGCGAATGTATGGTCGGATGGGTGAACATGTCGACGACCGCCACTTCCCGCCCCAGCGCGCGCTGCAGCTTCGCATTCATTTGAATGATATCGAGGGAAGTAGCGCCAAGCTCAAAAAAGTTGTCGTGCAGGCCGACCTGATCGAGGCCAAGATAATCCCGCCACAGGTCCGCCATCGTCTGTTCCAGCTCGTCCTCCGGCGGAGCATATGCCGTGCCGACATCGGAACGGGCCGCTTGCGGGCCGGTTCCGTCCCGTTCCTTGTCCATCAGCGAGTGCAGCGTCGATGCGCGCGCGGCATGTACCCGCAGCGGCAAATCCGTCGTCGAGACCAGCACTTGCGGCCGGCGGCATGCCAACGCTTGCCGGAAGACCGCCACTCCTTCTTCCGGCAGCAGCCGCGTCAGCTTGTCCGGACCCTGAGCCCGGACGCCCGCCTGCGCCGCAATCGCCGCGATCTCTTGCTCGGCTGCCGCGGCCATGCCGACAGCCTGCCAGCCGTCCCACGCAATGGCGATGACAGGCGTGCCGCCCTCCGCCCGCTTGCGGCAAGCGTAAGCTTCGAGATACGCATTGGCCGCGCAATAGCCGGCTTGGCCGACGCCGCCCAGCGCGGTGGTCAGAGAAGAGCACAACACCAGGAAATCAAGCCGCATGCCGGCCAGCACCCGGTCGAGCACCCGCGTCCCGTTCACCTTGGCCGCCAGGGCGCGTTCATCCGTCTCCCGCGTGCGCCGCTGAATGAGCGCTCCGTCGGATATCCCCGCCGCGTGGATGACGCCATGAATCGCCCCGAAGCGGGCCACGGCCTCGGCGGCGACCTGCTTCATTCGCGCCTCGTCGCACACATCCGCCTTGCAGACAAGCACCTCGGAGCCGTACCTCTCGAGTTCATCCAGTGCGCCGCGCTTGGCCGCTCCTTCGCCGTCCAGTCCCGAACGTCCCACCAGAATCAGCTTCGCCTGCACCGTCTTGGCCAAATGTTCCGCCAGCGTCAAGCCGATGCCGCCAAGCCCTCCCGTGATCAAGTACACCCCGTGCTTCCGCAGGCCGGTACCGGCTGCGGGCGCCGGCAGCCGAGCGTATTTTTGCACCCAGCGGTGCGCCCCGCGGTAAGCGACGAACAGGTCGTCGGAAGGGGCGGCTATCTCCGCGTGCAAGCGCTCGACCAGGGCTTGCTGCCGTTCCGGCTCGCTCTGCCGGAGCGAATCCGCGATATCGATGCTGCGGCAGCGCACATGGCCGTACTCTTGCGGAATGACCAGACAAGCGCCAATCGCCGCCGCTTGTTCCGGCTGCAGCCGCTCGTCGCCTGTCACTTCCTGCATATGGGAGGTCACGACCGCAAGGTGCAGCTCCTCTTGAATTCCGCAAGATCCGATGGCCCGCGCGAGCGCGAGGAGACTGTAATAGCCTCTATCCAACGCCCGGTCTTCATCGGAAGGGATGCGTGCTTCCGCATTCCCGGTGTCTGCGGCTTCCGCCGTCAGCCACGCGTGAATGATTCGGTGCGGCGCTCTTCCGGCTTCCGTCAGCGTCCGCAGCAGACGCTCATAATGCTCCGGTTCCCCGGGATTAATCCGGTATGTCCAGTCATTCAATGGCGAGAATGAATCCGAAGGATGCACGGCGACGACATTGCGGCCAGCTTCCCGCATGCGGTCAACCAACCGCGGGATGATCCCGTCCTCCGGCGAGAAGACGACCCAGAAGCTTCCTGAACGCTCGGAGCCCGTCTCTTCCTGCAAAAACGATCGTTCCCACACCGGAGCGTACAGCCACTCGCGGACCGTGTTCCGTTTGGCGAACCCGGCGCTGTCTTGCGGGCGTGAATCCGGGTTCCGCTTGCGCGCGAGCCCCTGCTTCAGAACATCGACCTCGAACGGCGGATCGACCCAATAACGGCGGCGTTCAAACGGATAGGTCGGCAGAGCCGTCCGCTTGCGCCGCTCGCCCGCATGGAACGCTCTCCAATCCGGCCGGGCTCCTTCCAGCCACAGCCGTCCGACCTGCTGCAGCAAATATTCGTCGTCGCGGGCTTGCTCCTTCGGATGCCGGACGAGATTGACGGCCGCGTGGCGCGCCGTCTTGTCGGGATGCCGGCGCACGAATGCGCTTAGCGCGTTGCCCGGACCCGCTTCCACGAACACGGCTTTGCCGTCCCGCAGCAGTTCGCGGAGACCGTCCGCAAAACGGACGGTGCCGCGCAAATGCCGGACCCAATACTCCGGCTCGACGGCTTCCTCCGCCGTGATCCAGGTTCCGCTTACATTTGAAATATAAGGAATGGCCGGCGCACGGAGCGTCATTTCGCTGACCTTCCGGCGGAACGGCTCCATGATCGGCTCCATCATCGCCGAATGAAAGGCATGGGAGGTATGGAGCCTCGAACAGGCATGCCCCGCTTCGGCAAGCTGCCGTTCCAGCCGGTCAATCGCGTCATGCGGCCCCGATGCGACGCACAGCGCCGCTCCGTTCACCGCCGCGATCGAGACGCCGTCAGCGAGAAGCGGCTTCAGCTCCTGCTCCGGCAGCGGCACGCTGAGCATCGCTCCCGGCGGCATGCCGTGCATCAGTCTCCCCCGCAGCGCGACCAGCTCCAGCGCTTCTTCCAGCGTCATCACTCCCGCCAGGCACGCGGCCACGTATTCGCCGGCGCTATGGCCGATCAAGGCGCTCGGTTTCAAGCCCCATTTCATCAGGAGCTGCGCCAACGCATAGGAGAAAATAAACATGAGCGGCTGGGTCACGTCGGTCTGCTTGATGCGCTCCGCGCAATCGGCAGCGGCGTCATTCCCGGCCGGATACAGCAATTCCTTCAGATCCGCGTCCAGCAGCGGACGGACGATGTCGCAGCACCGGTCCACCGCCTCCCTGAAGTCCGGCTCCCGCTTATATAGATCAAGTCCCATGTTGACGTACTGCGCGCCTTGACCGGGGAACATGAACACCAGCCGGGCCTGGTCGTTGTCGCAGCTCCGGCTGTGAACCCGATCCGGGGGCAAGGTCTCCAGCAATTCCCGCGCTTCCTCCGCGGAGGAGCAGACGAACATGCGCCGATGCCGGAACGCCCGGCGGCCGATCTGCAGCGTGTAGGCCACATCGGACAGCGGGAGGCCCGGATGCTCCCGCAAATGAGCCCCCAGACGGGCCGTGGCTTGCTCCAGTCCGGATTCCGTCTTGGCGGACAACAGCACGAGCTGCGCCGCTCTCCCCTCGTCTCCGTCCGGCTGCGGCGGGGCTTCCTCAAGCACGACATGGATATTGGTTCCGCCGATGCCGAATGAGCTGACGCCGGCCCGCAGCGGATAGCGCTCGTTCGTCCACGGGATTAGCTCCGTATTGACGATGAACGGGCTGTTCGCAAAATCGATTTTGGGATTGGGCGTCTCGAAATGCAGGCTCGGCGGAAGCTGCTTGTGATGCAGGGACAGCACGGTCTTGATAAACGCCGCGACACCGGCGGCGCTGTTCAAATGGCCGATGTTCGTCTTGACGGATCCGATGCGGCAAAACCCTGTTTTTTCCGTCTGAAAAGCCAGCTTCAATGCTTCGATCTCGACCGGATCGCCGAGCGCGGTGCCTGTGCCGTGAGCTTCCACATAGCTGATGCTCTCCGGGACGATCCGGCCCATGCGCTGCGCCGCCCGAATGACCTCCGCCTGGCCCTCGATGCTGGGAGCGGAGAATCCCACCTTGCGCGTGCCGTCATTGTTGGACGCCGAACCCTTGATGACCGCATAGATGCAGTCGCCGTCGGCGATGGCCTGCTTCAACGGCTTGAGCACGACGATTCCCGCCCCTTCTCCTCCGACGGTCCCCTTCGCTTTGGCGTCAAACGCCCGGCAATGCCCATCCGGCGAACTGACCATCCCTTCTTCATACAGATAGCCTTCCGTGCGGGGAACCGTCACGGTCACTCCGCCGGCCAATGCGATCCTGCACTCGCCCGTCAGCAGCGCCCGGCAGGCCATATGGATCGCCAGCAGCGAAGTGGAGCAGGCGGAATCGACGTTCACGCTCGGCCCTTTCAAATTCAGCTTGTGAGAAATTCGCGTGCTCAAAAAATCTTTGTCCGATAAAGCCAGCGCCGCGAATTGCTCGGCCGTGCTCTCGCTGCGCGACAGCATGGCCACCAACTGCCAGTAAATGCTTGCCGAAGCGCCGGCGAACAGCCCGATGGCGCCGTTCGTCTGCTCAGGATCGCAGCCAGCATGCTCCAGCGCCTCCCAAGCGCATTCATGAAAGATGCGAAGCTGCGGATCGATGACCTCCGCCTCGCGCGGCGAGTAATCGAAAAAGTCGGAATCAAACCATTCCGCATCAGGCACAACCGCCTTCGCTTTCACATAGCGCGGGTTGCGGATCAGCTCGGAATCGACACCGGCCGCCTCCAGCTCTTCATCGGAAAAGAAGCGGACCGACTCTTTCCCGTTTTTCAGATTGTCCCAATATTCCTCTATATTCCGCGCGCCGGGAAATCGCCCCGCCATGCCGATCACGGCAATTTCGAGTCCGGTCGCCGCTTGGGTCTGTTGGCTCTTAGTCATCGTGCGCCCCCTCCAATATGAGCAGCGTCTGCTCCATCGTTGCGAATCCCGCATCTATTTCCTCGTTGTCCGCCATATCTTCCGGTCTTTGCGCTTCGCCGCTGTCCAACCGCTGCAGATAACCGCCGAGCGCCGCAATCGTCGTGTACTGGAACATCACGGGCACGGGAATTTCCCGGCCGAACGCTTCTGTCAGCTTGTTGACTACCTGCACGAGCTGGAACGAGTTCCCGCCCAGATCGAAAAAGGTATCCTGCACCCCGACTTTATCCTCGCGAATGGACAATACTTCGGCCCAGATCCGGACCAGCGCGCTCTCGATGTCGCCGCGCGGCGCGACATATTCCTTGCCGGTATGAACGATCTCCTTCGGATTGGGCAAAGCCTTGGTGTCCAATTTCCCGTTCGCCGTCACGGGGAGCCGCTCCAGGCGGACGAAATAGGACGGAATCATATAAGCCGGCAGTTGCGGGGCCAGATAGTCCCGCAGCTCGGCCGCGGACAAGCCGGCCGGGCCGGTATAGTAAGCGCAAAGCATGTTTTGGCCGTTCTCGTCCTCCCGGACCCGGATCACCGCCTCGCGGACTTCCTCATGCGCGCGAAGCAGCATTTCGATCTCTCCGGGCTCGATGCGGTACCCCCGCACCTTCACCTGATCATCCTGACGGCCGCAGTACTCCAGCATGCCGTCAGGGAGCCAGCGCCCCAGATCGCCCGTCCGGTACAGACGCTCCCCCGGAACGAGCGGGTGGGGCACGAACCTCTCCGCCGTCAGCTCCGGCCGGCCGAGATAGCCGCGGGCCAAGCCTGCGCCCGCGACGCATATTTCGCCCGGCACGCCCGGCGGAAGCAGTTGAAGGTCGCGATCGAGCACATACACTCGCGTATTGTCGATCGGCCGTCCGATCGGGATGACGCCTTCATCCGTCCCGATTTCGGCGAATGTGGTCACCACCGTATTCTCGGTCGGCCCGTAATTGTTGAAGAGCCGGAAGCTCCCCGGCGCGTAGCGCTTCAAGCGGTCTCCGCCCGTTAACAGTATCCGGAGGGTCTCCGCTCTCCGATCCGGCAGATCCATGAACTGCTCGCACATCATGGTCGGCAGGAAGGCGATCGTAATGCCCTGCTCCGCAAAAAAGCCGTTCAGCTTGCGCGCATCCAGCCGGATGTCCGCAGGCACGATATGAATGGCTGCCCCTGCCAGCAGATACGGGAACACCTCCCATACCGAAGCGTCGAAGCCGAATCCGGCGTACTTGATGCTGCGGTCGGATGGCGTCACGCCGAAGGCGCGGTTATGCCAGCACGCCAGATTGACGAGCGAGCGATGCTCAATCATGACGCCCTTCGGCAGTCCGGTAGAGCCCGACGTGTAGATGACATAAGCCAGCGCTTCGGGATCGGCCGCCGTCCCGTTCTCCGCGTCCCCGCCGAACAGCCCCGCCTCATCGAGGCACAGCGCTTCGCGGCCGGCCGTTCTCCCGGCCAAATGCCGCTGCGTCAGCACCACGCGCGCGCCGCTGTCCTCCAGCATGAAGGCGATGCGCTCGTCGGGATAATCCGGATCTATCGGCAAAAATGCGCCTCCGGCCTTCAATGCGGCCAGCATGCCGACCAGCATGTCGGCGGAGGGGGCGAGCAGCAAGCCGACGATCTCGCCCGCCTCCAATCCGGCCGCCCGCAGCCTCCGGGCCAATTGTTTGGCCTTTGCGTTCAGCTCGCCATACGTCAGCCGTCCTTCCTGGCTGACGACGGCCGGAGCGTCCGGCGTGCGCGCCGCCTGTTCCTCGAACAAGCGGTGCACGGCCTGTTCCCGCGGATACTCGGACGAGCCTCCGGCCAATGGGCCGAGAAGCCGCTCCTTCTCCCCCGGCAGGAGGACAGGGATGCTCCGCAGCGGCTGATCGGGATTCGCCAGCGCCTCCCGCAGCAGGAGCGTGTAACGGGAAGCGAGGCTTGCCATGGTGCCGCTGCGATATAGCCGCGCATTATATTGGATTGCCCCTTCAATCCCGTCCTCCGTCCTGCGGAAGCGGAACAATGTCTTCCATTTCACGTCCCGGAAATACCGCTCATCGTGAATATTGTCCAGGAGCAATGCCGTCTCGAACAGCGGATGGGCGAGCGGATCGTCAGCCGGAAGGCCCAGTTGCCGGGCTGCGAGCTCCATCGGATAACTCTGGTGCTCGACGGCTCCCACTATCGTCTCCTGCATTTGAAGCAGACATTGCCTGAATGAGAGGGAGCCATCCAGCTTGGCCCGCAGCGGAAGCACGGCATTGATGAATTCGGCTTCCTCCCGCTGCCTGTAAATCGGAGTCCCGATGACGACATCGCTCCGGTTCGCCAGCTTGGCCAGCAAGGCCGCGAGCGCGGCGCATAACACCACATGCAGCTTCGAATCCGATCCGTTGCTTACTTGCAGCAAGCGGGCCGTCAGCTCCGGCGGCAGGCACAACGGGGCTTCTTCCGCCTGCATTCCGGTTCCGCGCGCATCGTCGCAAGGAAAGCCGCTCTTGTCGTATTCTCCGGATAAGGCGGCCAGCCAATAGTCCCGCTCCTTGCTTTTTTGGGAAGCGGCCACCGCCAATCTGTCCAATCTGCTTGCCAACCCCATTGCCATACCTCCCTTATTTCCGCGAAAACCGCTCATAGGCCGAATTCCCCCTGGGCGCCGGCGAGAAATACCGCTTCCGGCTCGGCCAGATGGTGCGCAATCTCAATCTCCCTGACCCTCTTGTCCGGATGGGCCAGCACGTCAGACACGATATCCTGCAGATATGCAGCAAAGCACTCGATCGTGTCGCGCTGAAACAAGCGGGTGCTGTATTCGAATTTGAACGCCAACCGGTCTCCGTCCTCTTCCGCGATGAGCGACAGGTCGAAATGGGAAGCGTCGTGAACGAACGGGAATGGCTTCAACATCAAGCCGGGAACGCTCATCTCCGGATTCTGCATGTTCTGCAAGGCGAACACGACATCGAAAATCGGATTGCGGCCCAGTTCGCGTTCCCTTCCCGCCTGCCGCACCATTTCCTCGAATTGGAAATCCTGATGAGCGAAGGCGTCCAGCGTCGTCGAGCGCACGGCTTGAAGCAAATCGGTGAAGCTCATCTCTTCCTGAAGCCGGTTCCGCAGCGGAAGCATGTTGACGAACTTGCCGATAATAAGCTGCAGCGCTTGCTGCTTGCGGCCGACAACCGGGGTCCCGACCACGATGTCATCCTGTCCGCACACTTTGGCCAGCAGCAGGTTGAAAATGGCGAGCAGGGCCATGAACAACGTCACGTCTTCCCTCAGGCAGAGCGACTTCAAGGCTTGGGTCCGCTCTGCATCCAGCTCGAACGGAACGAGGCTGCCGGCGAAGCTTCTCGTGTCCGGACGAGGATAGTCCGTGCGCAAGGACAGCCGCGGAGCGTCCTTCAGCCGCTCCAGCCAGAACGCCCCCTGCCGTTTCATCTCGTCCGTGTCCATCATCCGGTTTTGCCATTCGGAAAAATCTTTGTATTGCAGCGGAAGTTCGGGCAATTCGCGCCCGGCGTACAGAGCCAGAAAGTCGTTGACGAAAATGTCCTGCGACAAGCCATCGGAGACGATGTGGTGCATATCCACCATCAACACATACCGGTCCTCCCCGAGCTTGATCAGTCCGGCCCGCATCAGCGGCGCCCGGGTCAAGTCAAAGGGGCGAACGAATGCCGCCACCGCGGCGCGAATCCGCTCATCCGCGTCCTCCTCGCCGTCAAGCGGCGTGACGGCGGCGCTGTAGTCCTCGTATTCCAGCTCGATCGGGACGGCTTCGTTGATTTTCTGCATCGGCTTGCCGTTCACGAGCTCGAACGATGTGCGCAAGCTTTCATGCCGCTCCACCATCTGCCGCAGCGCCGCTTCCAGGCGCGCCCGGTCGAGCCGCCCCTCCAGGACGCCCGCGACGATTTCGTTGTACCCCGTATGCCCCTGTTCCATCTGCTGAATCAAATAGAGACGCTTCTGCGCCGAGGACAGCTCGTAATAGTCCTTCGCCTCGGCCGGCTCGATATCGTGATAAGCGCTCCGTTCCGCCCCGTCGATATAAGCGGACAACTGCTGAATCGTCGGCATATTGAAAAAAACGGGCAGGCCAATCTCGACGCTCAGCTCTTTGTGAATCGCGGAGACGACCGTTATCGCTTTGAGCGAGTCGCCGCCCAGCTCGAAAAAGTCGTCCTGCACGCCGATCCGGTCGATGCGGAAAAACTGCTCCCACATCGCGCACAGCTTCCGTTCCGTCTCCGTGGCAGGAGCCGCATATTCGCCGGACAGCGCCGGCCGGGAGTAGTAGGAGCCGTCTCCTTGCCGGAATGCTTCCGGCTCCTCATGCTGCCCCTCCCGTCTCACCCACTTGTCGATCCGGGCGCCCAGATCGCCGGTCGATATGACGATCTGGCTCATGTCCCGCACCGGCAGCAAGCGCCGGAGCAGCTCGACTCCCTCGGCGGGGGCAATGAGCAGCTCGGATATCGAAGTGCCCGCTTGCCCGCGAATCGTCTGATCCGCCTCCAACTGCCAGCCGTCCCAGTTGACGCTCGTCCACGGCACCGGCTGGCGGCGGTTGCGATCATGCACAAAGGCATCCATGAAATGGTTCGCCGCCGCGTAGGCGGAAAAGCCCAAGCCGCCAAGCATCGGAGACAATGACGACGCGAGCAGGCAGAAATCCAGATCTTTGCCCGCCAGCACCCGCTCCAGAACGAGCAGGCCATACATTTTCGCCCGGAAATGCTGCTCGCATAACGGCTCGACCGTCTCCTCCAGCATCCGGAAGGCAGCATCTCCCGTCATCCCGGCCGCGTGAATCACCCCGTTCAAGGGGCCGAACGCCGCCTCCGCTTGCCGGATGGCCGTCTCCATTTGTTCCTGATCGGCGGCATCCGCGGACAGCACGAGCACTTCCGCCCCCTGGGCTTCGAGCTGACGCAGCTTGCCAATCTGGACGCTGACGGCTTCTTCTTTCCCATGGGCAGACACCCATGCATCCCACTCCTCGCGAGGCGGGAACGGGGAGCGGCTGGTGAGCGCCAGCTTCGCCTGGACGCTTCTGGCGAGATAACCGCCAAGCGTATGGCCCATGTATCCTAGCCCGCCCGTAATCAAATAGACGCCGCCTGGACGCAGCCCCGGCGTCTGTGCTTCGGGCTCGCTTATTTTGAACGGCTCATAGTCGAGCACCCACCGCGCATTGTCGCGATAGGCTATCGCCAATTCGGTTCCGGCAGCGCCGAATTCGTCCAGCAGGCGGCCGATCAGCCTTTCCCGCTGCCAGCTCCCCGCTTCCGGCAAGACGATGTCGATGCTGCGGCACTGCATGTGCGGAAGCTCCTGCGGAATGACCCGGCACGGGCCGAGCACCGTCGCCTTCTCCGGATGCAGGACAGGCTCGCCCGCGATGGCATGCACGCTGTCGGTGAACACCCACATGCGCATTTCTTCCCGGACCTGCTGCCGCTTCAACGCTTTGGCCGTATACAACACGCTGTAGAACCCGAGATCCTGCGCAGCCCGTATCGTTGTCAGGTCCGAACCGGATGGGCCGGACACGCCCCAGGCATGCAGTATCCGGTTCGGCAGCCGCCCGTGTGCTTGAAGCTCGGAGAACAGCCTCGCGTAATGCCCCTCGTTCCGCGGGTGGAGCGTATACTGCATCGCTCCTTCTTGCTCAAACCGCTCTCCTGCCCGTACCGTAACGACATAGGCTCCCCGTTCGGAGAGATGCTTGGCGATGTCCGCAGCCAATCCCGCGCCGTCGGCGAAGACAAGCCAATTGCCGGCAGCCTCTCCCTTCAAGCTTGCGGGAGCGGCAGGCGTCTTTTTCCATGTCGGCACATAGAACCAGTCGGACATGTCGGCCTGTTTGCCCATTTTGCCGCTGGATGGGCGGCCCTTGCCCTGGCCCGTTCCCGGCGCCGCCAGCCCGCCTTCGGAAGCTTGAGGCCAATAGCGCTCCCGGGCGAACGGATAGGACGGCAAGGAGACAATGGCGCGGGCTTCCCCATGGAACGCTTGCCAATCGATGGACTGGCCGTGCAGCCACAGCCTGCCGATCCGGTTGACCAGCAAGGCGCTGTCCGATCCGCCGCGCTGCGCCGGGCGAACCAGGTTGAGAGCCCGCTGGTCGCGGCCGCTGCCGAGGTGACGGCGCGCGAGCAGGGTCAGATCCTGGCCGGGACCGATCTCGATGAATAACCTGCGCGGTTCTTGGGCGAGCAGCGCCATGCCGTCGGCAAAGCGGACCGTATCCGTCAGGTGCCGAATCCAATAATCCGGGTCAGCCGCTTCCTCCGCGGTGATCCATGTCCCCGTCGTCGTCGAGACATACGGTATGGAAGGAGGCTGCAAGCGCACTTGGCGCACGGCGGCGGCGAACGGTTCCTTCATCGCGTGCAGCAGCGATGAATGCCCTGCCGTCGCCACCGGCAATCGCATGCACATGATTTTCTCCGCCTTCATGCTGTGCTCGAACGCGGCGACATCTTCCTCCGAGCCCGACACAATGCATGACGGCCCGTTCACGACGGCCAGCGACAAGGTGCCGGTCAGACGGAGCCTCAACTCCTGCTCGGGCAGCGGCACGCTGAGCATCGCCCCCGCCGGGGCCTGCTGCATCAGCTCTCCGCGCAAGATGATGAGCCGCATCGCATCTTCGAGAGACAGGACATCCGCGAGGCAGGCGGCCGTATATTCGCCGAAGCTGTAGCCGATCATCGCTTCCGGCTTCACTCCCCACGCCATGACGAGCCGCGCCAGCGCATATTCGAACATGAACATGACCGGTTGGATATGCTTCGTCTGATTTATATGCAGGGCGGCCGCTTCCGCATCCGCATCCGCGGCCGGGTACAAGATGTCCTTCATCTCGCGTCCGGCAATGTCGCGGTACAGGCGGAAGCAACGATCCATCTCCGCGCGGAACACCGGCTCATGCCGGTACAAGTCCGCTCCCATATTGACGTATTGCGAGCCTTGCCCGGAGAACATGAACACGACGGAGCTGCCCCCGTCATCCGCGGCGCAGGTCACCACCTTCCGTTCATCGAAGCCGTTCCTGCCTTCAGCCGGCGTCAACGCCTCAATCGCTTCCTCGATCGTGCCGCAGGACAGGATGCGCCGGTACTTGAAATGCCGGCGGCCGCGCTGCAGCGTGTACGCGACATCCGCGAGGCTGAGCTCGGGATGCTCCTGAAGATAGGCGCCGAGATGGGCCGTCATCGCATCCAGCGCAGCCGGCGTCTTGGCCGACAGCGCCAGCAGTTGGCTTGGCCGCCGCCCCGCCCCTGACGCTTCGCGCACGGGAGCCTCCTCCAAAATGACGTGGGCGTTCGTCCCGCCGATGCCGAAGGAGCTCACTCCGGCCCGCAGCGGCCCCGCCTCGTTCCGCCATTCGGCGAGCGCCGTATTCACGACGAACGGGCTGTTGGCGAAGTCGATGTTCGGATTCGGCATCTCAAAGTGAAGGCTCGGCGGAATCTGTTTGTGATGAAGCGCCAATGCCGTCTTCATCAAGCCAGCCACGCCTGCCGCAGCATCTAGATGGCCGATGTTCGTCTTGACGGAGCCGATGCGGCAAAAGCCGGTTCTATCCGACCGGAACGCCTTCGTCAGCGCTTCGATCTCGATCGGATCGCCCAGCGGCGTTCCCGATCCGTGCGCCTCCACGTACGTGATGCTGTCCGCCGGAACTTGCGCCGCGGCCAGCGCCCTCTGAATGACGTCCATCTGGCCCTCCACGCTCGGGGCCGTATAACCGACCTTGCGGCTGCCGTCATTGTTGATGGCTGTTCCCTTGATGACCGCATAGATCCGGTCTCCGTCCTTCTTCGCGGCCTCCAGCGGCTTGAGCGCGACGAAGCCGACGCCGTCTCCGCCTATCGTGCCTTTCGCCTTGGCGTCGAAGGTGCGGCAGTGTCCATCCGGTGACTTGATCATGCCTTCCTGATACAGGTATCCCGATTTCTGAGGAAGCACGATCGATGCGCCGCCGGCCAGAGCCAGATCGCAATCGCCGCTGAGGATCGACTGGCACGCCAAATGGACGGCCACCAGCGAGGTGGAGCAAGCTGTTTGCAAACTGATCGCGGGCCCGGTCAAATTCAGCTTGTGCGCAATGCGGGTGCTGACGCTATAGGTATCATTGAGCGAATTCACCTCAAACATGTCCGACAAGTTCCCGTGCAGCCGCTCGGATAGCTGCGACAACCAATGGAAGTTGTTCATCATGCCGGCAAACAGCCCGATGGACCCATCGTGGCGTTCCGGATCGCAGCCCGCGTCCTCCAGGGCATGCCAAGCGCATTGATGCAGCAGCCGGATCTGCGGGTCCATAATGGCGGCCTGATCGGGCGTGTAGCCGAAGAAGGCCGGATCGAAGTGTTCCATCTCATCCAGCACGCCCTTCGCCTTGACGAATTCCGGCCGCTTCAATAAATCGCGGTCAAAGCCGTATTCAGCCAGCTCGTCATCCGTAAAGAACGAGATCGACTCCTGTCCCTGCTCCAGGTTGCTCCAGAATTCGGCGATATTGCGCGCGCCGGGAAATCTGCCGGCCATTCCGACGATCGCGATGTCGCGGCCGCCTTCACTCCCTGCTCTTGCCGAAGATACGGCATCTTCGGAATGCGGCCCGCCCGCGCGGCTGGCCGCTGCCTGATCGCCGGCCTGGCCCCGAGTCCCGTCCGCTTCCCCCGCCAAATAGGCCGCCAATTCATGGACGGTCGGGTACTGGAACAGCGTGACGATAGGCACTTCACGCTTTAGCTGCCTTTGCAGGTTGCTCTGGAGCTGAATCAGATTGATGGAGTTCCCCCCGACTTCAAAGTATTTATCGTGGATGCCTACGCTCTCCAGTTCGAGCACGGCCTGCCACGCTTCGGCGATGAGCCGCTCCAGCTCTGTCCGCGGCAATGCCGCATCCTGAACAGAAGGAGCGCGCTCCGCAGGAGCAGGCAGCGCCCTGCGGTCAAGCTTCCCATTCGGCGTCAGCGGAATGCGATCCAGTTGCACAAAATGCGACGGGATCATATAATCCGGCACTTTCGCGGCTAGATAGGCCCGCAGTTCGGACGCCGGCGCCTTCCCGGAAGGAACCACATACGCGCACAATTCCGTGTGACCGCCCCGCCGCAGCGCCGTTACCGCCGCTTGTTCAATCGATTGATGCTGGAGGAGCAACGTCTCGATTTCACCAAGCTCGATGCGGTGGCCGCGAATCTTGACCTGCTGATCGATCCGCCCCATAAATTCAAGGCTTCCGTCCTCCTGCCAACGGGCCATATCCCCTGTCCGGTACATGACGCCCTCAGGACGGAACGGATCCGGCACGAATTTTTCCGCTGTCAGCTCGGGCTGGTTCAAGTAGCCGAGCGCCACCCCGTCCCCGCCTACGACCAGTTCACCGGGAACGCCTATCGGCAGCAGGTTATCGTGGCGGTCGACAATATAAGCCGTGGAATTGCTGATCGGCGGACCAATCGGAATATGATCGGCAAATTCGCGTTCGATTCGAAAACAGGTCGAAAAGACCGTGTTCTCTGTAGGACCGTATCCGTTCCACATCGTCAACCCTGGGCATGCCTGGCGGACGGCTTCGATGTGCTTCGGCGACAATACATCACCGGCGACAATGAGGTGCAGCAAGCCGGCAAACATCTGCGGCCGCTGCTGCGCCAACTGGTTGAATAGTGCCGGCGTCAGAATTGCGACCGAAATGTTCCGCGAGCGCAAAAAGGCATCCAGCCTGGTGTTGTCCAGCAGTGTATGCTTATCCGGAATGTGCAGGCTCGCCCCATTCAACAGCGCCCCGAACACCTCGAACGTGAGGGCGTCGAAGCCGATGGCCCCTGCTTGAAGCACGCCATCTCCCGGCTGCACCTGCACGTAGTTCGTATTGCGAACCAGCCGCACGACATTGCGGTGACCGACCACCACGCCTTTGGGGGCGCCGGTCGATCCTGAAGTGTACATCACGTAGGCCGGATGCTCCGGCCCGTTCACCAACGGCATGTCGGTTGCTTCGCCGCAACCAAGCAGCGCTTCGTTCAACAGCATTACCTTCATCTGTTCCGGCACTAGCGACTCAAGACCGGAAGAAGCCAGTACGATGTCTACCTTCCCATCTTGCAGCATATAGGCGATCCGTTCGGCAGGATGAGCAGAATCCAGCGGCAAATAGACGCCTCCCGCTTTGAGAATCCCGAACATGCCAGCGATCATTTCAGTGGAGCGATTCGCCAGCAATCCGACAACCTGGCCGCGTTCCAATCCATCCGCCCGCAGCGCGCGGGCAATCCGGTTGGATTGTTCATTCAGCTCCCGGTAGGTGATGGATCTCCGTTCATCCGTGACGGCCGTGCCTTCAGGCGCTAGCCGGACCTGTTCCTCGAACAATTCGTGAATGGTCTTCTCACGGGGATAGCTGGCGGTGGTCAGATTGAAATGCCGAATTTGTTCCCGCTCCTCCGCGGTAAGGATGCCGATATCCTGCAGTCTCGTTTCGTGGTAGGCCGTAACTTGGGTAGAGGTTTGGATGATTTGCTCGATGATGTAGAGGTAATGAGAAGCCAGCTTGGCCACCGTGTCGGAACGATGCGCCCGCTCGTTATAAGCGAAGGTCATCTCCAGTTCATCGGCTGCCGTGATGCGGACCGTCAGATCGAACTCGGTTTCTTCCTCGATATAATGGGAAGTGATCGCAAGCGGCCCCTCGGCGCTGGTGACCGCCTTATCCAATGGATAGTTCTCCACCACCAGCAGCGAATCGAACGGGACGCCTTCCGCCCGCATCCCGCCGTATCCCTTAATGTTCGTCAAAGAAGTCCCCGCATGGTCCTCATGCGCCTGGATGGAACGGTTCACATCGGCCAGGAGATCGGGCAGGCCGTGTTCGGGACCCGCCTTCATGCGAAGCGGCAGCGTGTTGATGAACAAGCCGACCATGTCCTCCATGCCGGGAATGCTTGTGTTGCGCCCGGATACGGTAATACCGAACAACACGTCGTCGCTATTCGTATAATGCTGGAGCAAAATGCCCCAGGCGGTATAGAAAAGGGCCGCTTGCGTCACTTGCGCTGTCCGCACAAACCGGTGCAGGTCCGCTACATAGGTCCCGCTTCGCTTTTCCGTATGCACGGCGATAGACGCCTTTTCCGCGCTTGCCCCGCTTCGGGATAACGGAATCGGCTTGGTCTGCAGCTCATGCAAATACCGGCTCCAGTAGCTCTCTTGCTTCTTCTTGTCCTGCTGCTGCAGCGACGCGACGAACTGCTTGAACGGCGGCTTGCGCCGCAGCTCCGGCTTCATCCCTTGTGCCAGCATGCGGTAGGCGTTCAGCCATTCCTTCAACAGAATGCCGGTGCTCCATCCGTCCAACAAAATATGATGGAAGCTGATGAGCAGCGTATGCTTCCGTTCGGTCTGCTTGCATAGCGTCAGCCGGAACGGCACCTGATCCAGTCTGAACTTCTCCTGCTTGTCGGCGGCAGCCCGCGCCACGATCCGGCGCGCCCGGGCCTCCTCGTCCAGTTCGGAGTCATTCACGTAACGAATGACAGGCCGGTGCTGCTTCAGCACAATTTGTACGGGCTGATTCACCTCTTCCCACCGGAACAAGGTGCGCAGCGCCTCATTCGCCTGCACGACGCATGCCCACGATTGTTCGAACAACAAGAAGTCGATCTCGCCGCTGATGTCCAATTGTATCAGCTCTACATACTGCGTCGTATCCGGGTTCTTCAAATATTGGAGAAGCATGCCCGACTGCATCGGGGTTAAGGCCAAAATATCTTCCACATTGCTTTTGTCCAGTTTTTGCGGCTCCTTCACGCCGTCACGCCTCCCTTCCCGCTAGAACTGCCCCCTGCTTCTTGACCGCATACTTCCGCAGGCCGTATTGGGCAATGACCTGTTGTTGAATCTGGCTCGTACCCTCGATAATCTCCAGCACCTTGGCTTCCCGGAACAACCGTTCCGCCGGGTAGTCGCTGCGGCAGCCGTTGCCGCCATGAATTTGCACGGTATCGTTCGTCACTTCCACCGCGACTTTCGAGGTAAAATACTTGGCGATCGCCGTTTGGTGGATGGCGTCCTCCGCCCCATCGCGGCGCATCTCCCCTGCGCTGAGACAGAGCGATCGCGCGGCGTGAACCTTGGCGACCGCATCCCCGATCATCCCCTTGACCAGTTGGAAATGATGCAGCTTCTCGCCGAATTGCGACCGCGACCGCGCATACGTCACCATCGCCTCCAGCGCTTCCGCCGCAATGGCCGCCCCCGCCCATGCAATGCTGTAACGGCCATGATCCAGCGCTGTGGAGACGACATAGGTAAAGCCTCCTCCGACGCTGCCGAGCACGTTTTCGGCAGGAACCTCCACTTCATCGAAGCGAATCGCGGCGATATGGACCCCGCGGTTGCCAAGCATGCCGCCCATCGGGATAGTGCGCACGCCTTCGCGCTCGCGTTCAACGAGGAATGATGTGATTTGTCCGGCCGAATCTGCGGCGACGACGACAAAAAAATCGGCGATTGCCGCAAACGATATCCATTTCTTGCTGCCGTTCAATATGTACCGCGCGCCCTCCTTCCGGTAAGTCGTTTGCACGCTTTTGGCATCCGAGCCCACGTGCGGCTCGGACAGGGCAAACGCACCCAGCTTCTCCGCCCGCGCCATTCGCGGCAGCCAGAACCGCTTTTGCGCCTCGGTTCCGAATCTCAGCATCGTCTCTCCCAGCAATGAGGTTTGCACAGTCAGCAGCGCCCTCGTGTTGCTGCACGCTTTGCCGATCTGCTCCGTAAGCAATCCATAGGCTACCGGATCCAGCCCGAGGCCGCCGTACTCCTCCGGCCAACTGGCCGCCAAATACCCGCGCTCGCCCAGCTTGGCGATCAGGCTGCGGGGAAGCTCCCCGCTGGCGTCGATCTCCCCGGCCAGCGCCCGAATCTCCCGGGCTGCGAACTGTCTGGCCTCTTCCACGATTTGAGCGGCAGAAGAGCATGTGTGAGCATTCATCCTTTACACCTCCTGCATATGCTTTTCGATGAGCCGGACGATATTGTTGAGCGTGCTGAAATTGGCGATATCCAAATCCTCGTTCCCGACCGTAATCCCGAACTCCTGCTCGATATAGCCAAGCAGCTTCATCGCGAACAAGGAATTGACAAAGCCCATTTGAAAAATATGATCGTCGTCGGAGAACACGGCTTCATCCTCGAATACAACCAGATTGCTCTCAATGAAATCGCGAATTTTTTGCTTGATTTCCATCGCGTTTACCCCTTTCTCCCTGCAACCGTCACCTTCACCTCAATATAAGGCGGGAACGGTTGAATTTGATTCAAGTCGTTTTTGAACAAAATATTCCCCTGGCCGTCGTTGGAAACTTCGACAAAATTCGCGAACCGGTACGTGACATACATCATCTTGTTGCGATCCGTCTGTTTGAAGTCAGCCAGCAGCGTTTTCCCTTCCATTTTGGCCTGCTGCATAATATAGGTCAGCATGACGGTGCCCACGCCGCGCGACATCACCCTGCAAGACATAAGCAGCAGCTTCAAATGCCAGCAGTCCTCTTTTAGCTCGATGAGAGCGAGACCGATCTTGCCGTAGGAGCCGTATTTATCCGTCAGCTCGCAAACCAGCAGCATATAGTCCGGAGACTGTCTGATCCGGTCCAGCTCCTCGTAGCTGTAGGTATAGCCCGTCGCATTCAACTGATTGGTGCGGACGGTCAGTTCCTCGGCCCGCTTCAAGTCCTCCTCCCTGGCCTCGCTGATGACGAAGCGCATGCCGAGCGATTTCAGGAACGCTTCCTGGGGCCCGGCAAACGCCTCTTCCTCCCGCTTCCGCTGCATATCCTCGATATACATGGCGCGGCGGCGCTTCGAATCTTCCGTGATGAAGCGGGGGTTGAGACGCGGATGCGCAAGCAGCGTGCCGTAGTCGGCCGCATCCATGCAGGCCACCTCCGGATGGACGCTTTGCACCTCGTCGTGTTCGAAGGGCTGATCGTCAATGAACAGAAGCGTGTCCTTGCCGATGTTCAGGTTACCGCATATTTTCTCTATCGATGCCGACTTGGCATTCCAGTTGATTTCGGGATAGAGGAAATACGATTCAATGCCGAACTCCCGAAGCTTGCTCATGGCGTGTTCCTCATCGTTCCTGCTCGCAATCGAATGCAGGATGCCCCGCGAGTCCAGCTCCGCCAGAATCTCCCGGATGCCGGGCTTCAGCGCGACCTCCCCCGACTCCAGCAAAATGCCGTCCCACATCGTATGGTCGAGATCCCATACGATGCATTTCACTTCCTTGACCTTTTCCGTGGCCTTGTCCATCGCCTTTTCCTCCCTACTTGTCGTAATCGAAAAATCCTTTTCCCGATTTTTTGCCCAAATATCCGGCATCCACCATCTTCACGAGCAGCGGGCAAGGCCGGAACTTCGGATCCTTGTAGCTGTCATACAGCACGAGCAGCGAGTTCAGAATCGTATCCAAGCCAATCAGATCGCAGGTGGCAAGCGGTCCCATTTTGTGGCCGAAGCCGAGGCGGAAAATTTTATCGACGTCCTGCGGCTCGGCTACCCCGTCCTGGACGGCCCATACGCATTCGTTAATCGTCAGCATCAGGACGCGGTTGGTCACGAAGCCGGGAAAATCGTTGACGACGACGGGGACTTTATCGAACGATCGCAAAAACTGTTCCCCGCAAGCCACGGTCTCATCCGAGGTATGCTCTCCCCGAATGACTTCCACGAGCTCCTTCATCGGGACCGGGTTCATGAAATGCATACCGATGACCTTGTCCGGTCTGGGCATCAGCGCGCCTACCTTCGTAATGGAAATGCAGCTCGTATTGACGGCGAAATACGCATCAATGCCGCATGCCTCCGACAGCTCGGTGTACACCGCCTTCTTCCGTTCCCAATCTTCCGTAATGTTCTCGATGACGAACTGGACGCGCCCGAAGCCGTCATAGCTCGTCGTGAACGCAATCCGGTCGAGCACGTCTTCCAGGGCAAGCTGCTTCGCCTGCGGCTTGACCATTTTCAACAGCCGAAAATCGGTTCGAATCTTCTCCTTCGCCCGCCGCACGGCATCCTCGCTGATATCTTTCAATACCACCTCGTATCCGTAGCAAGCGAGATCCAGGGCGACATCGCTTCCCATTACACCTGCTCCGACGACTCCAACGGTTTGTATCATAGTTCACGGCTCCTTTTTTGCGGACATCTTAAATAGGGGACTGCATAATGCATCATTGATGAGCGACACCACCTGAACGACATGTTCATTAATAAAAAAGTGGCCTCCCTCGAATTCATGAAAACGGCAAGCCCGGCTGC
Organism: Paenibacillus dendritiformis; assembly: GCF_945605565.1. Taxonomy (NCBI): domain Bacteria; kingdom Bacillati; phylum Bacillota; class Bacilli; order Caryophanales; family Paenibacillaceae; genus Paenibacillus; species Paenibacillus dendritiformis. Next base: position 3,010,756 of record NZ_OX216966.1, on the reverse strand, counting down.
CGTATCTCGACCACTCCGACAGGTCGTAGCCGGCGGTGGCCCTGTCTTCTTTTCCGCTCAGCACGGACAAATCGCAGTGAATCCGGTCCGGCTTATCCTCAAAGCGGTGCGTCTCGACCAACTGCAAATCTCTGCGCAGCACCGGCAAAAATAGCCGCAGCAGATCCTCGCGCTCGAGAAGCTCTCCCTCGGTTCCTCCCAACCGCTTGATTTCCTCGCGCAGCCTGTCGTCGGACAGCGAATGAAGGATGTTGATCTTTTTGGCATGGGGAGGATAGGTTCCCGATACGAAAAGATGAACGGGTTCCCGCCCCATTCTCCGCTTGATGGCATGCGTCAGCTCGTAGGCGACAAGCGCTCCCATGCTGTGGCCGAACAAAGCAAAGTCGGAACCGTCCAACTGCCGCTCCAGGCATCCGCATAAATCGCCGATCATTTCATCCAGACTCTCGTAATGGGGCTCAACAAGCCTTTTGCCCCGGCCGGCCGGCTCCAGGGGATGCAACTCAATGCCGTCGCGGAGGTAACGTTTCCACCGCATGTAGACGGTAGCGGAGCCGCCGGCATGGGGCAGGCAAAACAGCTTGCATTTCATTTACTTCACCTCCTCAGCGGGGATGGGCAGGGGCGGACGCCTTACCTTAGGCAACAGCCAAACCGCGACAAAGAACAGGAACGCGATTCCTGCGGCAAAGCAGAACGCATAGATCAACCAGATGACGCTGACGGGACACCATACCGCGGCCACATCGAGCGGCAGGCCCGCAAAGATCTTGTCAAGCAGCTTCCCGATTCCCCAGAAGCATGCGCCCGCCGTCAGAATTGCGGCGCCGAGGACGAAGAGCCGCCTTCCCCGCGGCGGGACGAAGGCTCGCCGCTTGCGGCGCAGTTGGAGCGGGATGCGAATCGCGGCCGCCGCCGGCACGATCAGGCTGACAGCAATGATCGCCAGCCCCGCCATCGCGATCCGGTCGAGCTGCGGGTAGAAGTCGGCCTGGGCAGGCGGCGGCTCCCGTTCCCGCAGCAGACTCATCAGGCCGGAGCCGATGTGAAACGTGTACGCGGAATTGAGATTGGCGAGCACGCCTACGCCGAGCCGCTCCTGCGGCCGGAAGATGATAAAGGACGAGAAGTTGGGGTTGGAGCCTTGGTGCGATATTTCCTTCCCGTCGGCTGACACAAACCACCCCGCGGCATAGGAAGCGCCATTCTCGTCGGGCCCCGCGTTCGTATCGGGCCGGTGCGAACGTTCGATTATCGCCCGGTCGCTTGGGGATATGCCGGCTGCTCCCAACTGAAGCAGCAGCCACCGCCCGATATCGTCCGCATTGGCGACCAGGTAGCCGGCAGGCGTGTTCCCCCTGTAATCGGGAGCCTGATACAGCCGCGGCGAACCGAACCCGATCTTGTAGCCCGCGGCCAGCCGCTGCCGATCGTTCAACTGCGCCATCGGCATGGTGTCATGCAGTCCCAGCCGCTGCAGCATTCCGGACATATAAGCCTCGTAGGACATACCCGATACTTCCTGGATAACCAGGCCTAGAACGTCATAATTAATGGTGGCGTATTGATACTTGCTTCCCGGAACGGTATCGAGCTCGCTTCCCGACAAAGCCCGCACCGTGCGTTCCAATGCCTGCTCTCCCGAATCCTCCGGAATCGACGCGATCGAGGCAAACGGCACCCCGCTTGTATGATGCAGCAGTTGGCCGAGCGTCACCTTGACCGCCTGCCCTTCATAATTCAGTTGGAGCCACGGCAGGTAGCGGGCGACCGGGTCGTCGAGACGAAGTGCTCCCTGCTGCTCCAGTTCCAGCAAGGCCAAGCCGGTAAACGCTTTGGAGGTCGAGCCCAATTGAAACAAGGTAGAGCTGGTTGCCGGAATCCCGGCCTCCCGGTCGGCGAGCCCGAAGCCGTTCGCATAGACCACCCGATCTCCGCTCACGACGACAACCGCGGCGCCGGGACTTTGCGCCTTCTCCAGCTCGGCCTGCACGAACCGCTCGATAGCGGCTTCGTCTATATCCGGCTGCCCTTGCCGGGCAGGGGCTCCCTCTTCGGCGGCGAGCGCTGCCGGACGGACAAGCAGCGCAGCGATAAACAGATAAACGGCAAGCCTCTTCATCACGTTCCTTCTCCCCCTCATCATTTGAAGAGAATGTCCAGCTCGTCTTGGGTAAGCTTCACCGTCTCGAAGTCAGATGGCGTAAAGTCGGACTGCCCCGTCTCCGCGCACAGGTGAATCACTTCGCTCAGCCGCTGCATGAAAGCATCCATGAACGCCTCCATCGACTCCCGCTTGAACTTGGCCGTGCTGTAGGACATCCGGACCTGGAGCTTCCTGTCCATGACGATGGCCACGACATCGACCAAGCAGGACAGCCGGTTGCTCGCGCAGCTGTCGCTTCCCGTATCCTCATCGGCCATTTCCAGCACGGGGCTCAGCAGATGATTGTCGATCTCCCCCATATAATTGAAGCGAAGCAAGCTCCGGCCCGTCTCCGGGATGCGGCCGGCGAAGTATGACAAGATGCCATAGTCCATCCCCTTGTTCGGAATGGAGCGAAGCTGTTCCTTGACGCTCTTGATGATGCCGGCAGGCTCTGTGCCAGGCAGGCGGAGGTTGACCGGATACATCGAAGTGAACCAGCCCACCGTTCTGGACACGTCCATGTTGTCGAACAACTCCTCGCGCCCATGCCCTTCCAACTCGATCGTGATGTTCTCCTTGCCGGTGAAGCCGCCAAGCGCCATAGCCAGGGAAGCGACCAGCAGATCGCTTGTTTGCGTGCGGAACGGGGCATTCGCCTCCCGCAGGAGCCTGCGCGTCTCTTCCTTGGACAGTTCCCTGACCAGCGTGCCGCATGCGGGATGCCGATCGTCGGCTGCGGGGAAGTCGGGTTGCAAGCTGTCTTCCGCCTCGGTTGTGACCGACTGCCAGTAGGCCAAATGTTCGAGCGCCCGCTCGCGGCTGTACGCTTCGATCGCATCCGCCCAAGCCTGGACGGAATGCGTTTTGCCCGGCAATGGCAAGCTTGGGCCGCCCAACATCGATTGCAGCACCCGGTCGAGGTCTTCCAGCAAAATACGCCAAGATACCCCATCGATGACCAAATGATGCGCCGTCAGCAAAAGACGCTGTCCCTGAACGCCTTCCTCAAATAAAAGCGATTTAAACAGCAAACCTTGTCCAAGCCGCATACTCGCTTTGAACGACTCGGCGCGCTTCTTCAACTCCGCGGACCGTTCCTCCTCCGAGTGGCAGGTGAGATCGCAGCAGGCAATCTCCACGTCATCCCGCTCCACAGGCCGGTATTCCAGGCTTCCGGCCGCTTCGTTAACCTGCAGCCTCAAGGCGTCATGATGCTGGATTAGCCTGTATAACGCTTCTTGGAGCTGCGCCTCCGTGACCGCCTGCTTCAAGCGAACGAGAACAGATTGGGCATAGTAGTGCGGATTGCTCCATTGTTGGCGGAAAAACCAGGTCGTGATCGGCAGCGGCTTGACCGCCCCTGTGCACGGGCCTTGCGCAATCGGTTCAAAATGATTCATTTCGATTAGCGCCGCCAGCTCGTGGATAACCGGGTAGCTCAAAATCTGTTGAACCTTTAGCCTGTACCCAGCGGCGGTCACCCGCGACGCAATCTGGATCGCTTTGATCGAATCGCCGCCCATGTGATAAAAATTGTCGCGGGCTCCGATGTTCTCCGCCTGCAGCACGTCCTTGAAAATATCCGTCAATAAGGCCGCAATATGACCGGATGCTTCCCCATCGTTCTGTTCAGGGGCCTGTTCCGGAGCGGGCAAAAGCCGGCGATCGACTTTGCCGTTCGGCGTAAGCGGCAGTTGATCGAGCCGGACAAAATAGGCCGGAATCATGTAGGACGGCAGCACCTCCGCCAGCTTCATCCGCAGTTCCAGAACGGAGATTCGCCCCTCCGCAACAAAATAAGCGACAAGCTGCTGCTGCCCGTCCTCCCCGGTCCAATCCACGACGACCGCATCTTCAATCGGGGCCAGAGCAAGCAGTCGATGCTCGATTTCCCCCATTTCAATCCGGTACCCTTTTATTTTCACCTGGTGATCGATTCGTCCCAGATACCCGATATCGCCATGATGATGGCGCATGGCCAAGTCGCCGCTCCGGTACATTTTCTTGCCGGACAGGAACGGGTTGTCCACGAAACGCTCCCGCGTCAGTTCCGGTCTATGCAAGTAGCCGCGGGCGACGCCGTCCCCGGAAATATAGAGTTCGCCAACCGTCCCATTCGGGACCGGCTCCAGCCTCTGATCGAGCAAATAAATTTGCACATTGTCAATCGGCTGCCCGATCGGCACCGATGATCCTTTGTCCCGTTCCGGATCGAACTTGTAAATCATGCACCCGACCACCGTCTCGGTCGGTCCGTATTCGTTGTAGATGTCGATTCCGCCGCAGGCCTGTTCGTGAATGTGGCGGGCGAGCGCGCATTTCAAATCCTCGCCGCCCACGATAAATGTCCGGACGGCGGATGCGCTCAAATCGACGTCTTTGATCAGCGCCAGATGCGCCGGGGTCAGCTTGATGACCGTCGCCTTGTTGTCGCGCAATATGCGATGAATAATGAACTCGTTCCCGTCATCCTCATAGATCTCGATCCGATGGCCGCTGATTAACGGCGTAAAGATGGAAGTCACCGTCAAATCGAATGCAATCGAAGAATAGAGGGCAAAAACTTCGTCGGAGGCGCGAAGATACGTCTTGCTGGCCCACCAAATATAGTTCACCAAGCCGCGGTGCTCGATCATCGTTCCTTTCGGATTCCCCGTGGAACCCGAGGTATATATGATATAGACCAAATCGTCTGCCGATCCCTGGGCCGGGAGATTGCTCCCCTCGGCTTCGTACATCCGTTCGTCATCGAGGTCGATAACGGCTCCTTCATACGACAAGCGATCCCATTCGCTGCCGTGCGTCAGCAGATGAGAAGCCCCGCTGTCCCGCAATATATATTCGATCCGTTCCTGCGGGTAATCGGGGTCAATCGGAAGATACGCGGCTCCCGCCTTGATGACCGCCCATATCCCGACCACGAGCGCGAGCGAGTGCCGCCCCATGACGGCCACAGGCGTATGCGGGCCGATTCCGCTCTTCAGCAGCGTTCGGGCCAGCCGGTTCGCCCGTTCGTTCAGTTCGCCATACGTCAGCGACTGTCCGCCGCAGGCGACGGCGACGCGGTCCGGCGTCCGTTCGACTTGTTCTTCGAAGAGCTGCAATATCGTTGCGGTCGCGGGAAATTCACGGTCCGTCCGGTTGCAGGCGTACAGCAGCTCCACGCGCTCCCCCGGCAGCAGCAGCTGCATATCGCGGATGGCGGCCTCCGGACGGCTTACGGCTTGATCCGCTATATAATGCAGGCGGCGGTACATCTCCTCGATGTGCGAATCCGTATAATCGCCAGTTTTATAATCGAAATACAGCTCCAGCCCTTCATTCGGCGACCATTCGGTGATAATGAGCTGCAAGGGATACAATTGGTTGCCGTTATGGGCTTCGATTTGCTGCATTTTCCATCCGGGGCCGAAGCTCTGATCGAATGCGGTATTGTAGTAGTTCACGCATACCTGAAATAATTGATCCAGTCCCCGTTTGTGAAGCTGAAGGTCCTGCACGAGCAAGTTGTAAGGATATTTCTGATGGAAATAACATTGGATGAGTTCGTGATTGATGTTATGTATGAGCGTGGAGAATGACGCATCGTCCTCGATGTCAGCCAGGAACGGCATCGTGCTGGTAAACATGCCGAATGTGTTTTTTTCCTTGACTCCGGTGCGATTCAATACAGGCGTGCCTATCATGATGCGGTTTTGATGAGTTGCTTTGTGGAGGTAAATGAGCATCGTTGCGATAAAAAAGGTGTTCAGCGATATTCGATGCGTCTGTACGAAGGAGCGAATGGCTTCTGAAGTTTTCGGGCCGATTCGGAATTGTTGACGTTTGCCTGCCGTGCAGCTTGCCGTCGCTTGCAAGGCAACGTCGTGGACGTTCTCGAATTTTTTCAGCCAGTAGTGTTTATTTTTCGCGAAGCGGGAAGACGATAAATAGGCCTGCTCTTGTTCGATGTAGTCTAAGTAACTGGGCCGGTCTTTCAGCCCAACCGTCTGTTCCTGCATTAACTGCGTATAAATTTGGTTGATATGCGTGGTCATCAATTGAAAAGACCATCCGTCGGAAATCATATGATGGACTTTCGTCAGATATGCGCTTTCCGTCTCGCTAATTTTTACGAGCGCAAACTCGTGCAGAAATTCCCCGTCCAGCGGCAGCGGCTTGGCAAACTCCGCGCTGACCCAGGCATCGACACCGGCATCCGAGGAACGGGCCGTAAAGTCGATGAACGGAAACGTTCTTCTTCGATACGCGGTCACGGTCTGCCACACCGCCTCGTCCCGTTCGACGAGCCGAATGCGGATGGCGTCGTTGTGCTTGACGAACAGATTGATGGATTCCTCCAGCAATTGAAAATCAACAGGGCCGTAAATTTTGATGAGTCCTCCGATGTTGTGAATGCTCGTGCCCGGGTATATGTTTTCCACATACCAAATTCGCTTTTGCGGATGTGTCAACGGATACAGCTTGGACGCTTCCAGAGAAATGACCTCCAATCGGTTAAGTTACGGATGGTTGAGGAGCAATACGGTGTCCCAGCGCTTCCGCGACGGACTCCAGGATCTGCTTTTCGCTGTCCATAAGAGAAGTCATCTCGTCGATTCCTTTGTTCAGAACGGCATCATCCCCGGTCAAGGCGTACTTCATCAGCACATGCCGCAGAGTCAAGGCTCGCTCTTCTATCGGCCGGAAGCACCCCATAAATGCCGGTGCAAGAAGCTGGCGCCCGCATAAATAATCGATGCGCATTCCCATCGTTTTTTTATGCTCCCACAAAATGTGGATGGGCCTGATATCGCGTTTGCGCACCAGGGCCGGCATATTGCGGATTAATGCGGGATATACGTTGACGCCGAAGGCCAGATCCAACGGATCGGCCGTTCCCCGGCGGGGCCGGGAGACATCGCAGCCGGAAAGATATTGTTCCAGCGATTCTTGGATGAATGCGGGATCGAGGCTGTAGCTTCCCGCTCTATTGAATTTGTACAAATAGATTTGCTCTTCGTAGCGGTCCGTCCATTCGAGATGCTGGAAACCTTGCTCCATTTCATGAAACGGGACGAGCGTCTTGCGGAACTGCATCTCCTCGTCATAGCCGAGCACGAAGAAGGCCCTCTTGCCGTCATCGTACCCGTAGACCAGAATATCGTGGGCGTAGTGCATCTGGCGGTACACGCGTCTGCGGGGGATATAGAACTCGTCGACATAGAGAGAAATCGTATAACCCGAATTGATACTATTTACCAAAAATTCGACAATTCCCGGCTGTGAATCAAGCACGAATTCCCGTTCCAGTTTTTGTGTAATCAGCCACGGACACCGCATGAAATCCTCGCCGTAAAATGTGAGCGGCACGGATTGGGAAGCGCGTTCTCCTTCCAGATCCTGATGGCAATAAAGGTGAATGAAATTGCTGTAGAACCACGGCAGCGCCTCTTCGCGGGCGAGCGCCGTGCATAGGGGGTAGGCCACATACTGATACCCAACAATGGGCGGAATGACGAGTTCCAGTTCCTTGACACCCAAACCGGCAAGCCACCTCTCTGATTAAATTGAATATTATGTAAAAACATGAAACATAATATAATTTTCTTCAATATCGTCTGTTTTCTACTTTTTGTCATACGCAGAAACAATATTCCCATAGATGTTTATTCTTGTCAATATGGACTGAATATTTTAACATTTTTTTCACATCATCTCTTGTCGTTATTGTGTCCATTTGCGTGAAACAAAAGCCGGCGTCCTTGGCGGCACCGGCTTCACCTTATCGTGTTAAAATATCTTCTTCGCATCCCGCTGTTCCTTCAAAATCTCCACTGCTTCCCTGAACCGGAGCGAATGGACGACTTCCCGTTCCCGCAAAAATTTCAGTCCGTCCTGCAAATCCACATCATCCGTCATATCGATCAGCCATTGATACGTCGCGCGGGCCTTCTCCTCGGCGGCGATATCCTCGTACAAATCGGCGATTGGATCGCCCTTCGCCTGAATATAGGTCGCCGTCCACGGGACCCCGGCCGCATTTTGATAGTACAGCGCGCTGTCATGGTTGACATAATGGGCCGCGAGCCCGGCCGCTTCCAATTGCTCCGGCGTCGCGTCCTTGGTCAGCTTGTATACCATGGTGGCAATCATTTCCAGGTGGGCGAATTCTTCCGTCCCGATATCGGTAAGCAAGCCGATAACCTTATCCGGAATCGAATAGCGCTGATTCAAGTAGCGAAGCGCCGCCGCCAGTTCCCCATCGGCTCCGCCGTACTGCTCCAGCAGCAGCTTAGCCATGCGCGGATCGCATTTGCTGACGCGAACCGGATATTGAAGCTTTTTCTCATATACCCACAATGCCGCTTCCCTCCTAACGTTGGTTCCCCTTCTTCCCCGGGGCTTCCGTTACACCTGCCACGGCCACGGCGTGTCTGTCCAGGACCAAGGGCATTTCGAATAGAAGCCGCCCACCTGAAGAGGGCCGAACTTCTCCTGGAACTGCCTCGCTACCTTCATCCGTTCATGAACATAGTGATTGAACTGCTGGATGGCCTGATTGTCTTCGGGATGCGTATCCAGATACAGATTCAGCTCGACCAGCACAAAATCGATTTCCTGCAGCTGCAGCAGGCTGTCATAATACTCCCGAGTGCAGAACGGGTGCGTGCCATGTGTGCTCAAGCCGTTCCCTCCTCCCGTCTGCCCTTCGGCCGATAAGGGCTGAATAATGCCGGCCACAGCGTTCCGCACCGCAGCGCCTGCGGCGGCGGGAATTGCGGCAAATTCGGGGGCTGAAACGTAATGAACAGATTCGGCGGCAGGACATAGGTCTTGTAGGGCAGCGGCGGGCAAGGATCGAACGGACCGCGGTACGGAATATAGACCCGCTCCTGGGAATACGGTCCCGGCCCGCATGCGGACGGCCTCGCTGCCGGTTCGGCCCAGCCAAGCGCTTGCTCGTTGTCCATAATGCTCGGTACCTCCTTTATCAAGTGAATAAATAACGCTTCACTTCCTACTCATATGAGCTTCCCGGAATGTCCCATGACATGAAAAAGCCGTTCATCGCTTCGTCATGGAATTGGCGCCCTGCCGGAGCAGACGATTGACCGTCTCGCGCCGGACTCCGATGAGCTGCCCGATCTCCTCCTGCGTCAGCATGTCCGTAAGCGGGGTCTTGTTCGTCATGGTGTCCAGCCACCGGGTCAGCAGCGCCAGCCGCTCGGCAGGCGATCCGATCGTCAGATGATCGAGCCGCTGCTGCATGAAGCGGAGCTTCTCCTGGAGCAGCTTGGCCACTTCGAGCGCCTTGCCGGAATTGTTCCGCAGCTCCTCGTACCACGCCTCCGCTTCCATCCGCTCTACCGTGCTGGTTACCATGGCCGTCGCCGTCCCATGGCAATCCTTCGGGGAGATAAGGGAATGATGCGGCACCATCTCGCCCGGATACAATATATTGAACAGCACGATGTTCCCGTTCTCATGCAGCCGGGTTACTTTGAACACGCCGCTCATGATCCGGTACAGGTACGTCCCCGGATCGCCTTGGCGGAATAATATCTCCCCGCGATGCAGCGTAATCTTCATTCCTGTCCCTCCTTCTTCCATCCCGGCTCTTTCCTTTCTTCTGTTCTTATTGTAAACCATTTTGCTCCCTTCCACCATCATTTACCCATTGAAACCAGAATGTTTGTTCGCTATATTGGTTATAAAATAGAACATAAGTTCGTATAATGAGGTTATCAATCTTTCCGCGGCCCCCGCGATTTCCAATCGGGGGCGCTGCATAGATGAACGTTACGCAAGGAGGAACCCGGTATGACTTTATTGTCCGCGACAAGCGGGCCTCCGCCTCATGACGGGGAAGACGCCCTGCTGGTGAAGCAGTATATCCTTCAGACCCTCGTCCTCGACGTGCTCGAGCGCGATATCGGCCGCATTGCCGTGTCGGGGCTGAAGATGGGAGAAATTTATATCCAGGGGTTGCGCCAGGCGCAGGACGACGCCGCCTCCGATCTGTTCCGCATCCGCAAGCAGTTCCGAAGCCGCGGGATTAAGATCGTATCCGAGGAACGGCTGGAGCACGGCGTGCGCGTGCAGTACGTGTGCCGGGGGTACCACCGCTCCTTCTACATGCTTGGCGGCCTGATCCGGGCCGAGGTGAAGAGCCTGCTGCAGCGCTATTTGCATATCTCTGCCGACCCGGATGATCCGGAGGGGACAGCAGACAGCTGAGCCGCATCACAGGCGGCGGAACGGCATCCGCTCCGCCCGCACGCCCCATACCGCCGCTTATCGGAACGAAGCTCCGGCAAACCGGCGGTATTATTGTGTATCGGCGCGGACCGCCATCCGATTCCATAAACTTCATTTGCATAGAGAATATATGTTCGGTATATAATAAACACGAATGCATGTTCTTATTTTTTAGACTCGATTGGTTGAGGTGGTTACATTGAGCGGAAGCAAGGAACGGATTATCTTTTTGGCGGACTGCCAAAGCTTCTATGCCAGCGTGGAAAAAGCGGATCACCCGGAATATAAACAGATGCCGCTCGTTGTGTCCGGGGATCCCGCGCGCCGATCGGGAATCATTCTGGCCGCTTGCCCGATAGCCAAAAGCTATGGAGTCACTACGGCGGAACGGCTTGGGGAAGCCCTGAACAAGTGCCCTCGCCTGATCGTGATGCGCCCCCGCATGCAGCATTATATTGACGTCTCGCTGCTCATTACGCAAATTTATGAACAATTCACCGATCTCGTCGAGACGTTCAGCGTCGATGAGCAATTTCTCGATGTGACCGGGAGCCGGACGCTGTTCGGTGACCCTGTAACCATGGCCAGAGAGATTCAGCGCAGCGTGCTCGAGCAGACCGGAGTATGGGTCCGGATCGGGATCAGCTCCAATAAAATGTTGGCCAAGATGGCAACGGATATATGGGCCAAGAAAAACAAAGAGGGCATCTTCGCCCTCGCTCCCTCCGACATCGAGAGGCTGCTGTGGCCTCAGCCGGTCAACAAAATGTTCGGTGTCGGCTCCCGCATGACGGCCCATTTTGCCCGCCTGGGCATGACGACTATCGGAGATATCGCCAGAACCCCGCTGCCGCAGCTCAAAGATAAATTCCGCGCCCGCTTCGGCAAGCAGTCGGATATTCATGCGGAAGTGATGTGGCGCACCGCCAACGGCCTCGATGACAGCCCCGTCTCCCCGGACACGTTCCGCACCCCGCCGCAATCGGTCGGCCATATGATGACCTTGCCCCGGGACTACGCCACGGAATCGGAAGTGGATACGATTCTTCTCGAGCTTACGGAGGAAGTCTGCCGGGATTGCCGGCGCAAAGGATATATGGGCTCGGTGGTTACCGTCAGCTGCATGTGCAGCCCGTACGAAGCGCCGACCGGGTTCTCCCGCCAAATGACGATGCCGGATCCGACGAATAATACGAACAAAGTATTTGCCGCGGCCAAGCAGCTTTTCTATACGTTTTGGAACCGCAGGCCGGTCCGCCGCGCCGGCATCATGCTAAGCAAGCTGGTGGACGATCAGCTGTATCAGCTTACCCTGTTCGAGGATCAGGAAAAAGCGAGAGCATTGGAGAGAGCGACGGACGGCATCAAGGAACGGTACGGCAATGCGGCGATCGTCCGCGCCTCCTCCCTGACCGCCGCCGGTCAGGCAGCAGACAGAGCAGCCAAAATCGGGGGGCATTATAAATGAGCAAAAAACTCCAAAAAAACGGTCTGTGGGAATCGAGCAGAATGATGCTTCCCCAGCATAAGGAAGCGCTGTTGAACCGCCGCGTGGACCTCGATCAGCCTGCTCCCCCTGTTCCGCCCTCCCCTCCGAAGCAGGAAGAGCTGGAGCTGATGAAAAACTATGTCATGCTCTCCCATTTGCAGACGATGGTGACCCGGAAAATCCGGGACATCGAGCGCTCCTCCGAAACGCTGAAGCCGCTGTATGCCCAGGCCGCCCAGGTTCTTGCGCAGCATATTGACCGGGATTTATCCAAGGCGGGACGCGCCATGCTGGAGAAGAACATCCATCTCTTCGCCGGGGAGCATGACGGCCAGGCGATTACGTACCCTTATACCTGCCGCGGCCATGAGGGCAGCTTCCTCATTACGCGGGAATATATGCGGGCCGATATGAGCAAGAGGCTGGGGAGATATACCGATCATCTGGTGGCGGCTCTCCGCAAGTCCTCCATCCAGGCGTAAGCGGCGGGCACCGGCCAGGTCCAGGTCTGGCCGAGCCGGGCGCGGCCATTGGAGACGTCTATTCTAAATGGATTTCCACACTTATCATTGAAAGGAAAGTCTAGTAACCATATTAAACGTTTGTTCTCTATGCACCAAAAAATGCCCCCTCATATCTATCGAATTATCGGGATGAAGTAGGGGGCATTTCAAATTTTAGCTGTGAGGATTATTGTTCTACAGTAATACTCCACTTACCATCTGCCCGTATGCTTATAATATATAACCCATCATCCTGAACACTATTAGCTGATGAACCGGAATAATGACCTATTTCATTTACTATCGAAGAACCATTTACCTTGACAATAAAATTGGATTTACCTAGGTGTTCAGAAGAAAATTTAGTGAGGCCACTTTTTAGATTAACGAAAACGACATCATCACCTTGGCCGGTGAATGATGCAGGAGCGTCTTTTGCCTCAGAAGTGGGCGATTGTGAAACTTCAATGCTCCAAGGACCATCAGCTTTTACATTAAGGAGATGCTTACCTTCATTCTTGATTAGGGAAAACGTAGAACCATCGTAATTTCCAATTTCATTAACCAATGAAATTTTCTTTCCTGCCTGGTCTAATAAATGCAGGATAAAATTTGAACTTCCAGTATGTGAAGCCTTAACAATAGCATAACCTTGGTTCAAACTAAACATATCTGTGGCCGTATCACCCGATCCTTTAAGCGCAATAGGAACAGATTTCAAATAACTTTCTTGAAAAGAAATGATTTTGCCCGAAAAGGCTTCCGTAACTCTTTCCCCGGTTATGTATTCACCAGCTGAACCGTAAATTTCTATGATTTTCTCTGATTGTAGAGATGGGTAAAATGTAAGTTTGGCAGTTATATTTCCATTTGCATATGAGGAAATATCAACTGTGTGTTTAAATTTCCCCGTCTTAACCTGAATTTTACCCTCTTCTTGATTAATGTCGTTTGAATCGTTATAAACAACGTAGTGGAGGACAGCTCCATCTTGTAAGTTCGTTTCTCCTAAAAAAACAACCTTCTTGTCGTCAATGGTAATTTTGTTATCAAATGTTATTTCAACCATCTTCTTTTTAGGTTCAGCAGCTACAGGTTCAGTATTACTTTCTGGAGCCTTCTCGCTTGTTATGGTCTCATTATTGGAGACAACTTCGGTAACTTGCTTCTCTGACGGAGTTTCAACGTTTTTATAACTAAGAGAAATAAGGTAGCCGAAAATTAAAAGTATGATGATGACCCAAAACCACCATTGCGTATACATCTTTTTCTTGTTTTTTACTTCTTGCAAAATGATACCCCTTTCTTATATCGTATAGGTTAATTTACCCAATATTATACACCAAAAGACTTAGTTTGGTGATGGTGACCATATTAATATTAACTAGATATTTTGGTGCACTGAGGTAGGTCTTCATGACACCCCATGTCGATTTGTAAAAAGGTCTGAAATTTTGCAGGAACGACAAGTTATTCACTCGCTCGGGTTCAGAGAAGCGGAAGAAGATACGAAAAATATATTAGATCGCTCGAAACGTCGGCTTTTGGATAACCTAGAAAAATCGAGTATAATGAAATCTACCAATAAAATTTGGGAGGGGAGAAGCATGTGCGGGAGATACTCATTGACGGTGAGCTTGGAGGAGCTGCTCGCCTATTATGCGCTGGAGGAGGATGCGGCTGCGGCCCTGATCTCTTACGGGCCCCGCTTCAATATCGCTCCGGGACAGCCCATCCCGGCCGTCATCCATGACGGGGCGAAGCTGAGAATCGGCCCGCTCCGCTGGGGGCTGATCCCCTCCTGGGCCAAGGACGAGAAGATCGGCTGGCGGACCATGAACGCCCGCGCCGAGACGCTGCGCAGCAAGCCGGCCTTCCGCCTTCCGTTCGAGCGCAAGCGCTGCCTCATTCCGGCGGACGGCTTCTACGAATGGAGAACGGAGCCGGACGGCACGAAGCAGCCGATCCGGATCGTAAGGCGGGACGGCGGTCTCTTCCAGTTCGCCGGCTTGTACGACACCTGGTTCGATGCCGAAGGGCGCAAAGTAAGCACCTGCACAATCATCACCACCGAACCGAACGAGCTGATGGCTCCGATACATGACCGGATGCCTGTCATCGTGCCGCCCGAGCAGATGACGATGTGGCTCGACCGCGGCACGACCGACACGCTGCGGCTGGATCCGCTTCTGCGGCCCTATCCGGCCGATGAGCTTCGCGCTTACCCGGTGCACAAGCGGGTAGGCAATGCGAAGACGGACGATCCCGCTTGCATTGAGCCGCTCTCATAACACGATACTCGATCCGACAAAAGGCTGTCCCCTAGGCAATGCACAAGGATGCGGGGCAAGACGGGATGTACAGATAATATAGAGGCAGGAAGACGGCGGAGGGAAAAGCGGTGGAATATGGACGGGTTGAGACCAGGCTGTTGTGAGACGAGGCTGTAAGACGGAGCTGATGAAATGAAATCCTGCGCGAATGCAGGAATTTACGCTATTTGTGCCCGTATTTGAGTAAATTCCTGCAAAAGTGCATTATTTTGCTCGATTCCTGCGCTCTATTTATGGTACAGCCTGAAATTCCTGCAGTTTTGCAGGAATCCCTGTAACGGGCGAAACCTCATAATGGAAAGCTGTATTTTTGCATTATTTCGGCAAGCCAAGCTTGGAGAAAGAGGGGGTTGTCTCATCACTGCAGCGCGAAACACTGCTGATGGGACAGCCCCTCTTGCGTTCAGGCCAGGCCCTGCCTCCCACGCCTCCGCTCGGCCGGCCTGTCCCGGCCTGTCCGGCGGCGGATCTACCGTCTCGCCGTCAAGAACTGCGCCGGCCGCTGTCCTGGCGCGGGCACCCGTCCCCGCCGCGCGGCGGCGCGTCCGGCTTCCGCTGCGGCTGCTCGTCCGGCGGGCGGCGATCCGCCAGCTCGGCGTAGAGCATGCCGCCGAGAATGAGCGCGCAGCCCAGCACGGCGGACCAGCCGAGCCGCTCGCCGGCGAAGATGACGCCGGTCAAGGCGGCGAACACCGGCTCGGTGGCGAAGATAATCGCCACCCGCGCCGCGGAAGTATGCTGCTGGCACCAGGTCTGCGCCCAGTACGCGAAGCCCGTCGAGAGCAGGACGGACACGAGCAGGGCGAACAGCACCTCCGGCTTCGCGAAGCCGGCCAGCCGTTCGCCGAGCGGGGCCGCCGTCTCGGTCAGGCCCGAGAGCAGCGCGGCGAGCACGCCCACCGTAGCGAACTGAACGGTGACGAGCGGCATCGTCTCATACCGGGGCGCATACAAAGCCGTCACCGCGATATGAAGAGCGAAGCAGACCGCCCCGAAGAAGACGAGGATATCCCCGCGGTTCAAGGACAGGCTGCCGCCGTCCACCGCGAGCAGATACAGTCCGGCGAAGGCCGCCCCCGCCGCCATCCAGGTGGCGGCCGACAGGCGCTGCTTCGCGATCAACAGCGAAGCGAACGGCACGAAGACGACCGACATGCCGGTAATGAAGCCGGTATTCGTCGAGGTCGTATACTGGAGGCCGGCCGTCTGCAGCGAGAAAGCGCCGAACAGCCACAGGCCGAGCACAGTCCCGTGAAGGAGCAGCCTGCGGTTCCACCGCGCTTTGCGGAGGCGGCCGCTCGCCAGCATCATCAGCAGGAACAGCAGAGCCGCTCCGGCGAAGCGCGCCGCGTTGAACGCCAGGGAAGATACATCATCAAGCGCTCTCTGCACGATAAGGAAGGTCGATCCCCAGATGAGAGCCGTAATCAATAAGCATAACTCGGATAGCCGCGCCCGATTCACACCGGATCTCCCCCTTTATTTTCATATCCTTCCATGACTCAGCCTTTGATGCCGGTCGTCGCAATTCCTTCAACGATGTAGCGCTGCGCCAGGAAAAAGGCCGCGAGCGGCGGAAGGCAGATGAGGAAGGTTACGGCCATGATGGAGACCATATCGACGCCGAACATGCCCCGGAATTGCGATAACCCGAGCGTCAGCGTATACTTGGTCTGATCGTTCAGGAAGATAAGCGGGCCAAGATAGTCGTTCCAGCTGCTCAAGATGTGGAACACCCCGACCAGAATAAGCGCCGGCCGCAGCAGCGGAACGATCAGCCGCAGGAAAATCTGCACCGGGTTGGCGCCGTCGATGCGGGCTGCCTCCTCCAGCTCGGTCGGGATGCCCATAATGAACTGCCGCAGCAGAAAAATAAAGAACGGCGACCCGAACCAGGCCGGCACGATGAGCGGCTTCAGCGTGTTGATCCAGCCGAGCGCATTGAATTCCATATAGAGCGGAATCATCGTGACCTCCCACGGAATCATCATCGATGCGAGCAGAATCAGGAACAGCGCATCTTTGCCGCGGAAGTGAAAGCGCGCGAAGCCGTAGGCGACCAGCGACGAAGAGAGCAGCTGCCCGATAAGCGACAGCCCCGTCACGATAAGCGAATTGTTCAGGTAGGTGCCGAACGGCTGCGATTGCCACGCCTTGGCGAAATTATCCCATTGGAACACGGACGGAATCCATTTCGGCGGAAACAGATATAGCTCTTCGGGCGTCTTGACCGCCGTCGTGATCATCCAATAGAAGGGCGCAAGGAACAGCAGCGAGAACAACAACAGCAGACTATAGACGACAACCGATTTCATGCGCGTTTCTCTCATTTGTCTTTCCTCATTTCCCCTTCGTAGTAGACCCAGGCCGATGAAGAGCGGAAGACAAGCGCCGTCAGCACCAGCACGATGATGAACATGAACCATGCGTTGGCGGAGGCGTACCCCATTTTCGAATATTTGAAGGCGTTCTCATACATGTACATGGCATAGAAATAAGTGGAGTTCAACGGTCCCCCGCCCGTCATGACCAGCGCCAGCGTCAATTGCTGGAATGCCGCGATGATGGTCGTAATGAGATTGAACAAGATCGTGGGGCTGAGCATCGGCAGCGTAATGCGCACGAATTGCGTCCAGCGTCCCGCGCCGTCGATGGCAGACACCTCGTACAGATCCTTCGGGATATTTTTGAGCCCGGCGAGGAAGATCAGCATCATCGTGCCTTGTCCCCACAGGCTGGCGATGACCATCGCCACCGGAGCCCACGTCGGATCATTCAGCCAATTCGGCCCTTCGATCCCGAAGATGGACAGCAAATAATTCAAAATGCCGTATTCCCCATCGAACACCCACGACCAGATCATGGCCAGCGCCACGCCGGAGATGACCGACGGCAAATAGAAGGCGGAACGGAAAAACCCGCTTCCCCGGACCCGCTGGTTCAGCAGAATCGCCAGCAGCAGCGCCACCCCGATATTGAGCGGCACGAACAGCGCCGCGAACTTGAGCGTCACCCCGAGCGAGGTCCAGAAGAGAGGGTCGCCCCGGAACATCTCCACGTAGTTGGCTATGCCTACGAAGGTCTTCTCGCCGACAATCGGCCATTCATAGAAGCTGATGACAAGCGAGAACACGAGCGGTCCTAATGTAAAAGCGAGAAACCCGATAATCCACGGCATTATGAACAAATAAGGAATCGCTGCCTGCCGCGGAAGGGCGGTCATCCGCCGGGTCGATCGTTGCATCGTTCATCGTCCTTTCCGCTGAAGAGAAGCGGGAGGCCCCGGAGAACGGTCATCTGCCGGGGCCCCGCCTGTCTTATTGATTTACATATTTCGAGGCATCCTCCACCGCCCGGTCGAGCACCGTCTTCGCATCCTGGCCGAGCATGACCGAGTCAATCGCCGTCGACAAATAGCGGTTGACCAGCTTCCAGTTCTTGTTGAGCAGGAAGGACGGGGTCATGTCGGACCGTTCCAGCATCCGGTAGAACGGCGCATACAGCGGATCCTGGTCGAATTTCTTCTCCTGAACGATGCTCTTCCGGATCGGCAGGTCGGAATTGCTGCGCATATTAATCGCTTCGTTCGAGATGAAGTATTTCGTGAACTCCCAGGCGAGCTCCTTCTGCTTCGACTGCTTCGCGACCGAGACGGCGCTCAAGGCGACGATGCCCTTGACCGGCTTGCCCGGAAATGCCGGCATCTCGACCGTGCCGAAATCGACCTTCGCTTCCTTGAAGCCGTCCAGCGGCCAGACGCCGCTTTCCCACATGGCGATTTTGCCGGCCTTGAACACATCTTCCCCGCTCATCTGATTTTTGCCGCCGACCAGCGTCGCCGCCTTATCCTTCAGCAGGTCGCCGAACAGCTGAATCGCGCCGGCCGTCTCGGGCCCGTTCATGAACCCGTCGATCTGGCTGCCGTCCTCGCTGACGAAGCTGCCGCCGTTGCTCCAGACGATGCCCTGCAGATCGTAAGGGTCATTCGTCGCCCGCAGGCCGAAGCCATACTGCTTCTTCTCCGGGTGGGACAGCTTCTTCGCGATGTTCTTGAACTCATCCCAGGTCCATCCGTCCTTCGGATACGGAATGCCCGCCTCGTCGAACAGCTTCTTGTTATAGTACATCGCTCTCGTCGTGAAGCCGCTCGGCAGCCCGTACGTCTGGCCATCGACCTTCACATAATGGAACAGGCTGTCGTAAATGTCATCCAGACCGAGATTCTCGTCCTTCTTCATATACTCGTCCAGCGGCTCCAGATTGGCATGATATGTCGGGAAATCCCACATCAGCATCACGTCGGGCGGATTACCCGCGCCGAACGAGGCCGCCAGCTTCTGATCGAAGCCGTCGGCGTACGGCTCCACCTGCACCTTCACGCCGGGATGCGCCTTCTCGAACGCCTTGGCGATATCCTCCTGCACCTTCAGGCTGTCTCCGGTATCCCAGGTCGCGAAGCGAAGCACCTTCTGTTCTCCGGCCTCCCCGCCTCCGCCGGAGCCCGAAGCGCCGCATCCCCCGAGCGCGACGGCAAGCATCGCGGCCAGCACCGCTGTCAACAAGCGTTTTGTCGTCATGTGTTCTCCCCCTGATTCGATAATGTCCTCTACTAACTAGAGGTAGTTCAAAAAGTCCGCTTTTGATCACGAAGGGATACAATGAAGTAACTCGGCATCGAATCTTGCATTCATTGAAAACCGGCCTTTTTGAACACGTATTTAAAGCTATCTCCACTTTAGAAAAAATAAAGCGTTTTCAAAACCGCTTGCTGTCAGGCGCCAGGGGGCATTTTGTTCGAATGGCGCCCTTTCCGCCCGTTCATGGGTCAAGATGACTTGCGCGATTCGCCTTTCTGTTCGGCCCGGTATTGCGAAGGGGTGACTCCGCAGCAGCGTTTGAACCACTTGCTGACATATTTTCCATCGATCATGCCGATCCGCTCGGCGATGTCCTGCAGGGTCAGATCCGTCGATGACAGCAGATCCATCGCGGCATCGAGCCGCATCCGGTACAAAAAGGACAGAAAGCTCTCGCCGACGGTCTTTTTGAACAGCATGCTGAAATGGCTGCGGCTCAAGCCAACGCGTCGCGCGACGTCGCTGGCCGACCACGGCTCGCTCAGATCGCCGGCGACGAGGCGCACCGCCTCGCTGATCGTCTCCGGCCAAGTATGCGGCTGCAGGCCATAGCGCCGCTCCAGCTCCGCCTCACGGTGCAGCTTCACGAGGGCCTGCAGCCAGTCGTCCAGCCCCCCCTGGAGCGGCCCGAGACGATGCCAATGAAGCGAGACGTTCCGCTGCTTCTCGTCGTTCAATATCCGCTCCATCCGCTCCCCGGCCTCGGCGCAGACCGTGTAGTAGCGCCGGCCGGCTCCGCACGGCAGCGCAGCGCATGGCTGCGGCAGACGAGCCTCCAGCCCGCTCCACGGATTCGCCGCTTCCTCCGCCTTCGCGGCATAGACGGTGCAGGGCAGGCTCACCCGCCAGGAAGCCCAGCACCGCTCCAGCTCGGCGCGGAAGCCGCCATCGAAGCCGGACAGCCACGCATAGAATGCGGCCTCCCAGCCAGCGGCGTCGCTCTCGGGCTGCGCCTCCGGGTCCGCTTCCAGCTCCGCCTGGAATTTGCGCAAATAGTAGTCGAGCTCGCTGTCCTCGAATGCCGTCTTCAGCAAATAGCCGGAAGCGCCAATCCGAATCCCCTGCTGGGCGTATTCGAAATCGCGATGGCAGCTCAGCAGCAGGATTTTGGCCTGGGGCGACTCTGCCTTAATCCGCTCGGCCAACGCAATCCCGTCCATTTCCGGCATGACGATATCGGTAATGATGACCTCCGGCCGATGCTGCAGGAAGGCTTCCCACCCCCGCACCCCATTCGGCACATCCGCGACGACCGTCATATGGTACTGGGCCCAATCCACGGTAGCCATTAATCCTTTGCGGACAATGCTTTCGTCGTCGGCAATCAGCACTTTAATCGGCATCCTCTGTTCCATGAAGATTCTCCTCCTGTCGCTTCGGCCAGCGCAGGACCATATCGGTTCCGCGCCCAGGCTCCGAACTCACCGTTAATCCGTATTCCGGGCCAAAATGCAGCTTGAACTTGCGATCGACATTGTAGACGCCAATGCCCCGCTTCTTGCGCCGATCCGGCGCTTCGCCCAGCAGAGCCAGCCTGCGCTCCTCGCTCATGCCCTTGCCGTCGTCGGACAGCGTCAGCACGAGATCGTCCCCCTGCTCCGCAATCGCCAAACGAATGACTCCCCGCCCGTCCTCGAACGCGTGGAAAAAAATATTTTCGAACAGCGGCTGCAGCGTCATGCGCGGCATCACATAATCGAGCAGAGACGCATCGATGTCCGTCTCATAACGGAACTCATGCTCATAGCGAAGACGCTGGATCTCCAGGAAATGCCCGATCACGGTCAGCTCCCGCCGCACCGCGACCAGCTCCTGAGCGAGATCGAGCCCGCCCTCCAGCACCATCGTCAGATGATACAGCATGCGGCGAATCTCCTCATTACCATGCAGCCGGGCCTTCCATTGAATCGAATTCAAGGTGTTGAACAAGAGATGCGGATGGATCTGATAGTGAAACGCCCGCAGCTCCGCTTCTTTTTTCAGCTTCTCCTTGACCGTAATCTGCTCGACCAGCTCTTCGAGCTGTCCGGCCATCCGATTGAAGCTGTGGGCCAGCACGCTCAGCTCGTCCTCGCCGCGCACGGGCAGGCGCGTGCCGAACCTGCCGCTGCCGGCCAGCAGCATCGACTCCTTCAACCGCTTGATTCGCTTCGTCACGGTCGAAGAGAACAAATAACCGAGCAGCAGGGCCAGCAGCACCGACAGCACGAACCCGATCGCCGTATACGATCGGATGACGTCGGTCGACTGATAGAACTGGCCATGCGGCATCCGGGCTTCGATCATCCAGTCGTTCGAAGCCAGCTTCGTCTTCCATATCATATCATCCGGCTCGGCGGCCTCCGCCCCCGCCGTTCGGTAGATCGTCCGCCCCGCGCCATTCGTAATCGTCAGCATGGCATGCGTATCCTTCTCGAAGGAGGAGAACAGCGCGAATAAGTTATCCGCTTTCATTTCCAGCAGGATGCGCCCGTTCCGCAGCGGCCCGTTCTGGTTGCGGATCGGAACGACCAGGCCAAGCAGCCGCTCCTCCGGGTCCGCCTTCTTGTAATGGCGGGACGTGTACAGCCCGGGCCAATATTCGCCATTGTAATCGGGCGGCATCGCCTGCCACCAAGGTTCGGCGAACAGCAGCTTCGTATCGATAGTGTTCTCGCCATAAAAATAACCGGATTCGGTGACGATGAAAATCCCCCGATCCTTCACCGTCTTCAGCGCATTCAGCATATCTTCCAGCTCATATTGATCCTTCAGCTCCCCGTAAGTCGACGGGATCTCGGTATACAGCACGCGTCGGGCCGGGTTCAGCAGATAAGATTGAATGTAGCCGGCCATCAGCTGGAGATGATTCAGCTCGGTGTCCAATTGATGCTGAAGCTGGGTCACCGAATTCGACCCGTAGCGTCCGAATTGCTCCTGCAGCAGCTCGGACGACTTGAAATAGGACAGCAGGCCAAGCGTGAACAGCGGCAAGACGGCCGCCCCAAGGAACAGCCCGACCAGCTTGACGCGCAGATTGCGCCGCGGCCAAGGGATGCGGGACAGGAACGGGATACGGGCCATAGCAATCCTCCTTCTGCGGTGTCGCGGCGATGTTGTAATGTGTGTCCTAACTATATCAAGGATAGGACAAGAGAAAAAGACACACGATTTTCCTGGTGCAAAAGGCGTGTCTCCTTCCAAGTCAAGCGTATCGAATCCTGTATCGCAGGGACGAAAGAGCCGGCTCCTGCCGCTCCAGATCTGCCTTGGCGGCCCTCTTCGCCTTAAGGGGGCCGCCTCTCCCTCTATTCCCTGCGCGGCCGCGCATATTCATGGGCCAGCATGAGGAAGACGCTCGATGTCCATGTAAAGGCCCGGTCGCGCAGCCCTTCCCCCGTCAGCGCATCGAAATTTTCCGCCATGCCGCTGCGGGCGGCCATATCGCAGAAGCGGCGCGCCGCCTCGGCGGCCAGCTCTGCCTCGCCGCAGCGAGCCAATCCGTCGACGAGCAGCATCATGACCGGGGCCCAGATCGGGCCGCGCCAGTAGCCGTCCGGCTCATAGGCCGGGCTTCCGATGCTCTCCGTCGCGAAGCCGTGCGGCGTGAAGAAGCGCCGCTCATCCGCCAGCGCCTGCACGAGCGCCGCGCGGATCTCCTGTGGCAGCCGAGTTCCGAGCACGAGCGGCAGGCACGCGATCAGACTGTCCTCGCCGACCGGCTCATGCGTGCCGGTGCGCACGGCCGTCATGCGGCCGTCCCGCCAGCAATGCGCCAGCATCCGCTCCAGCGTCCGATCCGCCCGCCGGCTCCAGGCCGCCGCCTCCTCCGGACGCTCCAGCCGGCGGGCGATCTCGGCCAGCGCATCGCATTGCAGCACGAGATAGGCCCCGAGATCGGGGCTCTCCACCGCGCCCGGCTCGTGGAAAATCGTGCTGTTGTCCCAGCCGCTGTCATTGCCGTGGCTGTATTGCGGCATGCCGTCTCCGTCATCGTCGCCATACCGGAACCACCACTCGGTCCACCGGGAGAGCGGCCCGTACACCTCCTGGAGCTGCCCGGGACCGATCCACTCGCTGCGCTCCATCATCCAGGACAGCGTCCAACCGTGGATCGGCGGCTTGCAGCAGTTCCAGAGGGCGTATTTGTCGTTCATGAAATCCGGCAGCGCCCCGCTCTTGTCCTGGCGATCGAAGAAGATCATGAACTGATCCCACGCCAAGGCCGGCTGCTCGCGAATGAGCGCCATCGCGTTGAAGCAATGATCCCAGCTCCAGATGTTGGTCATCCAGTTCTTGGACATATACATGGCCGGCCGCGGCAAATACCCTTCCGCCGGAACGACGCAGGACCAGGTAATATAAGCGGCCAGCAGACGGCCGTCCTCATAGGCGGACGGGACCGCCGGCGTCTTGCCAAGCCAAGCGGCGAACTCCGCCTCCGTGCGCGCCACGCTGTCGGCGAACGGCGGAAGCCCGGCCGGCTTCTCCCATACCGTCCGGTACTCCTGGATGAGCAGCTCGGCGGCCTCCGAACCGTCCGGCTGCATGGCAGCCGCGATATACTCGCAGCGGGTTCTGCGCCAGGGCGAGTCCATCGACAGCGTCCCCTGCAGCGGCGTCAGCATGAAGCGCACTTCGTTGCGGAAATCATTTACTTCCCAACGTCCCTCCGGCCGCGCCATCGCATAGTCGTAGTCTCCTCCCGCCAAGGTCAGGCGCAGGCCGACATGCCGCGCGCGCAGGCGAATCCGATCGGCCGCATCGATGCACAGCTCCACCCGGCCGCCGTCCCCGCTCTCCAGCTCCAGCAATCCCGGCGTCGCGCGGGACGTGAAGGCCAGGCTCTCTCCGTCCCGGATAAGCTCGATGCGGAACGCCGCTCCCGCGGACGTATCCCCGCCGCGCACCGTCCGGATATAGACGCCCTCCTCCTGTCCCGGGCGCGCCGGCAGCCAAGAGATCGCCAAAAAGGATCCGTAACGGCTGAACGGCACGGTACGTATATCAAATGCAAGCTTCATTCCTATTTCCCCCTTCTGTCTTGCCATGCCCCCAAAGCAAGCGCTTTCACAAATAGAGGAAGCGATGCCGCTGCCCTCTTATCTTCTATTGTAGCGGGTACGGCCGGGCAAGACGGCGCCGGGCTGTGCGGACTTGGGGGGCGAGATGTCCGGCCGCGCGGCGCGCTTCGTTCGATTGTTCGGCGAGAGGGGGAATTTTGTCTTGTCCCGCCTGCTCCAGGGAAGTGTTCCCGAAAAAGAAACAAGCCGGCGTATCGGCGCCAGCTTGCGGATCAGTTCTTCATCGTTGCTTTGCTTTCTACATACGTAACCAAATCTTGTACGGTAACATACTTGGACGCGTCAATATCCTCGATTGCAAACTCAAAATCAAATGCGCTCTCTAACGCAACAATCATTTTAATAAAGGTGATGGAGTGAATGCCCAGGTCGGATAAATGACGGTGCAGACCGATCTCTTCGAAGGAAATCGAAATCTCTACATTCGCTATGATGATTGCCTTGATCTTGGAGAGGATATCCGTATGCTCTCCCGCTTGATCCGGCAACTGCCCCTGGTTGGCGGGCTGTATTTTTTCAGGCAAAGGCAGCGCCTTTCTGTCTATTTTCCCGTTAAGCGTGTATGGCATATGCTCAAGCCGAATGAAGTAGGAAGGGATCATATAATCAGGCAGACTGTGACTCAAAAACTCCCGCAAAGCTCCCGGATATAGTTCATGATCGGCGATAAAATAGGCACATAAATATTTATGATTCTCTTTATCCTGCCACGAGGCCACAGCGGCCTGTTGCAGGGACGGATGTTCCATCAAGGCGCATTCCACTTCTTCTACTTCGATCCGGTGCCCTCTTATTTTCACTTGATTATCGATTCTTCCGAGATATTGCAGGTTTCCGTCCGGCAGCAGCTTCATCCGATCTCCGGTCTTGTACATTCGCTCGCCGGGAATCATTGGATTCGGAACAAACCGCTCCGCCGTAAGCTCCGGCCGATGCAAATATCCTCTGGCCAGGCCGCTTCCTCCGATGCACAGCTCTCCTTCTTCGCCGGCGGGCACCATATGATTGCTGTCATCCATAATATAGATTTGCGTATTCAGGATAGGCTTGCCGATATCCATCTTGTTTTTCGCGGTGACATCGCTCACCGTAGACCATATTGTCGTTTCTGTCGGTCCATACAGATTATAAATTGTAGCGCTTGTCTTACTTCGCATAAGGTCCAATAAGGATTGGGGGAAGGCTTCCCCGCCGATCATGATTTCCTTCAAGCCGCGAAGACAGTCGAACGGCTCTTTATTGTGGCTTGCCAGTAATTGCATCATGGATGGGGTGGTTTGCAGCATATCAATGTCGTGATGCCGGATGAAATCAGCCAGCAATCTCGGATTTTTTTGCATATCCTCATCTGCCATAACGACGGTCAACCCTCTAGTCAAAGGAAGCAGCGCTTCCAGCACAAAAATATCAAATGAGATTGTCGTTAAGGCGAGGATCTTCTTGCCTTCCGCAAAATCAATGCATTCGGCCATCCCATCAAAAAAATTGACAACCGACCTGTGCTCAATCATGACGCCCTTCGCCTGGCCGGTCGAACCCGATGTATAGATGATATAAGCCAAATCATCCGCTGCCGGTTCTTCGCATCCATTTTCATTGTCTTCCGGGTTGGCCGTGCACAGCTCATCGATATAGAGTACCTTTACCTTATCCTCGGCAGCTTCCCCGCCGGACTCCATCCCTGAATGGGTTAATAAGAAGGAGGCACGGCTATCGGTCAGCATATAATTCTTCCGCCGTTCCGGGTATTCCGGATCAATGGGAAGATAGGCGGCGCCCACTTTGAGAATGGCCAGCATGCATGCCATCAGGTCAATCGATCTTCTCATCATGAGGGCAACGGTATCTTGCTTCTTCACCTTTTCCCTTCGTAAGCCAGCGGCAATCGAATTCACTTTATTCCCTAATTCAGCGTATGTAATCCTTTCATCTTTGCACGTAATGGCCGTATAGTGAGGAACTTTGCGGGCCATTTCTTCGAATAATCGGTATACGGTTCTATTTTTCACACCATTTCGCGTAGGTTCTGTTTTTTCGAATAACAAGCAATCCACCTCACTTCCATTTTGCCCAGCCATGGCCCAACCGGGATTAGCCCGTGCGTAAAAACACCGTCTGCTCTCTCGCAATTCCCAGCGTATCTCTAGCCATTCGGCACAGCACGCTTCGCAGCCCGCATTCCACATATCGTTCTATGCCCGCGACCTGCATATTTTCCAATGTATTCACCCATAAGACAGGCGAATACAGCTGTTGTACGACGTTTAATTTAATTTGATCCGCATTGGTCTCCATTTCGCCGGTCACATTCATATAGATGGGAATGATCGGATCATTGAAGGAGAAGCTTTGTATTTCTTCCTTATAAATGGCCGCGGCAGGCTCCATCAGCTTGCAATGAAAGGGCCGATTGACGTTAATAGGCATCACCTTGGCTCCGAATTCGCTCGCAATCTGACGGAAAGCCTCGATCCCTTTCCCGTTGCCGGCTACAGTCACTTGCTTTTTGGAACTGTAATTGGCCACTCTTACGTAGCCGCTATGGATATGGGAGCACATCATATCGCACATCTCGGCCGGCAGATTCACGGCCGCCATGCTATAAGAGCCCTCCTGCAGCACGGAATGGGAGGCTGCGACCAATTGCTTGACCAACTCGAACGAATCGCGTACAGAGACCACTTGCGCCGCCGCCAAGGCGGCATATTCGCCGAGCGAGAAGCCGGCCAAGGCCTGAAAAGAAAATCCTTGCTTGACCGCCAGCGTGAATGCGCATAAATCAATCGTGAGCATGCTGGGCAGCGAATAGATTTCATGCTGAAATGTCTCTTCGTCTCCGTAAAAACATAATTCCGCCATATCGTAGCCCATCACTTCGCTGGCGATGTGAAATAAGCGGCGGCAATCTTCATCCGCTTCATAAAACTCCTGTCCCATCCCAATATATTGGGACCCCTGCCCGCCAAAGAGACATGCCGTCTTCATTCTCTCCCACCTCTTATTCTTATGAAGGCTGGCTTTCTAACCTTCTGTAAAATTCAGCTTGCGTCGTATACAATTTATAATATTCGCCCTGCTCCCGCATTAATTGCTCGTGGTTCCCCAATTCGACCAGTTCTCCCGCTCTCATGACCGCAATACGATGGCAGAACCGGCAGCTGGACATGCGATGTGAAATGTAAACCGTTGTTTTGTCTTTGGTTAAGCCGGCAAAATTAGAATAGATTTCATATTCGGCCTTTGGCGATAACATGGCCGTTGGTTCATCCAAAATAATGAAAGGAGAATTTTTATACAACGCCCGGGCAATGGCAAGCTTTTGCTGCTGCCCGCCCGATAATTCGATTCCTTCCTGGCTGAAAAGACGGCCGAGCTCGGTATGTATGCCCTGCGGCAGCTGATCGATGGTTTGGCCAAGACTCAGATCGCTGACTATCTCTGAAATGTCGCCTTCCTTAGCCTCGCGATCAAACACGATATTCTCGCGCAATGAAAATTGTAAAATATTGAAGTCTTGAAACACGGCCGTCACTAATTTCATATAAGAGTCAAAGCGAATTCGGTTGATGTCTATGCCATTGAGCAAGATTTGTCCTTTTGACGGCTCATACAGCCGCAGCAGCAGCTTGATAAGCGTTGTTTTGCCCGCGCCATTTTCACCTACGATGGCTAGTTTTTCATGCGGCAATATGGTGAGATTCAAATTTTTAATCGTATAGTGCTCTTGCTGCGGGTATTTAAACCATACATTGATCAATTCGATTTCAAGCTGTTCCGCATCGAATTCGATCTCTGGCACATCCGTTGCCGCCGGTGCCGGTTCATGAGAAGAAACGGTATGCAAATAATCAAAGTAGGTTGATAGATGCATGCCGGCTTTTTGCAGGGAAATGATGCAGGATGAGATGCCGAACAACGCGGATGCAAAGACGCCTAAACTGGTTATGTAGACGACAACCTCCGCTAACGAGATGACTTCTCTAAAGGCGAGCCAGCCGATAAACAAATAGACCGATCCATTCACGATAACCTGCAATGTATTGGAAACAATGCCCATGATTGTAAAGGAGTTGACTGCTTTCGTTACATCTTTTTTCATGTGATTGAAATAGTAATTCATCTTATCTACGATCCACTGCCCCAACTGGTTGATTCTCATCTCCTTGGCGTACGCAAAATCAGTGGAGAGCTCTTGAAAGTAGCCGATGCGGCGCCCTATATTGACGAGGGAATGGCTCCACACATTGAATTCCTTATCTGCCGCAATCGTATTTAAGATGACACTAACCACATAGGTCAGCAGCAGGATGACGAAAATAGAGGGCTCCAGTGTGACAAGGATACCGATGACGCCAAGAAACTGAAAGGTGTTGGAGATGAGCTGTTTGGAATCGATAATCGTGTTTTTTAAATCCATAAAATGGGCTTGCCCCGGATAAAAAATTTCCATCGCTTTTTGTCTGTCGTCCATGATTTGGGGATCTTCGATTTGGTGGAAGGATAAAGACATCGTTTTTCGATTAATTTCTTGCAGGAACATCGTTTTAAATTGGATTATTTTCTTCTGCTCGTATGTCCAGAACACACCATCTATGGCGCGCAGCGTCAATTCGATGAGACACATCAGAAGGATATAGAGAAGCGCGTGCGTCCATCTTGCGCTGGCCGTTAACTCATCAACAATGAGCTTTAAGAAAATGATGCTGTTAAAGGGATGTATCGCTTTCACAGCGATGATGAACACCGTATTCACAATGTAAATTTTATCGAATCTCCATATCTTGCTGTAGAGAAGAAAAATGTTATGGAAATACATGATTAGTTCTTTGGCTCTATCCCGTAATGTCCCCAATCCGCTTCCCTCCAGGCAACCTTCCGTTCTTTACACTGATTCCTTATAATACTGAGACTGTATTTCATACATCCCTTTATATAGTCCGTTTCGATTAATCAGTTCATGGTGGGTTCCGTATTCTGCGATTTCTCCGTTATCCAACACGCAAATTTTATCGCTGATCGATGAACTGCTCAAACGATGGGATATAAAAAGGGTTGTCTTGTTTTTAATCATGGTTGAAAAATGAATATACATCTCATTTTCTGCGATCGGAGACAAGCTGGCGCTCGGTTCATCCAAAATAATGACAGGGCTCTGCTTATACATGGCCCGGCAAAAGGCGATTCGCTGCGCTTGTCCTCCCGAGAGCTCCATCCCGTCCCGGTCGAACCTTTTGGACAAGACCGTTTTTTCTTTATGAGGAAGCGATTGAATTTTTGCTGACAGATTATTTTGCTCCAATAAGGAATGAACCGCGACATCATCTTCTTCTGCATCCTTAAACGTGATATTTTCGTACACGCTGACGGCAAATATTTTATAGTCTTGAAATACAGTGGCTAAAACATTCATGTAGCTGTCATAATCATAATCTTTGATATTCACGCCGTTATACAGGATGGCTCCGGACGTTACATCATACAGCCGCATCAACAGCTTGATGAGCGTTGTCTTGCCTGCTCCATTTTCGCCTACGATAACAAGACATTCGCCTGGTTCGATCGTCAAATTTATATTTTTCAAAATATACCTCGGATCGTTGGGGTAGTGAAAAGAAACGTTGACGAATTCAAATCTCCCCGGGGGCGCTCCCGCTTCTATCACAATCTGTTTTGAATGTTCCCTCAGTTCGCTTTTGCGTCTGAGAAAAACAAAGAAATCATTGATGTAATTATTTATCGTGTACAAATTGATAATATGGTCAAATAAGGCGCGAAAGCTGTCGCTGAATTGTCTTACCGCATTCATTAACACAACAAAGTTGCCTATGGTGAGTCCCCTGAAAATGACGGAATACACGAGCGTAACCAAGATGGCGATTTCTTGGGCGACATTAATGCCTATATTCAGCAGCAGCCCTTTTCTTTCATTTTTATTGATTTTGTCGAATAGCGAGAAGTATTCTTTTCTGTTTTCATCCCCTTTTCGGGTCACGAAGTTGGTCAGGCTAAATAATCGAACCTCTTTCGCGAATTTCAATTCGGTAGCGAGTTGGATAATATATCGCCACTTTCGGTCAACGGGCAATGACTCTCTATGAATTTGATAATTTTTGTTCTGAACGCGTAAACTGATCGCCGTATTCAACATCGATACAGCCAGTACGATCAAAATGAGGTATGGATTCGACAAGGTGGCTAAATAAGTAATGAAAGTCAATTGCAGGAGCGCGACAAAAATGCCGTTGACCGCTGCCAAATATTTTTCTAAATTATCGCCGTTAGCCAACACAAAAGAAGCTCGATTCATTTCCCGGATAATGGATTGATCCTCCGTATATTTATAATCCATTTCGATAGATTTTTTGCAGAACATCGCCGTCAAGGGAACGAGCAGCCATTTGGAATGCAGTGTCGTTGCGCTTTTGGCATAGATTTGCGCATTCGTGATGATCAACTGGCAAGCCAGCATCAATAGCGTAATGTTGACGATGTACGGCAGCCCATAATGGAATTGAATCGCATCGAACAAATATTTAAAGTAAACAATGGTGATAAATGGGGCTATCGCATGACTGATGATGTAAAATAAGGAGATCAGGATGTAAAATTTATGGTTTAGAAAAATGATTGTAAACAAATCCATCAGATTTTTTAAAATATTGATTTGCACTCCTTTGGCCTCCTATGTCGCATGTGCCGCAACAGAACGAGAGCCCATCTTCAGTGCGGCCGCCCCCGAAGATCACGCAGAGACTTAGATCCCTGCATGATCTCCGTGCGTCCGAGCGGCCTAGACACTTCCCGACTGCACCTCGCCAGCTTTGAATTGCTCGATGAATTTGTCTAACGTATGATGTAACTTGTCATTCGTAAAAATCTCTTGTAAATTCTTCATGAACCAATGAAGAATTGCTGTCACTTCTTCATCACTTACATAGCTCTTTTTATACGAGGCGGAAATATGGTAGATCTGATTCAGGTTTTTAACCTCCAGATCTAACGTGAATTTCGGAATATTCACAGCATAAGGGATATCTTCCGTCTCTCTGAACTTCTTCAATGAATTATCTTCAAAGTCCATATAGAAATGGAATTGAACATCGGATCCTTTGAAATCCCTGATGATATGGTTATATTGATAAAATTGATTTTTAATTCCTCCTATTGTTTTATTTGTTACATTTTTAATATGATCGTCGAGGGTTTGCTGCGGCTTCATCTCGACTCGAATCGGTATTACATTCGTAAACACACCGATGCAATGTTTGAATTCCGGCTCATATCGGTTCAGCATAGGCGTTACAATCGAGATATCATTTCGATCTGTAACCATACGAAGAGCAAGAGCATAGGCGCTGAGAAAGATATTAAAAATCGTCGTATTTCTTGACTTGGCAAACGCCAGCAACGCACCGGCCAAGTCAGAACTTACTTGTGCGGAAGCATGGCCAAAGGAAGTATCATTTGCATCTTTGCGTGCGAGAGGATGGGTAAAATCAAAGCCATGAAGTTGATTTTTCCAGTAATCCCCCATTTCGGCATATTCTTTGGTTGCGTAAAAGTTCTTCTCAAATTCAACATACTTGGAGTACGGGCACAAAGATTTATCACTGGCGCTCTGCTTCCCGAAGGCCTCCATCTGTTCCTGCAGGAGCGTTGTCGAATAGCCATCGAGCAGGATATGGTGGATATCAAAGAATAACAGCTTTTTATCAGGGGCTTCAAATAGCGTCAAATGAAACAGCGGGTATTGGCTAAGCTTGAACGTGTGTAAATACGGTGTAAAGTCGATATCGTCTGTGGAAGCAACCTGAACACGTTCAATCTCGACGGGCTGCATTGGGTTGACGCATTGCACCAATTTATTGTTAACCGTTGCAAATGTCGTTCTTAGCATATCGAACTGCGCCACAAATTTGTTCACATTCACGACCAGATCTTCATATTCATCGCCTGATTTGTCAGAGACAAAGCCTATATTATAGACATGTTTATGACTGCTGAGCCGGTAATCAAAATAAATCCGTTCCTGCGGGCAGCTCATATCATAATAAACGATGTCCGTTTGTTCTTTTTGCTTCCGATCTGCATCCTCTTTTGCGTTGTTCTTTTCCGCGCTTTCCATCCTTTCCATTCGCGAAGTAATATACTCGGACAGGCTTTGAATCGAATCAAATTCAAACAGATCCGCGATTTTGACGATGTTCGGATACAGCTTGTTGATCGTGTCGTGCATTTCCGTCAGCAGAATGGAGTCGCCGCCCATTTCAAAAAAGCCTTCGTAAATATCTACTTCATCGTATCCCAAAATCTCGCCGTAAATCTGGCCGATTTTTCCCTCGACAGGGGTATAAATGCCCTCCACATTGCCTTTCAGTTTTATGTTATGCACCTCTGCCTTTTCAACGCTTTCCTCAGCTTCATCATGCGGGATTCGCGGAGTGATGTACTCGGACAGACTGTGTATGGAATCAAATTCAAACAAATCCGCGATTTTGACGATATTGGGATAGAGCTTATCAATCGTGTCGTGCATCTCCGTAAGCAAGATGGAGTCGCCGCCCATTTCAAAAAAGCCTTCGTAAATATCAGCTTCTTCATATCCCAGAATGTCGCAATAAATTTTTCCGATTTGCTTTTCGACAGGGGTGTAAATCCCTTCCATCTTTCCTGTCAATTTGATTTCTTTGCCGGAAGGACTTGCCTGGCTCGCCTCTTGAACAATTGGTAAAGGTGCTGGCTCGACAAGGATTGGCGCTGCGGCATCACCGATTTGCCTTTTATAAGCCTCTTTATAGATTTTCGCCGTGAAGCTTGGAGCCACCGCATTGCGGCTATGCTTCAACAGCGGAACCAAGTCAACCTGTTCATTGAACTGGCCGATAACGACACGCTGCGGCTTGCTTCGGAGCAGCTGGTTCAGCGCATTTACGGCATCGCGATTGGTGATTGCTTTCGTAACCGTATCTACATTTGTGCCCTGTTTATGCGCCATGCCCGTTTCTTTCCAGGCGACCCAGTTCACGGTATACGTATGTCTTCCTTGCGCATTCAAGTAATCGGTGTACGCGTCCAAAAATGCGTTTGCCGCCATATAACAGCTTTGCCCTGGTTCGCCCGCATCGGTCACATTGGAGGAGTGCAGGAGCATAAAATCCAAATCATCGTTACGCGTCAAGTTCGCCAAGTTCCAGGTTCCCGTTATTTTTGGCGCAAAGACAGACAGGTAGCTCTCCTTTTCCTTTCTCAACATGAAGCTCGGTTCAATGACGCCGGCACAATGGACGATGCCGTTAATTTTTTTATACCTTGTACGTACGGCCTCAAGCATAGTCTGCACATCATCCGCATTGGTAACATCGCAAGCGATAAATTCCAGCGCAGCACCGTTCTTCTTCATCTGTTTGAACTCTTTAATCTGTTCCTTATAACCTTCCTTCGTCTCATAAGCTTCCCATAAAGATTCATCAGGAAATCCTTTTCTGCTTAACAGGATAAGATTGCAATTGGCCTGTTCGCTGAACAGTTTTGCATTTTGAATGCCAATTCCGGAAGTACCGCCCGTAATAATATAGGTTCCTCCATGTACAATCCGGTTTGCCGTCTCCGGTTGAATCTCCGCTTCATCGAACTCCTCCACATAACTTGTGCCTTGGCGCAAGCCAATCAAATACATCTGATGATCCGCAAACAGTTGGCCAATGATTTGCCCCACATCGGTATCCCTATCCGTATCAATGGCGCGGCAGCTGATATTCGGATTCTCTTGTTCAATCACTTTGCCGAGACTTAACACCGTTGCATGATGTGGCAGCAGCCGTTGTTCTTCTCCCGAGATTCGATACGCATTACATGCGACAAGAATGAGCTGAACAGGTTGATCCAGACGCGCTTTTACCAATCCTTTGACCAAATGAACCACATTGAAGAAGCCGTATTCGAATTCCTGATACATGTCATTGACGCTGCCCGGATCATCATCCCGATAAGCGCCGACATGTACGATCTTGCGGATTGGGAGATCCGACAGCTGCAAGAACAATTCCTTAAAATCGTCAGCATTGTTCCCGATGCGGTACGTATCCTGATCGATTTGTGTAAATCCATCATGCAACGCAAATACTTCAATCACTCTTACGCCTTCTTCTCTCAGTCGGCGGGCAAGAAGGGGGGTGCCATGGCTATCGCAATGAACCAGTACCCAGGTCTCCTCTGTTGGCGGCAAGGTAACCGTAACTTCATCCTGAACTACCCAGCGTTTATGGTGGAAGAAATGGTCATATACCGTTTTCTCCTGAGGCATCGGTGCTTCTTTGACCGGTATCGGATACCAGGCATGGTTTCTTGCATATGGGTAAGTCGGCAAATGGAGCTTCTGATACGGTTCGTTATATAAGGCGCTCCATCTGACGGTTGCGCCTTTAATATAGCAGTTGATAATGAACTGCAGTTCGGCGCCATTCTGTTTATCCGCTTTGGCGCAATACGCATTCGCGTCATCGCTTAACTTTTGCTGCTCCTTCGAAGTGATCTCATGCGGGTATTTCTCTTTCTTGCTCTCAGGAACAATCGAGTAATAGCCGCAGCGGCACCAGTCATTCGCAATTTGCGTAAAGGATTCATACTTGGCCAATTCCGTTAGCTTGGTTAGCAGCTCATGTTGATGATGATAGATAAATGCTAATCGATGGGAATAATGCTTTCTTCCCCGATTGAGCGTGCAGGTGAGATCCATCAGATCGACGTTCGTGTTTTCAAGCAAATAAGCTCGATAGCGACGGACTAATTGAAATACGGCTTTTTCCGTTCTGGCCGATACCGTAAAGATGAACGGATGCTTACGGCTCGTTTTCGCGAGAGTCGCCGCCTTGGGCGCCTCTTCCAAAATAATGTGCGCGTTCGTTCCGCTCATTCCAAATCCGCTTATCCCGATAATCGCCTTTTCTCCTTTTGCCTGAAGCGGGGTAGCTTTGTCTACAATATATAAAGGAGAATGGATAAAGTCGATATTTTGGTTCGGCGCCTGAAAATGCAGTGTAGGCGGGATGAGCTTATGCTGCAGCGAGAGTATGCATTTGAATAAGCCGCACATCCCCGCCGCTTCGTTCGCATGGCCTAGATTGGTTTTCACCGATCCGATGCCGCATATTTGTTTGTGGTCGGTAAATGCCTCGAATGCGTTATGAATTCCCCTGATCTCTATCGGATCGCCTAGCTGTGTGCCCGTGCCATGCGCTTCGATATAACTAATATCGTGAGCCGTCACGCCCGCATTGTCCCAGGCTTTTTGGATGGCTTCCGATTGCGCCAAGTAGTTCGGAGCGGCAATGCCGAACGAACTTCCATCCTGATTAATCGCACTTCCTTTAATCACGGCATAGATGGAGTCCCCATCCTTTTGCGCCTGCTTCAGTGATTTGAGCAGAACAACCCCGACTCCCTCGGCAATGGCCGAACCGCTGGCATGATCAGCAAAGGCTCTTGTTTTTTCTTCCGGGGATTCAAAACCGATTCCGGTTCCATCCGCTAGAGGAATGGCCATAATGGATGCTCCTCCAGCTAACGCCATTTGACATTTGCCGAATCGAATCTGCTCGCACGCCATGTGCAAGGCAACCAGGGAGGACGAACAAGCCGTGTCGATGACCATGCTAGGTCCCTTAAGATCGAACACGTACGCGGCTCTGCTGGCGGTCATGCTCACTTGCCCGATCGGCAAAGCATCATTGAACAGCTTCGGATCCATTTCATATAAAAGCCGATTATACGCATTGCCAATATTGGCCGTATACCCAAGAAATACGCCCGTATTCGTGCCCTTCACGCCATCTGCGCCATAGCCGGCATCATCGATCGCATTGGAGCAGCATTGTAAAAAGAGACGCATGACCGGATCAAGCAAGGCCGCATCGCGCGGAGAGATACCGAAAAAAGCATGATCGAATTTGTTCACTTCATCGAGGTATCCGCATTTTCGAAACTTGATTTG
This sequence comes from Paenibacillus dendritiformis, assembly GCF_945605565.1. NCBI lineage: Bacteria > Bacillati > Bacillota > Bacilli > Caryophanales > Paenibacillaceae > Paenibacillus > Paenibacillus dendritiformis. The sequence goes on along the minus strand of NZ_OX216966.1, from coordinate 2,974,349 downwards.
TTCTTCACTGAAGCTGCGCGCCCGCAGATGCTTCGTAATATCAACCGATCTCTCCGGCGGTATATCCCTTACTACGTTGATGCCATTAATAAGAACCTCCCAATAACTGCGCAAATCGTTACCGGCCGGAAGATCCAGTCCGACACCGATAATGGCGACACTGTCGTCATCCTGCTCCATCGTTCCGGCTTCCAGCGGCTTAATGTCAGCGCCCGGTGCAGCGGACTCGGATATATTCGCTTCAGAAGAGGCAGCTTCGACCGTTATCGGTGCAACAGTAATCGTGTCCTGGCTTGGGAGTGAAGCAGCTTGGGCTTCCGGCTCCGGACAGGATGGATGGATGGGTGAAGCCATTTGATTGCTTATATGCTCTGCCAACAAACTGATCGTCGGGTAGGAGAAAAGATCGGTGACCTGCAATACCCCAGGAAACACCTCATTCAGATCCTTATAAATAATGGACAATAAAATCGAATTGGCACCCAGCTCAAAGAAATTATGATGGACATTCATCTCATCATAGCCGAGATTTTTGCAGCATACTTTGATGAGCGTGTCTTCCACATTCCCATACTGTTCATGATTGTTGGCATGACTTGAGCTTTTGCGATCGTGGCCGGCATCTGCATTTTCGTTCAGAGCTTCCACAATTCTAGGGGATAACTGCATTGGATACGTCTTTAACAGCATCGAAATTTTATCTTTGAGATTTAATCGCGCCACGACGACAGAGTTGCTATCCTGCTGCAGCACGGAAAATAAGGCCTGGATTGCCTCCTTCGTCTTGATCGTCTGAAATAGGGTGTCAATGGTAAACTTCGATTTTACCGCCATGCCAATTTCAGACCATGTGGCCCAGTTGACTGTAATACTTTTGCTTCCGGTTGCTCTGCTGCGGTAATGGCTATAGCTGTCCAAATAGATATTGCCTGCAATATAACCCGGCAGATCGGCACTGCTAAAAATGGTTGAAATACTTGAGAACATAACAAAGAAATCCAGGTTCTGATCCCTTGTGAAATGATCCAGCATATAAGTTCCGATCACTTTGGGCTTCAGTATGTTCGTGATATGGTCTTCATTGAGCTGATCGAATGTAATGCCTCCACTGATTCCAGCGCCGTGGATGACACCGTTCATCCTCCCATACTTCGTCTTGACGTATTGAAGCACGAATTGCAAAGCATTCGCATCGGCAATATCGACCGAATGATACTCAACATGTTTTGATTTCGCCTGGAGCATGCGGAGACGCCCGATCTTTTCGGCCACGTCACTTTCCGGGTTCGCTCGCAGTATCGTTTCCCATTCCGATTGCTCAGGCAGGCGGGTACGCCCGACAAGGATCAGGGACACATCTTTTGCGCGCTGCGCCATTTCCATCGCCGTTTCAAAGCCTATCCCGCCTAAGCCGCCGCTTATGAAATACACCCCGCCATCTTGAATGACGATCCGTTGGTTGTCCGTCTCCATTTCCGCTTCGTACAGACCCTCATAATAGCGTTTATTGTCCCGGTAAGCGACACTATCCTTATTGGAAATGCCACAAATCTCATCGGCGATCTTGGCCCAATCGGTTTTATTATCCATGTCGATGCAGCAGGAAGTCATATTTTTGAACATGCGGTTCAAGGACTTGCATAGCCCAAACAGAGAGGAGCTATTTGGGTTTACATCCGCTTCGTCCCCGGTCACTTGGAAGCAATGGTTCAGAAGAGGCGTAACTTTCAAGCGATTCTCGTAATTCGCAAATTCACGATAAAGGCTTGCCACACTCAGCAATTGTACTTTTTGGCTATCGAGCAATTGCTCAGCCGACCAGCTCTCTTTTTGTCCATGCAAATCGGCGATCACAATATGGGAAATGTCCTTGTACGGGATCTCGCCGAATAACTGGTTGAAATATTTTTCAAAACCCGTTCTTTTCGATTCGTCTATATCGATGCCCATCGTTTCAACAGCAAAAAATCGTTGGTTTAAACTTTCGCGTAAAGCTTCAATCGGATCCTCTTGCCGGTGTATGACCAAGCATCTTCCCAAGTCATGGTTTTTGACGATGGAATCGGCTTCGACAAATACCCTTTTATAGAACAAATCAGACGAAACGGGAACAGATTCCTCCTCTTTTTTCGCAGGATTCAAACGGCTTGCCAGCTCGGTCCAGCTTCTTTTTTTCTCTTTTTTAGGCAGCCAACACCGAGTTGGTTTGAAGGGATAATAAGGGATTGGAATATGCTTCGGTTTCATCCCTTTGTAGAGGGCGCGCCAATCCACTTTGGCGCCATAACTGTACATGGTTGCCAAATAGCCGAAATCGGCATGCAGATTGCCGGTTGCCTTATTCATCAAGCTGGTGTTGCAGCGTTGTAACGCGGAGCGAATTTCAGTATAATCAATTTCTTTTGACTCATTGGGCTGGTCTACATAGTAAACGCCATCGATAGTCGTCCATTCACTTGGGTCGGTCGTGGCTAAGCGGTTGAAAATAGCAAGTAAATGATCGCGGCTCGAAAAAACAATGGCTGCTCTTTTGGCATAATGAGCTCGGTACAGATTGGCATTGCCGGCAAAGAGGTTCACGTCCACTTCATTTTTATCGAGATAGTCTTTATAGTGATGAACTAATGAAACCATGCTTTCTAATGACTTGGCCGATAAGCCAAGCAGGTTGATTTCCGGCGCTTGCACAGGCTCATATTGATTATTGTATTCTTGCACAATGACATGACAGTTCGTCCCGCTGATACCGAAAGCGCTTATGCCGCAAACTCGCAATCCATCCTTTTTCCATTCCCGGGTCGTGTTGCTGATATAGAAAGGAGAATCACAAAAATCGATTTTTAAATTCGGTATATTGAAGTGACTTGCTCCCGGTATTTTTTTATGCTTGATCGCCGCAAGCGCTTTGATAAAGGAAGCCACCCCAGCCGCTTCATATAGATGTCCAATATTGCTTTTCGATGAGCTAAGTCCGCAGAATTGCTTTTTATCGGTAAATTTTTCAAATGCGCTGGTTAGACCTCTAAATTCAATCGGATCGCCGAGCGCGGTCGCTGTCCCATGGGTCTCAATATAATCGATCTCTTCAACGGATACGCCGGATGATTCCAAGGCGTCCAGTATGACACTGGCTTGTGCGGCAGGATTGGGTGCCGTAATACTTGCGGATGCGCCATCATTATTAATGGCCGTCCCCTTGATGACCGCATAAATATGATCCTTATCTTTTTCTGCCGCTTTCAACGGTTTTAACAAGACAACGGCGGATCCTTCTCCGATGGCCGCTCCGCTGGCTGCGTTATCGAAGGTCCTCGTTTTATTATCATCCGTTTCGAAGCCTACATTCATATCATCATACGCGATAGGAAAAGAATGCAGCCGAATGCCGCCGGCAATCGCCATCGTACAAGTTCCATTTTGAATGCTCACACAGGCATCATGAATGGCCACAAGCGAGGAAGAGCATGCCGAATCGATAATCATCGTCGGCCCCTTCAAGTTCAATATGTACGAAGCGCGCGAAGGCACCATGCAAGGCATATTGCCAACATTGGAGTATTTAATTAACTCGGGATTGTTATGAAAAATATTCGTAGAATAATTATCTTTCATCGAGCCTGGCGTGTAACCAATGAAAATGCCGGTTTTTGTCCCATTAAGCATGTCCGGAGTGTATCCCGCATCATCGAATGCATGAAAAATCGTTTGCAGCAGGATCCGCTGGATCGGATCCATCACCTGCGCCTCAATCGGTGAGATTTTGAAAAACTCGTAATCGAATTCGTCGATCCGATCCAAATATCCGGCTTTATTATAGGAAATGCGGCCATTCGGGTTCGGCATCATAAGCGAATAGAGTTGAGCAAGATCTTCCATGTCGTCTTGGCGGCATTGCGGCAGATCTCTGATGCAGTCGATATTATTTTCGAATATTCCCCAAAACTCCTCCAAGTTGTCCGTACCGGCGATTTGCAGCCCTATGCCGATAACGGCTATGTCATCGTCTTTATAAGGTGAACGATCGATAGGATTCATCGCGTTACCCCACTTTCCTCAAAGTTATCGTGAACATAACTCGCATGCTTACCTGTACTTTCTTAACGCCGCATTCATGATCTTCGTTGTTTATAAGGCGTTATATACGGTTGCAAACCGGTAGAAAGAATTGGTTTCATCCAATAACGTTTTTACGCAGTTTTTCAATTGTTTCGGCTCAAGCCTTTTCATTCGAAGTGCGGCAATCAGCATATCGAGCATTTCCGCATGCGGGTCGGCTGCCGTTCCCGCATGATTCTTTTGTTGCTCATTATATTTTTCTTTAATTTTTTCATAGATTTTAACAACTTCTTTATATTCGTTTTGGTTCTGGTTTTTGTTCTCGGTGGACACGAGTATGCTCAGGCATCTTCCCGCAAAATTGGGCATATCCTTGACAAAATTCGGATCGGATTGGAACAACTCATCCAGCTTTTGCTTGTCATTTATCAAGCCATAGCAATACGTTTTGATATTCGGTTGATCTTCCTTAATAAATTCAGACAATAATAACTTCGGACTCATTTCAATCGTCGCCGTAACGCCATATTTATGAAACAGGTTACTAGCCGATGTAAATAACACGGGACTGATTAAATGGTAAGTTAGCGTTTTTGCTATTTGAGCCGGATCGGAGAAAGGAGCTCCGGAATAATTCGAAATGACAGGAAAACGGAATGGATAAAATTCAAACCCATTCATAAAATCCAAATATTCCATGCAAATCTCATTCATTGCAGGAGAGTGAATGGGCGGACTATGAAATAGCGGAGACACAATGGCCTCCTTATCCAGCAACAGCTGCTCAACCGCTTCAAGCTTGTCGTTCCATCCGCTGATTGCATATTGGCTCTCGGAATTAAAGCATGAAATATAAACGCTATCCTGTGCATGGGATGCCTTAATGCAATCTTCTATCATTTGCGAGCTGGCTTGTTCAATGATTGCCATATGCCCCATATTCTTTTGTATGATCCTGCTTACCAGCTCTCCCCGTTTCATCATGATGGTGATCGCATCCGCGAAGGTCATCGCGCCTGCACTCACCAACGCGGCATATTCTCCAATACTATGGCCAACGGCAAATTGAGGGTACACGCCATAGTCGTTCATATACGCCCTGAATATCGCAATCTCCGTAGTCAGAATGGCAAGCTGCATATTTGAAAATTCATTAAGGCTGCTTACGGTCCCACTGAAGCAGAGGTTAGCCAAATCCAGGCCTGAGACATCGCTTGCTTCCTCAAAGGTCTGCCTGGCTATCGGATAATGATCATAAAATGCTTTTCCCATCTGCAAAAACTGAGTGCCTTGCCCCGGAAAAAGAAAAGCGAATTTCTCCATTTTCGACTCATGCCTCCTTGTACTATAAGGAATGTCCTTAATCATTTACGACTAGCTTGATATAATCCGGCAGCGGCTGTATCGCGGACAGATCATTTTCGAAGATGATGAAATCTCCTTCCTCATGAACCTCCTGAAAGCCGGCAAATTTATACGTCACATACATTGTCCGATTTTTATCCGTGGATACAAAATCGGCGCGCAGCGTCACATTGGCCTTTTTGGCCAGGTTCATAATGTGGTTGATCATCACGGTCCCGACGCCGCGCGACATGACGCGGCAAGACATGAGAAGGAGCTTGATTGTCCATACCTCTTGCCCCAGGTCGACAATGGCAAGCCCGATCTTTCCGTAGGTTCCATATTTATCTTCCAAATCTGAAATTAACAGCAGGGAGGTATCCGATTTTCTTAACTTATCGATTTCTTCATAGGAATAGGTGTAACCGGTTGTATTCAACTGGTGGGTTCTTACCGTTAATTCCTCGGCACGCTGTAAGTCCCCTTCACCTACCCTGGATATCGTGAATTTCATATTCAGCGACGCCAAGAACTCTTCATGCGTACCTGTGAAGCTTTCCTCGGCACGATTGCGGTTGATATCGCATAAATACATTTTTCTTCGATTTTGGGAGTCTTGCGTAATAAAATTCGGATTCATTTCCGGCATACTCAGGAGTACTGGTAAATCTGAGGCATCGATACAGAGGACGTCAGGATGAACAAACTGGACTTCTTCTCTTTCAAAGGGTTGATCGTCAATAAATGCGATCGTGTCTATCCCGATATTAATCGATTTGGCAATCGCCGCGATGGAAGAGGACTTCGCGTTCCAGTTGATTTGAGGATGAATGAAATATTCCTGGAGCCCGAACTCTTCCAGTTTGTCCATGGCCGATTGATGCTCGTTTTTGCTCGCAACAGACTGCAATATTCCCCGGCTGTCAATCGTTTTGATAATCTCAACAACTCCATCCCGAAGCGTGACATTGCTGTCTTCGAGAAGGATCCCATCCCATAGCGTATGGTCCAGATCCCATACAATACATTTCATTTTTTGTTTTTCTTTCTGCGCGGAGATATGATTATTCATACATAATTCCTCCAACCCAGCTATAATAACGGCTATATATTTCTAATCGTGTGAAGCGCGATCAGCATCTCATGCATCTGTGAGGTTCCTTCAATAATTTCATTAATTCGGGCATCCCGCAAATACCTTTCCACCGGATAATCACGGCTGCATCCATTCGCTCCATGGATTTGCACAGCATCGCTAGCGACCTGATTAACCATTTTGGACGCAAAATATTTGGCCGTCCATGTCTCCATTATCGAATCGGGATCCATGACATCCTTCAAATACCCCGAATGATAACACAACAGCCTTGCAGCCTTCACATTTACGGTCATTTCCGTTATCATCTTCTGGATCAGCTGGTTCTCCCGTAATGCCTTGCCGAATTGCCTTCTTTTTCTTGAATAGTGAACCGACTGCTCCAAGCAAGCCTGCCCCAAGCCCACACATCCACAGGCTACCGTATATCTGCCGTAGTCGAGACAATGCAAGGCCACATGTGATAATCCCGTCCCGACGCTGCCAACCAGGTTTTCCTGCGGGATTACACAATCGGCCAGATGCAGTTCCGCCAGCATCGAAGCTCTGGCGCCCAACATGCCGGTTATAGGAGTTGTGGTAAAGCCAGGAGTGTTGCGTTCGACCAGAAAAGCCGTTGGCTTGCCTTCGCACTGCGCAAATACCAAATAAATATCCGCTATCTGTCCCATCGTGATCCATTTTTTATGTCCATTGAGTACATAACTATGGTCGGATGCAACCGCCACCGACTGCACATTCTTGGCATCACTGCCCACCCCTGGCTCGGTGAGCGCAAAAGCGCCGATCATTTCACCGGCGGCCATTTTCGGCAGCCATTGACTTCTCTGTTCATCACTTCCCCAGCGAAGAAGAGCCAGTGCCACCATTCCATGTACGGTCAGCAAGCTTCGCAAGGAAGAGCATCCGCGCCCAATTTCTTCATTCAGGATGCCAATGGTAACCCAGTCCAGTCCCATTCCGCCATACTCCTGCGGCAGCATGGAGCCTAGGTAACCCTTCTCCTTCAATCGCTCGATTAATTCGGGATCAAGGCGCTCTTCTCTGTCGTTCTTTTCAGAATAGGGTGTCACGACATCATCTACGAATTCCCTGAAGTCCGTTTGCCAGTTGAGCTGTTCCTTCGTCAATTCCATTTTCATCATACATACCTACTTTACAGATTATTAACAACCCCGGCTTTTCTCTCAATCAGTTCAACTATTTTATTGATTGACCTGAAATTGTTGATGTCCAGATCTTTATTATCAACCCGGATATGAAATTCTTTTTCGAGGAACATGACCAATTGCATCGCAAACAAAGAGTTGACAAATCCCAATGAAAAGATATCGTCATCATCCTGTAATTCATGCTTTCTGAAAAACTTGCTCAGAAATTGCTTGATTTTTACCTTTGCCGCTTCCATAACTATCTCCTTTCTTATCTACCATCCAATTTGGCCATTCGCCTGCACCGAGCTTTATTCATATGTATAAAATCCTTGTCCCGACTTTCTGCCGCACAAGCCGGCCTCGACCATTTTCCGCAGCAGGGGGCAGCAGCGAAATTTAGAATCTTGATAACTTTCATATAGCACATCCAATGATTGCACCACGGTATCTAAGCCTATCAAATCAGCCGTTTCCAAGGGGCCCATAGTATGGGAGTAACATTTCTTGAAAATTTCGTCCACTTCCTGAGGGGAAGCCACCTGGTCCTGAACGACAAAGGCCGCTTCATTCATAAATAAATGAGAAATTCGGTTGGATACAAAGCCTGGGTAATCATTCACTACGATCGTTTCTTTACCAATGGATAAGAGCAGGTCCTTAATCTCCTCTATCGTCGAGTCCGCTGTATGATATCCGCGGATGACCTCAACCGCCGGCTTCATAGGCACTGGATTCATAAAATGAGCTCCCGCTATTCGGGATGGCCGTTTCGTTAATGCTGCGATTTTCGTAATCGAGATACATGAAGTATTAACCAGGATGACAACATCATCCGGACAGATACGGTCCAGCTTTTGATACACTTCCTTCTTGGTCTCCCATCTTTCCGTTACGTTCTCGACGACATAATCCACATCGGCAAGCAACTCATAATCCGTAGATAATCGTATTCTCGACAGTACGGCGTCAGGATCTGCCACGGCTTCACCTCTTCGGAATAATCCCTGAAACCTGACGTTGTTGTATATTTCCTCGCTTGCTGTCAACAATAGATTCTCGCATATATCGATGAGTACGACCGGATAGCCTGACTGGGCGAAGGCCTGGGCAACGCCTTTACCCATAACGCCAGCGCCAATAACGCCTATTTTTTTCACAGTTTATCCTCCATCAGTTGAAATACGAGCCGTCAATAACTGCAAGCTTTCTATCTCATTACTCAACAGGTGCGGAATCGTTAATTAAAATGCCATGAAGCAATAGCTCTTCAATAAAAGCTTCAAATTCTTCAAACGGGTAACTCTCATTATAGAGCTCATGAATCGTAACATACCTCTCCGATGCGGGTTGGATGATATGATAGATTTCATCCTCCATAAAAAAGGATTCGCGAGTCACAACATCCGTAAATAGCTTTCCGCTTTTGAAATTTTCAACGGCCATTTTTGGATTCAATGTGTACAACAAAATACCACCTATCTATAAATTATTCTGTTTAGAGTGTGTACTAATGGTTTTAACGCTTTAACTATAAACTAAGCTAGCAAATCTTAAGTAGGGCGTTTTGAAGCGCCAAGGGTCCCGATTCTTACCACTTCCAGCTTCTTCATTGTTATGCACCTCCTCAATTAGGGATTCAGCCTATCAAGAAGAGTGTATTTATGCCCCTCGTAAGTACTTATTGTTTTACTTCATCAATAACCCCAAGCTTATACACTTTAAGTTGTTTCATTGTGCGGCACCTCCTTTTCAGTCAACTCATTAGTACACACACAAAAAAGAACAATGAATACCGGCACGGAAAGTCTATCCTCTATGTAAAATCGACTAGTTGTTTATTTATATCCATTTCTCGTTTCAACAGATTATCTAGTTGAGCATCCAATGGAAGAGGCGAATCATTGGTATAATTTTTATAGATATCAACAGAAAATCTCTCCCATAATTGAATGCAGTCGGAAATTATGTTTTGCAGATTTGGCTTATTGCCAGGCAGACTTCTTACTAAGTAATGCTTTGAGATAATCGGTCCATTCGGATTTTTAATTGACTTCAGCAACTCAAAATATGAAAAAGAGCGGTAAAAAGAATCTAAGGAATTTATATTCTCTATTTCCATTTTCAGAACATTGAATTGATGCTGAAGCGTTGATAAAATTCTATCCGCATTTGCCTTGATTACCTCTCGAATTGAGTCTTTAATCTGCTGAAAGCTGTACTCCGCTTCAAAATGTAAATCAAGCAAACAATTTTTATACTCCTTTACATTATCCATGGCGAGCTTCAAATCTTCCCTGCTCAAAGCAGCGTGCTCATATTTGTGGTCGCTTAACGTAAACTGGTCACTTGCTGAATCATAGGATCTTAAAATTATGAAATGGGTACCAATATTTTTTTTGTAATTTACAGCATCATAAGGCAAGAAAAAACAATTGGTGCATACCGTTTGCAGATCATTTTCGCCCATCCTTTTCATAACAACGTTTAGCGCTTCCTCATGATTGCTAAAGAGCTTTTTTTCTATGGATAATCCGGTACATATGCGGAAATGTTCATCATCGATAACACTGCCCTTTATATTCAGAAGCGGGAAAGGTTCGTTCCTTTCCTTGCTTACCGTAAACGTATGCCCACCGAGCAAATGAAAGATATCCACTTGTTCCAAAGCGACATTACGCAATTGGCATAACTCTGAAATGACATAATAATAACAATGTTTATTGTCCATATTCATCCCCTAACACGGTTTATTACGAATTAATCACATCAGTATTGTAGGTTTATTTCGTAACAAGCGTTAGTATTCCATAATTGCTTATTAAATCTCACGGCATGCATGAACCCTCACGATTTTTCCTTGCGTCAGCAGAGCCGACATGGTCTGAGCATCAGGCGGGAAATACAGTATTCACATGTCATCGTTATTCCATGTAGACAACAATGTGTGAAGTGATGAAAACTGATGAAGATGAATGGAGCAGAAGCATCGTATGCGAAGAAAATCATAATGAAGCAGGTTGAGGTAAATTCCATGATGTGCTTAAAAATGAAGGAGTAAAGCAGAACAAAATATACTCTCCTGGAGAGCTTGCATTACATCCGCGTGTCATGCTGAGATAGAGCTGCATCCTTTCACGCGTTCCCAAGTTTCACGGGCATTTTCTAATCTGGAGAAGCTATGGCTATTAAAGTAATATTTAATAAAGATATTCTGTAGAACTGATTTATAGAAATAATGTTTTATATCATCCTATTCCTATTGCGTGACATGTCAGAAGGGACTGCCCCATAGGCATTGAATTGACGCAGGCAAGACGGGACAACAGAGGAGGTAGAGGCAGGAAGATCAGCGGGATGAGCGGTCGAAGATGGTTGAGGCAGCCAATCCTGCATTGGTGCAGGAATTTACGCTATATCAGCCCTATCTGATGATATTCCTGCAAAAGTACATCCTTTTCGCGGATTTTTGCTTTCAACCCACAGGCATGGCGGAAATTCCTGCCGTTTTGCAGGAATGTCGATAACGGAGTAGACGTCAGAATGAAAAACTGTATGTTCGCAGTTTTTTCGGCAAGTCGAGCGGTTAGAAGCAGGTTGGGGCTGTCTCACAGTAGCTCAAACTACTTATGGGACAGCCCCTTGACGCGACAGCCTCTTCCCTTAGCGGAACATCCCCCACAGCTTCAGGAGATGGAACGTATTGTTCGGGTCAATCTTCTGCGCCAGCACGAACTGCACGATCGCTTCCTCCTGCTGGGCGCTGATGGACTCGTTCAGCGCACTCGTTACTTTGCGCAGCAGCCGGCGGACCGTCTGGCGGTTCTGAAGATCCGCCTTCGTCACGCCGTCCACAATCTGCTTGACCCGCTCCTTCATGGCGGGCTGCTTCATCTTCAGTTTAATTCGTTCAACGAGCTGCGGGCTGATTCCGTATTTCGTATAGCTCATCTTCGTCGGCACACCTCCGGAACACAAGTTGGCCAGAGCTCATCGGAGCGAGCTCGAATGGCACTCTGTTCCAATATATGTCCGAACGCTTGTCTGCTATCCGCCCGAATTGCCCAACCGGCCGGAAAGCCATCCGGCCGGCCGCCCGCGAACGACTCGGGGCTAATCCATCCGCTCGCCCTGGAGCAGCTGCTCGCGCTGCAGCACCTCCCGCAGACCGCCATAATCCGGCGACGTCCAGAACGTCTCCGACCGGATCAGCGCGGCCGCATCATCGCGCGCCTGCTCCAGCACCGCGTAGTCATTCGCCATATCCGCCAGCTTGAACTCCGGCAATCCGCTCTGCTTCGTTCCGAAAAAATCCCCCGGACCGCGCAGCTCCAGATCGCGCTGCGACAGCTCGAAGCCGTCCTCGGTCTCGGTCATGATGCGCATCCGCTCCTGGCCGACCTCCGACTTCGGATCGGCGATCAGCACGCAATACGACTGATGCCCGCCCCGGCCAACCCGGCCCCGCAGCTGATGAAGCTGCGACAGCCCGAATCGTTCCGCATCCATCACGATCATGAGCGTCGCATTCGGCACGTCCACGCCGACCTCGATGACCGTCGTCGAGACGAGCACCTTCGTCTCTCCGGCGCTGAAGGAACGCATCGCCTCATCCTTCTCGGCCGGCGTCATCCGTCCGTGCAGCAGCCCGACAGGCAGATCAGGGAAGGCCTGCTGCATCTGCACATGCACGTCGATGGCGTTCTGCACGTCCAGCTTGTCCGATTCCTCAATCAACGGACAGATGACATAAGCCTGATGCCCGGCCTCCGCTTCCCGGCGAATGAAGCCCAGCACCCGATCGAGCATGTCGTGCTTGACCCAATACGTCTTGATCGGCTTGCGGCCCGCCGGACGTTCCCGAATCGACGACACGTCCAGGTCGCCGAAGACCGTAATCGCCAGCGTTCGCGGAATCGGGGTTGCGGTCATCGTCAGCACATCCGGATTCCAGCCCTTCCGGCGCAAAATGCTACGCTGATTGACCCCGAAGCGATGCTGCTCGTCGGTGATGACGAGACCGAGCTTCCGGTACTGGACATCCTCCTGAATCAGCGCATGCGTCCCGACCAGGATGTCGATCATGCCCATCTGCAGCGCCGCAAGCACATCGCGGCGCTTCCGCTCGGTCAGACTGCCGGTCAGCAGCCCGACCTCAATGCCATGCGGCTCGAACAGCTTCGACAGCGAACGCATATGCTGCTCCGCCAATATTTCCGTCGGGACCATCAACGCCCCCTGGTACCCCGCCCGGACAGCCGCATACAAAGCGGTCGCGGCAACGACCGTCTTGCCTGATCCGACATCGCCCTGCAGCAGCCGGTTCATGCAGGACGGCTGGCGCATATCATGCAAAATGTCGGTAATCGCCTGCTTCTGCCCGTCCGTCAGCTCGAACGGCAGACTGCGGGTGAATTGGCGCACCGTCGCATTGTCGACCATGAATGCGACACCGTCCGAGCGCTCGCGGGTCAGCGCCCGGAAGGCATGCAGCTTCAACTGGAACAGCAGCAATTCTTCATAGACGAGCCGCCGCCGCGCCTGCTTGCCTTCTTCGACATCCTGCGGCAAATGCATCGCCCGCACCGCTTGCTTGCGCGGTATCAGCCGATAGCGCCGGAGCATCTCCGGCGGAAGCGGCTCTGTCATCGCTTCGCCGAACTGCTGCAGCGCCTGGGCAATCGTCTTGCGCATCCACGCCTGCGTAATCTTGCCCCCGACCGAGTAGACCGGCTGCAGCGTGCCAATCCGGCTTGTCCCTTTATCGGGGAATTCCGACGTCGACACCGTCAGCTGCATCCGGCGCTGATCCCACTTGCCGGTCAGCACAATATCCCGCCCCTGCTCCAACTGCTCGCGCAGATACGGGCGGTTGAACCAGGTGGCCGTAATCAGCCATTCCTCCACCAGCACGCGGCAGGTCAGCCTGGACTTGCGGCCGTACCGCTGCAGGACGGGCTGGCTCATAATGCGTCCTTCGACCGTAACTTTATCGCCATCCTTCACTTCGCTCAGGCGGCGGAGATGAAAATCTTCATAGCGGAAAGGGAAATAATCGAGCAAATCGGCAACGGTAAAAATGCCAAAGGCGTGAAGCTCGGTTTGTTTCAACGCGCTCACGCCTTTGACCATGGTTACGGGACATTGACTCAATGGAATCATGGCCGGTAACGTCCGTATCCTGTCAGGACGATGCTTCGTCCGCAGGCCACATGAAGACGGCAGCGACGCCGGTCCCGACATGGGTACCGATGACGGAGCCTACGATCGTGTAGTCCATGGATCGAACGTCCAATGTATTCTGAATCGCTGCCGCCAATTCATCCGCTGCCGACGGATTGCTCGTATATCCCATGACCGTATGCACCGGTCTTCCCTCGAATTCCTGCTTCAGCATTTCCAGGATGCGGGCCACCGCTTTCTTATGTCCCCGCACCTTTTCGACCGCATACACTTCTCCCCCATCATCGATCGAGAGAATCGGTTTAATATTGAGCAGTGTGCCGAATAAAGCTGCTGCTTTGCCGATGCGGCCGCCCTTTTGCAAATATTCCAATGTATCAACCAAGAAAAAAAGCTTGCGTTCCCGCTGATAACGTTCAATCATGGCCAAAATTTCTTCTTTCGTACGGCCTGCCTCCGCCATCTTGGCGGCTTCCACCACGATGAGCCCGAATCCGTAGGATGCCGACTTCGAATCGACAATCGTAATGTCGGCCTCTTCTTCCATCATGTTCTTCGCGAGCACTGCGGATTGATACGTTCCGCTGAATGCGGCCGACAGATGAATCGAAATGATCTGCGTGTCCGGCTCGGCATTCAACCGCTTGAACACCTCCAGGAACTCGATAGGAGAAGGCTGGGACGTTGTAGGCAGCCGCTTCGCTTCAACAAGCAATTGATAGAACCGCTCTGCATTGATCGTGACCGCATCCTGGTACATATCGTTCCCGAAATGCACCTTGAGCGGAATCATCTCAATGCGGTAGCGTTCGCGTAATTCCTGCGGAATATCCGCTGTGCTATCCGTGACGATACGGATAGATGCCATTCACATCCCTCCTTCGTTACTCTACAGAGATAAGATATGCATAAATAGGCTGTCCGCCCTCATGGACTTCCACTTCCGCGTCCGGATACTGCTCGCTCAGCCATTCGATTAGCGCTTCCGTATCTTCCGCCTTCGCCTCTTCGCCGGCAAGCAGTGTAATGACCTCGCCGCCGTCCTCCAGCATCTTCGCGAGCAATTGCTGCAGCGTGTCGCTCATCGATTCGGTCGTCACGACAATCTTGCCGTTAGCGATGCCCATATAGTGGCCCGCCTTAATATCCAGCCCGTCCAGCGTCGTATCGCGCACGGCGTAGGTAACTTGTCCAGACACAATATGGCTGACCGCATCCTGCATCGCGGTCCGGTTCACCTCCAGGTCTTCGTCCTCCTGGAAGGCGAAGGCCGCCGCAATGCCTTGCGGGATCGTCTTCGTCTCGATGACCGTCACTTCACGGTCCACGAATTCCGCAGCCTGCTTCGCCGCCATCACGATATTCGAATTGTTCGGCAGGATGAAGATGTGCTGCGCCGTAATCTTGCCGATAGCATCGATGAAATCCTGCGTGCTCGGATTCATCGTCTGGCCGCCGGACAGGACGATGTCCACCCCGAGACTGGTGAAGATGTCGTGGATGCCCTGTCCCATCGCAACGGCGATGAAGCCATAAGGAGCAATCTCGTCCGCAGGCGGCTCCACCGGAACGCTCTCCGTGGCGATATTCGCAATCGGCATCTCCGCGAACAGCTCAGGCATCGCGGACACTTCTCCATGCTCCCCTTGCAAAATATCGCGATGCTGCTCGCGCATGTTCAAAATATGAATCCGGATCAATTCCCCGTACTGCATCGCCAGATCAAGCACTTCGCCCGGCTTGCGGGAATGAACATGGACTTTGATAATATCGTCGTCTGCGATAACGATAATGGAATCCCCATTTTTTGCAAGCGCTTTCCTGAATATATCTTCATGAAATGGCACAGCTGCAGCGCGATTGCGGGTACGATCGATAAAGAATTCCATATCATATAAAAACTCGATGTCTTCCGTGTGCAGCTTGGCTTGCGCCGGCATTGGCGCCGCAGTCGTCTTCTCGACCGGAACCGATATGACCGCTTCGGCAGCTCCTTCCGCCCCTGCTTCCAGCACAGCCAGAAATCCTTCATAAATATAGACCAAGCCTTGTCCGCCCGAGTCGACGACCCCGACTTGCTTCAGCACAGGCAGCATGTCCGGCGTCTTGGCCAGCGCTTCCTTGGCCTTGTTCGTCACTTCCCGCATGAACTCGACCAAGTCCGGCGTCCGGCGCGCAATATAGACGGCATGCTTCGCCGCTTCTTTCGCGACCGTCAGTATCGTGCCTTCCACGGGCTTGACCACAGCTTTATAAGCAGTGTCCACGCCGCCTTGCAGCGCGTGGGCGAATTGGAATGCGTTCACTTCGTCAAGGCCGGCTACGGCCCGGCTAAATCCCCGGAACAATTGGGACAGAATCACTCCCGAGTTCCCCCGGGCGCCCATAAGCAGCCCTTTGGACAGCACCTCCGCCGTTTTGGCGATAGACGTGGACGGCTTCGCTTTCATTTCGGTAATGCCCGCAGTCATCGTCAAATTCATGTTCGTCCCCGTATCTCCATCCGGGACTGGAAAGACGTTCAACGTATTGACGTGTTCGGCATGGCGATTGAGCGAATCGGCCCCGCCAAGCACCATACTGGCAAATTGTGCTCCATTTAAAGAACGCTTGTTCAACGAATATTCCCCTTCCTAGCTTAGTACGCGTACGTCCTGTACAAAGATGTTCACTTGGTCCACTGCGAGACCGATGTCGTGTTCGAGTACATACTTCACCTTGGCTTGGATGTTGTGCGCCACCTCGGAGATTTTGGTTCCGTAACTCACAATAATATATAAATCGATATGTAGACTATCGGATTGTTGGCGCACTTCGACACCACGCGACAAATTGCCTCGTCCGAGCAATTCGGCAATACCGTCCTTCAGTTGCTTGCGCGATGCCATTCCAACGAGTCCATAACATTCCATAGCCGCAGAACCGGCAATCACCGCCACGACTTCTTCCGAAATGTTCACCTTGCCGAATTCCATATCGAGTTGGATGGCCATGGTTCACTCCACTCCTTTTTTTGAGTATTATGGACTAATCAACATTGTACTATAATAGAAAAGAGAAATAAACAAAGTTTTTGATTCGGTTGACTACAGATTTTAAAATATGATATCATATTTAGGTATTTAACGTAAGAAGGGTGTTTTGGGATAAGGAGGTGTAAGGCATGGCTCGCAAATGTTATGTAACGGGGAAAAAACCAGGCTCGGGTAATCACAGATCGCACGCGAACAACAAATCTCGCCGCTCTTGGGGCGTAAACGTGCAAAAGGTTCGCATTATGGTCGACGGCAAACCGAAACGCGTATACGTGAGCACGCGTGCATTGAAGGCAGGTAAAGTGACTCGCGTCTAATCCCGGCCTCCATATAGAAAGAGCACCTGAAGCGCAATCAGGTGCTTTTTTTGATCGCCAATTCATTCGCGATCTTTCGTCTCGACAGACCTCGGACAGGCTTGTATCTCAACGGCTTGGCTTTGCCTCGGGGGAATCGCGGCCCCGGCGCTGTCGTTCCAGCGCGGCACCGCCGGCGACTGGTTATGGATGGTTCTTGTCCGGCATGGTGTACGGCGGATGGCACCTCGGCAATCCTCCGCCGAACGGGCATCCTCATCCAAGTGCGGCTGGGCCGCTGCCCCATGCTTGCCGGACAGCCGTCCGGAGCTCATTACCGTTACTGCCTGTTGCCCCGCTCCCGCACATGCGATCACGGTTCGGATGGATGGATACCGACTCAGCTTCAATGCCGCCTGGAACGTCAGCTTTTTTGAAACGTATTTAAAATCGCCTTGACGAAACCTCCCAAAAACTTCGGCAGCTTAAACGTATAAAACTTCATCTTCCACCCTCCTCGTCATTCTCATCCTACCCCGCTAGTCTCTTGCAACATAAAAAAGGTTACATGAGAGATCTGTGCTCATGTAACCATCATATGCCGCAGGCCATTCATCTATGCACGGGCGACAAGCCCCATTCGCGCCCATTTATGCGGCGGGTGCCGGCATCTGCTGCATGTATAAATATACAGACATCATGAAGACAAAGATAAAATAGAACAAAATCGACAACAGAATCAAGCCGATGCGCATCCCCTTTGTCGGATTCCGCTTGAAAAAGCGAATTCCAAGCAGAAGCGCGCCGAGCGAGCAAATGATATTTAACGGGAAATTCAAAAAAGCGTAAAATCCGACCAGCGTGCCGCAAACAAAGCTGTACGATGCCAGCGTCAGCGCCGTTCTCCACATAGGCACTCTCCCCTTCTCCGGCCCCTCCGTTCCTGTCATTGCCGCGCTCGCTCCGCGGATTCACGGATGGACTGAATAGCCGCTTCCCGGCTGGCCGCTCCGTAGACCGCGCTGCCGGCCACGAGCACGTCCGCTCCTGCCGCAGCGACCAATGGCGCCGTCTCGGCCGTAATCCCGCCATCGACTTCGATATGAGTCTCTGCCCGGCCCAGCTCGTCCAGCCGTTGGCGAAGCCGGCGAATTTTGTCCGTCATCGAAGCGATGAACTTCTGTCCGCCAAATCCCGGGTTGACCGTCATGATGAGGACCAGATCAAGATCCGCCAGCACCTCTTCGATCGCCGTCAGGGACGTTCCCGGATTGAGCGCCACGCCCGCCCGGGCCCCTGCCTCCTTAATCTGATGGACGACCCGATGGAGATGAGGGCAGGCTTCCGCATGCACCGTAATGACATCCGCGCCTGCGGCGGCGAACGCGTCGATATATTTCTCCGGCTCGACAATCATCAAATGCACGTCCAGCGGCAGCGCCGTATGCGGGCGGAGCGCTTGCACAATGTTCGGCCCGAGCGTCAGGTTCGGCACGAAGCGGCCGTCCATCGCGTCTACATGAATCCAGTCGGCGCCTCCCTGCTCCACATTTCGAACCTCTTCGCCCAGCTTGGCGAAGTCGGCCGATAAGATAGAAGGGGCGATACGAATCGTTTGCTGTGCTGTCATGTCAGTACCTCCGTCGTTTGTCTTTCATTTCGTCGAAAAATAACAGGTAATGCTCATAGCGTGAATCGGCGATCAAGCCTTCCTGAACCCCCTCCTTCACCCGGCAGCCCGGTTCGTGAATATGAGTACAGCCCCTGAACTTGCAGTCGCCCGCATAGCTTCGGAATTCACGGAAGCACCAGCCGAGCTGATCCACCCCAAGCTCAAGGAAATCAAGCTGGCTGAATCCGGGCGTGTCGGCAATATATCCGCCCTGCGGGAGCGGCAGCAGCTCAACGTGGCGCGTCGTATGCTTGCCCCGGCCCAGCCGCTGGCTAATCTGGTTCGTCTCCAGTGACACCCCAGGGAGCATCGCGTTCAAGAGAGAGGACTTGCCGACGCCGGACTGGCCGGCGAATACGCTGATCTGATCGGCTAACCGGTCTGCCACGCCCTGATATCCGAATCCGCCCTTGGCGCTCGTGGCGATAACCTCATATCCGATGCCCCGGTACAAGGCGATCAACTCCTCCATCCGCCGGCGCAGACGCGCCGACTCCTCCTCCGGAAGCCGATCGAGCAGATCCCACTTCGTCAGCAGAATGACCGCCTCCACCTCCGCATGCTCGATATGGACGAGGAACTTGTCTAGCAGCTGCATGTTCAGCTCCGGCTCCGTCACCGAGAACACGAGCGCAGCCAGCGATACATTGGCGATTGGCGGCCGGATCAGCTCGCTCTCCCGCGGCCCGATCTCGTCCACCACGCCCTCTCCGTTCTCGGTGAAGGAGTAGACGACGCGGTCGCCGACCAGCGGGGACACGCCCTTCTTCTTGAAAATGCCGCGCGCCCGGCACTGCACCGTCTTTCCGCCGCGCTTTCCCTCTTCCTCCACGTAATAGTATCCGCTCAACGCCTTGACGATAAGGCCTTTAGGCATGCTTATCTACCACGAACATATTGATTCCCTCCATATAATTCGAAATTATAGGGGCCCCTCCATCGTCACATCGTCTCCGCAGACGCAGATGGAAGGGCGGCCAATCTCATCTCGGAAGAAGGCTTCCCAGACAATTACTCGCCCGGGTCTATTCCTCCCCCTTCTTCTTGTCCTTCCCCTTCTCCTTCGCTCTGTCCTTGAATTTCTCCTTCAACTTCTTGCCCTTGCCTGGCCAAGGGGTCGTCTATGGCCGGCGGTATCTGCACCGTGCCCTGCTTGGCATCGGTATAGCTCACCGTGTACGTATCCAGGAATTCACCATCCCGGTACAATAGTACGACCCCGTCTTTGTTCGGAGCGAGCACGAGCTCTACGTTGAAGATTTGGCTTGATGTGATTTTCTGTGTTCCCCATTCTTTATTCTCTCCGGTTGCGTCCGTATAGACGATACGGATCGTGCTCGTCTTGCCGTTCTCCTTTGGAGCCACCGGCAGTGGGAACGTATAGCGCAGCGCCTCCGGCGGGTAGCCCGAGCTGACATAGATGCGGACCTCCGAGCCCTTGGCTACCGGATCGTTCGGCTCGAACGGCTGCTGCTTGAATACGCGGCCAGCCGGCTGCTCGTAACTCGCCTCCTCAATAATGCCATCCTTGGCCAGCTTCAGCCCGCTCGCATCAATCTTGGCAATCGCCTCGTCCTTCGTCGCGCCGACAAGGTTCGGCATGCCGAACGTTTCTTTGCCTTTGCTGACGAGCAGCTTCACCGAAGCATTGCGCGGATCGACCTTCTCCCCGGCAGCCGGCGTCGTGCCGACGACCGTTCCCGGCTCGGCTTCATCGTCGAATACCGGCTCCTTCGTGATGCGGGAGCTGTCGAAGCCGATTTCGATCAACTGCTGAATAACCAGCTCCGAAGGCTTGCCGGCATAATCCTCCAAATTAATGTACGGACTTCCCTCGCTCACATACAGCCGGACGCTCGACCCTTCCTTCACTTTCGTGCCTTCCGGCTTGCTCTGATCGAAGACAACGCCCTTCTCGAAGCCTTCCTTCGGCTCGTACACAATCGGGTCCTCCACCACGATTTTCCGTTCGGCCAACGCGCTCTTCGCCGCCGCCTCCGTCATTTTGATGACGTTCGGCATGACGACATCATTGACGACAAGCAGACTTTTCACATAAAAGACGACGCCAATCAGGATGCCGAGGAACAACAGCGTTGCCCCGATCCAGACCGTCGGCTTCACCCATCCCTTCTGCGCCGGCTTGGCCGGTTCCCTGCCGGCTGCCACTGGGGCGGCTGCAGGTGCGGGCGCCGATCCGGGATACGTGTCCGAAGGCTGGCGGTCATCCCGCTCCTGCGCCCGAATGGCGGGCATGACACGGGTTTCTTCCGGGTCCTCGTACACTTTGCGCTGGGCGAACATTACCTTCGCTTCATGCGCCCGCTCGGGAGTCAGGCTGGTCTCCAGGTCGCGCAGCATTTCCGCGGCAGATTGGTACCGCTCTGCCGGATTTTTACGCATCGACTTCAAAATAATATTTTCGACGCTTTGCGGAATATGCGGATTCACCTTGCGCGGTTCCTCGAACGGTTCCTGCAAATGCTTGAGCGCGACGCTGATCGGGCTTTCGCCCAAAAACGGCAGTCTGCCGGTAAGCATCTGGTAGAGCACGATGCCGAGAGAATACAGATCAGACTTTTCTCCCGCCGATATTCCTTTCGCATGCTCCGGCGAGAAATAATGCACCGAGCCGACGACCGATCCCGTCTGAGTAATGGTCGACGACGTGACGGCCCGCGCGATCCCGAAGTCCGTTACTTTTACCCGGCCGTTACGGCCGATCAGTATATTATGAGGCTTAATATCTCGATGAATAATCCGGTTCTGATGAGCATGGTCGAGCGCATCGCATATTTGGGACGCGATCCGCACCGCTTCCTCAACCTGCAGCGGAGCACGCTGCTGTATAATCTCGTTCAGATTATGCCCTTCCACATACTCCATCACAATATAATGCGTGTCGTCCTCTTGGCCAACATCGTAAATGCTGACCACGTTCGGGTGGCTCAGCGAAGCGGCGGACTGAGCCTCTCGCCGAAAGCGCTGGATAAACTCCTCGTCATGCACGAACTGCTGGCGCAGCACTTTGACCGCGACATAACGGTTCAACAGATTATCCAATGCCTTATAGACGAGAGCCATGCCGCCCCCGCCGATACGGGCGGTAATCTCATACCTTCCGGCAAGTGTTGTTCCTATCACGTACTCACTCCTCCTTCCCGGCGTCAGGATGCTCCAGCAGGACGACCGTAACGTTGTCGTCTCCGCCGGCCTCCAGCGCCTGGCTAAGCAGCCGGTCTGCCCGTGCAGACAACGGGAGCGACGGATCAATGACCGTGCTCCAGATATGGTCCTCATCCACCATGCTGGTCAAGCCGTCGCTGCACAGCAGCAGCGTATCGTCTTCGCCGTACTCCACCGGGATAATATCCACCTTTACCTGCTCATCGGTGCCGAGCGCCCGCACCAGCACGTTGCGCCGCGGATGGCGCTCCGCCTCTTCCGGGCCGATCTGGCCGCTCTTGACCAACTCATTGACCAGCGTATGGTCCTCCGTCAGCTGAACGATCCCGCGCCGCCCGATTCGATAGGCACGGCTGTCGCCGATATGGCCTATGTATCCGCTCGTCTGCCCAGACGGAAACAGCACCGCCACAATGGTCGTCCCCATGTGGTGGTACTTTTCATCCTGGGATGCAATATGGAAAATCGTATGGTTGGCGCGCAAAATCGCGTCTTCCAACGCTCCAGCCAACTGCTGCTCCTCCAGCTGCCGCGGCAGGGCCGCCAGCTCGGAGACTACCGTCTCTACTGCTAGGCGGCTCGCGATATCGCCTGCCTGATGTCCGCCCATGCCGTCCGCGACGACGGCGATATCATAGCCGTTCGTCAGCTCGGATACATAGGCCCGATCTTCATTGACTGCGCGCACGCGTCCAACATCGGAACGATGCACAGCTCTCATTCTTCCTCACCTCGCATTGGACTCCAAATGCTTGGCACGCAGCTGGCCGCAAGCGGCGGCAATGTCATGCCCCTGCTCCCGCCGGATGGTCGAGTTGATGCCCCGATCCAGCAGCGTGCGATGGAACTTGAAAATATCATTGCGCGGAGTGCGGATATAGTTGCGCTCCGGCACATAGTTAACCGGAATCAGATTGACGTGGGCCAGCATCTCCATCCGCTTCAGCACGTCCGCCAACTCCTCCGCATGCTCCACCTTGTCGTTCACGCCCCCGATCAGAGCGTACTCGAACGTAATTCTGCGCCCGGTCTTCACCTGATAATGCTTCAGCGCCTCCATCACCTCAATGAACGGATAGCGGCGGTTGACCGGCATCAGCTTCGAGCGCAGCGCGTCGTTCGGCGCATGGATCGAGATCGCGAGATTAATCTGCGTGTTCTCGTCCGTGAACCGGTAAATGCTCGGCACAATGCCGCTCGTCGACACGGTAATATGGCGCTGCCCGATGTTCAACCCTCTCTCATGAATCATCGTCCGCAGAAACGCCATCGTCGCGTCATAATTCTCGAACGGCTCGCCTGTCCCCATAATGACGATGCTGCTGATGCGCTCGTTCGTCTCGTCGAGCATCTTCTGCGCCGTGACGACCTGAGCGACGATTTCACCCGCCGTCAGGTTGCGCTTCAGCCCGCCCAGCGTCGAGGCGCAGAACGTGCAGCCGACCCGGCAGCCGACCTGAGTCGTGACGCAGATGCTGTTCCCGTAGCTATGCCTCATGATGACCGTCTCGATCGCATGGTCGTCATGCAGCCCGAACAAAAACTTGACGGTGCCGTCCTGGGACTTCATATGCGTAATCACCTTCAAGTTCACGAAATCGAAGCTCTCATCCAGCTTGCCGCGCAGCCCCTTGGACAGATTCGTCATCTCCTCGAAGCTGGTTACCCGCTTCACATAGAGCCAATCGAAGATTTGCCCCGCCCGAAAAGCAGGCTCCCCTTGCTCCTTCAGCCATTGCTCAAGCTGCTCGAACGTATAGTCGTATATAAATGCTTTCATGTATAGTTCAACCTTTCGCTTCATCACTTGTCATGCAGTCGATCTATTTTACCACAAATGGCGCCCTTGCCAAAAGCCAAGCCAAATTCGCATCCTCCGTCCTAGGCTTGCCGGTTCCGCAAGCGCCCCTTCCGCCCGGCCTCCGGCATGCCCCCTGCTTCCAAAGCCCCGGGAACCGGAAAATCCCGCAGCCAGCAAAACCATCAACAGCCCTCCTATCCGAGTATACAACCAACCCGCCCTCATATATGCGCATGTCCCCCCTGAAACGTCGATAAAACTTGCTGACCAGATTTTACCCCTGAACTGCTCAGGTATCTATTCGGCGGCTCTTTTGCTCATTCTCCCATCCGCTCAGGTATCTATTCGATCACCCTTTTGCTCGTTCTCCCGACTGCTCAGGTATCTCTTCGGCGGCCCTTTTGCTCGTTCTCCCATCCGCTCAGGTATCTATTCGATCACCCTTTTGCTCGTTCTCCCGGCTTCTCAGGTATCTCTTTAGCGGCTCTTTTGCTCATTCTCCCATCCGCTCAGGTATCTATTCGATCACCCTTTTGCTCGTTCTCCCGACTGCTCAGGTTCTACCTCACGATTAAAAAGTCGTCACACAAGTACATCCTTGATACTAGAAGAGACTGTCTAAAAGGAACTTGCCAACTTGCCGCGCCCTTTTTCCTGACCGCTTGGGATATTGCCTAAAAGGAGCCTGTACACTTCCTCTTTCCTGACCGCTTGGGATATTGCCTAAAAGGAGCTTGCACACTTCCTTTTTCCTGACTGCTTGGGATACTGCCTAAAAGGAGCTTGCATACTTCCTTTTTCCTGACCGCATGGGATATTGCCTAAAAGGAGCCTGCACACTTCCTTTTTCCTGACCGCTTGGGATATTGCCTAAAAGGAACCTGCATACTTCCTTTTTCCTGACTGCTTGGGATATTGCTTAAAAGGAACCTGCATACTTCCTTTTTCCTGACTGCTTGGGATATTGCCTAAAAGGAGCCTGCACACTTCCTTTTTCCTGACTGCTTGGGATATTGCCTAAAAGGAGCCTGCACACTTCCTTTTTCCTGACTGCTTGGGATATTGCTTAAAAGGAACCTGCATACTTCTTCTTTTCTGACTGGATGGGAGAGCGAACAAAAGGGACTTATGTACATCATCTCTCCTGACTGCTCACTGCCTGCTGAAAATGAGCTAATGTAACGCCAATAGCCGCATCGTCCAAACGGGGCAACCGTATGGTCGATGCGGCTATATTCGCTCTATTGCCTTAGTTCCGTTCAGCGCCCGGCTTCTCCCGGCCCGTCCGCGCGCTGCAGACAGGCAATGAAGAAGCCGTCGGACCCGGCATCCTGCGGCAGCACCTGTAGCATGCCGGCCGGACTCCTCCGCAGCGCTGCGTCCAGCGCGTTCTGCGGCAGGGCGCTCGTCCACGATGCATCCAGCGTCCAGCCCGGCGTTCTTTCCAGGAAGCGGCGGACGGCGTCCCCGTTCTCCTCCGGCTCGACCGTGCAGGTCGAATAGACGAGCCGGCCGCCGGGGCGCACCATCCGCGCCGCTTCCGTCAGCAGCCGCTCCTGAAGCGAAGCGATAGCAGCGACATCCTCCTCGCGCTTCGCCCACTTAATATCCGGCTTGCGGCGAATGACGCCGAAGCCGGTGCACGGCGCGTCCAGCAGCACAACGTCGAACGATGCCTGCGGCAGGGCTTGTCCCAGCTCCGCCGCATCGACGCTCATTACGCGCATCGACGTCAAGCCGAGCCGGGCGGCTTGCTCCTCGATAAGCGCCACCTTGTGGGCGTGGATGTCGTTCGCTGTGACTTCGCCCATATCGCCCATTCGTTCGGCGATATGGGTCGATTTGCCGCCTGGGGCGGCGCAGCAGTCGAGGACGCGCATGCCCGGTTCCGGCCGCAGCGCCTCGACGACGAGCATTGAGCTCTCGTCCTGCACCGATAGGCGGCCGTCACGATACCAGGCGCTGTGCGCCAGGTTGCCGGCGCCGGCGGCTACGATGCCGTCAGGGGAGAGCGCGGACGATTCGGCCCGGTAGCCGTCCGCGCGCATCTCGGCCAGCAGCGCCTCGCGCGTGCTGCGCAGCCGGTTCACCCGCGCGCTGCCATGGGGCGGCCGGTTGTTCGCCGCGCACATGGCGGCCGTCTCGGCTTCGCCGTAGGCCGCGATCCAGCGGGCGACGAGCCATTCCGGATGCGAGTGCTCCCAAGCGATGCGGCTGACGGGACCATCGGCCGGCGGAGCGGTCCACAGCTCCGGTTCGCGCATGATGGCGCGCAGAACGCCGTTCACGAAGCCGCCCATCGCCTGCTGCCCGCGCCGCTTCGCGATCGCGACCGCTTCGTTCACCGCCGCATGCGGGGGCACGCGGTCAAGATAGCGAAGCTGGTACGCGGTCATCCGGAGCAGATTGCGGACCCAGGGCTTCAGCTTCGCCAAGCCGCGCTGCACCTTCCGCGCGAGCACGCCGTCGATCGTATTGAGGCGCTGAATCGTGCCATACACCAGCTCCGTCGCCAGCGCGGCATCCGCCCGTTCCAGCTGCGCTTCCTTTAGCGCCCGGTTCAATTCCAGATTGCTGTAGGAGCCTTCCTTCTCCACCCGGACGAGCACCTCCAACGCGACGTCACGCGCTGTCAAACGTCGGCGAGGCGGACGTCGTTCTCCACCGTTCACGACAGCACCGTCCCTTGCTCCATTTTGCCGCCGCGAAGGAACTCGGAGACCGGCATGGCCTTCTTGCCTGCAGGCTGCACTTCAAGCAGGGAGAGGACGCCTTGTCCGGTCTGGATGCGAAGGCCGTCCGTTCCTGCCGTCAGGACGGTGCCTGGGGCAGCCGCGGCTTCTCCTGCGGCCGCGGGCTCCGGCCGGCATGCCCACACCTTGAATACTTCGCCGTTCCAAGTCGTGAAGGCGCCGGAAAACGGTACGAGGCCCCGCACCTGATTGGCGATCTGCTCCGCGGGGCGCGTCCAGTCGATTCGCTCATCCTCGCGCTTCAGATTCGGCGCGTAGGTCGCCTCGTCATGAGGCTGCGGCACCGCTTCAACCTGGCCGGCAATAATATCCGGCAGCGTACGCCGGAGCAGATCCGCTCCGGCCTCGCTCAGCTTCGCGAACATCGTGCCCGCATTGTCGTCTTCGCCAATCGGTACTTCGACCCGGCTGATCATATCGCCGGTATCCATACCTTCCGCCATATACATAATGGTGACGCCGGTCACCGTCTCTCCGTTCATAATCGAACGCTGAATCGGCGCGCCGCCCCGGTACTTCGGCAGCAGCGAGCCATGCAAGTTGATGCAGCCCAGCCGGGGAATATCGAGCACCGCCTTCGGCAAGATCTGACCGTACGCCGCCGTCACGATCAGATCGGGCTGCAGGGCGCGGATATCGTCCACCGTGTCCGAGGTGCGAAGCTTCTCCGGCTGCCACACCGTCAATCCATGCTGCAGCGCTTCCGCCTTCACCGGCGTCGGCGTCAGCACCCGCTTACGGCCGACGGGACGATCCGGCTGCGTCACGACAGCCGCGATCTCATACCCTTCCTGGATCAGCATGCGGAGGGAAGCGACAGCAAAATCCGGCGTCCCCATAAATACGATCTTCGTCATTCCGCCTTCCTGCCTTCACGCGGAACTTCATACACGCTCTCCGCAATCTCAGTGAACAGAATCCCGTTCAAATGGTCGATCTCATGCTGGAAGGCGCGGGCCAGGAAATCCGACGCTTCCACCGTAAACGTATTGCCGTGGCGGTCAAGCCCTTGCACTGTTATGTGCTGATGACGGCGCACATCGCCGTTCAGTCCCGGAATGCTGAGGCATCCCTCCGGGCCGAGCTGTTCCCCTTCCGCCTTGAGAATGACAGGGTTAATCATCTCGATCAAGCCGTGCTCGTCTCCGACATCGACAACGATCACTCGCTTCAGAATCCCGATCTGAGGGGCGGCCAGGCCGACGCCCTCCGCGTGGTACATTGTGTCCGCCATATCATTCAGCAGCTTGTGGATATTCGGAGTCAGCTTCGTGACCTCCTTAGCTACCTGATGAAGAACCGGATCCGGTTCATGTACGATAATTCGCAATGCCATAGGGCACACCATCCTTTATTCGTCTTAATCGACATCGTTCTGTCGGAATCCATGCTTCACGTTCTGAATCCAACGTCGTGATACAGCGGGTATATTCTAGCAGAAGCCTTCAGCCCGCGTTATATGATTGCATCCTCTATTATCAAATTATCAAGACCGTTCAACGCCCTCTCAGACCGGCTGCATGCACGCCGGTGGATCCGGACGGCAGCTCCAACGCTCCGCCAGCTTCATCCACAACCGCCCATTCGCCGAGTGCCTTGTCACCATTGGCCGCCCAGGTCTTCCGGGCCGATCCATGCGATTCCCCCGGCTTACATCATCATCTGCGGGTCGATATCGACGCTGAACCGGACGTCCTGCTCTTTGGCGATCGAGTCGAACTCGCGCATCGCTTCCGCCAGCAGACCCGACAGATTCACGTCTCCCCGGCATTTGATAATGCACTGGAAGCGGTAGCGATTCTTGATGCGCGGAATCGGAGAGGCGACCGGTCCGAGAATCTCCATCGCCTCGGCATGCTCATGCAGCGGAAGCAGCCAGCCTTGGCGCTCCGCCAGCTCCTTGAGCCGCTGGGCCGCGTTCTCGGCCACGCGCACGAGCAGCGGCAGCTGTTCATGCGACATTGATAGCAGCGCCAGGCGGCAGAAGGGCGGCACCATCAGATTGCGTCGGTGCCGCAGCTCTTCGGAAGCGAAGCCGCGGTAATCATGCCCCGACGCATGGATGATCGAGTAGTGCTCCGGCGCATAGGTCTGCACGATGACTTCGCCCGGCAGATCATGGCGTCCGGCCCGGCCGGCAACCTGCGTCAGCAGGTGGAACGTCTTCTCCGCCGCGCGGAAGTCCGGCATATGCAGCGCCGAATCGGCGGCAATGACCCCGACCAGCGTGACAAACGGGAAGTCCAGTCCCTTCGCCACCATTTGCGTGCCCAACAGTACGTCGGCCTTCCGTTCGCGGAACTGCTGCAGCAGCCGTTCATGCGAACCTTTCTCCGAGGTCGTGTCCACGTCCATCCGAATGACGCGAATGCCGGGAAAGCGGCGGGCGAGCTGTTCCTCTACCCGCTGGGTGCCCGTGCCGAAATAACGGATATGCTCGCTCTCGCATGACGGGCATACTTCCGGCGCCCGCTCCGCGTGACCGCAGTAGTGGCAGCGCATATGCCCCGTCTTCATATGGTACGTCAGCGAAATATCGCATTCCGGACACTGCGCCACATAGCCGCAGCTGCGGCACATGACGAACGTCGAGTAGCCTCTGCGATTCAACAGCAGCACGGTCTGCTCCTGACGCTCCAGCCGCTGCTCCAGTGCCGCCTCCAGCGGCGCGCTGAACATGGAACGGTTGCCAAGCTTCAGCTGCTCCCTCATATCGACGACCGTCACCGGAGGAAGCGGCCTGCCGCCAACGCGCGAAGGCATCGCCAGCGGGGCCAGCTTCCAAGGCGGCGCCTCCAGCCCCGCAGGCAGCTGTTCATAGCCGTTCAGACGGGTGGCGTAATACGTCTCCATCGAAGGCGTCGCCGAACCGAGAACGACGACGGCGCCTTGCCGGCGCGCCCGTTCAATCGCCACATCGCGGGCGTGATATTTCGGCGTCTCTTCCTGCTTGTAGGATGACTCATGCTCTTCATCCATAATAATAAGGCCAATCCGGGGAAAAGGGGCAAACACCGCTGAGCGGGCCCCGATCGCCACCTGCACGCGGCCTTCGCGAATTTTGCGCCACTCGTCGTAACGTTCGCCCTGGGAGAGTCGGCTATGCATCACCGCTACCCGGGAGCCGAATCTTCCCTTGAAGCGCTCGACCATCTGCGGAGTCAGCGAGATCTCCGGCACAAGCACGATCGCTTCGCGTCCGGAATCGAGGCAGCGTTCAATCGCCTGCAAATAGACCTCTGTCTTGCCGCTCCCGGTGACCCCGTGCAGCAGAAACGTCTGATGCTCCTGTTCGTCCACCGCGTGCGCAATCGCTTCGAAGACGCGCTGCTGCTCCTCTGTCAGCGGCAGCGGCTTCGATGGCCGGAAACGGCGTTGAGCGTATGGATCCCGCATCACTTCGACCTCGTCGATGGCGACATAGCCTTTTGCCTCAAGCGCCTTGACCGCGGATGCGTTCAAGCTTTTGAGCGGCAGTTCGCCGCCATATTCCGCAAGGAGCCGCAGCGTTTCCTGCTGTCTTCCGGCCCGGCTGCCCAGCCGGGTAACCGCCTCGCCGACATCATCGACCGTCAGCGTCACCCTCTTCAGCCGCTTGACTCCGATGCGATCCTTAATCCGCTCCGTCTCCTGCAGCCAGCCTTGCTGGAGCGCTTCCTTAATGAGGCGCGCTGCCTGGGGAAAGGCCTGCAGCAGCTTCGGCGCCGGCAGCGGCTCGTTGCGCTGCACATAAGCAAGCAGACTGCGTGTCTGCGGGTCGTCCAGCAGACGATCCGGGCGCAGCGCCAATTCATCCGTCCCGCCGTCGGCGCCTTGAAGGAACAGGCGGGCATCGTCGCCCAGCGAGAGCGCCTTTTCCCGCTTGCCCTTGATGGCTCCCGGAATCATCGCTTGCAGAGCGGCTGTCAGCGTGCATACATAGCGGTCGCTCATCCACATTCCGAGCTCGACGAGATCGGCCGGGAGCGGCGGTACGACATCCAGCAGCTGCTGAATCGGCTTCAGCCGGGACAGCGGCACATCCGTCCGGTCGGATAATCCGATGACGAAGCCTTGCACTGTCCGCCCGCCGAACGGGACCCCGACCCGGCTGCCCGTCTCGATCCATTCCGCCATGGATGGAGGAATGGCGTAATCGAACGGCCGGTCCGTATCTTTGACCGACACATCGACGATGACGCGCGCGATCGCCAAGCCGGAATTAATTTCGACTGCCCCCGCTTGCCATTCGTCCCGCATCCGATCCGCTCCATTATGATTCAAGCGAATGCACCTCGTCAGGCATGGATGGCGGTTCATCTCCCGCTGCAGACGCCTGAGCGGCAATCTGCAGCAGACGCCGTGCTACCTCGCGCTTGGCCGTGAGCGGGATGCGCTCGACGAGTCCATTTTTACTATATATATGCACTTCATTGCGATCGGAACCGAAGCCCGCTTCGGTCCGGGAAACATCGTTCGCAACAATATAATCGAGATTTTTGCGGGCCAGCTTGTCCAACGCATACTGCTCCAGCTGTTCGGTCTCGGCGGCGAACCCAATGAGCAGCTGATTCTTCTTCTTCTCCCCCAGCTCCTGCAAAATATCCGGATTACGCTCCAGCTCGATAACGAGCCGCTCGCCCGTCTTCTTCAGCTTCTGGGCGGCCCGGTGCACCGGCCGGTAGTCAGCGACCGCTGCCGTCTTCACGACAATGTCCGTATCCTCGTACCGTTCCATGACGGCATCCCGCATATCCAGCGCCGACTCGACGCGGATCAGTTCGACGCCTTCCGGAGGAGCCGCCTGGGTCTGCCCGGCGATGAGCGTCACGCAGGCCCCCATGTCGCGGGCGGCTTCCGCGACCGCGAACCCCATCTTCCCGGATGAATCATTCGTAATGTAGCGGACCGGATCGATGCGCTCGACCGTGCCGCCTGCCGTGACCAGCACCCGCTTGCCTTGAAGCAGTCCGGGCCGTGCGCTTCCTTGGCCGGCTGCGCCGGCTGGCGGCAATGCGGATTCTCCGCTCCCGCTTTCTGCGAACCACCGCTTCACATATTCAACGATATGCTCCGGCTCGGCCAACCTTCCCTTGCCGGTATAGCCGCAAGCGAGGAGCCCTTCTTCCGGCTCGATGAACCGGACGCCCCGCGACCGCAATATGTCCATATTGTGCAAGACGGCCGGGTGGGCGTACATATGTACATTCATGGCCGGAGCGACCATGACCGGCGCCGTCGTGGCGAGCAGTGTCGTCGTCAGCATATCATCCGCCAGGCCATGTGCCATCTTGCCAATCACGTTCGCCGTAGCTGGCGCCACCAGCACGAGATCCGCATGATCCGCCAGATCGATGTGTGAGACGACTGAAGCGTCCCGCTCATCGAACGTGTCTGTATACACCGGCTGGCGCGACAATGTCTGGAACGTCAGCTCCGAAATAAACTGAGTCGCCGATGCCGTCATGATGACGTGCACCTCGGCCCCCTCCTGCTTCAACTTGCTGCACAGCGCTGCAGCCTTGTAAGCCGCAATGCCGCCCGTGACGCCGAGCAGTATCGATTTTCCTTGCAGCATACGCCCCCGCCTTTCCGCTCCTCTAGCGCGCAAGCGCTCCATCCCGGCGGCTGCCTGCCCTCCCGGATAGGGAGCATTCTCGTCATTTGAAAAAAATAACAACCTGACGGTTGTTATTTGCTTCCCTGCTCAATTGATGGGCGGCGGTCATTCAGCCGGTTCGGCTGTCCCGCTCACCGTCTATGAACCGATTCCGCAGCCGGATCGGAGTTACACCGCGTTGCCCTGTTCGACCGTAACATGATCGCCGTAGATCTCTTCCAGCGCCACGCCTACCTGCTTGTACGATTTGGGATTCTGCAATTCGGTCCGCTCCCCGTCGCGCAATTGCCGCGCCCGGCGGGCCGCCGCCACGACCAGCGAGTATTTGCTGTCGACTTTTTTCATCAATTCGTCAATGGATGGATATAGCATAGTTCCGCACTCCTTCTCCTGCTTGTCCCGATGCCCCTTGCCGCCGGGACCGCTTCTTACTCAACCTCGAATCCTGCGCAGCGCGTGACGAGGCACACTTATAGAGGTTGTTCAAAAAGTCCGCTTTTGATCACGAAGTGATTCAGGAAGTAACTCGGCATCGAATCTTGCATTCACTCTTGTAGTCCGCTACTCATGTAGTCCCGCCTACACTCCGTTGCTCCTACTTCGAGTTCTTGCAACCTTCTCGGTGCTGAAAAACGACCTTTTTGAACACGTACTCTATGGAAAGTGCGCCCCGCTGACTGCCGTCTTACCGATTAGGCCTGATTTTACAATGTTCGGCTATAATAATGCTCTCTATACGTTTGCACGCCAAGTCGATCTCATCGTTCACGACGGCATAATCGTAATTCGCCATCATGGCCATTTCCTCGACCGCCGCCGTCATGCGGTGATCGATGACCGTATCGTTCTCGGTGCCGCGGCCGCGAATCCGATCCTCCAGCTCGTCCAGCGACGGAGGCAGCAGGAAGATGAAGATCCCGTTCGGGAACTTCTCCTTCACCTTCAACGCGCCCTGCACTTCGATTTCCAGAATGATGTCCTGCCCTTCGTTCAGCGTCTGCTCAACGAAGTCACGCGGGGTGCCGTAGTAGTTGCCCACATATTCGGCATGCTCCAGCAGCTTGTCGTTGTCGATCATATCAAGAAACTCTTCCCGCGACTTGAAGAAGTAGTTCACTCCGTCGACTTCCCCGAGGCGGGGCTGGCGCGTTGTGGCGGACACCGAATAGATCAGGTCGGGCAGCCGCTTCAATAAAGATTTGCATACCGTGCCTTTGCCGACGCCGGAAGGGCCGGATAGCACAATCAAAAAACCTTTCTTCATGTTCATCTCCATTTTATTCGTCGTTGTCGTCATCCTTCGTTGATAAGCGATGCGCTACCGTCTCCGGCTGGACCGCGGACAAAATGACATGGTCGCTGTCCGTAATGATGACCGCGCGGGTGCGCCGGCCGTAAGTCGCGTCAATCAGCATGTGACGATCGCGCGCTTCCTGGATGATTCGCTTAATTGGAGCCGATTCCGGGCTCACGATTGAGATGATACGGTTGGCAGATACGATGTTACCAAAACCGATGTTAATCAGTTTAATGGCCATTACAGGTCCTCCCTCTACTTTCGAACGCTCCATATTTATTCCATGTTCGCGGCTTGTTCGCGAATCTTTTCCAACTCTGCCTTCATGTCTACGACATGGTTGATAATCTCCAGATGGTTCGCCTTGGAACCGATGGTGTTCACTTCCCGGTTCATCTCCTGGATGAGAAAATCGAGCTTCCTGCCGATCGGTTCCGTGCTGTCCAGCAGCTGTCTGAACTGGTTGAAATGACTCTGTAGCCGCGTCAATTCTTCATCGATGTTGGAGCGATCTGCAAACAGAGCTACCTCCATGCCGAACTTATATTCGTCCAAGGAAGACTCAGCATCCAGCAGTTGCTCTATCCGCTGTTGCAGCTTGGCGCGATACTCGGCAACGACGAGCGGAGCCCGTGCGGAAATGTCCGCATGCAGCGACTCCAGGCGGTTCAGTCGTTCCTTCATATCCTGGGCGAGGTGGTTGCCTTCCATGACCCGCATCTGACATAAACCATCCATCGCCTCCGCCAGGCCGGATTCAAGCTCGCGAAGCAGCTCTTCCTCGGACAGCGGTTGCTCCTCCTGGATGGTAAATACATCAGGCAAGCGAAGCCAGTCATTGACGGTCATCTCCCCGGAGACGCCGTATTGGTCGCGAAGCAGCCGGCCGGCCTCCATATAGGCCTTCACGGTCTGCTCATTGATGGCTACCGCCGTCTTCGCTTCCCCTTCACGCTCTCTGTTAATAAACACGTCTACCCGCCCGCGCTTGATGGATTGCTGAACGAGACGGCGCAAAGGCTCCTCGCAACTTGTCCATTCACGCGGCATGCGCAGCATGATCTCGCAATAACGATGGTTAACGGACTTCGCTTCAATCGTAATCTTGTAGCCGCCGACGCTTCGGACGGACTGGCCGTAACCGGTCATGCTGTATACCATGGGTACCACATCCATTATCCTATTTTAATTCATTACGTATGCCGATACAAGGGGTCGGTCAGGCGTTCCGCTTTTTGCCACACATGCTCCGTCAGTTCGGCGGTCATCTCGTAGAACATGAACGGGGTCATGAAGTAGATTCCGTTGAAATGCTTCATCGCCACATCCAGCAGCTCCTTGGCGATGGCGACGCCCTCCCGGCGCCCGCTCTCGCCCTCGAGCCCCTTCATTCGTTCCCGCACCTCGTCCGAGAGATGGATGCCCGGCACTTCATTATGAAGATATTCCGCGTTCCGCCCGCTTGCCAGCGGCATGATGCCGAGGAAGACCGGCACATTCAAATGCTTCGTTCCTTCCGCAATCCGTTCGATCAGGGAAGCATCATATACCGGCTGCGTCATGATATAGTCCGCGCCGGCCTCGATTTTGCGCTCCAAGCGTTCGATCGCCTTGTTCAAATGCTTCACGTTCGGATTGAACGCCGCCCCGACGACGAAATTCGCACGCTGCTTGAGCGCCTTGCCCGAGAAGGCGAGCCCCGCATTCAGCTGCTTGATCATGCGGATAATTTCGAATGAGGTCAGATCATAGACCGAGCTGGAGTCGGGCAGATCGCCGAAGCGGGCCGGATCCCCGGTGACCGCGAGCACATGATCGATCCCGAGCGCATCCAGCCCCATCATATGGGACTGCGTACCGATAAGGTTGCGATCCCGGCAGGCGATATGGATGAGCGGCCGGATGCCGATCTTGTCAAGCGCCAAATACCCGAGCGCCATGTTGCTCATTCGAGTGACCGCAAGCGAGTTGTCCGCCAGCGTCAGCGCGTCGGCCCCCGCATCCTTCAGCGCCTGGGCGCCCAGCATGAATTTGGCGATATCCAGATCGCGCGGCGGATCCAGCTCCACGATGACGGTGTGGCGTTGACGGACCGTATCGACAAGCGACGGCCCGCTTGCCGCCTTCCCCTGCCCGGACGCCGGCGCCGTGCCGCGCTCTCCGATCTCAAGGGGCGGAACGGCCTGGACCTGAGCCTCCTCCTCGGCCAGCGTCGGGAGAGCCGGAGCCGGAGCGTTCGCCAGCGCCTGCGCTATCGCCTGAATATGCTCCGGCGTCGTGCCGCAGCAGCCTCCGATAATGCGCGCGCCCAATTCGGCAAAGCGAACGGCGCTCTCTGCCATATAGTCGGCCGTAGCCACGAAGTTGTACCTTCCGTCCACATAATCCGGCAGACCGGCGTTCGGGAAGGCCGACATCGGCAGCGCCAGCCGGCCGGTGAGATCTTCCATCGCCCGCATCAGGCCGTTCGGCCCCATGCGGCAGTTCAAGCCGACGACATCTGCGCCTTCCTCGCGAAGCAGGCGGAACGCATCCAGCAGACGAAGACCGTCCTTCGTCCGATGCGACTCCTCGACCGCGAATTGGCAGATGATCGGAATCCGGTCGTCCAAGGCGCGCACGATCTGAACCGCCAGCTTCATTTCCTCCATATCATAGAACGTCTCGAACATGATCCCGTCGACGCCCTCTTCCAGCAAGGCCGACAGCTGCTCGGTATAGTCGCGTTTGACCTGATCCGTCTCGATATTTTCCCGCTTGCCGGCACGGATCGAGCCCAACGCCCCTACTACATAGGCTTGGCCTCCCGCCGCCTCGCGCGCCAGCCGGGCCGCGGCGCGGTTAATCGCCTTCACCTGCTTCTCCATCCCATGCTTCGACAGCTTCTCGCGGTTCGCCGTAAATGTATTCGTCTCCAGGAGCCGGGCGCCTGCGCTCACGTATTCGCGGTGTATGTCCCGGATCCGTTCCGGCTCGCTGATATTGAGCGATTCATAGGAGATCCCTACCGGGTAACCCAATTGATATAAATAGGTGCCCATGGCCCCGTCACCGACAATAATTTCCCCTTGCAGCACTTGACGCAAGTCCTTCATCCCGTCTCCACCCTTCTCCCAATTTGTCTATATCTGCGTCATCTACCCCATTTTATCAAGAAACGGCGCTTCTTGAAATAAAAGACGCTCCGACGGGAGCGTCTTCAGTGCATCGGTGTAGTTCACAGCTTATGCCGCCGGACAGATGCCGGCACGGTAGCCGCCGCAGCGTCCTCCGGTCAATTTCCTCCCATCATACCGCAAAATGAATAAAAATACTATGCTTAAGCCGCATGCCGCTTCGGATAAGCGGGTCTGCCGCCGGAAGGCTTCTTCTTCTGGCCGCTCATCACCGAGCCGATGCCGAGCAGGAAGGTCGGTATCCCGGCCATGACGAACGTAATCGCCCAATCCCGGAAGCCGAGCGGAACCGTCTTGAATATCGGCTGAAGCGGTTCGATATACAGCACCCCAAGCAGCAGAATCAAGGAAGAAATCACCGCGAGCACCAGATACTTATTTTGGAAAAGATTGCGATGGAAAATCGAACGCGAGCTCCGGCAATCGAAGACGTGGATGAGCTGGGCGAGCACCAAGGTGGAGAAGGCGACCGTCTGCGCCTTCGTCAGTTGCTCGGCGCTGCCGGGATCAACCGACAGCGTCAGCCAGAACGCGATCAGCGTACAGACGCCGATAAGAATGCCGCGGCTGATGATTTTCCAGCCGAGACGTCGGGCGAAGATGTTCTCCTTGGCGGAACGCGGCCGATGCTCCATCAGATCCTTCTCCGGCTGATCGACGCCGAGCGCCATCGCCGGCAATCCGTCGGTTACAAGATTGACCCACAGAATCTGAATCGGCACGAGCGGCAGCGGCAGCCCCATCATCATCGCCAGGAACATGACCAGAATCTCGCCTACATTGGAAGCGAGCAAATAGCGGATGAACTTGCGGATGTTCTCATAGATCCCGCGTCCTTCTTCGATGGCGGCGACGATCGTGGCGAAGTTGTCATCGCTCAGAATAAGCGAAGAAGCTTCCTTGGACACATCCGTGCCGGCAATGCCCATCGCGATGCCGATATCCGCGGCTTTGATCGCTGGCGCGTCGTTCACTCCATCGCCGGTCATCGCGACGACATGTCCTTGACGCTGCAATGATTTGACGATGCGCAGCTTATGCTCCGGCGACACGCGGGCATAGACATAGACGTTGTCGACGACTTTGTCCAGTGCTTCGTCATCCATCCCGGCCAGTTGGGCCCCGTTCACGCTCATGCCGCCCCGGGGGATGATGCCAAGCTGATTCGCGATCGCTTCCGCCGTCGTCTGATGATCTCCGGTAATCATCACGGTCTTGATGCCGGCGCGGCGGCACAGGCTGATCGCTTCGCGGACTTCGCGGCGCGGCGGATCGATCATGCCGGCCAGCCCGACGAACACGAGCTGCGACTCGGCTTCCGCTTCATCATGAATCGTCTCATGCGGCTTCAGCTCGCGGTACGCCAGGCCGAGTACGCGCAAAGCCTGCTTCGCCATCCCCTCGTTCTCCGCCAGCACCTTCTGCTTCAGCGTGCCGGTGAACGGAACCACCTTGCCGTCCCACAGCATATATTTGCAGCGATCCAGCAGCACATCCGGCGCGCCCTTGGTCAAAACATGGCGTCCTCCCTGATGCGTGACGACGACCGACATCCGCTTGCGCTCGGAATCGAACGGGTACTCCTGCGTCCGTTCATACATGCCTTGCAGCGCCCTCGGCGTCATGCCCAACTTGGCCGCGAGGACGAGCAGCGCGCCTTCCGTCGGATCGCCTGCAACGTTCCAGACGGCCTTGAGGTCTTCCGGCTCGGCCGCTTTGTCTCCCTTGCGTTCCTTTTTTGCCGCACGCAGCTCCTCCGGATAGGTTTCCGTCAGGCTCGCATTATTACAGAGCGCGCTAATCTGCAGGAAGCGGCGCAGCTCCTGATCATGCTTGAGCTCGATCGGCTTCCCCTTCTCGCACACCTGGCCGTTCGGCTCGAAGCCTTCTCCGCTCACCTCCAGCAGGCGTCCGCCAAGCCACATCCGGGTCACCGTCATTTTATTCTGGGTCAGCGTTCCTGTCTTGTCGGAGCAAATGACGGAGGCGCAGCCCAGCGTCTCCACCGAAGGCAGCTTGCGCACGATCGCTTTGCGCTTGATCATGCGCTGGACTCCAAGCGACAGCGCAATCGTCACGATGGCCGGCAGCCCTTCCGGTATGGCGGCGACCGCCAGGCTGACTCCGGCCAGGAACATGGCGAGGGCGTCCTGGCCGTGCATGATGCCCGCGACGACGACCATGACGGTGAGGACGAGCGCCACGATGATGAGCATCTTCCCCAGCTGTTCCAGGCGATGCTGCAGCGGCGTATCCATCGTTTCTGTATTTTCAATCAGATGAGCGATGTTGCCCATCTCGGTATCCATTCCCGTGCGAATGACGACGCCCTTCCCGGTCCCCCGCGTCACCATCGTTCCCATGAAGCCGATATTTTTCTGGTCTCCGAGGGGCAGCTCCGCTTCCGAAATCCGTTGATGATGCTTGCTGACCGGAACCGACTCGCCCGTCAGAGTCGATTCCTCGACATAGCAGCTATTGGTCTCCACCCAGCGAATATCCGCCGGAACGCGATCGCCGCTCTCCAGCAGAACGATATCGCCGGGAACGAGCTGCTTGGCGGGAATGTGGGTTACGGTACCGGAGCGCATCACTTTGGCCGTCGGCGCGGACAGCTGCTTCAAGGCGGACAAGGAGCGCTCGGCCCGGAACTCCTGAATGAATCCAAGCACGCCGTTCAGCAAAATAATCGCGATAATCGTAATCGAATCCAAATATTCGCCGAGCATGCCCGAGACGAGAGTCGCCCCCGCCAAAATGAGCACCATGAAATCTTTGAATTGATTCAAAAATAACGTTATCGGCGAAACGCGCCGCCCTGCCGACAGCTCGTTGGCTCCGTATCGTTCCCTTCGCGCCGCCGCTTCTTCCTCAGTCAACCCTTGATCGGCGTGGACCCCCAACGTTTTCAGCAAGTCTTCGGTCGTTGACTGGTGCCACTTTAATTGATCCATTGGTACGTTCCCCTTTCCTCCCGTATGATGGCCCTCTTTGGCGGGACAATCCAACTCGTCCAAAGAAACGGTCTTCAGGGTAAATTTATTCGGACGAGTCGGAAAATATCCCAATATGAACACGGAACTCTTAAGTTTTGTCCAAAAATATGGCATCATAGGGAGATAAGGCAAATGAGCGGGAAGCCGACCCCGGCCCCGCAAGATAGGAGCAATCAATATGGCATTGGATGGAATCGTTACCCGCGCCCTTGCGCATGAATTGCAGCAGACCATCGGCGCGCGCATTCATAAAATTTATCAGCCGACCGAGCATGACATCGTGCTTCATATCCGGGCAGCGGGACGGAATCGCAAGCTGCTGCTGTCCGCCAACCCAACTTACCCGCGGGTGCATTTTACTGAAGAAAGCTTCACCAATCCGCCGGAGCCGCCCATGTTCTGCATGCTGATGCGCAAATATTGCGAGAGCGGCATTATCGAGCGGGTGGAGCAGATCGGGAGCGAGCGAATACTGCACTTCCGCGTCCGCCAACGGGACGAGCTGGGGGATGAGGCGATCAAAACGATCGTCGTGGAGCTGACGGGACGCCACAGCAATATTATTTTGCTTGATGCGGCGACCGGCGCCATCGTGGACGGCATCCACCATGTGACCCCGTCCATCAGCAGCTACCGCATCGTCATGCCGGGCTTCGCTTATACGGCTCCCCCGGAGCAGCATAAGGCCGATCCGCTTGGCACAGACTCGGAGCAGTTCCTGGGATGGTGGGAGGAAGCCGAGGCAGAGCACGCCGCGGATCAAGCCCCCGCGCCATTGGGCGAAGCCGGGGCGAGCCGGGGTCTCCTGGCCAAGCAGGCGGCCAAGTGGCTCGTTAACCGCTTCTCCGGGGTCAGCCCCCGGCTCGCGGAGGAGATGGTCTACCGCGCCGGTGCAGGCAAGGCGGAAGCGGCTGCGGACAGGCTTCTCGACGGGAAGGCACTGTGGGAAATCTTCTCCCGCATGATGGAAGAGGTGCGAGGCCATCGTTACGAGCCCACGCTCGTAGAGGATGAAGCCGGCAAGTCGTACTTCTCGGCGCTGCCGCTTACGCATATCAAGGGGACCCGGACCGCCTATCCGACGATGAGCGCCTGCATGGAGGCCTTCTACGGCGATAAGGCCGAACGGGACATGATTAAGCAGCGCGTGGGCGACTTGTCCCGCTTCCTCCAGCAGGAGCATGACAAAAACACAAAAAAGCTGGAGAAGCTGCAGGCAACGTTGGAGGAAGCGAAGGATGCGGATCGCTACCGGGTGATGGGCGAGCTGCTGTTCGCCTCGCTCCATATGCTTCGCAAGGGAGACGCCTCGGTC
The DNA here is from genome assembly GCF_945605565.1 of Paenibacillus dendritiformis. Taxonomy (NCBI): domain Bacteria; kingdom Bacillati; phylum Bacillota; class Bacilli; order Caryophanales; family Paenibacillaceae; genus Paenibacillus; species Paenibacillus dendritiformis. The sequence continues at coordinate 2,933,393 of NZ_OX216966.1, read as the reverse complement.
GAGCTTCCGAATTACTATGATGAGGATGGAGGCATGATCACGATCCCGCTCGACCCGCTGCTCTCGCCATCCGACAATGCACAGCGCTATTTCAAGAAGTACAACAAGGCGAAGAATAGCATCGCCGTCGTGCAGGAGCAGATGCGCGCGGCCGAGGAAGAGAACCGCTACTTCGACATGCTGCTGCATCAGCTTGCGGGAGCCAATCTGCAGGATGCGCAGGAGATTCGGGAGGAGCTTGTCCAGGAAGGCTATTTGCGCGATCGGGAACGGAAGGGCAAGCGCAAGAAAAAGGACGGGCGGCCGACGATATACTGCTACACCTCCTCCGAGGGCATTCCGATCTACGTCGGCAAGAACAATTTGCAAAATGAGTATGTCACCAACCGGCTGGCCCAGCCGAACGACACATGGCTCCACACGAAAGACATTCCCGGATCCCATGTCGTCATCCGGAGCGACCAATTCGGGGACGCCACCTTGGAGGAAGCGGCCCAGTTGGCGGCCTATTTCAGCCAAGGCAAGCATTCCAGCCTCGTCCCCGTCGATTATACGCTCATCCGCCATGTCCGCAAGCCGAACGGGGCGAAGCCGGGATTCGTCATCTACGAGCGGCAGAAGACGCTCTTCATTACGCCGGACGCCGACCGGGTCGGACTGCTTCCGGTCACCGTCAAGACTAACGGTTGAGCAAGCAAGCGCAGCAAGACGCCTGGACAACGGAACCGATAGGTTCCTTCGTTCCAGGCGTCTTATTTGTTCCCATACATGTCTCCGCTCCTGCTTCCGTGTCTGTTCCCGTAACCCCTGTCTCCGTTCCTCCTGCCGTATCTGTTCCCGTTTCGGTAGAATATGCTCCCTTTCGGACGCTGGCCTTCTCGGTCCGGTGTCTTGAGCATGTCTTGAGAATGTCTGTAGCATGCTTGGGTCATGTCCGGGACAGTTCGGGAATGTCTGTCCCCGGCGTGTGTCGGGTACAGGGACGGAATATGTGTCTTCGGAACGCTCCAGTACAAGTGCGGGATGTCTGTCTCCCGAGTGTGCCGGGTACAGGGACGGAATATGTATCTTCGGAACGTCTCCAGTACAGGTAAGGAATATACGTCTCCGGAGCAGTCAGGCGAAAAGAAGCGGCGGCGATGGCCGAAATCCTGCAAAATTACATCTTTTCAAGACACCGCAGAAGCACGGCGAACGATTCCTGCAAAACTGCATCTTTTTCCCGCTCAACCACACATTTAGGGCTCAAAAGGCGTAGATTCCTGCACTTTCTCCTAGGCCCCCTAATTAAACTGGAGCTCTTGGCCCCAATATTATAAGCTGTTATCAGAGGGGGTAATAAGTATGGGAAAGCACTTTAGCAAAGAAATACGCTTGGAAATCGTAAAGGAAGCACTGGCCGGCATTAAGGTGGGAACTCTCGCCCGAATGTACGGTGTACATCCGGAGACTATACGTGTTTGGGTTAGAGACCACCGTGACGAAATTAGTCAAGAGGAGATACCTGCAGCAGACGAGCATCTGCAAGAACTCCGTCGACTTCAAGAGGTGGAGGCCAAGTTCGAACAGGCAAAAAAGCTCCTGGGTGAAAAAGAACTTGAGATCGAAATCCTGCGAGAACTCGTAAAAAAGAAGAACCCCGCTTATCTGAAAGACTTGAAGTAGCAGAATCGTTTATTAAGCGGGGGCATGCAACAGCTAAGGTTCTGCGTATCCTAAAAGTTCACGAATCGACGTACTATGGCCGGAAGAAACGAGAGGCATCCAACACCGAAGAACGTGCTTCATGCGGCCTAAAAGGGCGTCCTGTACCTGGATTTTCCTCTACGAACACGGGCCGGAAAGTTGCAGATGAACAGATTAAAGAATGGATGCTCGAACTCCTGGAAGGAGAAGAGCACGTGTATGGGTACAAGAATTTGGCGCTGTGCCTCCGCAGACAACGTGGCTTGATCCTAAACAAGAAAAAGGCGTACCGCATTTGCAAGGAGTTAGGAATTCTTCAGAAACAACGAAAGAAAACAAGCAAACATCCTCGCAGAGTACCGAGAAACCGAACGGTAACCGGGGTGAATCAGCTATGGCAAATTGACATTAAATATGGGTACGTGGTTGGGCGTCAGCGATTCTTTTTCGTGCTCAGTATCATCGACGTATTTGACCGCGTCGTCGTCGGACAATACCGGGGTTCCGTCTGTGAGGCCAAGCACGTCGTGCAGACACTATGCCGTGCGCTGCAAGAACGTCTGAATCCCGGCGATGACTTACCTACCATCCGCACCGACAACGGGCCTCAGTTTGTCAGCAAGCTGTTTGGTGATACGTGCGAGAGTCTGGAGATCGTCCATGAACGGATCCCGCCGCGTAGCCCGAATATGAACGCGTACATTGAGTCATTTCATAGCATACTCGAACGTGATCTGTTCAGCCTGACGGAATTTATGACATTTGAAGAGGCCTATGAAGCACTTGATCGTTATATGGATTTCTACAACAACCGCAGAATGCATGGTAGCCTAAAGAGCATGTCACCATCGCAATTCTCGAAGTGGGTCATGACGCTGGAAGACCGATCAAAATATCATCGGGCCATGTAATCACGCGAAATAGGAAGCAATTCTAAGAACGCATATTTTTTGGTGGGCATGACCCCAGATATGAGGGGCCTAGCCGCTTTTGCAGGATTTTCCACCGAATCGGCCGTCCCCCTTGAAAAATACTGCACTTTTGCAGGATTGCATGCCGCAGAACGTTCAACTCAGAACGTTCACCTCAGATTGTTCAACTTAGATGTTCAACTCAGATTGTTCAACTCAGAAAATTCGACTCAGAACGTACAAACGAAGAAGGTTCAACACTGAGCGTAACAACAAACGCAAGCACGAACGCAAGGCTGAAAGGTAAGTTCTAAAGTAAACTCAAAGATAAACCCAAACGTAAAACGGGAGCGCAGCGGCTTCGACCGTGACGTGTGACGGATACTTGGCGCAGGGGCCAAGGCGGGGCTAAGGCTTGACGAGGCTGTCAGGAACAGCCCGCGCACACAGAAGCGGCCGCCGCCCCCCGCGACAGCCTGCGCGCGCCCCTCTCCAGAGGGAGGACGGAGATCTGCCGCGGGTCAATCCCGCCCGCTTCGCTCCCGCAAGCGCCGGACGGTTTCCAGCCCGACGCGCCGGCCGCCGAGCGCGCCATGGAACACCTTCCCCTGCCGCGCGCCATGGAAGTCCGAGCCGGCGGTCGCGATCAGGCCGTGCCGCTCCGCCAACTGCAAATACCGCTCCGCGTCTGCGGCCGAATGATCCGAATGCCATACTTCGATTCCGTCCCATGGCGACTCATCCAGCAGCCGTGCGACCAGCTCGTCATTGCCGTAGATGCCCGGATGAGCAAGCACGGCGGCGCCTCCCGCTTCCTTAATCCAGCGCACCGCCTCGCTAGGCCGGATGCGGGGCGGATTGACGTACGCCGCCCCGCCGACGCCGATATAACGCTCGAACGCCTCCTGCATGTCGCGAACCGCGCCGCGCCGGACGAGAGCGTCCGCGATATGCGGGCGGCCCACCGTCTCTCCCGGCGACAGCGGACGACGTAGGCCAGACAGGACCTCCTCCATCGTCAACGGAATGCCCAGCTCGTTCAGCTTGGCGATCAGCATCTCGTTGCGGCGGTCCCGGACCGCGCGCAGCTCGCTTAACCGCTGCAGGAACCGCTCGTCCTCCACCCGCACGAAATAGCCCAGCACATGGATATCGATGCCTTCCTCGACCGTGCTGATCTCGACGCCGGGCACAATCTCGATGCCCCAGCGCCGGCCGGCGGCGAGCGCCTCGCCAATGCCGGCCACCGTGTCGTGATCGGTAATCGCCAACGCCTCCAGCCCGGCCTCCTTCGCCAAGCGGACATTCTCTTCCGGCCGGGTCATTCCGTCGGAAGCCTCCGTATGGCTGTGCAGATCCGCTCCCCCGGTCCGGACGGGGGAACCGCCGGCGCCTTCCATCGCCGCCAGCCGCGGCTCCTCCGCCTGCGCTGAAGCGGGAATAGCATGTTGTGAATCAGTCATGGCAACCACTCCTTTTCTTGTCGGGTACGCAAATAGGTCATAAAGGTCGTTGCCGGCAGCGACAGCAGACCGGCTTGGGCGTGCACCGCATAGAACTGCCGCTTGATGCGAAGCGACTCGATGCGGAGCACATGGACCAGGCCCAGCGCCTGTTCGTGACGGACGACGGACGGCGAGAGCATCGTGATGCCGATGCCCGCCTCTACCGCCGATTTGACCGCGCCGGTGCTGCCCAGCTCCATGACGACCCGCAGCTTGGCGGGATCGGCCCCGCACGCGCGCAGCGCCTCCTCCATCACGATGCGCGTTCCCGAGCCGGTCTCGCGCAGCACGAACGGATACTGCATCACATCCTCCAGCCGAACCTTCTCCGCATTCATGAGCGGATGATCGCGCGGGGTAATGAGCATAAGCTCATCTTCCATCACCGCTTCGACATGGATATCCGTCTCCGTCACCGGCGCCTCGACGAGGCCAAGATGCAGATGCTGCGAACGGACGCCGGCCACAATCTGGGACGTGTTCATAATCTGAAGCTGGATATCCAGCTGCGGATGCTGCTTCGCGAACGCCCCCAGCAGATGGGGCAGCGCGTATTCGCCAATCGTCAGGCTGGCGGCCAGCTTCAATCTGCCCTGCAGATCAAGCGTATAGTTGGACATCATCTCTTCGGTCTCGCGAACGAGATCGAGACAACGCTTCGCATAGGGCAGCAGCTTCTGCCCTGCCTCGGACAGATTGAGCTTCTTCGTCGAGCGGTGCAGCAGCTTTGTGCCGAAATATTCCTCAAGCGCCTGAATTTGCATCGTCACTGCGGGCTGGGTCATATGCAGCGTCTGTGCCGCCGCGGAGAAGCTCCCCCGTGTGGCAACCGTATAGAAAATATGAAGCTGATGGAAACTCAACCCCATGCGTCCTTCATCCTCTCCCATGGACTCTCTCCCCCATTATACTCCAATGGGAGCGAACATTAGAAAGTCTGCCGTGAAGCTCGCTCCGAGGCAGGCGGCAGCGGTCCGGGATGCTCGCCCCGGGGCGGGCGGCAGCGCGGCGGGAGCCGTTTTCCAGATTCGCGCTGTCCGCCCGATCCGGCGCACCTTTTCCCCGCAATAAAATGACCGTCCCCGGCAGGGAACGGCCTCCTATGCACTGGCGTATGTTGTACAGAGCTGCCTATACGGCGCGCTTCGGGAAGCGCCCCGCTACTTGCGCTTGCGGCTGTTCTTCACGAGCGTCATGCGGCGGGAATGACGGAGCCAGGAATAGTAGGTCTTCAAATCCCGCAGTTCCATCGTCTCCGACATTTTGCCAAGAAACGTAACGACAATCATCTTCATCATCGGCTCTCCCGCCAGATCGAAATCCCGATCGGAAGGAGTAAATTCCGCCACCACGACCAAGTCTCCGTCAATCAGAAACACATCCTGCTCGTTGCGGTAGTAAGGAGCGATCCGTTCCTGCTTCAGACAATCCCACATAAACGCGGCGATCGATTCGGTATCGGCATCTGTCTTGGCAATCCGATCTACCCAGCGGGATCTGGCATGATGGGTGATGACGATATCAGCCACCTTGTTATCCCCTAACAAGACATAAAAAGGTTCATACGTGCTCCATCGTTCCATGACTTTATCTCTCACTGGTACCACTCTCCACCACGTTAGGTCTTTTTGTCTATGTATATTTACCCAATATATTACATGAAGCGGAACCCGTTCTCAAGTTCACACTGCTCTTTCCAGGCCTGTTTTAGCACAAGATTAACAAAGTGTTCCAAAAAAGACACATTCTCCAATCTTTTCTTGTGCCGTTTTCACTTTTTTTCTGCGAATCAGCACTTCCCGAACGAGTGTGGCGAGCAATCTTTGCCGCATAAACGCCTGCCGCAACGGACCGGCAACAACCGGCAGCAGACTGACAACAGGCCGGCAGCAGCTCGGTCGCAGACGGACACCCTCCCGAAGGGAGTCCGGAGTGGAGCGAACGTCCGTAACAAAAAGACCTATTCCAATAGTAGGAATAGGTCGGTGTAGTCTGTATCCATGCTCTTACATTCCGAAATATTGGGTCTTGTCTTGCGTATCCCCGCTATACTCCGTCTTGATTTCGTTCCGGTACGAGCGTTCGATTTTTTTGACGTAATTCAAGCGGCGAATATTCTTCACCGTATCCTCGGCTCGATCCGAGTTGACATACAGAACGGCATAGTGCATTTTCCGTGAAATATAGTGAAGCGTACCGTATTTGTCCAGATTCCGGGCCGCCTTCACATCGGTGACCCATATAATATATCCCGTTCGTTCAGGAAACATAATTCTCCTCGCTTTCCCCCGAATGAAGGCTGGCTAAGAGCAGCTGCTGCAGCCGCCACTGCATCCTCCGCTTCCGCAGCCTTTTGATGGCAGCGGGTCGTTGCCGGGTACTTTGATCGTATCGGAGACCGCATGGGCAATCACCTCTGACAGTCCATGAAGCAGCTCGTCCAGCGCTTTCTCCGCCTCCTTAAAGCGGGCCACTTCGTCAATCGCGTCCAGCTGCGCCTGCACGGCCATCACTTCATCCTTCGCCCGGTGATAATCCGGATGGAAATGTCCGAAGCGCTCCGTCTCCTCGAACAGCTCCTTCTTGCGAGCGAATTCGCGAACGAGACGATCGACCTCCGCATTCTGCTCCATACGTTCTTTCCAATATAGATATTCGGCTACTTCCACCGACTGGTTAATCATATCGCCCAATTGGTAAGCGTTCGTGAGCAGAACGGCCATGTCGACAACGGATTCATACTGTCCTACTGACATGTTATCACGCTCAATTCTTATCTAGATTACCGGCTTGATCCAGGGCAACCTGCGGGAAGCACCAGCCGCTGCCGCTCCCAATCGGCCGGGGACCATGTCTTCAGCTCTGCCGTGTCTCTCTCGCCGGCATCATAAGCTTCCAACAGCCACGCTCCCTTCTCTCCGTCCCGGATTCTGACGGGAATAAGCGTGGCGCACTGCCCCGACTGCTCCACTTCGATGGGGGTCAAGAGCCGAATGGCCGTCGACACCAGATCCTTCTGTGTGGAAGCATGATAGGAACGCAGCGTTCTTGTCCATTGGCCGGGCACCTCCCGATAAGGCGCCGCCATTTCTTCACCAAGCAGCGGTTCGGTTTCCATTTCATAATACTGCAACGGAGAAGGGCTGTAAACCATTGCTTTCCCCGCTTCCTCCATTAACGCCCCCAAGTCGGCGGAAGCTTCCTCCCATACCGATATCATGGCGTCCGTCTCCTCCTTCCCGGCCCATTGGCGCAGAGGCGCGATTCCCGCCTTATCCAGCGTCTTCCCCAGCTCGCGGGCGCGATCCCGATCGACGATGAAGTCCCGATCCCCGATCGGCTCGATTCCGGCCAGGCCGGAAGGTTCGCGGAGCAGCGCCTCCTTCACTTCCGCCGCGACATCGCTGTCCTCACAGCGAAGCAGCATCACTTCGGCGAAGCGGACGCGGCCATATTGCAAGCTCCACAGCTCCATCGCATCCTGAATATTTTCGGGCACGCCCGACCAGGCATGCGCCTCCATGAAGCGCAAGACGGACTCCATCGTCCGCCCATGCTCCACCCCTTGCTCGAACGAGGCTTTGGTCAACCGGTACACATCCATCTGATCGGTGCGGACGCATTCCGCGATCGCTTCCAGCTCCCACCGGAGATAGAACGGGGCGGCGGCGGGAAGCAATATTTCGAAATCCGGTTGAATGAAAAATCCCGGCCCTTCCGCCATTTCCTGTTCCGGGAGGCGGTAAGCCCACGCCCCTTCCTCCTGCTCCGGCCGAGCCAGATGACAGAAGCCGAACGCGTGGAAGGTTCGGAGCCAGCCGCGCAGCTGGCGCTCTGCCCGGGCCGCGTCCTCCGTGTCCAATAATCCGAGTCGTCTCAGCCTCCCAATGACCTCCCGTTCGCCATGCCAAGCTCCATCCGCTCCGATAAGGCGCACCGCCAGCACGAGATGGCGCAGCTGCGCATCCGCCGGCAAGTAATGCTCCTCCACCACGGACATCACCGCTTCGCGCCAGACCGACGGAGGAAGCCGCAGCCAGCGGGCCAGCTCCGGCTCATTCACCGCATACCGGTTCGCCTCCTTCTTCAGCAGGCCGAAGCGGAGCGCAATATCGATGACCAGGGCGAGCGGCAGCGGCAGCGCGTCGGCGAACGGATACTGCGCTCCCATATCATTCGGAAGCTCCGCGGCCGCCCATGGATTGAGCGCCGACAGCCGGGTGACGGCACGCTTGTGGAGTGTGCCCTTCGCCGTCAACGGCAGCCCTTCCTTCGCCGCGAAGGCAAGCAGGGAGAACAGGCCGAAGACGATGCCGCGTCCCGCTTCGAACACATCGCCTGCCGGTTCCAGGCCGGGCGTCTCCTCCTCTGGCTTCGGCCGTTCCGGATGACCGTCTTCCGCCTGGAGCTGTTCATCCAGCAGGCATCCCATCAGCTGAACATAAATATCCGACGGCAGGAAGAGCAGGCGTTCGCCCCACGCCCGCTTGACGCTCGCCACGAAGCCGCGTTCGGCGAGCGGGTCGCAAGCGGCCAGCAGCGCCGAACCGGCCGCCTCCGGCCCATGCCAGCTCAACAGCTTGTCCACCGTGAACGGGAGCGGGCCGGCTTGCTTCAGCATGAGCACCAGCGGAATCCGCAGCGGCGGCTGGAGCGCCCGGAACTCCTCCCGAATCGCATCCGGCCGCTGCGCATAACGCTCCCAGCAGCGGCGGGGCGCCGAGGCTTCATCCGGTTCCGTCCGCTTCAACAGCTGATTCGTGTTCAATGTTCTCTTCTCCCTCCTCGATAAGATAGCGGTAGCCCTGTTCCACCAGGAACAGCTGCCGCTTCAGCGCGTAATCCCGCTCTTTGGTCGCCTCGCTGACTACCGTATAGAAATAGGCCATCCGCCCGTCCTTCTTCGGACGCAGCAGCCTGCCGAGCCGCTGCGCTTCTTCCTGCCGGGAGCCGTAGCTGCCGGATACTTGAATCGCTACGGTCGCGTCCGGCAGATCGACGGCGAAGTTCGCTACCTTCGATACGATAAGCACCGGCAGCTCGCCTTGCTTGAACGCCTCATACAGACGCTGCCGCTCGGCCTGCGGTGTCTGCCCGGTAAGAACCGGGGCCTGCAAGGCTGCGGCCAATGCGTCAAGCTGGGATAAGTACTGTCCGATAACCAGCGTCGGCGCTCCCGGGTGGCGTGCGATGAGCTGCCGGACCGCCGGAATTTTGGCCCCGTTCTCCGCCGCGATGCGCGCCCGTTCGCGCAATCCGGTCTGCTGATAAGCGATGCGGGTCGCCGCACAGAGCGGAACCCTTACCTCCGTGCAGGTGACCTGGGCAATCCAGCCGGCCTCCTCCAGCTGTCTCCATGGCAGCTCGAACCGCTTCGGCCCGATGAGAGAGAACACGTCCCGCTCGCAGCCGTCCTCGCGCACAAGCGTCGCGGTCAGGCCGAGGCGCCGTGTCGCCTGCAGATCCGCCGTCGTCCGGAACACCGGCGCCGGCAGCAGATGGACCTCATCATAAATGATGAGCCCCCAGTCGCGCTCATGGAACAGACGCATATGGCTCCATTCGCCGTCTTTCTGCTGACGGTAGGTCATTATCTGATAGGTTGATATCGTCACGGGGCGCACCTGCTTGTCCGCCCCCGTATATTCGCCCACATGCTCGCTCTTCAATGTCGTCCGCTTCAGCAGCTCTTCCTTCCACTGCTTGACCGACGTCGCGTTCGAGGTGAGAATGAGCGTCTCGCTCTGCAGCGCCGACATCGCCGCCAGGCCGACGATCGTCTTGCCCGCTCCGCAGGGCAGCACGATGACGCCATCGCCGGCTGCCCGCGTCCCCGACCCGATGAACGCGGCGACCGCATCCTGCTGATAAGGCCGCAGGGAGAAGGATGAGCTCTCTTCCAGCTGGAACGAGAGCGGCTCTCCGTCGCGGAAGCCCAAACGGTCGATGACGGGATAACCCGCGCGCGCAAGGGCCCGCTTCAGCCGACCGCGGTGGCGGGTATGCACGAGCACCCGGCCTTGCTGCGGCCGGCCCGAGAACAGCGTGCCGACTTCCGCATCGTGCATGAATCGTTCGAGCGTCTTTTCATCCTCGGAGCGAAGGGTGAAGTGCGTCTCTTTATCCTCCCCTTCCAGAATGAACAGGCCGTACCTTCCCATCCACATCTCGATCTCCTGCTTGACCTTGATGGGCGTCGGGTACGTCGCGTACCGATCCAGCGTCTCCGTGACCGACTGGGCCGTGGCGCCGTTCGCGGCCGCATTCCACAATGTTATCGGCGTCATCCGGAACGTATGGATGCCCGCCGGATTCTTCATCAGCTCGGCGAACCGCTGCACGGCCGCCCGAATCTCCGGATAGTCCGGGCTCCGCTCGTTCACCAGCACCGTGCAATCCTGTTGTACCACCATTCGAAAAGATGCCTGAGCCAATCCTCTATCCCCTTTCTGTCCTGCAACACAAAAAAGTTCATCCGTCTCGGAAGAGAGGATGAACTTGCGCCGTCCAGCCTTACCTAGTGCGTATACGGCGATTGTTCGGAAATCTCGCTTAACGCCTCTCCCGCTTCATCCGCGAAATGCACGTGTATGGCAAGATCCCCAAGCGATACGATGCCGACCAGCTTGCCATCCTGCACGACCGGAAGACGCCGCACTTGGTGATCGGCCATCAATTCCGCCGTCTCATCAATGGTGGCCTCCGGGCCCACCGATATCACTTCTTCCGTCATCACGTCACGAACGGAAGTGGAGCCGGGGTGCTTCTCGGCCATCGCGCGAATGACGAGATCCCGGTCGGTAAGGACACCGATGAGGCGTTCGCCGTCTACGATCGGAATGAACCCGGTGTCGTGCTCCTTCATCTTGACTGCGGCTTCATAAATATTGTCCTGCGCCGTGCAGGTGACGATGGAATCCGTCATAATGTTCTCGATGTTTGGCATAATCATCCTCCTGTTCAACCATTAGGATAACCGTTATGCCTAGGAATTATGCCGAATTACGGATTCATGAGCGCGTCGCATGCCAGCCCCGCCAACAGCTCGCCAGCCGTCAGCATCGCCGGCTCGTCGATATCGAAGCGCGGATGATGATGCGGGTAGCTCGCCGCCTCTCCGTTGCCGGCTCCGACCAGCACGAAGCAGCCCGGAACTTCCTTCATATAGTAGGCGAAGTCTTCGGCGGGCATCAGCATATCCGCCTCCTGCACGCGCTCCGCCCCGAAGCAGCCTGCCGCGACGCGGCGCACTCGCTCCGCCTCGCTCTCATGATTGACCAAGGCCGGATAACCGACGCGGTATTCCAGCTCATACTCCGCGCCATGCATCGCGCACGTATGCTGGAGGATCGTCTCGAACCGCACGCGAAGCAGCTCGCGGGCCGCCGGATCGAAGGAGCGAATCGTCCCCTTCAAGACAGCGCGATCGGCAATAACATTTTGCGTCGAACCTGCCTGCAGCGCTCCGACGGAGACAACGGCCGGCTGCAGCGGCGACACGCTCCGGCTGACGATCGTCTGCCATTGCTGCACGAGCTGGGCCCCGATGACGACGGCGTCCGTGCATAGATGCGGCATGCCGCCGTGCCCGCCCCGTCCATATACCGTCAAGAAGAAGTCATCCACCGCCGCCATCATCGGCCCCGGCCGGACCGCTACCATGCCCGAAGGGATTGGGGTCCACAGGTGGACGCCGTACATCCGGTCGACGCCCTGCAGCGCCCCTTCCTTAATCATGGCTTGGGCTCCGCCAGGACTGACTTCCTCCGCCGGCTGAAATACAAACCGCACTTCCCCGCTCCACTCTTCGCGGTGCTCTGCCATCGCGCGGGCGACGGACAGCAGCGTCGCCGTATGCGCATCATGGCCGCACGCATGCATCACGCCAGGCACGGTCGACGCATATTCGCATGCCTTCTCGTCCTGTATCGCCAAGGCATCCATGTCAGCCCGCAAGGCGACAACCGGGCCGGCGCCGTTCTTGAGGCTTCCGACCACGCCATGTCCGCCTACGCCGGCCGTAACCTCCAGGCCGAACGACTCAAGCTTCTCCGCGACGAACAAGGCGGTCTGCCTCTCCTCATAAGACACTTCGGGATGCCGGTGCAAATGCCGCCGCCAAGCGACGGTCTCCTCATAGCGGGAGGCCAATGCTTCCTTCCACACCGATGCGGTCGTATTGATCATAAGCTATTCCCCTTATCTGTCTTGAATGTATTCCGAAAGTATTCCGAAATCATGAGTTGTGAACGTTTTCTATATTGTACCATAAAAGCCGAATCGACGAGGGTCCTTTTGCTCCGTTCCAAGCCGTTGAATTCGTTCGGATGCCACATTTGCCTCAATTTTGAACAATCCGCTGCTCCGCCGCAAGCCACGTCTTGCGCAAGCCTGGGAAACATACTATCATGAGAAAGAGGTAACCGATTGCACTTGATGAATAGGAACGATATGAAGGAGGAATAGATGCATGATTATTGACAACACCGGCCTCATCGGCCTCGAATCGGATCTGGCCTACCTGGATGAGGTAACGGAGAATCTCGGTTTTATCCGCTGGCAGTGGGAATATTACCGGGCTACATACGATTTGAAAATTGAAGATAAAAAGAACGGCGAAGCCTACTTTGTGCGCATCAATACCCGCGTGAAGGAAGGAAAGCTGGAGAAACCCGATACGATTCTCGCCATCGAGGCGGTCTACATGGGCCGCGCTTCCTTCCCGCATGGACTGGATTACGAATCTGCGATCCCGCAGCCGATCGTGAATAATGCCACCCAGAAGCTGAATGAGCTGAAGCAAGCGCTTCTTAGCGCCTAAAGGTACGTTCCCTTGAACAGACCGCACAGACCCAGTCAATCGAAGAACCCGCCAAGCACGGGCAAGGGATCGCCTGATTTTATTCTGCTGGTGCTGACCCTCCTGCTAGTCGGGTTCGGCGTCGTGATGGTATTCAGTTCAAGCTCAAGTCTGGCTGCCGTATCCTCGAGGTATGATTATGATTCCTTCTACTTCGCCAAGCGGCAGCTGATGTGGGCTGGGTTAGGCTTCGTGGCTATGCTGTTCGCCATGAACATCCGTTATACGGCCTACAAAATACTGTTCATTCCATTGTTCATCGTCACTGTCCTGATGCTTCTCATTGTGCCGTTCACGGCGGAGGATGTGAACGGAGCGCGAAGCTGGTTCTACATCGGAGGCCTCGGCATTCAGCCTACCGAGCTGGCGAAGATTGCCGTCGTGCTGTATTTGTCGGCCTTGATCGCCAAGAAGGGGGAGAAATTCCGCGACTTCCGCACCGGGCTGTTCCCGGTTATGATCATTGTCGGCTTCGTCGTCGGCTTGATCATGCTGCAGCCCGATATGGGCGGCGCGATGATACTGGCGGCATGCGCCGGCGTTATCGTCATCGCGGGCGGAGCGAACCTGAAGCATATTATGAATTGCCTTCTCGTCGGCGTCATCGGCGTGCTCGTCGTGCTCGGCTTGAGCATGCTGTTCATGCCGGACAAGCTTTCGGGCGGTTACAAGATGGCCCGGGTGCAATCCTGGCTTGATCCATTCCACGATTCGCAGGCGGCCAGCTACAATCTGCTTCATTCCTTGAAGGCGATCGCCCACGGCGGCTGGACGGGTGCCGGCTTCGGTCAGAGCATTCAGAAGCTGTTGTACCTGCCTTATCCGTACAATGACTTTATCTTTGCGATCATCGCGGAGGAATTGGGCTTTATCGGAACTATCATCTTTTTGCTCGTCTATATATGCTTCATCTGGCGGGGCATCCTGATTGCGCTGCGCTGCCCGGATATTTACGGTACGCTCGTAAGCATAGGCATTGTCGGCATCATCGCCGTCCAAGCCTTCATCAATATCGGGGGCGTCACGCGGACGATTCCGATTACGGGAGTGACCCTGCCGTTCATTAGTTACGGAGGCTCTTCCCTGTTCATTACGATGGTCAGCGTCGGCATATTGCTCAGTGTCTCACGGGAATACAACCGAGTGCAGCAGAAGAAGGAGACCGGACAATCGGTCCCCCGCCGTTCCAACAAAAAAGACTACCGGCCGCTTCGGTCCGTGTAGTCTTTTTTGTTCCCATGCATTCATGCCCATACATTCATAATGACTATTTGATGCGCGGCATTTCTTCCAGTTCCTCATCCTTGAATGCGACGCCTTCCACTTTGACGTTGATTTCAACCACATTCAATCCGGTCATGTTCTGCACCGCTTCCCGCACATTCATCTGCAGTTGGCGGCATACTTCCTGTATCGGCATTCCGTACATAATAATAACTCTCAAATCTATGGCCGCTTCCACTTGGCCCACTTCCACGGACACACCCTTTTGCACGTTGCGGCCGCTCAAGCGCTTTGCCCATCCTTCGGACATCCCTCCGGACATTGCGGCAACACCTGGAGTTTCCAGCGCAGCGAGACCTGCGATTGTGGCGACGACATCATCCGAAATGCGAATATTCCCTTCCTGGGTATTCAGTTGCTCCTCTGCCATCGTCATCCTCCTTTCTCTCTTACCTTTATTGTACCGATCCCCAATCTTGAAAGCAAACACCTGGTGACAGGTAACGACAAGTTATTTTTGTTTACGATCTCGATGCGGTTGGTTATATTAAATATCGGATGATTTTACGTCATTATGAATTTTTAGGGGTGATGTTTTGGGAAAACGGCTGTTCTTCATTTTACTCTGGCTGACCTTCATCTTAAGCGCAGCCGGACATTACTTGTCCTGGAACATGACGCTTCAATTCGCCCTGTCCGCCGTGGCGATTGTGTTCGTGGCCGGATTCCTCGGCCGGTCGACAGAGGCCGTCTCGCATTATGCGGGCCAGCGCCTGGGCGGATTCCTGAATGCGACCTTCGGCAATGCGGCTGAACTTATCATCGCGATTTTCCTGGTGCGGGAAGGGTTGTTCGACATGGTCAAGGCCAGCCTGACCGGCGCCATCATCGGCAACCTGCTGCTTGTGCTCGGCCTGAGCGTGCTTGTCGGAGGCATCAAGTACAAAGTGCAGACGTTCAACGCCAACCTGGCCGGTATGAACGGCTCGCTGATGATATTGGCCGTGATCGCGCTGTTCGTGCCTGCCGCCTTCTTCACGACCCATTCCCTCAGCGAGACGGGTACCGTTACCTTGAGTCTGGTCGTAGCCGGAATTCTTATCGCCGCTTATTTGCTCTGGCTTCTGTTCTCCATGGTAACGCATAAGGAGATGCTGACGGAAGAATCGGAGCGGTCAGAGGAACAGGCGGAAGAGGAGCCTCAATGGTCAAAAGGGAAAGCCGTGCTGTACCTCGTCATCTCCACGGTAATGGTTGCCTTTGTCAGTGAATGGCTGGTCGGGACGCTGGATACGTTCACGGCGCAATTCGGTCTGTCGGAGCTATTCGTCGGCGCCTTCGTCATCGCCATTGTCGGCAATGCCGCAGAGCACAGCGCCGCCGTCATGATGGCCATGAAGAACAAGATCGGGGCCGCCGTGGAGATTGCGATCGGCAGCAGTCTGCAAATCGCCCTCTTTGTCGCTCCCGTGCTTGTATTCGTCAGCGCGCTGTTCGGGCAGACGATGGACATCGTGTTCACGACGCTGGAGATGATTGCGATTGGAGTAGCCGTATTCATCGCCAAATCTATCTCCCAGGATGGACAGACGAACTGGTATGAAGGCCTGCTGCTGCTGGCCGTCTATATTATTCTGGGGGTATCCTTCTACCTTGTCTAGGCTGGGCTGCCCCGTCCCCGCCCTGATTCAGCGCCGCAGGGTCATGGGCTGCCTTAACAGAGCTGGGCGCACTTGGGCGACGCCTGCGCTCAAAAGGCCCGGGATATAAAATCCCGGGCCTTCCTGTGTTCGCGGATACCCCCGTAGCGCGATAGCAATTATGGAGTGGCCTTGTTCAAGGCCTCATACAAGGTAGCCAGATTGCGTTCCAGCTTGCTGACAAGCTGCTTGCCCACGCTTTCCTCCACCAGTCCGGCTCGAACGGCGAAGTCAACCTGCCGAGAAAAACCGTACATTTGCGTATCCAATACTTCCTCATAGAGAGGGCAGTAACGCGTAGCCAAGTTCTCCATCTGGACCTGGATGAGTTTCTCTATTTGATGCGCATCCGCTTCTAGCAGAGTGAGCGCCCTGTCACTTAGCTGTTGCAACACATTCGACGAAGACATGCCTGGTTTCCCCCCTATGACTTGAAGTCACGATTGTTCTAACTCTAATATTAGACGATCATGACGGGTAACACAAGATGCATGACGAACTTCTCTCATGCTGTGCAACCTCCGCAAGCCGCTATCATGGCAATAGATATAGAAAGAGCCGGAACATTCTGCTCCGGCTCTCGCTGTTATTCCGCTACAACGGAAACGTCCAATCCATGCTTCTTGAATACTTCCGCCATCGCTGCCTTCGCTTCATCCGCATCCGGCCCATGGACGTGAAGCTCATACTTCTGGTTGCCCACCAAGGTCGTGAACAGACCCAGAATGCTCTTAACATCAATGTATTTGTTGTCAGCTTGCAAGACTATCGAAGATCTGAATTTGTTCGCTGCTTGTGAGATTTCCACAATTGCCGTGTTATTGGACATCGAAATCCCTCCGTCATCAATTAGTTCGGTCGGTATCCTTACGTTTCCATCATACCGTGAATGAGACGCTTGACGCAATAATAAATCCGCAAAAACATGCGGCGAATCAACGGATTCCCCTTATTTGAGGCGCTCCGGATTCAAGCACTCCAGCTCAGGGATGACAAAAAGACCGTCTTTGCGCACAAGAACATCGTCGAAATACATTTCCCCTCCGCCATACTCCGGACGCTGGATCAACACCAGGTCCCAATGGATCGAGGAACGGTTGCCGTTGTCCGCCGTCTCATAGGCCTGACCCGGCGTAAAGTGGATGCTGCCCGCAATCTTCTCATCGAACAGCGTGTCCTTCATCGGATGCAAAATATAAGGATTGACGCCAATCGCGAACTCACCGATGTGGCGCGCGCCCTCGTCCGAATTGAGAATATGGTTGATCCGGGCCGTATCATTGCTTGTCGCTTCCACAATTTTGCCATTCTCGAACCGGAACGAAATATTCTCAAAGGTGAACCCGTTATAAATCGATGGCGTGTTGTAGGTCAAGGTGCCATTGACGGAATCGCGGACCGGCGCGGTATAGACCTCGCCATCCGGGATATTGTTCTGTCCCGAGCATTTGACAGACCCGATGCCCCGGATCGAGAACGTCAAGTCGGTTCCCGGGCCGGTCAGGCGGACCTTGTCCGTGCGGTCCATCAGCGCCTTCAGCGACTCCATCGCCTTGTCCATCTTGGAGTAATCCAGATTGCACACATCGAAGTAAAAATCTTCGAACGCTTCCGTCGACGTGTTGGCCAACTGGGCCATCGAAGCGTTGGGATAACGAAGCACGACCCACTTCGTGCGCTTGACGCGCTCTTCCATATGTACCGGATGCGAATAGATCGCGTCATACAGCTTCATTTTGTCTTCCGGGACATCGGACATTTCGTTCGCGTTCTCCCCGGCTCGAATCCCGATGTACCCTTGCATGTTCTGCATCCGGAGCAAATCATATTCCCGCCACGTCTTCATCTGTTCCTCAGACGCGTTCTTGATCAGTGAGCGCAGCACTTTCCGGTCGGTCAGCTGCACGAACGGGCGGCCGCCCCGCGCGGCGACTTCATCTACCAGAATCGTTACCAGCTCGCGCTCGGAACCAATCATCTCAATCAGCACATTTTCACCAGGCTGCACATTGATGGAATATCCAACCAGGTTCTGTGCCAGCTTCTGCAATCTTGGGTCTTTCATGTCATGTTCCTCCTCGGTCGGCCGATAAAATGATGAAACCTTCCCCATTGTAACATGAGCGCTTATCGAAGTCAGCGCCGACTCACGATTGGCGGCCACGGATCGGCCGGAAGCCTCGGAATGCTGCGGGCTTACTTATAAGAGAACCGGGTCTTCGTATGAACGGTCTCCCGGCGTTCCTTGCCGTTGTCATTGTAGCCGGCCGTGAACCACCCTTCCAGCATGACAGGCAAGGCATGACGCCGTTCTACCCATACGACATAACGTCCGGCGATGCTGGCGTCCTTCAGCTTTTGATCCAGGTCTGCCCGGCTGTGGTCCACGATCGTCTTCAGCTCCGCATCCAATTGGTTCCGTTCCTGATCGCTCAGCGAACGGCGTATTTTCTGATACGGCTCGGAAGGAATGATGATCCGCTTATAATCCTCCTCCAACTGGTTGATATAGATTCGCTTCGCATCCTCGTCGGACAACGTTACTTGCAGCGGAACCAGGTCTCTCCCTTCTTGATCCGCCTTGTTCTCCTGTCCGCTGCCCTTAGCCCCGACGCGCGCCTCCTCTTGTTGAGGCAGGAACGAGACCTGCTTCTTCGCGATTCGCTGCAATTGATCCATCTGCGCTACCGGATTCCAACGCTTGGCGGTCGTCCGCTGGTCCATATCGGCGCTCATCTTCATATGGACGCCCTTGTGCTGCTTCGCCTCTCCTTCATACCGGAATTGCTTGGTCAGCAGCATGTCCTCGCCGACACAGATCTCGGCCAAGCCTTCGAACCGCACTTGATCCTGGCCCCCGACTCCGCTCAGGGCCCGGTTCAATATGTCCTCGGGATTGGCGGTTACTCCGCACCCGTGCAACAGGATGACGAATCCGGTGATCATTGCGGACAACAACGCGCATCTTCGCCCCCGGCCTATCGTCCCGCCCATAACGAATCCTCCCCTTCTCTTGTCGCAAGAAAATTTGCAATTCCCCTAAAAAAAAGGGGCCGATTTACCGAAATAGAAAGAGATGGGCATTGATCGCCCATCTCTACTATCGTCTCACGCTTGAATTAGGATTATTCATCAGGCAGCACCGCATGCTAGGTGCTGATGCGGATCTGATTCCGGCCGCTGTCCTTCGCTTCATACAGCGCCATGTCAGCACGGTAGAACAGCGATTCGACACTGACCATATCGTCCTGCCAGCTCCAATCGGCGATGCCGCAGGAGACCGTGACATGCGGTTCCGTCTCGTTAGCCACCCGGGTCCGAATCCGTTCTGCAACCCGGATAGTCTGGCTGATGCTGAGCTGCGGAAGGTATACCGCCAGCTCCTCGCCGCCCCAGCGGGCAGCGATATCGGATTCGCGAATCGAACTGCGTATAATGTGACTGACCTGATTCAATATTTTATCGCCCACCTGGTGGCCGTAGCGGTCATTGATCTGCTTGAAATAATCGATGTCCACGACAATAAGCGAACCGCAGAAGTCGTTCTTTTGCTGGCGCTGGATCTGCTTGTCCAAGTAATGGCGCGCATACAACCCGGTCAGCTGATCTTTGTTGGCGAGATGCTTGACCCTGCTATGGAGCGCCGCATTCGCGATCGCCAGCCCGATGTGGGTCGCCAGCATCTGGAGCAGCTTGAAATTGTCGTACGTGAAGAATTGCTTGCGCCGATCGGCAAGAATGACGATGCCCACCATCTCCCCGCTGCCGAACAAGGGCGCGGCGATGACGGAATGATAATTCAGCTTCTCGAAAAACTGCATGGACGCGGGTACGTCCACCGCAATATCGGATACGATGACCGGTTCCTTTTCCAAATATATATGACCGAACAATCCTTCATCGAAGGACAGATACGCATCATCGAATTCGTCCATGTTGCAGGATACCACTTCATAGCACTGCCGTTCCTCGTTCAATTGAAGCAGCATGCAAAAGTCCGCCCGAAACACGCGCAGCAGCTCGTGGGTCGCGTCATGGAACACATCCCGCAGCCGCAAGCTCTGATTGATGCGCTTCGTCAAGTCATTGATGAACCGCAGCTCCTGTATGACTTCATTGGCCTGTTCATGAAGACGGGCATTCTCGAAGGCCGTGCCGGCCGTCTCCACAATAAGCTGAATCAGCTGCACATCAGAAGGATCCGGCGCCATCCCGGGAAAGCTGACCTTAATCACGCCATAGGCTCCCTGCTTGCCGCACAGCGCAAACCCTACTTCCGTATCACTGTCCGCTCCGTCACGTTCATAACATACTTCTCCCTTCATGAAGGCTTGACGCACGACGCCGTCGCTTCCCGGCTGGAACAATAAAGGCTTCACCTTCGGATTCGAGCTGATGTGATCCTGGGACAAATAAACCTCGATCCGCGCTTCCGGAACCAGCTGCTCGACGCTGCTCATAATCTGCGACAATACGGCATCGACATTAATGCGGTCATGCATATGCCGGATAGCGCCATGCAGCACGTCGCGGCGCTTCAGATCCCGTTCGGCCGTTCTCAGCGTTCGCGCCAGCTCGTCTACAAAGACCAGCTCGAATTGCCGGTAAAAGTGCGTTCGAAGTCCATAAACCCATGCATCCATGCCTGCGGAGAACGATTCATCCGGCTCCCCGTCCAATCGGCATACGACTGCGGCGAAGCTCTCATCCCGCTCGTTCAGCAGCGGGCAGACGGCATAGAAGAAGCCGAATCCCGTCTGGAGAGCCAGCCTGCGTTCCTGGAGCGCGGCAGCGGCTGCGAGATTGGCTGCAGCTTCGCCGGCTAATTCGGAGTCGCCCGCCATCCACTTGCCCGCATAGTCGAATAACGCCATGCGGCCTCGCAAGACACAGGCACGGGCGGGCAGATCATCCACCCATTCCTTGTAGGCGGATTGCAGCAGCGGCTGCAAATAAGGGAAGTCGTGAACGTTCACATCCCGCTGCAGCACCCAGCTGTCCCGTGATAGAGGCTGCGGATCCCAGGTTCCGTTCGGAACTGGACCGTTCGTCCCTGCAACCTTCTTGTCCGATTCGATTGGCTGGTGATGGACTAGACGTTCCGTCATGCTCTTCTCCTTCTATATAAAGGGTGGTCTCCTACTATCATACAATATATTTCTACTAAAATGTACTACTTCCACACAACCTTTAAAAGTTTTTTAGGTCATAAGAACTATGTCGAAAGATCTACGGTTATGTAAGCCGCATCTTGTCGAATCGTTGCCGCTTTTCTATGATTAGCGAGAAACTTTGAAAAGCACGAGATTTGCAGCAGACCGTCTTGACATTCGGCCCGATGATCTTATAGAATTATTAGATGTATAAGGGGAGAACTGTTGTGTCACCCTCACGTATTTCCATCGCCGGACGGGCAGCGGCTGAAACCCCGTACCGGAGCTGATCGCTATCGGCATGAGGATGGGAATCGGCGCAAAGCGACCCATTATCTAACATTTCGTTTGAGAAGGAGTCAACTTTCATATGGCACGTTACACAGGTCCTAAGTTCAAATTGAGCCGCCGTCTTGGCATTTCTCTGAGCGGCACAGGCAAAGAATTGAAAAACCGCGCTTATCCTCCAGGACAACATGGTCCGGGAATGCGCAAAAAATTGAGCGGCTACGCTATTCAATTGCAAGAGAAGCAAAAGCTTCGCCACATGTACGGCTTGGGCGAGAAGCAATTCCGCACCTTGTTCGATCGTGCAGCGAAAATGCAAGGCATCGCCGGTGAGAACTTCATGTTCCTGCTGGAGAGCCGTCTGGACAACCTGGTTTACCGCCTCGGGTTCTCGAACTCCCGTGCAGGCGCGCGCCAATTGGTTGCTCATGGCCACGTTACGGTGAATGGCAAGAAAGTCGACATCCCATCCTACATTGTTACTCCAGGCGACGTTATCGGTCTTCGCGAGAGAAGCCGCAGCCTGAAAGTAATCAAAGAAGCGATGGAAGGCCGTCATCACCTTCCGAACTACTTGGAATTCAACGAAGCTGCTCTTGAAGGCAAGTTCATCCGCCTGCCAGAGCGCGGAGAATTGTCCCAAGAGATCGACGAGAAGCAAATCGTCGAGTTTTACAGCCGTTAAGATTCTCATCTTGAGGCAGCGAATCGCCGTTCCGTATGGACGGCGATTTTTTGCGTCCTTTTTTGTTGGCGCTGAACACCGGGAACGGTATTCGTTTAGAAGGTTGTTTCAAATAATCATGCAAAACTACAGCATTATCGTAAGCGCATCAGCCCCGTGATGAAGTTCCTGCGCCAATGCAGCAATTTCCACTATATCACTTAAAAAAATATGAGGAAATAAGCGAAAAAGATGCGCATTTCAGGCTGTTGAGAAAGTCCTAAGGATTTTTGGACACTTCATCAGGACCTGTCTCTCAGTAGAAAAATTTTATCTGATCGAAGTGCCTGAAAACTGCACAATGAAATGTCTATCCGATAGGCGAAGTCCTCAAAACTGCACGGTTTCGCAAGACACGTTGATTCAGTAGGCAAAATCCTGCACAAACCCCCATGACGTCTACGACGTCACCCCCCAGAATGAAAATAGGTAGATGTAAACTTTTAAAGTTACTGTAGATGGTAATCATGAGACTAACAAATCCAAGGACGACTGTATTATTGGGGTACGACCCTGTTGCACAAACCGTCCAATTGCGATCGCGAGAACCGCCCAATGCACACCCAAGTGCGTGTATAAAATTTCTTTATTCAGATCGCATGATTTGTTAGTACACATGAAAGCAGGTGCAAGCATGGATGCCGTACGCGAATGCTGTTGCGGATTAGATGTCCATCAAAAAACGGTAGTTGCCTGTATCCTTTACGGGGATTTAGAATCCAAGCCCAAGAAAGTCATCGAAAGCTTTGGAACAACGACTACCGAACTACTCCGACTTCAAGACTGGCTTAACGCACATGAGTGTAAAGAAGTAGCCATGGAGAGCACAGGTGTGCTGTGGAAACCGGTATGGAATATTTTGGAGTCTAGCTGCCATTTAGTGTTGGCTAACGCTAAACAAATCAAGAATACACCAGGGCGTAAGACAGACAAGAAAGATGCGGAGTGGATTGCACAACTTCATCGTTGTGGTCTCATTCAACCAAGCGTGGTGTTGCCGCAGCATTTGCGGGATTTACGAGATCTAACGAGGTATCGTCTGAGAATCGTGGTGACCATTGCTTCTGAGGAGAATGGTATCCATAAAATTCTTCAAGACGGAAACAT
The DNA here is from genome assembly GCF_945605565.1 of Paenibacillus dendritiformis. Taxonomy (NCBI): domain Bacteria; kingdom Bacillati; phylum Bacillota; class Bacilli; order Caryophanales; family Paenibacillaceae; genus Paenibacillus; species Paenibacillus dendritiformis. The sequence goes on along the minus strand of NZ_OX216966.1, from coordinate 2,910,235 downwards.
CAAGCTTACGAGTTTTATGAGCGATTTGTTCGGCGTATCCGGGCGTCTGCTTCTGGAAAAGCTCATGGACGGAGAAGTGCTCGTAGAAGATGACGTACGCGAACTTGTCAAAACCAAGCTAAAAACAAAAGTGCCTCAGTTAGTTGAAGCTCTGAATGGTCAGCTACGGCGACATCATCGTGTTATGATGCGTGCACACTGGAAGCACCTGCTGTTCGAGGAAGCAGAACTGCAAGAAATTGAATCATTAATCGACGAACAGCTTGAGCCTTATCGAAAAGAGATTGAGTGTTTAGACAGCATTCCCGGAATTGACAAGTCTTGCGCTTCCGCTATATTTGCAGAAATGGGGCCGGATATCGCCACGCGTTTTCCCACGGTCGAGCAATTCACCTCATGGGCAGGGGTATCTCCAGGTAATAATGAGAGCGCGGGGCGCAAGAAAAGCCGGAAATGCCTGCAAGGGAACAAGTATCTGAAACGTAGCATAACGCAAGCGGCATGGGCAAATTACAGGTCAAGGAATCGAATAGGTGAGCACTTTAGACGGATACGGAAACGACGAGGCGAAAAAACAGCAAGCGTAGCAACCGGACATCTCTTAATTAAGATCATTTATGCCATGATGAAAGAAGGAACGCCATACAAAGAAATAGACATGCAGGTACGCATGTCTAAACAAAGAACAGCTAATTTTTACGTAAAGAAACTCCAAGAGCTGGGCTTTGCACTTCAACTAACTGAAAACGAAACAAGCTAAATTTTGAAAATGATGTGATCATTTTCGGGGGGTGAGTCTTTTTTTGCTTTCTTAGAGTAATAATGGCCCGAAAAAGTTCTATTCATACATTTTGAAAGGGCTGTCGTGCTTACTTCAACGTTTTTATTTTCGTATAAAATACAGCAATTCGGTAGGGACGACTTCACCAGAAAGGGAATCCTGTAAAACTGCAGCAATTTCACCCGTTTCTCCTCGACTTAGCTAAAAAGGGCCTAAAATGATGTAGCCGTGCAGCAATTCCTCGAAATGTGGACTCATTGAGCCGAAAATCCTGTAAAATAGCAGCAATTCCCTCCACACGTTAAAACCCCAGGAGATTAGGATGTCTCCAGAAGGCGATGACGCTCTGAATGCCAAGTTTCGATTAGGTACTCACCCTCCGAAAAAAAGGGGTTTTCCAACAGCCTGGCATTTGCAGTAATTTCATCTAGAAGGAGCCCGAAAGGCAGAAATTACTGTACAAACGCAGGATTGCACCTAGCTGCAAAGAAAAAGACAGCCGCATCCCTTAGAATTAAGCAGGAAGCCTCCAACTCCACTCTCTTCGTGGTACCGGAGGCTTGCTTATTCTGATGCTTACCTATATTATACAAGCTTCACTATCGCGAATTTGCACTTGCCTACTTGTAACGATATCTCCATCCCCAAGTGCCAGTTCGGCATTCGGATCATCGATTTTGAGTCGATGCTCCAGAATTGTAATTCTCTGTTCCGCATCGGCCGATTCACACCACCCGCCGGCTCTCTGGCCTGTACAATGCCGGACATCTACTGATTGTGTCATCCCTTTATCATATTCGTGTTTTTGCAAGATAAATTAACTTATAACACAACCGATCACGTTCGCCAAATCGTTTGCTTCGCCTTCCTCTTATGACCTACATACATTTTGTAAGCAGCTAAGGAAAGTAACATCTACCAAATCAACTTTTGTGGTATAATGGAAAGCGCTGCAATATAAGGAGGAAAAAATGCATGGTAGATGAGAAACTGACGGAAAAGGACGATAAACCGAGGCCAAAAAAGTCGGTTGGACGTCGAATCTGGACCGTCACGAAGTGGCTCATGCTGCTCGGTATTCTATGTTGCTTATTCGTAGGCGGTGCTGGCATCGGCTACGTCACTTCCCTCGTGAAGGATGAACCGATTCGTTCCCGGGAATACATCGAGCAGAAGATTCAAGAAAATGCATTCACAGGTTTTGTATATTTTAATGACGGCTCTCCTATCGGCCAGCTTCGCACCGATGAAGACAGACGGCCGGTAACCATGGATGAGATTCCGCAGACCGTTATCGACGCGCTTATCGCAACGGAAGACAACCGTTTTTTCGAGCATATGGGCATTGATATCCGGGGGCTGTCCCGGGCTGTTATGCAAAAAGTGCTGAATAAGCCGGTGCAGACAGGCGGGAGCACCTTGACCCAGCAGTTGGCGAGACAAGTGTTTTTGACCTTGGATCGGACCGACAGCCGGAAAGCCAAAGAGATTTTTCTCTCCCTGCGCATCGAGCGCATGCTGTCGAAGGAAGAAATATTGACCGCTTACTTGAACAAGGTCTCGTTCGGGAACGGCTCGAGCGGGTACAATCTGTACGGCATCAAGGCAGCGGCCAAAGGAATCTTCAATATCGACAAGCTTGATAAGCTGAATATCGCCCAATCGGCGTATTTGGCCGGTCTTCCCCAGCTCCCTTCCGCCTATTCCGCGTTCACGGGCAAGGGAGAAGTCAATGAGGAAGGCATCGAGAGAGCCATCAAGCGCCAGAAGCTAGTACTGAAACGCATGCTCGAAGAGCATAAAATTACGCAGCAGCAATATGACGAAGCATTGGCATTTGACATCCGGGGCTCCATCGCCAAGCCAAATGCGAAGGCATATGCGATTTATCCATACCTGATGCTGGAAGCCGAGCGGGCTGCCGCTGAAGTGCTTGTCCTGCAGAAATACCCGGAATTCACGAGGGCCGATCTGCGCAAGCGCGAGAATGCGGAATTGCTGCAGAACGCCCGGGAGCAACTGCTCCACGGCGGGTACAAAGTCTATACCACGATTGACAAGAAGATTTACAAGGCCATGAAAAATGTAGCCAATGACGCGAGCAACTTCTCTCCGTACAGCGAGACGAAGGGCTTGGAGCAAGTCGCTGCGATGATGATCGATCATCATACCGGGGCAGTCCTCGGCATGATCGAAGGCCGGGATTTCTATGAGGAGCAGATGAACTTCGCCACGCAGATGTTGCGCCAGCCGGGTTCGACGATGAAGCCGTTAGCCGCATATTTGCCAGCTCTGGATCAAGGCTTGATTCAGCCGGCCTCGATACTGGATGACGCGCCGATGGTACTGAAGGACGGTTCCAAGGGCTACCATATTCCCGGCAACGCGAATATGAGATACCAGGGGCTCGTTACCGCGAGAAAGGCGCTGAATGAATCGCTTAACTTGCCGGCGCTCAAGATCTACATAGAGAAGCTGGGTGTCAAGCAGGCGCTTGACTTCCTCCAGAAGCTCGGCATTACGACGATTCAGCCGGAAGATTATTACGCCCAGACCGGGGTTATCGGCGGCCTTCGCTATGGCGTTACCGTGGAAGAGATCACCAACGCCTTCGGCGTTATCGCCAACGGCGGGAAGTATAACGATCCGTACATGATAGCCAAGATCGTCGATTCGAACGGCAAAATCATATATCAGCACAAAGTCGATCCGAAGCCGGTCGTGTCCGAGCAGAGCGCGTATTTGATGACGGATATGATGAAAACCGTCATTACCGATCCTCGCGGTACCGGACGCCGGGTGCAGTGGGAGTTCGATCTGTTCGGCCAAGTGGAAGTGGCCGCCAAGACTGGTTCGACCCAGAACTATGCCGACACCTGGTTCATCGGCTACACGCCGGATGTGACGATGGGCGTATGGGTCGGATATGACCAGCAGATTCACGTATTGAATCGGGACGCCTATTCCCGTTCCACGGAGATCTGGTCCAAAGTAATGAACGAAGTGAACAAATTGAAGCCGGAAGTGTTCGAGACGAAGAAGTTCAGCCAGCCTGAAGGCATTGTGCGGATGACCGTCTCCGGATTGAGCGGGAAGCTTCCGAACGAGCTGACGAAGCAGGCCGGCCGCTACGTAACGGATTTGTTCAATCGGAAATTCGTGCCGACAGAGACGGAAGATGCGCTGCAGAGGATGAAATACATCACGTATGACGGCGTCAACTATATCCCGCAAGATACGACGCCTGACGATATGACCCGCGAGAAAGTGGTCATGAAGCGCGAGAAGCCGATTCAAGAGCTGATCGAGGAGCTGAAGCAAGCGCTGAACCATCTGTCTTCGAGCAGCCAGCGGCGCTCGCTGTCCTCCTATTTACCGGAGGACGCCAATACCGACGCGCCTGCGAAGGTCGATCCGCGCAAGGACGACGGCAAGGCGCCATCGCCGCCGTCCGGCGTAAGTCTGGAGGAATTGGGCGATACGGCGCTGCGCATTTCGTTCTCGCGGAACGGTGAAGCGGATGTCGTCGGTTATCGTCTGTACCGCTCCTTGGATGGCGGTCCGTTCAAGCGGGAAGAAGGAACGGTGCTGACGGGAGAAGAGACTCAATTCAAGACGTATTTCTCCAATTCGCATCAGTATGCTTACTATGTAACGGCGGTCGATGTGGCCGGCAATGAATCGGCCCCATCTCAGACCGTGACGCTGGGAGGCGCTAACGTGGAGCCTGATCCGGATGGTTCCGGCACTGACAGCCCGGATGCGCAGAACCCCGGAGACGGCAGCGCGGGCGAGGACGGACAGGATGAAGGAACGGAGACGGATGCTCCGGACGAGGCAGACAGCCCGCCGGGCACGCCGGGCAATCCGCAAGCTTCCTTGACGGAAATGGGCTTGAAGCTGACCTGGAGCGCCTCGTCCAACAATCCGAGCGAGTATGTGATTTACTACAGCTCCGACGGTGGATCGTATGAACGCATCGGCACTACGCCGACGGCACAGTTCGAGCTGATCACGATCTCGCCAGCAGGATGGTACCGGGTCACGGCCGTGAACAGCGCCGGAGAATCGAGCCCGACCTCCGCCGTTCAAGTCAAAAATCCATAACAATTGGCGCGAACCCTCGCGCTCTGCGAACGAACAACAGCGATGGCATCCTGAGAAGCCATCGCTGTTGTCTTATTCTAGCCGGCAGCAGAAGAGGAAGCCCTGGGCCTCCTCTTCGCCATGCGGATCAGTCTTCGATTGTCGATAAATCGCCTGTCGGCAGATTCAGTTCCCATGCCTTCAAGACACGGCGCATAATTTTCCCTGAACGGGTCTTCGGCAGCTTATCCTTGAATTCAATCTCACGCGGCGCTGCATGCGCGGACAAGTTCTCCTTCACGTATCTGGAAATATCGGCCTTCAGCTCATCCGACGGGCTGTATCCTTCCCGCAAAGAGATGAACGCCTTAATGATCTCGCCGCGTACCGGATCCGGCTTGCCGATGACCCCGGCTTCCGCGACAGCCGGATGCTCCACCAGCTTGCTCTCGACCTCGAACGGCCCGACCCGCTCGCCTGACGTATTGATGACGTCGTCGATCCGTCCCTGGAACCAGAAATAACCATCCTCGTCCCGATAGGCCGAGTCGCCTGAAATATACCATCCGTCAACGCGGAAATACTCCTCGAACTTGGCCGGATTGTTCCATACTTGGCGCATCATCGAAGGCCATGGCGTACGGATAGCCAGATTCCCCATCCGGTATGGCGGCAGCTCGTTCCCCTGATCATCGATAATCGAAGCTTCTACGCCCGGCACCGGACGTCCCATCGATCCGGGCTTCAGCGCCATCGCCGGATAATTGCAAATCAGCTGTCCGCCCGTCTCCGTCATCCACCACGTATCATGAATGCGCTGACCGTATACTTTCATGCCCCAACGAACGACTTCCGGATTGAGCGGCTCGCCGACGGACATGACATGCCGGAGGCTGGACAGATCGTATTGGGCGATGACATCGTTCCCTGCGCTCATCAGCATGCGGAACGCGGTCGGCGCGCTGTACCATACCGTGACTTTATATTTCTGAATCGTGTTGTACCAATCCTGCGGGCTGAACCGTCCGCCGCGGATCACATTCGTTACGCCGTGCAGCCACGGCGCAAATATGCCGTACGATGTGCCTGTTACCCAGCCTGGATCGGCCGTGCACCAGTATACGTCGTCTTCCTTCAAATCTAGCACGACATTGCCTGTATGATAATGTTGGATCATTGCATTTTGAACATGATAGACGCCCTTCGGCTTCCCGGTCGACCCGGATGTATAGTGCATAATGAGGCCGTCTTCGCGGCCCAGCCATTCCATCTCGGCTTCCTCGGACGCTTCCGCCATCTCGGCGAAGAAATCGATATAGCCATCCTCCGTATTCACGTCTTCGCCGACGAGAATGACATGCTTTAGCTCCGGAAGCTCCGCGCGCGGCACCCGGTGGGCCAGCGCCGGCGTCGTCACGATCGCTGCAGCTGCGCTGTCCTGCAAGCGATCCTTGACCGCCGTCTCCATGAACGCTTCGAACAGCGGGCCGACAACCGCTCCCGCCTTCAGGATGCCGAACACGCTGACATAGAGCTCCGGTGTGCGCGGCATAAAAATAAAGACCCGCTCGCCCTTCTGAATGCCGAGTGAGCGAAGCACATTGGCGAATTGATTGGACTTGCGCTTCAGGTCCGCGAACGTATATGATTCATCACGCTGCGCATCGCTATAGAGCAGAGCCACCTTATCCCCGCGGCCCTGATCGACATGGCGGTCAATCGCCTCGTAAGCCATATTGATCCGGCCCGTCTCCGCCCAGGAGAAATTCTGCTCCACGCTCTCCCAGTTGAAGTTGGCAACCGCCTCTTCGTAATTTTTCAAGTTCGGGCTTGTTGCTGATGGTGTAATGATTTCTCCTTGCACGTTACTCATTGTCGCTTCATCCTCCTGTTTCCTAACTTCATGACTGTTCATGATTGGTTGTTTGGTCATGCCAGTATTTGCTTCATTCGCAAATAAAACCGTTTTCAGGAGCTTGCAAAAAAAATTTGACTTTGATGTGAATCGTGCTGTCAAGGGGAGATTTCATGAATTATTAAAGCTTGATTTATTATAGCATATGTTTTTCTTTTAGCCTATTCTTTTCCTTTTCAAAACGGCCTTTTTTTGCTATAACCAAGGGAAGAGACGAAAGGAGCTGCTGGGTGTGGAGCATCGAAAATGTTATCACGCGCAAATCATCCCTTACGAAGATCGCGTCATCATCGTGGAAGGTCCCGTCAAGCCGGAGCTGCTGAGCACATGGGACATGCACCCGGACCTGAACGCGTTCCGAAGGCCGAAGGAACAGCAGGAGGCGCTAATCGAGATCGCCGGGCTGCCGGAAGGACGAATTATTGCGGCCCGGGACGGCCAGACCATCGTCGGATACGTCACCTTTCACTATCCGGACGAACTGGAGCGCTGGTCGGAGGGCGGCATGGAGGATCTCATCGAGCTGGGCGCCATCGAGGTCGCCAACGAGTATCGTTCGCTGGGGCTCGGCAAAAAAATGATTATTACCGCGTTTGAAGACGATCAGATGGAGAGCTATATCGTGTTTACGACCGAGTACTACTGGCATTGGGATTTGGAAGGCACCCGGCTCAATGTGTGGGATTACCGGAAAATGATGGAGCGGCTGATGGAATCGGTCGGGATGGTATGGTATGCGACGGACGATCCGGAGATCTGCTCGCACCCTGCCAACTGCTTGATGGTCCGCATCGGCAAGGACGTTCCGCTCTCCTCGCGGGAGCAATTCGACCGCGTGCGCTTCCGCCAGCGGTTCATGTACTGAATCAATCTTATCAATATGGCAAAAGGGAGGGATGGTGCTCGAATGGCCGACACAGCCCTATATTTCATGCATGACGATGCGCTGCGGTACCGGTTCAACGCCGATCACCCGTTCGATCAGCGCCGCCTCGTCATGACCAACGATTTATTGACGCGCATCGGCGCCCTCTCCGACGATATCATCGTTCGGCCTGCCACGGGGATGGCAGATTGGGAGGCGTGGATCCGGTACATACACAGGGAGGATTACATCGAGGCCGTGAAGCGGTTAAGCGAAGCCGCTCCTGCGGAGGAATGGGTCGCCCGCTCCGATCAGTACGGCCTCCATACGGAAGACACCCCTTACTTCACGGGCATGCACCAGGCGGCCAGCGCGATCGTGGGGGGCTCCGTCGCTGCCTGCGAGGCCGTCATGAACGGCCGCTCCGTCCACGCTCTGCATCTGGGAGGCGGGCTGCATCACGCCTTCAGCGAGAAAGGAGCTGGCTTCTGCGTATATAACGACGCCTCTGTGGCCATCTCCTGGCTGCGGAGGCACTATAATGCCCGCATTCTCTATATCGATACCGACGTCCATCACGGCGATGGCGTCCAATGGAGCTTCTATACCGACCCGAATGTGTTCACCTATTCCATTCACGAGACGGGCAAATTCCTGTTCCCGGGAACCGGCTTCGTGAACGAGCGCGGCGCCGGGGAAGGATTCGGCGCTTGCGTGAACGTGCCTTTGGAACCGTATACAGAGGACGAATCGTGGCTGCACTGCTTCGAGGAGACGATCGGCCAGGTCGCGCGAAGCTTCCGCCCGGACATCATCATCAGCCAGCACGGCTGCGACGCGCATGCGTTCGATCCGCTGTCTCACATGCATTGCAGCATGCGTATTTATGCGGAGATGCCGAAGATGATCCACCGGCTCGCACATGCGAGCTGCGAAGGAAGATGGGTGGCTCTCGGCGGTGGCGGCTATGACATCTGGAGAGTCGTGCCGCGCGCCTGGAGCATGCTGTGGCTGGAGATGAGCGAGCATCCGCTGAAGGACGAGCTGGTGCGGCAGCCGCTGACACCACTGCCAGAGGCCTGGATTGCTCGGTGGTCTGGCGAGGCTCCGGTGCCGCTGCCGTCCACCTGGCTCGATGACGTGGCGCGATGGGCTCCGATGCCACGGCGATCCATTATCGAAGCGAAGAACGAGCAAGTGAAGGAGCTGGCGCTGGAGTATGTAAGATGAAGGACAAGCCGCGGCGGGAATCCGGATGGGAACGCGCTGCCTTCCCGTCAGGAACATCGCCGCGGACATGCATGATCAGGCGGATTGACTGACCATCCGCTCGATGATTTGGTACGAGTGGAGCGCGGCTTCGACCGTGAATTCCGCGAAATTGACATGGGCCGATCCGTCCGCTTTATCCGACATCGACCGGATGATGACGAACGGGATCGCATGGATATGGCATACTTGCGCTACGGCCGCGCCTTCCATTTCCGTGCATGCCGAGCCCGGGAACGTCTCGAAGAGCGCCTTGACCTTGTCGCGGCTGGCGATGAATTGATCGCCGGACAGTACCCCGCCCTTCAGATAGCGTCCCGGGAACAGCTCCGCGCATACCTGCTCGGCCAGCTGAATCAGGGCGCCATCCGCCTCGAACCGGGAGGTCTCCTGGAAGGGAATGACCCCGGGCTCGAAGCCAAGCGCGGTCACATCCATATCATGATGCATGCAGTACGTCGAGATGACGATATCGCCGATGTTCAGCTCCGGGTGAATAGCGCCGGCTACTCCGGTAAAGAGCACCTGCTTGGCCCCGAAGCGGTCAATCAGCACTTGCGTCGTGACGGCGGCATTGACTTTGCCGACGCCCGATTTGCATATGACGACCGGCTGCCCCGCCAGGTTCCCCCTGTAAAAGGTCATGCCCGTTACCTTCACTTCCTCAACTTCCTGCGCAGCCTGCAGCAGGCGCTCAATCTCTTCGTCCATCGCGCCAATAATTCCGATTACGGCTTCGCTTGCCATATCGCCTTCCCCCTTCAATCCTTCATGATCGAATGTCTTGTTATCGCAGCAGACTCGACACACAAAAAGCCCCATAATAGGGGCTCTTCATATGCCGCCGGCATGCTGCGGCCTTACTCATTCACCTGGCTGACCGACAAGCGAAGAATCGTCTCGTGCGGCAGAACGACCTGTGAATTCTCCACATTCTCCTTCTTCATCAGCTTGGTCAACAAGCGCATCGCCACCGCGCCGATATCATACATCGGCTGGGCTACCGTCGTCAGCTGAGGACGAACCATCGAAGCCATGCGGATATTGTCAACGCTGATGACCGAGAAGTCGTCAGGCACCTTCAACCCGGCGTCCTGAATGCAATGAATCGCTCCAATCGCCATTTCGTCGGTTGCCGCAAAAATCGCCGTCGGGCGCTTCTTCAGACCGAGGAAATACTTCATGGCTTCCACGCCGGATTCATACCGGTAGTTCCCGATACGGACCAGGTCTTCCTTGTATTCGATGCCTGCGCCCTCCAAAGCCTTCTTATAGCCCTGGAAGCGCGCGAATCCGTTCGCCGGATCCTGAAGCGTGCCGCTAATCATCGCAATATCGCGGTGACCGTGGCGAATAAGGGTGTTAACCGCATCGAATGCGGCCCCTTCATGATCAATGTCTACCGAAGGAATGGAGCCGTTCTCGTCCGTCGTCGCGCACAGCACGATCGGAACGGATGCGGTACGGAACGCCTGGATATGATCCTCCGTTACGACACCGCCCATGAACACGAGCCCGTCCACTTGCTTCTCCAGCAGCGTATTGATGACGCGAATTTCCTTCTCTTTCTTCTTGTCTGCGTTGCACAAAATGATATTGTAGTGGTACATGTTCGCAATATCTTCAATCCCTCGTGCGACCTCAGCAAAAATAGAATTGGAAATATCGGGAATGACGACCCCAACGGTCGTCGTCTTTTTGCTCGCAAGTCCGCGTGCGACTGCATTCGGGCGATAACCTAAACGCTCAATCGCTTCATACACCTTTTTTCGCGTTTGCGGCTTCACGTTCGGATTGTTGTTCACAACCCGGGAAACGGTGGCCATCGAGACGCCCGCTTCTCTCGCTACATCATAAATAGTTACCGTCACGAATCTTCTCTCCAATTACCGAAAATTTGTTACGACCCTTTTATTACATTTCATGATACGATATTTTCAGAAAATTCGCAATGTTACAACTGCAATCGTCTGAAAATGAGTCATTTAGCGGGAGGAGGACGTCAACTCCGAACTTACATTGTCAAAATTTATCGCATGATGGGAGTCATGCCAGACGACCTGACCTTCTTTCATCACGATGACTTGTGGCGATTCGTGCTGGATGCCCAGCTTGTCCGCGCAGGCGAGCGCCGCATCGCGGTGCTCGACGACAAGAATTCGCCCCATGGCAATCCCCCGGGGCTCGAATTCCTCCGCCACCTTGCCCATCTCTTCGTTCGCCCGGGCGCTAATCGGACAGCGGGTGCTGTGCTTGAACAAGACGGCGGTCTGCTCTTTGGTTGAATCTATCCATTCCTGCAGCGCTTGTTCCGTATCTATCGATCTCAATCGGGAATCCTCCTTGTTCCCGCCGGAAGCTTTTTTCCGAGGGAGTGCAGTAGGCTTAGAGCCTCTTAACTTATTTTAACCCGATCTGGATAGAAACTAAAACCTGAAATCTGTTTTAAGCGCTCTTGCAGCTCAGACATCCATTCCTCATCCCCCAGCGTCTTCGCCAGCAGGTACATATCCAGAAGCTTGTTAATCCGCTCGTTCATCACTTGCTCTGCGTAAGGAAGCAGATCGCCGGGCCCGAACGCGTCTGCGCATTCGGCCAGCACGCTGGCCGCCTCATTCATCTCCTCGAAAAAATAGTGCTGCGGCACGGATTCGCCTTCCTCCTCCATGCCGTATACTTCCTTGCTCTGCCCGGCCTTGCGGCAGCGAATCATATCCGTTATCTCCTGCTTGATCGCCGGGTACAGCTCCGAGCGTTCACAATGCGGGCAAGTCAACACAGGCACATCGTGAATGTGTATTGTCCGGTCGTGGATAACGGTGCGCAAAGCAAGCCGCATCTCATGGCCACAGTTACATTGTTTCGTCATACAACCACCCCTACATCACAGTTTCTCTCTGTCTGCCCCCTACGCCGGACCTGGTGCCATATCGCATGGAATACGCTCCGATATGTATCATCTGGACGCTGTCCGCCCTCACGGTTCCGTCTGGGCTGTTCAGCCTCTCCCCCTGCGAGCCGAGCCTGGCGGAAAGCAGGCCGCTGCCGGAGGGCCGATATCATTTGACAGCTTCATCCGACTGACGTTATGGTAATGAATAGATAAGGAACAGTTCCATCCGCAGAACAAATCTCCCTGTTAAAATCGTAGGCGATTCCGCCCCAAGACTCAATAGGCTTCATTATGGAAATACAGCCGTTAAGATGCAATAAGGCCCGGATCGCGTTCGATTGCTCAGGAGGTTGGTTCTTCGATACAACGTACGAAGGAGTTGAGATTTTTATGCGTTTAAGCGGCAAGCGCGTCATCGCGCTCGTTGATGAGGAATTCGAGGATTTGGAATTATGGTATCCGGTTCACCGCGTCCGCGAAGAAGGGGCGGAGGTGCATCTGGTTGGCGATAAGGCCGGCAAGACGTATATCGGGAAGTACGGCGTTCCCGCCACATCCGACTATGCTTTCGAGGATATCGATGCCGGGACATACGACGGCGTGCTCGTGCCGGGAGGCTGGGCTCCCGACAAGCTCCGCCGCTATGAAGGCGTGCTCTCCATTATCCGCGGTATGGACAAGGCGGGCAAGCCGATAGGCCAGATCTGCCACGCAGGCTGGGTGCTCATCTCCGCCAAGATTCTTCAAGGCCGGACCGTGACATCGACGCCGGGCATCCGGGATGACATGGAGAACGCGGGCGCGACGTGGCTCGATCAGGAGGTCGTCGTGGACGGCCATCTCGTATCGGCCCGCAGACCGCCCGATCTTCCCGCTTACGGGAAGGCATTTTGCGACAAGCTGGCGGAAGGCTGAGCTAGCGCATGACAAGCAGAAAGGCATGGACCCGTATCCGGGGGGCTATGCTTCAGACTGTCGACAAAGTCCTGTCGACAGTCTTTTTGTTAGGAATGGCGGGGGCGGGGAAGGCAGGACAGCTTAGGTTAGGGCAAGCTGGTCTGCGCTTGCAGCGAGCTGGTCCTGCATGAGCTGGTACCACATGAGCTGGTACCGCATGAAAATGCTGCACAGGCGCAGCATTTTTAGCCTCAAGAGGCGAAATTTTAAGGAAATCCTGCAAAACTGCAGCATTTCGCCACTTTAAACGCTCTCTACGCCTTGCCGTAGAGGAATTGCTGTATTTTTGCAGCAATCCTATTTTTCGCAACCTCGTGTCGGTAGAATTGCTGCATTCTTGCAGGATTGGTAGAGTAAGATAATCAGAGGTGCAAGAAATGTTGCAGCTTTTGTGGAGCAAGAACCTAGAGTGGTGGGTAATACTGCAGCTTTTGTGGAGCAAGGAACTAGAGTGGTGAGTGATACTGCAGCTTTTGTGGAGCAAGGACCTAAAGTGGTGGGTAATACTGCAGCTTTTGTGGAGCAAGGAACTAGAGTGGTGAGTGATACTGCAGCTTTTGTGGAGCAAGGACCTAAAGTGGTGGGTGAGACTGCAGCTTAGGCGGAGTGAATGACCCGGAGCTTCAGACGTTCTGGCCGGGAACGACAGAAGAATATATAAAGATGTATTGGCAAACTGAGCCTATCAGACCTTGAACGGCGTCTTGGAGCGGCTGCGCATCGGCGCGCCTGGGCGGATCATCGCCATTGGCTCGCTGCGGTTGAATGATGAATTATTTGGGTTCTCCGCAGCACCGTCTTTGCCGGACTTCATTCCGCTTCATTTCTATCCGCATGACTATATCGAGAAGGTGCTTCACGCCGAACTGGCCGCTCCGCTACGGCTCCCGTTGCATCCGTACCACCGAATTTTGTCGGGGTTCATGCGGATTTCTCCGAATCCGGATGATTTGCGGGACATGGAAAACCGGCCGCCCATCTCCTAATTTGTAAATATGGATAAAAACGGAAAATACGCCCTCGGTTGCAGTATTTCGCGGGAGTTTGTCTTCAATCTTAGGCATGGCCCCGTTATCCGGGGACCATGCCTTTTCTGGTTTGGAGACAGATCCATCTCCATAGGAAGAGGCCGGGAGGCCCTACCGAATTGAGGTCACGACGTTAAATGCCGTTCGACCAGCTCATCGATCTCGGCCTTGGAACGGGCCGCGAAAATGCGTTCCGCCAGTTGCTCGCTCCCGGTTCGGGTAGCGCGGTGGATAGCCGCCTTCACCCGCGGAATGAAGCGCGAGGACATGCTCAGCTTCGTGACGCCGAGAGCGATCCAGAGCGGCACGGCCCGCGTGTCTCCCGCCATCTCGCCGCAGACGCTGATGCCGATGCCGCGGGCCTGGGCCGCCTCGATCGTATGGCGGATAAGCCGCAGCACGGCGGGATGGAACGGATCATACATATGCGCAATCTGCTCGTTCATCCGGTCAACGGCAAGGGTATACTGCACCAGATCGTTCGTGCCGATGCTGAAGAAGTCAACCTCTTCCGCGAGGCGATCGGCGATCAGGGCCGCAGCCGGAACCTCCACCATAATGCCTACGGGCAGCTTCTCGTCAAATGGCAGCCCTTCATCCCGCAGCTCCGCCTTCGCCTGTTCCAGAACCGCCTTGGCCGCGATGATCTCCTCCACGGACGAGATCATCGGGATCATAATCGCGACCGGCCCATGCGCGCTCGCCCGGAGAATGGCGCGGAGCTGAGACTTGAACAACTCCTGCTGGTCAAGGCAAATGCGAATCGCCCGGTAGCCGAGGAACGGATTGTCCTCTTCCGGAAGATTCAAATATTCCATCGGCTTGTCGCCGCCGATATCGAGCGTGCGGATAATGACCTGCGAATCTTTGTAATGCTCGGCTGCATCCCGGTAGACCGCCAATTGCTCCGCTTCGGAAGGCGGGTACGAACGATCCATATACATGAATTCGGTCCGGAACAGCCCGACCCCCTCCGCCCCGTTCTGATCGGCGATCTCCAGCTCGCGCGTGGAGCTGATGTTGGCCGACAAGTTGATCGTCAGGCCATCCTGAGTGACAGCAGGGAGCTTGACCAGCTTCTTCAGCTCGTCCATCTCCCGCGCATACGCTTCGTGCCGGACCTCGTACTGCTTCACGACCTGCTCCGGCGGCTCGATATAGACGATGCCGTGCTCCCCGTCCACGATGACCAGATCGCCGGTCTGGACAGGCCTTGTAATTTTCCCCTCCAGTCCGAGAACGAGCGGAATGCCGAGCGCCCGGGCCATAATCGCCGAATGGGACGTCTTCCCCCCCATCAGCATGACGATGCCGAGCACATTCTTCGGATTCAGATGGACAAGCTGCGACGGCGATAGCTCCTTCGCGACCAGAATATATGGCTGCGTATCGGTCGGCAGCGTAATCTCCGGCGCGCCCAGCAAATGCTTGAGCAGACGGTTGCCGACATCCTTGATGTCGAGCGCCCGCTCCTTCATATACTCATCGTCCAGCAAGTCGAACATCGTGACGAAGTGATCGATAGCCTCCTTCACCGCC
Organism: Paenibacillus dendritiformis; assembly: GCF_945605565.1. NCBI lineage: Bacteria > Bacillati > Bacillota > Bacilli > Caryophanales > Paenibacillaceae > Paenibacillus > Paenibacillus dendritiformis. The sequence goes on along the minus strand of NZ_OX216966.1, from coordinate 2,894,902 downwards.
ACTTCCGCCGCCTTGTACTGCCGCTGGATAATGCCTTGAATCTCATTCATAAATATCGGATCGTCCAATATGGCCAGATGCGCGTCAAATATCGAGGACTCTTCATTCCCGACCATCTCGCGAATCTCGCTCTTAATGAACTCGATCTCATCCTTCGACGAACGGATGCCTTCGTACAGCCGCTCGAATTCGCGGGCCAGATCGGACGGATCCATCTTCTCCTCCGGCACGTCCCATTCCCACGTTGGAAGCACGAACGCCTTGCCGATGGCGATCCCGCTGGAAGCCCCGATTCCCTCCACCTTCTGCGTCATCGTCTACCACCTCCGTTAGCATGCTCCTTCAGCACGACCGACATGACGGAAGTCTGTCCCCGCTTAACCGCCGCGAACGGCGCGAAGCTCCAGGAAGCGACCGCATCCGAATTCGTAATGACCATCGGGGTCGCGAGCGATGCGCAGTGTTTCTTCACTTCGTTGTAGTCGAATTTTATCATAAGCTGTCCCGGTCTCACTTCATCACCTTCCTGTACAACTGCCTGAAAACCGGCGCCATTCAACGATGACGTCTCGATTCCGATGTGAAGGAGGACTTCCAACCCTTCCGGCGTCTCGATGCCTAGCGCGTGCATAGTAGGATAGACATGGCGCACTCGGCCATGTACGGGCGAGACGAGCTCGCCTTTGTCAGGCAAGAAGGCGACTCCTTGTCCGACAAGCTTTTGCGCGAAAATGCGGTCCGGCACCTCTTCAATCGGGATCATCTTCCCTTGCACCGGAGCGACAAACCAGACTTGCTTCGAGTTGCGCTGCAGCCGCTTCACCATCTCATCCTTGATCAGCTCCGAATAGGTGCCGAAGACGACCTGCAAATGCCCCCCGCCCAGACGAATGACGCCCGCCGCTCCAAGCTTGCGGAGCGTATGGCGATCGACCAGCTTGTCATTGTTGACGCGAAGCCTCAGCCGGGTAATGCAGGCCTGAATGTCGGCAATATTATCCTTGCCCCCAAGCGCCTGCATAATGAGCGGAACCCGGTGGAGCAGATCGCTCGCCATATCGTCGAGCAAGGAGCCTTCCACCCGGCCGGGGGTCGGAATCTGGAACTTCTGGATGGCGAAGCGGAAGACGACATAATAGATGAGCGCGAACGCGATGCCGATCGGGATAATCCACAGCGCTCCCTTCGACTGGTGGAAATTGACGACATAATCGATCGCTCCAGCCGAGAACGAGAAGCCGTGCCGCACGCCAATCTCGGCCGTAATCCACATCGCGGCCCCGCTCAACAGCGCATGGACGATGAACAGGTACGGCGCCGCGAACAGGAACGCGAACTCAATCGGCTCGGTAATTCCCGTCAGCAGCGAGACCAAGGCCGCCGTCATGTACGTCTTGCGCACTTTGGGACGAAGGTCCTCCCGCGATTCGTGCACGATGGCCAGCGCCACGGCCGGCAGCGCGAACATCATAATCGGATACAGACCGGCCATGAAGACGCCCGCCGCCGGATCTCCCGCAAAAAAGCGAGGCAAATCGCCGCTGTACGTCATTCCTTCGGCATCGGTAAATGTACCTACCTGGAACCAATAGAGGTTATTCAGGAGATGATGAAGCCCGAAAGCGACCAGCACCCGATGCAGAACGCCGTACAAAAAGACGCCGAATCCGCCCATAGCCAATATTTCCTGTCCCAAAAACTGTATGCCCTGCTGCATGAAGGGAGCCAGCATAATCATCACCCAGGAAAGGGCGATCGAGCACAGGGTCGTAAGGAGCACCGCAAATCGCTGGCCTCCGAAAAATTGCAAATATTCCGGAAAGCGCACATCCTTGAAGCGTTGATGGACGAGTCCCGCCAATATCCCGAAGATGATGCCGTTCAATACGGTCGGCTCGAAGGCCGATCCGCTCCATTGATTCAGCAGCTGGCGGAAAATAAAGATGCCGAGCAGCGCCGACAAGGCAGCGACTCCGGCATTGTTCGCCAAGCCAAGCGCAACCCCGACCGCAAAAATGTAGGGCAGCACATAAAAAATCGTCCGGCCTGTCAGCTCGAACAGGGCGGCCGTATCCTCCAAGCCCGCACCCGCCAGAAGATGGCCGAACGCCAGCGCCAGCGCCGCCGCCGGCAGCGCGATAAGCGGCTGCATGAGCGCCCGCGACAACTGCTGAAGAATCCCTAACTGATTCAAGGACATCCTCTCCTTCTACCAAGAATGGTAAGGGCTTCGCGGAGCTTTGTCAAAATAAAATAAAGTGCGTGTTCAAAAAGGACGGTTTTCAGCACCGAGAAGGTTGCAAGAACTCAGGCTGTTGAGAAAGTCCAAGGGATTTTGTGGCACTTCATTTTTTATGTGGTGGCTCTCGTCTCTCAGTAGAAAAAATCGATTTAAAACGCTATGGGTGCTAAGTTTTGAGTAGGAAAATGGACAATCTCCACCCCTTAATAAAAAAACAGAGGTGTTCCAACGGCCTGAAAACTGCACCATTTCCCTAGACACGCCTATTCGGTAAGCGAAATCCGCAAAACTCCACGATTTCTCCAGACACCTATTCGGTAAGCGAAATCCTGCGCAAATACAGCAATTCGATATGGACGACTTTACCTGAAAGGGAATCCTGCAAATCTGCAGGAATTTAACCCGTTTTGCTTCGGCTTGAAGCAAAAGGGCCTAAAATGATGTAGATTTGCAGCAATTCCTCGGGATGTGGACTTATTGAGCCGAAATTCCTGTAAAATAGCAGCAAATTACCTCCACACGTTCAAGCCCAAGGAGGCAACGATGCCTCCGGAAGGCAATGATGCTTCCTGAAGGCGATGATGCACCCAGGATCCGACGCGGTCTCTTGGATCCCGTGAAATCAGGCCATTGAGAAGTCTATGGGAATTTTCGCCACTTCATTTTTTATATAGTGAATTTCGTCTCTCAGTAGAAAAAATCGATTTAAAACGCTATGGGTGCCAAGTTTTGAGTAGGAAAATGGACAATCTCCACCCCTTCATAAAAAACAGGGGTTTTCCAACAGCCTGAAGAATTCGAAGCATATGCTTTTTGAACAACTCTAAAAAGGAAGAAGCCGGGAGTTCTCGTTCCGCATAAGAAGAGAACCCCCGGCGCGCTGCCCCGGAATCTGCTAAGATCCAGTCTTCCCATGCGGGAGCAGAATCGAATCCAGCACTTTGATGCACAAGTCCAGGACGCAGAACATGCCGTTGTCCGCGGCGATACGGGCCGCTTCTTCATTGACAATCCCCTGCTGCAGCCATATGGCCTTCGCCTTGACCTCCGCCGCCTCTCGGGCCACGTCCGCGCAATATTCGCTGCGGCGGAACACGTTCACGATATCGATCGGAACCGGCACGTCCTTCAGCGAGGGATAGCAAGTCTCGCCAAGAATCTTGTCTGCCTTCGGGTTAACGGGAATGATGCGATAGCCTTTCTTCTGCATCGCTTCCGCGACCATATAGGATACTCGCGTCGGGTCATCGGACAAACCGACAACAGCTATCGTGCTGCTCTCGTTCAGCAGCTTGCGGATCTCTTCCTGGGGCGGGTGCTCATAGCTCATTTTCATTCACTCCTTCCACTATCATAACCTTGTGAATAGGTTATGCTTCCACCCATTCCACCTGCGCGCCCAACGCTTGCAAATGGTCAAAATATTGAGGGTACGATTTGGCGACATGATGGGCATCGCGAATACGAATCGGCTGCTGCGCACGCAGCCCGACCACCGTAAGCGCCATAATGACCCGGTGATCGTAATGCGCATTGATCTCGACTCCGCCGGCTACGCCTTGCGGCTTCCCGTGCACGATAATCTCCGCCTGCCGCTCCTCCACATCCGCGCCGGCCTTCCGAAGCTCGGTCACATAATCGGTGATGCGGTCGCATTCCTTGTACCGCAAGTTCTCTATATTGTAGAAGCGCGAGGTTCCATCGGCGAAGACGGCGGCCGCCACCATCGCGAGCACGGCATCGGTCGCCGCGTCTCCGTCGAACTCCACTGCCTTCAGCGGAGCGCCGCCCTGGATGCGAACCGTCGAGTCCGTATGCTCCAGCGGCACGTCCATCATGCGCAGCACGTCGACAATCGCGCGTTCTCCCTGCTTGCTGTCCTCGGTCAAGCCTTTGACGACGATGTCGGAAGGAACGACGGCGGCCGCCGCCAGCACTGCGGCCGAGCCCGGATAATCCCCTTGCACGACATACGTCTTCGCTTCATAGCTTTGGTTGCCCGGCACCCGGAAATACATCAGATCTTCGCGGGCATCGATACGAATGCCGGCCTGAGCCAGCACTTCCAGCGTCTGGCCGACGACCACCTTGGACTTGAGATCGTCCACAACCTCGATGACACTGTCCTCGCCCAGGAGCGGAGTGAGGAAGAGCAATGCGCTAAGGAACTGGGAGCTGACGCTTCCCGAGACGCGGATATGTCCGCCCTTCGGCTCGCCTCCGCGAATGGTGATCGGCAGCTTGCCATCCCGATGCGACACGTCCACCCCCATTTGGGTGAGCGACGCAATCAGATCGTCATGCGGACGCTTCCCTAGCGAGTCCGGATAGGCGTTGATGAAATTCACCTCCGGCAGCAAAGCAGCAACGGCCATCAAAAACCGCAGCACGGCTCCGGCATTGCCCACATTCAGTTCATGTGCCGGATCCGCCAGTTGCGGACGGCGTCCGAAGCCCGTAATGACCAGCTTCTCGTCGTCCTCCTCCAGCACTGCGCCAAGATCGCGCAGACAGCGGCGCATGGCATCGCTATCTTCACTGTGGGCCGGATAGTATATTGTGCTCGTCCCTTCCGCCAATCCGGCGGCAAGCAAATACCGGGTCGTGTAATTTTTGGATGACAATGCCTGAATTTCACCTTGCAGCCGGGATGTCGGCTTTACGATAACGTCCATGCGCTTCCACTCCTTTAAATTTAAACGTATAATAATGATAATATTCACTGAGCGCCTGGCTCAGATGAGCTAGGACGACTCAATCATTCCATGAAGAAAGGATGCTTGTTCCCGAATGACACCCATCAAAACGATCGAGGCCGCAGTGCTGAGAAGCCGGCTGCAGCGCGGCGAAGCATTAAACATGATCGATGTGCGCGAGGATGAGGAAGTTGCCCTAGGCATGATTCCCGGCGCCAAGCATATTCCGATGAACGAGATTCCGGAACGGCTTCAAGAGATCGAGCCGGCGGAAGAGACCATCTTCATCTGCCGCAGCGGCTACCGCAGCGAGCGCGTGTGCGAATATTTGCAGCACCTCGGCAGGGACAATGCCGTGAATCTGGAAGGCGGCATGCTCTCCTGGACCGAGCTGGAATCCGAGGACTAGTTCCGTTCCATATAAACGAGGATTCGGGCGCACAATTGTTCCACGGACTCGCTGTCCGTCGGCACGCATAGATGAGCGAAGTCGTACAGCCCGCGGCGCTCCGCCATCAAGCGGCGAACCCGCTCCTCCACATCGCCCTGCAGCAGCGGACGGTTCCGGTCCTGGCGGACCCGCTCCACGATCGTCGCCTCCTCTGCTGTCAGATGAATCACGGTGGCCTGCTCCTTCATGCGCTTCCGGTTCTCTTCCTTCAAGACGGCCCCGCCGCCGGTAGCGATAATCTGAGGAACCTCCTCCTCCAGCAGCAGCGAGAGAATCCGTCCCTCCTGCTCCCGGAAATAAGCCTCCCCCCGCTCCGCGAAAATATCGGGAATCGACTGTCCCGTCCGGCTGACAATCTCCTCGTCCAGATCGCGGAAGCGAAGCTTCAACTGCTCGGCCAACCGTGCGCCGACGGTTGATTTGCCGGTTCCCATAAATCCGATAAGTACAATCGATCGATTGCTCATGCTGCTATCCTCCGTCCTGCTGGCGTAAACTTCCCATATGATAGCATACGTATCTTCCGTTCGACAATGGCGCCATGTATAAAATCACCGCCTTCGACATAAAGATGATGATTATAAGAATGTTGTGCGCCTTGAGCCGGTATAATGCATCTTGCCTGATCGAAAGGTACAAGCATCATCGGCAATCGAAGAGGCCGCGTAGGAGTGAATCGGCATGTCCACCTTGCCCTCCCCGGAATCCCATTCCGCACAGCGCAGCGTATCCGCCCGTATGGCCCGTATTATGGACACGCAGCATCCTCTGTGCAGAGAAGACATCGTGTGGGTATTGAACTTCGTGAAAAGCAAGCTTACCGAGAAGGATGAAGCATGGGCCCGTCTCGGTCCGGAACGGATTCTGCAAAACTTCCGCTATTTCGCTGAAATTTCTCTGCTTCTCATTCGCGGTGTAAGCTTCAGCGAGAAATCGGAACATATTCGCCAATATTTGGCCGAAGCAACATACGGGCTTCTGGACCAGGATGGCAATCCGTAAATAACGCCGGGCCCACGCGGGCCCGGCGTTATGATGCCTTATTCGGACAACCAGTTATAGTGGAAGGTTCCTTCCTTATCGACGCGCTTGAACGTATGAGCGCCGAAGTAATCGCGCTGTGCTTGAAGCAGGTTCGCAGGCAGCCGCTCTGTGCGGTAGCTGTCGAAGTAAGCGAGCGCGCTCGCGAAGCCCGGCACCGGCACGCCGTAAGCGACTGCCGCAGCAACCACTTGACGCCAAGCATCCTGGTAACTTTCCACAATATTTTTGAAGTAAGGGTCAAGCAGCAGATTCTTGAGCTCCGGATCCCGGTCATACGCTTCCTTGATGTTATGCAGGAAGCGGGAGCGGATAATGCAGCCGCCCCGGAAAATCATCGCGATATCGCCATAGCGCAGATTCCAGCCAAATTCGTCGGATGCGGCGCGCATTTGGGCGAAGCCCTGTGCGTACGATACGATCTTGCTTGTATAGAGCGCCTTGCGCACATTCTCGATAAATTCGGCCTTGTCGCCCGTGAATGGCTTGGAAGCCGGACCTTGCAGCACCTTGCTCGCCGCGACGCGCTCTTCCTTCAAGGCGGACAGGAAGCGGGAAAATACCGATTCCGTAATCATCGACAGCGGCACGCCAAGATCCAGCGCGCTTTGGCTTGTCCATTTGCCCGTGCCCTTTTGCCCGGCGGAGTCAAGAATGATGTCCACCATCGGCTTGCCTGTCTCTTCGTCATATTTCGAGAAGATATCGGCCGTAATCTCAATCAGGTAGCTGTCAAGCTCCCCGTTGTTCCATTCCGTGAAGATGGAATGAAGCTCCTTCGTATCAACGCCAAGCACTGTCGTCAACAGATGGTACGCTTCGCAGATCAGCTGCATGTCGCCGTACTCGATGCCGTTGTGAACCATCTTGACATAGTGGCCCGCTCCGTCCGGTCCGATATATGTGCAGCAAGGATCCCCGTTGACCTTGGCCGAGATGGAGGTCAGAATCGGCTCCACCAGCTTGTAAGCACTCTCCTGGCCGCCCGGCATAATCGCAGGCCCCTTCAAAGCTCCTTCTTCCCCGCCGGATACGCCCGCTCCGATAAAGCGGAAGCCTTTTTCCTCCAAATATTTGCTGCGGCGCTGAGTGTCCGGGAAGTGGGCATTCCCGCCGTCAATAATAATATCCCCTTGATCGAGATGAGGCAGAAGCTGTTCGATCGTCGCATCGGTAGCTTGTCCCGCTTGAACCATAATCAAGATCTTGCGCGGCACAGCCAGGGAATCCACGAATTCTTCAATGGTATATGTACCCGTCAACTGCTTGCCTGCGGCCTCTTGCAGAAGCGCATCGGTCTTCTCGCGTGAACGGTTGTAGACAGATACGGCGAACCCGCGGCTTTCAATATTAAGCGCCAAATTTTTGCCCATTACGGCAAGGCCGATGACACCAATTTGATTCTTCGTCATATGGTCCTTCCACCCTTTATCTATAATTTGATATAGCGTAACATTACGCCTATTGTACCGCACAGGAATACACCCTGCAACATTCCGCCCCATATAAATCTTGCGGAAGGAAGGGTGTATATGGGGTATTGGGTGTCCGGCCGCCGAAGGCTGCAGCGCAACATTACCATTCCAGCTGAATCATCTCCCGGCGCAGAATCTCCAGCCGTTCCTTGCACTCCGCCGCCTTCTCCGCATCGTTCGTTCGCATCGCTTCGTGCAATTCCGAGAGGGCATAATCAATCTCCAGCCGAAGCTCGCTCATCCGTTCCTCCGCCTGCGTCGACGCGAAGGCCTGCGCCATTTCCTCCATGGTAATGACCGGCCGCTTCTGGTACAGCACCCGCTGCTCGGGTCCGCATATTTCCACGAGGCGAATCCGTTCGCCGAACATAATATTTTCGACCAGCACCTGTCTATCCTTGCATCGCCGCACGACCGCATGGCCGCGCACATGCCCGATCATTCGCTCCATGAACTCGGATAATTTCTCGTCCCGAATCGTATAATCGCCTACCAGCTTGAACCGATCCTGCAAGCGCTGAAAACGCAATTTGACCAGCTTCCGCCCCGTTCGGATAGACACGATAAACAATGTCTCATTCTCGCTCCAATACAAGGAATAGCCCTCCTGTATCAGATCCCGAATGAGGTTTTGGATTTGCCGGCGGTCAAAGCGCAGCTCCAGATTCCGGTACTCCACCTCATCACTGCGGTTCACGGCAATCCCTCCTTACGATATCGTATACTCCATCATATGATTCGGTAACTTGGTTATTGACTCGAATTGCTCGCGCCGCTCAAGTTGGTGCAGATTATGGTATAATCGGCTTACACCGGCACGAAAGGAACGATAACGATGAGCATTTCATTTACCGGATTTAACGCAGCCGACTTCCAGGTCTTCCGTACCGAAGGACTCGAAGCTCGCATGGAAGGAATCCGCGAACATATCCAGCCCAAGTTCCAAGCGATAGGCGAAGAGCTTGTCGGCGATGCCGCTGTGCAGAGCGGCCAAGAGATGTTTTTACATATCGCGAAGCATGCCCGGCGCACGGTCAATCCGCCGAAGGACACGTGGCTCGCCATCGGTCCGAACAAGCGCGGCTACAAGTCGCTGCCCCATTTCCAGGTCGGACTGTTCGATGACCATGTGTTCATCTGGCTGGCCTTCATCTATGAAGTGGCGAACAAGCGCAATATCGCGAGCATGATGCTGAACGATACGAAGCGGTTCCGCTCGCTTGTCCCGGCCGACTTCGTCATCTCGATGGATCATATGAAAAAAGACAACGTCCGCGTCAGCGATATCAGCGATGAGGAATTGAAGAAGATGCTTGTCCGCTTCCGTGACGTCAAGCAGGCGGAATGGCTCGTTGGGCGGAACATCGCCGCGCACGATCCAGTGCTCTCCGACGGCGAAGCGTTCATGGCGCTGGCCCGGGGCACGCTGACGGCGCTGATGCCGCTGTACAAGCTGGCGCTGGAGGCGTAGCCCCAGCTCAACTTCTCCACTACGGCGGCAATGGCTAACAGGACAAGCCGGAGCACAGAGAAAAGGGTGATTCCCCCGCGCGCTTCATGCGGGAGAATCACCCTTATTGTATCCTTGCGTCCAATCTTGTGAGCCGTCCAAGATGGAGGGACTAAATGGAAGTTCCGGCAGAGGCCTTCGCCCGTTCCGCCACCGAGAAGCGAACGAGCAAGCCGATGGCCGCCAAGCACAAGATGCCGCCGATGATATAAGGCAGATTGGCGTTCCATTTGAAGATGGCAACGGCCAGCAGCGGTCCGGCGATGCGGCCGAAGCTGTCCATGGATGAATTGAGACCCGACGCGACCCCCTGGCTGACCGTCGTCTTCTGCGTGATGAGGGATGTGACGCATGGCCGGATCAGCGCATTGCCGATTCCGAAGACGCATAAAAATATTGTCGCGTTCACCATGTTCGATGACAGCAGCAGGAGGAAAAAGCCGAGCGCGGAAATGACCAGCCCGGCGCCGATCGTCTTCTTTTCCGCTCCGTTCTTAATATAACGTCTCACAATTCCGCCCTGTACAAGCGCGCCGGCGAGGCCGCAGTAGAAGAACATGAAGCCGATGTCAACGGCCGTAATATCCGGAATGCGGACCGCCTGGAAATAGAGCAAGGTGGACTCCAGCCCTGCTAGCGTAAAGGTCACGAAGAAGGACAGCACATACAAATATTTCATCATGCCGGTAAAGGCCGTCCAGCGGGAAGGCGCCGCCTCGCTCGGCTGCATCCGCTTCTCCTTCGGCAGCGATTCCTGCAGCAGGGCGAAGCCGAGCAAGCAGGTCAGCAGCGTCAACGCCGATGCGGCAAAAAAGGGCGCGTTATGTCCGAGCTTGCTTATAATGCCCCCGAATGCAGGACCGAACGTGAAGCCGAGACCGATCGCCATTCCGACCATCGCCATTCCCTTCGTCCGCCGCTCCGGCGGCGTAATGTCAGCAACGTATGCGACGATGACGGCTGTCACCGCACCAGAGAACAAGCCTCCGAGCAAGCGCGAGGCATACATCATCCACAGAGAGCCGTCCGCCAGGCCGAACAGCGCGTAACTGGCGCTGAAGCCCAGCGTTCCGATGAGGATGATCGGGCGTCTGCCTACTTTTTCTGATAGCGCTCCCCACAATGGGGACAGAATAAAGGATACGAGCGAGTACAGCGAGAGCATCAGCCCCAGATGCACTTCACTCGCGCCGGCATCGGTAATCATCATCGGCAGAACCGGAATGACGATGCCGAATCCGATAAATACCATCATCAGCATGAGCACGACGACAGTCATTTGTTTTTTCATGAGACAGTTCCCTCCTATGTATACGTTCATCCTAACATAATTGGTAATCAACGAAAATGACTAAAATGCGACAAATGTCACACTCTTCCGCATCCCTGAAAAACTGCTTGCATTCCGAAACGTTTTTGTTAAACTTATCATTGTTTGCGTCAAGGTACGCAGACATATCTGCATTTTCAGCAAGAAAGGTTGTGATTACGGCGATGAACCACCATCGGACACCTCTTTTTACCGCTTTGAAGGAGCATGCCGCCCGGAATCCGGTTCAATTTCATATTCCGGGACACAAAAAAGGCGCCGGCAGCGATGCCGAATTCCGGGACTTTCTCGGAGATAATGCCTTCTCCATAGATCTGATCAACATTGCTCCGCTGGACGATCTGCACCAGCCGACAGCCGTCATCGCCGAAGCGCAAGCCTTGGCTGCGGATGCCTTCGGCGCAGATTATACGTATTTCAGCGTACAGGGCACAAGCGGGGCCATCATAACGATGATTATGTCCGTCTGTTCACCTGGCGACAAAATTATCGTGCCTCGCAATATCCATAAATCGATTATGACGGCCATTATTTTCGCCGGGGCGCGCCCGGTGTTCGTATCGCCGGCAAGGGACGCCAATCTCGGCATCGATCACGGCATCACGACCCGTTCGGTCCGCCGCGCGCTGGAGAAGCACCCGGATGCAAAAGCGGTCCTGGTCATCAATCCAACCTATTTTGGCATTTGCGCCAATTTGAAGGAGATTGTCGACCTGGCCCATTCCTACGACGTGCCGGTGCTGGTCGATGAAGCTCACGGCGTCCTGATTCACTTCCATGAGAAGCTGCCGATATCGGCGATGGAAGCGGGCGCGGATATGGCGGCGACCAGCGTTCACAAGCTGGGAGGCTCCATGACTCAGAGCTCGGTTCTCAACATCAATGTCAAGAACGGGCTTGTCAATCCGTACCGGGTCCAGACCATATTCAGCATGCTGACAACGACTTCGACTTCTTACTTGCTGCTCGCTTCTCTGGATACGTCCCGCCGCAATCTGGCCCTGAACGGCCACGCGATCGCGGAGCGGACCATTGAGCTGGCTGAGGAAGCGAGAGTGCAGATCAATACGATTCCGGGCTTGTACTGCTTCGGGGAAGACATTCTTGGCGGCGAAGCGACCTATGATTTCGATCCGACCAAGCTGACCATTCATGTGCGCCATCTAGGCATCACAGGCTACGAGACGGAAAATTGGCTCCGGGATCATTACCAGCTTGAAGTAGAGCTTAGCGATATGTACAATATCTTGTGCCTCGTGACGCCAGGCGATTCCAAGGAAACGATAGCGACGCTGCTGGATGCTCTCCGAGAGCTGTCTGCAACGCATTTCGAGAAAAACGAAGTGCAGGAGCTCATCGTTAAAATTCCGGAAATACCGCAGCTCTCGCTCATTCCGCGGGATGCGTTCTATGCCGATACGGAAGTCGTCCCGTTCAAGGAGTCTGCTGGACGCATTATTGCCGAGTTTATTTATGTTTATCCGCCTGGAATTCCGATTCTCCTGCCGGGCGAGGTCATTTCGCAGCAAAATATCGATTACATCCGGGACCACGTCGACATCGGATTGCCTGTCAAAGGTCCGGAAGACCGAAATATAGAATACGTCAAAGTCATCGTGGAAGAAACCGCGATCTTTTAAAGCAGCAGGCCGTCCAGCAATGGGCGGCTTGTCCTGTATGGAATAGGAACAGATCGGCTATTTCCGATACCTCATGTAAATATTGCCAACGCGTGGGCGCGATGATATGATGAGGATGATCCGAGGTTGCATGGAGGTGGAAGGATGAGCCAAAGCGCATTCATTACATTTGTGGAAGGATCGGCCGTACCATCCGTCACACTGGATGAACTGAAAGAACAGCTCCTCAGTTACCGACACCAGACCAGCTTGACCGGAGAGCAATTGGGATGGGAATACGCCGACGCCGCGTTCCCGTATACGATCGAGACGAAGCCTGAACAGGAGGACCATTGGTTCTACCTGAAGGGAACCTCTCCCCAATATCATTATATCGTGTTCGGCACCGGGACGAAGGAGGGAGATCCGCCCCGCTCCCACATCCAGGTCGTCCTCCCGGAAGGGGCCACCCATGGGGACAAATCGAAAGGCAACGAGCTATGCAAATATTTAGCCAAGAAATGGAAGGCTGAATTAACCTTGTTCAACGGCAGGACCATGTACTTCAATCCACGGAAATAATTCCGAGCAACAACGGCAGATTACATACGTGATAGCAGCAAAAAAGCTCCGAGCGGCCGCTCGGAGCTTCATCGTCTTCAACGGACCTGCCGCTGAAGAACTGCTTTGTTCAGATTAGTCTTCCTGAGAAGCAACCATTTGATCGTAGGCTTGCTGGACGCGCTCCCATTCCTCGTCGTCTTCGATCGGATTCAGTACCATATCTTCATCCTCTTCGTCTACGCGCACAATGATGCCATCCGCTTCCGGATTGTTGCGTTCCAGCAACAGAGCGTATACTTGCTCGCCTACATTGAACGTCTCAACGAGAGCCATATCGATCTCATTGCCCTCTTCATCTACCAGTGTAACGACCAATTCGTCATGTTCGTGATCATGTCCGCAGCCACAGTCATGGTCATGATTATGTTGATGTTCGCTCATGCGTGAATCTCCTTTGTTTTCAGGTAATGTGTTGGTTACACTTCCGTATCGTACCACTTTCTGAAGGTCAGGTCAACGAAGCAGGAGCGATGTCTGGTATGTAGACGGCGGATGATCCGTTCATAGCTTCATATTATTGGGAAGCCAATAGAACTGGCGCATTAGACAGTCGGGAGCTTTTTCTGCGAGACCAGCGTATATTCCCCGTTCTTCTGCTTCAGATAGCAGGAGATCAGATAGTCGCCCTTCGTCTTGAAATCGTACTTGAATTCATTCGTGCGGAACCAGAAGTTATCTTCCTTATTATCTTCGACGGGTGACTCCTGAATGTCTGTCTTGTTTCCTTTGGGATCGGTAATCGTGAACTTTATCGTGTCCACTGGCGTGGTCAGACTGTCGATCTGAGCCAACACGGTAAAAGAAGTCTTGCCTGTCGGAACCTTGCCGAACAATGAATTATCCTTAAATAACAGCAAATCCACATTGGGCTTGTCGATGACAACCTTCTTGCTGGCATCATCCCAAGTGACGAACGCCTGCAGCGCGTCACTCAATTGGCGTATGGACAAAAACGCCCGTCCCTCAAACATAATACCCCCATCCTGAAGCGTGCTTCCATTCATCACGACCTGGACTTTCTCCCCCTGCACGACAGTCGGTCCAGCCTCTTGTGCCGATATTTGTGCCGATGCGAATGTCCCGCTCATGATGGTACCGAGCAGAGCCAATGCTACGATTCTTCTGCAATTCATCGCGATACCTCCAACTGCTTTGTTGTTAAGTTATACTCGGCTGAGCATGGAGAGTTGCGGAAAAAACCTTTCGTTTCCGGTGTTTTTCCGGCGCCCCGTTCCCGCTTTCTCTGCTGCTGCCCGCCCGTTGACTTGTGAATTGGCGATGCAGGTGTTAGAGTAAAAGCAAAATCATGCTGACAATTTGGGGACAGACGGTTACGGAGGGATTGGATGACACTGCGCATACAAATGATTGGCACAGGAAGTGCCTTCGCCAAAAAATATTTTAATAATAATGCGTTAATATATACGAAAACCGGCAAGCTGCTGGTGGACTGCGGTATCACCGCGCCGCAAGCTCTATATCATTTGGGCGTATCCTTCGATGAATTGGACGGAGTCCTCATCAGTCATATTCATGGTGATCATGTGGGCGGGCTGGAGGAATACGCATTCCAGATGAAATTCCGGTACCATCGCAAGCCGAAGCTGTTCATCGCCGCCCCGCTCGTTGGTCCGCTCTGGGAGCATACGCTCAAGGGGGGGCTGACGCAAGAGGGCTTGACTTGCCTGGAGGATGCGTTTGAGGTGCATCCGATAGAACCTGGCCAGACATTGAAGCTACTGTCCGGTCTGAAGGTGAAGCTGCTGGAGACCCCTCACATTCCCGGGAAACGAAGCTTCTCCTTTCTGTTCAATGACACGTTTTTTTACAGCGCGGATATGCAGTTCCAGCCCGATCTGCTCCGTTGGCTCGTTGAGAAGCAAGGAGTAATGACCATCTTCCACGATTGTCAACTGCTCGGTAAAGCCGAGGTACATGCGGGACTTGACGATCTGCTCACCTTGCCGGATTTCATTCAGGAAAGGCTGTGGCTGATGCATTATGGAGATGAGCGGGATGCCTTCGAAGGCAAGACGGGGCGAATGAGGTTCGTGAAGCAGCAAGAATGGATGGAGATTCCATAACAGACACAACACCGGCAAGCAGCGCAGTCGCGCACCGCTTGCCGGTGTTTTATTGCCCTGCCGTTCCTCCTATCAGAACAGCGGCAGATTATCCAAATTATTCGTCGGGTCCCCATCTGCGTCGCCGCGCAGATACATCCCTCCATCTCTGCCCTTGAAGACATTGACCCCGGCAATGTTCCCCGCCTGAACCTCATTCAGAGCCTGTTCGTAGGACAGCTGTCTTCCTGTGCTTGTCTGGAATGCGGTCAGATCGCCATCCCCGTTCTTTTGCACCGCTACGATCATCTCTCGATTGTCCATTCGCTGCGCCTCCTGAAGAAGATGTTCTGCATCAAGCAGACCATCTTAGCTTGCCCGGAGACCTGGGGAGTATTACAACTTCTTCTCCATGCGGACATGCAAAATGCCTGCATCATAGAATGGCTCTTCCGATACGGTCACATAGCCAAGAGAGTGGTAAAATCCTTCCGCCTGGCACTGCCCGTCCAACACGCTCTTCTCCGCTCCCATGGAACGGGCAAGCTGCTCCAGCGCAACCATGAGCGAACGGCCGATCCCGCTCCCGCGGAATGGCTTCAATACAGCGATTCGCTGCATTTTCGCTGTCGTCTCATCCAGCCATTTAATCCGCCCGGTCGCCGCGACTTGTCCGTCTACCGTTATGAGGATATGATTGCTTTCCGCATCCAGGTGATCCAACTCATCAATCTCTTCTTCCAGCGGGACCTGCTGCTCTTCCACAAATACTTCCTTGCGAATTTCCAAACATTGCTGAAGCTGTCCTTCGGATTTTACTTCAATCACTTCTGCTGCCATAGCTGCACCTTCCTCACTTGTCAACCAATTGTCAAAATTATGCACAATTTTTCGGTTTTAGATAAGATATCATTATACAAAAAATTAGATTTCATGTATAGTTAGTTGTGATCCATCTCACAGCGATTTGAAGGAGGGAACGCATTGAATTCAATAATGGTCACCATTATTGTATCGGTCATTTTCTTCATTCTTACGATTTGGTTATGTCTGTTCGTCACCAAGAAGGCCTATTCCCGCAGATGGGAAGAGGAGACGACATTCCTTGATACCGATCAAGCCCGTGAAGAAGAGCAGGGCGGCAGCGGCGCCGTCGCCAAGCCCTAATCATCACAATAACGGCCTTGTTCCCGCGCCGCAGAAAGTAGAATTTCTGGACCGGAACAAGGCCTTCTGTCTGGCTCTCGGTTAAGGCGAGTAGACACGGGCCCGGACGCCTGTTCCGTACACATCCTGTTGAATAACGGGAGTAGACGGTCCAAGACGATCCGGCTGTGGCAAGGGAGCCGCGCCGCGAGCCCAGGCGGTACAGCCGACAGCAACCAATAGGACACTCAGCAGCGCTGCCATAAAGACCAGCCACTGCATGCGATTATTCATCCGTAATACCTCCGAATGCTCCGCAACTTGAAAAATCACTATTGGCATTTTCCCCTGAACCCTATGCTTTTAAACCTGCTCTCCCAGATATCGCTCCGTTCCTTTCGTCCTTCGAATGGCCTGATGTATGAGCACCTCTTCCCTATCCCATCGCCGTCTTGGATGCTTGCTCTTAGCCTTTTAAGTATTCTCCCCTTCGCTCATCGCACCTCTTTATGCCTTATCGGTTCCCGTGACGCTGCCGCATCACTTCCATTACTTTTGTGGTCAAGTGGTCTGTTCGGTGCTTTCGACCGTTCTCCCAGTGACTCAGGTAGTTTTTCTCGTTCTTTTGCTCATTTCCCATTGGCTCAGGGTGGTCTGTTTCTCGTTCTTTTGCACAATCTCCCGTTGACTCAGGGTGGCCATCGCTGGTGTCCTTATGCTCATTCTCCCAATGAGTCAGGTTCCCACATTACCTTGCAATGAAGCCCTCAACCTACCAGGAGCCCAACAAGTCACCTTTCCTGAGTAGTGGGAGTACTACTTATAAAAGGCAGATAGGGAGACTTCACTTCCCTATGTTGTTGGGATACTGGTCATAAGAGGCAGGCAGAGTACTTTGCTTCCCTGCTTTATTGGGATACTGGTCATAAGAGGCAGGCAGAGTACTTTGCTTCCCTGCTTTATTGGGATACTGGCTATAAGAGGCAGACAGAGTACTTTGCTTCCCTGCTTTATTGGGATACTAGTCATAAGAGGCAGGCACAGAGCACTTTGCTTCCCTGCGTTATTGGGATACTGGTCATAAGAGGCAGACAGAGTACTTTGTTCCCTGCGTTATTGGGATACTGGTCATAAGAGGCAGACAGAGTACTTTGCTCCCTGCGTTATTGGGATACTGGTCATAAGAGGCAGGCACAGAGCACTTTGCTTCCCTGCGTTATTGGGATATTGGCCATAAGAGGCAAGACAGAGTACTTCGCTTCCCTGCATTGGGATACTGCCCATAAGAGAGTGAGGCACTTAGAGAACATTACTGTTTAATGAACAACTCGAGGCGGGAGGCCTGAACCGTGAGAGGACTAAAAATATAAAAAAGCCCTTGAATATTCAAGGACATCGTCGGAAATAGTATGGTGTTCTGAGACGGGCTCGAACCGCCGACCCCCACCCTGTCAAGATGGTGCTCTCCCTACTGAGCTATCAGAACACATCGATAGATATAGTATATCATCGGGCAGGGCTCTTGTCAACATATTATAAATCCCTGCCCCGCTAGTTGCTTCCATATCGTTGCTCCAGTCGGTCCGCCCCTAGCGGAAAAGCTCTCTGTCCGTTGGATTCGCATCCATCCCAGACAGAGGGCTTCCGTTCCTTCCCGGCGTGTTATCCAATCTGCGGCAAATCTTCGGCCGGAATATCCGAAACGGGAGGAAGCTGCCAATTGATCTCGGTTTCTCCTCGCGAGCGCAGCCATTCATTGACCTGCGAGAAGGGGTGGCTGCCAAAAAAACCACGGTGTGCCGACAACGGGCTCGGATGCGGGCCTTTGACGATTCCATGCCGTCTCGTATCGATCATGGATTGCTTCGCCTGGGCGAAGGAGCCCCACAGCACGAAGACAACCGGCTCTTCCCGCTCATTCAACAACTGAATAATACGATCGGTGAATCGCTCCCACCCCATCCCGCGATGGGATGCCGCCTGCCCCTGGCGCACGGTCAGCACTGTATTGAGCATCAGCACGCCTTGCTTCGCCCAAGGTATGAGACAGCCATGCTGCGGCATCGTCGTGCCGATATCGCTCGCGCTCTCCTTCAGCATGTTCACGAGCGAGGGCGGAATGCGCACGCCCGGCTGCACGGAGAAGCTCAATCCATGCGCTTGTCCAGGTCCATGATACGGATCTTGTCCTACAATGACCACTTTCGTGTCCGCGTAAGAAGTATAATGGAGCGCCGAAAAGATAAGATCAAATGGCGGATATACCACCGTACGCTCGTATTCAAGCTTCAACCATCCCCATAGCTGCTTGAAATAGGGCTGCCTAATCTCATCATGCAGCAATGCTGCCCAGTCTTCTTGAATCTGTATCGCCACAGCCGCTTCCTCCCCTTCCGTTACATTTATCAAGCGATATGACAGCGTACGGCACTTCCTTGCCATACCGAAGAAAATAAAAAAAGCTCTGCCAATGACCGCTGTCATCCAGAACTCTCTATGTACAGGCATTTCAATTAATGGTGCCGAGGACCGGGATCGAACCGGTACGGTAGTCACCTACCGCAGGATTTTAAGTCCTGTGCGTCTGCCAATTCCGCCACCCCGGCACATACAGTGTGCGAACACTATGAATCTTTGAAAAACAACGGTTTTGGTGGGCCCTGAGGGACTCGAACCCACGACCAATCGGTTATGAGCCGACCGCTCTGACCAACTGAGCTAAGGGCCCCTACGCCATTGCTTATTGCAATAATATTGGTTGCGGGGGCAGGATTTGAACCTACGACCTTCGGGTTATGAGCCCGACGAGCTACCGGACTGCTCCACCCCGCGACATTTTGTTACGGTCTATCTTTCGCAGCGACAAGTATTAGTATACTATATCAGTACATGAACAGTCAAGAAAAAAGTTTAAAAAAATGATATTCTTTTACCTGTCCCCCTCAGAGAATGAAGCGGACTCCGTACTTTCCTTTGCGGGAGCGGAACACCTCAACCTCATATGGCGTGTCATATCCGTATATCCAAGCATCCTGCTCCAATCGCTCCTGCAGGCAGCGGGCCTGGAACTTCGTATTGTACAGCTTGCCCCAATAAATCCAATGCATTTGCCACCCTGTCTCCTTCCTTCGTATGTCGCTACTATTGTGTTCGATATGCTCGACAATCATGCAGCCATTATGCGGTCGGCGCGGGGTGGTAGCGGGCGGCAGCGGCGGCGGCAGCGGCGGCGACCAGTAGAAGCAGCGGCGGCGGTAGAGGTTGCCGCAACGTGAAAAGACCGGCAATGCCTGAGCGGGCCTGCCGGTCCTTATAGGGTGCTTTATTCGCTATGGACGGGAGTAGGCTCTTTCTTTTTCAAAACCTGGTTGCCCTTCGTCTCCCATTCCTTCAACGCATCGCTAACACTCTTCTTCTTGTTGATCACTTCCTGGAACAAACTGCTGCCGATTTCTTGCACTTCCCACAGGTTCGAATACATCATGAATAACTCTTCATCATTATGTTCTGTAGGCAGAACGGGCTTCATGGTGTAGAAAGCCGCTATATTGAAATCTGTCCCGTCCTTAGGCTTAAGGTACTTCTGACGGGATACCAGTTCACCGCTGTTGCGGGAACGGAGCTTCGCCCATTCGTCACTTGATACGAATTTGACGAAATCCCAGGCATCCTCCGGATTCGTCGCCTTCTGATTGATGGCAAAAATATTGTGCAATGAGACTAAGCCGGATATTCCAGGGGCTTCCGCATGGGAAGGCACCGTCACGACATCCCAATCGAATTTTGTGAAGCCGTTGATTTTGTCCCCGTACTTCATCGCTTCCAATAGACTGGAATCGATATACCAATAATCCGCGAGCACCATAACCACGCGTCCCGACAAGAAGTCGTCATAGTGGAACGGATTGTATTGCTCATCCTGCATTTCCGGCATTTCCATGTCAGCGCCTGGAACAATCTTTTCATTAACCAGCTTCGCGAACGTCGTCCATACATTCTCCCACATCGGCGTATTGACTGTCATATAATCTGCTTTGTCATCGAACCTGCGAAGATTAAGCGGCTTAACATAGCCATCCATGCCCGAGTACGGGTCAGTTTCGTAATTATTGAAAGAGAAGCCGTAAATGCGCTCCTTGCCCTCGCCCTTCGATACAAGCTTCGCCTTGTCGAACACTTGCTCCCAAGTCATATTGTCTGTCGGCGGCTCGACTCCCGCTTCCTTGAATATGGTCTTATTATAAAATAAAGCCTGTGAGCTGAATGTAGGCGTTAAGCCGTACAGATTATTGTCACCCATCGCCTTCAGCCCGTCAATGACCGTCGGCACGAATTCGTTCGTATCGATTTTATCCTTCTGAAGGAGCGGATCGATCTGCTTGAGCAGGCCGTCTCGCGCAAACGCTTGGTATTCGCTCGCATCAAGAACGACCACATCCACCGGATTGGCTCCGGTCAGAAGCTTCTTAAGTAATTCCGTATAATCAGGCTCCTCATACTCCCCGTTCGAGCTCCTGCGGTTCCATTTCATCTCCTTCCAATCATTCGCAGGGACGACTTCAATGCTGACGGCCCCCTGCTTCGAAAACTCGAATAAGTCGGTATATTCCGAGCGGAAATAACTGTCGTAACCATTCCCTCCGCTCACTACGCCGATGCGCAGCACACGCTCCTGGCCTGGCTTAACTTCATCTGTTGTCGTACAACCAACCAGCATCGGGATGATCATCGCCACGGGGATCGTCGCCATGAACAGTTTTCGTACCCATTTTTTTGAACGCACCGGTTACCACCCCTCTAACTCTTTGCGGTGTGCGGATAATAATCTTATCTTCGTCTATTTCCATCGATGCGTTATCTGTAATGTGAAGAGCCTGCAGGTACGGGTACCTGCAGGCGTCCAGCGCGATCGACAACGACATACAACTTTATGATGATCCTGCAGACCTTTATTTGTTGTATACAGGATTGGCTTGTTTCTTTTTCAAGAGCTGGTTGCCCTTCGTCTCCCATTCCTTCAACGCATCGCTTACGCTCTTCTTCTTATCCAGAACCTCCTGGAACAAGGTGCGGCCGATATCTTGCACTTCCCATATATTCGAATATTTCATGAAGAGTTCTTCCTCATTATGTTCCGTAGGCGGAACGGGCTTCATGTTGTAGAAGGCTGCGATATTGAAGTCGGCCCCGTCCTTCGGCTTGAGGTACTTCTGGCGGGATACCAGCTCATAACTGCTGCGGGAGCGGAGCTTCGCCCATTCGTCGCTTGACACGAACTTGATGAAATCCCAGGCATCATCCGGATTCGACGCCTTCTGATTGATGGAAAAAATACTGCTCAAAGAGACTAATCCAGACACGCCCGGAGCTTCCGCATGGGAAGGAAGCGTTACGACATCCCAATCGAATTTCGTGAAGCCTTTGATTTTGTCCGCGTTCTTCATCGCATCCGCCAGATCGGAATTGATGAACGAATAGTCGCCGAGCACCATCGCCACCCGTCCGGACAGGAAGCTGTCATACTGGAACGGATTGTATTGACCCTCTTGCATCTCCGGCATTTCCATGTCAGTTCCTGGAATAATCTTTTCGGCGACCAGCTTCGAAAACGTCGTCCATACGTTCTCCCACTTCGGAGTATTAATGGTCATATTATCCGCTTCGTCATCGAACTTGCGGAGATTAAGCGGCTTGACATAGGTATCGATGTCCCCAAAAGGATCGCTTCCGAAATAATGATTAAAGGAGAAGCCATAGACGCGATCCTTGCCCTCGCCCTTGGATACGAGCTTCGCCTTGTCGAACACTTGCTCCCAAGTCATATTGTCCGTTGGCGGCTCGACTCCCGCTTCCTTAAATATTGTTTTATTATAGAATAAAGCCTGAGAGTAGAAGGTAGGTGCTAAGCCATACAGATTATTGTCTCCCATCGCCTTCAGCCCGTCGATGACCGTCGGGACGAATTCGTTCGTATCGATTTTATCCTGCTGAATGAGCGGATCGAGCTGCTTGAGCAGGCCGTCCCGGGCGAGTATCCGGTATTGGCTGGCATCGAGAACGACCACATCCACCGGATTGGCTCCGGTCATAATCTTCTTGAGCGCTTCCACATAATCGGGCTGCTTATACTCCCCGTTCGATCCCCAACGCATCTCCGTCTGATCTACCGCAGGGACGATTTCAATGGTGATGGCCCCCTGTTTCGAAAATTCGAACACGTCGGTATATTGCGATCGGAAATAACTGTCGTCATATCCCCCGTAGAGGACTCCGACGCGCAGGACGCGCTCTTGCCCCGGCTTAACCTCATCCGTCTTCGTACAAGCTGCCAGCATCGGAATAATCATCGCAATGGCCATGGTCGCCAACAACAGCTTTCGTACCCATTTTTTTGAACCCACTGGTTACCCCTCCAACTCTTTCGGTGTGCGGATAATAATTTTATCTCCGTCTATTTCCATAGATGCCTTATCTGTAATTTGGAGAGCCTCCAGGTACTCCTTCGGCACCTGCAGGCGTCCGACGCGGTCGACGACGACATACGCTTCATGATGATCCTGCAGTCCTTGCCCTGCAAACCCTTGATCGTCACCCCCATCCAGATTCGGATTCCGCTTGATGAACTCGGTGCTCGTCAAGCCGTCTCGAATCGCGACGACCCGATCGACTTTGCCCGCCAGCGTCAGATCGTGCGTGACGATGACAACCGTCACCCCCATCTCCCGGTTCATGCGCCGGAAAATATCCATGATCATATCGGAAGTCTGCGTATCTACCGACCCTGTCGGTTCATCCGCCAACAACAATTGGGGACGATTGGCCAGCGAGATAGCGATGGCTACCCGCTGCTGCTCCCCACCGGAGAGCTGGTGCAGCTTGTTGTTCATCCGATGGCCCAGGCCGACCGCCTCCAGCAGCTCTTTCGCATAGGCGCGGTCCATCTTCCCTCCGAGCATCATCGGCACTTCCACATTTTCCAGCGCGGTCAAATAAGGAAGCAGGTTCCTGGCATTGTTCTGCCATATAAATCCGACCGTATCCCGCTTGTATTCGACCAGTTGCTCATCGGTTATCTTCAGCAGATCCCATTTGCCGACCCGCACGGTGCCGGCAGAGGGGCGGTCCAAGCCGCCCAACGTATTCAGCAATGTCGATTTGCCGCTGCCGCTGTTCCCGATGATCGCCATCAGTTCTCCTTGCTTGACGGTCAAGTTCAAGCCTTGCAGGGCCACGACTTCAATATCGTCTGTCTTGTATATTTTGACAAGGCCTTCACAATGAATCATCGCTTAACGCTCCTCTCCCATCTTCACGGCTTGATGCACCCGCAGCCGGCGAATCTGCATGAACAGCAGTGTCGCGCCCGTCAGCATCATGACCCCGACTACGACATACAGCTGCATCGTATCTTTCGCATCGAAAATGATTCGGAACGGTGGAACCTGCATCTTCGCATTTTCCGCAGATTGCAGGAACGGAAGGAACAGGCGGCTCGCCAGCTTGCCGAGCAAAATGCCGATGCCGATCGATAAGCCCGCGGTGAAGACTTGTTCCAGCAGCAGCATCCCTGTCAACTGCCGGCGCGACAGACCCATCGCCCGCAAAATCCCGAACTGCACGACACGGCTCGATAAGTTGAAGAACCAGTACAGCAAATATCCGATAAGCGAAATGATAACCGAAATCAGGAAGCCCATGCTCAGGATGCCGAAGATGCCTCCGCGAGTCGGATGCTTGCTCTGAGTCGCCAGTTCGCTGCGCACGTCCGTGAAGGTGACGATTTCGATGTTTGCTTTCTGAAGCTCTTTTAGTGCCGGCGCAAGCGGCGCTTTCTCCTTCATCTTCAGCCATACATCGTATTTCATGAGAGGCACCTGATCATAAATATATTCCAGGTTCGTAATAAAGAATGGCGTCTGATCCGGATATTGACTTGGCCAGTACGGCAGGATCGCCGCGACGACGAACTCTACCATCTGATCCTGAAGGGAGATCGAAATGACATCCCCCGGCTTCAACTCGTACGTCTTCGCGATATTGGTCGGAATAATGACGGCTGCGCCCTCATAATACTTCCCTAATGCATCCAAATATTTGAACGGGTGCTGCGGGAACAAATCGTTCCGGAACCAGGCCACCTTCGCGAACTCGTCATTATCGATGCCTACAACCATCCCCTGGCCGATAGAGCGTCCGGAGATAACGACATTGCCTTTCGCCTGCATCACTCTGGCTGCCGCCTCGACGCCCGGCAGCTTGCGGAACACTTCGAACGGCGGTTCGTTCAGAATCTGCTTCCCTTTCGGAGGCTGCTGCCCTCCAGGCCCGCCTGGGCTTCCCGGACCTCCGGCACCGCCGCCTCCATTATTGCCTCCGTTGTTACCGCCTTGATTGCCCCCCTGATCCTTCCGATCCACGACGAGCGTGCTTTCCCATACCGTCTCGATGACGACATCGGCGCCGTATTGATACAGCGTGCGTTCGGTTGAATTCGTGTCGATCGTCCGTGCCGCTGATGCATTATATACGCCGAGCCCGAGCGTTAGAATAAGCAAAATCATAAGCGGATAATATGATTTCGCGGAGCGGGACAGCTGGGTCAGCGTCAAGTACAACGGAACCGGCAGCAGCTTGCCGCCAATCCATTGGAACAGGCGCAGCAGCAGCGGGAACAGCCGCAAAAAGAACAGGCCGCAAGCGAATATCGCAAGCGCCGGAATAAAGAACAGGAATGGCTGCACTTGCAGCTGATCCGAGGTCATTCCCGTCTTGAACGACAGAAGCTGCTGCTGGGTCAGCATATAATATCCATATCCAGCCGCGGCAAGCAGCAGAACATCAAGGAACCATTTTTGCCAGACCGGACTCTTGTCCTTCCGGGCCAGCTTCTGCTTCAGATTGACGATCGACTGGCGCGCGAACAGGACGGCCGGAATGACGCTGGCCATGAGCGCGATCAGGACCGCAGCCGTACCGAAGATAACCGCGTCGGTCGTGAATCCGACCGGAATCGATTTGCGGTTGACGAATTCAAGGAATCCGTTGGCTGATCCGATCGATTTGGCCATGAACCAGCCTATGAGCGGCGCAATCGCGAGCGCTGCCGCCCCAAGTATAAGGCCCTCCAGCAAATAGAGCCATATAATTTGCCCCGTGCTGGCGCCGCGGCTTCGCAGAACCGCAATGTCGCTTTGCTGCTTCTCCAATGCCTGATTGGCATTCATCGCTATGTAATAGAACACCATGGCAATCATCGGTGCAGCCAATGTGAACAGCATCATCTGCAATTGGATGCTCTGGCTGCGGAATTCGTCCAGCACCTTCGCGAACGAGATCTCCACCTGTGTTCCGGGCAGCTTCTGGTACAGTTCGATGCTGAGACGATTCAGCGTCCGCTCCAGCGGCGACAAGTGACTGGTCTGCACTTCGCGCAAATCAAAGGCATAATACCAGCTCGACTGCTGTAGAGCGACTTTATGATCGCCCATAATCGACTTGCTCAGGGTGTCCGGCGAGACGATGAGCGAGCTCATCAATCCTTCCAGTCCCTGAAACCAATATGCGCTCGTCTCGTCCTTCGGCTTGAAGGTGCCGACAATCTTGACGCGCAGCGTCGTCGGATTATCTCCATAGATCGGATATTCCAGCTCCGCGCCGACATGAAGGTCGTTCCGGTACATCGCTTCCTCGAGCATAACCGCCTCGATGACGCCTCCGGACTCTCCGTCTGCATACAGCTTGCCATTCGTCCATTCAACCTTGTCATCCAGGTCTGACAGGGAGCCTAACGTCATCGAACGCACCCGGCTCGCATCGACCTTCGTCGGATCGACCGGATATACTTCCGCCGTGCGGAGAATGCGCAAGTTGACGAACTCCTGAACCGGGAATCCGATCTGGTCCTTCACGTCCTCCCGGATATACCGGTCGACCTCCTGCAGCGCGTTCGGATCAACCTTCGCTCCGCTCGAGCCTTGATACCTCATCAACAACGAACCCGCCGGTAATCCCCCGCTGTTCTCCTGCAGCGTCTTCGTTACGACACGCTTTAACGCCCCGTCGGAGTACATCGGGATGCTGACCGTAAAAGAGACCGCGACGATGAGCCCTACCAACGTGCTCACCGTCAGCCAGCGGGTATTCCACATTTTACGGAACAAAAAACGCAGTAACGGAATTCCCATATTATCGGCCCACTACTTTCTGCCCCGGTTCAAGTCCGGCTATTATTTGAATCTCGGTCGGCCGCTGCACTCCAACCTCGACATCGACTTCCCGCTTCCCGTTCTCGTCGGCGACCTGTACGTAGGTCCGGGAACCGATCGTGCGCAGGGCGGAAGGAGGAATGACGATAGCGTCCTTAATCTTGTTCGTCACGACAGTGGCGCTAAGCATCGTGCCCCGGGTTACTCCCTTCGGCAGCTTCTCCACCTCGATCGTCATGTACTTGTCGATCCGGTCCTGCTCCGGCTGATCGCCCTGGCCGCCCCCATTATTATCGTTCGACGGCAGCGGAAGCGCCTTGACCTTGCCCTTAATGACGCCTTCAACCGAGTTGATGCTGACCTCGGCTTCCATGCCCGGAGTAATCCGCTTCAGATCGTCCTTCGACGGCTGCGCGGCGACGGTCAGCCGGGTCGTATCGGCGACAATCGCCACCGGATCGTATTTCTTCGACATCGCGCCCTTCTTCGCCGTCAACGACACGATCGTGCCCGTGAACGGAGCGGTGAGCGTCGCCTTGTCAATATCCGTCTGCAGATCAACAAGCTCCTGCTGCTTCTGCTCGAACAAAATCTGCGCTTCCTCGAACTCGACCGGATCCATCTCGTCTTTTTTGCGCAGCGTTTCCTTCATCTTCACTTCTTCGGCCCGCAGCTGCAGACGCTTCTGGCGAAGATCCTTTTGCAGATCATCCACGTCAAGCTCCGCGATGACCTGGCCTTTTTTGACCGAATCGCCGTTCTTGACATAAATGTTCTTAATCGGTTTATTGTCCATCGTAAAGAACAGGATATCTTCCTGATCGGACATCAATTTGCCCGTCATGGAGACGGGAACAATCATATCCTTCCGAACCACTTCATATTCCGGCTTCTTCGATACCGAAGGCGGTGTGATGGTCGGCAACACTTCCTCTTCCTCTTCATCCGGCAGAAGCGAGCAGGCGGACGTGAACAGCAGCATGCCGCACATCAGTGCCAGAGCGGCACGGCGCCATTTGCGCGCGCTTCTAGGTGATGAATCTTCCGTCGACCATTTCATAAACATGATCAGCTACCTCCAAAATTGTGGGATCGTGGGTGGTCATACAGATGGCGATTTTCTCCGAACGAATGATTTGCCGGAATACGCCCATGACCTGAGCCCCCATTTGTGAATCCAATTCCGCTGTCGGCTCATCGGCCAATAACAGCAGCGGCTTATGAGCAATCGATTTGGCTATCGCAACCCGCTGTTGCTCTCCCCCCGACATTTCGAAGGGACGGTGGCTCATGCGCTTGCCCAATCCAACCATCTCCAGGCAATATTGGACCCGCTCCTTCCATAAATGGCGGGGCACGTTAGCCATCCGCAGCGACAGTTCAACGTTCTCATAAGCGGACAATAGCGGCATAAGTGCATAAGCTTGGAAAATAAACCCGATTTCAGCGCGCCGTGTCTCGGTGCGCTTGTCATCGCTCCAGGTCGAGAACGGCTCCCCCCGGAACCGGATCTCTCCCTTCGTGGGCAGATCGAGCCCTCCAAGCATGTTCAGCAGCGTCGTCTTCCCTGACCCGGATCGGCCCTTCAGCATGACCAATTGGCCCGGGTGCACTTCCATCTCGATTCCTTTGAGCACATGCAGCTTCTGGCTGCCGACCTGGAACGTCCGCTCAACCGCGCGAACTTCCAGGAGCGGTTGATCCGGAGAGAGCGGGTGGGCTCGGGCAGGCCATGCTGCAGCTTGTGTCTTGTCCTCTATGTATTCCGTCTTCTCTTGCGCCACTTCTTCCTGCTCGTTCGCCGCGAGAGCCGGGGTTGCCTCGGCACGGTCTGACTTCTTCCGTTTGCGAAGCCATTTCATTGCATTATTCGCCCCTTTCTCGGACATGTCGTCAAAAACTCATCCTAAGTATAAACGATTGAAAAGAAAGAAAAGTTACAATCTTTGTAATGCTATTCCCGCCGCTTCCATCAAAAGATAGAGTTGTCTAACTTCCGATCATTTCCTGTTTATACTACTACGTTATACTCTATTTTCTGTTAAATGTTTGTCACAAAAGAAAAAAACCTAACCATTATGTCGGTTAGGCTCAGTGGATGTCGCTGCCAGGCGATTAATTGCCCCAGGCAGCCGGGTTGACGCGCCAGGATGCCAATGCATCGAGATCCGCCGCTTGAATGACGCCCGCTTCCAGAGCCGTCTCGATGAGCGCGGTATAGCGGGACAGCGTATGAAGCGGGATTCCGGCATCCCGGAACGCCTGCTCCGCTTTTTCCAGCTCATAGCTGAAGATGGCGAATACGGCAAGCGGGTCCGCCCCCGCTTCCCGAACGGCCACCGCCGCTTTGAGCGAGCTGCCTCCAGTCGAGATTAGATCTTCGATAACGACGACCTTCTGTCCCGGACGAATCAGGCCTTCGATCTGATTCTGCTTCCCGTGTCCCTTCGCCTTATCGCGAATGTAAGCCATGGGCAGCCCCAGCTTGTCTGCAACCCAGGCTGCATGCGGAATGCCGGCGGTCGCCGTTCCGGCGATGACTTCCGCATCCGGCGCATATTCCTTGACCAAGGAAGCGAAGCCTTCCGCGATGGCCCCCCGAATCTCAGGGTAAGACATCGTCAAGCGGTTATCGCAGTAGATAGGGGACTTGATTCCGGACGTCCAGGTGAACGGCTCATGCGGCCGCAGCGCCACCGCTTCTATAGATAACAAATGTCCGGCAATCTCACGTTCTCTCTTCGTCGTTGTCATCGTTACATCAACTCCTCGATAATGGATAGTAAGGCTGCCCTCGGATCCTCGGCTTCCGTAATCGGACGGCCGACGACGATATAATCTGTGCCATGCCGCATCGCTTCCGCCGGGGTCATCACACGGGACTGATCCTGAAGCGGAGCGCCCTTCGGCCGGATGCCCGGCGTAACCGTGCGGAACGAATCGCCGCAGGCCGCCTTGATGCTCTTCACTTCATGCGGGGAAGCGACGACTCCATCGAGTCCGGCTTCCTGCGTCAGCTTCGCATAGCGGACGACGGTCTCTTCGACCGTGCCGGGAATTCCGATCTCTTCATTCATGACTTCGTTATTGGTGCTCGTGAGCTGCGTAACGGCGATAATGACCGGACGCGGCAGCGAAGGGTCGGCCGCGCGGGCCGCCTCGACGCCCTCGATGGCCGCCTGCATCATCTTCTTGCCTCCGGCCGCATGGACATTGAACATGTCGACGCCCAGCTTCGCGATGCTATTTGCGCCGCCCTTTACCGTATTCGGAATGTCATGCATTTTCACATCCAAGAACACACTGTACCCGCGCTCCTTGAGCTCGCGGATGAAGGAGGGACCGCCCGCGTAGAACAACTGCATGCCTACCTTCATATAGCAAGGAATACCCTCCAGTTGCTCAATAAGTCGCTGGGCCTCCGCCGTCCCGTCATAATCCAGCGCGACCATCACCCGGCTCGCCGCCTGTTCAAATGATACCGTATGACTCATTTTCTGTCCCCCGCTCATCGATATTTCCGCTGCATGCGCATCCCGCCAATCGGGGAGGCCCGCAGGCCTCCCCGATTGCTTTCTCGCATCTATATCTATCATCGTTATTTCCGGTTGGCCGGCATCGGACGCGAGGAAAAGTTAATCTGCTCCAGCATCTCGAGCAGCGCGCGCACCGTATCCAGCGAGGTCATGCAGACGACGCCGTTCTCCACCGCCTCGCGGCGGATACGGAAGCCGTCCCGTTCCGGAGTCTTGCCCTTCGTCAGCGTATTGACGACGAAATGCGCTTCCCCGTTCCGGATAAGGTCGAGAATATTCGGAGTCCCTTCCGTCAGCTTGTTGACGCGCTTGACGTTCAGCCCCGCTTCCTCCAGCGCCGTGGCTGTGCCGCCTGTCGCTATCAGCTTATAGCCGAGAGCGGCGAAGCCGCTCATCAACTGCACCGCTTCTTCCTTGTCCTTATCCGCCACCGTGCAAATAATCGCGCCGGTCGCCGGTATTTTCATGCCCGATCCGATGAGGCCCTTGTAGAGCGCCTTGGCATACTGCTTGTCACGGCCCATCACTTCCCCGGTCGACTTCATCTCCGGTCCGAGCGTCGGCTCGACCCGGCGCAGCTTGGCGAAGGAGAAGACAGGAACCTTCACCGAGACATGGTCGTCTTCCGGCCACAGGCCTTCCTGATAACCAAGGTCGTTCAGCTTCGCGCCAAGAATGAGCTTCGTCGCGACGTTCGCCATCGGAATATTGGTTACCTTGCTCAAGAACGGCACCGTGCGCGACGAGCGCGGATTGACCTCGATAACATAGACTTGATTTTGATAGATTACGAACTGAATATTGATAAGTCCAATCGTCTTCAATTCCTTGGCGATGCGAATCGTAATATCAACCACCTGCTGCTGCAGCTCCTGGGACAGATGCTGCGGCGGGTAGACCGCAATCGAGTCGCCCGAGTGCACCCCGGCACGCTCGACATGCTCCATAATCCCCGGAATGAGCACCGTCTCGCCGTCGCAAATCGCATCGACCTCGACCTCCTTGCCCAGCATATAGCGGTCGATAAGGACCGGATGCTCCGGATTGATTTTGACCGCATACTCCATATAGTTGAGCAGCTCATTATCGGAGTATACGATTTCCATCGCGCGTCCGCCGAGGACGTAGGACGGACGGACAAGCACCGGATACCCGATGCGCTGGGCCGTGCCGACCGCTTCGTCGACCGATGTGACGGTGCTTCCGGTCGGCTGCGCGATGCCGAGACGCGACAAGAGCGCTTCGAACTTTTTGCGGTCCTCCGCTTCATCGATGCTCTCCAGGCTGGAGCCGAGAATCCGCACCCCTGCCTTGGCCAGCGGAGCCGCCAAGTTAATCGCGGTCTGGCCGCCGAACTGGACGATGACGCCGACCGGCTGCTCCTGCTCGATGACATTCATGACATCTTCGAAGAACAGCGGCTCGAAGTAGAGCCGATCCGATGTGTTGAAGTCGGTCGAGACCGTCTCCGGATTGTTATTGATAATGACCGCCTCATAGCCTGCGTCCTGGATAGCCCATACCGCATGCACGGTCGAATAGTCGAATTCAATCCCTTGCCCGATCCGAATCGGGCCGGAGCCGAGGACGAGAATCTTCTCCTTCTCGGTAGGCAGTACTTCATTCTCCGTCTCGTAGGTCGAGTAATAGTAAGGAGTGGAAGCTTCGAATTCCGCCGCGCAAGTATCTACCATTTTATAGACCGGCCGGAAACCGAGCTCCTTGCGCAGGGCGGAAACCTCCGCTTCCGTCGTGTGGGCCGTCCCTGGATGACCCGCATGGCGAAGCTCCGCAATGGCGCGGTCCGTGAAGCCCATGCGCTTCGCTTCATACAATGTCTGCTCGCTCAGAGCGGACTCTTCCTGAATCCGCGTTTCAAAGGCGATCATGCCTTCGATTTTATCCAGGAACCACCAGTCAATCTTCGTGATATCATGCAGGCGCTGCAGCTCATAGCCGCGGCGGAACGCTTCCGCAAGCAGGAACAGCCGCTCATCGTCCGGCGATTTGAGGCGCGCTTCCAGCTCGTCATTATCGAGCTGCTTCGCTTCCGGCAAGTACAGGCGATGGACGCCGATTTCGAGCGAGCGCACCGCTTTGTGCATCGATTCCTCGAATGTCCGGCCAATCGCCATCACTTCCCCGGTCGCCTTCATCTGGGTGCCGAGCTTCCGGTTCGCTTGCGTGAATTTATCGAACGGCCAGCGCGGAATTTTGGATACGATATAGTCCAGCGTCGGCTCGAAGCATGCATAGGTCTGTCCCGTAACCGGGTTGACAATCTCATCCAGCGTGTAGCCCACTGCGATTTTGGCCGCCATCTTCGCAATCGGGTAGCCCGTCGCCTTGGACGCAAGCGCCGACGAACGGCTTACCCGCGGATTCACTTCAATGACATAGTATTGAAAGCTGTGCGGGTCCAGTGCGAACTGCACATTGCAGCCGCCCTCGATGTTGAGCGCGCGGATGATTTTGAGCGAGGCGGAACGGAGCATCTGGTACTCCCGATCCGACAGCGTCTGGCTTGGCGCCACGACGATGCTGTCGCCCGTGTGCACGCCCACCGGGTCGAAGTTCTCCATATTACAGACGACAATGCAGTTATCATTGGCGTCGCGCATGACTTCGTACTCGATCTCCTTCATGCCGGCGATGCTCTTCTCAATCAGACATTGGCCAATCGGGCTGTAGCGAATGCCGGAGGCGACGATGTCGCGCAGCTCTTCCTCGTTGTCGCAGATGCCTCCGCCTGTGCCGCCGAGCGTGTAGGCAGGGCGTACAATAATCGGATAGCCGATGCTGTTCGCGAACTCGACCGCTTCCTCCACCGACGTCACGATCGTGCTCTCCGGCACCGGCTGCTCCAGCTCTCGCATCAGCTCGCGGAACATATCCCGGTCCTCGGCACGTTCAATCGCTTCCAGCTGCGTGCCGAGCAGCTTGACATTTTCCTGCTCCAGTACGCCGGCACGCGCCAGCTCGACCGCCATATTGAGCCCGGTCTGCCCGCCGAGCGTCGGCAGCAAGCCGTCGGGACGCTCCTGGCGGATGATTTGCGTGACAAAATCAAGCGTAATCGGCTCAATATATACTTTGTCCGCCATATTGGTATCGGTCATAATCGTAGCCGGGTTGCTGTTGATGAGCACCACTTCGATGCCCTCTTCCTTCAACGCCTGGCATGCCTGCGTTCCGGCATAGTCGAACTCTGCCGCCTGGCCGATGACGATCGGCCCGGAACCGATGACGAGTATTTTTTTGAGGTCTGTATTCTTCGGCATATTAACGCGCTCCTTTCAGCTGTGCGGCAAGTTCCACCTGACGCGGTACCGGTGTCCGATTGCTCTGATGCTCGCGAATCATATCGAGGAATTGGTCGAACAGATAGCTGCTGTCATACGGTCCCGGCGAAGCTTCCGGATGATACTGCACCGAGAAGGCAGGCGCCGTCGCATGCTTCAACCCTTCGATCGTCTTGTCGTTATTATTGATATGGGTAACCTGCAGGTCCGTGCCCTTGACGGATTCCTCCACTACGGTATAGCCATGATTTTGCGATGTAATATAGCAGCGGTTCGTCGCCAGTTCTTTGACCGGGTGATTCCCGCCGCGGTGTCCGAACTTCAGCCGGCCCGTATCCGCTCCGCAAGCGAGCGCGAAGATTTGATGACCGAGGCAGATGCCGAACAGCGGGAATTCGCCGATAAGCTCGCGGACGGTAGCTACCGCATGCGGCACATTTTTCGGATCCCCAGGCCCGTTCGACAATTGGATGCCATCCGGACGAAGGCGCCGAATCTCATCGGCCGTCGTGTCATGAGGCACGACGACGACATCGCAGCCGCGCTTCGTCAGCTCTCTAAGAATGCCGCTTTTCGCGCCGTAGTCTACCAGCACGATGCGCGCGCCCTCTCCGGGGCTGGAGTAGATATGCTTCGTTGAAGTAAGCGCGACCTGGTCCGTACGCGATTCCGTCCCCGCAAGCCGTTCCATCAGCGCTTCGACCGGCTCGCTTCCTGTCGTCAGGATTCCCTTCATCGTGCCGTAGTGACGCAGCTTGCGCGTCAGCATCCGCGTATCGATGCCGCTGATGCCGACAACGCCGTATTCCTTCAGCAGGCGGTCGACCGAATATTCGGCACGCCAGTTGCTGGGCACCAGCTCATGACGGCGCACGACGAAGCCGTGCACATGCGGGCGTATCGCCTCGAAGTCATCCCGGGTAATGCCGTAATTGCCGATAAGCGGATAGGTCATCGTCACGATTTGACCGCAGTAGGACGGGTCGGACAGCACCTCCTGGTATCCTGTCATCCCGGTGCTGAATACGACCTCTCCCGTCGTCTCACCGTCTGCGCCGAATCCGGCCCCCGTGAACAGCGTGCCATCCTCCAATAATAATCTAGCCTGCATATCTCTCACTCCTCGCTCTCTGCCGGTCCTTGCGGGACGGTCAATCTATTATGTCGGTATCCTGACAGCCAGAATACGATGGTTGTTATATGGATTATCAAAAGAAATCCTTCTATTGAGATGTATAAGATATAGCCCGATGCCGCTTTATGACTTGCTCCATACGATGCGTCCGTCGACCAGCGTCATGACCGGCCATCCCTTCAGCTTCCACCCCGTGAACGGCGTGTTCCGTCCTTTGGACAGGAACTCTTCCGGATTCACTTCTTGTTCCGCTTCCAGGTCTATCACCGTAATATCGGCAGGGGCTCCCGGCTCCAGCCGTCCGGCAGCGAGTCCGAATACATTGGCCGGGTCCGTCGTCATCCGCCGGATGAGGAAGGACAGCGTCCATTTCCCGGTCGCCACGAAGCGGGTATAGAGCAGCGGGAAGGCCGTCTCCAGACCGACGATGCCGAAGGGAGCCAGCTCCATTCCTTTGGCCTTCTCTTCTTCGCTATGCGGCGCATGGTCGGTGACGAGAATATCAATCGTTCCATCCTCCAGCCCTTCGATGCAGGCGGCCACGTCGCGAGGCGAGCGCAGCGGCGGGTTCATTTTCCAGTTCGAGTCCATCCCTGGAATATCTTCATCCGAGAGCAGCAGATGGTGCGGACATACTTCCGCAGTGACGCGAATGCCCAACTGCTTCGCCTGCCGGATAAGGCGTATCGATTGCTCCGTGCTGACATGGCACACATGATAATGGACACCGGTCGCTTCCGCCAGCAGAATGTCGCGGCCGACATGAATCGCTTCCGATTCATTCGGAATTCCCTTCAGTCCGTGCTTGCGGGCGAATTCTCCTTCGGTGACCGCCCGCCCCTTCACGAGCGAATCATCCTCGCAGTGGGCGATGACCGGCATGTCCAATTCCTTGGCGAGGCTCATGGCGTCCTTCATCACCTGGGCATTCTGGACACCGACTCCGTCGTCGGTGAAGCCAATCGCGCCGGCTTCCTTCAAAGCGGCGAAATCTGTCAGCTCCCGGCCCAGTTCGTTGACCGTGATGGAGGCGTACGGAAGCACCTTCACGATGCCTTCTGTCTCCGCTTTGTCATAGATGGAGCGAATCGTCTCCGGAGTGCCCAGGACCGGGCGGGTATTCGGCATGCAGGCAATGGTTGTAAATCCGCCTTTGGCAGCCGAACGCGTACCGGTTGCGATGGTCTCCTTATGTTCGAAGCCGGGCTCGCGCAGATGCACGTGCATATCAATGAAGCCGGCCGAGACGAATTTGCCTTGCACATCGCATACTTCAGCCGTTCCGGCCGGTTCCGAGCCGGCAGGAACGATTTTATTGATTTGTCCATTCTCTATCCACAAGTCCGCAAGCTGAAGTTCGCCTGCTTCATTTAATATATTCGCATTCGCAATCACTAACATGATGACGATCCCCTCTCATCTCTGTACTTGACTCCGACTATCTCAGCATCTTGCCCCCGCCCGCAGCGGGGTTACGCCATGGCCCGCTCCATAACCGCCATCCGTATCGGCACCCCATTGGCCATCTGGTCAAAGATTCGCGCCTGTTCGCATTCCACCACAGCGTCGTCGATTTCGACGTTGCGGTTCACCGGAGCCGGATGCATAATGATGCTGTGAGGCTTCATCCCTGCAACGCGTTCAAGTGTCAGTCCGTACTGGGTCCGATATTCCTCCGCCGGGCCGGTCTTGTCTCCTTCATGCCGCTCCAGCTGGAGGCGCAGCATCATGACGACATCGGCCTGCACCGCTTCTTCAATTGAGATGTACGGGGCATCCAGGTCGTTCGCCCTCATATGCTCCGGAGCGCAGAAGCTGACCTTCGCTCCGAACTTCCGCAGCGCCCACAGATTCGAGCGCGCAACCCGGCTGTGTTGAATATCCCCTACGATAGCCACATTCAGACCCGACAGCTCTCCGAAATGCTTCCGCATCGTGTACATGTCCAGGAGCGCCTGCGTCGGATGCTCGTTGTTGCCGTCCCCGGCATTGACAAGCGGCATTTTGACCCGCTCCGCAATTTGTTCCAAGAGACCTACCGGCTTCAGGCGGATGACGCCCGCATCCATCCCCATCGATTCGAGCGTCCGCACCGTATCATAGATGGATTCTCCTTTTTCCACACTGGAAGCCTGGGTCGTGAAATTTATGACTTCCGCGCCAAGCCGCTTCTCGGCCACTTCGAACGAACAGCGGGTCCGGGTACTGCTCTCGAAGAACAGATTCGTGGCGAATTTGTCCTTGAGCACATGGTTTACTTTGTTGGGCTGACGATTCCAGTAATCGGCACGGTCCAAAATGGACTCCATCTCCTGCTTGCTCATTTCCTTCAAACCAAGCAAGCTCCGTTCTTTTACCGAACGCTCCAGTTGAACTACCGCCATGTTGATTACCCCCTGTGATGTATGATTTTCACTTCATCTGAACCATCGACTTCCTTCAAGGCAACTACAATCTCTTCGGTTCTAGAGGTAGGAACGTTCTTGCCCACATAATCCGGTCGTATCGGCAGCTCGCGGTGGCCGCGGTCAGCCAGGACAGCCAATTGAATCATTTGCGGCCGTCCTTGGTCCATCAAGGCGTCCATCGCTGCCCGAATGGTGCGACCCGTATACAGGACATCATCACACAGAATGATTTTCTTGTCGTGAATCGGGAAGGATGCGCTCAGCTCGCCGTTCTGCTCCGGCTCGCGCTTGGCGTCGTCGCGGTAGCGCGTAATATCCAGCTCCCCGACGGGGATATCCATGTTCTCAATCTGCCGGATTCGTTCGGCAATCCGGTGCGCCAAGTAAATGCCGCGCGTGCGGATGCCGACCAGCACACAGTTGTCTATCCCCTTGTTCCGTTCCAGAATCTCGTGTGTGATGCGGGTCAAGGCCCTCCGTATCGCTATCTCATCCATAATGATGTTCCAATCCGCCGTACTCATGAATGCATAACTCCCTTCGCTTATACGTTGCATTTGCATGTTCCACAGAGGCGTTATTATTACCATTCACATCGCGGGGCACAAAAAAACTCCTTGCCCACAGGCAAGGAGTTCATTACTCAGATGACAGCGCAGAAGGCCGCGACATCCAGCAAGAGATATGTTGATGAAGAGTACTCTGCTCACAGGCAGACCATACCCCTCCGTTCTCTCGCGTCACGAATCTTCTCGTTACGAACGTTACCTTGCCAGCCTCTCGGGACTGATTTAAAGGTTCAATATTTGGTTCGCTATGAATTATCCCACTTTGCCCGCGACTTGTCAATACGTTTTCTTGAACCGCTTAGAATATGTTCTCCGATTCCGTCCTACCGGTTGCGCAGCATGTACAGGAGAT
The DNA here is from genome assembly GCF_945605565.1 of Paenibacillus dendritiformis. Taxonomy (NCBI): domain Bacteria; kingdom Bacillati; phylum Bacillota; class Bacilli; order Caryophanales; family Paenibacillaceae; genus Paenibacillus; species Paenibacillus dendritiformis. The sequence goes on along the minus strand of NZ_OX216966.1, from coordinate 2,857,198 downwards.
GCTCCATATCGTCCGGCAGCGGAGCCTCGAACTGCAGCAATTCACCGCTGACAGGATGAACGAATCCCAAGGTGGCCGCATGAAGGGCTTGCCCGTCCATCGTTACGCCGCGCACGCCGCGCGTATACATCGGATCGCCGACGAGCGGATGTCCGATATATTTCATATGGACGCGAATCTGGTGGGTTCTGCCCGTCTCCAATTGCAGCTCCACCAACGTGACATCCCCGAACCTCTCGGCCACCTGGAAATGGGTCACCGCCCGCTTGCTGTTGCGGTCGGTCACCGCGAACATTTTGCGGTCATGCGGATCCCGGCCGATCGGCGCATCGATTGTGCCTTGATCATGGGCCAGATTACCGTGAACGAGCGCCTTATATTTCCGCAGCACCGTATGCGCCTTCAACTGGGCCGCCAGCTCCGTATGGGCACGGTCGTTCTTGGCTGCCATCAGCAGGCCGGACGTATCCTTGTCGATGCGATGCACGATGCCGGGACGGAGTTCACCGTTAATGCCGGACAGATCCCTGCAGTGGTGCATGAGAGCGTTGACCACCGTTCCCGACAGATGACCCGGCGCGGGATGAACCACCATCCCCCGCGGCTTGTTGATGACGATGACATCGGCATCCTCATAATAAATATCGAGCGGAATCGCTTCCGGCACGATATCCGTCGAGGCCGGGTCCGGAATCCGCAGCTCGATCTCGTCTCCGGCGCCGACCTTGTAATTCGGCTTGACGCTCCGCCCGTTCACGAGCACATGAGCATCCCGAATCCAGAGCTGCACCTGCGAACGGGATACCGGCTCCTCCAACGATTCGGTTATGTACTTATCGATGCGCTCCCCGGCTTCCGCGTCGGTTACCGTCCATAGCAGCACATCATGTTCTACAGCTTCTTGATTGTCTTCTTCTGACGATGTTGTTCGTAAGTCTGTCATTGCGCCGATCCTTCCTTCGATTGTCCGTCTTCTGGACGGCCATGCTCGGCTTCATGCCGCTGAATCTCGGCCTCGAGCGCCTTTTCCCGCTTCACGGACAGCATCGCGTCAAGCAGCACCAAGCCGACGCCGATCGTAATGCCCATGTCGGCGACATTGAAGATCGGGAACGTATACGAGCCGAAATTAAATTGAAGAAAATCGACAACCTCGCCCGTCAGCAGCCGATCAAGGAAATTGCCGAGCGCTCCTCCAAGGATAAGGCTGAGGCCGATAGGCAAAATATGTCCTTGCTGATGCCGAATTTTGTACATATACCAAATAATTCCGATAGCGACAACGATCGTCACAATGACGAAAAACCAGCGCTGATTTTCAAGGATGCTGAACGCGGCTCCGGTATTGCGATGCGACGTGATTAAGAAAAAATTGCCGATTACCGGAATTTGCTCATATAGCGTTAATCGGGTCGCGATAATCCATTTGGTGCCTTGATCAATGAGGAACACGATCAAAGCGATAAGGTAGTACCACACAGATAATTGTCACCTCATTTTACAGGATGTAAGATGCACTCCAAAAAGGGTGCTAAAGCGGCATTGATTCCCCGCTCATTGTATCACAGGTTGAAAAATAACGTCCAATACAACCCAATCCGTCACCGTTTTTCCACGTAGTTTTTCCGCCCGATGGCACATGCTATAAAGCAGACGACACCTTAAGGAAGGAGTACGGCTGCCATGAATTCGTTAACATCACAGCAATTGGAGTCGCTCAAGCAGACACTGCTTGACAAAGAAATCCAACTGAGCCGCAAGCTGGCTCACAGCAACCATTACGGATTATCCCGCTCGCTCCGCGAAAATACGGGAGAATTGTCTAATGTCGACAATCACCCGGGGGATGTCGCAACAGAGATGTACGAACGGGGCAAGGAAATCGCCTTGAATGAGCATGATGAATTTCTGCTTGATCGCATTCATAGCGCCCTCGCTCAAATCGACAAGGGCACATACGGCATTTGCGCGGTGTGCGGGCAACCGATTCCCTACGAACGGCTGGAAGCCGTGCCTTTTACGATGTACTGCATCGAGCATGAGCCGCAGCGCCAAGTGTCCGACCGCCGGCCGGTAGAGGAGCAATTCCTGATGCCTCCCTTCGGGCGCACCAGTCTGGACGAATTGGATACCCAGAACGGCTTCGACGGGGAGGATGCATGGCAGATTGTCGAATCGTGGGGCACGTCGAATACTCCGGCGATGCAGGAAGACGGCAATATCGACGACTACGACAATATGTACATTGAAGCATCTGACGATGTCGACGGCTTCGTCGAATCGTTCGAGAGCTTCGTCGCCACGGATATGACCGGAAGCGATGTGTACATCGTCCGCAATCGGCGTTATCGGCACTATATGGACAGCGGGGAAGGAGAACCGCTGCTCGAGCCGGACGAGACAGGCTATTCGCCAGACGGCTCCGACGATGCCGGCGACGCTTATCATTAAAGTACCGCCGCCATCGCCCGCTTCAATACATCTTCGTATCCAGCTGGCGCTGCACGATGCGGACCAGATCCGCAATGAAGTCGCCGATTATCGGCAAGTTCAAGGCGCCGAGTAGCTGTAAAATATAAGCAATCAGAGCGGTGAACAGCGTGACTCCGATGGCGATACCGACTCCCCGGGCGATGCCGCCCATCAGATTGACCCAGATCAGCCTGCGCGGATTGAAGAGCAGTGCCGTATACTCGTCAAGGCGGGATTTCTCCATTTTTTGCGCCAGACTGACCGTATAATCATGGATCGTCTTCATCATTTTTCGTTCTTCCCACTCATTTTGCGGTACATCGGCAGGGATTTCGGCACAAATTTTCTCCGTCTCTGTTCGGATGTCCCGCTTGTCCTTCTCCTCTTGTTTGTGCATGCGAATTACGCCTCCTCGTACAAGCCGAATGGCAAAAAAGAGCGTGACCTTCCGGTTCCCCGCAAGGTCCACGCTCTTCTTCCATCCCACATTCCGGATTCAAGCGCCTGTCTTATTGTTGCCACGAGTCAGGCTGCTCATTCCGTGCAGATTCGATCCGCCCGAAGGGCATTACGTCATCCGCACCCGGATCGTCTTCGAACCGACTTCGATCGTATCCATGCCTTCGACCTCGCCGAAGGTAACCGAAGCGACCAGCACATTATCGCGCAGCGTCGCATCGAACGCCTGAATGGCCGCGGTAAGCTCCGCGTCAGCGTCAATGACGAGATCGACCCGCTTCTCAATCGGGAGATCCAGCTTCTTCCGCGTATCCTGAATGCCGCGGACGACTTCACGCACCCAGCCCTCTTGCTCCAGCTCCGGCGTAATTTCGGTGTTGAGCGCCACGGTCATTTGGTAGCCCGAAGCCGAGGCAAAGCCGGCCTTCGCCTGCTTCTCCACGAGCAGCTCGTCGCGCGTTACAGTCAATTCTTCACCATCCGCTGCCGTGAAGGTCCACTGTCCCTGCTCGACGATGCGCCGCGTCTCGTCGGCCGGCATCGACTTCAGGGCGTTCTGCATCGGGCCGACGTTTTTGCCGTACTTCTTGCCTGCCACCTTCAGATTGAGCTTCAAGACGAAATCGACAAATCCGCCGTCGCTCGTCTCCAGAAGAATCTGCTTCACATTGATCTCGTCCTGGATGACTTCCTCATAATCCGCCAGATGGAACGGCCGGTCAAGGGAGATGATCAGCTCGGAGAGAGGCTGTCTCGTCTTGATTCCGGTCTCGTTGCGCACGTTGCGGGCCAGCTCTACAATCTGGCGGGCCGTCTCCATATCCTGCTCCAGCTCCGTATCAATGAGCGACTTGTCCGCTTGCGGATAATCGTCCAGGTGCACGCTCTCGCGTTCTCCGCCCAGATTGGTGTAAATATCGTCGGCGACCATCGGCGCATAAGGCGCCACCAGCTTCGCCAAGGTCAAGAGCACCTTGCGCAGCGTCTGGTAAGCCGACAGCTTGTCATCGGTCATGCCGCTGCCCCAGAAGCGGTCGCGGGAACGGCGGATGTACCAATTGCTCAGCTCGTCCACGTAAGCTTCAATCGCTTTGGCCGGATTCAGGAAGTCATTCGCCTCCAGCCCCTTCGTCACCGTCCCGATAAGCGAGTGCAGACGGGACAGAATCCAGCGGTCCAGCTTGTTGGCGGATGCGCGCTCTTCATAAGCTTGCGCATCATACTGATCGATATTGGCATACAGCACATAGAAGGCATGCGTATTGACGAGCGTGTCGATCACCTTGGACTTCGCTTCCGCGACAATCTGCTTCGAGAAGCGCTTCGAGTTCCATGGCGCGCTGTCCGACAGGAGCGCCCAACGGAAGGCATCCGTACCGTACTCGTTAATAATTTCCCATGGATCGATGACATTGCCTTTCGATTTGGACATTTTTTGTCCGTTCTCATCCAAAATATGACCCGTTGCAATCACGGCCTTGTATGGCGCCTTGCCTTTGTACAGCGTCGATACGGCCAGCAGGCTGAAGAACCAGCCGCGCGTCTGGTCGATCCCTTCGCAGATCATATCGGCCGGATACTGCTCGTTGAATGCCTGTTCATCGCCGAATGGGTGATGGAACTGGGCAAACGGCATGGAGCCGCTGTCGAACCAGACGTCGATGACTTCCGGCGTCCGCTCCATCACGCCGTGCTCGCAGTGCGGGCAGCGCAGCTTCACTTCGTCGACATACGGCTTGTGAAGCTCGATATCCTCCGATACAGGCCCGACTGCGCGCGCGATCAGCTCTTCGCGGCTGCCAGGCGAATATTCTTCCTTACAGGAGGAGCATACCCATACGTTGAGCGGCGTTCCCCAATAGCGGTTCCGGCTGATGTTCCAATCGACGAGATCGTCGAGGAAGTTGCCGAAGCGGCCTTCGCGAATGTGAGATGGATACCAGTCCACCTTGCTGTTGTTCTCAATTAATTGATCTTTAACCGCTGTCGTCTTAATGAACCAGGATTCCGTCGCATAATAGAGGAGCGGCGATTTGCAGCGCCAGCAGAACGGATAGCTGTGCTCGTATTTTTCCTTGCTGTAGAGCGTCTTCTGCTCCGACAGCGCCTTGACGATGTCAATATCGCAATCTTTGACGAAGCGGCCGGCGAAGTCGGTTACTTCCTCCGTATAGCGCCCGTGGGTATCCACGACGCTGACGAAGCTGATGCCGTTGTCGCGGCAGCTCTTGTAGTCGTCTTCCCCATGCGCCGGAGCCATATGGACGATCCCGGTCCCGCTCGCATCCGTGACGAACCCGGCGGCGACGATAAGATGGCCGTTCTCCGGCTTGATGTAGGTGAATGGCGCATCATAGGTCTTTCCGATAAATTCAGAGCCTTTATGCTCCGACAGAACCGTGTACTCACCCTTCATGACGTCATCGACGAGATTTTTGGCCACGATATACACGCCGTCCTCCTGCTGCACCCGCACATAATCCATGTCCGGGTTCATCGCCAGCGCCGCATGGGCCGGCAGCGTCCATGGCGTCGTCGTCCAGGCCAGCACGTATTCCCCGCTGTCCTTCAGCTTGAACTTGACGGTGGCCGACAGATCCTTGACCGTCTCATATCCTTGCGCCACCTCATGCGAGCTGAGGGTCGTCTGGCAGCACGGGCAATACGGGCTGACGCGATGGCCGCGGTACAGCAAGCCTTTGTTGTGAATCGTGGACAAAATATGCCATACGCTCTCGATATAGCGATTGTCCAGCGTAATATACGGATCGTCCATATTGGTCCAATAGCCAATCGCTTCCGTCAGCTCCCGCCATTGCTTCTCATACTCGAAGACGCTGGCCTTGCATTTCTTGACGAACTCCTCGACCCCGTACTTCTCGATCTCCTGCTTGCCGGAGATCCCCAATTGCTTCTCCACGCCCAGCTCGACAGGCAATCCGTGCGTATCCCAGCCAGCCTTGCGGAGGACGCGGTAACCGGACATCGTCTTATAGCGGCCGATGAAGTCCTTGATAACCCGGCCCAGCACATGCCCGATATGGGGCGCTCCGTTCGCCGTCGGCGGTCCTTCATAGAACACATAGTTCGGCTTGCCTTCGCGCTCTTCGATCGATTTCTGGAACGTATTCTGTTCATTCCATCTCTGCAATACCCGCAGTTCCCGCTCGCGGGCCCGCTCTTTCACATCTACTTTTTTCACGGTTCCTCTTCCTTTCTCATCCAAATGCATCTCGGATTGAACATAAAAAAACCCCATCCCAAAAGGGACGAGGTCTCTCGCGTTACCACCCTTGTTCCATTTACACGCCTGAGGAGGGTGCAATGGCACTCTGTGCGCAGCAGACTGCTGGCGCTCCCGGATAACGGCCGGCTGCCGGACAAGCTTACCTCCGCCGCGATGCCGCGCACCGCCGGGTTTTCGGCTTGCCTTCTCCGGGATGATGTCCGGTCACGTTGTGTTCATCGGTTCCCACCCATCCCGATTCTCTGGTCGAACAACAGTCGTGACGGCGCGTTCCCGTCATTGAATATGCGATATACAATGCGGCCGGACTTCGATCCGGGCCGTATCGTCAGCTAGCATACAACGTATGGAATAATACATAGTTATATCGCGTTTTGCGCAAAATGTCAAACGAATCCGCCGGACGCTCAATAGAGCTCCTTCACTTCGGCCCGTTCCGCGCGTTCCAGCCCGTCCCAGCCGTCCTGGCTCAGCAGCTCCAGTTGCGCCTCGACCAGCGTGCGGAAGCGCGTGCGGTAGATGGACGCCTGCTTCTTCAGCTCCTCGATCTCGATCGCGACCTTCCGCGATTTGGCCAGCGAATCGTTGATGATCCGATCGGCATTCTTCTCCGCTTCCTTGAGAATAAGCTGAGCTTCCTTCTTGGCGTTGTTCTTCACTTCATCGGCCGCTTCCTGGGCGACAATGATCGTCTTGCTGAGCGTCTCCTCCAGGTTGGCGAAGTGGTCCAGCTTCTCCTGCAGAGTGAGCGCATGGTTCTGCAGTTCTTTGTTCTCCCGGATTAGAGCTTCGAAATCTTTAATAATCTGATCTAGAAATTCATTTACTTCATCTTCATCGTAACCGCGCAGCTTGCGGCTAAATTCCTTGTTATGTATATCGAGCGGTGTCAATGGCATGCTGTGCACCTCCTAATAATTACAAGCCTTGCAGCGATTAATATGCAATTCGACATCCCCTGCCAAAATTCCTGCACAAGCGTGCCGCAAGATCATCAGGTGAACGTCCCGACCGTAACCCAATAGCGGCCCTTCTTCGTCAACCCTTCCACATCGATCACCTTGAACCGTCCGAAGCCCTGCAAGGAGACGACGTCCCCCGCTTCAAGCGGGGCGGAAGGGTTCTCCTCCACCTTCCAATTGACCTTGCAGCGGCCCGCCTTGATAGGCGCCACGATCTTCGCGCGGCTCAAGCGGAACACGTCGCTAGCAATTCCGTCCAGACGCAAAGAAGCGACGCTCAGCTTCGCCGTCTTCATCTCTGCGTCCGCCGCTTGCAATCCGGACAGAGGAAGGATGTCCGTCAAGACGCTCACCCGGTGAACCTGGCGCAGATGCGTATTTACGAACGGCGCCATCTCCTCCGTTACCAGCACATGGCAGCGATCCGGGGAGACATGAATATCCCCAATCTTCTCCCGCTTGATGCCCAAGCCCAGGAGCGCGCCAAGAAAATCACCATGCTCCAGCTCGTCCCACTTGCGGTCAGGTGAGGTGATCTGGAGTACGGAGATTCCCATATCTTCCCCATCGGCATATACATAATCGGGCGCGATCAAGGCCCGCTTGCGCTCTGCCTGCTCGGAGCCGCCGTCCAGCCGGAGCTGAACATCCGAACTCCGGTTGACCAGCGTCGCCGCAATATAAGCCTGCCTCGGATCCAAAAAGTCCGTCCGCTTCACCTCATGTCCTTCGGACGCGCGCCGTACCCACTCCCACGCGCGATCGACGAACTCCCGCTCGTCGGGATGGAAGTGGACATACAGCTTCTCGTTACCCTTCATTCCTCATTCCGCCTTTTGCCGTTCTTCTGTGCCGTGCGCATTGGATGTCTAGAACAGGTACTGCACGACGGCTACCAGTCCCATATACACGAAGCGGAGCGCAAACAGGGCGATGATCGGGGAAATATCGAGCATGCCGCCAATCGGCGGAATAATGCGCCGGAACAGACTCAAATACGGCTCGACGATCTTGCCTAAAATCTCGCCGATAAAGCTCTCGCGAACATTCGGGAGCCAGGACATCAACACATAAATTATGATGAGCCACGTATAGATTTCATACAGATAGCCCAAATACTGAATAATCGTATATTCCAGCAACAGCAGGTCACCTCGTTTGTTTGTATTCGAAATCCTCCGCAAACATCTCCGTTATCGCGCCTTGAATCTCGATATTGTCCGGAGTGCAGATGAAAATATTGCTTCCGAGCTTGGAAATGTTGCCGCTCAGCGCATACACCGTTCCGCTCAGGAAATCAATGATGCGCAGCGCCTGATCATTGCGGACGCGCTGCAAATTAATGATGACAGACCGCCGGGAGCGCAAATGATCGGCGATCTCCTGCGCTTCGTCATAGGATCGCGGCTCGTACAGGACGACCTTGGAAGCCTTCTGCGAATGGATGCTTACGATGTTGGACCCTCTCGCGCCCTTGCGCTGATCGAAGGCAGGCGCTTCCAGCTCCTGCTCATCCGCGTGGGTGATCTGCTCTCGTTCGATGACTTCTTCCTCTTCCTGCAGTCCGAGAAAACTCATGAAACGGTTCATAACGCCCATCATTCTTCCCTCTCTTTCCCTACCAGAATAGAGCCAAGCCGAATCCACGTCGCCCCTTCCTCAATGGCGATCTCGAAGTCGTTCGACATGCCCATCGACAGATGGGCAAGCGGTTCGGCCCGCGTCTCGTTCAATTCATCCCGCAATTGGCGCAGACGGCGAAATACCGGTCTCGTCTCCTCCGGCTCCGCTTCATACGGGGCCATCGTCATCAGCCCGATCGGCCGAATGTGCGGGTATGCCTTCAACTCTTCGAGGAAAGGCGCGACGTCTTGCGGCGGCATCCCTTGCTTCGAAGCTTCTCCTGATATATTAACCTGAATGAAGCAGCGGACGAACTGATCCAATTCGGCAGCGCGCTTCTCTATCGCTTTCGCTAGGGAGAGGCGGTCCAGCGAATGGATGTACGCGAACTTGCCGACAACATCCTTCGCCTTATTCGACTGCAGCGTTCCGATAAAATGCCAGGTCGCCTGATCGCCGTACTGCATCCATTTCGCTTCCGCATCCTGCCACCGGTTCTCCCCGACGTCCTTCAAGCCGGCCGCGATCGCCTCTCCTGTCCGATCCAGCAACACATACTTCGTCACGGCGATCGTTCGGACGTCCTCCCGGTTGCGCCCCGCTCGGGCGCATGCTTCCTGTATCCGTCGTTCTACAGCTTCGATTCTCTGCTGCAGCGTCATGTCGTCATCCCTTCTTCCAACCAATAAAGCTCATCATGCGGCCGGTTGCTCCCCCCTCCTTGCGGTGGGAAAAAAACATGCCGGTCTCGCAGCCGGTGCACAAATTAGTACATTCGATATTTGTTGGCAAAATTCCTGCTTGTTTCAACAATTGTCGATTCAATTCTCTCAAATCGAGCCATGCATGTCCCGGCCGGGAAGATTGAATGACAGGGCGCTCCGCCTTGCCTTCCTCTTCGTTCCACACCGCCCGGACCTGCTCCAGCACCCGGTTGTCCACCTCATAGCAGCACGGACCGATCGAAGGTCCGATAGCCGCTCTGATATGCTCGATCGAACTGTGATAACGCTTCTGCATCATATGTACCGTCTCCGGGCCAATCCGGGTTACCGTTCCCTTCCATCCCGCATGCGCCAACGCCACCACCCGCTTCACCGGATCCAGAAAAATAAGCGGCACGCAATCGGCGTAAAAGGAGGCCAGCATCACCCCTTCTGCATCGGTCACGAGCGCGTCTGCATCTTGAATTGCACTGGCCCGGTCGAACCAGCCCCGGCCCCGGTCTTCCTCCGTAACGGCATGCACACGGTTGCCATGCACCTGCTCCCCGCATACCCAGTTCTCGAACGGAATGCCGGCAGCCAGAGCGACTCGCCGCCGGTTCGCGATGACATCCTTCTCCGCATCGCGCACATGAAGGGCGCAGTTGAGCGAATCGAAGCAGCCCTGGCTCACCCCGCCCAGCCGGGTCGTGAACCCGGCCGCCAGCCCAGGCGTGTCGGCCATCCAGCCGGCCAGTTCGAGCACGCCCGGTTCATCAGGCAACTTGCCTTGACGTCGTACAAAAGGTTCCATACCGTTCACCTCAACCTCCAGTGTACCACAAATTCCAGCCGGAATCCTACGGTCTCGGAAGCAGAACGGTTGTCTCGTATTCCTCCGCCCGGGCGGAGGCCTTCGCGTCATCCATCTTGACGAGCACGACATCGGCTCCGATTTTGACAATGTTCCGCCACGGAATGACCAGCTCGGTGCCCCCGCCGAAGAAGCCGAGAAACTTGCTATAGCTGGGCACGACGATCGCATCGATGCGTCCTTGCTTCAAATCCAGCTCGACATCACTAACTTGCCCTAATTTTTTGCCGTCTACAATATTGATAACATCTTTCGTTTGAAAATCGGATATTTTCATCGGGATCCCCACTATGCATTTATTTTGGATCATAATATAGATATATGTCCGAAGCCTCCAAAATGTCCTCTTCCCTGCTCTCCGGCACAAAAAAAGCCGCCGCTTCAAAGCGGACGGCTGCAATATTGTCGTAACCGGATTACGTTCGCACATGCTTTTGCATTTGATTGATAGCTGATTTCTCCAACCGGGATACCTGCGCTTGAGATATGCCGATTTCATCCGCTACCTCCATCTGGGTTTTCCCTTCAAAAAAACGCATCGATAAAATCATTTTCTCTCTCTCGTTCAATTTCCGCATCGCTTCCCGGAGCACAATCTCCTCGATCCAGGACACGTCCTTATTTTTATCATCGCTTATCTGATCCATGACGTAAATCGGATCGCCGCCGTCATGATAAATCGGTTCAAAAAGAGAAACCGGATCCTGTATCGCGTCCAATGCGAAGACGACATCCTCCTTAGGAACGTTCAACGCTTCCGAGATTTCAATAATCGTGGGCTCCCGCGAATTTTGATTGGTCAAGGAATCACGAACCTGCAGCGCCTTGTAGGCAATGTCCCGCAAGCTGCGGGATACGCGGATCGGGTTGTTGTCCCGCAAATATCTCCGGATCTCGCCGATAATCATCGGTACCGCATAGGTGGAAAACTTAACGTTCTGCCCCAGATCGAAGTTATCGATGGCCTTCATCAGACCAATGCATCCGACTTGGAACAAATCATCGACGAATTCGCCGCGATTGTTGAAGCGCTGAATGACGCTAAGGACAAGACGCAAGTTGCCGTTGACCAGCTTCTCCCGTGCGGAACGTTCATTCCGCTCCTGCAGAGCCACGAACAATTCTCTCATTTCGGCGTTCGTGAGGACGGGCAACTTCGATGTATCGACACCGCAAATTTCGACTTTGTTTCGGGTCATTCGTGACTACCTCCCAGGGTGAAACTTAATGTACATTATCTCCCCGGGGTGCAATTTTATTCCTTCGCCATCTCCCTGCAAGCGGAGGATAAGCGCAAACTGGCTATGGATCAAGCAAAAATTGCGGTCACACCATTTTATTGAATTCCTTGCGCAAGCGCTTTATGATTCGCTTCTCCAATCGGGAAATATACGACTGCGAAATGCCGAGCAAATCAGCCACATCCTTTTGCGTTTTTTCCTCTCCGTCGGACAAGCCGAACCGCAGCTCCATAATGAGCCGCTCCCGCTCGCTCAGCTTGTCAAGGGCCTTGTGAAGCAGCTTCCGATCGACCTGCTCCTCAATATTTTTATATATCGTATCGTTCTCGGTGCCGAGCACATCGCTCAGCAGCAGCTCGTTGCCGTCCCAGTCTATGTTCAGAGGCTCATCGAAGGACACTTCCGTTCTCGTCTTGCTGTTACGGCGCAAATACATTAATATCTCATTCTCGATGCAGCGCGACGCATACGTGGCCAGCTTGATTTTCTTCTCGGGATCGAACGTGTTGACGGCTTTAATGAGCCCGATCGCCCCGATGGAGACGAGGTCCTCAATATGAATTCCCGTATTCTCGAATTTGCGGGCGATGTAGACGACAAGCCGCAAATTGCGCTCGATCAGCATCGCTCTCACGGCGGCTTCCCCGCTGCTCAGCTTCGAGAGCAGGTACTCCTCCTCTTCCCTTGTCAGCGGGGGAGGAAGCGCTTCGCTGCCGCCAATATAATAGATTTCATCGCGCTTCAATCCCAATAAGAACAACAGTCGGTAATAATAGAGCTGCATGATCAATTTCCATTTCAAGCGCATGGCTACTCCTCCTATATACGTTGTAATCACAGGACGCATTAGCTGCAAAGGTTCTCCTTCTTGCCGGGAATCCGATAGAGGCGCATTGCGCCGGCATCGCCCCAACCTTGAGTGTCAAGATGCCCGATCGGCCGGCGGAATCGGCTCGGACGGCTTCTGCTGCCCGGTCTCCAGCATATCCGGATGGACAATTGCCTGGAAGGCGCCGTCCCGTGACAGGACGCCCCCGTCGAGCCCGATAATTGCCCGGGTGCAGAGCAGCGTGTCCGTCCCGGTTGTAATCCGGATCTCATCCGGCTTGAAGCCAATCATCCATTGCATACCTTGATTCACGCCGCGATAGGGCAGCAGCCGGAGCTTCGAGACATCGATGACGCCGCTAACCGATTCCAGCATGTCGAGCGATTGCGAGGCGCCGAGCTGCTGCAGCCAGTCTGCCGGCAGCCAGCCCTCCCATATCCTTGCTTCCGTTACCATCACCGGCGCCCCGCTCAACGGATCATTCAGATGATTGCCTGTATCAACCAGTCCGGTCACTTGGCGGCGAATGTCACCGATGCGAATATCCACCGTAACCAACTGGCGCGCCACTTGCTGCTGCCGCTTGCTCCATTTCCAGACGAGACGGAACAGCCCGTACGTGGCGGGGAGCGCCGCAATGACCAGGCCCATGCCCGCCTGCATCCGGTTGCCGTTGGCAGACAGCCATTCCGAGGTGCGATGAGCGATCGACCACAGCCTGGCATCTTGCAGCATATATTGAATACCAATGGCGCCGCCGGCGAGCACGAAGGCCGAAAAATAAAAAACGGCGACATTTTTAAAAAAATATCCGGGATTGCGAAATCCAAATGCAATGAGCAGCATAAATATGGATATCAGTATCTTTCCCGCATAGGTATACAGCAGCGGAAAAGCCGGAATAAACAACACGAGGGCATAGAGCGTTCCAAGTCCCGCTCCGGCCGCTACCTTCCAGCGGGAATGAGAGAGTCCGCGCATCCAGGCAGTCATCGTCAGCAGCGTCCAATCCAGTGCTAGATTCAGCCCGAATACGAGATCGGCATAGATGACGGTCACAGCGCTCCCTCCTTCGGTACCGCCAATCTATCGTGAGATAAGGATAAGTATATAGAGGCGGCTATCCGAAGTCTGTCTAAAGGTGGGTGGGGGATTGTTACTTTTTTTGTCGAGGAGCAGCGAACCATGATCATGGACAAGCATGCAAAAAGACGCCTGCCTCGGTAGGCAGACGTCTCGCGTCTATCATCATTCGTTATTATTGTTGCGCGGACGGTTCCGCAGGAACGTTGGAATGTCCAGCTGATCTCCGCCCGATGGCGCATTGCCGAACGGACGCAGCGGCGATTGCGCGCGGGATTCCCCGCTCGTCTCGCTGCCGCTGCTCGCAGGGCGGCGCCCTGGAATCATCGGAGCCGGCTTATGCTCGAATCCGGTCGCAATGACGGTCACCTTAATGTCATCATTCATGTTCTCGTCGATAATCGCACCGAAGATCATATTCACTTCCGGATCCGAGGCAGCGGTCACAATCTCGGCCGCTTCATTGACCTCGTAGAGCGACAAATTCGCTCCGCCCGTAATGTTCATGATGACGCCCCGTGCGCCATCGATCGACGTCTCGAGCAGCGGGCTCATAATCGCCTTGCGCGCGGCCTCCGCCGCCCGGTTCTCTCCGTTGGCGATGCCGATTCCCATCAAGGCCGAACCCCGCTCGGTCATAATCGTCTTCACGTCCGCGAAGTCAAGGTTGATCAGCCCCGGCACGGCAATCAAGTCGGAAATGCCCTGGACTGCCTGCCGCAGCACGTTGTCTGCCGCCCGGAACGCTTCCAGCATCGGCGTCTTCTTGTCCACAATCTCCAAGAGGCGATCGTTCGGGATGACGATGAGCGTATCCACCTTCTCCTTCAAGGCTTCAATTCCCATCTCCGCCTGCGTCAGACGCTTGCGGCCTTCGAACGTAAATGGCCTCGTAACGACCCCTACCGTCAGCGCCCCGCATTCCTTCGCGATCTCGGCGATAACCGGAGCCGCACCGGTTCCCGTTCCTCCCCCCATACCGGCGGTGACAAAAACCATGTCAGCCCCCTTAAGGGTGTTCATAATCAGTTCACGGGACTCTTCAGCCGCTTTCTTCCCCACTTCGGGATTCGCGCCCGCCCCGAGGCCGCGCGTCAGCTTGTCGCCGATCTGCAGCTTGTGCTCGGATTTCGCAAAATGGAGCGCCTGCGCATCCGTATTTACCGTAATAAATTCAACGCCCTTGACACCGTTGTCGATCATGCGGTTGACTGCATTGCTTCCGCCGCCCCCGACACCGATTACCTTAATCTGGGCTAATGCTTCCATCTCGAATTCAAATTCCAACATGAGCTCTCCATCTCCCCTTCATTGTGCATGGATGGCATGAAGTCAAAGACACTTTAAATAAATTCGCTAAACATATTTTTTAACCGTTCGATAAAACCAGGCTTGTTCGATGATTCTGCCGGAGCCGGCTTTCGTGCGGCTGCTTTCTTGGTGCCACCTGCACTGCGTGGTCGGACGGAGCGCATCACATGATGCAATACCCCAACACCACTTACGAATCCTGGATCGCGCACTCCGATGTAATCAGGTACCGCAATCCGAACCGATGTCTGCAGCTCGGCCTGTGCGGCATTCAGCACACCAGCCATAGAGACGGTACCTCCCGAAAGAATGTACCCGCCAGGAAGCTCTGTGAAACCTAGACGCTTCACTTCATTCTTCACAAGGTGAAAAATCTCTTGAACGCGAGGTTCAATGATATTCGCAAGGAATACTTGATTGAATTCCTTCTCTACGTTGCTGCCGATGCGGACGACTTTGAACACTTGATCCTCCAATGCCTCGTCCACCCAGGCGCAGCCGAACTTGAGCTTGACCTTCTCCGCCTGATCGGACATCGTCCGCAAGCCGTAGGCGATGTCGTTCGTGACGAAGTCGCCCCCGATTGGCAAGGTCGAAGTAGCTGCTAGCGTCCCGTCTTGGAACACGGCAATTGTCGTGGCGCCCGCACCTACATCGACCAATACCGAACCCATTAGCTTCTCATCCTTGGACAGCGCCAGATGGCCCCCGGCCAGAGACATCAGGACCAGTTCCTTGACATGCAGTCCCGCTCTCTCGACGCATCGGGTCAAATTATGTATCGCGGTCTTCGCCCCTGTAATAATCGTCGCATCCGCCTCAAGGCGGACTCCGATCATGCCGCGCGGATCATGGATGTCCTCCAGACCGTCGACCACATATTGCTTCGCAACGACGTCGATAATCTCCCGCTCCGGCGGGAGCGCAATGACTTCGGCCGCCTTCAGGACCCGGTCGATGTCCTCTTCGCCAATCTCTCTATCCTCGTTCGAGACCGCGACGACGCCATGACTGGACTGGAGTCCGATATGATTGCCCGATATGCCAACGTACACTTCCGTAATCTCTATACCGACCATGCGTTCCGCATGCTCCACAGCATTACGAATGGATTGCACAGTCTGATCAATATCTACAATCGCACCTTTGCGAATACCTTCTGAATCAGCAGATCCAACGCCGATGATTTGCAGCGTTCCGTTGTTAATTTCTCCAATGATAGCACGCACTTTGGATGTACCGATGTCCAAACTCACAATGATGTCATTGCTGCTCAACCCGTGGCACCTCCTACTTCCCAGTCAATTGGTATGTTTGTATCCCCGGACACTCTCTATGTATTCAACAAAGGATTGGCCATTCCCTCTTTTTTCTACAATTTTTTTAAAGACAAAATCCTTCCATTTGTCATGTGCCACTTCCGGTCTGTCTTGTCTTCTACAATCTGAAAAATGCAGATCAAAAAGAAGGGGAGTTCAGGAAATACCATAAACTTTATTCTAGCATTTATTCCGTTTATTGAGTAGAGTTTTTTTCTTCATCCACATTTTGTTGATCTTGTTCATCCTGCATGTTATTCTCATTATTTTCCATTTCTTGCTCATTTGTAGCGGTTTGTTCCTCTTCTGCGTCTATCTCGCCAGGATCCTCCGGAAGACTGGAATACGGAATATACGAATCGGCCTTGAGCATCGTAATGCGGCCAGGCTCCTGCGTCTCGACCACGCCGCTTAAATAAGTGATCTTGTCGGGCAGGGCCGATACCGTCGTGACGACTTCGAATCCGGAGCGCGTATACATCTTAATTCGGTCCGGGTACGAGGAAGACGGGTAGAAGCTAATCTCGGAAATGTCGGCCAGCAGCCCTTTCGGAATCTTGGCCAGCTGTTGGCTCAACAGCCCTCTCACCTCGGCTTGTCCGTCCCATTTGGTCAGCACGGGCTTCTCCAGCACGGTCTTCAGCTGCGCGCTCGGCTTCACGACGGTGCCGTTCTCCAGACAGGCCAGAACCTGTCCGTCCGCGCTCAATTCGTAGGCGACGGCGGCATACTCATGAACATATACTTCGACCACGCCAGGGAAATGCTTGACCATCTTCACCGATTTGACATAAGGGAACTTTTCTTGAATTCGCGCGCTTATCGTTGCCTCGCTCGTCCCGAAGAACGGTTCGCCGGGCTTCAGCCCGCTGACTTCGCCCAGTTCGTCCTTCGTCACGAAGTGCTCTCCGATCCAGCGCACTTCCGTAACCTTGCTTATCGGTGAACGGAAGAACAGCACGACCAGCAGCACGATGCACAGAATGGACAGCAGCCAAATCAGCTTCGCAGCTGCGCGCTTCTTCTTCGGCGGCTTCCCTGGAAGCGGGGGAATACTACGTAAATGCAACCGCTCACCCCCTCCATTCTTTCTCCTTAAATGTTAGTTCGCCGCAACACCCACAATCCCCTCCTTGTTAGGGGAGGGGACTCGCTGTAGCATTATCCATTGGCAAGGTCAAGCTTGGGTATCGCGGCGAACCGCTCGATGTTCGCCCCAAGTCGGCTGAATATATGCTCAATCCGGTCATAGCCGCGATCAATATGATGGACATTCTCGATAACCGTCCGGCCCTGCGCGGCCAATCCCGCGATAACGAGAGCGGCTCCCGCGCGGAGGTCGGTCGCTTCCACCGTCGTGCCGTACAGCATAGACACGCCGCGAACGAACGCCGTGCTCAAATCGACGCGGATATCTGCACCCATGCGGGATAATTCATCCACATGCTTGAAGCGGCCCTCGAATATCGTCTCCTTCAGCACGCTTACCCCGTCGGCAAGCGCCATCAACACCATCAGCTGCGATTGCAGATCGGTCGGGAATGCCGGATATGGCGATGTCACGATCCGATCTACGGCCTTCGCCCTGCCGAAGCTAGTTACATTGATTATACCATCACTCGTTGCGATCTGAACACCGGCACGGCGAAGAATATGAATCAATGCGGTCAAATGTCCAGAATGCGCATTGGTCAGCGTCACCGCTCCCCTGGTCGCGGCCGCCGCAATCATCAGCGTGCCGGCTACGATCCGATCCGGGATGATCGAATATTGGCAGCCGAACAGACTTTTGACGCCTTCAATCACGATCGTTCCGCTGCCTGCTCCGCTTACATTCGCCCCCATCTGATTCAAGAAGTTCTGCAGGTCGGTTATTTCCGGCTCCCGGGCGGCATTCGTGATGACGGTCGTGCCTTCCGCCAGCACGGCGGCCATCATGACGTTCTCCGTCGCCCCCACGCTCGGGAAATCAAGATGGACATCCGTTCCGACAAGGCGCGCCGCGCGGCATGTGACGCGGTGGCCGCATTGCTCCACTTCCGCTCCAAGCGCCTGCAGGCCCCGCAGATGCAAATCGATCTTGCGTTCGCCGATGGCGCAGCCGCCAGGCTGATAAATATGAACTTCCTTAAAACGCGCAAGCAGCGGACCCATCAAAAAAATGGATGAGCGCATCTGTCGCATCAAATCTTCCGGCACATGGACCGAATGAGTACCGGCTGCATCCAATGTGACCGTATAACCGTCTTGAACGGCCCGACAGCCCAAGCGGCGCAAAATGTGCAGCATTACTTCAATGTCGAGTAATTGCGGAACATTATCGAGCTTGACGACACCGTCGGCCAGGATCGCGGCTGCTAAAATCGGTAAAGCGGCATTTTTGGCTCCATGGATACGAATGGTCCCCGATAGAGGCTTCCCACCCTCAATCACCAATTTGTCCAATGTATCACCTCCGTGATTACCGCTCACCCACCACCAACACTTCCGGCACCAACTCGACACCATATCGGTCTTTTATCGTTTGTTGGATGCGCTCCATCAGGGTGAGCACGTCTGACGCTGTTGCTTGCCCGGTGTTTACAATGAAATTGGCGTGTAACGTGGATACTTCGGCCCCGCCGATTCGGAATCCCTTCAGTCCGGCTTCTTCAACGAGCCGGGCCGAGAAATCTCCTGGCGGGTTGCGGAACACGCTCCCCGCGCATGCGGCTTGCAGCGGCTGCGTCCGCAGACGCCGTTCCTTATTGGCTGCGTTCAAGGCTTTAATCTCATGCCGGTCTCCGTGCTCCAGCCGGAACGTCGCCTCCAGTACGATGCCCCTGATCTCGTGCAGCACGGAATGGCGGTACGCGAACTTCATATCTTCCGTTCTGTATCGCACCAATTCCCCTGTCTCCAGTACAATCTCAGCAGATTCAAATATTCGTGACACGTCAGACCCGTGCGCGCCGGCATTCATATAGACGGCTCCGCCGACCGTGCCGGGAATGCCGCCGGCGTATTCCAGTCCCGACAACCCCATATTGCCGGTGAGCACGGACAGCTTGATGAAGGAAAGCCCGGCTCCGGCATGCACCAGATTGTCTTCCTGCCGGACATAATCAAGCGCATGCCCGGTATGAATGACAACGCCTCGCATCCCTTTGTCGGATACGAGCATATTGGAGCCGCGCCCTATCGCCATCCATGGCAGTTGCATGTCATGAAGCAGCCGGACAGTCTGAACGATCTGCTCTTTGCCGGCAGGCTCGACGAGCACATCCGCCGGACCTCCGATTTTCCAGGTCGTATACGGTGCAAGCGGCTCATTTACCTTGTACTTGCCCAAGTTCAATTCCGAATAACGGGTTATAAATTGCTGCAGCATATGATGAACCTCCTTAACCCAACTCATCCTGTCGTCCGCGATAGACGATGCAACGTCCGTGTCCGGCAAGCGGCACTGGCTGTCACGATGTATAGGGTATCTTATGTAGCCGTAACACGTTGTGTGACAGGTGCCCAGACGGAAAGGGCACGTCGCTTCGCCCATACCGGCCGTCCCGCTTGCGCTCCGGACAGCCCTTGAGAAGCCTCGCTCGGCGCAGCCCTGCAACGTGATGGAAGCACCTGAGCGCAGCGAGAGCGGCCGCCCTCCCTGCATCTGGCCCGAGACGCACAAATCGGGCAAGGTTCACTTGCCCGTCAATCGTTCCAATTCAATTGCGACGCGCTCTGCGGCGTCCGGCTGGCCGAACGCTGTGGCTCGGGCCGACATCCGGCTGCGCGCCTCCTCATCGGTCATCAACCGCTTGATCGTATCGAAGAGCGCGGTCGAGCTGAGCTCCCGCTCCAGCATCATGATGGCTGCCCCGGCGTCCGCCAGCGACCGCGCATTGGCTTCCTGGTGGTTATTCGTCACATTGGGCGACGGGATCAGCACCGACGGGATGCCAAGCGATGTCAGCTCTGCCAGCGAGGAAGCCCCCGCCCGGCTTACCGCGAGCGTCGTCGCGGCCAGCACCTCCGGCATATTGCCGATATAGGGAAGCACATGCAGATGATTGCGTACCGACTCGCTCGATTTGAGGACGGCCGCCCGCGTATGCTCATAATAATGCTGGCCGGTAACATAGACGAAATGAACGTCCGGCAGCTGCTTCAACAGCGGGACCATGCCAATCATCGCTTGGTTCACCGCCTGTGCGCCGCGGCTGCCGCCGACGATAAGCACGACGCGGCTGTCCATCGGCAGGCCGAGCGAGGCGAAGCCCCGTTCCCGGTTCGCTTGGGCGACCGCGGTCGCCCGCGGATTGCCGGTGTAGACGACCTGCTTCGCCTTCTTGAAATAGCCGGCCGATTGCTCGAAGCTGACCGCCACCGAGCTGACATAACGGCTGAGGAACTTATTGGTCAGGCCGGGAATGACATTCTGTTCATGGACGACCGTCGGGATGCCCAACTTGGCTGCCGCATACACGACCGGCCCGCATACATACCCTCCGGTTCCGATGACGACATCCGGCTTGAATTCGGCCAGCATCGCCTTCGCCTTGCTCACGCCCTTCAGGAAGCGCATGACTGTTTTGACGTTGTCAAACGAGAGCTTGCGGCGAAATCCGGTAATGTCGATGGAGGCAAAAGGGAGGCCTTCCTCAGGAACAAGCCGGCTCTCCAGGCCTTTATCGGTTCCAATATATAAAAAAGTGCAGTCGGGATAGCGTTTCTCGCATTCCCTCGCGATGGCGACAGCCGGATAAATATGTCCTCCCGTGCCGCCGCCGCTGAGCACGACGCGCATCTCGTTCACCTCGCATAACGTGATATGTTCAACAAGATGCCTAGTGAAGTCAGCATCAATGTCAAGGAAGAGCCGCCATAGCTGATTAATGGCAGCGTAATGCCGGTCACCGGCATCAAGCCGATAACGACGCCAATATTGATAAGAACCTGCACGGCAACGATGCCGACGATGCCGACGGCCAACAGACTGCCGAACGTGTCAGGGGCCGTCATGGCCGCCCGCATGCCGCGCCATACTAGAATTAAGAATAGCATTAATACGGTGACGCCGCCAATGAAACCAAGCTCTTCCGCCAATATGGAGAAGATAAAATCGGTCTGCGGCTCTGGCACATAATTGTACTTCTGGCGGCTCGCCCCCAAGCCGAGGCCGACCAATCCGCCCGGGCCAATCGCATACAGCGACTGGATCGACTGATACCCCGCACCGAGCGGGTCCTGCCACGGATCGAGAAAGGCGGTGATGCGCTGCAAACGATAAGGCGCCGCCAGAATAAGGCCGACGAACCCGGCCGCCCCGACGAGGGCCAGCGAGGCCAGATGCTTAATCTGCGCCCCTCCCGTGAAGATGAGCAGCAGCGAGGCGCCCATCATGACGGTGCCTGTCCCAAGATCCGGCTGGAGCATAATGAGCCCGAACGCCGCTCCCATCACCCCGAGCGGCGGGAGCAGCCCGGTCATGAAGCGCTCGATTCTTGTCTGCTCGTCGGACAGCATTTTGGCCAAAAAGATAATCATGCCGAGCTTCATGAATTCCGAAGGCTGGATCCCGAACGATCCGATGCCGAGCCAGCTGCGCGCGCCGCCCCGGACGTCTCCGATGCCCGGAATAAGAACGATGATGAGCAGCCCGAAGCAGATCAGCAATCCGACCTTCGCATACCGGGACCATATCCGGTAATCGGTGTTCATCGTTACGAACATGGCAGCCAGTCCAAGTACGGCGAACAGCAGCTGCCGCTTGACGAAATAATACGAGTCGCCGTAATCGTGAAAGGCGATGATGGCGCCGGCACTATACACCATGACAATTCCTATCGCCAGCAAAGAGAGAATGGAACCGATAAGCCACAAATCGGGAGCGGTCCGTGCTTTGACCATTGCGGTACACCTCGTTGGACAATGTAGGGGCTTGAACACCCCCCTACTTAAAGACTATGCACCGCCGCCTTAAACATTCGTCCGCGCTCTTCATAGGAAGGGAACATATCCCAGCTCGCGCAAGCCGGCGACAGCAGGACGACATCGCCCGGCTTGGCATAGCCGGCCGCCAGGCGCACCGCTTCCGAAACGGCATCCGATGCATTATCTACATTGTCGACGACCGCCACCTTCGTTAAACCCGCCTTCGCGGCGATGGCCGCCAGAATCTCCCTCGTCTCGCCCATCGTGACGACGGCCGCGGCCCGCTCCTTCAGAACCGGAACGAGCTCCAGGAAATCAAGCCCGCGGTCCAGGCCGCCGGCAATCAGGACGACCGGCGCTTCGAACGCCTCCAGCGCCATCAGCGTCGCCTTCGTATTCGTCGCCTTGGAGTTGTTATAGTACGATGTGCCGTTCACCTCGCCCACGTATTCGAGGCGGTGCTCCACGCCCCGGAACGATCGGAGCGGCTCCGCCAGCGCCCCAGGCTTGGCCCCCGCCGCAATCGATATGGCAACGGCCGCCAAGGCATTGTCCACATTGTAACGCCCGGACACGCCAATCTCCCGCACGCCGATGATCGGATGCAATTGCCCCGCTTCATCCGCATACACCAATTGGCGGTCTTCGTCCTCCCCTTCGCGGGACGCTTCCGGGTAAGGAGGCTCTACGTATACGCCGCATTCGACGCGCCGCGTGGACGACACCCACCAGATCCGGGCGCCAATATCCGGAGCGAGTGCCCGGCAGGCCGCGTCGTCCGCATTGAGCACGGCGATATCCCCATTCGCCATATTGCGGAACAAGCGGGCCTTGGACTGGACATAATCCTCCATCGTCCCATGGTAATCCAAATGGGTCTCCGACAAGTTCAGCAAGCTGGCGACACGCGGACGGAATTCGGATGTCCCCTTGAGCTGGAAGCTGCTCAGCTCCGCGACCAGCACGTTGTCCGCGGCCGCTTCCCCGGCAGCCTGGCAGAGCGGCGTGCCGATATTGCCGGCGACGATCGGACGAAGCCCGGCCGCTTCGAGCATATTGCCGACCCAGGTCGTCGTCGTCGTCTTGCCGTTGCTGCCCGTGATGCCGATGATCGGCGCCGGACTGAGATGATAAGCGACCTCAACCTCGGTCACGACCTCGATGCCGAGCGCGAGCGCCTGGCGCACAGGCGGCGCCGAATACGGAATGCCCGGATTTTTGACGACCAGCTGGACGCTGGCGTCCAACAGATCGTCCGGGTGATGGCCGCATACAACACAAATGCCCAAAGCTTCCAGCTCCGAAGCTTCAGGGCATTTGTGGCGTTCTTTCTTATCATTGACGGTTACGAGGGCACCGCGTTCATGAAACGTCTTAGCCACACTGACGCCGCTCTTGGCCAGGCCGAGAACGACGACGCGCTTTCCTTGGTACATATCTGGATGTTCCATCTGCTACAACCCCTTGTTGATCCATAATCCGAGTCCGGCGAGCACGATGCCCGCGATCCAGAAGGTGATGACGACACGCCATTCCGACCAGCCGGACAACTCGAAATGATGATGAATCGGACTCATTTTGAACACGCGCTTGCCCCGTGTCTTGAAGGAGACGACTTGAATGACGACGGACAGCATCTCGATGACAAATATGCCGCCGATAATAAGGAACAGCAGCTCCGTCTTCGTCAGAATGGCAATCGCCCCGATGGCGCCCCCGATGCCGAGCGAACCGGTATCGCCCATGAACACCTTGGCCGGATGCGCATTGAAGACGAGGAAGCCGAGCACGGCGCCGATCATGGCTGCCGCGCATACCGCGGCCGCGATCTCGGACAGCTGCATCGCGATAAGCGCGAAGGCCGCCAGCGCGATCGCGCTTGTGCCTGACAACAGGCCGTCGAGGCCGTCCGTGAAATTGACCGCATTGCTGATCGCCAGCATCATCAAAATGATGAACGGATAATAGAACCAGCCGAGGTCAAGACCCCAGGACGTCCCCGGTACCGCGAGCACGGTGCTGTGATCCGACTGCCACAGCAGTACGCAGATAACGGCGGAGCACGCCAGCTGCCCGATCAGCTTTTGTCTCGCGGTCAGGCCGAGTGAACGCTTGAACACGATTTTGATATAATCGTCAAGAAATCCAATCAGTCCGAAGCCGAGGGTCGCGATGAGCAGCACATAAAAATCAATGTCGGTTACCGAGAATTTCAGAAAAGCAAGCGTAAAGGCGAGCAAAATAATGGCGCCGCCCATCGTAGGAGTGCCTGCTTTTTTCAAATGGCCTTGCGGGCCGTCATCGCGGACCTGCTGTCCGAACTTGAGCCTGCGAAGCAGCGGAATGGTTAACGGACCGAGGATGACAGCCAAGATGAAAGATACGCCCATTGTCATTAACATCAATTTGAAGTCCAATCCCTACACCTCCCGTAGCCCCACAGACGAATCCGTGTTACGGATCCAGTCATTTACAACTTCTTCTAGTTTCATTCCCCGGGATGCCTTGACGAGCACGATATCACCGGGTCTCACTTCTTGGTTCAAATAAGCTTTCAAGGACATTTTATCTTGGAACGAGTGCACGGCCTCGGCCGGCAGCGAGCGGCGGGCGCCGTCGGCGATATGCTTCCCCAACTCGCCGTACGTGAGCACCACATCGATCTGATCGGGCGTAAGCTCCGCTCCGATCTCGAAATGGAGCGCCGCTTCCTGCGGTCCCAGCTCCAGCATGTCGGCCAGCACGGCGATGCGCCGTCCGCCCTTCATGTCGGCCAGCACGGATAAGGCCGCCCTCATCGAGGTCGGGCTCGCATTATAGGCGTCATTCAGCACGATCCAGCCTCCCGGCGTAACATGCCGCTCGAAGCGCATGCCGCTGATGCGCGCCCCGGCCAGTCCGGCGGCAATCTGTTCATCCGTCAGGCCGAATTGGCGCCCGACCGCCAGAGCGGCCATGGCGTTCATCACATTATGCTGCCCCAACAGCGGGATATGGAAGACAGACTCGCCTTGTCCGCCGGCGGAAGGTACGGCGAATGCCATGCCGCTGCCGTCGCCGCTCATACGGGACAGCCGCAGTTCGCATCGTTCGCCCAGACCGAAGCGCAGCAAGCGGATGCGTCCTCCCGGCTCCCGTTCGGACAGTGCTAGATCGACAAGCGGTTCGTCCCCGTGGCATACGAGCAGGCCGCCGTCGCGCAATCCGGCCGTAATCTCCAGCTTCGCCCGGGCGATCTCCTCCCGGCTGCCGAGCTGAAGCAGATGGGCATCCCCGATATTGGTGATGACGGCCACATCCGGTCTCGCCAGCTGCGAGAGCAGCTCGATCTCTCCCCGGCCGCTCATGCCCATCTCGAGCACGGCAATCTCCGTCTCTCGCGGCATCGAGAGCACAGTGAGCGGAAGCCCGATATGATTGTTGAAGTTCCCATCGGTCTTATGTACCCGATATCGTTGCGACAAGACGGACGCAACCAGATCCTTCGTCGTCGTCTTGCCGTTGCTCCCGGTAACGGCGACCACCTTGACCTGGCCTTCCGCGAGATAAGCAGCGGCCAGCCGCTGCAGCGCAGCGTACGTGTCCTCCACGATAATCAGCGGCGCGGAAGCGCCGGGAAGCGCCCGATCCGCTTGCCAGAGCGCTCCGGCCGCCCCGGCCCGCAGCGTCTCCTCCACATAGGCATGGCCGTCGAATCGTTCACCGGTGAGGGGAACGAACAGCCCTCCGGTCAATACGGAGCGGGAATCGGTAAATACGCCGCGCACCTTCGTCTGGCCTGCAGACGGATCGGCCAATGTTCCGCCGCACAGCTCCGCTATATGTTCCAAGGTTGTCTCTATCACTGCACTTTTCCCCTTATCGCTTCTTTTGCTACTAGGCGGTCATCGAAATCAAAGGTGTCGCGGCCGATAATTTGATACGTCTCATGCCCCTTCCCCGCAATCAATACTACATCGTGCGGGCTTGCCAGTTCAATAGCCTTCGCAATGGCGGCTCTTCGGTCAACGACGCATTCATAACGGTCACGGCTGACCTCCATCTCCGTCAGGCCCCGTTCGATATCTTCGAGAATCAGCTCCGGATCCTCGGTACGCGGATTGTCTGACGTAATAATAGAGTAGTCGGCATACCGGGCCGATATCTGGCCCATAATCGGGCGCTTCGTCCGATCGCGGTCCCCGCCGCAGCCGAATACGGAGATGACGCGGCCTTCCGCGAATTCCTTGACGCTCTGCAGCACATTCTCAAGGCCGTCCGGCGTATGCGCGTAATCGACGATGACCGTATACGGCTGCCCGGCCTCCACGGCCTCCACACGCCCGGCCACGCCCGGCACCGCTTCGAGGCTGGCGCAAATGTCGTCCAGCGCGATGCCTTCTATCAACCCGACCGCGATGGCGGCGAGCGCATTGCAGACATTGAACTTGCCGACCATGCGAAGCTGCACGTCGGCCGATCCGCGGAACGTATGGACGCGGAAGCTCGTTCCCTTGCCGTTCATGCGGATGTCCTCCGCCCGAATATCGGCAGACGCCGACAAGCCGTACGTCAGCGTCTCTGCGGTGGTCAGCTTGGCGAAATGCGCCGATGCCGGATCGTCCGCGTTCAGCACGGCATAAGAACGCTCCGCCTCTTGCTCGGAGAACGTGTTCCCGAGACGGGAGAACAGCAAGCCCTTGGCATCGCGGTACGACTCCATCGTCTCATGGTAATCGAGATGATCCTGCGTCAGGTTCGTGAAGACGGCCGTCCGGAAGCGGCAACCTTCCACGCGGCCTTGATCGAGCGCATGAGAAGAGACCTCCATCGCGACGGCCTCCACGCCGCAGTCGGCCATATCCCGCAGCGAACGCTGCAGCTCAAGCGCGTTCGGCGTCGTGCCCGACATCGGCAGCGTGCGGCCGTCATAGCGCATCTCGATCGTGCCGATCACGCCGCTTGTGCGGCCGGCGTCCGTCAATATCCGCTCTATCAGATAAGTTGTCGTCGTCTTGCCGTTCGTTCCCGTCACGCCGATCAGCTTCAAGTCCCGGCTCGGCGAACGGTAGAAGGCATCAGCCAGCACCGCAAGCGCATGACGGGCCTGACGAACGATGAGCTGCGGAACCGGAAGCGGCAGCTCCCGCTCTACGACAAGCGCGGCCGCTCCCTTGTCCACGGCTTGCTCCGCATAACGGTGGCCGTCATCCGCCGTGCCCGAAATGCAGAAGAACAGATCGCCCGGCCGGACATGGCGCGAATCCACCGCCAATCCGGTCACTGCCGTAGCTTCATCTCCTGTACATTTCACATTCAGCATTCGCTTGCATGCTTCGGACAATCGCATTTCCTGCATAGTTATTCCTCCGTCTCTGTACCCATGTAGATGCGGATGGTCGCTCCACGCTCCACACGGGTTCCCGGCTTGGGCGCCTGGTGAATGACCATGTTGCCCGTGCCGGATTTGGCCAGTTGAAAATTCATGTTCATGTCTTCGTAAATATCGGTCAGCGTCTTGCCGACCAGATTGGGAACCGCCACAATCGGCGTCTCATTGTATCTATATTCGCGGGGGACTTGTTTCTGACGCGGTTCCACTCCCATATAATGGAGCGCGTCCTCCATGATGCGCTTGACGATAGGAGCGGCGATCAGCCCGCCGAACTGAATCCCCTGCGGATCATCCACCGCCGTATAGATGACGATCTTCGGATCGTCCGCTGGCGCGAACCCGACAAAAGATACGATATGCTCATTCGGCGAATAACGTCCGTTCACAACCTTTTGCGCCGTGCCCGTTTTTCCTCCGACCCGGTAGCCGTCGATGAACGCGTTGCGTCCCGAGCCTTGGGCGACGACATGCTCCAGCGCGTCCCGCACCTTCGCCGACGTCTCCGGCGAGATGACCTGCCGGACCAGTTCCGGCTCGACTTCATCGATGATCATCCCCGTCTCGGGATGCTCGAACGACTTCGCCACATGCGGACGATACAGCTTGCCTCCGTTAATCGTCGCCGAGACGGCGGCAATCTGCTGGATCGGCGTCACCGATACGCCCTGTCCGAACGAGGTCGTCGCCAATTCGACCGGACCGACCCGGTTCAGCTTGAAGAGAATTCCCGTCGCTTCTCCGCTCAGGTCGATGCCTGATTTTTGCCCGAAGCCAAAATTCCGTATGTACTCAAACAGCGTCTCCTTGCCTAACCGCTGTCCCAGCGTGACAAAGCCGGGGTTGCACGAATTGCCGACCACCTGGAGGAAGGTCTGGCTGCCATGGCCGCCTCTCTTCCAGCAGCGCAGCCGGGCGCCCCCGACCTCGATGCTCCCGGGATCAAAAAAATGCTCGTTGTACAAATCGACCTTGCCTTCCTCGAGCGCCGCGGCGAGCGTAATGATCTTGAAGGTAGAGCCCGGCTCGTACGTCATCCAGATCGGCAGGTTGCGGTTGTACACCTCCGAGGAATACTCCTTGTACCGCCCCGGTTCGTAATTCGGGCGGCTCGCCATCGCCAATATCTCGCCGTTGTTCGGATCCATCGCAATCGAGATGATATGCTTCGGCTTCAATTCGAGCATCGCCTGATCAAGTTCCCGCTCCATTATTGTCTGTATTTGCTTGTCAATCGTCAATTGCAAATTTAATCCATCTCGCGGCGGGGCGTACGTCTCCGAGGAGTTCGGCATCTGGCGGCCCTTCGCGTCGGACAGGTAAGAGACGCTTCCCTGCAGCCCGCTGAGCGCGTCATTGTACCTCTGCTCGATGCCCGTCAGCCCTTGGTTGTCAATACCGGTGAAGCCGAGAATATGGGAGGCCAGATCCCCGAATGGATAATATCTTTTATTATCCTCTGCCACGACAATGCCGGGCAAGTTCATTTCCCGCACCTGCTGGGCCGTTTCAAGCGATATTTTGCGGCCTCCCGGCTTAATATGGACGATAGACTTGCGTACCTTAATCATCCGTTCGACGTCTTCCGTTTTCATCTGCAGCACCGGCGCCAGCCGGGCAGCCGTCGCTGCGGCATCCTGAATCTGGGCGGGGACGGCCATAATCGTCGGCGAAGTCACGTTATAGGCGAGACGCACCCCGTTCCGATCGAGCACTTCCCCGCGCTTGGCCGTAACCGGGATGTCTCTGCGCCACAGCTCCTCCGCCTTGGCCGTAATTTCCCCGCCCTCCCACAGCTGGACATAGGCAAGACGAATGACAAGCGCTAGAAAGCCGAGAGACACGAGTCCGGCGCCGATGAACAGCCGCTTGCGGACCGTGACACTGGATAATTTCACGGTAACCCCTCCTTTGTCCCACTTGGGTTCATAACCAACCTATTCGGGACAACCAGGGGATAGAACAAGCTATGGCCTTCTCGGCTCCAATTTTATGTCGACGACGCGCTTGCCGTTGTCTGTCGAGGCTTTCTGCTCGGTCACGTAGCCTTCTCCCTCGATTCGAACCTCGATGCCCAGCAGCGAGGCGATTTCCATGACATCGCGAAGCGATTTGCCTTTCATATCCGGCATGGAGAGATTTTCCGGCTCATCAGTCAGCAGGTAGACCCGCTGGCCAGAGCCCAAATATTCGCCCGGCGCCGGGAATTGGCGCTTCACTTCCTTGCCTGCGCCGACCGTCTGGAAGACGATGCCCTGCTCCGCAAGCCGCTTCTTCGCTTCATGCGGCTTCAGCCCCTGGATGTTCGGCGCCTTGACCAAGCGGGTCGGGCCTTCGGATTTGCCTGCCTCGCCCGGCTTCATCTCATGAGAAGTGGGCACACCCATGTAGCGCAGCGATTTGGAGACGATATTTTTGAAAATAAACGGCGAGACGAAGCCGCCGCCCTCCCAATACTTCTGCGGGTCGTCGACGACGACGATGACCGCGATGCGGGGATCCTCCACCGGAGCGAAGCCGACGAAGGACACGACCGCACGGGTCGTGTCATACTCCCCGTTAATAACCTTAAGCGCGGTTCCGGTCTTGCCCGCGACCCGGTAGCCTTCGATATACGCGTTCTTCCCGGTGCCGATCTCCTGATCGGCGACAACCTGCTCCAAATACTCGCTGACCTGCTTGGCAATTGCCGGATCAATTACTTGCCGCACCACTTCCGGCTCCCGCTCGGTCACTTCTCCGGTCACCGGGTCCTCAATCTTCTTCACGATATGCGGCTTCATCAGCTTGCCGCCGTTCGCCACGGCCGAGACGGCCATAATCTGCTGAATCGGCGTCACTTTAATCTGGCCGTGGCCGTACGAGGCAGCCGCGACGTCCGCCGGATATTGGAACTGAACGAAGCCCTCGTATTCATATGGAATCTCGATGCCCGTTTTTTCCCCGAAGCCGAACTTGTCGATATAGGACTTGAACCGGTCCTCCTTCAGCATCTCGAAGCCGAGCTTGACGAAGGCGACGTTACTGGAACGCTTCAAGCCTTCCAGGTAGGAGATCGTGCCCCATGTCGTATTGACGTCGTGAATAGGTCGTCCGCCCGCATAAATTTTCCCTGAAGGGAAAGTGGCTTCCGGATCGAACAAGCCTTCCTGCACCGCCGCCGCGAGCGTCACGATCTTGAACGTCGATCCCGGCTCGTAGCCGCCCTGCACCGCCGGGTTGAAAAAGGCGCGCTCATTGTCAAAATCCCAATACGAATTCGGATTGAACGTCGGCATGTTCGCCAGACCCAAAATATCCCCGGTCTTCGGATCCGCGGCGATAACCGTAATCGTATGCGGGGAATATTCATTGTACACTTTCCGGATCTCTTCCTCGATATATTGCTGAATCGTGCGATCGATCGTCAAATACATATTGTCCCCGTCCCGGGCCGGTGTGTAAACCTCCGACGCCTTCGGGAGCTTGTTGCCCATCCGATCCTTCTCATACTGGATTGAACCCGCTGTACCGGACAATTGCTCATTATACAGCTGCTCGATCCCATAGACAGGTTTTCCGGCTTTGTCGGTATAACCAAGGACGTGCGCGGCCAGGTTGTTTTTGGCGTAGAACCGCTTTACCTCCGGCATCAGGTACAGCCCGATATCCTGCAATTTGGTCTTTTCCTTGAGCGACTCCGTGAAGTCGCGCAGCTTCTGCGCGGTCTCCTCCTCGATCTTCCAGCCCTCGTTCCGGACCTCGCGATGAACCAAATATTTTCCGGTCTCCGGGCTTTTTTTGCGGACAATGTCATAGAGCTCGTTCTCCGGCTTGCCCAGCACCTTGTGCAGCTCTTGGACGATAAGCCGCTCCACGTCGATATCCTGCTCGACCATCTTTTTATCTGTTTTCAGCTCCTGAATCAGACCCGGATTGACCGCGACCGTATACGCAGGGGCATTCATGACGAGCACTTCCCCGTTCTGATCATAGATCGTCCCGCGCACCGGCTCGATAGTCCGCTCCGTTGACCACGAATTTTTCGCCAGCTCCATCCAAAAATCTTGATTCCACACCTGATACCAAAATAGACGGGTCACGATGACAATAAAAAAGAGGGTGAATAAGCCCCCGATTGTCAACGTGCGCAACTTGATTCGTTTGACCATCTTCATCCCTCGTTCAATCATTGCCTATGGCTTGTTTGTATACTTGAATCTCTAGCGGCGTCTCGGGAAATATGAGCCCGTTCTTCCGCGCAATCTCTTCAATCCGTTTCCAATCCGACAGCTTCTCGACTTCTACTCTCAACACGGAGGTCTGATCCTGGAGCGATATCGTCTCCCGCTTCAAATTCTGGATCTGCCGGTTCATGTCGTAGATCTGGGCATATCGCCCGATAAGAACGAGCGCTACGGCCGTGCACAATAGAATGGTCAGCAGATACAACAGCTTCTCCCTCGTCGGCAATGTGTTCTTGCGGACGACGGTCTTCGTTGTCTGGCGAACCTTGGGCCTCGGCTGCTGCTGCCTCTCCGGCCGGACGGCCAAATTACCGCGAGTATAAGCCATCTTCTGCTCTCCCCTTCATTACAATTTCTCGGCAACCCGTAATCTCGCGGAACGAGAACGCGGGTTGCGCTCCAACTCGTCCGCGCTCGGCACAATCGGCTTGCGCTTCGGCAAAGTCAAAATATCCTGCTTGCCGCAAGCGCACATCGGCAGATCCGGCGGACAAGTGCAGCGGTTCATATACTGGTTGAATGTCTGCTTGCATATCCGATCCTCCAAGGAATGGAAGGTAATGACAGCGACCCTTCCGCCCGGCTTCAAGCAATGGATTGCCTGATGGAGCGCTTGCTCGAACGCGCCCAGCTCGTCATTGACGGCGATGCGAAGCGCCTGGAAGCTGCGCTTGGCCGGATGGCCCCCGGTCCTTCGGGTTGCCGCCGGAATCCCGGCCTTGACCAGCTCGGCCAGCTCGCCGGTCGTCTCGATCGGATGATCCGCCCTCGCCTCCATGATGCGGCGGGCGATGCGGCGTGAAAATTTCTCTTCCCCGTATTCGAACAGGATGCGGGCGATCTCCTCTTCCGGCCACTCATTCACAATCTCGCGGGCCGTCAGCGAAGTGCTTCGATCCATGCGCATGTCCAGCGGCGCGTCATGCTGATAGCTGAAGCCGCGCTCTCCTTCATCAAGCTGCGGCGACGATACCCCGAGGTCGAACAGAATGCCGTCCACCTGAGGCACGCCATCGACAAACGGCACCTCCGCCTGACGCAGCGCGTCCTCGATATGACGGAAATTCGTCTTGATCATCGTCACCCGGTCAAGGTAGGGGGCCAGCACGTTCGCGGCATTATCCAAAGCCCAATCGTCCTGATCCAGCGCGATGAGCCGGCCGTCCGCGGACAGCACGGATGCAATGGCGGAGCTGTGTCCCGCCCCTCCCAGGGTACAATCGACATAGATGCCGTCAGGGCGCACATTCAGCCCATTCACAGCTTCCTCTTTTAACACCGTTATATGGTGAAACACATGTTATTCCTCCTAGTTCTTCCTGTTCCCGTCTATGTTGTCTTTCCTCTTTTCACGGTTCGCTACCCCTAGAAATGGAAGTTCAAACAGGCCGGTTTTCAGCACCGAGAAGGTTGCAAGAACTCGAAGCCTAGGCTTTCGAAGCGAGTTTTGCTGCGCAAAACTCGTGAGGAGCAGCGCAGTGTAGGCGAGACTACATGAGCAGCTACAATGTTTCCGTAGGAAACATACTTCGGAAGCATATGCTTTTCAAGAGTGAATGCAAGATTCGATGCCGATATACTACCTGCATCACTTCGTGATCAAAAGCGGACTTTTTGAACAACCTCTCAAAAATCAAAGTCAACCAGTGTCTCGGCTATTTCTTCAAAGGTGGACGCGGACTGCTGCATATATTGTTCCCAAGCGTCCTTGCTCCAAATCTCCACCCGGCTCTGGACGCCGATAATCATACATTCCTTGTCCAGCTTGGCATGCTGCCGGAGATGGGCGGGAATGTTGATCCGGCCCTGCTTGTCCCACTCGCATTCGGTCGCGCCGGAGAAGAAAAAGCGGGTAAAGGCCCGCGCGTCCGCCTTCATCAAAGGCAGTGCCTTCAATTTCTGTTCGAGCAGGCCCCATTCTTCCATCGGGTAGACGAACAGACATTGATCCAAGCCGCGCGTGAGTATGAAGGTGGAGCCCAAGGAGTCACGCAGCTTGGCGGGAATGATCAGGCGGCCTTTGTCATCGATGCTGTGTTGATATTCACCCATGAACATCTTGCCACCACTCCTCCCCCCTAAATCCACCACGATGCCCCACTTTCCCCCACAACA
This sequence comes from Paenibacillus dendritiformis, assembly GCF_945605565.1. Taxonomy (NCBI): domain Bacteria; kingdom Bacillati; phylum Bacillota; class Bacilli; order Caryophanales; family Paenibacillaceae; genus Paenibacillus; species Paenibacillus dendritiformis. Next base: position 2,823,452 of record NZ_OX216966.1, on the reverse strand, counting down.
AAAGAATACTTCGCCGTCAATATAAAAAATCCTGCTTGTCAGCAGGATTTTTATTTCATATTACTTTTTGTTCTCGCTATCGGCTTCAGCGCTTATCCCTTCGGTCGAACGCCCCTGTTCCTCCGTTTCCGCCGGTTCGACAGCCGGTGCCGGCACCGCGGCTTCCGCAGCGGGCCCGTCGTCGGCTTCTGGCTTGCCATCCGCCCCCTCGGCCGGATCTTGGCCCGTTCCCCTGTGCCGCTGCTCTTCAGGTCCGCCCGGGTGTCCGGGGACACGCGATTGCGGATGCCGCCGCCGGCCTCTTCTCCGCTTCACAAGCAGCCAGATCGGAACGCCGACAATGGCGGCGGCGCAGGCAAAAGGAAGGAGCGCCGTCAAAAATAAAATAATGACCTGAACGAACTGGACCAGCGCCTCCCAGCTTTGAACGAGCGTATTCGCCATCCGGGTTCCGAATGCATTTTTCAAGCCCTGCACGACCGGAACATTGACCGGCTGATACAATCTCATATTTACGGTTGACATGGCCACATGATTATCCAGATACCGCTTGCGCCCGACAATCTGCTCAATCTCCGACTGCACAGACCCGAGCTCGCTGGAGAACTGGACCAGATCGTCCGCGCGCGTCGCCTTCTCCATGAACGCCAGCAGCCGGGCTTCCATGGCGCGCTGCGCAGTTAGTCTCGCTTCCAGATCGACGTACTCCTCCGTCACGTCATTGGCCGAATATTCACGGTGATAATCGAGTACTTCCCATGTTCCTAGCTCATCAAGAAAAGCGGTGAATCCTGCCGCAGGTACCTTAATGACGAAGGAGCCCCCACGCTCGCTCTCCGACTCCTGATCGGAGAATTGCAGCACATATCCCTTCGAGTGTTCAACCAATTGCTGCAGCCGCTGCTTGGCGGCCTCATAGTTTTTGACCTCCATGCGGATATTCGCCTCATAGATCAGCTTCCGATCGGCGGGGACGAAGCTCGACTCGTCCTGCTTGGCGAACCCAGCGCCGGCAGGTGACAGGCTCTCCCCCTTATCCATTGCCGCTTCCGATTGGTTCATGACCGTTCCGGCCTCGGAGGCTTGATCTGAGGAGACGGCTCCGCAGCCGGCGGCCAGCGCGAGCATGAGCATCCCGAGCAGAAGCGCTCCGAAGCGGGCAAGCCGCCTCATTCGGCCTTCCCGCTTATCTGTTTCCTTTACCTTCCTCATCCCGATCCTTGACATAACCCATATTCCCCCTTTTATTTGGCACATCGTCTTCCGAACTCCTCTGGATGCGATCGCAATCTGTACCTTACCTAACGGAATATGGAAATCAAATGTTGCGGGCGGCCTTTGTTATCTATGTAAAAAAAGACCGCCCGCCTTCTTTGCCTTCTATGAAGCAAAGAAGCGGGCGGCCGGTAACGCGGCTATTAATGTTCCTGCCAGCTGGCCAAATACGATTGCTGTTCAGCCGACAGCGTGTCGATCGAAATGCCGAGCGACTCCAGCTTGAAGCGGGCGACCTGCTCATCCAGTTCGTACGGCACATTGACAACCTTGCTGCCGATGCGCTCATAGTGCTCGTTCACATATTTCAGCGACAACGCCTGCAGGGCAAACGTCATATCCATAATCTCTGCCGGGTGCCCGTCCCCCGCTGCCAGGTTGACGAGGCGGCCTTCCGCCAGCAGATAAATGCTGCGTCCGTCCTTCAACTTGTATTCTTCAATATTTTTGCGGACCGTATGCACGTTCTGCGCGCGTGCTTCCAGCTCCGGCTTATTCACTTCCACATCGAAATGGCCGGCGTTGGACAAAATCGCGCCATCCTTCATGACGTCGTAATGCTCGCCGCGAATGACATCGCGGTTCCCCGTGACCGTCACGAAAATATCGCCTGCGCGAGCCGCTTCGCTCATCGGCAGCACGGTGAATCCGTCCATATACGCTTCGACGGCCTTAATGGCGTCGATCTCCGTCACGACGACGTTCGCGCCGAGGCCTTTCGCCCGCATCGCCACGCCTTTGCCGCACCAGCCATAACCGACGACGACGACGGTCTTGCCGGCCACGACGAGATTCGTTGTACGGTTGATGCCGTCCCACACCGATTGGCCTGTGCCGTACCGGTTGTCGAACAAGTATTTGCAGAAGGCGTCATTGACGGCGACCATCGGGAATTGGAGCGTGCCATCCTTCTCCATCGCCTTCAGGCGCAGAATGCCTGTCGTCGTCTCCTCGGCGCCGCCGCGCACCTGCTCACGCAGATCCGGACGCTCGGAGTGCAGAATCGAGATCAGATCGCCGCCGTCGTCGATAATCAGGTCCGGCTTCGTCTCCAGCGTGCGGAGGAGCAGCTGCTTGTACTCTTCCGGTTCCGGATTGTACTTCGCATAGACGGTAATGCCGTCTTCAACCAGCGCGGCGCAGACATCGTCCTGCGTCGATAACGGGTTGCTGCCGGTAATCGTCACATCGGCGCCTCCAGCCTGCACGACCTTGGCCAGATAAGCCGTCTTCGCTTCCAGGTGGAGCGAGATCGCCACCTTCAAGCCCTTGAACGGCTGCTCCGCTTCGAATTGCTTGCGAATCCGGTTCAGCACCGGCATATGGGCCTGCACCCAATCGATCTTCAAATGCCCTTCCGGGGCCAATGCAATATCGCGGACGATGCTATGCTCCGCTGCTTTTGTCTGACTCATCCTCTACACCCTTCCCTTCCTGTTATAGCTATCGTATTCAGCAGATGCGCGCCTGTTGACCCGGGCTGGCAACCATTGTTAGAGCACAACCAAGCGGTTCTCCCCGTTCCACAGGACGGGAGCTTCCATGATTGGCTTGAACCAGCCGTCCCCGTAGCGGCAGGCGTACATCAGCATATTGTAGACGCGCTCCTGCGGCCGATCCTGCGGATGGAGCGTCAGCCTCATCCGCACCCATTGGCGAAGACCCGATTCATGCTGCTTCTGGAGCGCATCCTTCGCCCGGTGGTGCAGGAAGTCGATCTGCTCCAGCACCTTCGCCCGGTTCGTGTCCCCCAGGCGGCCTAGCGCGGGGAGCGCTTCGTTCAGCCGGGCAAGCAGCTCTTCATAGCGGGCATCGACATCATGGCGGAGCGAAGCGAACCGTTCATCGAGCCCCAGTTCATCCTGAGCCGTCAGCCACGCTTCCTTCCTCTCCTCATAATGCCCGATGATGTCTCCGGCCGTCAATTCATATTTCCCGAGGAGCTTGTTCACGGTCCCTTCCAGGCAGGTGAAGCCCATGCGCGGCCAGAGCAGCGGCATCCGCATGCCGAGCGCGCGGAAAGCCTCTTTCGTCTGCGCCCAGTAGGCGATCTCGCCGGGACCGAGCACGATGGCCAGCACCGGGAACAAATATTCCTGCATCAACGGGCGGGTCAGCACGTTGTTGCTCAACAGATGGGGCGCCGATTCGGCGGCGGCCATCAGCTCATCCTCGCTTCGGACCAGCGTCCGATGCCGATCGGTAAAGCCTCCGTCTTCCTTGAACAGCAGATGCCGCTCTCCCTCGTGAATCAGGAACAGATTCGCTCCGTTCTCGGCACGGTCCGCCTGAGTCGGGAAGCCGCGCGAAGCCAGCTCGCGCTCGCTGGCGCCGTAGGCCTGTCTCAGCAGGTCGTTCTGCGCGATGAGGCTGCGGAACATCGGCCCTTCGACCTGGCGCAGCTCCGGATCGGCCGAATCAAGGAACACGAGGCCGTATGGGCCGAACATGCCGCCGAGCAGCACGGCGCAAGCATCGGTAAGCGACGCGGCGCCGGCGGATGCTTCCCGCACCCGCTCCATCAGCGCCGGCTTGAACTCCGTAGCCGGCAGCAAGGCGTCTACCTCGTTCAAGACCGCTTCCCATTGCTCCTCATCCAGCCGAATGCTGCTGACCGGTGCGCGCGCTCCCTCCTTCTTCTCCACCCGGACCCGGGCGACAGAAGGTTCCGGGGTGAGGAAATACGCATGATTCACTTCATCGAAATCATGATCCTCTCCCGCGATCCAGAAAATCGGAATGACCGGACGGCCCAGTCTCGCCTCCGCCTCCTGAGCCATGCGGATAATCGATACCGCCTTGTAGACGACGAGCAGCGGGCCGGTAAATAATCCGCCCTGCTGTCCGCCGACGACGACGAGGGCGTCGTCCCGCTCCAGTTGGTCCAGCGATGCCGTCACGGCCGGATGATCGTTCCTTGCCTTATTATATCGGCGCAGGACGGAGACGAGCTGCTTACGATCCGCCCGCAGATGCGCCGCTTCATCCACCCATCGGACGCGCGCCTCCCAATCGCGATCCGGATGGTATTCATATAGCGATTCGATGATCGCGTCGTCCCGTTCTATGTATCGTCTTGCCAATGATTGCTGTACAGGTATGTTCAATATAGGCCAAGTCATGTAAGCCGCCTCCTCTGTCTATCGTCTCGATTGTACACAATGCGGCTTAGGTACGTCAAAGAGGCGCTGTTCGCGCACGCGCGCCCCGTGGGGGCTACACGCTCGCAACATAGGCGATAATGCCGATGAGCAGCAGGATAATATACAGGATGCTGAGAATGAAGAATGCCAATCTCCAGATCGTCCTCGCCAGCCGCTGAACGTGAATTTTCCCGTATTTGCGGTGCTGGAGGCCGCCAAGCAAGCCGATGGCAAGGAGCAGCATAAGACAGATCCAATAGAATCCGGCGGAGGAGCCTGTTATCGTATTATAGAGGCCCCCAACCGATGCGATAAGGAAGAATGTCGTCACGTCCATGGCCAGCATGAACGCTTTTTTCTTGGGCTTGACCCAGTAGGAACCGGCAAACCATACGATGATGAACGGAAAAAACGGCAATGCCGATAAAAATACGAAAATGGTATACATGGGCGGTGTGACTCACTCCTTTGGACAGAAGAAGTAGATGCTAGCGGTGTCTTGGCTCGCCAGCCCGGATCAGGCGGTATATCGTCTGATGCAGCGGGGTGCCGGCCCCATAGCGCGCGCCGAGCCGGATAATCGCGCCCGTAATGGCCTCGCATTCCGTCGGGCGGCCGGCCAATATATCTTGCAGCATGGAAGAGGTGTTGCCGGCCGTCAGGCGGCACACGTCCATAATCCGCTTCCAAGCTTCCTCTTCATTCACCGGGATGCCGGCGGCATGATAGACCCCGGCCGCTTCAGCCAACAAATCCCGCATAAGCTCCATCCGTTCCGCCCCGTCCAGCAGTTCTCCGTTCTTGACGCGCAGCAGCGCGGTCAACGGATTGATGACGGCGTTGACGAGCAGCTTTTGATAGACCATGTCTTCGATGTTGTTCGACACAAACGCCTCAATTCCTGCCTTTTCCAACAAGTTCTTCGCAGAAATGCATGAAAAATTCAAGGCATGAGACCGGGCGTCCTCCTCTGCGGCGGCCGGACCGATCCAGGTTGCTCCGGATCCGGTATGACGAATCCGGTTCATTCCCTCTCTGGCTGCCGCCTCCGTCGTAACAGCGACCGCGAGCGACGGAGAAGGCCATACCCCCGCCAACGCTTCGGCATGGCCGACCCCGTTCTGGAAGCAGACGAGGGTCGCGCCGGGCTGCCGCGGCATCTCCGCCAGCACGCTGAGCAGCTCGGGTCCGATATGCGTCTGCTTGACGAACAGCCATATCATGCCGGCTTCCAAGCCATGACGGCGCAGCCGGGCCGGCGCCAGCGAAAGCGGGAACGCATCTACCCCTTCATAATGGGAGCGCTGCCCTGACAGCTCCACTGCCTCGAAGCCTTCGGTGCGAATCTTCTCCGCCTGCTCCTCCGTTCTCGTCCACAGCCGGACTCCGGCCTCGCCGCCGGCCAGCAGCCGCCCCGCGAACAGGAGGCCGAGCGCGCCTCCTCCGATAATATCGACAATCATGTTCGTCTCTCTCCTTCTTCCGATCTTCTATCGGCTCGTTCTCGTTATATATGAATAATTGAACACGCACTATCAGTGTCCTTGTTATATCAAAGAATCAGCAAAAACACAAAAAAAGCGCCAAGTGAGAGAATTCTCTCGCCAGGTGCTTTCCTTGCGCCGTCCTGCATGTGCCGGGGACGGAAGCCGGCGCCTATTCGATTCGCTCCAAATTGCCGTTGGCGTCCATACGGAACCGCGTCTTCACATCATCGTCTTCCTCGCTCAAGATAGCCAATCGGCGGGCACGGTCCATAATTTGAATGAGCGCTTTATAATCATCGTTCACCGTACGATAGTCGGTCTCTACCACGTTGACTTGCTTAGAGAGCTCCTCATTTTCCCGCTGCAGACGAACACAGTATTCTTCCTTTTCATGCAGTTCTTTTTCCATATGCTTGATTTGGCGAGTCATTTCCTGCACGTTGTTGCGCATCTGGCGCAAATAACGGATAACCATGTCCATCGACAACGATTCTTCCGACAACATCTCGCCTTTCAAATCGGTGTCTTCTCCCTCTTGCAGCGTAAGAGAAGCGACTTGAGCGCCCAGCGGCTGCTTTTTCAAATAATTGCGCTTCTGCCGCTGCGCCTTGGCCAGCTGTATCGCCGCCTCGTACTTTTTGCGGACGCAGCTGTTCCAACGGAATCCGCATGCTGCGGACGTGCGTCCAATCTTTTCTCCCACTTCCTCAAAAGCGGCCAACTGGGTACTTCCTTCCCGGATGTGCCGAAGTGTAACTTCCGCTAAAATCAAATCATCATCTGCGGTCCATGCATCTTGCCTTATTGCTGTCATGAAATAACCTCCTAACGACTTCCATCATTCATATCGGTCGCAAGCAGCTACGCCGCGTTCGCCATCCGATTATTGGAGCGGAGTATACTGCCGCTTGAAATAACCGCTTATTCCATCTCTATGCCCATGCTAGATTTCATAGAATCTATCGGATACTAAAATGTATATCCATTTTTCCTAGGAAACATACGTGCGCGTGTCCATGCTTTATATCACATTTATGAAGATCTGAACAAATTATTTGGTTTTTCGTCACGGTTAATCGTTTACATAACCAATTGCGAACGCTATAATATCATTAGAAAAGTGGGACCGATCGTAACGAGAGGAGGATGAATCGTGGCACGAATGTATCGCGTACTCGGCTTCTGGACATTAGTCATCGGTCTAATGGCGTTTGCTGGAGACATGATCGAGATGGCTCTGCTCTTCTTCATGCAGACCGCCTTCTTTGTGTTGTTGGGATATCTGAAATTGTCCGAGCGTACATATATACTTCTGTTCTGGGGGTACATGCTTGTATGCTTCACCGGCTTCTCTTACTGGACCGTATTCGTAATGGGCAAGCCGTTCTAAGGCGGATACGCCGAGGTGACGATGCAGGATATGCTGATGAGCAGCACATAACAGTTACGGCCGAAGCCTCCGGGCTTCGGCCGTTCTTTATTTTCAAGCAGCTCCCGCTGCCATCTGCCCGCGCCGGCAGCTATGCGGAAGCGTGCCGCGCGAGCAGCAGCACGCGGAACCGTTCGCTCAACCGATCGCTCAGGAGCAGCTGCCGGATCGCCCGGTTGCGGCGCGCTTCCGGACTGAACGGATCGGGCTGCGCATGGTCGACCAGCTCCTGCAGCAGACCTTGCTCCAGCAGGAAGGCTTGCTGCGTCATATAATTCCGGATCAGAGCCCCTGCTTCGAGAGCGGCCTGCTGGCAGACGCTGAAATCGACCATGGCCGTCATATCCTGCTCGCCGATATGTATCCACGGGTTGTCATGGGCGCGATGCCGGTGATAGCACATCAGCGTCCCCTCGACGCGATGCTCCGCCGTCAATTCTTCCGTTACATCGCCGTAATCGATGAAGATGAACTCCGCGTCGGATGCATGCCGCAGCATCGTGCCGAGCCAGCCGCTCATGGCGATGCCGGCGTCGCAGATGCGGCCTTCCGGCAGCTCGATCCGATAGCGCTTGAGCCAGCGGAGCACTTCCGGTTCTGCCGGAAGCCAGACGGGACGGAAGCTCTGCTCCGCCTCCTCCCAGGCAACGAAGCATTGCTCGATCTGCCCGTCCGATGCGCGGATGCGCTCGACCGGGAACGCATCCAGCAGTTCGTTGGCGAGGACGAAGAGCCGGCCCGCGCCCGCCTCGCGCCGATAATCGGCCTCCGTCCACCAGGATACGGGGCAGTCTTCTCCGCCCAGCCGCTCCTTGGCCAGCTGCGCATGATAAGGGCTCGCTTCCACGATGGCGTACCGGTAGCCGCTGCAGCGATCACGGCGCATGCGCTCGTTGATGTGTCCGGCAAGGCGGCCATTGCCCGCTCCCCACTCGACGATCGTGAACGTGTCCGGCGCCCAGCCCTTCTCCGCGGCGAGGCGCTGAATATAGACCGCGATCATCTCCCCCATCGCGCTGCCCACGTTCGAGCTCGTATAGAAATCGCCCTCCTTGCCGATTTTGGGGCGATCCGACATGTAATAGCCGCCTTCCGGATCGTACAGGCAGCTCTCCATGAAGGCCGAAAAGGGAATCGCTGCCTTGGCGGAATGGCGGATGCGGTGAATTAGATGTTGAATGAGAATGGAATTAGAAGGATAATGAGACATGGCAACCATCCTTTCTATGCGTGAGAAAAATAGACCATGCTCGTCCGGGGCTGGCCGCCCTGCCGGTCCCTGCTGGCGGCCCGATGCCGGGTCATGCAGCGCGGACCGGCCGTGTGCCCGTCCTCCTTGTCCGCCGCCCCGCATACGGAGCCGGGAAAGAGGTCATATCCCGTCTGGACGAGACATACGATGAGTTGTGCATACCGTTTGTAAGGGGGGAACCCGATGTCACTGGCACAGCGTGCGCGCTATGCGCTGTTGGGACTCGCATTTATACTTCTCATCTCCATTGCGGTGCCCGGTGCCACTCGTGCGGAACCGACGGTTCATACAGGCTGGAGCAAGGAGCCGACCGAAGCGGAGCGCAAGCTGCTCCAGCAGAGCTTGTCGGTTACCGAGCTTAACAAAGAGATCGAGCGAATCGCCGCGAAGGAGTCGACCGCTGCCGGGGAACGGCGCCAGACGGAAGACGCCCTCCGCAAGCAGGCGGCCGCCTTCGATCAGAAGCGGGAGCAGGCGGGCCGCGTGCTCCGCGCCTATTATATGGGAGAGCGCGACATGCTGCTTCAGGCCCTGCTCTCCGCCCGGGACGAACACTCCATCTGGCTGTTGTTCGACTATTATCAGTTCCTGTTCAAGACCGATCAAGAAATATTGGAGACGTATTCCGAGCAGTTGAAAAATCTGAATCGGCTTCGCGATACGTTAGCCCGCACGGAACGGGAATTGTCGCAGGTCAAGGAACAGCTTATCCGGCAGCGCGACAGAGTGAACGCCCTGCAGCGGGAGCTCGATTCCAATCTGGCGAACAGCAGCGATCCGGAAGCGATGAGCCGGCTTATCCAGGAGTTCACCTCCTATTGGCAGAACATCGGCATGTATGAGGTGCGCCGACATTTCCGCGCCCTGGCCGATGCGATGCAGAAGCTGCCGGAATTCGTGAAGAAGAGTGGCAATCTGCAAATCGATGGTACTAAGTATACCATTACGATCCAAGAAGAAGAACTGAATCAATTTCTGCGCGAGCAGGATCCGATTTTCGAGGAGTTCTCCTTCCGCTTCCAGGAAGGTTCGGTGTCTGCCGAAGGAGAGAGCGCCGGACTGAACGTATTCGTTCAAGGCCATTACACGCTGGAGAGCGAGCCGGAAAATATGATGCTGTTCCATGTCGACCGCCTGATGTTCAATGGCCTGGAACTGCCGGACACGACCCGTTCGCAATTGGAAGAGGAATTCGATCTCGGCTTCTATCCACAGCGGCTGGTATCGTTCATTGAAGCAACCGATGTCAGCGTGGAAGACAACCAGATTACGGTGCATCTGTCTATGAAATGGTAGGCAACACAAACAACCATCAACAGCGGCATTCAATCCCTGTTGATGGTTTTCTCTGCGTTCATATGCTGATTCCATTCCAGCTGCAGCTGCTTCGTGGCGAGCTGTCCGGCCATCCAGCGGCTGGCGGCGCCGGACCATTGCTCCAGCCCTTCCGCCTCCTTGTATACATGCCGCTTCCGTTCCTGCTTCGGCCGAAATGGCTCCGGCAGCAGCCGCTCGCTGCTCTGGGAGAGATACGCCTGCTCATGAACAGGAAGGACGGACAGCGTCTCGAACCATTCCTGCTGGACAGACCATTGGGTCATATAGGCGATCCAGTGTCTCGCTTCTTGCTCCGCTTCCGTATGCGACGCGAGGACATAGCTGCGGCTCGTCACCCATTGTCCCGCCGGCGGAGCAGCTTCTCCGGCCGGCTCGACGGCCAGCGGGGCGCTCGCTTCCAGCGCCGCTTCCGAGTAGGGGACGATCGCGAAGGCGATCACTCCCGCCTTCAGCTTCTCCCATGTATCCATGTGGCTGGATTCCGGGCTCCAAGGTTGAAAATGTGCCAAGTACGGCTCCAGCTCCGGCAGCGTCTGCTTCCACCGGACCTCCGAGGCCTCTGTGCTGTCCGTCTGCCTTCCGGCCCATTCCGGGCCTCCCTGTGCCGGCACAAATTCGGGATGAAGCAATCCGAGCCTCCACAATAGCGACAGCAAGGCCCGATGATCCTCCGCATGCCACGCGAACCATTGGTACGGAAGCCGTTCGCCGGCTGCCGGAGAGATAGCCGGCGGTGGAATGATACCGGACGAAGGCAGACCGTCCGGCGCTTCCGGCGGCTCCTCGTCCACTGCCGGCGCATTCTCGTCGAACAGCCGCTTCCACCCGCTCCAATCGCTGGGCAGAGCGGATGCACCGCTCGCAGATTTCACTCTATTTTTGTTCCACACGAGCACATAAGGATCCAATTGAACCGGCATGCCCCAGGCATAGCCGTTCCACCGCACCCGGTCGCTTAACCAGGCCGGCACCGAATCTCCTCCGTTCATCGATGGATCGAGCGGCAGAAGCCAGCCTCTTCGCGCATACGGGATCACTGATTCACTGTCGAGCAGCAAAATATCAGCGCCCTGCTCCATCTGCATCGCCTTCGGCCACTCTTCCTCTACCTCCTGCACGGAGCTGTTAATCAACTCGACGTAGATGCCGGTCTCGTCCATGAACATCTGGTTCAAGCGCCGAAGCTGGATGAAGGACATCGACGGGAGCTGCACCGCCACCTTCAATTGCTTCAATGGCTTGGGGCCCGCGTTGTCCTGCGACGGCTTCACGTCGGTCTCCGGAGAGGCATCCTGCTCCGCCTGCTGCGGGACGCTGCCGCTGAACTGGAACAACAAGAGCAGCGATACGAAGACCATCATGATCGTGACCAGCGTTTTTTTGAATTGCGGCATTGCCCTCTCCCTTCCGTCCGTTCCTCACTTCTCCTGATATCTATTGTAGCACCGTTGGCCTACCTTGTCCTTACCCCGGAATCCGATTATGGCAAAATAATAAGCCCGGAGCACTATTTCGCCCCGAGCCGTTCCTCCTCCACCTGTGACGCCCGGCTGCATCTGACGTACAATTCTACAGCAAGTCTGCCGCAATCTGGGCAAGGCGCGACCGCTCCCCCTTCTCAAGCGTCACATGGCCGCTGATCCCCTCGGTTTTGAACCGTTCCACCAGATGGGTCAGGCCGTTGCTCGCCGAATCGAGATACGGATGGTCAATTTGCGCCGGATCCCCCATCAGGATGATTTTGCTGCCCTCTCCGACCCGGGAGACAATCGTCTTGACCTCATGCTTGGATAAATTTTGCGCTTCGTCAATAATGATGAACTGCCCCGGAATGGAGCGGCCTCGAATGTACGTCAGCGCCTCCACCTGAATGTTGTTCATGCCGACCAGGATTTTGTCGATATCCCCGGATTTTTTCGTATCGAACAGGAACTCCAGATTATCGTAAATCGGCTGCATCCACGGCCGCAGCTTCTCCTCCTTCTCCCCGGGCAAATATCCGATATCCTTGCCCATGGGCACGACCGGCCGCGCAATCAACAGCTTCTTGTACTTCCGCTCATCTTCCACCTTCATCAGCCCGGCGGCCAACGCCAGGAGCGTCTTGCCCGTGCCGGCTTTCCCTGTCAGCGTCACCAGTGGAATGTCGTCGTTGAGCAGCAGTTCGAGCGCCATCCGCTGCTGGGCGTTGCGCGCCGTAATCCCCCATACCGGATCATTGCTCAAATAGAGCGGCTCCAGCTTGGTGCCCTCGGCATTTACCTTGAGCAAGGCGGATTTGCTCGTGCCGATCTCGTCCTTCAAAATGACGAATTGATGCGGATGCAGCCGCAGCCCGAGCTGCTTCAGCTGGAGCATCCGGCAGGAGTAGAATTCATCGATGATGCTGGGGTGAACATGAACGGAGAACAGGCCGCTGTACAATTCATCACCCGATTGAACCGTCCGGTCGGACAAATAGTCCTCCGCATGCAATCCAAGCACGTCGGCCTTAATCCGGACAAGCACATCCTTGCTCACCAGGATGACTTCCGCCGGATGCTCCGCTTGCTTTTGCTCCAAATGGTAATTCAAGGCGACAGCCAGTATGCGGTTGTCGTTCGATACCTCTCCGAACATCTCCTGTACCTTGACGAAGCTGCGGTGATTCAATTCCACCTTTAGCGTGCCTCCGTTGGGGAGACGGACGCCATGATGCAGATGACCGTGTTCCCGCAAGCCGTCCAGCAGCCGGGATACCGATCGCGCATTGCGTCCGAGCTCATCGGCATTGCGTTTTTTCGAATCCATTTCTTCGAGCACAACGGCAGGAATGATCACTTCATTATCTTGAAAAGCAAACAGCGCATTCGGATCATGCAGCAGCACGTTCGTATCCAATACAAATATTTTGCTCATTGGATTCTCCTTTCGCCGAACAGACCGTTCCAAGAGGGAGGGTGTGGCGATTCATTTTACATTACATAAAAAATGCCGCGGCCGTTCACACTATACTCAATCGGAAGTCTCATTTTTATTGTCAAACAAAAGGAAAGGTTGATACGTGATGCATAGATTGCTGGTTGCTATCGTGATCGTAGGGATGCTCGCCGGATGCGGCAATGCGAACAGGCAAGCGACACCGGGAGGTTACGCGGGAGGTCAGGCTCAGCCGATCCAGGACGGCAAGGGCAACATTCAAGACGCGGGGGCGGTAAGCCAACATCTGGCCAATCTGGCCCGTAAAGTTCCCGGCGTCAAAAACGCGAATTGCGTCGTCTTCGGAAATACGGCGATCGTCGGCATTGATGTCGATTCCGGGATGGAACGCTCCCGGGTCGGAACCGTTAAATATTCCGTAGCCGAGGCCTTGAGCAAGGATAAGTATGGAGCCAACGCGCTCGTGACGGCCGACATGGACATTAATGCAAGACTGCGCGAGATGACCGCCGATATTCGGCAGGGCCGGCCGATATCCGGCTTCGCGAATGAGCTCGCCGATATCGTGGGGCGCATCGTTCCGCAAATTCCGAATGACGTCAAGCAGATCGAGTCGAATGCGCCGGAACCGAGCCCGACGAACGGAGCCCGCTCCCAGCAGGCGCGTTAACGGCAAGCCGTCAGGCGCAGCGGCCTGCGGCTCTACGAGCATGGCTGCTGCCATGCCAGACAGGACAGCCGCGGACCGTTCCTAAATGCAGCAAAAAGCCTAGTGTGTACTAGGCTTTTTGCTCATGGGAACCGAACTCGCGTCGGCCCCATCAATAGACGCGCGCCGGCTGGAGGCCGTCACAGTGTCGGGCGGCAGCATGCCGCTGCCTGGCATGTTCAGCGTTCTGTCCTGCTGTCCATTTTGCATGGCGGCTGGCTGCGTCGGCATCGCTTCGACCTCCTATACAAAGTTCGCTCCTGTCATTCTATTGTATTAATCGATGTAACAAAAATTGCATACAACCTGTATAACTAGGCCGCCGGCGCAGCAGGCGTCTCCGCCGGATCCGTCGTACCTTCCGGAACGGCCGGCTCCTTGAGCGATTTGCCTGCCAAGACGTCCTTAATTGCCTGCTTCGCCTCTTCCAATTTATTCTCGAACGGATAAATATAAGGGCTCTTCCAGTCTCCGTCGACCGAGATGTAATGGATATTGTCCTTATCAATCGTAATATACGTTGTCAGGGCGCTGCGAATCTGGGATGGCAGCATGTCGATCGTGAAATTGTCCGCAAGGGCGTCAATGACATCCGTCGCCTTTGTAAGGCCGCCCAACGACTGCATGTTGCTGACGATCTCTTTCAGCACGGCATTCTGGCGCTTATTGCGGTCGAAATCGGTTGTTCCCGGCGTCTGAGGACTGCATCGCCAGTTCGATTTGCGGTAACGGACGAAGTCGAGCGCATTTTTGCCGTCCAAATGTTGAAAGCCTTTGCTCAAATTAATATGCGTGCCATCTTCTTTGTCAACGTAGCACATATCTTGATCGACATTGACATCGACACCGCCGACCGCATCGACCAGGTCGACGAAGCCTTTGAAGTTAATGACGGCCGTATAATCCAGATCGACGCCTAAATATTGGCCGAGCATCACCCGCATCTCGTCCTCCGGCGTGTCGCTGTCCAAGGTGCCCCGCTCTTTCATTACATAGAAGTTAGGATAAAAATGATTCAGCTTATCCGGTCCGTATCCCGGAATATTGAAGTACGTATCCCGTGGCAGCGAGACGAGCACCGCTTCCTGCGTGTCGGGATGAATCGCGCCGACCATAATGACATCCGTCCTCTTCCCCGGAAGCTCCGGCCGGTAATCCAGCCCGAGCAGCACGAACGAGAACGGCTCGCTCTTCGGCGTCAGCGTGGCCTGAACCGTGCTTGTTCCCTCTCCTCCGGCCTTGGCCGTAGAGATGTCATCCAGCCTATTGTTGGCATACAGCAATATGTATCCGGCGTAACTGATGACGCCGAGAGATAGAATGATAATCGCAATGAGAATGGCCTTTAGCCATTTCGGCATGCCTTTGCGTGCCGGAGCTGCTTTTACGCTCTGTTGTTTTCTCGGCGGCAATGGTGTCGATGAATTCATAGTTCCTCCCACATCATGTTACTCGTTGTATTTCGGATTCGCTTCAATGTCTTTCCACAGCCGTTCCGCTTCGTCCCGCTCGAACCGCTCGGAATGCGTGGCCCCGTCCTGCTCATAGGTAACGACATAGCTGTCTTCCGCCTCGTTCCACACCGCGGCGACGGAACCCAGCCGATGATCTTCGCGCAAAATATCTTCAAAAAAAGCAACCGTCTCCTTGGCCGCCCCATCCTCGGGGCGAGCATCTGCCACGATCTTAATCTGCAGCCAATTGAACAGCGCAACCGGCAGCTTCATCATATGCGCCCTCGTCCCTTCTGTTCAGATGCCCGCTGCCTTCCGGCAGCGGGTCAACTCGAATCAGCCTTGATTATTCGCTTCTTTTTTGCGCCGCCGCTCTTCGACGAAGTAACGGATGCGCACCATGAACATTAAGATGACAGCCACGGACAGACACTGCACGATCGGCAGCTTGTCAATCTGGAAAATAAGCAGAATGAACGCCCCGACCGCCATAAACAGATACACCAAAATTTCTTTGAGCAAAGGCAGCTTCTGCTGCGTACGGAACACTTTATTGAAGATGTACACCATGAACGCAAAAATAAGCACGTAGCTTATATATGGATGGGATGCCAACCACGCTTGCATCGAGGGTCACTCCTTTTCCAACGTTGTCCAAATCTCATTATACATGGGATTCGGACATTTTGCGCACTTTTTCTGCCCGTTCGCGTTCGCTCTTGTTCAGAATTTTTTTGCGGAGCCGGACTGTGGACGGAGTGATCTCGCAGTATTCATCATCATTCAAATATTCCAGAGCCTGCTCCAGCGAGAACAGGCGCGGCGTCTTCATGCGGACCGTTTCATCCTTCGTTGCCGACCGGACGTTCGTCAAAGCCTTCTCTTTGCAGATGTTGACGACGATGTCGTTGTCGCGGTTATGCTCGCCTACGATCATGCCTTCATACACCTCGGTTCCCGGCTGAAGGAACAGCACGCCGCGATCCTCTACCGACAACATGCCGTACATGGTGCTTGTGCCCGTCTCGGTCGAGACCAGCACCCCTTGATGCCGTCCGCCGACTTGGCCGCCAACATAAGGACCGTAATGGTCGAACGCATGGTTCATAATGCCGTAGCCGCGGGTCAGCGTCAGGAAATTGGTGCGGTATCCGATGAGTCCGCGGGCCGGAATCAGAAATTCCAGGCGGACCTGGCCGTTGCCATGGTTGATCATATTGACCATCTCGGCCCGCCGGGTGCCCAAGCTCTCCATGACCGGACCGGTGCAATCTTCAGGAATGTCGATAACAAGCCGCTCGATTGGCTCCATTTTTTTGCCGTCGATCACTTTGACGATGACCTCCGGCTTCGACACTTGGAGTTCATAGCCTTCACGGCGCATATTTTCGATCAGAATGCCCAAGTGAAGCTCGCCCCGACCGGAGACGATGAATGCCTCCGGACTGTCGGTGTCCTCCACCCGCAAGCTGACATCGGTCTCCAGCTCCTTCATCAGCCGTTCGCGCAGCTTGCGGGACGTAATCCATTTTCCTTCTCTTCCGGCGAACGGACTGTTGTTCACTACGAAGGTCATCTGCAGCGTAGGCTCGTCAATATGAAGGACAGGCAGTGCTTCCGGATGCGCCGGATCGGCCAGCGTCTCGCCGATATTGATATCCTTGATTCCGGCAATGGCCACGATATCTCCGGCCCCGGCCTCGTCGCGCTCGACCCGCTTCAATCCTTGGAAGCCGAACAGCTTCTCAATCCGCGCCTGCTTCACCTGACCCTCACGGTTGATGACGGCGACGGTCTGCCCTTGGCGGATGCGGCCCCGGTTCACGCGGCCGATCGCAATACGGCCCATATATTCATTGTAGTCAAGCAGGGTGACGAGGAACTGGAGCGGCTCATCCGGGTTCTCCGTTGGAGAAGGGATATGCTCCACGATCGTGTCATAGAGGGATTGCATGTTACTGTCCTGCTGCTCCGGAGACAAGCTAGACGTCCCGTTCAGAGCGGATGCATAGACGACCGGGAAATCGAGCTGTTCGTCATTGGCATCGAGCTCGATGAACAATTCAAGCACCTCGTCAATGACTTCATGCGGCCGGGCATTCGGACGGTCGATTTTGTTGACGACGACGATCGGCGTCAGATTATGCTCCAGCGCTTTGCGAAGCACGAACTTCGTCTGCGGCATGCAGCCTTCGAAGGCATCGACGACGAGCAGCACCCCGTCGACCATTTTCATAATGCGCTCCACTTCTCCGCCGAAATCGGCGTGACCCGGAGTATCCACGATATTGATCAAGTAATCTTTATACGTAATCGCCGTATTTTTGGCCAAAATCGTAATGCCGCGTTCACGCTCCAGATCGTTGGAGTCCATGACGCGTTCCTGCACCACTTCATTCTCGCGGTACGTGCCGGACTGCTGGAGAAGCTTATCCACGAGCGTCGTCTTGCCATGGTCAACGTGGGCGATAATTGCGATATTGCGAATGTTTTTTCGATCTTGCATACTTGAACCTTTCCCTTCTGGATGTGAATGACAAGCATTTGGAATCGTCCTCGTCCGCGGTTAGACGAACAAGGCAATTCATCAAGAAAAACGCCGGAATAAGGCGGCGTTTCTACTCGGACGGAATGGTGTCTCCATGTTGCGGCATGCCTCTTAATATCTACGGCCTAAGCGGCCGAACACGAGGGCGGCTCCAACCACGATGAGCGCAATCGCAATCATGTACAGGCTGATTGTAATCATAAGCATCAGGATAAAAATGCCGATCCCTACCCCGCCGAACATCAGCGAGCCGAGCCATGCGTTGCGGGGGTGAAGCGGATCTTCCACATAATAGCCGTACAACCCTGCCCCGACCCCAATCAGAAGCAGAGGCCACAGCCATGTGAACAGACTGGCGCTAATCCAATGCGTCAGCATGAACAGCACGCCGTAGACGGTCAGCATGCCGGCAGGCACCATCGTAACAGGCGGGGCAATTCTCGCCCGAACGAGGGCGTACGCGCCCAATCCGACAAGAAACATGATGAGCGGCCACAGTGTGCCACCGATAAAAGCAAAGACTCCCCATTTGCCCAACAATATAAATAAGCCTGCAGCGAGGATAACGATGCCGATCAATTGTTGATTTTTGCCCATTCGACAAAACCTCCATGCATCATGGTTACGATGTGATAACAGGGTGCGGCGTTCGGTGCGTCATTTTTATCTTTTCTAGTGTATATGAAAGTCCGGAAAAATACCACCATCACCTGAAAATTTGCAAAATCCGCAGACGGCGCAAAAAAACAGCCGTTCCCCGAAAGGGGCAGCGGCCGTATGCATATACCGCATCATCGCACCATACGGGTGTTATTCTGTTCCGATCTTGCCCCGGCCGCGAAAAAATACACTGAGAAGCATTGCCATTCCGACCATTACCCAAGGCAAGCTCCCTTCCAAGCGAAGGCCCGACCGGCCTAGCCATGCGGCGATCTGTGTATCGGACGCAATCATCTCCCCGGCGGTGTAAGCGAGAATTCCCGCTCCCGCATACATGAGCAGCGGCACCCGCTCCAGCCAGCGGCTGATGATCGCGCTGCCCCATACAATAAGCGGAATGCTGAGTGCAATGCCGATGATGACGAATTCCATTCGCCCCTTCGCAATGGCCGCGATAGCGAGCACATTATCCAGGCTCATCACGAAATCCGCGATCAGAATGGTGCGGATCGCCGTCCCTAAGGAGCCGGCCTCTCTCATCGCATCCGGCTCTTGCCGGGGTGAGGTGGTCAGTTGGACGGCGATGGCGAAGAGCATCGCTCCGCCCGCCGCTTGGAGCAGCGGAATTCGCAGCAGCGTTACGGCCACAACCGTAAGCACGCAACGCATCAGGACGGCGCCCCCTACACCCCACCATACCGCTTGGCGGCGGTAATGTTCGGGAAGATGGCGGGAAGCCATGGCGATAATCACCGCATTGTCCCCGCTCAGCACCATATTGATCAGCAGTATTTCCCCTATTACCCATATCGAGTCCACAGTCCGTCCCCCCTGTCTACTACATGTATGAACAGAGGAGACAGGCTATGACGTTTTTTTGGCGTGAAGCGCAAGAATCAACCTGGTCTTAGAACCAGTCATCCGTCCGGGCAGGCTGTTCGTCCGGCTTGCCGGATACCTCCGCTTGAGAAGCGTCTTGCCGTTCCGGCCCGGACAGGACAATCGCATGGTCAGGACTTCCGCCGGCCCGTAATACGAGGGACTCCGTCTGAGCCACCGCCGCTTCCAGCAGCGCTTCGTAATCCTTCATCGAGTGCTCGGCATATTCGACGACACGCAGATTCGGATTGGTCGAGGGCGATTTCGGCACGAACAAGGTGCAGCAATCCTCGTAAGGCAGGATGGACAGGTCATATGTTCCGATCTGCTCCGCAATTCGGATAATTTCATTTTTGTCCATCGTGACAAGCGGGCGCAGAAGCGGCAGATCGGTTACACGCCCGATGACATTCATGCTCCCGAGCGTCTGGCTCGCCACTTGCCCGAGGCTGTCCCCCGAGATGAGCGCCCCGGCTTTGCGCTGTTCGGCCAACCGGGTTGAGATGCGCATCATCGCCCGCCGCATCAGTGTAATCATCAAATTATCCGGCGCGTCCTGATGCAGCCGCGTCTGAATCTCGGTGAAAGGGACGAGGTGCACGCGGATCCGTCCGGCATAGTTCGCGAGCACCTGAGCCAGATCCAGCACCTTTTGCTTGGCGCGTTCGCTCGTGAACGGATAGCTGTGGAAATGAATTGCCTCGATTTCCAGACCTTTGCGCAGCGCCTGATACCCGGCAACGGGGCTGTCAATTCCGCCGGACAGCAGCAGCATCGCCCGCCCGTTGGATGCCAGCGGGAAGCCGCCCGCGCCCGGAATAACCTCATTGAACAGATAGGTCCCTTCCTCGCGGACCTCGACATGCAGCTCGATATCCGGCTTGCGGACATCGACGGTGAGCTGCGGGTACTGGCGCAGAATCGGCGCGCCGACCAGATGATTCATTTCCTGCGATCCGTGCGGGAAGGCTTTCCAGGCTCTCCGGGCCGTGACCTTGAAGGTCGTATTTTCCCCCGGATTCATCTCGGCCATGAGCTGCAGCGCCGTCTCCACAATCGGTTCCAGCTCCGAAGGAGCCCGCTTCACCGGGCTTAGCGATACGATGCCGAACACCCGGCGAAGGGCGCCGACCACTTCTTCTATCGGCTCTCCGTTCAATTCCACGTACATCCGGCCGTATACCCGGATAATTTTCGCCTGCGGGAACGGCGCCAGCACGAACTTGACATGCTGGTAGGCGGCTTTTTCAAATCTGCCGCGGTTCTTTCCTTTGATGGCCAATTCCCCGTATCGGAGAAGTATCATATCGTAATTCATAGCTGGTTCGGTCCTTTCCCCTGTTTATCTTCGGCTTGTCCGCATGGGAGCCAGCCGCTTCGTCACTTCCGCCAATGCGTCGGACAGACGTTCGATGCTTGCCGCATCGGTATCGGCGCCCATGCTGATGCGAAGCCCGCTCGCCGCGCGTTCCGTATCGTTCGTCATCGCCATCAGCACCCGGCTCGGCTGGTGCAGCTTGGAGGAGCAGGCCGATTGGGTGGAGACGATAATGCCCAGTTCTTCGAGCGCATGCACCACCACTTCGGATTTCATGCCGGGGAACGACAGATTGACGATATGCGGCGCGGCAAGAGGAAGCGGCGGACTGTTCAATACAAGCGGATCCCATTCCTCCAACCGGCTGAGCAGCAGTCCGCGCAGCTCAGACCAGCGCTCGTAATTCGCTTGCTGCTCTTCGACGGCGAGACGAACCGCCTTGGATAGAGCGATCACGCCCGGCACATTGACGGTTCCCGGCCGGAGACGATGCTCCTGCGCTCCTCCGGCGAACAACGGCTTCAACGGAGCTTGTCCGCGCCGCAGCAAGGCCCCGACTCCTTTCGGGCCCCGGATTTTATGCCCGGAAAGGCTGTACAGATGTACACCCCATCCTTCCAGATCGACCGGAAGCTTGCCAAGGCCCTGTACGCCGTCCACGTGGAACACGATACCCGGATGCTCGCGCACGATGCGGCCTGCCTCGGCAAGAGGCTGCACCGATCCGGTCTCATTATTGACATGCATTAGCGAGATGAGCGCCGTCTCCGGACGGATCGCGGCTTCCAGATCCTCGGGACGGATGCGCCCATGCTCATCTACGGGCAAATACGTGACGGCTGTACCCTCCCGCTCCAGCTCACGGAAGCATTCGTAGACGGAGGCATGCTCTACAGCCGACGTGATAATATGCCGCGAGCGGCCCCCGGCAAGAGCGCCGACCGTTCCCAGTATGGCGAGGTTGTTGCTCTCGGTCGCTCCGGACGTGAAAATGACGTCGTTCGGGGACGCGTTCAACGCGCCGGCCACGACTTCCCGCGCCCGCCGGACCAACTGCTCCGCCTGGCCACCCATGTGATGAATCGAAGAGGGATTCGCATATATTTGCTCCATCACTTCCGTCATCGTCCGAATGACGTCCGGATGCGGAGGCGTGGAGGCGCTATGATCAAAATATAGCATTGACGCCGTTGATGTTTTCAAGCTAATCCTCCTTATAGCCGTGTTCCTGCCGAATTGGGGAACACCCTTATCAAGAACGTTCAAAAAGGCCGGTTTTCAGCACCGAGAAGGTTGCAAGAACTCGAAGAAGGAGCAGCGCAGTGTAGGCGAGACTACATGAGCAGTGGACTTCAAGAGTGAATGCAAGATTCGATGCCGAGTTACTTACAGCTTTTCTTCGTTATCAAAAGCGGACTTTTTGAACATCCTCTGTAAACAAAAAAGATCAAAACAGCATGGGAAGCGCGCCATTATCCCCGCTTCCGCCGTTGTTGATCCCCTGCAACTTCGACATTACTTGTTATTTTACACGTTTTCCGCTGATCGCACCATCTTTTTTGCATTGGACTTTTCATTCTATATGATAAAGAGCTTGTCCCCGCCGCAGCGGTTACAAGCCCGAAACAGAGTATGATTACATGGATGCCAGCAGCATCAGACGAAGCACGATGGCGAAAACACCAACGATCATGGCCATCATCCCCAAGGAACGGCTCCCTTGCAAATACGACAGGCCTCCAAGCGCGATGCCGCTCAGGCCAAGCACAAATGGAAACATGATGACCGATACAAGAGAAAACCCTACGGCAATGGCGCCCACTCCGGAAAAATGATCAATTTTTCCCCGTTCCTTCTCAGCGTCAGCGTTCATCGCCTCCCGGGGAGGAAGAGTCCCTGCTTCGGCAGCGAATTCGGTATCCCGCGCCTTCGACTCGCGGTGGCGGTTCTTTTTGTGGCGGCGGCCTTTCGCTTTCATCCCATTGTCCCTCCCGTACCGTATGTTATTTCGGTTCAAACGTTTGGCAGCAGGTTACGGATGATTTGGAAGCTGTATCTTTGTGAGGGCCATACTCATCAGCGAATTCTGACTTCAAATTCGCGGATGCGTGCTTATCGATTTCAATCATAATCTCGCTGGCTTGACAGCGGTAATCGCCCCAGAACTTGCAGTTGGATACACTGCAATTCACCAATGGCTTGTCACTCATGTCAGTCACCTCCATTACACAGGATGTCCTGCCGCCGCCGCCCCTATGCCGTGCCGCCATGCCCATTTCCAACACAAAAAGACGCTCCGTTCCAATCCGAAGCGTCATTGACTCTAATTCCGTTATTTGTGCGGCTGGCCATCGGCCAAGCTTCGCCCGTTCATGGGATAAGCTGCATTCGCCGCTCTGACATATAATCGCTTTCGTAGTAGCTTAGCTCCTCCCGCAGCTCTTCGAACAGCCGGGACAATTCCTGAACCAGGCGCTTCACCCCGGGCTCGGGGGTCATGCGGAAGCGTATCGCTTCCCGGCCGGTATACGCATACCGCCCATCCTCGGTGTACGCTTCATGCTTCGGATTGAAGAAGGCATGCACGCAATGATGATACAGCTCATACAGCGCTTTCTCCGCAAACGGCTGCTCGAAATTCGCCCGCCGCAGCGCTACGCCGAGCCTCTCATAACTGATCTCGGAAAAAACGAGCAAGTGCCGGAAATCTGCCAGTAGTCCTTTGTAAAAAGCCAACGTTTCTTCATCTGTCTGCTCACCGGCCAATTGGGCCAGCGTATGCCCGTTCAAAAACTGCTCCAGTTTGTCTGCTGCTTGTGCCACATGGCCCCGGGCCAACTCGCATTGCTGTCTTACTGTGGATGCTGACATGGAAAAAGCTCCTCCCTTAATCGCGTCATTGCATACCTGAACGCTTCAACCGAATACCATTTTGCCATTTTATCCTACCATAAATAAAAGCAAAAAGGTACTGTCCGCAACCAATGTTTGGCTTCCTTTTGCTGTCCGAATAATTTGGTTCGCAACGTCTCAAGCTAAAGCCAAATCTTCCATACCCCGCGCTCCGCAGACGAGAATGTTCCGTGTGGCTGGAGCAGATGGATACGGCCCGGACAAGGAGGAACATCATATGTTGAAACCCCGCCATTGGGTAGGCATTGCCGCTCTGGGAACGGCAATTCTGGCCATTCCGTTACTCTGGTCCGCGAACCGCGCTCCGGTTGAGAATGGACGTACGGCCGCGATGCAGGAAATCCATATCAAAAATCAGGTCCTTCAACAGGATATGCA
Organism: Paenibacillus dendritiformis; assembly: GCF_945605565.1. Lineage (NCBI taxonomy): Bacteria > Bacillati > Bacillota > Bacilli > Caryophanales > Paenibacillaceae > Paenibacillus > Paenibacillus dendritiformis. The sequence goes on along the minus strand of NZ_OX216966.1, from coordinate 2,799,750 downwards.
TTTTACGGAGCGCTTGTTCACCATGGACGCCCGCAGAGACATCGATGCGGCCCTCGAAGAGTGGCATGGGCAGACGCCGAAGCAGATGAATACGCTTGCCGAGGAATTTATACAAGCGCACCCCCATTTCATTTATATGAAATGGATGGATTTCGGCGAGGGAACGGTATGGGTCAAAGGCGAGCTGCCGAAGGATACGACGCGGACTGGCAATCAAAAACTGACGGAGCACTTGAAAATCGCGGAATCGTCCGTCAAAAAGCAGCAATCGTACGTATCCCCGCAGATGACCATCCAAGGCAAGCATCATATCGTCATGGGGATACCGGCCCCCGGCAAGAACCATGCCATCGTGGCCCTCGTCAATCAGCATGTCGTTCAGACCGTGCGTAAGCTTCAGCAGAAAAATTTGCGCCTCGTCCCTTATCCGCCCGAATCCAGATTCCGCGTCAAATCCGTGGATTCAGATTCGATGCGGGACGTGAAGGTGAAGGATGGAGAAGACAATGCCGGAACGAGCCATTATTACGAGAACGAAGTCGTGGTGCGGTTCCGGGACGAGCCGACGGCGGATTCGTTGGAGCGCATGATGCGGGATACCGGAAGCGAACAGCCGCGCAAGCACAGGCTGGGAGCTACCTATGTGTTCCGATCCAAGCGGATGACGGCGGAACAAATGACCCAATATTTCGCCCAGTATAATCCGCTGTATGTCGAGCCCCATTTTCTGTACATGACGAACGGCACGACCCGCCCGACAAGCATATTGCCGATGGTTGGCAACGAGCCGGCCGGCGTAGCCGTCGAAGAGCCGAACGACGTCTTGTACAAGCCCTATCAATGGAACTTGCCCAGCATTCAGACGAACCGGGGCTGGTCCATCAGCAAAGGGGCCGACAATGTCATTATCGGGATCGTCGATACCGGGGTCGACATGAAGCATCATGATCTGAAGGGCCGGCTAATGGACGGCTATAATGTGTTCGATCCGGAAGCAGCGCCCCAGGACGATGTCGGCCACGGCACCCATGTGGCAGGCATTATCGGAGCCAATGTGAACAACCGGGAAGGCGTCGCCGGCATGACCTGGGTCAATCCGATCTTGCCGATCAAGGCGCTGGACAGCACCGGCTCGGGAACCACCTATTCCGTCGCGGAAGGGATTATTTGGGCCACCGATAACGGGGCCAAAGTCATCAATCTGAGTCTGGGCAACTATGTGGATGGGGCATTCCTCCATGATGCCGTCAAATACGCCTTCGAGCGCGATGTCGTTCTCATCGCCGCTACAGGCAACGACAATACGAAGCGCCCGGGCTACCCGGCAGCGTATCCCGAAGTATTCGCCGTCTCTGCGACTGACGCCGATGACAAGCGCGCTTCTTATTCCAATTACGGCAATTACGTCGATGTCGTGGCGCCCGGCACCTCGATCGCCAGCACCTACCCGAACAATCAATATGCCGCCTTGTCAGGCACGTCAATGGCATCTCCGCATGTGACGGCGCTTGCGGCACTTATCCGTTCGATCAACCCGGGGCTCAAAAATACAGAGGTGTACGAGATCATGCGCCAGAGCGCGACGGATCTGGGTACGCCAGGCAAGGACATCGACTTCGGCTATGGCAAAATCGACGTCGCCCGCGCGTTGAGCATGGCGGAACAGGGCAACTCCTCCCTGTCTCTCTACCCGCAGAACATCGAGCGGAAGCTGAACCGCTTCATCTCCCGCTTTATCGGCATGTAAAAAATAAAACACCCGCAGGAAAATCCTGCGGGTGTGTTCGTGTATTGGATAACATAGAAAGTTGCAGCTTCGGAAAGCTTGTCATAAGCCGGGTTCTGTACTCATCGTGGTATCACGGGGGCAACCCTTCCACTACTAAGCGACAATCATCTATCTAGGCTGTGCATTGCTGCACCGCTCAAGCGACCAACCCAGACGCGCCTCGGGCCGAGGTGCCTGTAAAGACAGGCGTGCGTCCCATTAGGTCTTGCTCCAGATGGGGTTTACCAGGAACGAAGTCACCAGCGTTCCTCGTGGTCTCTTACACCACGGTTCCACCCTTGCCTGTGCCGTCATGAAGACGGCCATCGGCGGTCCATTTCTGTGGCACTATCCTTCAGCTTGCGCTGACTGGACGTTATCCAGCATCCTTGCCCTATGGAGCCCGGACTTTCCTCTCGTGACGCATGTCACCAGCGATTGTCTGTCAAACTTTCCGTCAACAATCGTTAGTATACTAGGTTCTGGCCAGAAACTCAACAAGTAACTTTTACATAAATTGAAACGGTTCGGTATTTACGGAGGAAGCATGGAAGACCGTCTTCACGCCATGCTTGTCAGCGGCCTGCTGGAGACGCGAAGCGACATCCTCCTTCATCATCTTCTCGGCGTTATGGCCCGGATCGATGATGGCCAGCCCCGCAGCCAGCGCATCGTGGGCCGTATGATAATCGATATCGCCCGTGACGAGGACATCGGCGCCATGGAAGAGCGCATGCCGTACATAGCGGGATCCGGAGCCGCCCAGCACAGCGATCTTCTTCACTTCGCGTTCCGGGCTTCCTACGACGCGCACATGCGGCACGTCGAAAGCCTTCTTCACCTGCTCGGCACAGGCTTGCAGCGTCACAGGAGCCGGCAGCTTGCCAACCCGGCCAAGGCCATAGGCCGTCCCTTCCAGATCGAGCGGATACAGATCGTAGGCCACTTCCTCGTATGGATGGGCCTTGAACATCGCTTGCAGCACCCGGCTGCGCCGCGATTGCGGAACGATCGTCTCGATGCGCACTTCCTCGACGGACTCCAGCTTCCCGGATTCGCCGATGAACGGATTGGTTCCCTCCTGCGGCTGGAACGTCCCGGTCCCCGGCTGTGAGAAGCTGCAATGGCTGTAGGCCCCGATATGCCCTGCCCCGGCATCCAAAATCGCCATCCGCACCGAATCGGCATGGCTTACCGGCACGAAGACGACCAGCTTCTGCAGCGGCTCCTGTTGCAGCTTCTCCAGCACCTTCACCTCGGTCAGTCGGAGCCGATCTGCCATCAGATCGTTCATCCCGCCCGGAGCAACATCATAGTTCGTATGAGAAATGTAGACCGCAATATCATGCTTGATCAGCTTCTCCATGAGCTTGCCTGCCGGCGTGTCAGTTTGCAAATGGGGAAGCGGCCGATAAATAATAGCGTGATGGGCAATGATGAGCTCCGCCTCCAGCCGGATCGCTTCGTCGACGACCTCTTCGGTCACGTCCAGGGCGACAAGCACCCGGGACACCTTTTTGTTCAACGTGCCCAATTGCAGGCCGATGCGGTCATCGGGAACCGCCATCGATTTGGGAGCGAGCTGCTCCATCCATTGAATTACGGTTTGCGCGTGTGCATACATGCCAATATCGCCTCCAATTGTGCCAGGCTGTCCGCGAACATCGCGCGGCGCTGTCTGGCTTCTTCCGTCGCAGCCTGCTCCATCGTGCGCAGAATGCGCGCTCTTTTGCGAATTTCCAGCTGCCACTTCTTCATGAATTCCGGCGTTGGCGCAGCCGATAGCATCGGGCCGAGCTGCACCAGCCATTCCTCGGTCAGCGTCACCTGCTCGTTCAACTCGCGGGGAGCGTACAATCGGCGATCATGCTGTACGGCCTCTTCCTTGCTGCGAGCGCGTTCGGCCAGGAGCACCTCATACAGCTTGCCGTCTTCCTCAATCAAGGCTTCCTCCATCAGATTCCAGCCTTCCCGGCGCAGCCAGGCCCTGACATGGGCCTCTCCCACATTCGGCTGCAGGACCAAGCGGGTCACTCCCGTCAGCTTGCCCGGATCGGCCGATAAAATCTGGACGATAAGCCCCCCGCCCATGCCCGCGATCGATATGACATCGACCTCGCCGGGCGAGATGACGGCCAGGCCGTCGCCCCGGCGCACGCTCACGCGATGACCCAGCCGGGCGCCTTCAATCTGGCGGCAGGCCGCTTCATAAGGCCCTTGATTCACCTCTCCGGCCACCGCCATCTCAATTCGTTGTTGTTCCGCCAGATAGGCCGGCAGCAATGCATGATCCGAGCCGATATCGGCCAGTCGGCTGCCTGCCGGCACCCAATCAGCGATCTGCTGCAGCCGTTTGGACAGTTTGATGTTCACGTATCCATTTCACCCACTGTTTTCTGAAGTAAAAAGCACTACACCATAAAATGATCCATTTCCCCAACAGGAACGAAAGCAGCTCTTGATCCGCTTCCAGCTCACTCCATCCGCGAGCGGCAACCCAGGCCGCCTCCGGCATGAACCAGAGTCCGGCGGAGGCGATAAGAAGGCCAGCCGAGACCCTCGGAGACAGGCGGTGAACCGCCCATGCCATCCAGACGAACAAGCCGCTCTCCGGGAGCCACAGCCATTGGCTCTCGCCGAGGGTCAGATCCGTCATCGCGATCTGCAGGATGCAGCCATAAGCGGCAGCGGCATGAAGCCAGCCCGCTCCCTGCATCAGTCCGGAACGCGCCAGCATGCCGCATAAGAGCCAGGCAATAGCGGAGACAACGAGCCAGACCACGGTCGGCCACCATGCCGGCCATCCCTGAGTCTGCAGCACAAGCCAGCCGCCGCCGGACAAGGTCAGGCAAGCCAGAAGTGCCCGCCACCGAGTCCTCCGCAGATTCGTCTTCCGGGTCCGCCAAGCCAAGGCGGTCAGCACAAGCGCTGGGACCGCAATGACGCCAATTTGCATTGGGGCCGCAAAAGCGGTAAAATAAAATCCGACAATACAAAACAATACAAAAATGAAAAAAACAACCATCCAGGACGTTGGCCGCAAGGAAGCGATGCGATCCGCCCAGGAACGGGCGGGCTCCTTCGATCCTTCCTCCTGCGCATCCAACGGTACATCGTACAGTTGGGCCAGGAAATTGCAATAGGCTGCAGGCAGCAGCCGGTTTTTCCGCCAGCGGGCGATTTCCTGGGCCATCCATTGGCGTTGCTGAGGATCCATTGCCTGTACACCTCCAGGAACGTCATGCCGCCGCCCTGCCTTGTTGGCCGAGTGGCCGAGGACAGCGGGTCCTTCGCTGCTTCCTCTATGCAAAAGACCTTCATCACGCCGGCAAGGGCATCAGAAGGTCTCTTGCACACCATTATTCTAAGAAATCTTTTAACCGCTTGCTGCGGCTTGGATGGCGCAGCTTGCGGAGAGCCTTCGCCTCGATTTGACGAATCCGCTCGCGCGTAACGCCAAATACTTTGCCCACTTCTTCCAGCGTTCTCGTCCGGCCGTCGTCCAGACCGAAGCGCAGGCGAAGCACGTTCTCCTCACGCTCAGTCAGCGTGTCAAGCACATCCTCCAACTGCTCCTTCAGCAGCTCGTACGCGGCGGCGTCCGCCGGAGCCAGCGCCTCCTGATCCTCGATGAAATCGCCCAGATGCGAGTCGTCCTCTTCGCCGATTGGCGTCTCCAAGGAAACCGGCTCCTGTGCAATCTTCATAATCTCGCGCACCTTCTCTACGCTCAATTCCATCTCGGCCGCAATCTCTTCCGGCGTCGGTTCGCGTCCCAGCTCCTGAAGCAATTGACGAGATACGCGAACGAGCTTGTTGATCGTCTCGACCATATGAACCGGAATCCGGATCGTCCGCGCCTGATCCGCGATCGCCCGCGTAATCGCTTGGCGAATCCACCAGGTCGCATAGGTGCTGAATTTATATCCTTTGCTGTGGTCGAATTTCTCCACCGCTTTGATAAGCCCCATATTTCCTTCTTGGATCAGATCAAGGAACAGCATGCCCCGCCCGACATAACGCTTGGCAATGCTGACGACCAACCGCAGATTGGCCTCGGTCAAGCGCTTCTTCGCTTCCGAATCGCCCTGCTCGATCCGCTTCGCAAGTTCAATTTCCTCTTCTGCCGACAAGAGCGGAACACGGCCGATCTCTTTAAGGTACATCCGCACCGGGTCATTGATTTTGATGCCCGGCGGCAGTGACAGATCATCATCAAAATGAAAATCGTCCGAATCATCGTTATCGCGGTCGTTGGCACGAACGCCCATCTCATCATCGGCTTCACTTACTTCAATACCCAGATCGGAGAGCTGCTCATAGAACTCATCCATTTGTTCCGGGTCTTGGTCGAACGTCGCCATTTTCTCGGCTATCTCTTTGTAGCTGAGCGATCCTCGCTTTTTGCCGAGTTCAATCAACTGGTCCTTCGCATGTTCCAGCGCCGTTTCCGTTTCAAGTCCAGTATGTTGATCATTCGCCATTTTCCGACTCCCTCCTCCCTAGAATCCTCCGCCTGCTACCGCTTCAGTTCTTGCTCTAGGGCTATAATTTCTTGTGCGATTTGCGCCGCGCGCAATACTTCGCCGGAACGTTCCGCTTGCACCATTTCTTCTCTTTTGCGCTCGATCTCGCGCTGTCTGGGCACTTTAAGAATCTGCATAATATAATCATCCAGCAGCTCGGTATCATAACGAAGAGATACTTCGGAGAGCGATATGGAGGCAGCGACTTTCTCCAAGCGTTCGTCATGCAATGTTGCCAGGAACCGGCTGAAATCCGGCTCCTTGCCTTGCGCGTAATAAGCATATAGATAAGCGGCAAGTGCCGCATGATCATCTACATTAAACCGTTCACCAAGATGCCGCTCCACGTAATCGGCAACCTCGATATCCTGGAACATAAGAGCCAGCAGGCTCCGCTCCGCATAGACATAGGCCGGGCGCAGCGCAGGCTGGGCAATGGTACGCTTATCATTTCTACCATTATTCCACCAATTGTCTTGATTATCCCCGTGCCCGTTCATTTTTTGCCGCTGTCTTATCGTGGCGCACTCCTGCTTGAGCGCGTCGAACGACGACTCGCCCTGCAATTCAAGCTGCTGCGCCAGCTCCTTCAAATGAAGCTCGCGTTCCACCGGCGATTCAACCGCCGCAATGACCCGCATCGCTTCATCCTTGAAGCGCCGCTTTCCATCGTCCTCTAGCAGTATATGATTCCTCCGCAAAGAAATAAGCTTGAATTTCGTAGGAGTGACCGCCGCTGCCGTTACGGTATGACGGAACCGTTCCGCGCCGTGCGCCTTAATGAAGTCATCCGGATCCATCCGGTCCGGTATCATGGCTACCGCAACGTGAAGCCCTGCCTCCTCCAGCATCGGGATCGCCTTCATCGCCGCGGCTTGTCCTGCTTCATCGCCGTCGTAGCACAAGGTCACGCTGTCCGCCATCCGCTTCATCTGGGAAATATGGTCGGGCGTCAGGGCCGTCCCCATGGTCGCCACCGTATGATACACTTCGGCGTCCCAGGCTTGGATGACATCCGCATACCCTTCGAGCAGAATAATATGGCCGGTTCGCTTAATATAAGGCCGAGCATGATGCAAGTTGTACAGCACTTTCGATTTGTTGAACAGCATCGTCTCCGGCGAGTTCAAATATTTGGGTTGTCCTTCCCCCAATATTCGGCCGGCAAAGGCGATCGCTCGACCATTCCGGTTCCAGAGCGGGAACATAATCCGATCACGGAAGCGATCGACATAACCGCTGCCGTTCTGCCGCTTCGAGACAAGACCGCCCTTCTCCATGCCTTCCAGATCGAATTCGCGCTTGCCGAGCAGCTGTACGAGCGTATCCCACTGCGGAGGGGCATACCCTATCTGAAACTGCTCGATCAGCTTGTCATGGATTCCCCGGTTCCGCAAATATTGGAGGGCAGCCTGGCCATGCGTCGTATTCATTAAAATATAATGATACAGCTTCGCTGCAAGCTCATGGGCCTCGATCAGCCGCTCCTTCGCCTCATGGTAAGGATCCCGTTCCGCCTTCGCGTTCCCCGTCCCCCACGTAACCGGCATATTCGCCGATTCAGCGAGACGCCGAACCGCCTCCGGAAAAGAATATCCTTCAATTCCCATCATGAAGTGAATGACATTGCCGCTCTTCCCGCAGCCGTAGCAATGAAAAATCTGCTTCTCCGGCGTAACGGTGAAGGAGGGCGTCTTCTCCGAATGGAACGGACACAATCCCTTCAAATACTTACCGTGCTTCGACAAATGGACATATTGGCCGACGACATCGACAATATCATTGCGCTGCAGCACTTCGTCCAGCACTTCGTCGGGAATCAGTCCGTAATTGCTCACTGTTCGTCCAACCACCTTCATCTAAACACGTATTACTATTTCGCTACGGGCTCAATTTCTCCTGCTCCCGTTGCAAAAGTTTTGTCAACTTATGTTGGAAGTTGATCCGGTCCTGTTCGCTCATCGCCCGGGGCCCCTTCGTGCGAAGTCCCGCCCTGCGGGCCTTGGCCGAAAAATGCCGCCTCGACAAATACTCATCCACATTATCGGTTGTCAATTCGCCGCCCCGCGGCATCAATACGGAAGCTCCGCGCGGCAGACAGAGCGCGGCCAACCCATAGTCGCTTGTCACGACTATGTCTCCTGACCGCGCTGCATTCGCGATATAGATATCCGCCGCCTGGAACGCCTGATCGACAAATACGGTATGAATGTCGTAGTTCGCCAGCTGCCAGTCCGGGGCAAATGCCGCATAGGAAGCGACAAATAAAACCGCGGCCTCCTGCTCCAGCGCAGCGGCGATGATCTCGTTCTTGACCGGGCAGGCATCCGCATCCACTAAGATACGAAGCTTGTCAGACATGCGACTCACCCATTTCATAAAGACGGCATCAACGGAAAGTTATATTTTTCACCGTTACTATTATATACGCTGTAAGCCGTAAAAATCCTGCTTCGCAAACGTGAATTTCCGAATGGATTTCGGCGTATTGTGTCGAAGTCCGGACAAAAAGGAAGGAACATGTCGAAGAAAATCTTCTTCATGTTCCAGCCACGCCGGCGCATGTCGCTGCGCCGGCCACGTTGTATGTTCAGGATGCCCAGACGAGCTTGGAGAAATCGGCATACCGGCGGATGTCGGCCGCGATGTTGGCAAGCAGCGCCAGCCGGTTCGCCCGGACCGCTTCATCCTCGGCCATGACCATCACCTGGTCGAAAAAGCGGTTGACCGGATCCTGAAGCCGTCCCAACACGGCAAGCGCCTTAGACGCATCCGCGAACGCCGCTTCATATGCCTGGTGCACTTCGCTCCAGCGCTCGAACAGCTCGCGTTCCGCATCATGCTCGAACCTATCGGGATCGATCGCTTCCGATTCCGCCTTGGCCGCAAGATTGCATACGCGGTTGAACGATTCGGCCGTCAGCTTGAACTCCTCTGCGGCGACAGCCTGCATCAGTGCCTCCGCGCGCGCTACTGTCTGCTTCACATCGTCATAGCCCGAGGCCATGATGGCATCGACCACGTCGTAGCGAACGGTGTCCGCCAATACATTTTTCACACGCAAGCCGAAAAATTCAATCAGATCCCGCCGGACCTCCTCGCTGCTCCGCTTCAGCAGTTGCGCCTTCTCGTGCACGTCCAGCGCAATGTCGAGCATCATATGAAGCGTCAACGGCAGGCCGCGCTCCAGCAGCACCTGGACAATCCCCGTCGCTTGGCGGCGCAGGCCGTACGGATCCTGCGAGCCTGTCGGAATGATGCCGATGGCGAAGCAGCCGACGAGTGTATCCAGCTTATCCGCCAAGCTAATAATGCAGCCTACAAGCGTGTCCGGCGCCGGATCTCCGGAATACCGCGGCTTGTAATGCTCATTGATGGCGCGTGCGACCGCTTCCGGCTCCCCGGCCTTGCGGGCATAATCTTCTCCCATCATGCCCTGCAACTCCGGAAATTCATAAACCATTTGCGTCACGAGGTCGAACTTGCAAATATCTGCAGCCCGGCTCACCCACAACGCCGTCTCCCGATCGGTCTCAACCGCCAGGGCGAGCGCGTCGGCAATCGCATGCAGCCGGCGGATTTTATCGCCGATGGTGCCCAGCTCCTCGTGGAACACGATCGAATCGAGCTTATGGACGCAATCGATAATGCGCAGCTTCTGATCTTCCTCGTAGAAAAATTTGGCGTCCGACAAGCGGGCGCGAAGCACCTTCTCGTTGCCTTTGACGACTTGATCCAGTCCGGTCGCATCGCCGTTCCGGACGGTCACGAAGAATGGCAGCAGCTGCCGCTCCGCATTCAGTACCGGGAAGTAACGCTGATGCTCGCGCATCGACGTAATCAACACGTCCTGCGGAATGTGCAGGAACGCTTCATCGAATGTGCCGTACAGCACGGTCGGATATTCGACCAGGAACAGCACCTCTTCCAGCAGATCGTCCTTGACGGCGATATGCCAGCCCTTCTCTGCGGCCAATGCGTCAATCTGGCGCGTAATCTCCGCCACCCGCTCATCGGCGTCGGCGATCACATACTGCTCGCGCAAGCGTTCCACGTAGTGAGCCGGCTCGTCGATCGTCACCTCTGCGCCGAGGAAGCGGTGGCCGCGCGATATATTCCCTGCCTGCACACCGGCGATTTCCAGTGGAACAATATCTGTCCCATGCAGTGCCACGATCCAGCGGATTGGACGAACATAGCGCATTTCCTTGTCTCCCCAACGCATGTTTTTCGGGAAGGTCATCGCCTGAATAAGCGAAGCGAGGCCGTCGCCCAGCACGGCAGACGTCTCCGTCCCGATGCTGCTCTTGTTGGCATACACGTATTCAACGCCGTTCAGTTCCTTCAAAAACAGCTGCTCCGGCTCAATGCCCTGACTGCGGGCGAAGCCCAGCGCGGCCTTGGTCCAAGCCCCGTTCTCATCCAGCGCGATCTTGCGTGCCGGACCCTTCACTTCCTCGTGAATATCCGTCTGCTTATCGGCCGCCTCGCGAACGATGACAGCCAGGCGGCGAGGCGTTCCATACACTTGAATGCTGGCGAATCCGATCCGCGATTCCGTCAGCCAGCGTTCCATCCGGCTCTGCAGTTGCTCCATCGCAGGGCGCATGAAGCGTGCCGGCACTTCTTCCAGTCCAAGCTCCAACAATATATCTTTAGGCATGGCGTTCCTCTCCCTTCTTCAACAGCGGGAAGCCGAGCTTCTCCCGTTCCTCCAAATACGTGGCCGCAACCTGGCGGGCCAGATTCCGCACCCGGACAATGTATCCGGTGCGCTCGGTTACGCTGATGGCTCCGCGCGCATCCAGCAAATTGAACGCGTGCGAGCACTTGAGCACATAATCGTATGCCGGGAATACGAGATGCTGCTCCATGGCCCGGTTCGCTTCCTGCTCATACATCGTGAATAACGAGAACAGCATCGCCGTGTCGCTCACTTCAAACGTATATTTCGAATGCTCGTACTCTGGCTGGTGGAAGACGTCGCCGTAGGTGACCCCATCGACCCATTCCAGATCGAACACATTCTCTTTGTCCTGTATATAAGAAGCCAGACGCTCCAGCCCGTACGTAATCTCGACCGATACCGGATGCGCGTCGATGCCTCCGACCTGCTGGAAATAAGTGAATTGCGTAATCTCCATACCATCAAGCCATACTTCCCAACCGAGCCCCCATGCGCCCAGCGTCGGAGCTTCCCAGTTATCCTCGACGAACCGGATGTCATGCTGAAGCGGATCGATGCCGAGGCGGCGCAAGCTGTCGAGATAGAGCTCCTGGATATTGTCCGGCGAAGGCTTCAGAATCACCTGGAATTGATGATGCTGATACAACCGGTTCGGGTTCTCGCCATAGCGGCCGTCCGCCGGGCGGCGGGATGGCTCCACATAGGCGACATTCCATGGCTCCGGCCCGATGGAGCGCAAAAACGTCATCGGATTCATCGTGCCGGCTCCCTTTTCCACGTCATAAGGCTGCACGAGGATGCAGTTCTGCTCGGACCAGAATTGTTGAAGCGTCAAAATCATTTGCTGAAAATTCATGGCTTTCTCTCCTTTGCCTATACATTCGCGGCATGCCCGACGAGCGCGCAAAAAAACTCCCGCCCTACGTCTGCTGCCAGACGTAGGGACGAGAGTTATCTTCCCGCGGTTCCACCCTACTTGAACGATTGCCTCGGCCATTGCGCTTGATGTTGCCGTGCGCCCAAGCCGCAATCATTCCACTTTCTCCGTTCCTTGCTCCAAAGTGCCTGTTCATTCGCCCGTTCGTCCGGGCTTCCACCATCCCCGGATCGCTATATCTCGAAGCTTGGACGAACTACTTCCTTCTTCAACGCAAGCCAATCTATCTACAGCTTGGATTCATTATAACGAATGGCATTCTACTCGTCAAGATTGGCCAAATCATACTTCTCCATCTGGTCGAGGAACTGCTGCGACTTCAGACGGACGCCGACATGCGTGTCCATATAGCCGCGCATGAACGCGCGCAGCCGCAGCTTCGTCTCCGGCTTCAGAGTCACATTCCCCAGCCGGCGAAGATCCGTCTTCTCGAACTGGCGGAGCAGGGTCAGCATCGCGGGACCCGCCTTATATTGGTCATGCTCCCGCATCAGGCAGGCGCGGCAGAGCGCGCCGCCGAGACGCCAGCCTACTCCGGCCAGTTCGTCCTCCCTGCCGCAGCTGACGCAGGCGTACAGCTGCGGACCGACGCCGGTGCGCTGCCATAGCTTCATCTCCAGCAGATGCGTTGTAACCTGCGCATCCTTGCCCGCCTCCAACGCCTCCAAATACGCATGCAGCTGATCGAACATGGCGCCGCCGGCTTCCTCGTCCTGCAATGCCCGGTCAACCAATTCGGCTGCGTAAGAGGCGTAGGCGGCCAGATGAAGCTGCTCGCGCAGCGTATGATGACCCTCCAGAATCTCGCATGAATTCAAGGTGCCGATATGCCCCATCCCGCGGAAAAAGACATATTCCCCGTATGTAAAGAGCTGAGTGGCAGCCGCATGACGGCTGCGCACCTTTTTGGCTCCCCGCACCAGGACGCCGACTTTGCCGTGCGACTTGGTGCATAGCGTGATGATCTTGTTCCCTTCCCCGTAATCCATACTGCGGATGACGATTCCTTCCACCCGATATAGCACGCTCGTCCTCCCATGCGCATTCCATTTCCTGAATTCTGTGTTAATACGTGTTCAAAAAGGCCGGTTTCCAGACTTTTGAACAACCACTATAAATCTATGATTCCGCTGAACTCTCCAACGGCGGTACGTCTAGGGAAGATTCTTCCGTTTCCGACAGCTGTCTGGACTGCTTATACAACAAATAAGCATCAACATCTCCCGTCATGGCAAATACGTTCCACGAGAAATCATGCATCCGTATATCCCCTTTCGTTGGAAATGACTATGCGTTCCATCCTTAGGTTGCGCTGCGGTATCAAGATTATCCCATGCAATATTTGGTCACGATCGGCTCGGACATATGCGCGAAAGAATCCGCCTGCCGCCATTCTTACGCATCGTGGCGGAAGCCGAGATCGCGAAGAATCCGATCTTGATTGCGCCAGTCCTTCTTCACTTTGACCCATAGCTCTATGAACGTTTTCGATCCGAGCAAATGCTCAATATCCTGTCGGGCAAGCTTGCCGATCTCCTTCAAGAGCGCTCCTTGCTTGCCGATGACGATGCCCTTCTGCGAATCCCGCTCCACATAGATAACGGCGGAAATATAGACGACGCCGTTGTCCTGGACTCTCATATCCTCGATCGCGACCGCAATCGAGTGCGGGATCTCTTCCCGGGTCAAGTGCAAAATTTTCTCCCGGATCAGCTCCGCCACGACGAACTGCTCCGGATGATCGGTAATCTGATCGTCCGGATAGTACTTCGGCCCTTCCGGCATGTAGGTGCCGAGCACTTCCAGCAGCCGGGTGACATTATTGCCGTGAAGCGCAGAGATCGGCACGATCTCCGCGAAATCGAACAGTTCATGATACGACTTAATCATCGGAGGCAGCTCATCGGGATGCACCTGATCAATTTTGTTCATCACAAGAATGACCGGCGTCTTCACCTTCGCCAGCTGCTCCATAACAAATTTATCCCCGCTGCCGAGGCCCGCTGAAACATCGACGAGAAACAAAATGACCTCAACCTCGTTCAAGGTGTTGTAGGCCACCTGGTTCATATAGTCGCCCAGCTTCGATTTGCGCTTATGAATGCCCGGCGTATCCAAAAATACGATTTGCGTGTCCTCCGTCGTATAGACGCCGTGGATTTTGTTCCGCGTCGTCTGAGGCTTGTCGGACATAATGGCGATTTTCTGCCCGATGACATGATTCATTAGCGTCGATTTGCCGACATTCGGCCGGCCGACGATGGCTACAAAGCCGGATTTGAATGAGGTTCGGTTCGATCTCGGTTCGTCTTGAAATGTGTTCAACGCAAATTGCCTCCTGTTTATTTTATCATATATGTACGCAAGCGGTGACCGCCGCTGCAAAATAAATGCAATTCCGGCAGTCACCGCTTGCGATGCGTTCCATCGGTTCCGCTGCGATTCGATTCGGCTTGCTGCCGGCGTTCCGGCGAATGCCGGGTTACTTCCTGCACTGCTTCGTGATCCACAAGCCGACATAGGGAACAACCCTTATAAGAAGGTCCGCAGGAGCTGCAGCAGACGCCCCGCGAACAAGACCACGCCGACAATAAGGGCAAATACCGCTGTCACGAACACGGCTCCTGCGGCGGTATCCTTCGCAATTTTGGCCAGAGGATGCGGGTCGGGCATCGTGAGATCGACCGCTGATTCCACCGCAGTATTCATCAATTCGGCCGACACCACCAGCGTGATGGCGAGGGCAAGCCACAGCCATTCGCCTGCCGATATCCCGAAGCCTGCTCCCAACAGACAGGCGGCCACGGCGGCCGCCGTATGGACGCGCATATTCCGCTGGGTGCGGAGGGCATAGAGGATGCCTTCCCATGCTGCCCGGAATGTATCCGCCCACGGCCGTCTCATTAGCGGATCAGCCCAACCCGGCCAAGAACCGCCTCCTGCTTGTCCATCATCTCGCGCTCGCTCTTCTCGTCCTGATGATCATAGCCGAGAAGATGAAGGAAGCCGTGCACGAACAAAAATCCGATTTCCCGTTCAAGCGAATGCCCGTACTCCTCGGCCTGGGCCTGCGCACGTTCGGTGGAAATGATGATGTCGCCCAGCAAATCATCGTCCAGGCCGGCCAGCTCGGCATCCTCTTCCACTTCGTATAAGATGTCCATCTCTTCATCGGTCGATTCGCGCATCGCGAAGGACAGCACGTCCGTCGGGCGATCGATGCCGCGATACTCGCGGTTCAGCTCGTGGATGCCCGCGTCGTCGACGAAGGTAAGGGCCACTTCTCCTCCATCTACTCCCTCTGTCCGGGCCGCTTCCTGCAGGATCCGCTCCAGCAGCTCGATTAGCGGCGGTTCAATCGGAAGCCGCTCCTGTTCATTGTTCCATTCCAGCTTCACAGTGTGCATGTTCCGTAATCTCCTTCATCACGCTCTACGATTTGTTGTCCCGTTCCGGACCCGGTTCGCTGCTTGACGCTTCCGGCTTCGGCTCGGCTCCCGGCCTTGGCGCTTGGTCGGACTGCGCCTCGACAACCGCCTCATCCGCCTGCTGCTCCTTCTTCTCGCCGGCGGCAGCATCCGAAGCGACTTCCGGCTTGGCTCCGTCCTGCTTGGCCTTCGGATCGTCCGGATATTCGATGCGGGAATGGAAAATACCCATTACGGTCTGCTTCAGCGAATGACCGATAATGTCTAGCTCACGCAAGGTTAGATCGCATTCGTTGAATTGATTGTCATCCAGACGGTCTTTAATGATTTTTTGAATCATCGATTCAATCTGCTCCACGGTCGGGTGGCGGAGCGAGCGGACCGCCGCTTCCACGCAATCGGCAATGCCGACGACGGCCGCCTCCTTCGATTGCGCCTTCGGCCCCGGATAACGGAAGTCATCTTCCGTGAAATCGGGCTCCTTGCCCTGCTCCTTGGCCAGCTTCAACGCCTTGTAATAGAAGTACTTCAAAAATGTCGTGCCATGATGCTGCTCGGCTATATCCCGAATCGGCTTCGGAAGTTTGTAGTCCTTCAGCATATCGGCCCCGTCGCGGGCATGCGCCACGATTATCGAAGTGCTCAGCTTCGGATCGATGAAATCATGCGGATTGTCCATATTCGTCTGATTCTCGATGAAATAGCTCGGACGCTTCGTCTTGCCGATATCGTGATAGAACGCACCCACGCGGCAGAGCAGCCCGTTGGCTCCGATCGCTTCGGCCGCCTGCTCGGCCAGATTGCCGACCATGACGCTGTGATGATACGTACCCGGCGTCTCGGTCAGCAGCTTCCGCAGCAGCGGATGGTTCGGGTTCGACAGCTCGACCAGCTTCAGCGCGGACAAAATACCGAAGGTCACTTCGAAGAACGGCATCAGTCCCATCACCAGAACCGCATTCAACAGTCCGCTCGCAAAGGCGAACGCCGCAGCGAGCATCGTATCGCGCTGGTTGAGCGCATCCCCGTTCAGCATGGACAGCGTCAGTACCGTCAAGCTGCCGAAGATGCATACCATAATGCCTGCCTTCAATATCGTCGAGCGCTGGCTCGCCCGGTGAATCGCGAATATCGCCGCATAGGATGTAACGAGGGCGAAAAATCCGAAATGGAAATCGAACA
This sequence comes from Paenibacillus dendritiformis, assembly GCF_945605565.1. Classification (NCBI taxonomy): domain Bacteria; kingdom Bacillati; phylum Bacillota; class Bacilli; order Caryophanales; family Paenibacillaceae; genus Paenibacillus; species Paenibacillus dendritiformis. Next base: position 2,783,222 of record NZ_OX216966.1, on the reverse strand, counting down.
CCGCGCCCTGATGCGTATTCAAAATAATGCTCGCGACGACGCTCAGCACGACCGCGCTAATATAGGCGAGCGGCAGATCGATCAGGAGCGTGATCAGCATGACGCCCATGGCGACCGGCGCCGCGTAGCCGATAAATATCGCGTCTTCCGTCTGCGAGTACGCGATAATATGGACGGCAATGATATTGATCGTGAAAATAAGCAGCAGCATCAGCAGCTGAACATTGTTGAATTTGAAATGCGTATGGCTCGCCTGGCGCATGAACATGAACAAGACGAGCGAGAACAGCGCCGACAGAAGCAGCAGGCCGAATTGCGGCCAATAATTGACTTCGGTCTTCAGCAGATCGTTCTCACGCAGCAAGTCATACATTTCTTGCGTAATCAGCTGGCCCTTTTTGACGAAAATATCGCCCTGCTTAATAAATACCGGCGGCGTATTCTCGCGCGCCTGAACCTTCGCTTCCTTCGTCGCTTCATCATCATAGAACTTGTTCGGCGTAATGACGAGCCGGACCAGTTCCTGCACGACTTCACGCGCCGAGCGCTTGTTCAGGGAGCTGGCGTTCACGTATTCGGGCACCTTCGCCCTGGCGATCGCCGCTTCGGGAACCGCATCGCTCATCAGCTTCGATACGAGCTCCCGCGCGACCGATTTCATTTCCGTAATATCTTCCTTGGTCAGTCTCGCGATCTTGATATACGTTTCCTCGGGAATCCGGTACGTCTGCTCTTCGAGACGCTTGCTAATTTCCTCCAGCATCACGCTGGAATAGGTGTTGGTATTCCGTCCCGTCGTCAGGAACTGGCGCACATGATCCTTCACCATCTCCGGAATTTCCCGGCGGAACACGTCCACCTTCTGGGAATAGGAGATCGTCTCGTCCGAGTTCAATTGCTCAATCCGATCGAATATGCTGTCGGACAGACGCTCGTTGCGCAAGGAAATGATATCGTAAATCGGCTGCACCCGTTCGGCCGCCTGATCCTGGGCTTTGAGCGTCGCCTTCTTGTCGGGTATCTGAATCGGCGCGATAATGTCCTTCTCGCTCCGCACGTTGACCTCGATATCGAATTTCTCCGGCAGCACGCTCGGAGCCAGACTGAGATAGAACAACAGCGTGATGAGAAAAAACAAAAGAAAGCGCACGCCGACGCTGTATTTCCAACCGGACATATTCACTTGCCGGGCCGGCTTGCTTCCGTCGCCGGAACGATTTGTCTTTAGCATAGAGAACAACCCTCTCTATCCTTGGTTTTCGCTATCCTTCTGATAAGCTGTAATAATTTTCTGCACTAAGGAATGACGAACGACATCCTGCTCGGCAAAGTGCACAAAGCCGATTTCTTCAATCTCATGCAAAATATGAGAAGCCTCCACCAGGCCCGAGCGCTTGCCGCGCGGCAGATCGATCTGGGTAATGTCTCCGGTGATGACCATCTTCGAGCCGAATCCGAGCCGTGTCAGGAACATCTTCATCTGCTCGGGCGTCGTATTCTGGGCTTCGTCCAAAATAATGAACGCGTCATCAAGCGTGCGGCCGCGCATGTAAGCAAGCGGCGCGATCTCAATCAGTCCCCGTTCCAATGCTTTCCCGACTTGATCAAGGCCTATGACGTCGTACAGCGCATCATAGAGCGGACGCAAATACGGGTCCACCTTCTCCTGCAGATCCCCCGGAAGGAAGCCCAGATTCTCGCCGGCCTCTACGGCCGGGCGGGTCAATACAATCCGCTTGACCGCTCCTTCCTTCAGCGCCATCACCGCCAGGACGACGGCCAAATACGTCTTGCCCGTCCCGGCCGGACCGATGCCGAACACGATGTCCTTCTTCTTAATGGTGGATACATAATGCCGCTGCCCGATCGTCTTTACCCGTATCGGCTTGCCCCGGTACGTATGGGCAATCTCGCCTTTGAACAGATCGAGCAGTTCGTGGACTTTCCAATCTTGCGCCAAATCGATGGCGTATTGAATGTCGCGTTCGGACAGAGCGATATTGTTCCGCACAAGCTCCAGCAGGACTTCAAACAGCTGCTGCAGCTTCTCAACCTCCATCGCCTCTCCCGAAATAGAAATCTCAGCATCCCGCGACATAACGTTCGCGTCCGTGCTGCTCTGAATCAGGCGCAGGTACTTGTCCTGGGGGCCGAAGAGAGCCAGTCCCTCGGCAACGTTCTGCAGTGTAAGCTTGACAATTGTTGGTTGCGTCAAAAAATCTCAGTCTCCTTAAACGTTCATTATCCTCTCGCTTGTGGAGGCGCCGCGTTCTCATCCTGCGCACCCGGGTCCGGCTGTGCCTGCGGCACAATCGGCAATTCTTCCGCAATCGACTGCTCCACTTCAAAAAGCACCTTCATGACCACTTTACCATTCTCCGCCTTCTGATGCAAAATTTTTTCCTCATGAATGCGTGCATCGGGACCGTTCTTGGCAAGCACATCGGCACGGGCCTCCTGCAGCCCCGCAGCCGCCGCCTCCTGCTCGCTTCGCTCTTCCGAGATGATATGAGCTTCCTTCAGCACCTCCGTCTGCCAGCCGAACGGCAGCACCCACTGCCTCCATTGCAGCCGCTTCGCTTCCACGATCGTCTCATAGCTGTCGAATGGAATATTGCCATAGCCGCCAATCTGCAAGCGCCTCTCTCCTGCCGTCACGTAGCGAAGCTCTTTTTCCTCTCCGGTATATACTTTGCGCCTGGTGACAAGGGGGGCGGCGACATCGTATTCATGCCATACGAGCGCCCGCACCTCTCCCTTGGCCGCCACCGTGCTCGGCAGCTCCTCGGTTCCGATTCGCCCCGAGATGAGAATGTCTCCCTTCTTGACCCGAGAATGCTGCCTGACGGCCGGGCGGCCCCGTTCCGCGATAATATGCGTAATGATCCCGTCTGTCTTGGCCACAAGATGCCGCGGGTTAACAAGCCCCTTATTGTCAGGCAAGGTCGACTCCACGACATGAATCCGGATTCTTGTCCCGTTCCGCTCAATGCCTATCCACGAGACGCCCCTGAGCTGCGTATTCATCGCCTTGGAGACGGCGTCCGGATCACGCAGCCGGAAGGTCCATTGGAACGGGTAAATGCCCTGCTGTCTCGCCTGCTTCAGCACTTCCTCCGTCGGAATGCGGACATTGCCCGTTACCTCGATGCTCCAGACGAGAGAAGACAGCATGTACAATCCGAGCAAAAAAAGAATTCCGCCCATGACAAAAAACTTACGCCGGCGGATGCGTACGATAGAGAATGGAAACCCGAACCGCTGTTCCACGTGAATGCGGCAGCCTGTCTCCTTCAACAGCGGACGAAGGCGCAAGTAATCGGCGACCAGCAAAAAACATTCCGCCTTACCGTTCGGGAGACGCCGGACATCCCAAATTCTGATGTGTTGCAGTGAGGCGGCATTGATAAAGGTTTCGATTTTGTCGCCGCGCAGACTGGCACGGACATAGCCGCGCAGGCGGGCAAATGAAGGAGCTTTCACGACGTTCCCCCCGTTCCGTGATACTTGATATCGTTGATAACGCCCTCGATACAGATTTCCTCGGTATAGATGGCGCGAATCGTCAAGTCGGTTCCGTACACTTCCAGTTGGCCCGCTGCCAAGGCGAGACGCATATGCTGATCGGAGAAGTGAAGAATGCCCTGATGATTCTCTACGACCAGCTTGCGATTGCCAGTCATGACCAGACGGGGCATATCCGTGATCATATCCTGCGGCAGATCGAACCAATTTACGGACCACTGGCGCAATTTGCGGGCAATGCGGCTCATTTTGGCAAAGGCCCCCTTCCTGTACTTTACAACCTATGCGGAACAAGGCCGGATTATGAAATATGGGGGGACGGAAAGGGCGGACGGCGAAGTCGCTGCCGTCACGCGTGAACATGCGGCGGCGGGGGCGCGTTGGCGGGCCAGGGGCGTTGCTACATTGAGGCTGTGGCGGCAGATAGGACACGCATCCTTCCCTGGGAGCACGTTGCGGCGGCTTGGGCGCTTTGCTCCTTTGGGGCGTGTTGTGGCGGCTGAGAGCACATTGCTCCCTCGGAGCGCGTTGTGGCGGCCGGGGGGAACGACTCCCTGGAGAGCGCGTGGCGGCAGACAGGACACGCATCCCTCCCTGGGAGCACGTTGCGGCGGCCGGAGCGAACGACTCCCTGGAGAGCGCGTTGCGGCAGATAGGACACGCATCCCTCCCTCGGAGCGTGTTGCTGCCGCAGTGCGGCTTGACAAGGTTTGTCCGCCAGCGGCTCAGATCCAGGCTTCTGCTCCCTCGGGGCTTGGCGCATCGCCTCGATCAGCGGTTGCAGCGCGCCTCTGGCAGGCTAGCCTCCCGAGTTGGGGGAACCAACGGGCCGAGTGAGGAAGAGAATCCGTGAGGGGCAAGTCCCTGCCGAGCTCATTCGATTGAAGAAGATGCTTAGGGTGAGTACCTAATCGAAACTTGGCATTCAGAGCGTCATCGCCTTCTGGAGACATCCTAATCTCCTGGGGTTTTAACGTGTGGAGGGAATTGCTGCTATTTTACAGGATTTTCGGCTCAATGAGTCCACATTTCGAGGAATTGCTGCACGGCTACATCATTTTAGGCCCTTTTTAGCTAAGTCGAGGAGAAACGGGTGAAATTGCTGCAGTTTTACAGGATTCCCTTTCTGGTGAAGTCGTCCCTACCGAATTGCTGTATTTGAAGTCAATTTCATAATTCGAAACCCTTGCGGTTGCTGGAGTTTTAGGCACAGAAAAAAGGAGTACCTCCCCATTTTCTCGAAGTTATAGGTGACTAAACCAAAAACTGAGAAAGGAGTACTCCCATGTATCATATTCGACAAGAAGAGCTATTTTCCTTTGAGGAAATGATGAAAATGGCGCCTTCCCCTAAAGCGGATTTCGTTTTAGAACATCTGCCGATCGGAAAAATTCTTCACGCCATTAGCAGCTACAATCGTCGGGGCCGTCCTGAAAGTTTAAATACAAGAGCGATGATATACTCACTCGTCATCGGCAAAATGGAGCACATCCGCTTTACCAAGGATTTGGTCAGCCGTTTGAAGGAGAGTCTTGAATTTCGTACTCGCTGCCGTTTTACCGGTTCCGATCGTGTGCCCAGCGAAGCAGCCTATTCCCGGCTCACTACAAAGCTCAGTCAATGCGGTTTCTTTCGAACGACACAGGAGGACCTTGTAAACCAGGCGATTACGGAAGGGTTTCTTGAGGGAAACGTACTGGCCATAGATTCTTCTCACATCGAGTCCTTTGATCGCAATCCCCATTTGGACGCCGGTAAATCATTACCGAAGCTCACGCCCGAAACCGATGAACCTACTTTTCTGGACGAGTCTTCCAGCAAGGCAGAAGAGAAACCTAAACCAGAGAAACCCAAGCGTGCAAAGCGTGGACGCGTTCCGAAAGCCGAAGAAGCGGCTTGGCGTGCCGAAGTTGAAGCGTACGAGGCCTCGCTCAGCCTATTTGAACGGGAGGTCGCCGATATGTTGCCCGCCACTTACGAGCAGCTTCTCGCTGATATGCCGCAACACGCAAGTGTAGGTGCAAAGGGTGACCCACGGGGAGGGCGGCGCCGGGTGAAATATTGGCATGGCTACAAACAGAATCTCTTGGTGGATTGCCAAAGCCAGTACATTGTGGCCGGAGTGACCTGTTCTGCTCATGTGAACGATCAGCGAGCGGCGATTGTTCTTCTGAAATATATGAAGGAGCGATTTCCCTCTCTCAAACCAAACTATGTGCTAGCTGATAAGGGGTATGACAGCGAACCGGTTTACCGCCAAATCCGGGATATTGGTGCGTTACCGATCATCCCGCTTATTCATCGCAGCAAGCTACCTGAAGGGGTGGATAAGCACTTTCGCCCGACTTGCAAGCAAGGTCATGCGTACGTCTATGATAGTTACGATGCCAAGCGAGATACCATAAAATTCACAAGGCCAAAGGAATGCGCCTCCTGCCCGTTTCAAACGGACGGCTGCCAGAAAGTTTTCAAATTTCGCATTGATGAAGATGTTCGGAAATACACTGCACCCGGACGTGGAAGCAAAAAGTTTGCTGAACTATTCAAGCAGCGAGTAGCGATTGAACGTGTTTTTGCCTATTTGAAGCTGTACATGGAATTGGGCTCAAGCAGAAAACTGAAGAAACGTGCTTTTGTCGATCTAGACTTGAGTTGTCTGACATACACCCTATGCAAACTTGCGTTAGACCGCCTAAACAAAAGCATCCTTGGAGCTAAGAAGGTTGCGTAATCTTCAAAAAAAAATGAATCTGCAATTTTGGCTTAGTCCAACCCCTTTGAACGAAAGGAATTATGAAATTGACTTTTTGTGCAGGATTTTGCCTACTGAATCAACGTGTCTTGCGAAACCGTGCAGTTTTGAGGACTTCGCCTATCGGATAGACATTTCATTGTGCAGTTTTCAGGCACTTCGATCAGATAAAATTTTTCTACTGAGAGACAGGTCCTGATGAAGTGCCAAAAAATCCCTTGGACTTTCTCAACAGCCTGGGTTTTGCAGCAATTTGCACCCAAATTGCTTTAACAAAAGAAAAATACTGCATTCTAGCAGGATTGTATTCTAGACAGGGAGTCAGAGCTGGCGCTAACTCCCTCCTCTAAGGTCACACATCTAAAAAAGCCAGGCCCGCGAAGATTCGTACGGTGTCCCGTCACATCATCCCCGCGTGGACCTGGCTTGCAGCTCTCAGAGCCGGCTAACAAAAACATAGTAACCAATGAACAGACGAACCTCTCGACGATGCGAGAAGCCGCTTCAAACCGAGTAGAGCAACAGTTCAGGAAGAGCGGCGGCCATAAGGGCGCTTTGCCCGCGGCGGTCCCAGAATCTCGGACCAGAGAACGCCCTTCAGCGCCTCCTCCGGGCGAATCACCGCAGAAGCTGCAGCAGCGGATTCCTTGTTGCTTGACTCCGCATGCCGCGGGGCGCTGGCCGGACGCACCGAAGGCTTCATTGCGGCAATTCTCTCTTCCAACGTGATGCTGTCCTGTGAAGCATATCCTTGCGGCAGCCCGGCTTGGGAGCTGCGCTCCTCCTCCGCATAGACCGGATAGGACCGTTCCTCATCCAGCATCGGCTCGTCATCGCGCTCGTCCGGTTCGGAGCCCGGCCGGTTCCCCGCCGTATCGCCGCCGAAGCTCGGCATCCGATTGGCCGGCTTGTTGCCCTTCCGCAAGATGGAGAACACGAAGCCGATCAGAATGACGGCCAGAAATGGATTGTTCAACAGAAAACGCAATACCTTTTCAAAGATATCCATGGCTCATCGCCTAGCTTTCCGATTTGTTGTCGCTGCCGTTTTCGCCCATTTTGCCGAGCGTGCCGCGCATATGGGTGTCGGCTTCGATGTTTTTCAGGTTCATGTAATCCATGACCCCGAGCTTGCCTGTGCGAAGAGCATCCGCCATCGCGATCGGAACCTCGGATTCGGACTGAACGACGCGGGCGCGCATCTCGACGACGCGGGCCTTCATCTCCTGCTCTTCCGCGACCGCCATCGCGCGGCGTTCCTCTGCCTTCGCCTGAGCGATGCGCTTGTCTGCTTCCGCTTGCTCGGTCTGCAGATGCGCACCGATGTTCTTGCCTACGTCGACATCGGCGATATCGATGGACAGAATTTCGAACGCGGTTCCGGCATCAAGACCCTTGCCAAGCACAGTGCGGGAAATAAGGTCGGGATTCTCCAAAACATCCTTGTGCGTGGAGCTCGAACCGACCGTCGTAACGATACCTTCGCCGACACGGGCGATAATCGTCTCTTCCCCGGCGCCCCCGACGAGACGGTCGATATTGGCCCGAACCGTCACGCGGGCACGAACCTTGACCTCGATCCCGTCCTTCGCCACCGCAGCGACGATCGGCGTCTCGATAACGCGCGGGTTAACGCTCATTTGCACGGCTTGCAGAACGTCCCGGCCTGCCAAGTCAATCGCGGCCGCACGCTCGAATTCGAGGCTGATGTTGGCCCGCTGCGCCGCGATAAGGGCATTGACAACGCGGTCAACATTACCTCCGGCAAGGTAATGGCTCTCCAGTTGGTTGATGGACAGTCCAAGTCCCGCCTTCGTCGCCTTGATCATCGGATTAACGATCCGGCTCGGGGTTACCCGGCGCAGACGCATCGCCACCAGCGTAATAATGCCGATGCGGACTCCGGATGCAATGGCGGATATCCAGAGCATCACCGGGAAAAAGCTGAAAAACACACTCAGAGCGATAACAATAATCGCCCCGATAAGCAGGGTGCTAACAAGTGGATCCATAAGCAGTCAAACCTCCATTTGTAATATGTAAATGCGGGACTGCCATATCGGCAGTCGATTCTTATCAACGATACAATGAAAGTGTTCCAGGGTCAATGAATCATCTGGAGACACTAAAATGAATCCAGCCTTCTCTCTCAAGAACCTTCATGCGGGCTGACGACGATGCGCGAGCCCTCCGTCATAACGACGACGACCTGCTCATCTTTCGCGATAAAAGTGCCGTCCGTGACAACGTCATATTTATGGCCGTCGAGCAGGATGGTCCCGGCCGGACGAAGCGGCGTAATCGCCTTCCCGACCTTGCCGATCAGATCCGCATGATCGGCCGTCGATACAAAGCCTTGCTCCGTCGTAAGCGCATCCTTGAGGATGAACCGGTTCCAGATGCCGCGATGCTTGAAGATTCGCGCAATAATGACGACGACGATAACGGCTGCGACGAAGGCGGTGCCCAAGGACATGAGCGCGTTCCCCGTATCGTAGGCCGCGCGGACCACCCCGGAAATCAAGCTGATCGCACCCAGGATGCCCAGAATTCCGAAGCTTGGAATGAACATCTCCAGTGCCAGCAGCACTAACCCAATCAGCAGCAATACGATGGTCTCCACCCCCGCTAGTCCGGCTATAAAATGGCCAAAAAAGTATAAACCGAATCCGATGACGCCCAGAACACCCGGAACGCCAAAGCCTGGCACGATCAATTCAATCGCCACACCCGCGATGCCAAGGAACAGCAGAAGCGTTGCAATCGCCGGAGTTACGACATAAGATGCGACTCGTTCCGCTGTCGACGGCTCGATGTGAACGATTTGAGCGCCGTCGAGCTTCATGCGGGACAGCAAATCTGGCACGGAAGAAGCCTCATATTCCAAATACCCTACCTTCTTCGCCTCATGGACGCTCAGGGAGAGGACCTCTCCCGGCTGCTTCGTGCGGTTCAACTGCGGAAGCTCCACCTTGGCCTGCAGATCCGCCATCGCCGTAGCGACGCCGGTATCCCGGCCGTTGTTCTCCGCGGCCGATACCATCTGGCTGACCCACAGCGCGACGGCCTTCGGATCATCCACATAGTTGTGGGAGGAATCGACCAGCGCGGCAGAGCCGATAGCGCTTCCCGGAGTCATCGCGATTTCGTTCGCGCTGAGGGCCAGGAAGCTCCCCGCCGAAGCCGCCTTGCCGTGAACGAGCACGACCGTCCGCGCAGGGCTCTCAATGATCCGCTGGCTAAGCTCCATCGATACATCTACATATCCTCCAGGAGTATCCATATCGAAAATGACAGCGTCCGGCTGAAGCTGCTCCGCCTCCTCAAGCGCACGGAACAGGAAAGACTTCATGACCGGATCGACCGTCCCCTTGATTGGAATAACGACCGCGATGCCCTTGCCCGCTTCTCCTTCGGCCTGAACGAATGAGACGGCGGTTCCCAGCATGCCGAGAAGAACGGCTGCGGCCATCAGCCATATAATGCCTATGGCTGCTAATCGATGCTTGAACGGGTGTTTCATCTCTCTAGTGTACCCCCTTCCCTATTCAGTCAGTCTATGCAGTAATACGTTACAATCCTTACGTACGTTCCAGGAAATCGCTAGAAAAAAACACTCCCTTTCTTGAAAAGGAGTGTTTTTGTCACGTTGCATAAGGCTGTCAAAGACGCTTACTGCAGATATTGTTGAACTATCGTATTGACCAGCTTTCCGTCGGCGCGCCCTTTTACCTTCGGCATCAGGGCACCCATCAATTTCCCCATGTCGGCTTTCGAAGAAGCACCGGTCTCTTGGATAGCCTTCTGTACAATCTCTTTAATTTCTTCTTCGGAAAGTTGGGCAGGAAGATACTGTGTCAAAATCTCGATCTCGTCTTTCAATGAATCAGCTAAATCGTCTCGACCTGCGCTTTCAAATTGTTGGAGGGCATCTTTCCGCTGTTTGATTTCACGACCTAGAATCTCAAGCACTTCATCGTCATTCAAAGTTCTCTTAACATCTATCTCAACATTCTTGATCGCTGAACGTACCATCCGGATGGTGGAGAGTTTGAACTTGTCTTGACTTTTCATCGCTTGCTTCATATCTTCGTTCAATCTTTGGCTAAGATCCATTGGTGCGTATTCCTCCTAGAACTTTCTCTTGCGGGCAGCCTCGGACTTCTTCTTGCGCTTAACGCTTGGCTTTTCATAGTGCTTACGCTTTTTAACTTCAGCCAATACGCCATCTTTTGCAATGGAGCGCTTAAAGCGACGAAGTGCAGCATCGATTGTCTCGTTTTTGCGAACTTTCGTTTCAGACACCAGTTTTCCCTCCCTCCGACCAGACCGTCCAAGAACAACAACACGGTTATCAAACTACATTATATGTGATTGTAAAAGTGAGTGTCAACCTTGACGGCGCATTCTATCTACATTTATGCATCGGAAATCAGGAACAGCGAATCGGCCGCTGGAATCCTCTTCCTGTCCATTACGCTTTAGGCCCGATCAGAGCGCCCAGCGGCTCTCCTCCCAGCAGGTGGTAGTGAAGATGGAACACAACCTGTCCGCTGTCTTTCCCGCAGTTGTTGATCAAGCGGTAGCCCGAATCGGCAATCCCCATTTCCCGGGCGATCTGCTGCGCAGCCAGGTGGATTTCCCCCATCAGGGAAGCATCCTCTGCTTGTAGATCGTTCATCGTTGCGATATGCTTTTTGGGGATAATAAGAATATGTACAGGCGCTTGGGGCGTAATGTCGTGAAAGGCGACGACATGATCATTTTCCAATACCTTTTTGGAAGGGATCGAACCTTCGATAATTTTGCAAAAAATACAGTCCATTTGAACGGCCTCCTTCTATTTTCTCACCATCTGATAACGGATCAGTCGGTTAATCTCGGATACTGTTATCATATCAAAAACTAAGGGCTCGTCCAACTGAAAGGAGGATATCCCGATGTCTTCACCCCATGACCAGCCGAGGCGCCGCAGAGGGATGCGCATCCTTATCGGGGCCGCTGCCGTCCTGCTTGTGCTTGCCGCCGCTCTCGCCATCTATTTGCGCCCCTACCCCGCGGGCACGAAGGCGGAGCAGGCCATGGCTCCCGGCGAGGATGTCACCGTCACGAAGGAAGACGGCGTGCTGCGGTTCGAGACGACCGCCGAGCCGGTGGCCAACTTCATCTTCTATCCGGGAGGATTGGTCGAGCCGGAAAGCTACGCCGTGCTGGCTCGCTCCTTGGCCGCCAAAGGGGTCAATACGTATATTATCGCGATGCCGCTCAACCTGGCGGTTCTCGATATCCAAGGCGCCAAGCGGGCGCTTCCGCTGTTGAATCCCCGCGGGATCAATATTATCGGCGGGCATTCGCTCGGCGGTACGATGGCGGCTGAATATGTGAAGAACTCTACGATCAACGTTCAGGGCATCGTGTTTCTGGCCTCATACCCTAACAGCGACATCAGCCATCTGAACATCCCGGTCCTCTCTATCTATGGCTCCCAGGATGGGGTACTCGATCTGGAGCGGTATACGAACAGTAAATCCTATATGCCGGATTCCTTCGAGGAGCGTGTCATCGAGGGAGGCAATCATGCCCAGTTCGGAGACTACGGCGTGCAAAAGAAGGACAAGGGCGCGACCATATCGGACGATGAGCAAATTCGGGAAACGGTCGGCACGATTGTCGATTGGATCGCAACGTTACATGTATCCGGAACGTAAAGGAAGGCCTGTCTGCAGCAGTGGTTCGCCCGAAGCAGACAAGCCTTCTCCCATCAATAATACGGCAGCAGCGCCAAGGCCGTCAGCGCAACCAGCGGCAGAATCAACCGGTTGAACGGCCGGTAGTAGCCGTACGGGTAATACCCCGGATAATAGCCGCCATAATAATAGCCCCGGTAATAGCCGGGATAGCCTCCGCCAAAATAGCCGTACGGCACATAAGCGCGATCCATCGAAGCCCCCGCTCCCCGTAATGCATCCATTGCCCCGCCGGAACCGCAAGGTAAAGGTGCTCGTCATCCACATGCTCCACAATGCCGTTATAGCAGCAGCCGTCATGGGTGTGAACCTTCACATACCGGTGCATATGCTTCAGACACAATTCCTACATCGGGTGCTTCTCTCCCGCCACGCCCCCTTCTTCGCGACGGGAGCCGGCTTGACTATCGGCTTCACGCCCGTAACCTTCTTCTCCATCACGCTCTCCCACTTTCTGCACGAATTGTTGCTATACGATACTGTATTCGCCCAATCGCCCAGAAGTGCAGAGGAGGGAATGGCTCCTGTCGTGGCGGCTTGAAAAAAACGGTTTTCTCCACTGCAAGAGCCGCATGAACGCAAAACCTATCGTTTTCAAGACAAAAAAAAGAGCACCTCGTCCCCCGCTCGCAAGCGGGCAGCGTCACGGACGCTATGAACGTAGTGCACCTGCAAGCGAAATGCGGCTGCAGAGAGCCTGCACCGCTTGCAGAAGCAGTACGGTCATCGAGGTGCCATTGGATAAGATGTCGGCTATCTGTATTATAACAGCGGGTTACAACTGTTACTGTGACGAACTTCACAGTCCGTTCGAGCGCGCCGCTTCAATCCGCTTTTTCCATCCGGATGCGCGAACCGGAACCGGTCAGCTCCGCCGGAAGCACGGTCAGCTTGCGCGCCAAGCGGGCCCGAAGCTCCGGCACATGGCTGATAACCCCGACCGCCAGCCGATCGTGATGCAGCTTCTCCAGTGCCGTAACGACAGTATCGAGCAGCTCGGGGTCGAGTGTACCGAATCCTTCGTCCAAGAAGAAAAATTCGAGCGGGTACATTCCCCGCAATTGAATCTGGGCCGACAACGCCAAGGCCAGCGCCAAGGAGGTCAGGAAGGTCTCGCCTCCGGACAGCGTGGATACCGGCCGCCGGATGCCTCCGTTCCCGTCGTCCCGGATGACGAAGCCGCCGCCCGAATCGACTTCGAGCGCATACCGCTGCTTGGTCAAGTTTTTCAGCCGTTCCGACGCGGCCCGGCTTACCTGCATCAGCTGCTCCTCTGCGATGAACTCAACGAAGGCGTTGCCGCGGAATATGCTCTGGAGCTGCTGGAGTCTTCCCAGCTGCTCCTCCGCGCGCAGCCGCTCGCCCTCGAGCGCCATCCAGCGCTCATGCTTGCTGCGAATATGCTCGGCGTCGCGTTCGGCCCGGGCCCGGCTGCCGAGCGCCGCTTCGTCCCGTTCGACCGCCATCTCCCACCGCTCCTTCGCTTCCTGCCACTCCGCGGCGGATACGGTGCGGCCGCCAAGCTGCTCCGTCAGCCGGGCCAGCCGGGCTTGAAGATCGCGCAGCTCCTCGTCATATGCCGCCAGGCCGCCTTCCAGCTCCAGGCAGCGATCCGGGCTGCGGCGCGCCGCCATCACTTCGCCGGCAGCCTCGAACGAGGAAGCCGCCAGCTTCACCGCCAGGCGCTCTCGCGCACCGTCTGCGCGCTCGCCAAGATCGGCCCGCTGCTGCTCTGCCAGCGCCGCGATCCGTTCCGCCTCTCCCTGGGCCTGGCGCGCCCCTTCCGCTTCTCTGGCGGTGCGGGCGGCTTGTTCCCGCAGCGCATGCAGCTGCGCTTCCGCCTCGGCGGCCTGCCGCTCGATCGGAGGACCGCCTGCCCACGGCTCGAGCCGCTGCCCGTACTCGGACAGCAGCCGGTTGACGCCATTGAGCTCGGACTCCGCCTGGACGCGCTGCATCTCCGCCTGCTGCATCTCCGCTTCAAGCTGACGCAGCCGCTGCTGCATCTCCTCGACATAGGCGGCCCCTTTGTCCAGCCGGGCCCGGCAATCGTTCACGAACGCTTCATCCTCGCGCCACCGCTCGGCGATCGCATCCATCTCGCCCAAGCTCCAGCCCGCCGGCTCATACCGGGCTGCCCACCGTTCCGCCGAACGGGCATATTCGGCCCCAGTCCGCTTCCATTCAGCCTCGCCTTCCCGCCGGGCCGCCTCGGCCGACTCATATGCCGACCATGCCTGCTGCAGCTCCCATTGGCTGTCTGTAATCCGCTGCAGACTCTGCTCCATGCCGCGTTCCCAAGCTGCGGTCCGCTCCTGCAGGCTCAATAGCGCCGCCTCCCAGGAGGCATCCGCTTCATGCCCGCCCGGGCCGTCCGGCTCGCCCGGAACCGGAACGCCTTCCTCCAAGGCGGCCGCCATCTGCGCCGCCGGTGACGGCAGGGAGGCCGCGCCCGCTTCCCAGAGGCGCAGCATCGGCCGCAGCCGGCTGTTCAGCTCCGCCATCCGCTCGCTCCATTGGCGCACCGCGCCGGCGCAGCGCTCCTTGCCCTGCTCTGCCAGCCTCACGGCCTCCCGCCGCTTGTCTCTCGCTTCCTCCCATTCCGGCCAGCCTTCGCTGACCGCTTCGGAAGCGGCCGGCATCTGCGCCGGATGGGCATGACAAGTCGAGCCGCAGACCGGGCACGGCTGGCCGTCCTCCAGCCGGGAAGCCAGCTTGGCCGCCATCTCCTCGGCCGCCTGCTGCCACTGCCGCTCCCTCGCCGCCGCCAGCTCGCGTTCCGCTTCCTCCAGCGCATCGCTTGCCTGCGCATGCAGCCGCTGCCACGCCGACTCGAGCCGCCGGCCCTCCAGTGCCGCCGCCTGTCCGGCTAACACTTGGCCGGTTAACGCCTGCAGGAGCTCGAGCCATGTCTGCCCGGACTGCTCCGTCCGGGCGGCCAGCTTGCCGCAGTTCTCCTCCAGCTCTCGGCACCGGCCGTGCTGCACGGCGAGCAGCTGCCGCTCGCTCACCGCCTGCTGGAACCGGTCGCGCTCCTCGGCCGGCTTCTCGCGCGCCTGCATCGCTTCGCGCAGCTCCGCCTGCCGGTCGGCCGCCTTCCGCAGCATGTCGCGGGCCCGGGCAGCTTCGGCTTCCGCCCGCTCCGCCCGGCCGGCGGCCCCGGTCCGCTTCGCGGTCCATTGCTCCGCCTCCTCCCGCAGCCGCACGCTGTCCTGATACAGGCGGACCGCTTCCTGCAGGCGGGCATGGCGGCTCATCAGCTCCGGCTCCTCCGCCTCCTTGCGCCGGAGCGCATCGTCGGCCGCCCGAATCGCCTGCGCCGCCCGCTCCGCGGCTGCGGCTGCGGCGGCCCGGGCTGCCTCGAGCCCGGCGGCAGCCTTCTCCAGCCGGGCTTCCAGCTCTTCCAGCTCGCTGACATACGGAAGCAGCGCGTCCGCTTCCCGCGCCTGCTGCAGCTCTGTCCGCTCCGCCGCGCGCTTCGGCGCCTCCTGCTCCAACTCGCCCCGTCTGGCGAGCAGCCGCTCCTGCTCCTGAAGGCGTTCCCGCAGCTCGGTCAGCTCCCGCTGAACCCGTTCCGCTTCCAGTCGGGCAGATCTGGCCTCTTCGGCGTGGCGCACCGCCGCAGCCAGCGCCGTCTCCGCCTCGCGGACCGCCTCTTCAGACGCGTCGCCCAGCCCTTGCTGCTCGGCCAGGCACGTCTTCAAGCGGACATCCGTTTCCTTCACGCGGCGGGCCAGCCGGGCGGCCAGCTCGTCGCCGTATTTCTCCAGGGAGAACAGCCGCTGCAGCATCTGCCGGCGCTCGCTTCCCTTCAAGGAGAGGAACTCGGCGAATTTGCCTTGGGGCAGCACGACCGCCCGCGTGAAATCGTCCATCTTCAGCCCGATCTGCTCTTCCACGCAGCGGTTCACATCCGCCAGCTTGTCCGCCAGTACGATATCGGCTTCCGGCCGGAGCTCGATGAAGCGGGTCAAGGTGCTGCCCACCGTCACCTCGCCGGTTCGCTTGAAGCGCCGTTCGACCCGGAATGTGCGCTTGCCGGTCGCGCCGTGCAGAGCGAAGGTGAAGGAGACCGACAGCGTATTCTCCATCTGGTTGAGGATTCCCTGTGTTCCGCCCGCCGCGCGCTCGACCTTGCCGTACAGTGCCAACGTCATTGCGTCGAGAATGGAGGATTTGCCGCTTCCCGTCGGGCCGAAAATGCCGAATAGCCCGGTCTCGCACAGCTTCTCGAAATCGATCCGCTGCTCTTCGCGGTAACTCTGCAGGCCTGCCAGCCTCAATTCGATCGGCTTCATGCGCTCTCCTCCTTCTCTGCGGTTTCCGGCTCAATCAATTCGAGGAAGCAGGCGACAAGCGCGTCATCCGGCTGAGCGCCGCCGGTCTGCCGCTCATAGAAGCGGCGGAACATCTCCTGCACTGGCAGCTCGCTCAGCCGGACCTCGTCCTCCGTCTCCCGTTCCGCTTCCGCATATACCGGCCGGATATGAACGATGCCGTCATGGGCGCGGCGCAGCTTCTGAATCTGGTCCATCGTCAGCGCCTCCGTCAGCGTCAAGCTCACATCCAGCCAGGCGCGGCTGTCCCGCCCTTCCTCGATCCAGCGCATCACTTCCTCATAGCCTCCGCGGGCATTCCACTCCGCAAGCGGACGGCCGGATGACAGATAGCGCTCCTCGACCATCGCCTCTGCCCCGGGCGCCAGATCGAGCAGCGTCACCGATTTCGCCTGCCCGGCCTCCGAGAAGCTGTAGGCGAGCGGAGAGCCGCTGTAGCGGATGACGCCCGGGCCCTTGACATACTGGGGCCGGTGCAAATGCCCCAGCGCCGTATATTGGGGCGCGGCCGGCGCGCCCTGGCAGGCGAAGGCGGACGGATCGACCGTATAGGCGCCCCCGACCTGAATCGGGCGCTCCGAGTCGGACTCCGCCCCGCCCAGCACATACAGATGGCTCATGGCGAGATTGACCGCCGTCGGCCGGAACCGCTGCGCCTGACGCGCCAGCAATTGCGACACGCGGGCGCTATAGGCCCGGCGTACCGCCTGCTCCTCGGCCTCATCCGACAGCAGCTCGCCCAGCCGCGCTTCCGACGGGTACGGCAGAGCCGCGATGACCGCCTCTTCCCCCGTCCGCGCGCACGGCACGACGACCGCCTCCAGCGTCGGCTGGCCGATAAGGACAACGCCCCGCTCCCCGACGAGCGGAGCCGAGGCTGATAACCGTTCCGGATGATCATGATTCCCGGAAATAATGACGATCGGTCGGCGGCCCCCGTCCGACAAGCGGGCCACCGCCTCATAGAACAGCTGCTCCGCGGCAGCCGGAGGATTGACGGAGTCATAGACATCCCCCGCGATCAGAACGAGATCGACCCGCTCCTCCTCCGTCAGCGCCACCAGCTCGTCTACGAACGCCGCCTGTTCCTCCAGACGGCTCCGCCCTTCCAGCGTCCGTCCGAAATGCCAATCGGCGGTATGTAATATACGCATGAATCTATCACCATCCTCGCCAAAACTAAATTCAAACCAACCATGAAGAACCGCCCATCTTCAGCGGCTCTATCGCCACCCCCAGGCTTTACGCCAGGCCCGCACACAGACTCGGCCGGGACATAAGCAGACGGGCAGCAGAGCGCATGCGAACTAACGCCCGCACATGCACAGACCGTCGCCAGATCCACATCCGAATTAACGACGCGGACCCGAGCACACTGGCGCCACATGCAAACGAATGCCCGGGCACGTATAGACGGCTGCCGGACCCGCGCCCGAACTAAAACCCGAACACGTGTAGATCGGTAGACCGACCCGGACGACGCCCGGAACGCGAAGACTATCCCCGCAACCTCGCAAGGACTTGCGCCGGAGCAATGCAGATCGCCGGCCCCCGCGCAGGCAGCCGCAGCCGCCCGCCGTTCGCTTACAGCTCGCAAGCCTGCTTCGCGTCGAAGAAGTACAGCACCTTCCGCTTGACCGGCCGCTTCCATATGTCTTCAATCGCCCGCGCGTACAGCTCCAGCTGGAACCGGTAATGCTCCGTCAGCCCGCGGAGACCGCCCCGATGGGCCAGCACTTTGTCGGTCTTGTAATCGAGCAGAACCAGCTCCCCGTTCCATTCGAACAGGCAATCGATAATCCCTTGCACGAGCACCATCTCTTGATCGAGCTGCCCGGATGAATCCATCGCGGCGAAGGCCGGGGTCGCGACGAAGCGCGGCTCATTCCCCGATGCGGAAGCAGTCCCGCTTCCCAGCGCTTCGGCGGCGGCCGTTACCGATTCGCGCCGGCGAAGGCCCTCGATCGTGTACGCTTCCGTTGCCGACAGGCCGTAGCTGAAGGGCAGCTCCCGCTTTACCCACGATGCTTCGGCCAGCTGCCGGCCGACCTCGCTGTCGAAGAAAGCGGCAACGCTCTCCGCATCCAGCGCATCCGCCTGCAGCCGGGTCATAATAAGCCGGGCCACCAGAGCGTCGAGGGTATGATTGACCTCGGCCGCTGTCAGCCGGCGATCCAGCGGAAGATGCTGCATCAGCAGATGGTAGGCTGTCCCCCGTTCGACAGGAGTGATGCCGCGCCGTTCCATGAACTTCGGCCGCCGCAGATACAAGGTGCGGGACGGATCGGCATACGGTCCGGACGCCGCCTGATCGCCGCCTGCAGCCGCTCCCGCCGCTGCGGCCGGTTCATTGCCGCCCGTTGCTGTCTCCGCGGCCTCTAGGCCCCCTGGCTTCTCCGCTGTTTCCTCCGCTTCTCCTTCAGCCCCGGCAGGAGCGCCAACCCAGTCCTCCGGCGGCCAATCATCAGTAGCGGCCAGCCGCTTCATCTCCGTGACCGATGTCTTCGACGGCAGCAGCGTCACGATGCGGTGCGGATCGCGCCAGGATAGCCGTTCCCCGATCAGGTCCGCCCAAGCGGAACGGGGGAACGAGTCATCCGTCTCCAGCTTGCGCAGCGCCTTCATGCGGCGCGCCCGCTCTTCATCTTCCGGCATCTCCGCCAGACGTTCGTCCGCCGCAATGACGGATGCCGGCACCATCGCCAGCTGCCACCGGGACGAATCCTCCAGCAGACATTCCCCGTTCCGGTTCGGCAGGCCGGCATAGCGGCGCCATTCGGCCGCGGCCGGGTGCCGGATGATCGCAGGCCCGATCCAGTCGAGATATGATCGGGCCTCCGCCACCAAATAATCCGGCAGCAACAGCCGCTCGACATCAAGCGCCTCGCCCCATTTGCGAATCGACTTCTCCGCGTCCTGCACCGTGCCGATGAGAATCAGCTTCTCCTTCGGCCGGGTCAAGGCCACGTAGAGCACGCGCTGCTCCTCGGCCAGCAGCTCCAGCCTCATCTGCCGGCGAATCGCCAGATTCGGCAGCGTCGGATAAGCGACCCGCTTCTCCTCATCGACATACTTCGGACCGAACCCGAGATGCTTGTGCATCAGGAAGGACGCGTTCAGATCCTGCTGATTGAACCGCTTCGACAGCCCCGCGACGATAACGACCGGGAATTCGAGCCCCTTGCTCTTGTGAATCGTCATAATGCGGACGACGTCTTCCCGCTCGCCGAGCGCGCGGGCCGTACCGAGATCCCCGCCGGTATCCCGCATCCGGTCGATGAACCGCAGGAAGCGGAACAGTCCCCGGATCGAGGACGATTCATACTGCCGGGCCCGATCATATAAGGCGCGAAGATTCGCCTGGCGCTGCAGGCCGCCGGCCAGCCCCCCGACCCACTCGTAGTACCCGGTCTCCCGGTACACTCGCCAGATCAATTCGGACAGCCGCCCTTGCCGCGCGGCAATCCGCCACTGCTCCAGCCGGTCGAGGAAGCGGATCAGCTTCGCTTGCCAGCTGCCGCGTCCTTGCCGAGGGGGCATATCCGCTCCCTCATCCGCTGACAGAGGGAGCTCCAGTTCCAGCTGCATCGCTGCCGGAGAGCCGTCCTCCGCTTCCGCCCGAGCCGCTTCCATGACCGCGTAATAGAAAGGCTTGCCCTTTCCGTACAGCCGAATCTGGGCCATCTCTTCCTCCTGCAAGCCGACGATAGGCGAACGCAGCACCGCGGCGAGCGGAATATCCTGCTGCGGATTATCGATGACGCGAAGCAGGGACAAGACGATCTCCACTTCCGTCGCCGTAAAATATCCGGTGCTGAACTCGGCATAAGCCGGTATTCCTTCCCGTCTCAGCTCCTCCAGCATCAGCGGCGCCCAGGCTTGGGTCGCCCGCAGCAGAATGACCATATCCCGGTACGTGACCGGGCGCATCCGCTTCTGATCCTTGTCGTACACGAGATAAGGGGGCTCCCCTTCGTCTCCCGTCATGCGGCGGATGCGCGAAGCGATTGCCCTCGCTTCCAGGCGCGCGGTCTCCAGCTCGGCGGCATCCGCCGCAGCCCGTTCCGTCTCGCCGTCCTCATCCTCTGCCGCTTCGTCCGCCGGGGCCGGCACGCCCTTGTCAATAAGCAGCAGCTCGGTCGCGAAATACGGCATGCCGAACTCATCCCGGCTGCGGCGGCTCTCCGCCGCAATCTCTTCGGCAGACGGGTAGGACGCCCCGCATACGAGTTCGGCCGCGGAATCATAGGTGAGTTCCGCCACGTCGGCGTTCATAATCTGGCGGAACACCATATTGACCGTATCGACGATGCCCTGACGGCTGCGGAAGTTGCGGGCCAGATCGATGCGGATGCCATCTCCGCGGCCTTGCTTCCCGTAAGAAGTATACTTGCTCTGGAACAAGCCCGGCTCCGCCAGGCGGAACCGGTAGATGCTCTGCTTTACATCGCCTACCATGAACCGGTTCCCCTGTCCGGGCCGGGTAATCAAGTCCACGATCGCTTCCTGGACCATATTCGTATCCTGATACTCGTCCAGCAATATCTCGGCGAATTGCTCCTGGTACTGCAGCGCGGCTGCCGACGGCACCGGCCGTTCCGGCGTAGAGGAAGGATCGCGCAAAATGCGCAGGCAGTAATGCTCCAAATCGGCGAAATCAAGCCATCCCTTCGCCCGCTTGGCCGCCTCGAACCGGGCGCCGAATTCGCGCACCACAGAAGCCAGCGTTTCAAGCACCGGCCGGATCGCATGCAGCTCCTGCAGGAACTGCTCCGGCGTCCGGCGGAACAGCTCGTCGCTCACCTGCTGCAGGCGCTTCTTCGCCTGATCGCGCAGTCGCTTCACTTGCTCCTGCAGTTCTTTGTCATATTGATCCCCGCGGCAGGCCGCCAGCCGTCCGAAGCTCAGCAGCCCGAACGATTCATGCATCCGTTCCCACGGGACGGAGGAGGCGGCGTCCGCCAAGGCAGCCGCTCCGGCCAGCTCCTGCTCCAGTGCGGCGCGGTACGGCTCCGGACCGCCCGGAGCCGTCGTCAGGGCGATCGCCTGGCGCAGCAGCTCGACGATGCCGTTCAGCGTCAGCCGCGCCGCCGCCATAATGCTGTCCGCCCACGGGGAGCGGCCCAGCTCGGCGATGTCCGCGGGACCGAACGAAGCCGTCATGCTGTCCAGCCATTCCTCCGGCCACGGATGGCTGCGGGAGAAATCATAGAGCCGGTGGACGAGCCGGAATGCGGCTTCGTCATTGCGCTCTCCGCTGAACCAATCGACCATCCGCGCAAAGGCGGGCTCTTTACTGGCATAGCGCTCTTCAAAAAGCTCCTCCAGCACGTCCTGGCGCAGCAGCTCGATCTCGGTCTCGTTCGCGACCCGGAAGGCCGGATCCAACTGGACCGCCTGGAAATGCCGCTGAATCACCTCCAGACAGAAGGAGTGCAGCGTCGTGATCGAGGCGCGGTTCAGCAGGGCGAGCTGGCGGCGCAAATGCTCCGAATCCGGGTTCGCCTCAAGCTTGCGCTCCAGCGCCAGCCGGATGCGCTCCCGCATCTCGGCGGCGGCCGCCTTGGTGAAGGTGGCGACGAGCAGTTGATCGACATGCAGCATCGCCGCTTCATCGCTGATGCGGCTGATAATGCGCTCGACCAAGACGGCCGTCTTCCCGGAACCGGCTGCCGCCGCGACCAAAATGTTCTCGCCGCCGTCGACGATGGCTTGCCACTGCTCCTCGGTCCACGTGCTCTCGGGCGGCCTCGGCGGCAGCTTCGCAGGCGCTTCTGCTTCGCCCACAGACGCCGCTGCGGCTGTCAGGACGCGTCCTTCGCCGTCCTCCCCAGCAACAGGCAAGCGGGAAGCCCCGCCAGCCTCGCTGCCGCTCTCGTATTCACGGCTATTCCGTTCATCACGGTTATTGTCCATCGTTCGCTTCGCCTCCCTTCAGCTTCGCCCATACTTCGTCTTTGCCCAGCCGCGGCAATAGATGATATTGATTGCCGTCGACCAATTCGTCGAATTGGCAGACCGGCTTATAGGAACAGAAATCGCATGCCGTCGCCGTGCCGCTCCGGTACGGATCGATCACCACATCGCCGTTCGTGATGCGCGTGCCGATATCCCGGATGACCGAGCGGACGGTCCCCCGAAGCAGGTCCCACTGCTCCTCCGTAGCGACGGAGGAATTGCTGTAGAAGGATCCGTCCGCCTTCACCGCGAGCGGAAGCACCTGGGAATGCCCTTGCTCGACCGATCCGTCCATCAGGCGGACGGTCTCGCGGTCGGCCAGGACGAGTCCCTTCATTTTGAATCGCTTGAGCAGCTGCTCGTAAGCCTGCTCCTCATTCAAGCCGTTGGCCGCCTGAAGGAGCGGATTATGCACATGGAAATAAAGCGTTCCGGCGGCTAGCGCCTCCGTGCCGAGCCACTCCTCCGCATACGTAAGGAGCACGTCTAAATAGGTGAGCATCTGCAGCGACAGCCCATAGTACACTTCATGAAGAGCCAGATCCGTCTGGCTCGACTTGTAATCGATCACCCGCAGCAGGACGCCCCGCTCGCTCTCCGCCTTGTCGACGCGGTCGATGCGGCCGATGATCTCCATCGTGCAGCCGTTGTCCAGCGTGAAGCGAAGCGGCGGCAGCGGCTTGTCGGGGCCGAAATCCATCTCCAGCGCCACCGGCTCGAATTGCCCCCGCTTGGCATGCTCGCCCATCACGGCCGCGGCCCGGCCGACGATGCGCTTCAGCTTGCCCGATATATGGCCGTACCGCTCGGAGCTGAGCAGAATCTCCCCTTGAAGCCGGGGCGCCAGCAGATCGACGATGCGATCCGCTTCCGCCTCGCATTCCTGGGGCGTCAGCTCCGCCCAGGAGCGGTGCTGGGCCTGCAGCTCGCCGGCAAAGCGGCTTAGCGCCGCATGGAACAGCTGGCCGATATCCGGCGCCTCCAGCCGATACAGCCTTCGTTCCTTCAGCTTCAAGCCATGCGAGGCGAAATGCGAGAACGGGCAGGCAACGAACCGCTCCATGCGGGAGACGCTCGTCCGCAGCAGCTGCCCGTACAGCTGCCGGCTCGTGTCGGCCGTCAGCGCCTGCGCCTGATTGCGGTAGGCGAGCGATCCGAGCACCGTCTTCAGCCGATCCCGCCAAGCCGGCTGCCCTGCGAACCACCGGTACACGTCCCACCACAGATCCGCGATTGGGCGGCCCTGCCGCCATTCCCTCAGCTGGGCAATCAATTGTCTAAGCGCCGCTTCCGGATAGGCGATGAAATCGGCCTGCTCCGCTTCCGGCAGAAACTCATTCGGCTCCGCCAACAGGAGCGCTTCCTGCATGCCCGGGAACAGGCCACGGATCTGCCGCACCGTCTCCGAAGGCAGCAGCGAGCGGCCTTCCTCGTCGGCCAGCGCGTAGCTGAGCCACAAGCTCTCGCTCGGAGAAGTGAAGGCATGATAGATGACGAAGCGCTCGTCCAGCAGCTTGCGCCGGATGCCGGGCGCCAGCTCCATCCCGATCGTGAGCAGCAGATCCCGCTCATACTCGGTCAACAGCCCATCCTCTATCGGGCGCGCAGGCATCACCCCGTCGTTGACCCCAAGCACGTACAGATGCTTGATCTGGCTTGATCGCGTCCGATCCATGGACGCGATCAGCACCTGATCAAGCGCGGGAGGCACGAGCGCCAGCTTCACGCTCTCGAAGCCTGTCTCCAGCATCCCGGCGAACAGCTCGAGCGGCATTTTCTCTCCGCCCAGCATCTCCACCATCTGGTCCAATATATTGAGCATCTCGCCCCAGATCTGGCGATGCTCCCGGGAACGCTGCACATCGCCGTCCAGCAGCGCCTCCTGACTCATCCGCTCCAGCTTGTCCGGCACCCCAAGACGGATCCAGAACGTGTACAGCGCCTCGCACATGTCTTGCACATGCCGGCTTCGCGCGAGCGAGCGCTGCAGCGCAGAGAGCGGCTCGACAATCCGGCGGCGGCACTGCTCCGCCCATTCCGGCGCATGCTGCGGCACGGCCTCGGCCGTCTCGGCGGCGGCCGGATCGTCAGGATCCAGCGACTGCCGCGGTTCGGCCGGCCACGGGCGTCCGTTCGTCCATTTCGAGCCCTCGATGCCGCAGGCCAGCACATAGTTCTCCAGCCGATCGAAGGATTCCCTCGTCACGCTCCCGTCTTCCGGCAGGACGAAGTCCGTCTTCACATAGCGGAATACCGCATCATAGCGCCAGCAACCGATCAGGATGTCCAACGCGGCGCGCGTCATCTCGACGAACGGATGATGGAGCACCGCCTGCTTCTGATCCGTGAAATAAGGAATGCCCGCATCGCCGAAGACCGTATCGATCAATTCCGCGTAATCCGGCAAGTTCCTGACCATGACGGCCATCTCCCGCCAGCGAACGCCCTCCGTCTGCGCCCGGCGCAAAATGTCGCGCGCTGCCCCTTCCACTTCCGCGCGGCGGTTGACCGCGGCATGGACGCGAATCTCCGCCCGCTCGCCGGCCGGGGAGGCGGGACGATAAGCCGAACGCCGGTCGAAATGACGCTCTAGATGGGCGATCATCGGCGAGGAAGCGAATCTTGGCAGCCTGCCCTGTCCGCCCAGTTGTATGACTTCTCCCATATCGACGCCGAGCGTACCGGCGATGCTGCTCAGCTTGAGAAAGGTCGTCGCCGTAGGATGGAATAGGTTCAGCTCATGAGGCTCCTCCCCCAAGGCGTAAGGCCGATCCAGGCAGAGCGCTACGGTGACGTGGCGGGCATGCAGCAGCAGCGATGCCAGCACGGCATATTCCTGAGGCGTGAAGCCGTTGAAGCCGTCAATCCATATCTCCGCCTGCCGGACATAGTCCGAGTGCGGAATGCCTTCCGCCAGCCGGACAAGCACATCCTCGCCGTCCAAATAATGCTGCTCCAGCTCTGTCTCGAACTCGTGCAGCACGGCGGACAAATCGTGCAGCTTGGCCGACAGGAGCGGCTGGCCGTCCACATGCTCCTGGACGAACGCGGCATGCTCATCCACCTCGGAAGCCTGGATCCGGTACCGCTTCATCTCGTCGAACAGATCATTCAGTTTTTCGATGAAGCCGAATTGCTCCGCCGCTCCGGCGAACAGAGGCAGGTCGGACTTGCGCCGCTGCAAAATTTTGTACAGCAGCATCTTCTTGCCTTCCTCTCCAATCGGCGTGAGCGCCGTGCCGCCAGTCTCCTGCATGACGCGGTACGCCAAGCGCCGGAAGCTCAGGACTTGCGTCCGCAGCATCCCCGACAGGCGCTCCGAGGTGACGAGCGCATGCTCCGCCTGGAACGTTCCCTGCTCAGGCACGAGCAGAATCATCGGCGGACCTTCGGGCTGAGTCTCCAGCCTCTGCCGAATCTCATTCAGCAGATGCGCCGACTTGCCGCTCCCCGAGCGTCCGATTACGAAATGCAAAGCCAATGTATATCCCCCGCTTTCCCGTACAACTGACCACTGAATATGTACGCTGCCATGCCGTATGCTGACTTTTTCCAAAAAAGCCGTGTGTAAAAGTGTATTTACAAATCGCAAGAAAGGATTAAAAATAAGAATAAGTCCAAAAAGGCCGGATCCCGGTATTTCCTCATTAGACAGAGACTGCGCAAATCGTCTCTTTTACGGAAACCTTGCTTTATTATAGCATATTATCGCGAGCAGACTGGAACACACGTTTGGAATGTGCAGGAAGGAATTCAAGCCCCTGGCTGACGTTACCGCCGGAGAGAAAAGGAGGCACACCGCGTGATTCATATCGTGAATGGAGATATTGTGGCAGAACGGCTTCGCCCGGTCGCCCGGGAGCGCTGGAACGAAGAAGTATGGGTCTATCGCGAGCTGTTGACCGAAGGACCCGTTTATCCCATTTTTGAACGTTATTTGGCGTACCGCGCGCTTCAATTGGAAAAAATGTGCGGCCTGCCCGCATCCCTCTACCTGCAAATGAGCAACGAGCAGGAGCGGTCCTGGAAAGCGGAGGTGCTGCAGCACCCGGAAATCGCCCTCTGGTTCGAGCATGATCTGTTCGATATCACGATGCTGCTGCGATTGACTGAGCGCCTGTCCCGGGAGCATCCGGAGGCCGCCGTCTACTGGATCGACATTTCGGCCGTGCCCGGGCATGACCGTTACCACGGCTTCGGAGCCCTCGACGCGGACCAATTGGCGCTCTACCGCGAGCACGGCATCCGGCTGAATGTGGAAGCGATCTCATGGATGCACCATGCCTGGCTTGCCTATACGAGCCCGAATCCGCGCAAATTGGTGCGCTGGATCGAGGAATCCGGCACAGTGGAGGCTCCATTTGACGCCATCGTAGAAGCGATGCGGTTCCATCTCCGCCGCTTCCCTTCACGCGACGACGGGCTGGGCGTCGTGGAGCGGCTTACGCTGGATGCCGTCGCCGATGGAGCCAGCTCCTTCCTGGAGCTGTATCAGCATATCGGACCGCATGTGCCGGAGTACGGACTCGGCGACATGCAGTATTGGGGATATTTGCGCCGGTTGACTTCCGGAGAAGTCCCGCTATTGTCCCTGTCCGCGGCTTCCGATCCGCTGCCGGAGCCGCTGCGGCCGGTCGAATCGTCCGCCGGACGGCTCCTGCTCACCGAGGCGGGCCGGAGAGTGCGAAGCGGCGAGAGCAATTGGGCCCGCGAACGGGGATACGCGCGCTGGCTTGGCGGCGCTTTCGTTACCAATCCGACTCCATAAGTCACAGCTTGTCAATCAACAATATACCGGAATCGCAAGAAGCACCTCGCGGCGGGATTGGCCATGAGGTGCTTCTTCATCATGCTATCGTCTGGAGCGGACTTCGAAAATGCCGAATTTCAAATAATGTCCTTCTTCGACCCCGGCCACCTGCGGATGATCCTTCCCTGCGGTGCGCCAATCGATGAGGCGCAGCACCTTGCCCGCGTCATGGGCGGCGTCCTGGATCGCCTGCAGGAAGCGCTCCGGCTTCATATGATAGGAGCAGCTCGCCGTCACTAAATATCCGCCCTCATTAACGAGCTTCATCCCGTGCAGATTGATGTCCTTGTAGCCGCGGTACGCCCCGTCCGCCGCCTGTCTCGTCTTGGCGAACGCAGGCGGGTCGAGAATGACGACATCCCAGGTGCGGCCGCCGCCCGCGGTCATCGGCTTCGACGTATCCGTCTTTTGGCTTGCGCCGCGCTGGATGCGCTCCTCTCTCCCCTGCACTTGCTCCCGCAAATACGCAAACGCGTCCGCCACCACGAATTCCACCCGATCCGCAAATCCGTTCAGCTCCACATTGCGCTTTGCGCTCTCGATCGCATGCTCAGAAATATCGAGACAAGTCACCTTCTTGGCCCCATATTTGCAAGCATGCAAAGTGAAGCTTCCCGTGTGGGAGAAGCATTCCAGCACGGTGGCTCCGTCCCACCAAGGAAAGGTCACTTCCTTGCCGTTCGCGTTGACCGGCACGGTGCGTATCCCTGCCTCCGTCTCGATATCCGTGAGCGTAATCCCGCTGCGGGCGCCCCATCCGGTCATCAGCGGCGCTATCGCTGCCCGGTTCTCGCGCTGGTCGAAGAAATAGCCTGTCTTCTGCCCTTCGACAATATCGATTTCAAGCTGCAGTCCGTTCTCTGTAATCTGCACATGGCGCGGGCATTCCCCGTACAGCACGCCCGTTCTCTGTTCGAGGCCTTCCTTTTCCCGAATCGGCACATCGCTTCGTTCGTAAATGCCGCGCGGATTCATAACCTCTACCAAGGCTTGCACAATCGCATCGCGCGCCAGGTCCATTCCGAGCGTCAATAGTTGCACGACGAGCACATCGCCGAATCGATCGACGATCAGCCCCGGCAGAAAATCGGCCTCGCCATAGACGAGCCGGTATGCCGTCGCTCCCGGCAGGAACCGGTTGCGATGCTCCAGGCACTGACGCAGCCGCTCCTTGAAAAAGCCGGCATCCATCGCGTCGGCAGGCTGATAGCCGATGACGCGCACCATGATTTTGGAAGCGGGGTTATAGTATCCGGTTGCCACATATTGGCCTTGGGCATTCATGACGTCGACCAGCGCCCCCGGCTGCGGATTGCCCTCCACGCGCTCGATTTCGGAATGGAACACCCATGGGTGCCCGTGCTCCGTCCGTTTTTTGCGATTCCGGCTCAAGATTACTGTTGCTGTTGTCGATTGCTTCAATTGCATGTCCCCTCTCGGCTTCAGCCGGGCTTGTCATTGTTGTCCATCCGCAAGCATACAGTGACAGTATAGGCTGTTCACTTATTCCCTCTCAAGCTGTTCCAGCTCGAATGATAGAACCCGCATTTTGTGTGGAATGACGAAGGAGTCCGGCATATGTTTGCAGAAATCTGGTATCCGCTGCTAGGCGGAATGGCTGTGTTTCTTTTTGGCATGAAAACGATGGAGCTCGCCCTTCACGCATGGGCAGGGCCTTATTTGAACCGCTTCCTGCACCGTTCCACGCGGACGCCGCTGCACGGCATGCTGTTCAGCTCCGGCATGACGGCGCTGCTTCAGAGCAGCACCGCCATCACGGTCATCACCATCGGGCTGGTGAACGCCGGGCTGATGAGCTTCTCGCGCTCGCTCGGCATCATTCTCGGTACGAATGTCGGCACCTGCCTGACGACGGAGCTGATCGGACTCAACATCAGCCGCTACGCGCTGCCGCTGCTTATCGGCTCGCTCGCCTGCTGGAGCGCGGCGATTCTGGGCGGCGAATACCGCCTGCCCCTGCCGAAGCGGCTCGCCTCCCTGCTGCATCCGCTGCAGTTCGGCTCGCTGGCCGCCGCCGGCTTCGCCCTCATTCTGCTCGGCATCGAATGGATGAAGCAGATCGGGGGGCCGCTGCAGCACCGCGGCATGTTCACCTGGTTCCTCGAGCGGTCCAACGACAGTCTGCTCTGGGCGCTTGCGGCCGGCATGATCATTACGGCCGTCGTTCACAGCAGCGCGGCCATCATCGTCATGGCGATGGGCTTGTCCGCTACCGGCGCCCTGCCGGTCGAGATCGGCATCGCCATCGTCATCGGCTCCAATGTCGGCACCTGCTTCACCGCGCTCATCGCATCGCTCGGCGGAAGCCGCCACGGCCAATTCGTGGCTTGGAGCCATATCGTGCTCAATGTGGGCGGGGCGATCCTGTTCTATCCGCTAATCGGTCAGCTCCATGCGCTGTCCGCCTGGTTCACCGACGATCCGGCCGCCCAGATCGCCCGCGCCCAGACGGTATTCAATATTGCGAGCTCTGTCCTGGCGCTCCCGCTGTGCTATCTGAAGCTGTGGGACCGGCTCCGGTAACGATCGCGATTCCCGAGCTCGTTCCGATTCGGGTCGCGCCGGCCTCGATCATGGCGAGCGCGGTCGCCGTGTCCCTTACGCCGCCCGAAGCCTTCACGCCGATATGCGGCGCTACGTTGGCGCGCATAAGCCGGACATCCTCGATAGTAGCACCGCCGCGGCCGAACCCGGTCGACGTTTTGACGAAATGCGCCCCTGCGGCTTCCGAGGCTTTGCACGCCTCGATCTTTTGCCCGGTCGTCAGCATCCCCGTCTCTAAGATGACTTTGACGATAGCCTTCCCTTCCACCATGCGGACCACCTGGGCGATATCGGCTTCCACCGCCTTCACGTCGCCGTCTAGGAGGCGGCCGATCTGGAGCACCATATCGATCTCCGACGCCCCGTCCTCCACGGCTCTTGCCGCTTCGAACGCCTTGGCGGAGGATGCGCCGGCTCCGAGCGGGAACCCGCATACGGCCGCGATGCGCACTTCGGATCCGGCAAGCCGCTCGCGGCAGAGCGGAACCCAGGTCCCATTTACACACACGCTGTAAAAGCCGTGCTGCCGCGCCTCGTCGCACAATTTCTCAATATCGCTCCGCACCGCTTCCGGCTTGAGCAAGGTGTGGTCAATCAGGCTGGCCAATCGGATTTGTTCGTTCATCTGTAATCACCCTTCGCAGTCAGATTAGAGTTGAAGCGTACGATTACTGCACGTATCCCCTGTGTGTACCTGTTGCGGCGTCTGCAGCAAGGTTATTGCGCTCCCGGCCCGGGTCCGGAAGGCTAACGCGGCCGCTTACAAGGCAATCCCCAATTGCGCAAAGGCCTTGCTCAGAATGCCGTCATTGTTATCATACCCGGATTCGGTCTGCTTCGCCCATGCCGCTTGCGGCTCGTACCATTCGACGCTCCAGATCTCCTCCACCTGGGGCGTGAGCTGCCCTGCTGTCGCCTCGACCAGAAAATAATGAACCTCTTTGTCCACCGTGCCGGCTTCCGGCGACGTATATTGATAACGGATGGTGTCCAGCTTGCCGACAATGGTGCCTTCAATCCCGGTCTCCTCCCGGATTTCCCGCAGAGCGGTCTGCTCGATGGTCTCCCCGGGCTCCATCTTTCCTTTGGCGAGGGAAGTCTTGCCGTAACGATCCTGAATCAACTGGAACTCGATTTGCTCTCCGCGACGTCGATAGACGACGCCTCCCGCTGATATTTCTTTCATTTCGCGATATCCTCCAACGTACAAAGTATGCGGCGTGCTCCTGCCTCTTTCAGCCCGCCTAATTGAAACTGATGAATATGTATATCGTAACCGAAAGGAAAGAGGATTTCACCTGCTCCTTGCATACGAAGCGACAGTGGAATCCTCTTTGTTCTACCTCATTACATATTGGCTGCCTGCGCGCCCGTTTCTTCCCCGAGCACCCGGGTCAGCACGCCGAAGCATTCGTTCACGCCGGCCTTTGTCACCTTGACGCGGCACAGCTGGCCGATCAGCGACTCGTCGCCGTCGAACACGATCTGCAGGTAGTTGTCGGAATAGCCCATCACTTGGCCGCTTCCCGGAGCCCCTTTATAATCGCGTTCCGGAATGACGTCAAGCACTTGCCCGACGAACGTCTCGGCGTAGGCGAGCTGCATCTGCTCCGACAGATCGATCAGATCGTGAACGCGTGCATGCTTCACTTCCTCGTCCACCTGATCCTCCATGCGCGCCGCTGGCGTTCCGGTACGCTTGGAGTACGGGAAGACGTGCATCTCGGAGAATCCGACCCGCTTCATGAATTCGTAGCCTTCCCGGAATTGTTCATCCGTCTCGCCCGGGAAGCCGACGATTACATCCGTCGTAATCGCCACATTCGGCATCGCCTCGCGGATGCGGGCGATCTTGTCGCCGAACTCCTCTACCGTATATTTGCGCCGCATGCGCTTCAGCACTTCATTGTTGCCGGCCTGCAGCGGAATATGGAGATGGCGGCACATCTTCGACGAACGGTTCAGCACGTCGATCATCCGATCATCGATCTGGCTCGCTTCGATCGAGCTGATGCGCACCCGTTCCAATCCGTCGATGCGGTCCAGATCCCAGAGCAGATCGGTCAGATCATAGTTCTCGAGATCGTCGCCGTAGCCTCCGGTATGGATTCCGGTCAACACAATCTCCTTATAGCCTGCCGCCACAAGCTGACGGGCCTGGTTCAGGACGCTTTGCGGGTCGCGGCTGCGGGACAGCCCACGGGACCACGGAATGATGCAGAAGGTGCAGAAATTGTTGCAGCCTTCCTGAATCTTCAAAAATGCGCGTGTCCGCTCCGCGAAATCCGGTACGTCCAGCTCCTCGAACGCGCGCGTCTTCATAATATTGCGCACGGCGTTGATCGGCTGGCGCTCGGCTTGAAGCTGGGCGATATAATCCATCAGCTTGTCCCGATCCTGCGTGCCGATGACGAGATCGACGCCCGGAATATCGAGAATCTCGGCCGGGGAGGTCTGCGCGTAGCAGCCGGTCACCGCAATGATGGCGTCCGGATTGCGGCGGACAGCCCGCCGGATAATCTGGCGGCTCTTCTTGTCGCCGGTATTTGTAACGGTGCATGTATTGATCAAATAGACGTCAGCCGTCGCTTCAAAGTCGACTTGCTCATAACCTTCTTGCTTGAACAGCTGCCAAATGGCTTCCGTATCGTAGAAGTTCACCTTGCAGCCCAACGTATAAAACGCTACCGATGGCATTGTTCAACTTCCTCCCATTTCTCCGAATTGATACATGATACAGGCGCAGGCCGCCATACCCGCCGTCTCTGTCCGCAAAATGCGGCGCCCGAGACTGACACAGGCCGCCCCGGCCGCCGTGGCCGCTTCCACCTCACGCAGCGAAAACCCGCCTTCCGGTCCGATCACGACCAGAATGCGGGCTGCCTCCCGGCTGCGCTGCGCTTCGCAGAAAGGCTCCAGCACGTCGCGGAGCCGCGTACCCTGCTCGTCCTCATAGCAGATCAGCACGAGATCATAGGCCGCGAACTGGCCGGTCAGCTTCGCCCAGGCGACAGGCGCCGCAATATCAGGGACGCGGTTGCGGTGCGACTGCTCGGCCGCTTCCTTCGCAATCTTGGCCCAGCGCTCCAGCCGCTTCGCTTCCTTCTTCGCGTCATACTGCACCACTGTGCGTTCCGACAGGAACGGAAGGAATCCCGCCGCCCCCAGCTCCGTGCATTTCTGTATAATCAGTTCCATCTTGTCGCCCTTCGGCAGGCTCTGGGCGATGGTCACCTCGACTGCGGCTTCGCGATCGGCAGCGACCAGCTCCTCCAGCCGGGCGATCGCCGTCTCGCCGTCGCCGCTCTCGAACACGGCCACGGCCTCGCGGCCGGCGCCGTCGCTCACCAGAAAAGTGAAGCCCTGCTTGGCCCGCATCACATTGACAATATGATGGGCATCCGCGCCGGTAATCCGTATGTGCTGATCCCCGAACGCTTCGGGGCTGACAAAGTATTTTTGCATCGTAATCAACATTCCTCATCATACACGTTTTGAGCGCAATGCGCTAGATTTGCAGCGATATTTCCAGAAAGTCCACGCCATCCCTCCGCCCGCCGGACGGTATTCTACATGCCGACCAGATAAGCGGCGGTCCGCGAAAAGTTAAAGACGATCGGCTCGATCAAATTGAAGAGCGGCGTAAGCGTCATGTTCCGCAGCGGCGGAATCAATACAAGCATGAAGAAAATGAGAATCGACCATTGCTCGAACTGCTGCAATCGCAGGCGCAGGCTGCGCGGCGCCAGATCCTCGACAATGCGGTACCCGTCCAGCGGCGGCAGCGGGATAAGGTTGAACAGGAACAGCAGCACGTTATAAGTGATGAAATAATTCAAAAAGTAATAGATGGCCAAATGGACGCGATCCGGAGATCCCAACTGCACGAAGCCGAACTTGAGGCCAAGATGAATCACGATGGTCCCGATAAAAGCCAGCAGCAGATTGCTGATTGGTCCGGCGGCGGACACGACGATTCCCATCAGCCGCGGATGCTTGAAGTTATCCCGGTTCACCGGCACCGGCCTCGCCCAGCCAAAGCCGGCGATGACGAAGAACAGCATGCCGAGGAAGTCGACATGCTTCGCCGGATTCAGGCTGACTCGGCCAAGCAGCTTCGCTGTCGGATCCCCGAATTTCCAGGCAAAATAGGCATGCGCGAATTCATGGACCGTAAAGGCGATTAGCAGCACCGACACGAGAAACGGCAGCATCTCCAGCTTGACGGCGAAAAAGTTATTGAAAAAATCCATATCTTCCCTCGCTTTCTTCTCATACATGTTCAAAAAGTCTGGTTTTCCTATTCTTTTTTACATTGGTTTTGTGGCGACGAAAGCAACCCAGTCCTCCTCGCGATGCTTCGCATCGATGAGGAAGCCGTGGCGAATCAGCTCCCGCTCTACCGCTTCTTCCTTGTTCTTGTAAATGCCAGAGGCAATGTATATTCCGCCCGGCTGCAATGCCGCGAACACATCCTCCACGAACAGCAGGATCACCTCGGCCAAAATGTTGGCGACCACGATCTGGACAGGAAGCGTTACGCCAAGCGCCGGCGCTTCGTCCGTCCCGCTCGCCTTCAGCATGTAGAGGAGATCCCCTTCCCGCACCGTAATGTCGTCATGGAGCCCGTTCATCGCCACATTCTCCCGGGCGCTCTTCACCGCCACCGGATCCAGGTCGATGGCGAGCACATGCCGGGCGCCGAGCTTGCACGCCCCGATCGCCAGGATGCCGGAGCCGGTTCCGACATCGATGATGTCTTCCCCGCCCTGAATGACGCTCTCCAGCGCCTGGAGACAGAGCGACGTCGTCGGATGGGTTCCGGTGCCGAAGGCCATGCCGGGATCGAGCTCGATCACCTGCTCCTCCGCCGTCGGCGTATAAGGCTCCCATGACGGCTTGATCGTCAGCTTGCTCGTAATGCGCGCCGGCTTGAAATATTGCTTCCAGGCATCCGCCCAATCATCTTCATGAACGGAGCGCCAGGACAGGGAAGCCTCGCCCGGATCGATTCCGTACGTCCGCAGCTCCTGAATGCGGCCGGCCACCTCGTCCTCGATCGCCGCCAGATCCGTCCCTTCCGCGAAGTAGCCTTGAATCTTCGCTTCGCCTTCGGGAATATCGTTCAGCGGGGCGATATACAGCTCGCCATAGGTCGTATCCCGCTCCTTGTTCAGCGTCCCGGATTCCTCGATCGAGACGCCTCCCGCGCCCGCCTCATGCAGGAAGTTCGAGATCATCTCAACCGCTTCTTCTCTTGTATGTATCGTTAATTCATGCCAGCGCACGATGGTACTCCCCCTATGAATAATATCGGTGCCGACAAGTTTAACGGTGTTCCCCCGTACGATTTATAACCGTCCGCACATTCTATTTATTGTACACAAAAATAAAACTCCAGACAACGAGCGGTCTTGCCCGCTCGCCGCAGGAGTTCTGTTCCGTTACAATAGCGTGCCCTCGTAATCGCGCATGACGGCATATGCCTGATCCAGCACGGCATGGTTCACATCGGCCGATACGATATAACCATCTTCCCGGGGAACGACTTGAATGGCATGCGCCCGCAGCGCGTTCAGCTTGCGCCCGCATGATTCGGCCTTCGCTTCGTCCTGGAATTTCACTTCAATGTAACTCATGGGCGTTCCGCCCGTTCATCCGCTCGTCTGGCGCGCTCCAGCGCCTCCAGATCGTCGGCGTCCGCCTGCTCGATCGAGAATTCCACGTCTTCGTTCTTGCCGGCAGACGCATTGGTCTTGCCGATGACGATATCCGGTTGCTCCTCGAAGGCGTTGAGATGGTTCTTCCGGCGGCTGTCCCGGTAATTGGTCATTGCCCTTCCTCCTTTATCTCATCATTTCATAGACGGTCATCTATAACATGAGTAGGAAGCGGGGACTTTATACGATGGCCTCGGCCCGCCCTTGCCAATGACTACCGACGCGCTCCCGCGGCGGCGTACTGCTTCCAGAGCGTCTGGCTGGAGGTGGTGACCGCCACGGCTCCGGCTTGGAGCGCCCTGTTCACATCATCCTCGGTCCGGATGAAGCCGCCGGCGAGAAGCGGAATGTCGCGTCCGGTCTTCCACTCCTTCAGATAAGGCAGCATCGGGCTCGGCAGCACCTCGATATAGTCGGGATTCGTCTTTTCCAGCAAAGCGCCGCTCTTCTCGAAGGAGCTGTTGTCGATCAGGAAAATGCGCTGAATGGCGACGACGCCCTTCTGCTTCGCGCGGATGATGACGCTCGCCTTCGTCGACAAAAGCCCGTACGGAGTAAATTCCTGACACAGATATTCCGCCGCGTAGCTATCGTTCTGCAGCCCCTGAATCAGATCCACATGCAGCAGCAGCTTCTTGTTATGCGGACGAACCATCTGAAAAATAGGCTTCAGCTGCGCGATATGGACATCCAGCAGCACAATGTATTCGAACGGACTGACCAGCAGCTTTTCCATATCCTTCATCTGCCTTACGGCCGGCAGGATGGACTGGTTGGCGAAATGCATAGCTCGCTCCCCCTTCGGTCTATGGCTCTACTTCTTCACTTATGCGGTAATCTTGCTGCTACCGCTATCGTAATGCCCTCCCGCCGTCCCGTCAACATCCCCGCCATCGCGTCAAGCGCAAATATCACATCAAACAACCATAATTTGTATTGATTTTTAATATTGTGTGACTTATACTGGGATGCAAGTTAATATTCCGGTTTCGGGAAACGGAGAAGACCACGCTTGTTCCAATTGGCAGCTGCCATTTGGTCGTTCTGTGGTCTTCTTTTTTTCTGACCGTTGTGCTGCTTAAGAAAGGGGAATCGTCAAATGGATCCATCTGCCACAACCCTCCGCAAGAAAGATTCGCCGCTGCGCCTCCTGGCAGCGGGCCTGCTCTATTTAAGTCCGATGCTCATCATTTTATCGGCCTTTACGTTTTACCCTATGTTGAAAACGCTTTATTACAGCTTCTTCTCCACGAACGCGCGCGGCGTTCCGGTGATGTTCGTCGGCTTCGATAATTACGCCGGCCTGTTCCAGTCCGACAGCTTCCTGACAAGCATGACCGGCACGTTCTTGTTCGTGCTTTATACGGTGCCGCTTGGCGTTGCCTTCGCCTTCTTTCTGGCCGTCATCTCAAGTGAGAAGCTGCGGGGAATCGAGTTTTTCCGCGTTATTTTCTCTTCCACGGTCGGCGTATCGGTGGCCGCAGGCTCGATGATCTTTCTGTTCCTGTTCCATCCCAGCATCGGGTTCCTGAACCATGTGCTGGATTGGATAGGACTGCCTCCGATTCATTGGCTCACCGATCCGAAGTGGGCGCTGATCTCTATCGCGGCGACGAGCATCTGGATGGGTGTCGGCTTCAATTACATCATCCTGCTCGGCGGGCTGCAGAGCATACCCGAGGACATTTACGAGAGCGCCCGCATTGACGGGGCCGGCTATTGGTCCCGCTTGTTCCGCATTACGCTGCCGATGGTCTCGCCGACCCTGTTTTTTGTCATCATCGTGACTGTCATCCATTCCTTTCAATCGTTCGGCCAGATCGACATCCTGACCAAGGGCGGACCTGCAGAATCCACCAATCTCATTGTGTATTCCATTTATCAGAACGCCTTTATTCACTACAAATTCGGCATCGCGAGCGCGCAAGCGATTATTCTGTTCCTGATCGTCCTGCTGGCGACGCTGATTCAGTTCAAAGTCGGCGAAAAGAAGGTGCATTATCAATGAAAATGGCGCTCTACCAGAAATGGGTGTTCTACATATTGCTGCTGGCGGCGGCTGGCCTCATGTTCTTCCCGATCGTCTATGCTCTCCTCGCCAGCCTGATGACGACCGAGGAGATTATGACCGGCAAGCTGTTCCCTGCCAGCTTCGTATTCGACAATTTCACGATGGCGCTCAAGAGCGTGCCGCTGCTCAAGTTCATGGTGAACAGCCTGATCGTCTCGCTCACCGTCATGATCGGCCAGATCATCGTATGCAGCCTGGCGGCCTACGCCATCGTGTTTATTCCGTTCAAAGGCCGCAACTTCGTGTTCTTCCTGTTGATTTCAACGATGATGATTCCGTGGGAAGCGACGATGATTCCGAACTATTTGACCATCGTCGGCCTGAACTGGGTCAATACATATCAAGGCTTGTCGATGCCGTTCTTCGCGCTGGCTTTCGGCGTGTTTCTGCTCCGCCAGCATTTTCTGACGCTGCCGCAGGAGCTGCATGAATCCGCTCAATTGGAAGGCTGCGGCCGGCTGCGCTATCTGGTGTCATTCGTCGTTCCGCTGTCCCTGCCGATGCTGAGCGCGCTCGGCGTCTACGGGTTTTTGACGACCTGGAACATGTATCTATGGCCGCTGCTGACGACGACCAACAATTCCGTCCGCACCGTGCAGATCGGCTTGAAGATGATGCAGGCCCAGGAGACGAACACGAATTGGCCTGTCGTCATGGCCGGCGTCGTCATCGTGCTCGTGCCAACCTTGCTTTTCTTGTTCCTCAGCCTCAAGCAGCTCAAGCGCGGCTTGATGTCCGGGGCATTAAAAGGATAGATTCATCAGCATGGCTTGTCGCAATCGATAAAATTTCGCGAGGGGGATATGCAAGTGAAGAAAGCAGGCGTGGTTATGCTGCTGCTGGCGGTGCTGTCGCTGTCCGCTATCGGCTGCACGAATTCGTCCGGCTCGGAGGCGAGAACATCGGATGACGGACGTATCAAGGTGACCTTCTGGCATGCCATGAGCGGCAATGCCGGGGAACTGATCGCCAAGATGGCGGACGACTACAATGCATCGCAGGACAAATACTTCGTCGATGCGATTTTCCAAGGCTCGTACGAGGAATCGTTGACGAAGCTCAAGGCGGTGGGCGGCACGTCCGAAGCGCCGACGCTGATGCAGGTGCAGGAGATCGGAACGAAGTATATGGTCAACAGCGGTTATATCCAGCCGGTTCAGGACCTGATTGACCAAGACAAATTCGACCTGTCCCAATGGGAGGAGAATATCCTCAGCTATTATCAAATCGACGGCAAGCTCTACTCGCTGCCGTTCAACACATCGAACGCCATCTTAATCTACAACAAGGACAAATTCAAAGCGGCCGGACTCGATCCGGAGGCGCCGCCGAAGACCTTCGGGGAAGTCCGGGAAATGGCCAAGAAGCTGACCGACAATGCGAAAAATGAAAAAGGGTTCGCGCTGCTTATCTACGGCTGGTTCATCGAGCAATTGCTGGCCAACCAAGGAGCCGACTTCGTGGATAACGGCAATGGGCGCGACAGTCTCGCAACCAAGTCGCTGCTCAATTCCCCGGCAAGCCTCGGCATCTTCCAATGGCTTGACGATATGAACAAGGACGGCACGCTCGGCAACTATGGGCGGCAATGGGATGACATCCGTGCGGCCTTCAGCGCCGGCAAGGTCGCCATGTATATGGACTCGACCGCGGGCATTGCGGGCGTGATGCAGGCTTCGCCCTTCGAGGTCGGCACGGGGTTCCTGCCGACGCCGGACGGCAAGGAGGCGAACGGCGTCATCGTAGGCGGCGCTTCGCTCTGGCTGATGAACAGCGTCGCCGAAGAAGAGAAGGAAGCGGCCTGGGACTTCATGAAATATGTAACGACCCCTGCCGTTCAGGCCGAATGGGCGGCGGGCACCGGATATTTCCCGATCACGAAAGCGGCGCATGAAGAACCGGTCTTGAAGGAGAAATACGAGCAGGCGCCGCAGTTCCTTACGACCGTGAAGCAGCTCCAGAATACGAAGATTGGTTCCGCTACCCGCGGAGCGCTGATCTCCGTCTTCCCGGAGACGCGCAACGAAGTCGCGACAGCGATCGAGAAGCTCTACCAGGGAGACGCTCCGCAGAAGGCCGTTGATGACTTGACCGCGAAAATCGACAAGCTCATCGAAGAGGACAACAAGGTGAACGCGCCGAAATAAACCATAAACCGGCGGGCAAGGATGCGGAGAATGACCTCCGCTTCCCTGTCCGCCTCCATCATGAACAGGGGGTTGGCGAACATGTTCATATTTGCCCACCGGGGCGCATCGGGATATGCGCCGGAAAATACGATGGCCGCTTTTCGGGCGGCAATCGATCGCGGCTGTGCCGGCATCGAGCTCGATATTCAACAGACGAAGGACGGCCGGCTCGTCATTATCCATGATGAAAATGTCGCCCGCACGACGTCGGGCCAGGGCTATATCGCGGACCTGACTTGGGAGGAACTGCGCGCGCTTGACGCGGGAAGCTGGTTCCACAGGGACTTCACGGAGGAACGGATTCCGCTGCTTGAGGAATACCTCGATCTGGTGCAGGACCAGGATCTGATCACCAACATCGAGATTAAGAACATCCCGTTCTTCTATGACGGAATTGAACAAAAGCTTCTCGATGCCGTGAAGAAGCGCGGCCTGCTGGATCGGATTATCGTCTCTTCCTTCGACCATCAGGCGCTGGATAAGATAGCCCGCCTGGAGCCCGGCGTGAAGCTCGGCATGCTAATGGCCGATCGCCTCTACCGTCCGGGGCAATATATCCAGTCGCTGCCCTTCCCGGTCTACAGCGTCCATCCCCATTTTTCGTTCGCAGGCGCGGACTTCATCGCGGAATGCCATGGGGCAGGCTGCAAGGTGTACGCCTACACCGTCGATCGGCCGGAGTGGGCCGCCATGCTGCGGCAAGCCGGCATCGACGGCATCTTCTCCAACGTGCCGGATCAACTGGGATAAATGGCTGGCACCTGATTCCTCGTGACCATGCCCGATCTGGGCTACCGGATCGGGCATGGTCATGCCGATATTTTATACCGGCTCATCATCAGTTCGGTTATTCGCCGTTCCCCCAACGGTTAGCGTACGCTTCTTTTTCAACCTGTTGATAGCGGTCCGACATATGCAGCGGCAGCTTCACGCAAAAGACAGACCCGCTTCCTCTCTCGCTGCTCACGGCAATCGTTCCTTGATGGAGCTGAACAATCTTTTGCACGATGGATAGCCCCAAGCCGCTGCCTCCTTGCATCCGGTTGCGGGACACATCGGCCTTGAAGAATCGCTCGAACAGATGCGGGATATGCTCCTTATCGATTCCAATGCCGCTATCTTCAATCCTCACTTCAACATAGGGCTCGCGCACCGTCAGTCCGATGTGAATGAAGCCCCTCTCCGGCGTGAACTTGATGGCATTATGAATCAGATTGACCCACACCTGGCTCAGCATATCCTCATCTGCCGTAATATGAACGTTATCCAGGTTCAACTCGACATCCAATGCTTTGGCAGCCCACTGCGGTTCACTCGCCAATACGAGATTGCGCAATTGCTGATCCAGGCGATACGATTGAGGCTTGATCGGATGATGCTCTGATTCCAAGGACGTCAGCCTCAGCAAATTGTCGCTTAACTTGGACAGTCTTGTCGTTTCCATCTCGATAATCTGCAAGTAATGCTGACGCTCCTTCTCGCTCAATTCGTCATTTTGCAAGGCATGGGCAAATCCGCGAATCGACGTAAGCGGCGATTGAATCTCATGGGACACATTCGAAATAAATTCCTGGCGCATCTTCTCCATTACCCCCAGCTCGCCAGCCATCTTGTTGATGCTGTCGATCAGCATGCCGTATTCATGTTCAAAATCTTCATTCATCTTGATCGTCACATCGAAATCTCCCTTGGAAATCCGGTTGACGGCGTCGATGATGGAATGATAGAAGAGGAGATACTTATTGCGCGCAAAAGGCATAAAGATCCCGATTATAGCCCACAGAATCAGGAAACCTACCGTCCCTGTCATGAGAAAGGCCCCGTATTCCGTCAATTCCCATCCGAACCACCTTAGCAGTATCGGATTGATGAGATAGGCAATCGACCATGACGCGTACATGAACAACAGGATGACGACAATGCTGCCTATGAACTTAATCTTTCTCCACGTCTTCGTTGTCTTGAACCTTTTCAATCGTTCGGGCAGCCTCATTCGAGCACCTCTAGCCGATAACCAAGCCCGCGAATGGTCTTGATCCGGAAGCCGTGCTCGCTAGCGGAGAATCGCTCGCGCAGGCGGTTAATGTGTACGTCCAGCGTCCGCTCGTTCCCCTCATAATCATAGCCCCATATTTCTTCAATTAGCTGCTCTCTGGAGCATGTCCTGCCGGGAACACCGCCCAGCTTGAAGAGCAGCTCGAATTCCTTCAACGGTAAGGTGAATTTCTCGCTTCCCGAGGTGATCTCGAATGTCTGGCGGTTCACCACCACCCGGCCGATATGAACAATCTGCGATGCCGCAATCTGGTACCTTCTCAGCAGCGCCCTGACCCGCACGACCAATTCCATCGGCTCGAACGGCTTCACCAAATAATCGTCGGTTCCCAGATTGAAGCCTTTCACCTTCTGCGATGTGTCTCCCTTGGCAGTCAGCATCAACAGCGGAATATCATGCAGCGCCTTCAGCTCGCGGCATAGTTCCCATCCATCCATATTCGGCATCATGATATCGAGTACGACAAGATCGGCTCTGTCCGACTCCATAAGACGGAGCGCCTCCACGCCGTC
The DNA here is from genome assembly GCF_945605565.1 of Paenibacillus dendritiformis. Lineage (NCBI taxonomy): Bacteria > Bacillati > Bacillota > Bacilli > Caryophanales > Paenibacillaceae > Paenibacillus > Paenibacillus dendritiformis. The sequence continues at coordinate 2,740,980 of NZ_OX216966.1, read as the reverse complement.
AGAGGCTTCCGTCGTCCGGAAGCCCTCCTTCTGCAATAATACGGTGACAAATTCGCGAATATGAGGATCGTCATCTACGACAAGAATGGTTGCCATCTCGAACAATACCGCCTTTCTCGTTGATAGGTCGTTATCGAAATTTAAGCCCCATGCTGCTCCTGAATTTTGAGCTGCTGCGTTGCGAACTCCCGGTACATGGAATGGCTCTCCAACAGTTGTTCATGCGTGCCGCAGCCTGTCAGCTTGCCTTTGTCGATGAACAAAATCTGATCCGCGTCAACGACAGTGGACAGCCGGTGGGCAATGACCAGCGTCGTCCGTCCCTTCATCAGATTGTTCAACGCCTTCTGAACGACAATCTCGGACTTGCTGTCCAAGCTCGACGTCGCCTCATCCAGCATCAGGATGCGCGGATTGCGAAGCAGCGCCCGCGCGATGGCAATCCGTTGGCGCTGTCCGCCTGACAGCTTCATGCCGCGCTCGCCCACTTCCGTATCGTATCCGTCGGTCAGTTCTTCAATGAAGCTGTCCGCATAAGCCATTGCGGCGGCCCGCTTCAGCTCCTCTTCCGTTACATCCCGATTCATTCCGTAACAAATATTATCTCGAATCGTCCCGTCAATCAGCGGGCTCTCTTGCGACACATAGCCAATCAGAGCGCGCCAGGAATGCAGCGAGAAGTCATTAATGTCGTCGTTCCCCAGCTTGATGACACCGGAAGTTGGCAAGTAGAATCGCTCGATGAGGGAAAACAGCGTTGTCTTGCCGCTCCCGCTAGGCCCGACAATAGCCGTTACCTTGCCCGGACTGATCGTAAAGCTTACGTCTTCAAGTATAGGCTCTCCTTCGGCATATGCAAAGTGCACATGCTCCGCATGAATCGGCAAATTCGCCTGTCCGGCCTCTTTCCCATGCATAGGATCTTCTTCCGGCGCCTGTAAAATCGCAATCATATGATCGGTTGCACCAATCGCCTTTTGAAGCTGCGTGAAAAACATGGACAACTGGCTCATCGGCATCACAATCTGAATCAGGTACAAAATGAAGGCGACCAGTTCGCCTGCGGTCAGCACCCCGGACGATACGCGCATGCCGCCGTAGCCAATAATGACGACAAGCAGCACCATAAGCACGAACGACATAATGGGCGAAATCAACGCCTGCACGACGCCTTCCTTAATGCCGAAGCGAAGCAGACGGGTAATGGCCTTGCGCCCGTTCTCGTATTCCCTCGCTTCGGCATTGGATGCTTTCACCAGTCGTATTTCCGACAGCACCTGACTTAATACGGCCGTGAAAGAAGCCGTCTCATCCTGCAATCCTTTGGATATGTTGAACATTTGCTTGCCAAGCGGGAACAGCACCAATGCGGCGAGCGGTATAACGAGGAGCATAATGACCGTCATTTGCCAATCGAGATACAACAGTACAATGAGCGAGCCAATGACGGAGATGATGCCGGTGAAGAAGCTGGACAGATGCTCCGTTATGAACCCTTTTACAATCCCCGTATCATTCGTAATGCGGCTGACCGTCTCGCCCGTCTTGTTCTGGTCATAGTAGGACACCGGGAGCACCAGCATCTTCTTCCATAGCCGGTCTCGCAACCCCGCAACGACGCGTTGTCCGATAAGATTGAGCATATAGATGGACAAGCCGGCGGCCACCGTCTGGACAATAAACGCGATCGCCAACGCTGCAATCTGCATCGTATCCAACTGCGACATGGCGAAGTTGTCCACCATCCCCTTGGTGAACATCGGAATGACGAGCGATACGGCCGCCCCGCCGATGCTCATCAGCAAAGCGACGAATAACATGAGCTTGGACGGCTTGGTCTCATTAATGAGATTCAGAAATTGCCGCCAATTGCCTATCGAGCCTTTCGTCTGATTGATTTGATTCTCCATAACATCCACTCCTCTTTACACACGCCAACTATGCTATGAAGTCCATCATATACGACAAATATAAACGGAATGTAAACAGCAGATTGCTTAGAAATCATGTCTTTCCTTCGACGAAAATAAAAAAGGACCACAACGATCGCACAGAGTGTCCTCTATGCGCAGTTGTGGTCCTGATCCGTATCTCCGACCCATGTGATGAACTTTTACGAGTATGATAAATGATATGGACCATGTGTTCAAGCGGGCCCGAGGTCTAGTCTCCCCGGAACGCCCGCTTCATCCGATCGAAGAACGATTCCTCGTGCCCGCCGTTCGTGTGCTCGCCGCCGCTCGCCGCGAACTGTCGGAGCAGCTCTTTCTGTTCGTCATTCAGCTTCGTCGGCGTCACGATGACAACCTTGACATGCTGATCGCCTTGTCCGTGGCCCCGCAGACGCGGAACGCCTTTGCCGCGCAGTCGGAAGAAGGTTCCTGTCTGCGTGCCGGCCGGAATTTTGAGCTTGACCTTCTCCGTCAGCGTCGGGATCTCAATCTCGTCGCCGAGCGCCGCCTGAGCGAATGTGAGCGGCACCTCGCAGTAGATATCGTCGCCGTCGCGTTCGAAAAATTCATGCGGCTTCACGCGGATGACAATGTACAAATCGCCGTTCGGACCGCCGCGCAATCCGCTCTCGCCTTCTCCGCTCATGCGAAGTTGGGCTCCATCGTCTACCCCTGCCGGAATGCGCACATGAATGACGCGCTGCTTCTTCACGGTTCCACTGCCATGGCAGGTGCCGCATTTCTCGCGGATAATTTTGCCCTTGCCTTGACATACCGTACAAGTACGCCGGTTGACCATGCGGCCGAACGCCGTATTTTGCACGACTTCCTGTTGTCCCGATCCGTGGCAGGCCGAGCAGGTATCCGGCTTCGTGCCAGGCTTGGCTCCGGTTCCGAAGCAAGTGTCGCACTGCTCTGTCCGCGGAATCGTAATATCCGTCTCTTTGCCGAAGACGGCTTCCTTGAATTCAATCTGCATCGTGTACTGCAGATCGCTGCCTCGCTGCGGCGCATTCGGATCGCGGGTGCGTCCTCCTCCGCCGAAGAACATATCGAATATATCGCCGAATCCGCCGAAATCGCCGGAGAACCCGCCTCCGCCCATGCCTTGATTCGGATCTACATGCCCGTACTGGTCATACATCGCCCGCTTCTGATCGTCCCCAAGCACATCGTACGCTTCCTTGACTTCCTTGAACTTCTCTTCCGCGTCCGCTGCCTTGTTCACGTCAGGGTGATATTGACGCGCAAGCTTGCGGTAGGCTTTTTTGATTTCATCCTCGCCTGCTCCTTTGCTTACGCCGAGCACTTCATAATAATCTCGCTTTTGCGCCACTCTTCCACCCCCATTGCAACTTGAAAGCCCGGTTCCATGCATCCGCTCCACCGTGTGCCGTCAGAACGGATCGGTTGCCGGGTTGATGCATCACGGCGCGAACGCCGTGCTGTCCCGCATTCTTCATTGTAAACAGGCAAAGCCAAAGCCGGGTGAAACCCGGCTTTGACCCTGTCCATCCGCGCTTATTTCTTGTCTTCGTCCACGACTTCGTAATCCGCATCGACTACATTATCTTTTTTGGCCGCACCGTCATTCGCTTGCTCTTGACCGGCTTGCTGCGCTTGCGCCGCCTGCTCATACAGCTTGACGGACAATTGCTGCACGACTTCAGACAGCTTCTCGGTTGCCGCTTTGATGTCGTCGATATTGTCGCTTTCGAGCGCCTTTTTCACATTTTCCTTGGCTTCGTTCGCCTTGTCGATCTCGGCTTGGTCGACCTTGTCGCCCAAGTCCTTCAACGTTTTCTCTGTCGTATATACCAATTGGTCGGCGTTGTTCTTCACTTCGACCATTTCTTTGCGCTTCTTGTCTTCTTCCGCATGCAATTCCGCTTCCTTCATCATGCGGTCGATCTCCTCGTCATTCAAGCCGCTGGAGGAGGTAATCGTAATGTTCTGCATCTTGCCGGTTCCTTTATCCTGAGCGGATACCTTGACGATGCCGTTCGCATCGATATCGAACGTAACTTCGATCTGCGGCACGCCGCGCGGCGCCGGCGGGATGTCTCCCAGCATGAAGCGTCCCAGCGTCTTGTTGTCCGCCGCCATGGAGCGCTCCCCTTGCAGGACATGGATCTCGACACTCGTCTGATTGTCCGCATACGTCGAGAAGATCTGTGACTTGCTCGTCGGGATCGTCGTATTGCGCTCGATCATCTTCGTAAATACGCCGCCCGCTGTCTCGATACCGAGGGAGAGCGGAGTGACGTCGAGCAGGACGACGTCCTTCACATCGCCTGTCAGCACGCCCGCTTGCACGGCTGCGCCCAAGGCGACGACTTCATCCGGATTCACGCCTTTATGCGGATCTTTGCCGGTCAATTTTTTGATAGCTTCCTGGACGGCTGGAATCCGGGTCGATCCGCCGACAAGGACGATTTTGTCGATATCGGATGGGGTCATGCCCGCATCCTGCATCGCTTGGCGCGTCGGTCCGAGCGTGCGCTCCACGAGATGCGCGGACAGTTCTTCGAACTTGGCGCGCGTCAGGTTCAGCTCCAAGTGCTGAGGTACGCCGTCAACTACCGTGATGAACGGAAGGCTGATCGTGGTCGTCAATACGCCGGACAGCTCTTTTTTCGCTTTTTCGGCCGCATCCTTCAGACGCTGCACAGCCGCCTTATCCTTGCTCAGGTCAATGCCTTGGTCTTTCTTGAACTCCGCTACCAAGTAGTCGATAATCACTTGGTCGAAGTCATCTCCGCCCAACTGGTTATCGCCGCTCGTCGCTTTGACTTCGAAGAAGCCGTCGCCCAATTCGAGGATGGACACATCAAATGTCCCGCCGCCCAAGTCATAGACGAGAATCGTATGATCGCCTTCTTTGTCTGCGCCGTAGGCAAGCGCAGCCGCTGTCGGCTCGTTCACGATGCGCAGCACTTCCAGACCCGCGATTTTGCCGGCATCCTTCGTTGCCTGGCGCTGGGAATCGTTGAAATACGCCGGCACGGTAATAACCGCCTGCGTTACCGTCTGGCCCAGATAAGCCTCTGCGTCGGATTTCAGCTTCTGCAGAATCATGGCAGAAATTTCTTGCGGCGTATAGGTTTTTTCGTCAATCGTCGTCGGGAAAGTCGTGCCCATATGACGCTTAATCGAGCTGATCGTGCGATCCGGGTTCGTAATCGCCTGGCGCTTCGCCGTCTCGCCGACGATGCGCTCCCCGTCTTTTTTGAAGCCGACAACCGAAGGGGTTGTGCGGGCGCCTTCCGGATTCGGAATGACGACGGCTTCGCCGCCCTCCATTACCGCAACACAAGAGTTGGTTGTTCCCAAGTCAATACCGATAACTTTACTCATTGCAAAAGTAACCTCCTCAACTGGCTCTCAATCTATTTCATATTAACCAAGCGGATAGCATGTGAACGCCATCTCTTAGCCGCTTACCTTGACCATGGCCGGGCGAAGCACCCGATCCTTGAGCATATAGCCTTTTTGGACTTCTTCCACGACGATGCCTTCCTCATGCTCCTCCGACTCCACCTGCATAATCGCCTGATGGAATTCCGGGTTGAAAGGCTCGCCCACGGCGTTCATCGCCTTCACGCCTTCCTGCTCCAGCACCTGCATGAATTGGCGGAAGATCATGTCCACGCCTTTGACGAACGATTGCTCCTCGCTGCCCGTCTGCGCTGCGGCCAAGGCGCGCTCGAAGTTATCGAGCACCGGAAGCAGCTCGGTCACCAGCTTGGACGATGCGTACTGCGCCAGTTCTTCCTTCTCCTTCACCGTACGGCGGCGGAAATTATCGAAGTCCGCCTGGGCACGCAGCAGGCGCTGCTGAAGCTCCTCCGCTTGCGCGCGGGCCTCCTTCAGCCCTGCCCCCTGTGCTTCCTCTGCTGCCTTTCCTTCTGCCTCGGATGTCTCCTCGGCCTCCTGATTATGTTCAACGTCGGCTGTCTCCACAGCCTCCGAGTCCACCTGATCGTTCCTCTCGATCTTCTCTTCTTGTTCCGGGTTCAATCCTTGCACCTCCCTTATGTAGTCAAGCTTCTATCTTCCTGCTCCGGGAAGCCGGAGCCTTACGCTTCCGGCTTCATCTTAATGACCGTGTGAATCCGCAGCACGGCGGCGGCCACTTCGCCGGCCGCCCGCAGCGCGTGGAGCTTCACGGCGGCCGGGTCGACGATGCCTGCGTCGACATAGTCAAGCAGCGCTCCGCTGTCACAGTCAATGCCGATGGCATCGGATGCCGACGCGGTCTGCGCCGCCCGCGCTTCCTCCAGCTTCTCCAGCGGGTTGAAGCCGGCGTTCAGCACAATCTGGGCCATCGGCTTGCGCAGCGCCTGCGCTACCGCGGCTACGCCGAAGGCTTCCATGCCGCGGACGGTCTCCCTGTAGCGCTCCAGCATGTAGGAGAGCGCCAGCTCCGTCGTGCCGCCGCCCGGCAGAACGCCGCTCTGGATCGCGGCTTGCAGCGCCGCGGCGGCATCTTGGGCGATGCGCGCCCGCTCGCCCACGACCTCGCGCGTGCTCGCGCCCACGATGAGCGTCACCTGACCGCGGCGCATGCCCGCCGGCTCCGGCGTGCCGCCCGAGCCGGCAGAGCTGAGCGCCATCTGCGGGGCGTACAGCCGCACGCGCTCCAGGCGCTCATCGTAGCGCACGCAGGCGGTGCGGCCGAGCAGCGGCTCCAGCACCGCCGCATCCTTGGACAGGGCGGCGCGCTTCAACGGCTTGCCGCCCGTAAGGCGGCAGACGCGCATAATGTCTTCGCGGCTGACCCGCTGCACGACCATCATATCATGGTCGAGACAAAATTGCTCCGCTTCCGGATGAAGGCCCCGCTCCAGCACCAGGAAGCCGACCCCCAGCTCGTGAAGACGCTGCAGCCGGTCCATGAAGGCAGAACGGTGAGCCATATACTGCTGGAAGCCGGCTTCGGTCGTCAGCAGCTGCTCGTCGAGCGTGTCCGGTTCGAGCGCATCCTGCAGGATGAGAACGCGGCAGCCGGTCCGTTCCGGCAGCCAGTCCCGCTGCAGCGGCTTTTGCTTCAGGAGCACGCCGTGGAACCATTCATTGCTCGCCTTCTCGTGCGCGACAATCTGTTCGGCGAGCCGGTAGGCCGGATCCTGCAGCTGCTCCCAGCCTACCGCCTGTCCCGCCTCCAGCACAAGGCGGACGATGTCTGCCTGCTCCCGGCCTGCGATATGTACCGCGCGGTGCAGCTTCGGGTCGCTCCAGCCATCGAGCCGAAGCGCGCGTTCCGCCAGCCGGTCTGACGCGACACGGATGCCCTCGAGCATCCCGGTCACGACCTTCGCCGCGGGCACGCCTCTCGTCACCTGGGCGACGCCTTCTTGCACAAGCGCACCGGCCAGTACCGTCGCCGTCGTCGTGCCGTCGCCGACTTCGCTCTGCTGGGCGCGCGCCACCTGGATGAGCAGCCGGGCTGCTGGATGGCTCACATCCATTTTCTCCAAAATGGTGACGCCGTCATTGGTAATGACGACGTCGCCATTGGCGCCGACCAGCATGACGTCCAGCCCCTTCGGGCCAAGCGTGCCCTCGACAGCCGAGCTGAGCGCCCGGACGGCATTGGCATTATTCAGGAGCGTCGCATAGCGCTCATCGGTCTCCTGTACTTGTCCTTGTCCTTGAGTCACAAGCCGCCCCCTCCCGCTTATTTATACCATTGATGCATGAATAACGCCATTTGACCGGACAGATGGTTCATCAATGTGATGACCTTCGCATACTCCATCCGGGTCGGCCCCAGGATGCCGACCGTACCCAGCGTCTGTCCGTCGACCGAATAGGTTGCGGTAATCATGCTGCAGTTCGTAATCGCGGCATGCGCATTCTCTTGGCCGATGCGGACCTGGATGCCGGAAGGGGCAGAGCCCACGACCTTGATCAAGGCCGGCGTCTCTTCGAGCAGCTCCCAGATCGTCTTAATCTTGTCGACATCCTGGAATTCAGGCTGGATCAGCATGTTCGTGGCCCCGCTCAAATAGACTTGCCGATGGTCGTTATTGTCGGCCAAGACGCCTTCCACGAGCGCCATCAGCTCCTGAACATGCGACACATATTGGCTCATTTCCTGTCCAATCTCGTTATACAGCTGCGCGCGCAGTTTATATAGAGGAACGCCGACAAGCTTCGCGTTCAGCAGGTTGACCACGGTCTCCAGCTCGGAGGCGGAGACGCCCTCCGGCAGCGTGACGGTCTTGTTCTCGACATGGCCCGTGCTCGTCACGACTATCGCGACCGCCGTATTCTCGTTCAGCGGCAGCAGCTGAAAATGACGAAGCGAGGCGTCGAAAACTTCCGGCCCCAGCGCGATTGACGTATAATTGGTCAATTGAGACAAAATCGATGCCGTATGCTGCACAATCTCTTCCATCGCTGTTATCTTCTCCGCGAAGACGGATTTCAACCGCATGACGTCTTCGCTGGACAGGCGATCAAGACGAACGAGATGATCGACATAATAACGGTACCCTTTATGAGATGGAATGCGCCCTGCTGACGTGTGCGGCTGCTCCAGATATCCGAGCTCTTCCAGATCGGCCATCTCGTTGCGAATCGTAGCCGGGCTGAAATTCACGTCGCCCCGCTTCGAAATGCTGCGAGATCCGACAGGCTCCGCAGAACGGATATAATCATCAATGATGGCATTCAAAATCATACGCTGGCGTTCCGTCAACATGCGCATCCCTCCTTAGATGTAGTAGGATATCCGTTAGCACTCATCATCGTCGAGTGCTAACCGTCACTACAAAAATACCAAACGGACAAGACGATTGTCAAGTCAGTTCAGTACTTTCAGGACAGCTATTTCATCGCAGCAGTGCCGCTTTTTGCAATGGACGCAGTCGGTCCATACCTTTTCCGGGAAAATCTCCTTCTCTACGATCTCGAAGCCGTTCTTCTGAAAAAACCGCGCTTCATACGTCAAGGCCATCACCTTCGGTATCGAGCGGGCCTCCGCCTCTTCCAGGAGCTTGTCAACCAGGAGCGAGCCAATGCCCCGGCCCTTGCATTCGGGAACGATGCCTAGCGAGCGGATCTCGACCAGATCGCTCCCGAGCTGGCACAGGGAGCCGCAGCCAACCAGCTGCTCATCGAGCTCAGCCACCACGAAGTGCTCCATTTGCGCCTCCAGCACCTTGCGCGAACGAGGAAGCATGATCCCTTGCTCTGCATAAAAACGAATAAGTTCCGTTAAAGCGTCAATGTCTTCCGGTACAGCTTTTCTTACGATGGGTATCATGTTGAGTCCCTCCGAGTGTGACCTGCCTCACATTGTGTTTTACGTATGAATATACAACATGATGCATAGTTTTTCAAGGAGAATTTTCCCTTCCGTTCATGCCCGACATCCCCTGTCCCTGCATCCTCATCATTCCATATTGCCCGCCTCCAGACGGCCGCCTTCGCGAAAACCTGCTCATGCGGTACATGACTCCGCTTGCCCGGGACATACTAGCAATGACGCATCGTCTCATAAGAAGGCAGGTGAGTAAGGACTATATGACAAAAAGAGTGTTATTGCTTACTGTATTTTTCGCGGTCATCAGCTCCATGTTCGTTATTCCGCAAATGATCGAGCCTTCGATGGGCGATATCGTATTCACATTCGCAGGTCTGCTGATCGGCTCGCTGTTCATGGGCTTCGCCGTCTCCCTCTTCATACGTTTGTTGCTAAAACGCTAGCCCGGCTTCGAGCCGTAACATATAACAAAACCGCCGCAACCTGATCAAGATCAAGTTGCGGCGGCCGCCTGCGGCACATGCCTATGGTTCTTGTATGGTTCTTGCTTCGTTACCTTATTGCTTTATTCCTTGTTCCAGCGCGCCGACAAATGCGGCGAACACATCATTGCCGAATAACAGCCCCTGCTCTGTCAGCCGATACCCCGCTTCCGTCGGTTCCAGCAGCCCCTTCTTCAGCAGCCGCTTGATCGGCTGAGCGAACACTTTGTCGAGCAGCGCGCCGTTGAATTGCTCCGAGAAGCGCTCAATGCTTATCCCTTCCAGCATCCGCAGGCCGACCATCATGAAATCTTCCATCGCTTCCGCTTCCTCGATCCGGAATGAATCCAGGCGCGGCAAGCCTTGCTTGCAGGCGTCATTATACGGAGTGACGCCCTTGATGTTCAGATGACGCTGCCGGCCGACATATCCATGCGCGCCGGCGCCGAGGCCGTAATAATCCTCATTGCGCCAATAGGTCGTATTATGCCGGCTCGCGTAACCCGGACGCGCGAAGTTGCTGATCTCGTACTGCTCATAGCCGGCCGCCTTCATCCGATCCATGATGAGCATATACATGTCGAGCTCTTCCTCTTCGCTCGGAAGCGGCAGCTCATTGCGGTGGTACATCGCATGGAACAGCGTGTTCTCTTCCACCTTCAGGCTGTAAATGGACAGATGAGGGAGATCCAGCTCCAGCGCTTTCTCGACGCTATGCCCTACCATCTCGACTGACTGGTTGGGGAGGCCGAACATCAGGTCGATGGACATATTGGCGAATCCGGCCCGCTTCGCGTTGTCGATGCTCCGGTAGACATCGTCCGTATTATGGATGCGGCCGATGCCGGTCAACAGATCATTGTTGAAGGACTGGACCCCGAAGCTGATCCGGTTCACGCCGCCCTCCTGCATGACCTGCAGCTTGTCCGCATCGGTCGTGCCGGGATTGGCTTCCATCGTGAACTCGATATCCGGACTCCACTGCGGAAAGGCGCGCCGCACCGAGGCCAGAAAATACTCCATCTGCTCCGGCGTCAATACGGTCGGCGTTCCTCCGCCGACGAATATCGAATCAATCACCCCGGGGGGATGCTGCTGAACGGTATGCTCCATTTCTTGCTCCAGCGCTCTCAGGTAGTCCATCACCGGCTGCCCCTTAAGCACATAGGAATTAAAATCGCAATAGTGGCATTTATTCGTGCAGAACGGGATGTGGATATAGACCGCGCGCGGAGCGCGGCCTTCAGATGAAGGATGTGCTCCTTCGCTTCGTTCGTTCCGTGTCATGCATATTCCCTCCCATTTCCTGCTTCTATCTTAAGTGTTTTGAACAACTTCTAAAAAAGAGGGAGCATCCGCCCCCTCCCCGCTACTTACTATCATCAATTTTGAGCACGGCCATGAACGCTTCCTGAGGCACTTCCACGCTGCCGACCTGCTTCATTCGCTTTTTGCCTTCCTTCTGCTTCTCCAGCAGCTTCCGCTTCCGGGAGATGTCCCCCCCGTAACATTTGGCCAATACGTTCTTGCGCATCGCCTTGACCGTCTCGCGAGCGACGATCTTTGTTCCGATGGCCGCCTGGACCGGCACTTCGAACATCTGGCGCGGTATCAGCTCGCGCAGCTTCTCGCACAGCAGCTTGCCCCGATGGTACGCCCGATCCTTATGCACGATGATCGACAAGGCATCGACCTGCTCGTTGTTGAGCAAAATGTCCATCTTGACGAGGTTCGATTTGCGGTATCCCGACAGCTCGTAATCGAACGAGGCATAACCGCGCGTGCTTGACTTCAGCTGATCGAAGAAATCGTATACGATCTCGGACAGCGGAATCTGGTACGTAATCGTAACCCGGGTCGTGTCGAGATATTGCATATCTACGAATTCGCCGCGCTTACCCTGGCACAGCTCCATAATCGCGCCGACGAAATCGTTCGGAACGATGATGGACGCCTTGACGTATGGCTCCTCGACGTAGTCGAGCTTGCTCTGATCCGGGTAGTTCGACGGGTTGTCGATCGTCAGCGTCTCTCCGCTCGTCAGCGTCACATGATAAATAACGCTTGGCGCCGTCGTAATGAGCGGAATATTGAATTCGCGCTCGATGCGCTCCTGAATAATCTCCATGTGGAGCAAGCCGAGGAAGCCACAGCGGAAGCCGAAGCCGAGCGCCGACGAGGTCTCCGGCTCGAAGGAGAGCGAAGCGTCATTCAGCTGCAGCTTCTCCAGCGCTTCACGCAAATCATTGTAGTCCGACGTATCAATCGGATACAGTCCGCAGAATACCATCGGGTTGATGCGGCGGTACCCCGGGAGCGGTTCCGCGGTCGGACGCTTCGCATCGGTGATCGTATCCCCGACGCGAGTGTCGCCTACATTTTTGATGCCGGCGACGACGAAGCCGACATCGCCTACGTTCAGCTCGTCGATGATCGTCATGCGGGGCTTGAACGCACCCACCTCAATAACTTCGAACGTCTTGTTCGTAGCCATCATCTTAATCTTGCTGCCCGCGCGGATGGAACCGTTGACGACACGGACATAGACGATGACGCCTTTGTACGGATCATAATGGGAATCGAAGATGAGCGCCTTCAGCGGTTCCTCCGGATCCCCGGTCGGCGCCGGCACTTCCTTCACAATCTGCTCGAGAATCTCGCGGATGCCGATCCCTGCTTTGGCGGAAGCCAGCACCGCATTCGAGCAATCGAGACCGATTACGTCCTCGATCTCTTGCTTGACGCGGTCCGGTTCAGCGCTTGGCAGGTCAATCTTGTTGATGACCGGGAGAATCTCCAGGTTGTTGTCCAGCGCGAGATAGACATTCGCCAGTGTCTGCGCTTCAATGCCCTGCGCCGCATCAACGACAAGCAGCGCGCCTTCGCAGGCCGCCAAGCTCCGCGACACTTCATACGTGAAGTCCACGTGGCCCGGAGTATCGATCAAGTTCAGAATGTACTCTTCTCCGTCATCCGCCTTGTAGTTCAGGCGGACCGCCTGGAGCTTGATCGTAATTCCCCGCTCCCGCTCCAGATCCATTTTGTCAAGGACCTGTGACTGCATTTCCCGGGCGGCCAGCGCTCCCGTATATTCAAGAATCCGGTCAGCAAGCGTTGACTTGCCGTGGTCAATATGCGCAATAATACAAAAATTCCGAATCTTCTTTTGTCGTGACAGCAATTCCGTCATTCGTATTCCATACCCCCACCACTAAGCCAAGTTTCAATTCATTCATTATAACGGATTGAGGGGGGAACAGCAATAAAAAGGCGATTATGGGCCCGCGGCGTCGAAAAAAGACCGATTCCAGGCCCTCGTTCGTCAAAATAATCCGTCGAACAAGCCGACGACGGCGCGGATGCCCGCTTGCGATAAAGTCTGCAGCAAGCCAGCCGTCTGATCGGCCAGCTTGTTGACCGCCGCATCCTCGACAGGCGGAAGCCCCGACGCCGGCGGCAGTGCGGCTTCCGGCGGCCATTCCCGCGCGGGATGGTCCGGAGCCGCTGCTTCCCCGCCCTGCTCGGGCGCCGGTTCGGCCGGCCGGCTCGCAAGCGGCTCCTGATCGGGCCGTTCAGGCCAGGCCGAATCGGCGGGGACGGAGCTTCGGTTCGCATCGACCGGACCGTATATCCGCTCGATGCTGACGGAGGTCACCTCCATTCCAATGAAGACGCCGACAACCAACAGAACCATCATGCCTACAACCTGCTTCGCGAAGCGGGACATAGCGGTAGCCTCCTTCTCTCATTCTTCCATCGGCCGGCCCATCCGTCCAAGCCGTTCCAGCTCCTTACCCATTGGCCGCCGGCTGAGCGTTCTTTCGGCTGGCCGTATTCCGTTCGGGCGCTTGGCCCGACGCCTGACGCTTCCGTTCCTTCTGCTCGGGCTTCATCACCTGCTTCGCGTTCGTCTTCTCGCGCACGATCTCGGCAATCAGCTCCGCCAGCACCTCTGCGGTCCGGTAATTTTCCTCCAGCGTATTGTCGATCCCCCCGATCTCCATAATTACACTGTTCGGCGACAACGATTGGTTGTATTCTCCGTTCCCCTGCGCCGTCGACTTGCCCCAGATTCCTCTTGAAATGCCGGGGTACTTCTTCTCCAGCCGGTCATGAATCTCCTTGGCGAACTTCTCGTTCTCTCTCCATTCGGGATTGGCGCGGCCGATGACAAAATAAACTTGGGCATAAGAAGTTCCGTCAATCTCGACCGTCGAATCTTTGCGGCGCAGCGCGTCCCGGTGAATGTCGAAGAAAAACTGGAGATCCTGATGCGCTGCCATCGCCTGCTTTACCGTTTGCTTCGAGTATTTGTAGGAATAGTTCCAGCTATACCCTTTGATCGTTGACGAATAGTCCTGGTTGGAATGAACGGCTCCGATCCCTCTCTTCTGCAGTTCCTTCTGCAAATGCTTCCCGACCAGCGTCACGTTGATTTTAGGGTCGTTCGGGTTGGTGCTCTCCTTCTTCAATTCCGGGTTCCACGACTCCCGGTTATGGGAATGATAGATAAAGACATAATCTTTCAGATTGGAGCTTGGCCCGCTTCGTTCCGAATCCGGCGGAGTCTGCGGCTGCACGGTCTCCGTCTGCGGCGGAGCCGCTCCGCCGGAATCGTCAGCAGGCTCTCCCCCGTGCTCCGGCAAGGTTGATTCCGCCGGAAGCGAAGGATAATCAACCGGCCCCTTGGCGGATTGATTCCCGATGCCTAGCCGGAGCGGAATCGCTTGTTCGCTGTTCAGTCCCGGAACCTCTCCGGCGAGCAGTGATTTCGGATCAAGCGGATTCACATTGGTTGCCATCTGTACGAGGAATTGGGCAATCTGTGTCCGGGTAAGGGAAGATTCTCCCTCTCCGGAGGGCAGATTCGGCATTTCCATCGCAAGCATATCGACAAAAATGCGGCTGGACAGCTGAGCAGCGACTCCTTTCATCGAAGCAAGCGGCGATGACTCCAATTTCTGTTCTAGCAACCCTCCCAGGCCAAGCACGATAAAAAACATGGCAGAAGCAATCGATAATAGCAGAAATGTGCGTCCCATGAGCAGCGTCTGCATCCATTTCTGCTTCCATTTGGCAACATTGACCGTGCGGAACATAGAAATGCCCTCCTTTATCCTGCTGTCTCACTCTCTTATCCCTTGCGAGAGTGCATTTAGTAGAATCTATGAGGGCATTCTATGAGATAGAACTATATTTTTCGATGCTCGGCGCCAGGAAGAGATAATAGAATGACCGTGCCTCCGCCCGGCTCGCTGCTTGCCTCCAGCGTACAGCCGTGCGCTTCGGCCAGCTGTCGCGAGATCGCCATTCCCAGGCCGCTGCCTTCGGCCGCCCGATCGGTAGACAGTCCGCGGTAGTAGCGCGTGAACAAATGACTGAGCGTCTCCCCATCCATGCCTGCGCCGTCGTCCCGAAATTCCAACGCATCCTCGCCATCCCGAGCAAGAAAAGAGATCGTCAGCGCTGTGCCTGGCGGATTGTGGAGAAAGGCATTCATGCAAATATTTTCTATGATTCTGCGAAAATATCTCGGATCGAACGAGAACCATACCGGAATATCCGGCCGCTGATAGTGAATGAGCGCCTTCGGGTGCTGCGGCAGATCGAGAATGTCGTCCAGCGTCTCCTCCAGCCACGCATCGAGACATAGCCGCTCCCGCTGCAGCGGCAGAGTTCCGCTCTGCAGCCGGTAGGTCAGATTCAAGTCCTGCAGCAGCTGATCCATCCATTCCGCCTTCTCGGTCATGACGCCGGCGAATTCGGCCACCTCTTCCCGCGACCAATCGTACTGCTTCGCCTCCAGCATGCGCGCATAGCCTACGATAGAGGCCAGCGGCGTCTTCAGATCATGGGAGAGACCCGCAAGCCACTCCTCGCGCTGCCGCTCATGCTGCCGGCGTTCCTCCTCGGCGGAGCGGAGCCGGGAAGCAAGCTGGCGGAGCGCCTGCATGACGTCTTCATAAATGCGGTAGTTCCGCCTCAGCTTGCCGCTGCGCCGTTCCGAACGCGGCAGCCCGCGATGGTCGGCCGGCTCTTCATAGATGCCGTCCGCGATTCTCTCCGTCCAGCGCATGACATGAAGCTGGGGCCGGGCAAGCCGTGTGCTCTGCCACCAAGCCATGAACAGAAACACAATGATCATGGTCGCGATGACGCCCCCGACGGCAAGGAAAAAAATATCCTGATAGGAAGCGATGCGTAATCCGGCGGCAGTTACTCCCGCTCCCTCTGTCTGATGGGGCATTTGAAGCACCCATGTGTCGCCTGTTGCCGGATTGTACCGATACGCGAGCAAATGGGCATAATGCTCCGGCTGCAGCGACCGCAGCGCGATCTCCTGCAGCGTCAGACGCTCGGCAACGCCTGCGGGCTTGTTCCAGGACTCCAGGGTGCGGCCGGCGGCATCCAGGCGGGCCACCCAGGCGTCATGCGGCACCAGGAGCCTGCGGACGGATTCCGCAGCCGGAATCCCTTTCTCCCGTGAGGCCAGCCATTTATCCAGCAACTGCAATTGCGGCGGGTAAGTCCCGTATAGCAGCGTAATGTTGCGGCCGCCGACGGAGCGAATATAAATAAAGATACCGTACTTGCTGGGCAGCTCCCCCTGGACGTAGGCGACGGCTTCTCCCGGCGCATATTGGGTTGGCATGTCACCGGGCGCATTGAAGGAATCGACCACCTTGCCGTCTTCATTCAGCACCTGCAGCCAGCCCCCGCTCGATGTCAGCCGCTGGAACACCTCGTCCGGCCAGACGACCCGCCCCTGCCGATCCACCTGCACCGACTCGACAATCCGGCTCAGTTGGCTGGTTGGTAGATTACGGCTCATGTCCAGCGCGCTCATCCGCTCGGCAACCCACAGGAAAGCCGCAAACATGCAGCCGAGCAGCATTGCGCCGATTAGGAGCCATTGCCATGCGTAATGCCAGGCTAGCCGTCTGCCTGATTTCATAAGCCGGACCTCCCGCTTGGCCGTCGGTCCCCGTCCTGCTCCGGCGGGACCAGCTTATAGCCCATCCCGCGCACCGTGACGAGGAGGCGGGGCCTGCCAGGCACTTCTTCGATCCGCTCGCGGATGCGGTGGATATGAACCATGACGGTATTGTCATCGCTCATCGCGTCACAGCCCCATACCCGTTCATACAGCTCTTGCTTCGTGAACATCCGGTTCGGATGCCGGCAGAAGAACAGCAGCAGTTGGAACACCATCGCCGGACATTCCACCGGGACTCCGTCGACCCGGAGTTCGCCAGCCGCCTCATCGACCGAGATTCTTCCATAGATATAGCGGGCGGCCGGGGCAGCCTTCGGCTCCGGATCCGGCTTCCCTGCGGATGCCAGATAACGCTTGAGCTGCGCCTTGACCCGCGCCGCCAATTCCAACGGATTGAACGGCTTCGTCACATAATCGTCCCCGCCTAGCGCGAAGCCGGTCAGCTTATCCAGATCGGTCGTCCGGGCCGTCACGAAAATAATCGGGGCATCGGTCGCCTCGCGCAGGAACGGAGCCAGCTCGAAGCCGCTTTTTCCGGGAAGCATCACATCCAGCACGATCAAATGGACGGGATGGCTGCCGCAGTACCGGACAGCCTCCTCTCCCGTAGTTACGCAGACCACATCCGTAAACCCTTCCTTCCCGAGCACCGTTCTCACCATTTTGCCAATGGCGGAGTCGTCTTCCACGATTAAGATTCGGCCTTCATATATATTCATCTTGCCGTATTCCTCCTTAGCTGCTATTCGTCCGCGGCTCCCTGATTTGCTTTTATTTCATTGTATCATGCGCGCCTGTCTTCGGTTGGAACGCAACCTTAACGCAATCTTAACGGCCCCCAGCTTCCGGGCAGCAATGACGTCATTGTTAAGCTAAAAATGAACTGGCGTTACGCTGGAGTTCAATCCCGAGGCTTATGATGAATGCAGAGGACAGACCAAGAAAGGAAGATGACCCATGAAGAAACGCTCCCTCGCCGTATGCATATTAGCCCTCTCCTCTGTAATCGCCATTAGCGGATGTTCGGGAAATGCAGGCAGCCCAAAGGAGAGTCCGAAGGAGGAGGCTGGAACGGTTAAGGAAAAGGAGCCGGCTTCCGGACAGAGCGGGAAAGCAGACGAACAGCAGACGCAAAAATCTCAGGAGAAAGTGACGAAGGGCCAAGAGACGTTGACAGGTGACGACGTCAGCGGCTGGATCGCCGGTCATGAGGCGGCCAAGCTATATGAGCATTTCTCGCCGGAGTTCCAGGAGCAGGTAACCGCCGAGGATATCGATAAGCTGCTTCGCCAAGCATGGAAAAAGGGAGAAGCTCCGGTTCAAATCTCGCGGCTGGCGGCGGACGGCACGGAGACATACGTATGGAGCAGCGAGGACGGCAAGATGTACATATCCGCCGTGCTGCACGAAGGCCGGATTCACGGCCTGCTCCTGCGTCCGTCCGACCCCCGGGCCACGGATGAGAAGTATACGCGTCATGCCTACCGGATGCCGTTCGAAGGGGAATGGACGGTCGCCTGGGGAGGAACCAACACGATGCTGAACTATCATTATGAATATCCAACGCAGCGGTATGCCTATGATTTGTTCATCGTGCGCGACGGGGCCCGCCTGGAAGGAGATCCGAAGGAGAATGCCAGCTACTTCGCGTTCGGAGAGCCGGTCGTGGCTCCGCTCGGCGGCAAGGTCGTCAAGGTCGTGGACGGGCATCCGGATAATGTGCCGTTCGAAAAGCCACTTACGGAGGAAGCAGCGGGCAATCACGTCGTCATCGATCATGGCAACGGCGAATACAGCGTGCTGGCCCATTTCAAAAAGGACTCCATTCTGGTGAAGGAAGGGGATACGGTGAAGCAGGGCGATCGGCTGGGCCTGTGCGGCAATTCCGGCAATTCTTCGGATGCCCATATCCACTTTCAGGTGTCAGACAGCCCTTCCCTGGAGGAAGGGTCGTCGATTCGGATCCGGTTCGAGGATGGAAGCGATCCCGATCCGGTACGGGGAGATCTTGTACGGGGTCAGGATAAGCAGTAACGAGCAGCGTGCAGTTCATTCGGAGCATCATGCGCAGGTTATGTTCGCGATAAGCGAGGCTTCAGCAGCGTGCAGTTCATTCAGCAAGGGTAGATTACGTCACGCGATAAGCGGCACTTCACCAGCAAGCTGCTCCATTCGGAGCATCATGCGGAGGTGAAGTTCGCAGTAAGCGAAGCTCCAGCAGCACGCAAGCTCCAGCAGCACGCGGCTCGTTCAGAGCATTATGCGTAAAGTCGCGATAAGCCAGCAAGGGCTATGCCGCCATCAAAAAAACACCCGCTAAGGGTGTTTTTTAATGGGGATGCCTTAGGGGTAATTTCCTTCGGCATGCCCAGGGTTGCGGTGAAATGGCTTCGACCGGTTGGTTCGATTGGTTCGATTGGTTCAGTTGGAACGGTTGGATCGGCTTGTCCGGTTCCGGAGTGAAAATTGCTGCGTGGCTACAGTAATTTGCGGCGGTTGCGCCGTTCTAGGATGAAATTGCTGCAAGAATACATCATTTTCACAAGTTATATCAACTATTTACGCGATATGGCTGAAATTCCTGCACTTTTGCAGGAACCCCATTGCGGCATCGATATGTTCATAAAAATGCTGTAATTTTGCAGCTTTGGGGGACAGCTTGGGCAAATATAGCCAATTCAGCAACAGTAGCCAACTTAGTTCACTCGATTCACTTAACACACGCTATTTAGTACACTCTAGTTACTTAGTACGTTCAATTTACTTAGTGCACTCAGTTTATCTTAGTACGCTCTATTACTTTGTCCACCCAGTTTACCTTAGTACGCTTCCATTTACTTTGTCCACCCAGATTACTTGGTACGCTCTATTTACCTTACTCCACCCAATTTACTTAGCACGTTCTATTTACCTTAGTCCACCCAGTTTACTTAATACGCTTAATTTTACTCAGCACACTCTATTTACTTAGGACGCTCAAAGTACTTAGTACGCTTAATTTTCTTTTCGCGCTTATTTACTCAGTACACTCAATTTTCCAGTTCATTCCATTCACTTGCTCAACTCAGTCAAGTCAATCAACTCAGACGACTTAATCAAGTCAATTCATTCTAAGTCAACCTCAAGCGACTCAATCAACTCAAACGCAGGAAATTCAACTTCAATCAACTCGCTCAACTCCGCGCAGGTCAATCCGAGGGGAGCTTACAGCTCCCCCATTTCTATCACCTTGGGAAGCCAGGCATACGGATAGGCTCCTGGCCTTCGTCCATGGTCAGTGCGTGTAGGCGGACACGTTGCTGCTGTCGACTGCTTCGTGCAGCGCCGCGTTCAGGCCGCTGGCAATAATGTTGGCCATATCCTCCATGAATTCGTCGACTTCCTTCGGCGTCACGATCAGATCATGGCCAAGCGGCTCCAGCACTTCCTTCACCAGCAGCAGCCGGTCCTGCTCATTGATGTCTTCGAGAATGCCGAGAATCTGCCGGGTCTGATTCGTCTCCTGCTTGAAGTGCTCCCGCATCATTTCGAACGCGTTGTTGACGATAGTCGAAGCGTAGCATACGGTCGGCACGCCGATGGCGATGCACGGCACCCCGAGAATCTCCCGGGTCAGCCCGCGCCGCTTGTTGCCGATGCCGGAGCCGGGGTGAATCCCGATATCGGCAATCTGGACCGTCGTATTGACACGCTCCAGCGCCTTGGAGGCAAGCGCGTCGATCGCGATGATGAGATCGGGGCGGATTCGATCGACGATGCCTTGCACGATATCGCTTGACTCGATCCCCGTCACGCCGAGCACGCCGGGGGCAACGGCGCTCACTTCCCGATAGCCGGGGCTGACCTGATCCGGCATAATCTCGAAGTAATGGCGGGTGACCAGCACATTCTCGACGACGAGCGGCCCGAGCGAATCCGGAGTCACATTCCAGTTCCCCAGACCGACGATAAGCACTTTGGCGGAAGACTTGATCCCGATTTCTTCGAGAAAAGAAGCGAACAACTGCGCGAACGATGTGGCGACGCGGTCCTGAAGGTCGGAATCTTTGCGACGCAAGCCCGGCACTTCGATCGTGATGTAGCGCCCCGGCATGCGGCCGATGGCACGTGATCCTTCCTCTGTCTGCACGTGAATCCGTGTTATTTTGACGCCACGATCCTCCTCGACATGCTCCTGCACCCCGGGTATGGACGCGGCGAGATCAGGGGATGCCATTTCCCTGGATTCCAACGCCAAATCGGTACGAACCGAATAATTGCGCAAATCGGCCGTCATGAGTTCTACCTCCCAAAAGTTCCATTTTGCAGATATTGTGTGTGATGGAGGCCAACTTTATGCGGCAGCATTGGAAATATCGGCTGCCGATGCTGTCCGAGCCTGTCGGGAGACCGCGGCAAACATATTGCTTTTTAAGGTATGTCATGCTAGAATATTTTAAGTTGTGAATCTATCTCATGCTGATATGGAAATGGTATAGATTCTATTGTCGCACTACGATGCAACGGAGGTGAATGCAATGCCTAACATTAAATCCGCTGTGAAACGCGTAAAAACGAACGACAAGCGCCGTCTGTTGAACGCTTCTCAGAAGTCCGCACTTCGTACGGCTGTCAAAGCAGCTGACGCTGCATTGGCTAACAATGAAGTGGACAACGCCAAAGGAGCTGTCGCTCTGGCTTCGAAGAAATTGGACAAAGCCGTGACAAAAGGCTTGATCCACAAAAATGCGGCTGCCCGCAAGAAGTCCCGCTTGGCACAAAAATTGAACGCTCTGCTTGCGCAAGCGTAAGCGGCAGCCTTTCATACTTAAATGCAGCAAAAAAGCCCGAAGATGAACGCTTGCGCGTCTGTCTTCGGGCTTTTTTTGATGGCCGGCTAGCGGGAAGCGGCCGTTCCGCTCCGCGTGCTGCCCGCCGCCATCCGCATGATGAACATTTCCAGGCCGAGTGTCTTGTCGACCCGACCCGACTTCATCTCGTAATCGAGCTCCGCCGCCTCGGCCAACCAACCGGCCAATACCTCGGTTCCATAGCCGCGCGCCTGTTCGGCCGCCATCTTCGCCGCATAAGGATGGATTCCGAGCTGAGAGGCGGCCTGCTGCTGCGTGAAGCTCTGATTCGTCAGCTCCTTGACCTGAAGCATAATCCGAAGCTGCCTGACGATGAGCGCCATAATCTTAATCGGCTCCTCCTTCTGCTTCAGCAGCTCGTGCAGGGTCGCCAATGCCTTGCCCGCGCGATGGCGAACGACATCCTCGACCAATTGAAATACGTTTTGCTCCGTGTTTTTGGCAATGAGCCCTTCGATCGTAGCCGTATCAATGACGCCGCCTTCCCCGGCGAACAAGCAGCATTT
The DNA here is from genome assembly GCF_945605565.1 of Paenibacillus dendritiformis. NCBI lineage: Bacteria > Bacillati > Bacillota > Bacilli > Caryophanales > Paenibacillaceae > Paenibacillus > Paenibacillus dendritiformis. Next base: position 2,718,920 of record NZ_OX216966.1, on the reverse strand, counting down.
CTCAATCTCGCCCGCCAGCGCCTGCAGATTCGTCCCTACCGCATTCAACAGAGCCGTTACCGCTTCCTCCCCGATGGAGCAGCGATGCTTGCTAGTCTCTCGCTTCACCCACTGCGCCAATTCTTCGGCCCCCAACGGCTGAAAGGCGAGCACCGCAGCCTTCCCCTTGGCCGTCTTGACCGTCTTCTTGCGCTCATCCAGCTTGTCCGCCTGCACCAGAAAGACAATGATGCTTGTCTCCATCGGCTGTTCCATATATTCAAGCAGCCGCTCGGTGCGATGCTCCATCTTATCCTTGCCGGAGGCAAAAATCGATTGATCCTTGACCAGGATGCACTTGCGGGGCACGAGAAACGGCAGCGTCTCCGCTTCCTCTATGACGGCCTCGATCGGAGATTCGGCCGTATCCATCTTCATCACGGCCAATTCCCGGTTCTCCGGCTCGAAGGCATGCTCCAGCAAATAGTGAACAAATTCCTGCATTCTGTATTTTTCCGTACCATATAGTACATATATCGGGCGCGGCTCCCCGCGCTGGATCTCTTTCATCGCCGCTTTCATGTCCAATGCCTTATGCCTCCCCCTGTCTATGCACTTCATGATAGCAAAAATTGCGGTCCGCCGCAAAAAACAAAGGGACCGGCGCAGCCCTGACGGGCGGCGCAAGTCCCTTTGTCCCATACCATCTATGATAAACGCCTGCAGCGAAGCTCTAGAAACTCCGTGCAAACGGTCATACGACGTACGGGAACGTCACTTGCATCACTTTCATTGATACCTCATCATACGCGCGCCGCACCGAATGTGTGCCGCTTCCCGGGGGTTGACGCAGCCTATTTTTGGTAAATTCCGCTCCTTCGGCAGCCTAAGTGGCCGGCTTGCTCGTGCCAGGAACCACGATAGGCTCCTTCTTATCGGCCTCGTCGGCAGCCGTTTCCGTCAGTCCGTTCGAAGACACCTCATAATGGATCTGCCGCTCTCCGTCCGCCGTCCGCACTTTCACCTCCAGCCGGCTGCTGTCCGAAGACCAGATCAGCTCCTCCGGTCTGTCGGCGAATGCCAGCGTCTGCAGCTTGGTCTGCTCCGCGTCGTTGACACCGTATAACATGAGCTGGCCGTTCTCCCATACGACCATCCATTTGCCGTCCGGCGATGTCGCTTCCTTCGACGCCGCGAACAGAGAATGACGCTCCAGATCCTTATCCGATATCTCCATGCTGCCGGCATCGGCGCTTGAACCGTTCTCCGGCTCTTCATTGCCCGGAACGGCGGCAATGGATGGCGGCACCTTGCTGCCCTGCGGCTCGACTTGCTCTGGATCGGTGTTCTGCTTGCTGGCCACAGGATCCTCGGACTTCTTGTCTTGATTGCCGATCTTCTTTTGCTTCTCAGCAGGCGATGCCACCGGCTTCCGATCCTTATCCTGCTTCGCCCCCTTGCTCTGATGACGGTCTGCTGCGCGGCCGTCTTCCGCTGGCTTCGGCGGCTCCGTGTCCGGCGCATCCTCCTTCTTCTGTTCAACGTCGCCTGGCGGTTGGGCATCCTGCTGTTGATCCTTGTGCGATGCATTGCCTTCGTTGTCCGCTCCAGCGTTGGCTTCCTGCGGCACCGGCTTCCCGTCCGGATGATTGCTCCGAAGAGACTGACTCGAATCGGGTGCGGCGCCGGACTCCTGCGCCGATTGCGTCAATTCCGCGAAATCGCCTGCCACTTCCGTTCCCGTCGGCGGCTTGAACATCACCATGAATAATCCGAAGACGAGACCTGCCGCCACCACTGCGCCTGCTGCACGCCATTGCCGCTTGTTATACCATTTCTGCATCGAAGTTGCGGCCTGCGGCTTCTGCTCCGGCTTCCGGAGTTCCTTCACATCGCTTCGCTTCCGCTCAAGGGAACCCGAAGCGAGAGAAGGCGATGCGCCCGCGGCTGCCGCCTGCTGCTTATCTATCTGCTGCAAGGAAGGCAATATCGCATCCACCAAGCTGTAAGGCGGAGTGACCTTCGGCAGCTGAACCAGTTCTTGATGGATGTTCTCTAACCGTTCTGCCATCTCGGCGCAGGCGGGGCATCGGCGGATATGCTCTGTCAGCAGGCTCTCTTCCGACTGCTTCAACTCACCGTCCAAGCTGCGTTGCTTCAGTTCCATCACCTCTGCACAGTTCATCCTCGTACACCACCTTTCTCATAATCTTGCAGCATCGTCTGCAGTTGTTGCCGGGCGCGAAATAGATAGGATTTGACCGTGTTCAACGGCAAATTCAAGCTCTCCGCAATCTCGTTGTATGAGAAATCTTGCAGATATCGCAGAACGACGACCGCACGATGATGTTCAGGCAGCCGATCTATTGCCTCACGTATGTCCTGAGCCACGTATGCGGACATTACTTCCTTCTCTACACTCTCTTCCCCGACAAATACGAGGTCATGCTCATCAATCGAGACAGTCGGGCGATTGCGCCGGAACTTGTCAATGCAAATATTCGTTACAATCCGCTGCACCCATGTTTTGAACTGAGCTTTTTCCTCATAAGATTCAATTTTGGAATAAATCCGGATTAAGGCTTCCTGGGACGCGTCCAGTGCATCCTGCTCATTATTGAGAATATAATAAGCTGTCCGATACACATATTGTTCTATTTCCCGCAAAAGAGTAATTAAAGCGTCGCGATCGCCGGATTGAGCGGCTCGTATCAGTCCCGAATCCACTACCTGTTATCCCCCTCTCTTGCATAACCATTGACGTGCCTAAGCCGCAAATGGTTGCAGTGGTTCACTTCCAATTTGTAGTTTATTCTCTCATTTGCATAAAGTCATCACTTAGAATAGCAAAAGATGCCTTGTTTTGCATTGCATGATACAACAAGGTGACAAGCCGCAAAAAGCACGTCAGGCCGACGTGCTTCGAAGCTGCTCTCTAACTCTATGGAACTATCCTATCACGCTTTGTCCGCACCTTCAAACCCTGCGCCGTCAGCCTGAACTGGATCTCCCCGTCCCAATCGGTCCGCAGCACGGGCACCTGGGCGCGCGCCAACGTGGCCAGCACGTTCGGATGCGGATGCCCGTAGCGGTTGTTGGGTCCGAGCGAGATGACGCCTGCCGCCGGCCGAATCGCTTCGACCCATTCCGGGGTGGATGATGTCCGGCTTCCGTGATGCGCCACCTTGTATACATCGACGGGCGGCAGCCGGCCTTGGCCCGCAGCGCCGGCCAGCATGCGCCGTTCTCCGTCGGCTTCCACATCCCCCGTCAGCAGCATCGTCGCCTGCGCCTTGCTGCGCGGATGGGTCAGCGTCAGCAGCAGGACGAGGGAGGCGCGATTTTGATTCTCCTCCTCCGGCAGAAGAATCGCATCGCTATCCGGCATCGGATAAAGGACATCAATCCGGGTCCATTCGTCGACCATCCACGAATTGCCGGCCTGCCCGCCGCTAATCGGGATGCGCTTCTCCAGAGCCGTCCGGTACAGCGCAGTCATCGTCGCCGAGGACTTCCACGTGCCGTTCGTGATGAAGCGGCTGACCGGCATATGCCGCAGAACCGCCAATAGCCCGCCGGCATGATCTTGATCCGCATGCGTCAGCACGACCGCGTCCAGCCGCCGGACGCCCCGCTGCTTCAAGAGGGGAACGATCACCTTCTCGCCGATCTCGAACGGTACGCGGCGTTCCCTCCATCGATCCCCGGGCCTGCGGAAATTCACCGTTCCTCCTCCGTCAACCAGTACATGCTTACCGGAAGCCGTACGAATCAAAATGCCGTCGCCTTGCCCGACATCAATGAAGCTGACAAGGGCATCTCTGCCGAGGCCATCCCCGTAGCCCCATGCAAGAAGCACGACGAGCGGAACGGCCGCCAAGACGGAGCCGATGTGCCGGATACCTCGCGGGGAGGACCGCACCTCTACGAATGAGCCGAGCGGCTGTGTATCGCCCTCCTCCGCCGTCCCCATCCGGCTGCGGAGCGATGCTCTTCCGCCTTCAGCCGTCCGGCGCCATGCAGCGAAGACGAGACATAGACTGCCGTAGTAAGCCCCAATCCACCATAGCGGAAGCTGCGGCCAGATTAAGCTCGTGCCTTCGATGGCTGCCAGCCATTCGACGATCCGGAACGTCAGCTCATTCATCTGCGCCACAATCCAGGCTAGCGGGCGGGCTGCCGGTTCATAGAGAAGGCCCGCGAGGAGCGAGAGCGTTCCAGCCGGGAGCACGCCGAGACTGATGAACGGAACGAGGAGGAAGTTGGCGGCGAACGACAAGAGCGAGAATTGATGAAAATAATAGACCGTCAACGGAAAAGATACGGCCTGGGCGACCAAGGTTACGGCGGCGGAAGAGGACAGCCACAGCGGCCAGGCCGGCAGCAGTTGCACGACGCGGGGCACCCCGATTATCAATCCGGCGGTCACCGCGAACGACAGCTGAAAGCCGATCTGAAGCGCATAATACGGATCCCACAGCAGCATCGCCACCAGGACGAGGGCCAAGATGTGGAGCCCGTCCTTCAGCCAGCCCTTGCGCAAGCAGTACAAGGCAATCATCGACATCAATCCTGCCCGGATCACCGAAGGAGCCGCTCCCGTCAACAGCATATACCCCGGGAGACAGCATTGGACGACCCACAGCCCCTTCTCCTTCGATAGGCGGAGCAGCCGGAGCAGGCCAAGCAGCGCCCCGGCGAAGACACCGACATGAAGTCCCGAGATGGCAAGCACATGTGTCAGACCCAGCTCCGAGAACTGGCGGTATGTATCCGGATCCAATTCCGTCCGGCTTCCAAGCACTAGTCCCTGCATATATCCGCTATGCGGCTGCTTATACAGCCGCTCCATAAGCTCCAGCAGCGCGCCGCGAACCCGGTCGACCCGGGCAAGCGCCTGGTTCACCGCTTGTTCCGCCCGCTGGTATCCGTTCCGTCTCAAATCGTCCGTGATGGCAGCCTGCTCCGCTCCTGCAACCTGGAGAATCCAATGGATGCGCTGCGGCCGCAGATATGCGCGGTAGCTGAACGCCCCGAAGTTCGACGCGTCTCCCGGCGCGGACAGCAGGCCATGCAGGCGCATGGCCTGGCCTCGTTCCCACCGCTCCACCGCATCCAGCTCCGACGGCGCGGACAGGCGGATCTGGACAAGCAGCTTCTCGTCCACGGGTTCCGGCCCGGCTCCTTCGTCCCGCTGCCATGAGACGGCCCGGAACTGGAACTGCACCCGGTCCCCGTCACGCTCCGGCGGAGACAGGATATATCCGTCCCAGCTTCCCTCCGCTGCCGGCTGACTGGCGTCGTCAGGCGGCGTCCAACGGCTGGTGTTGCGGTGTTCCGTTGCAATGTATAGCGATGCCGAACATAGAAGCACCGCTCCATATAGAGCCGCCTGCCTCCCGCTGCACCAGCGACGCGCCCATCCTAGCGGAAGCAGCAGCAGCAGTCCCGCTACGGCCAGTACGGCGTGGACAGCAGATAATGCGGCCGCGGCGTGAATCCCGATCACGAAGCAGACGGCAACGGCAACAATCGGTCTGCGCGACAGCAATTCAACCTCACCTCCTGGTCTGCATTTGGCTTGAGATGGTTCTTGGCATCCCTTGTCCCGCGTCCCGGTTTGTCCCGGCTTGTCCCGGCTTGTCCAGACGGCCACTCAGCCAAGGATCGCCGAACGCAAAAAAACCTCCACGCCATCGTTCCGCAGCCGCCTATGTTCATGGCGTGCGTGGAATTCCGGCATGGAGGTTCTTCCCCACATCATTAATTTGTCGTATCCATTATCGTCTCCTGCGGCGGCTGATAGGAGGCCAGCGTCCGGAACGTAATTCCCTTCTGCTTCATCATCGCCGCAACCTTCTCGCTGTCCTTCGGATAAGGGCGGTGGTAGACGATCTCCGTCACGCCGCTGTTCGCCAGCATGTTGGCGCAGGTCCAGCACGGCTCGTCCGTCACGTACACCGTGGAACCTTCTCTGTCGATCCGATCCGTGAACAGAAGCAGGTTCTGTTCCGCATGAATGGTGCGGATGCACCGTTCCTTCTTCACCATCTGTTCCTCGCCGTCAACGACGATCTTCTCGTACTGCTCGACAATCATGCATCCGGCTTCGCTGCAATCCGGCACGCCCATCGGCGCTCCGTTATAGGCCGTTCCGAGAAGCTTCTTGCCCTGTACCAGCACAGCGCCGACATGCCGCCTAGGACAGCGTGAACGTGTAGACACCATATAGGCGATATCCATGAAGTAGGTGTCCCAATCTTTGCGTACACTTGTTGTCATCCGATTCATTCTCCCGTCTGTAATAGGCTGATGACCGCTGCCATCGTTCTTACCTTCATTCTAAGCACGATACCTTCGCTGTGCAACCGGATCTCTCACAGACGGCCGTCCCGTTACTCGATCGAGGCTTGATCGCGCAGCTTGGCGAAGATGGCGGGGCCGATCCCTTTGACCTTCTTCATGTCCTCCAGCCGCCGGAACGGGCCGTGACTCTCCCGATACTTCACGATGGCTTGCGATTTGCTCGGCCCGATGCCCGGAAGCTTCATTAAGGCATTCGCATCGGCCTCGTTAATATTGATGCGCCCGCTGGCAGCGTCCTTCGCCTTCTCGTCTTCCGAAGGGGCCGCTGCAGACGCTTCGGCAGAGGCGGAAGAACCGCTCCCTTGTTCGCCTGGACCGGGTTCTGCCCGCTTCTTATCCGGCTGCATCGATAGAGGCCGATTCGGGTCTCCTGCGCCGTGATTGGCGCTCTGACCCGCATTCGAGGACGATTCGGGGCCTTGCTCTCGCCCGGAAGTCGTTCCCGGCAAGGAGGAAGCGGACGCCGGATTCGGGCTTCCGCTCCGTTCCGCCATGTCCCCGCCCTCCTCCGCAGCGGCGAGACGCTCGGCAATCGCTTCATTGAGCGGTGTCCATCCGCCCGCAGCCTCCTCCCATTGCGGCTTCAGCCATAAGCCCATGGAGACGGCCAGCCCGGCAATCGCCATGCCCGTCAGAGCAATCCAGGCACGCAAGGATAACGCATGACGGCTCTTCTTCATGCATATTCTCCTTTCGATAGAACACGTATATTGGCCAACCCATCCTACATATAGGTAGTAAAACATAGAATAGCCATTCGTATATAGTGGGCGTTCTGCATCAGGATATGCAAATGTGCAAACAGAAGGAGGGATCATCCGTGAAGGTCGGATTTATCGGTACGGGAAGTATGGGGACAACGCTGATCGATGCGTTGATTCAATCCGGCGCCGTGACACCGGAGCAGGTCATAGCGAGCAGCCGTACGATGGACAAAGTACAGCGCCTTGCATCTCAACATCCCGGGCTTCAAGTATCACCAAGCAATGCGGAGACGGTCCGGAGCAGCGACATTGTCTTCCTGTGCGTCAAGCCGTTGGAATTCAAGCCGGTCCTGAAGGAGATACAGCATGCCGCGCGCCCGGATCTCATCCTGGTGTCGATTACGAGCCCGGTGCTGCTTGAGCACCTGGAGCGGCAGCTGCCCTGCAAAGTGGCGAAAATCATCCCGAGCATCACAAGTTACGTCCGAAGCGGCGCTTCGCTCTGTATGTACGGCAGCCGGATTCAGACGGATGATCGGGAGCTCCTGGAACGGCTCATGTCGTCCATCAGCCAACCGCTATGCATCGATGAGAAGTACACCCGCATCTCTTCCGACTTGTCCAGCTGCGGTCCCGCGTTCATCGCTTTCTTCCTGCAGCGGTGGATCGATGCCGCCACGGAAGCGACCGGAATCGGCCGGGACGAAGCGTCGCGTCTCGCCTGCGAGATGCTGCTCGGCACCGGGAAGCTCCTGACGGAAGGAGGCTTCACTCCGGAACAGCTGCAGCAGCGGGTAGCTGTCCCCGGCGGCATCACCGCCGAGGCGCTCCGCTTGATGAATAAAGAGCTGGCAGATATGTTCCACCAGCTCATTCATGTCACCCACGCGAAATATGAAGAGGACCTGGAAAAGGTTCACTCCCAATTCGCCGAACAGGAGGTTAACCGACCACAATATTGACGAGCCGGCCTTTGACAGCGATGACTTTACGGACGGTCTTGCCAGCAATGGCCTCCTGAACGTTCGGCAGAGACATCGCTTTTTCCTGCATGGCGGCTTCGTCCGCATCGGCGGCGATGCGAATCCGATCCGCTATCTTGCCGTTCACTTGAATGACGATCTCCACTTCGGCGTCAACCGTCAATGCTTCGTCATACGATGGCCACGGCACATACGTGATGGATTCTCCATGCCCCAAGCGCTGCCACAATTCCTCGGCGATATGAGGAGCGAGCGGAGACAGCAGCTGCACGAAGTTCTCCATCGCTTGGCGCGGCAGCGTCTCGGCCTTGTACGCGTCATTAATGAAGATCATCAATTGGCTGATGGCCGTATTGAAGCGCATCGCCTCCATATCCTCGGTCACTTTCTTCACGGTCTTGTGCCAGGTGCGGATGAAGCCGTCTTCTCCCGGCCCGTCCGTAATCTTGCTGTTCAATTGGCCGTCCTCCGCAATGAACAGGCGCCAGATCCGGTTCAGGAAGCGGAACATGCCTTCGACGCCCTTCTCGTTCCACGGCTTCGTAATTTCGAGCGGCCCCATGAACATTTCATACATCCGCAGCGTATCCGCGCCGAATTCATTGACGATATCATCCGGATTGATGACATTGCCGCGGGATTTGGACATTTTCTCGCCGTTCGTGCCGAGAATCATCCCCTGGTTGACCAGCTTCTGGAATGGCTCCTTCGTATCGACGACGCCGATATCGTAGAGCACCTTATGCCAGAAGCGCGCATACAGCAAGTGAAGGACCGCATGCTCGACCCCGCCGATATACAGATCGACCGGCAGCCATTCGGCCTGCTTCTCCTTGGAGCACAGCTCCTTCTCGTTCTTCGGATCGATGTAGCGCAGATAGTACCAGCAGCTTCCGGCCCACTGCGGCATCGTGTTCGTCTCGCGGCGCGCACGCATCCCGGTCTCCGCATCGACCGTATCCACCCACTCGGTGACGTTCGCGAGCGGCGATTCTCCGGTGCCCGAAGGCTGGATGTGATCGACATCCGGCAGCATCAGCGGCAGCTCCGACTCCGGAATCGGCTTCATGGTGCCGTCTTCCAGATGAATAATCGGAATCGGCTCCCCCCAATACCGCTGGCGGCTGAACAGCCAATCGCGCAGACGGTACGTAACTTTAGGCTGGCCGACGCCTTCCGCAGTCAGCCACTCATTCATGCGGGCAATCGCCTGGGCGTTCCCGAGCCCGTTCAGGAAGTCCGAGTTCACGTGCGGCCCGTCGCCGCTGAACACTTCCTTCGTCACATCTCCTCCGGAGACGACTTCCACGATCGGCAGCTCGAATTGCTTCGCGAATTCCCAATCCCGCTGGTCATGGCCCGGAACGGCCATGATGGCCCCGGTTCCATAGCCGGCAAGCACATAATCGGCAATCCAGATCGGGAGCTTCGCTCCGTTCACCGGGTTGATCGCATACGCGCCGGTGAACACCCCTGTCTTCTCCTTCGCGAGATCCGTCCGCTCCAGGTCGCTCTTGCGGGCAGCCTGCTCCTGGTAAGCTTGAACCGCCGCTTGCTGCCCGGCAGTCGTGATCCGGCCAACCAGATCGTGCTCCGGCGCCAATACGCAGTATGTCGCGCCGAACAGCGTGTCCGGCCGGGTCGTGAACACGATGATATGGTCCTCATGTCCGTCGATGGCGAAGCGGACCTCTGCCCCTTCGGAGCGTCCGATCCAATTGCGCTGCATATCCTTCAGGCTCTCCGGCCAATCCAGCTCATCCAGATCTTCGAGCAGCCGCTCCGCATATTCCGTAATCTTCAGCACCCATTGCCGCATCGGCTTGCGAATGACCGGATGGCCGCCGCGTTCCGACTTGCCGTCGATGACTTCCTCGTTCGCCAGCACCGTGCCGAGCGCCGGGCACCAGTTCACCGGAATCTCCGCTTCATACGCGAGTCCGCGCTTGTAGAGCTGGATGAAGATCCACTGGGTCCATTTGTAATAGTCGGGATCGGTCGTGCTGATCTCCCGGTCCCAGTCATAAGAGAAGCCGAGCGACTTAATCTGGCGGCGGAAATTGTTGATGTTCTTCACCGTAATGTCGCGCGGATGCTCGCCCGTGTCGAGCGCATGCTGCTCAGCCGGAAGGCCGAACGCATCCCAGCCCATGGGATGAAGCACATTATACCCCTTCATGCGCTTGAATCGGGAAATGATGTCGGTCGCCGTATATCCTTCCGGGTGGCCCACGTGCAGCCCTGCGCCCGAAGGATACGGGAACATGTCGAGCGCGTAGAACTTCGGCTTGCTAGAGCTCTCCTCCGTAGCGAACGTCTTGTGCTCCTCCCAGTACTGCTGCCACTTCTTCTCCAAAATTTGCGGTTGATAGCCATGCGGCTGATTGACTTCTTGACTCATCCGTTATCCTCCTTGCCGTGCCCGGCGAAGGCTGCGCGCGCAGCCCGCCCCGCACCTTATGCGAATATCATCATGCTTGAACCGCAAGAGACGGGCCCTTCCTGCCCCCTCAGGCGAATCAGGCGCCAATCCGCCCGATTCGTGCGGTAACCTCCCGCTTCCGTTCCGTATCCGCGGGACACGGCCGGGTACCGGGCCAGGTTCATGGCGCTGCAACCGGAACGTCACGCGTGCCTGCCGCTTATCTATTCCGATACAGCAAAAAACCTCCCGCCCTTAGCGAAAACGCTAGGGACGAGAGGTTCAATTCCCGTGGTACCACCCTAGTTAGCGAAAGGCATGCTTTGCCTTCCACTCCCTCTGCACCGTTAACGCCGGTGAATCGTCACAGCCTCCCTGCCGTTCGGCTGCGAGACTCCGAGGCGAGTTCGCTCCTGCCCATCACCGGCTTCCACCAACCGCCGGCTCTCTGTGCGATGCGCGCATCGAGCTACTAATCCTCATCACAGTCTTATTGCACTTCTTCAATTGTATGCATAACCTTGCCCAGCTTACGCAAGTAGTTATATCATAATGAAAATTAAGGATATTGTCAACGATTGTCGCCTATCCGCCGGTTGATATCCGGCTATTCCTTCACCGCGGCATAGAAAATGCGCGCGGACTGGCCGTCCGGCGGGTTCCATCCGAAGTCGGCGTACATGTCCACCCGGGCAAATCCGGCCTCGCGCAGCCAGGACGCCATCGCTTCCGTCTCATAGGCGCGCTGGACATGGGCTTCGTCGACCCGTTCGAACAGGGAGCCTGCATCTTGTCGAATGAAAAATGTCAGCTGATGCTCGATCTCCCGCCTCGCCTCGTCATAATCGCAGAACCAGATGTATGCCAGATCATCGTCGTCATATGCAAATGGCTGCCCGTCGGCGTACGACTCGAACTGGCGCGGATGATGCACATCGAACAAGAAGACGCCGCCGGGCCGCAGCTGCCGGTACGTCGCCGCGAACACCTTCCGTACATCCGCCTCTTCCGTAATGTAATTCAGGCAGTCGCAGAACGACACGACCGCGTCTGCCGGCTCGCCCGCATTCCATTCCCGCATATCCTGGCACAGCCAACGGATGCTGCCGGACTTCACGGGTGCGGAGGCAGCCTTCTGCTCGGCGACGGCCAGCATCGTCTCTGACAGGTCGATGCCGGCCAGCGCGTAGCCTCTGGCGGCGAGCGGAAGCGCAATGTTCCCCGTTCCGCAGCCCAGGTCGACGATTCGCTCCGGCTTCGACGGCATATAGCGCCGCCACGCCTCCTCCGCGAATTCCACCCAGGCATCATAAGGCATATCCTCCATCAAGCGGTCATAGACCGCGGCAAAGCGGCCGTAAGATTCCATCAAGCCTCTCCGTCCTTCCCTCGCGCGGCGGCGTTGTTAGCGCTTCTTCACCTAACCGCGCGCTAACGCTTCTTCGGCCGCGGCGGCTCCGGCTTCTCTTCTTGCAGGATCTGCTGGAGCTGATCCGCGCCAATCGCCGAGCCCTTCTCCGTCAGCTCCGTCCAGCTTCCTTGCTGCTTGACGAGGCCGGCCCTCATCAAGCGCCCGACCGCGCGCTTGAACGCCGACTTGCTCATCCCGAACCGCTGCTTCACAATATCGGCCGGCGTCTCGTCGGAATACGGCATCGCCCCGTTCGGACGATCCCACAGAAACGAGAACAGCCGCTCCGCATCCAGATCCATGCCAATCTCCTTGCGCTCAGCCATCGTCACGTTCACGCGGCCGTCCTCGCGAATATGGGCGACGCGCACGCGCACCTTCTCCCCGAGCCGGAGCGGCCGCGGCCGAATCGACTCGTGCAGGAATCCGATGACGCCGAAGCCGATCGGGCCGCCCTCGAGCACAAGAAAGGTCCCCATCTTCAACGGCCGGTAGACGATGGCCTCATGCCATGTGTTGCGCCAAGCATCCGGCGCAGGGAAGGCCAGCGGAACGAGGTCCTGTTCCAGCGCCGCGCGCGCCACGAGCCGGCCTACCCGGTCGTGGACCATCCTCACATAGACCGTGTCCCCGACTTGGGGATGAAGCGGCTCGTATTCAGGAAGTTCGCTCTTCGGGAGCAGCAGCTGGCGCCCGATGCCCATTTCCAGGAAGCAGCCATATCGTGGATGAACGTCCGCCACCTGGAGCGGCGCAATCTGATCGAGAGTCAGATACGGCTGCTTCAGCGTCGATGCGAGCCGATCCTCCGTATCATAGAATAGAAAGACGTCGACCTCGTCCCCCGGCTTCACGGGACCTGTCAATTCGGAATAATGAAGAATGACGTCCTGTTCCCCGTCTGTCAGAAAGAAGCCGTAAGGCGACACCTCCCGTGCCACCTGCAGCCGTGTTATCGTGCCCGCGGTCAGCGTCATGCCATCTCCACAACTTTCGCGTCGGACCACAGCTTCTCGATATTATAGTATTCGCGCTCCTCGCGATGGAAGATGTGGATAACGACATCGCCCAGATCGAGCAGAACCCAGCGCGAGGCATCCAAGCCTTCCATCCCCCGGACCGCTACGCCCGCCTCGTGAACCTTTTTGCGAACCTCATTCGTAATCGCCTGTACCTGGGTATCGGAATTCCCGTGGCAAATAACGAAATAATCTGCGACGAGAGAAATTCCCTGCAGATCGAGCACGACGAGATCCATCGCTTTTTTATCTTCCGCCGCCGCGACGACGATGTCGAGCAGCTCTCTTGGTTGAATGGTCATATCGTAACCTCCATTAATTCTTCATATACGGGCTGGCATCCCGGCAACGGAATGGCACGCAGCTCCGTTTCCCTTATGCCGTTAGGCTTCCCTAATTCTTCTCTAAATCTTCAATCAGCCGGTTCCGCGCAATGACCGTAAGCGGAAAAATACGCCGGCGTTGGGAGAGCAGAAAGCCGATCGTCGAATCGAAGCCGGCGATGAGCGCGAGATTGACATCCTGCTCGGCCAGTTCCCGGATTCGCTCCACGCCCGGAAAATCACGGCCGGGCTCGATATAATCCGCCAGACAGACGACCTTGTCGAGCAAAGTCATCGGCGCCCGGCCCGATGTATGGTACCGGATCGCATCCAGAATCTCCTCGTCCTGCACGCCGTAGTCCCGGGCGGCGACGACCGCGCCGACGGGCGCATGCCACAGCTGCTTGTCGTATTCCAGCAGCACAGGCGGCAAATTCTCTTCGCGAATGACGCGTTCCATCCGGTCGGTCGGCCAGTACTTGGCGACATCATGAAGAATCGCCGCCAGATCCGCCTTCTCCGGATCCGCACCGAAGCGGCGGGCCAGAATAACGGCCGTATCCATTACGCCCTGGGTATGCTGCCAGCGCGCGGCCGGCATCTGCGCCTGGACGGACTCAATCAATTGCTGGCGCATCAGATTCATACAATCCCCACCTTGCCATATAATGTTCGACTGCTTCCGGAACGAGATACCGGATCGAGCGTCCCGCCGCTCTTCTCTCCCGTATATCCGTCGAGGAGATATCCATCTGGGGCATGTCTGCCGCCAGAATGCGGCCGCGCCATGCGGCCGGCAGCTTCTCCTCGTTCCAGCGGATGCCCGGCCGGTGCAGTCCGACGAAGCGGATCAGACGCATCAATTCATCGATCCGGTGCCACTTCGGCAAGTAATCAACCATATCTCCGCCGATAATCCAATGCCAGCTTACATCCGGGTAGGCGGCCCGCAGCGAGATGACGGTCTCATACGTATAGGACACCCCGCCGCGGGCCAACTCCCAATCACTCGCCCGGAACGACGGGTTGCCCGCGATGGCCAGTCGGGTCATCTCCAGGCGATGCTTGCCGTCCGCCTGAGGATGATTCGTCTTGTGCGGCGGCACGTGAGCGGGCATGAACCACACCTCATCAAGATTTGCGGCTTCGCGGGCGCATTCGGCGGCCACCAGATGCCCCAGGTGGATCGGATTGAACGTCCCGCCCATAATCCCGATTTGTCTCACGTCTGCACCTCCGCCAATTTATGGCAGTTCAATCTGTTTATGTTCAGCCGATTCCTTGTAAAGCACGATCGTCTTCCCGATGACTTGGACCAGCTCGGCGCCCGAGCGGCTTGCCAATTCCTCGGCAACCTCGAAGCGATCGTCCATGCAGTTGTTCAAGATCGATACTTTGATCAGCTCGCGCACTTCGAGCGCTTCCTCGATATGGCGGATAAGCTGATCGTTCGTTCCCCCTTTGCCTACTTGAAAAATAGGCTGCACATGATGTGCGAGCGAGCGCAAATAGCGCTTTTGTTTTCCTGTTAGCATGTTTGTCCCTGCCTTATATGTCTAATATCAAGAATGGTTTATTCGTGACGCAATGTATTCCATACCTGCTCCCGCATCAACGCGGCAGGCGCAGCGGCGCCCGTCCACAGCTCCAGCGCGATCGCGCCCTGATACACGAACATGCCGAGCCCGCTGTGCGGGCGGCAGCCGCGCTTGCTTGCTTCCCGCAGCAAAGCCGTCTCCAGCGGGTTGTATACGATGTCGCTTACGATCATATCCGGCAGCAGCCAGTCCGGATCGAACGGCACCGCATCCACGTCCGGATGCATGCCGACCGAGGTCGTATGAATGACGATATCCACCTCGTGCGCATCGATAGCCGGCCGCTCGCCGAGCTGGACGGCAGATACCGTCCCGAAGGCGGACAGATCGTGCGCAAGCGCCTCGGCCCGTCCCAGCGTGCGGTTGGCGATATGCAAGCGGCGGCAACCCGCCTTCAGCAGCGCATAAGCGATGCCGCGCGCCGCCCCGCCGGCCCCGATCAGCAAGATCCGGGACTCGCGGAGATCAGAGATCATCTCCTCCTGCAGCGAACGGACGAACCCGAGCCCGTCCGTATTGTAGCCGATCAGCCGGCCATTCCGGTTGACGATCGTGTTGACGGCGCCGATAACGCTCGCGCTCTCATCCACTTCGTCCAGATACGCCATGACCGCTTCCTTGTGCGGAATGGTCACGTTCATTCCGCCGATGCCGAGGGCGCGCATGCCCTGGATGGCCTGCTCCAGCTGCTCGGGCGCGACATGAAACGCCGTATATACGGCGTTCAGCCCCAGCTCCCGCAGGGCGGCATTGTGCATCAGCGGCGATTTGGAATGCTTGATCGGATCGCCGATGACCGCGAAGACAGCGGTCGAGCTGTCGATGGCCGCCGGAGGCTGAATCGCCCCGGCCTGATCGTTCCGTACCATGGTATCCGCTCCCCCCGGTAGATTGTGCTAGATCATCGCGCGGCGGGTCAGCACCTTGACCCCTTTGGGCGCATGGATCTCCACGAGCGCGCCTTCCTTGCCGTTGCATTTGATCCAGCCGAGCCCCGAGATGAATATATCGGTCTCGGAGCCTGTCGCGATCCGGTACTGATGCTTCGTCCAGCCCGGAAGATCGTCAAGGCGATCCCGCGTCGGCGGCGCCAGCAGTTCACCGCGGTGCTCTTCGTACAAGGCGTCTGCCCGCTCCAGCTTCGTCCGGTGGATCGGAAGCCCGTTTGAAATATAGCAGGTAAAGGATTGCCGTTCGCCTTCCACGAAATCAAAGCGTGCAAACGCTCCAAAAAACATCGTCTGCCCTTCGTTCAATTGGTAGACGGCCGGCTTGAGCGGCTTGTCCGGCAGCAAGGCCCCCAGATCTTGCCGGCTGGCCAATTCCGTCAAACGGCTCGTATAGACGATGCCCGGCGTATCAATGATATGCTTGCCGTCATCCAGCGGAATATGTACGACATCCAAGGTCGTTCCCGGATAACGGGATGTCGTCAGCTCGCGATCCATATCGCTGTAATCGTGAATCAGGCGGTTAATCAGCGTGGACTTGCCTACGTTCGTCGCCCCGACGACATAGACGTCGCGGCCGCGCCGCCAATGGCTCATCTGCTCCACGAGCCGTTCGAAGCCGGCATTGCGCTTGGCGCTGACGAGAATGACGTCCAATATGCGGAGGCCATGCTCCTTCGCCTGCCGCTGTACCCAGTTCGTCAAGCGGTTCCAGTTCGTCGAACGGGGCAGCAGATCGATCTTGTTCACGACGAGCAGCACCGGGTTATTGCCGACGAACCGCTGCAGCCCGGAAATGACGCTGCCGTCAAAATCGAACAGGTCGACGATATGGATGACCAACGCGTCCTCCTGGCCGATTCGCCCCAGCAAACGCAAAAAATCATCCTGATCCAGCGCAACGGAAGCCGCTTCGTTATAATGCTTGATCCGGAAGCAGCGCTGGCAAATCAGCGGCGAGCGATTCAGCGCGGACGCCGGGACATAGCCGATCTGATCGGCATGCCCGGTCTGCACCGTAACGCCGCAGCCGCTGCATACTTGCTTCTCTTGATTGTCCTTCACCTTTTCTCCTCCTCTTGCCACAATCCTCTTCGCTTCAACCGTGCCGTCGCATAACGCTCGATGCGCCGATTGATGCGGGTTCCCCAGCCTTCGTCCTGAATGGCGATAGGCTGCACCAATATCGTAAATAAGCCGAGCCGGTTGCCTCCCAGAACATCCGTCAGCATCTGATCGCCGATGACAGCTGTCTGATCCGGCTTCAGCCCCATCAGCGACAGCGCTTGGCGAAAAGCTCGCTGCGCCGGCTTGCGGGCCGCATGAATAAACGGAAGATCGAGCGGGACGGCGAACCGGGATACGCGCGTATGATCATTATTCGATACGATGACGACCTTGAATCCGCGGCGATCGACTTCCTTCAGCCAGGCCGCCAATTCCGGGGTCGCCTCCGGCACCTTGGCGCCGACGAGCGTGTTGTCCAGATCGGTAATGATGCCTCGAATGCCCTGTTCCGCCAACTTGTCCAAATCAATATCGTGTACGGAGCTTACCCGAAGACGGGGTATAAGCCTTTCCAACAAAACAGTCACCTCGTTTTCATACGAAAAACTATACCATATTCTTTGATTTTCGTGCAAAAAAAAGCCGTTCCCGTACGGAACGGCTTCATTTCGTCACATTCCGGCTCCCTGTCTCCCGCTTCAAGCGTGACACGGAAGCGGAGATTAACGCTTGCGGACGCGCCGGAACTGTCTTACCGCCTCCCGGAACCGGGCCACATCGGATGGCTCCAGCGGCTCGCCGCTGTATTTCGCCTGCTCGAACATCGGCACGATAACCTGCAGGGGACCTTCCAGCTGCGGCAGGCCCTCGCTCCAGCGCAAGGCGGCTTCGCGCACCGTCTCATGCGGTTCCTTGCGCAGCCCGCGAAGCCGGCAGTAGCTCAACCACAGCTCCGTCTCAAGCACGACCCGATCGCTCGGCGATATTCTCCGGCGGAAGGTGCGCAGCCAGCGCAGCGAGAATCCGGCCTGGCCCCATTGCCGAACTAGCCATGCCAGGAGTCCGAGCAGCGCAGCGCCCACGATCGAGCGGGCTGCCGTAATCACCCATGCGGGAAGCGAAGTATCTTCTTCCGGCTTGCCGGCCTTCTTCTCTTCCTTCACTTCGGGCTGCTTTTCTTCCTCCTGCTCGGGCGGCGTGTCGGGCTCTTGCTCCTCCTGCTCCGGGCTCGGCATGCTAAATCCCGGGGTCGGCTCGAAGGATATCCAGCCGTATTCCCCCATATATACCTCTACCCACGAATGCGCGTCCGCATTCGTAACGCGGAAGCGGCCCCCTTCATCGGGATCGAAGGAGCCCGTCATCATCGGACGATCCGATCCTTCGCGGGCTCCAGGGGCATAGCCCTTCACCCAGCGCGTCGGCACGCCCACGCTGCGGAGCATGACCGCCATCGAGGTGGAGAAATAGTCGCAGTACCCTTCCTTGATCTCGAACAGAAACCCCTCGACGAAATCGCTGCTGGTCCGCTTCGAAAGATCCGGGACGTTTGTATAAGTGAACTGGGTCCGTAAATACTGTTCGATTTTTTTAGCCTTATCGTAGTTGTTCGTCTCCCCTTCGGTCAGGCTCCGGGCCAGGTCCGCGACTCGTTCCGGAAAGCGGTCCGGCAGCTGCAGGTACACGCTGTCCGGCGCTTCGGCCGGGGGCGCGGCTCGCAGCTCCGGTTCCGAGATGATCGGAACATGGGAGACGATCGTATAGCTTGTCGGATAGCGGGGCGTACCTCTCCCCTCGTACCGGACCTCGCTCTCTCTCCCGTTCCAAATGAGTCTCTCCGTATCGCCGCCTTCCAGTTCCTCCACGGCCGATACGGAATACATGCCGAACAGGACCGGGTATATCTGATCGCTCTGAATCTGCACCTTCTGGATAATCTCCTTCGTCTGAATCCGCTTCGAAGGAGCGTCGTCGGCTTCGAACCGCTCGCCGATACTCATCGGTTCCAGGCTCTCTTCCCGCTTCGCATCGACCCAGCCCTGGCCGGTGTATATATCCTTGGCTTCCCCCCGCCAATAGCCGCGGGCTTCGGAGGTTACCGTCATCACCGGCTCATAATTCATCTGGAAGCCGTCCCCAAGCTGGCTGTCATGGTTGCTGTAGCCGGAAGTCGTCGGGGTCGGCGTTCCGGTCCCGGTTCCGGTTACGTTCGAGACGATGCGGTCGACGAAGTTGCCGCCGGTTCCGTTCCGGTTCGTCCAGGCTGTATACGGGTCCGTCAGAATCGGCTCCAGTCCGGGCACGCTAACCCCGACCGTGATAATAAGCGCAATGACGACGATAGCGCTCACGGCCATCTGGAGAAGATACCGCAGCGAAGTTCGCTTCATCTCGGGATAACTGTACTTCATCTGAGAAAAATGAAGCCCGATGAGCCATACGAGCGCCGCGCCAACAATCCAGGCGACCTGATCCCACAAAATATCCTCGGTAAAAGAATCCAGGATGCCGAAAACGGCAACTTGAACGAGCAGCCACATAATGATGCGGCCCGACCCGCGAACAATCTGGTTGATCGCTTCATAGCAGAGCCAGATGCCGATAACGAACCAAATATAAGGGTGAAAGGCTTGCAGCCTCTCCCATCGGGCTCCGTCCTCAATCCATAGATGATTGCGAACCAGTTCCATATAGATGACGCGCATTACGAGCGGCAGCCCAATAAGCAGCCGGCCAAAAAATTGCCGGGGAAATAATACGGTAACTCCCCATATGATTAGGAGCGCGTCCTTGGACATCGCAATCGTCTCGTCATACCAATACGGCTCCAGCATAACAATCCACTGCCATACCATAACGGCGAGGCAAGTCCAGAACAAGCGCTCACTCCAACCGCCAAGCAGCCAGCGCTTCATCATTCCGGGCGCTGCCGGTTGAACGGAGCTTGCCGAGTAAGCGGACTTCGGCTGCCGGTTCACTTCCATGTCATCCCACCTCCAAGCAGCTTCGGAAGATGGTTCAGATCATCCAGCCATTTATATTCAAAGCCCTGCTTCGCCAAAGCGCGAAGCAGGCCGGCTTCATCGGGGCCGGTCTCGGCGGCAGCATGAATAAACGTGCCGCTGCCGCCAAGGGAGCGGAGGCCGCCGATCGCCGCCATATCGCCGGACGTCATCGCCCCGCTGATCCAGGCGACGGCCGCCCCGCGCAGCAGTGAAGCGCGCTGCGCCAGCATCATGCCAATCCGGTCATTCACTTGCGGATTGGGCGCCTCCGGCTCAATGGTAGACAACCATTGCTTGTAAGCGACCGGTTCGCGCGCAAGCGCCGCGGCGTCCCACCAATGAAGCGAGCCGCCGATTCCGGCCAAATAGGCGGGATGCCTGTTCGCCTTCGCGTATTGCGCAATCGATGCCGCTGCCGAGAGCGCCAATTCGAAGCCGGCCGGACTCTCATAGGAGGTTCTCCTTACATCGAGCACGATCAGGATTGGAGCTTGAACTTCCTGATCGAACTGCTTCGATTTGAAGCTGCCGGTCTTGGCCGTGGCGTTCCAATGAATGCGCGAGAGACGATCGCCAGGGACGTAGTCCCGCACGCCGTTCAATTGCGTCGACTCCCGCCTCCTCTTATCCATCGCTTGCGTCTGTCCGGGCTGGACCGCTTGATGGCCGGCCTGGCTCCAGGCCGGGATCGGAACCGTGGCCGGCAAGATGGAGAAGGAAGACGGCGTATGGAAATGTCCGCGCTGCTCGAAAATGCCGAATAAATCTTTGGACAAGCATGTGGTCGCATCCAAGCGGTATGACCCGCGCGGAAGCGGCGGCGTCCGGTACGTCCATACGGCCTGCCGCCCGGCATTCAGAGTCACGGCTGACTCTGCCTGGCTGTACAGTTCATCGAAGCGGTACAGCCCGTCCTGCACGATGACATACGGCAGCGGAATCCATCCCGGAACGCGCAGCTCCACCGACACCTGGATGCGGGATTGGGCCGGCAGGAACCGGCTTGTCCCTGTCCGGATCATACGCTGGCCCTGAACCTTATTCAGCCCCCCGAACCACCCGCATGCCCAATAGACGGCAAGCACCGTGGCCATTGATAGCAGCATGAAGGATGTCTTGCCGCCCTGGAACAGAAAATAGAAAACACAACTGACATAAATGACGAAAGCAATAAGAAATGTCCGTCTCCGCGAACGGGGACGGCGGGGCAGCAGCTGCGGCGAATTCATGCTACAGCTCCATCCGTACCGGCACCGGCACGCCTCGGACCGCGTCCATCAGCACTTGCTCCGCGGTCAGCCCCTCCATCTTCGCTTCCATATCGAGCACGAGGCGGTGAGCCAGGACGAACGGAAGCAGCGCCTTGACATCATCCGGAGTAACATAGCGCCGGCCTTGAATCCAGGCGCGGGCCTTGACCGCCTGCATTAGCGCCACGGAAGCGCGCGGGCTTGCGCCCAGCACGATGTGCGAGTGAATCCTCGTCGCACGGACCACATCAATAATATAGGAAGCGACGGCATCGTCGATATGAATGCCGCGAGCGGATTCCCGCATCTGCTCAATCACCGTAATATCCGTAATCGGCTCGACCCGCTCGGAGGGCTGTCCCAGCACATGACGAGTCAGCATCGCCCGCTCCATCGCTTCATCGGGGTACCCCAGGTTAATCTTGAACATAAATCGATCGAGCTGGGCTTCCGGCAACTGGAACGTTCCTTCGAACTCGATGGGGTTCTGAGTAGCGAAGAGCATGAACGGGACGGGCAGCTCAAAGGTCTCGCCGTCCACCGTAATATGGTGCTCCTCCATCGCCTCCAGCAGTGCCGATTGCGTCTTCGTCGTCGCTCGGTTGATCTCGTCCACGAGAAGCACGTTGCACATGACCGGTCCGGGACGGAACACGAACTGCTGGTCTTTGGGGTGGAAAATAAACACGCCGGTAATATCGGTCGGCAGCAGGTCGGGATTGCATTGGACACGGCGGAACACCCCGTCCATCGTGCGCGCCAGTGATTTGACCAGCTGCGTCTTGCCCGTTCCCGGCACGTCCTCGATAAGCACATGGCCGCCGGCCACCATGGCGGTAAGCATTAATTCAATCTCGAATGACTTCCCTAATATACATTGATCCAACGTAGACTGGATCTGCTTCATAATCGATTGGAGCGATGATTGCGAATGCAAGGAAAAACCTCCTCCATAATGGTAATATAAGTAAATATAACCGAATTTTATTATGTCATTAATATGGGGATCCTAAGCGAAGTTGCCTTACATTTCCTCATTTTACACCATTCTATGGAGAAGGTACATCAACAACTCATTTCGACTTCAAGCTAATTAATGCCATAAAACAAGGGGTATCCCACAAGTAGTATTTCACTAGAGTGAGATAGCCCCCCTGATTCTCAAAGCTCGACTCGCCATTTTATACACGCACTTGAGTGTGCATTGGGCGGTTCTCGCGATCGCAATTGAAAACTGCAAAACTGCAGCCTTTCTTTATGATGCATACTCCGTTACAGGGAATCCTGCAAAACAACATCAATTTCTGACTGTTCACTCAATAATCGCCAAAAATCGGTGAAAATAATGTACTTTTGCAGGAATTTAATCAAATAGTGGCTTAATGAGCAGAAATTGCTGCATCCACGCACCATTTCACTCCTTCATCCAACTTCCACCGTTTTGCGCGACGCCGTTTTCCCGTATCCACATTCTCTGTTAACTCGTCACCTCAATCATTTTGCAATGCCATAAAACAAGCTCCGAACCTGTTCAGGTTGCGGAGCTTGTCTGCTCGGATCGCGTTTTAGCCTTTGGGGCGCACGAGGAGCGATGCCAGGAAGGAGAAGACGATCGCCGCCGAGATGCCCGCACTTGTCGTCTTGAATATGCCGCTGACGGCGCCAATCCATCCATCCGATTTCAAATCGGTAAGCGCCCCGTGCACAAGGGAGTTGCCGAAGCTCGTAATCGGGACCGTTACGCCTGCGCCGGCGAATTCGATCAACGGCTCGTACCATCCCAAGCCGTCAACGATCGCGCCGGTGACGACTAGCAGCGCCATCGTATGCGCCGGGGTCAGCTTCGCGACATCGAACAGCAGCTGCCCAATGACGCAGATCAGCCCTCCTACGATAAATGCCCACACAAAGATCATGATTCGTCTCCTCCCATCTCGATCGTTACGGCATGCGCGATGCAAGGAATGCTCTCTCCCTGCTGGTAGGACAGCGGGGACATGAGGGCTCCGGTCGCCACGATCATGACCTTCTTCAGTTCGCCCTGCCTCATCCGCTTCAGAATGTGCCCGTAGGTGACGACGGCCGAGCAAGCCGCCCCGCTTCCTCCCGCTTGCACATCCTGCTTCTGCTTGACCATGTCGTACATCATCAGCCCGCAATCCTGGTAGTTCGTCGTTTGAATGTTGATGTCGTGTTTTTTGAACAAATCTTTGGCGATCCCGTAACCGACAGTAGATAAATCTCCGGTCACAATCATGTCGTAATAGGCGGGGCTTCGCTTCAAGTCGGTCAGATGGGTCTGAATCGTGTCGACGGCCGCCGGCGCCATGGCCGCTCCCATATTGAACGGGTCTTTGATGCCCAGATCGACAATTTTGCCGATGGTCGCGGCCGTAACTTTCGGTCCGTTTCCTTTTTTGCCGACAATCGCTACACCGGCCCCGGTCACGGTATATTGCGCCGTAGGCGGCTTCTGGGAACCGTACTCCGTCGGATAGCGGAACTGCTTCTCGACAGAGCAATTGTGGCTGCACGTGCCGGCCATGACGAAATTCGCGTTGCCGGAATCGACCAGCAGCGATCCGAGGGCCAGCGCCTCCATCGAAGTGGAGCATGCCCCGAATACGCCGATGTAAGGCACTCCCAGCCCGCGTGCGGCGAAGGAGTTGCTTATAATCTGGTTCATCAGGTCTCCGCCGACGAAATAATCCAGGTCATCCTGCGTAATGTTCGCATTGACGATGGCGAGTTGGGAGGCCTGCTCCAGCAGCTTGCGCTCCGCCTTTTCCCAGCTTGGCTCCTTCAAATCCAAATCTTCGTGAACAAAGTCGAAGTCGGCGGCCAGAGGCCCCTTTCCTTCTTCAGGGCCAACTACGGTCGAGGTGCCGATAATGACCGGTTGATTGGCGAACCGCCATGTATGGCGTCCTATACGCATCGGATTGCCTCCTTTACCATCTGGGAATGTCCTGCATCAATGCTGGAACTGTATCCCGAAAATGAAATAGATGAGCGCTATGAAAAAGGCCGCCACCGTTCCGAACACGATGACAGAGCCGGCCAGCTTGAACATATTGCCGCCGACCCCCAGGACGAGGCCTTCACTGCGATGCTCCAGCGCCGCGGAGCACATCGAATTGGCGAACCCGGTCACGGGAACCGCCGTGCCCGCCCCAGCCCATTGCGCGAGTTTGTCATACACGCCCAGGCTTGTCAGAATGACGGAAGCCAGCACAAGAATAACGACCGTCGGGCCTGCCGCGTCTTTTTTCGTCATATCGAAAAACGTGATTAAGATTTGTTCAATGGCTTGTCCAATCAAGCAGATGGTTCCTCCCACCAAAAAAGCCCGTACGCAATTTTTCCATACGGGGCGGGAGGGTTCACGCTGCTTGGCGATCTGCTTATACTCTTGTTCCGAGATGGTCTTTCCTCCGGAAGTCCAAGTTGAGGACCCGGATGACCCGGATTGGGCCGAAGTCGCCATTGATTCACCTCCTGCATACAGTCTGATATTCAGTTATATGCGTTCAGTATTTGCCATTTGTGAAAAAATTATGTCCTGTTCCTAGGTAGAGCCAAGTTCGTTACAGCCCCAGTCCGAACAGCAGGAGGCAAATGATGACCAAGAGCACGAACAACACCAAGATGATATCCCGTGCACGCAGCTTCATTACCATAAGCTCATCATCCTTTCCGGTTATCCCATGCTTCTAACGTATGCAGCTGGGCCTGATTCGGGCACACATCCTAATGACACGATATGAAGGAAGGACTGCCGCCTCCCGCTCCTATAGGAGCCGTTGGCAACCCTACCCGCGAGGTGTACAATGGAGGGCGATTCGCATGGCAAGCCACAATGCCTGGATGATGACTTCAATGAGGAAGAAGGGATGACGATGCTGAATCGGCAGCGGTCTGGCGAGAAGACGGCCTTTCAGGAAATCGCTTCGTATGAAGCTTCGATCGATCTGCAGGCCGACATGGTCCTGGTGTATGGGATGGATGACACGATGGAGGAACGGATTCGCGGCTGGGCGGCGCAAGGCTACCGTGTCGGTCTCATGACCGGAACGGCATGGGGCGAATACCAGCCTTATTTGAACGGGAGGTTCGACGGGCGCCAGCATTGGGACGAGGGACAGACCCGAGCCAACGGGACCCGGCTCATTCATGAGACCGATGATGTGCCTTATATGGTGCCGACGGTGTCTTTCGCGGATTACATAGCGGAATGGCTGAAAAAAGCCGTGGATGCCGGCGTGGACGCCTTCTATATGGAAGAGCCGGAATTTTGGGTGGAAGCCGGGTATTCGCCCTCGTTCCGGCGGGAATGGGAGCTGTATTATAACGAGCCGTGGCAGCCGCCTCATCAGTCTCCGGATGCCCAGTACCGGGCGTCCAAGCTGAAGGCGCATTTGTACGCCCGGGCGCTGGAGCGGATCAGCTCCGCGCTCAAGTCATATGCCAAGCATGCGCACGGGCGTCATATCCATTTTTATGTGGCGACGCACAGCCTCATCAACTACTGCCAATGGCGCATTGTGAGCCCGGAGTCGAAGATGATGGACATTGCCGGCATCGACGGTTATATCGCGCAAGTCTGGACAGGAACTTCCCGCGTGCCGAACGTGTATGAAGGCGTGCGGCGGGAGCGCACGTTCGAGACGGCGTATTTGGAGTATGGCGTCATGCAAGAGCTCGTGCGGGGCAGCGACCGCAGCATGTGGTTCTTGCACGATCCAATCGAAGACCATCCTGGACGGACCTGGGACGATTACGAGGCCAATTATAAAAAAACCGTCGTCGCTTCCCTGCTCCACCCTCATATCGATCATTATGAAGTGACGCCTTGGCCGCATCGCATCTATGGCGGGCAATATTTGTCCGCGGATCGCTCGGGCAAGGTGCCGCTGCCGGAAGGGTACGGGACGATCCTGCTGGCGGTGATTCACGCGCTGCAGCATATGCCGTTGAGTGGCCTGGTCGGTTCGCCGGAGCAAGTGCTGGGCCGCTCTCCGGATAGCCCGTTCGGTGAGGGAGCGTCGGCCCGGCCAGCCTCCCCTCCCGGCATCGGGGTGCTGGTCGCGGATTCCTGCATGTACCAGCGGCTCGATCTGTCGCTGGATTGGGAGCAGGTGCAGGAGGAAGAGCGGTTCGCTTCCGAGATGGAGCATATTACGTGGGATGCGTTCTTCGGCTTGGCGATGCCGCTGTTGAAGCACGGTTATCCGGTTCGTCCGGTCCAGCTGGATAATGTACGCCGGATTCCGCATTATATGAGCGAGTATGGGCTGCTGGTCGCCAGCTATGAATTCATGAAGCCGGAGCATATGGATGTCCATTACGGTCTGGCGCAATGGGTTCATGCCGGAGGGGTTCTGCTCTATGTCGGGGATGGCAGCGATCCGTACCATGCCGTGCGCGAATGGTGGAACGCAGGATCGCATACATATGACAGCCCGGCCCGCCATCTGTTCGAGACGCTGGGAGCCGCGATGGATAGCCGGGACGGGGAGCTGGCCATTACGCGCATTGGCCGGGGAGCGGTTGCCTACCTGCCGGAGCATCCTGCCCGGTTCACTCGTTCCGCGGACGATGCCAATCGGCTGCGAGGAGCCGTGAAGGCGGCATGGGCGGCGGTTCACGGGCCAGAGGCGGCAGGCTGGACGCCTTCCCATGCGCTCGTCGCCAAGCGGGGCCCGTACGTGGCCGCGGCCGTTCTCGAGGAGAGCTGCTGCAGCGATTCGGTCACGCTGAACGGTCCGTTCGTCGATCTGTTCGACGGGCAATTGTCCGTGCGGCCAAGCGTGACGATCCGGCCGGGGGAGCAGGCCTTGCTGTATGATCTGAAGCAGGCGCAGCAGACCGGCCGGGAGCTGGTCCTCGTGGCGGCGGCCGGAAGGGTTGTCCCGCAGCCGGACGCCGGCTCCTCCGATGCGAGGGATGCGGTGTCCCATCGTTATACGGCGCGCGGACCGGCCGGTGTCCGGGCGGTGCTGCGGTTCTATGCGCAGACCGCGCCAGCGCAGGTGACCGTGCAATGCGGCAGCCAGGCATACCCGTTCGATCTCGACTGGGAGGAAGCGTCCTCGACCTTCGCGCTCAGCTTCATTCACCCGGCAGGCGGAGCGGAAATTACGATTACGCCGGACATAAAATAACCGTTTGCCCCGGCTGCTTCATGACAAAGGCTTCCCGCTACGGCTGTTCGAGCCGCTTGCGGGAAGCCTGCCTATTGTTTATGGCTTTGCAGTAGACTTTTTTTGCTAAAACTTGCTCATGCGCAAGCCTTGTCTATGCCTCGAATATAAACCGCCCGAACCGTTCCGGCACATGGAAATTCACCGCTCCCGTCGGCGACCAGGCATCGAAGGTCCGTATTCCGTCCTCGCCTTCGTCGATCCGGAACCAGTTGATGCGCCAGCAGTCCCCGGGCTGAGGCGCGCGCTCCAGATCCTCGAACGCGATCGCCGCCTCATAGACAAGGAGCCGCTTCGGTTCGGCGACATACGTTACCGTCGTCCGCAACTGACGGGCATCCCACTCGGGCTGGAAAAGCTTCTCCTTGCCCGGTTCGCATACGATTCGCGAGTCGAAGACGATATTATGCGGGCTGATGTTGAATTCATAATAGGCGGCACCGTCTTCCCCCGGCTGGATGAAGCATTCCACCACGTCCGCTTCGAACAGCGGATCATCCCGCTTCGTATAGGGACTGACAACCCGCTCATCCTCGCATTCGAAGCGAAGATATAAGGTGCGCTCCGACCAGCAGGCCTGAACCTGCGTGCGGTAGCGCGGAGCTTCCCCGGTGACGACATCGGCCAGGACGGCCGCCTCCGCCTCCTTCCAATTCGGCTCGCCATCCGGCACGCGGCGGCATATGTAGCGGGGCACCGGGCTGTCCGTCACCTTGCTGAATACTTCTTCTGTGTTCGCCTCTGATGTCATTGCCATCTTCCTTCCTCTCGTCCATCTCGTTGTTCCGGCTCGTTCATTATAGCAAATTCGCCCGGTCGGAGCAGGTGCCCGGTTTGCCGGGAGGCGCATCCGGGTAAAGTATGGACAACCCTATGCAGCAAGGAGGGGAGCAGGATGCCCTGGAACGAGCGCAACTATCCTCCATCCATGAAGCATCTGCTGTCCGACGTGCGGACCAAGGCGATTGAGATCGCCAATGCTTTGTTGGAGGAAGGCATGGAAGAAGGACGCGCGATTGCGATCGCGACCGCGCAGGCCAAAAAATGGCATGAAGAGCACTTCCCGGACTATCCCGGGCCGGAGCACGTCCTCCACGTCGTCCCGGCCGGGGAGGACTGGGCCGTTACGGCCGAAGGGCGGGAGCATCCGCTCATGACGGCGCCGACGAAGCAGGAGGCCGTTCAATATGCTCAGCAACGGAAGGCGTCTGTCGGAGCCGATATCGTCATTCACAGGCAGGACGGCACCATTCAGAGCCGCCGAACGACGTGATGGTCCCGCCTAACGCGAATGCCCGCGCAGCACGGCTCTCGGGCCGTGTTGCACGGGACAGCGGTGGACGTATTGGACCAGGACAGGGCTGGCCTTTTCGTTGATGCGACTGTTACAAGTGACCTTTATTTTTGTAAAATTCATGATAGAGCTTCATTAACGCCCGCTTCTCTATCCGGGAGACGTAGCTGCGCGAGATGCCCAACTCCTTGGCGATCTCCCGCTGTGTCCGCTCCTCTCCGCCCCCATCCAGCCCAAAGCGGCCGCGAATCACTTCCTGCTCCCGCTCATCGAGAATGTCCAGATTCCGGTAAATTTTGCTCTTCTCAATTTTGAGCTGCACTTTATCGACCACTTCATCGCCGTCCGTGCCCAGAATATCGATCAACGTGATTTCATTGCCCTCCTTGTCCGTTCCGATCGGATCATGAAGCGAGACATCTTTGCGCGTCTTTTTCAAAGAGCGCAGATGCATCAAGATCTCGTTCTCGATGCAGCGGGCGGCGAAGGTCGCCAGCTTCGTTCCCTTGTTCGGCTGGAAGCTCTCAATCGCTTTGATAAGCCCGATCGTGCCGATGGAAATCAAGTCCTCCAAGTCTTCTCCGGTGTTGTCGAATTTCTTCACGATGTGCGCAACCAGGCGGAGATTGTGCTCAATGAGCGTATTCCGCGACTGTGCATTGCCTTCCGCCATCCGCTGCAAATGCTTCATCTCATCCTCTTCCGCCAACGGTTGCGGAAACGCATTGTTCTTGACGTAGGATACAAGCAGCGTCAATTGCTTGATGAACACGGCGATTGCAGCAAATAAACCCGTCATGCTAGCCACCTCCAGGAGTCTGACAACGTTCTATTCTGCGACTTGCGCCTAGCGGTATCTCTTCGCAGCAAGCCGAATCCCGGCGCAGTGATACATTGTATGTAGGCAATGGCCCAGAAGTGCATGTACGGGGAAAGCTTCGTTGTATTTTTGGCTGGAGGG
Organism: Paenibacillus dendritiformis; assembly: GCF_945605565.1. Classification (NCBI taxonomy): domain Bacteria; kingdom Bacillati; phylum Bacillota; class Bacilli; order Caryophanales; family Paenibacillaceae; genus Paenibacillus; species Paenibacillus dendritiformis. Next base: position 2,689,444 of record NZ_OX216966.1, on the reverse strand, counting down.
AGTTGGGAGGTGAGCGTTAGGTATGAGGATAGAGGGAAAACCTGCGGGAGGTGCGTAGTAATGGAGGTACGAGAGGCTGTTCTGCGGATGCGGCAGTGGGGGGGCCTGCGGCCCGCTGAAGTTGTGAGTTAATTTTCTCGCAAGCGGAGCCGCTTTTTTACTTCGTGCATCCGTGAAGGATGCGATATGCCCTGTTTCTTGTTCATAACGGTGACTTTACATTTCAATCCACGCATCCGCGTAGGATACGATAACAAAAGGCCTTCAAGGATAACGCTTAAGCACCACGTCACAAAATCAAGGACAATTGCTTCCATCAACTGAAAAAGGGCAGAGCGGGACATCAGTTAAATCAAGCGTTACTTCATCCAGGCAACATAATCTTCCATTACTACCAGAGCGTCTTCCATTCAGAAGGCAAATAGAACCTTGACGATCGATGAGATGGAGGATATTCCGTACATAAATAAACCCACTGTGTCCCGGCAGAGCTACAATGGGTTTTCTGCTGACCGTCATTTTTTATTTCTCCCCAGGAAACAAAACAGCAACAATCAGAATCTCATTCTCAAATTGTTCAAAGTAGAGCCTAAACCTCTTAATAACGATGCGGGACATGCCTGCATAAGGACCGTCTTCCTCCGAATAAGCTTTACTTAATATCCGATTGGAGAGTAAGGCTTCTCTTTCAAGAATCAATTGAGAGATAAAATCAAACGTTTCCTCAGGGGAGAAGTGCTTGCTCCGAAACTGGGCAAGTTTGTTTCTTACCGCCGGAGACCATAGAATGATACGATTCATTATCGAAAGTCCTCGGAAGAAAAGGACTTCAGTATTTCCGATGTGCTCATGGCTTTACCTAGCGTGTACTCTTTCCGGCTTTGTTCAATCAAGACCTTCAGTTCTGGATTCGCTTCAACATCTGCTTGGATGGACCGCTCCTCTTCCTCTTGCAAGACGAGAGTGAACGTTCCTTTTCCTAGAATATGAAATTGGTACACGGAGTTGTCACGGCTCATATTCTCGATGTTCTTCATCAACTCTTCCAGTGAACTTACCTTTTCCATTGATACCACTCCCATCATAAACATTTCTCTAACCAGTACGGAACTAAAAATCAATGTTATCAATAGTATAACAAACGCCACTCAAAACCCAGAAGCTGATAAGTCGACCTATTTCGGACCAGTTTGCTGCTCCCCAATAACTTGTCCAGTTCATCGCACAAAACTTCCTCTGCATAAATCGCGTATTTTCCTGACATCGGTTCGTGTTCAAACCTGTTGACGATATGCGCAACCAGGCGGAGATTGTGCTCAGTGAAGCGTATTCCGCGACTGTGCATTGCCTTGCGGAAACGCATTGTTCTTGACGCAGGATACAAGCAGCGTCAATTGCTTGATGAACACGTCGATTGCAGCAAATAAACCCGTCATGCTAGCCACCTCCAGGAGTCTGACAACGTTCTGTTCTGCGTCTTGCGCCGAGCGGTATCTCCTCGCAGCAAGCCGAATCCCGGCGCAGCGATACATTGTATGTAGGCGATGGCCCAGAAGTGCATGTACGGGGAAAGCTGTCGTTGTATTTTGGGCCGGAGGGAGTTGGGAGGTGATCGTTAGGTATGAGATAGGCAAAAGTGGGGGTTGTTGCGTAAGTGTGAAGGATGGAGGTCCGACATCTTGCTTTGCAGGTATCGAACCAGCGGTGCTCCAGTTATTCGCGGCAGAAATCTGCCTCAGTGATAGATGGTGAGCCTTCCTGTGGAAACCTAAGCTCGTTTATTGGTACGATTTCACCATGAGGATATTCTCTGACAATCTGACCTGCAGCCGTTCTATAAACAATATAAGTTCCGTTTGTCACTGCTTCCGCTTTAGCCAATGTGCCTGTAAGCTGAATTAATTTTTGCAGTTCTTGAACACACACCATGATCTTCTCCTTAACCCTAATCCCCAAAAAAGAATGGTGAAACTGCTTTGTTAGTTTTCATCGGTCCGTTTATTGTATAGTTTCATTGATAAGCTCACTATCAATTCTCGCATCGCCAGCTTATTTACCCAGTGCTGCGGAATGCGTTGATAACCATAATAAGCTCCTGCTAACTGACCGTAAACCGCTCCGGTGATATCGGCATCATCGCCGAGATTAACCGCCAATAATGCGACTTCCTCAAAAGAGGACGACTTGGCGAAGGCCCACAGAGCGGCTTCGAGCGACTTTACAACATATCCCGAACCCTTAATATCAGGCGGCTCACCAAGGCGATAAGAGCCTTTCCAAACAGCTTCGATTCGCGGCATTAAGGGCTCTGTTCCCAACCATTCATCAAATGCCGCAGACTCCAGCAACCGTTCCTTTGGCCAACCTTTCAGTACAGCCATTATATAAGCTTGCGAACAACCTGCAGGCGTCCACGCATTCCGCAGCGGCATGGGTCGTCCTGGAGCTTGCTGCAGCATAGAGCATTGCCAACCTCGGCTGCTCTGCATAATACATCGGGATTGGGGCCAGTCTCATAATAGACCCGTTGCCAGCAGCGATGGGATTATCGGATCCACAGTAGCTTTCCCCCGTACTTTCATGCCGCAGGATGGCTTCACGTGTCGCGTTGCCTACATCAAAGCATTCTCCCGTGCTGCTCATATACCCTTCTCGCATCCATTCTTTGTATCTTCTCATCTGATCGACGGATCAAATCCCTTCATAGCGAGCAAACTCTCTGCCAAACAGAGCGCCATCTAAGTATCGTCCGTCCACTGACCGGGCTGCAGATGAAATACGCCGCCTCCCACCATATCCGTTACCGGAACAAAAGTTCCCGGGGAACGGAATTCCACCGTAGTCTCTAACGCGTCTCCTGCAGCCAGCCCGACTAGGCATCCTTTATACTTGTCTAGCATCGCTTTCATTTTACTATCCTCCTCTTTTAACTTTAATTTCATATCCGCATAGGATGCGACGCCTCGCCCTTGGTGTCGAGCTTGACCACCTTCGGATTTCAATCCACGCATCCGCGTAGGATGCGACGACAAATACACCCACCGATACCGCAACTATCATATTTCAATCCACGCATCTGCGTAGGATGCGACGTAAGCTGTTTTCTACTTGAAGTTGATGATTCTATATTTCAATCCGCGCATCCGCGTAGGATGCGACGGTTATTATGGAGCGTCAAGATCCGCCCCACAAGATTTCAATCCACGCATCCGCGTAGGATGCGACTGAACGTCAGGGTGTCCTTTGTAAAGACAGCAAAATTTCAATCCACGCATCCGCGTAGGATGCGACTTTCGTGCAATTCGGTTTGCACGGCTGTTCCGGCATTTCAATCCACGCATCCGCGGAGGATGCGACAATGGCAAGAGTACACAGTATTGAGACACTGAAAATTTCAATCCACGCATCCGCGGAGGATGCGACAATGCCATGTATGTGATCAACGCATCAAAGTACCAATTTCAATCCACGCATCCACGTAGGATGCGACTGGCACAGCAGCCGTCTTCTATCATCTGCTTGGACATTTCAATCCACGCATCCGCGTAGGATGCAACAGCGGACGGGATACCGGAACGGAGAGCGACCGAAGCATTTCAATCCACGCATCCGCGTAGGATGCGACGAAAGAATACATTATCCGCGCTGGGGATGTACGATTTCAATCCACGCATCCGCGTAGGATGCGACCGGCACTGCATGACGTGCTGCACGCCGAAATCATATTTCAATCCACGCATCCGCGTAGGATGCGACTTAGAAATCAAGCGTGATATCTACGAAATCCGGATTTCAATCCACGCATCCGCGTAGGATGCGACGCGGCCGGAGAGATTTTGGCCGATGCGCAGCGCGAATTTCAATCCACGCATCCGCGTAGGATGCGACGGCACTCGCCGACAAGCTCCGCGAGGTTGATGAATTTCAATCCACGCATCCGCGTAGGATGCGACTTGTATGGGACGTTCGGGGGTGTGACCAATCGAAATTTCAATCCACGCATCCGCGTAGGATGCGACGTTTAACCTCGAAGAACTGATAATTGAAATTGAATTTCAATCCACGCATCCGCGTAGGATGCGACGGCCCGTGAATGATAGTTCGCAGAGTGTGATTTTAAATTTCAATCCACGCATCCGCGTAGGATGCGACTATCGGTGTACGTACTTGTCACCCTTTTTTCGCTCATTTCAATCCACGCATCCGCGTAGGATGCGACTGTAGGTGAAGCGCTTGGCTGCCGTGTAGGTTGCATTTCAATCCACGCATCCGCGTAGGATGCGACGTTTATTTGCGTGATGTCTGTGATGCTGTAAGTCATTTCAATCCACGCATCCGCGTAGGATGCGACGCTGACTTTTCGTCTTTAGCGGACCGTAACTCCCAATTTCAATCCACGCATCCGCGTAGGATGCGACATTGGTCGCGGAATCAGCGACTCAATGACCCGGATATTTCAATCCACGCATCCGCGTAGGATGCGACTGTCGTCCCGACCTCTTCCCCAGGCTCACAAGCATTTCAATCCACGCATCCGCGTAGGATGCGACGTGCTTGTGAATCCTTATCAAAGCCGAGGATATTACATTTCAATCCACGCATCCGCGTAGGATGCGACAGCGAAAAATGATTGCAATAATCATATTTCACTCTTGATATGACGGAATCAATCAAAATATCCACTCCATAGCTCTAAAAGCAGCTTATTTCCCCTCTCCAACAACAACCTAAAAAATAAAACTTACCCATAATATAGAAAAACCGTGGTGCGAATCCCCCGGGGATTTCATGTGCACTACACATTCGCACTAGAAAATTAGGGTCCCTTCCATATCGATCGATGCCTTCACGCCAATATGCTCCACCTTGCTTTTGTAGTTGTTTCCTAATTGATAAAATCGCAGGCTGTCTTCCTTTTCATCAATCATATCGATAAGTTGGATCTTCAAGCTGGCGAATTGAGCTGCGTCTACATTGCATTCAAAAACAGAGTTTTGCACTCTCTGACCATAATTTTGGCATAACTTTGCGACTTTACGTAACCTGCGCTGCCCGGCAATGCTGGTCGTGCTGACATCATAAGTGATTAGTACCAACAATTATACCACCTACTTCCAGAGAAATGGAGGGTACTCATCTAGATCATCACGCAAATGACGAGCTAGCAACAGGGCCTGGGCATGCGGGACAAGCCCCCAACTGATTTTCTCTCCCAGATAGGGATGCACAATCTTTTCTTGTTTCTTATCTTGCCATGCCTGCAAAAATCTTTTTCTCGCCTCATCTGTCATCAAGACAGCGCCGTTTTCCTTCTTGTAAAAATCATCCTTGTTCACAATTTTTTTATTAATCAAGGTGAGAACAAATCTGTCCGCATAGATTCCCCGCAGCTCTTCCATCACGTCCAGAGCAAGTGAAGCCCGCCCCGGACGATCGCGATGCAAAAATCCGACGTAAGCATCCAGCCCGACCGCTTCCAATGCGGAGGCCATATCATTTGCCAACAATGTGTACGCAAGCGACAACATCGCATTTACATTGTCCAGCGGCGGCCTGCGTGAACGGGAATGAAAGTAAAAATCGTCTGTCTGTTGCAGAATCATTTGGCCAAAAGCCTTATTGTAACTGACTGCAGCTTGTCCTTCTAAGCCTCGCAGACGTTCCAGATCTTCACAAGCCCGTACTTCCCGCATGAGGGACGATAACTGCGCGGAAATCTCCTTGAACTGATCAACATTGATTCGCAGCGGGTAGTCTCGCGTCATCCGCTCAATCATCCACTTATGGTTATAAATTTTGCCGACAATAAAATTGCGTGCAATTTGCGCGGACAAGCTCTCATCCTCAGAGACAAGGTATTGCTTTTTCCGCAGCACTACATTTCCTTTGCTCTGTCCAATGACCCTGGCCAGAAATCTGCCGGTCACCGTCATAAAAGTGATCGCAATATTCCGATCTGCACAATACCCCATCAATGCAGGACTTGCTCCTGTATAACCGAAAGCGACGATAGCTTCCAGATTGTGCAACGGAAGACGGCCCAGCTTCTCTTCTCCCTTCAGCAGCACAATATTGTCCCCGTCCAATGCCATATAAACGTCCGGCTGGTTTACATATAACGTGTTAAGGAGACGCTTCATCTTTGATCTTCCCCTCAATATAACTTTTTACCGTCCGTTTGTTCATCAAGGCCGGCAGGCAGATGGATTGCAGCGAGCAGTTTTTGCAAAATGGCCCTGTTTTTACTTTCGGCGTATGGTTGCGCTTAAAATAATCTTGCATCTCCGCCGCAACCGCTCTGACCCTTCGTTTTACCTCATCTGTAATCGGCACTTCGATACGGCGCTTCAATTCTTGATAGAAAATATATCCGGTCTGCACATCGCACAACAACATTTCTTCCAGACAGACCGCCTGGGCCGCTAATTGCAGCACATCCGATTCATCGGTCTTCGGCTTGCCCCGTTTATACTCCACCGGATAAGCCATATACTTGCCCTCAGCTCCGTTAATCTGCACTCCGCGACTATCTTGCACGAACTCTACCACATCACAGACGCCCGTCAACTTCAATTCATGCGACTTAACAGACATAGCGCGGACGACAAGTCTGTCGCCGCGCTTTTCTCTTGTGAACGGTTGATCCGCATTACGATGAAGATGCTGCCCTTCAATCGTCTTCACATTCTCTTCCCACTGCTGTTCAATGTGAATCAACGCCCACTGCCGCTTGCAGAATTGAAAATGCTGGATGCCCGATAGCATTAAATAGCTATCCTCATCATTATAGGCCATCGATGATCTCTACCTTCAAGCCTTCCAACTCGTCCAACGCAATATCATAATCCTGGAACGCTTTCGCTTCTTCCTTATTTTTGCTGACATGCAGGGAGCGATGCACCTTTGCGGATGAATACTGGCCCAGCTTGGAGCTATGCTCCCACCAATACACCTTGTGGACTTCCATACTTCCTTCCGGTCTGGCGGAAGACGCGTCGTTTTCGAATAGCGTCACAAGCGCTTGCTTGATTTTCTCCGCGTCTTCAATAGTGAATCCTGTCTTTTCCGCCAACTGCGTATTGATGCTGCCATAAAATACGTACACGCCGAAGTCCACGCGGTGCTTCATCCCCATCGTATCCGAGCCTCTCTCCTTGCCTGGCTCCGAGTTGACGCTCTTCGTAATTTGCATACTCGTAATATCAATCGGATCAACGCTCGTTGCCGTATGTATCGACACCGGACCGCGCACGCCGACAGATACCCCTTTATCTCCACTGCCCTTGAAGGCAAACACCTGGCCGAAGCTGCGGACATCGATCCACTGGTCGCAAGCGATTTTCGCGAACTCTTCGCCGGAACCGTCTTTTTGTTTTAATATTTTCGCCAGTGCCTCATTTGCTTCCGCCCGCTCGCGCAAACTTTTGAGCTGATCATCATTTCTATCATTGGATTGGACAAAAATAGGCTCGCCGAGATCTTGCAGCCGGTTTCTAATTTTCCGCTTCAACGCCACATCTGACACTTCACCGTGGCCGTCATAGTTCTGACGCGGCCGGTTGCCGTTTAACGGATCGCCGTTCGGATTGGCTTTGGTCACAGAAAATACAACAGCAAAATCAATTTTATGATCGAGAATGGTCATGATTGATTCTCTCCTTCGTTGGATTGTTTGGTTTGATTTTCTTCCTTCTTCTTTCCTTGGAAAAAGTCATGTCTTTGGCTGGAGAGTCCCAGCAAATACTTTCCGGATAAAGGCTTGTCATTAAAGTCTTCATATTTGAATTTGGATAGAATCTCATCCATTAGTTTCGTCAGATCCGTGCATTTCGCGCCCAATCGCGCCTGATACGGCTGCAAGCCCGCTTGAATCACCCTCCACGTCCGCTCCGGATGCTGGGCAAACGAGTTCATATAGCGAATCGCATTCGTTGCGCGCGTCTCTTCTGAACCTAGCGCACGCCGTTCCAAAATATCAGCCACCGCCAGCAATCTCCCAAACAAATAGCTTCGGTCCGTATTCTCCTTGTCCAGCGCCACCTGGAACCCCTCCTTCTCATAAACTTTATTGACTAACGCGCAAGCAATGCTCAGCGTCTTCTCCCATTCCCACTTCTCCATCGCCACCGGATTGGACGCGCGGCGAACGACGCTATTCACAATATCCACCGGAATTCGGACGCCGTCTACCATGCACGGCAGCATGCGTTCCATCAGCCCTTTTACGAGCTTGTCGCTGGCTGATGTTCCGTAAGCAGCATAAGCAATATCTTTCGTCGCCGGCACGCCGAAAAATTGAACATAGTCGCCATTCTCATCTTTACGGTAACGGTGTAGCCATACACAACTGGAATGCCATTCCACCAGCTTGTCAAAGTAATGCTTCTTGTCCAGATTGCGATAATATAGCACAGCCATACGCCCGGTCGTGGCAGAATCAAGAATCAACAGGTTCACAGCGGGATTCGTAATCGACAGCTTCTGTCCTGCTCCATACCCGGCCAGAGCGCTCCCAATGTCCCGCGCCAACCCTTCGCTCGTAAAAGACTCCCTTTTGTGCGCAGCGGATTGTTCCGGAAAGAGAGCGAAGGTATCTTCTCCGGGAGCCGGCACGTCTACCGCGTCGTTCGACCAAACGAGAAAGACGCGCCCATCAATGATTTTCCCTTGGCGGTTAATCAGCCATTTCAGCGCATTATGTGCTTTTTGCGATACCTCATAGCTAATGCCCGCCGCTTCCTGGCTGCTGCTGAACCGGCCGCGGAACGTAAAGCCGCTTGTATCGCTGGCCGAGATCAACTTCGCTTTGTCTGCCGGATTTCGTATTTTGTTCGCATGCTTGTCCGTACCTGGCACCAATTGCCCCGTCACATAACACAGTTTGTTGTTGCCCAGCTTACTGTTATAGTAGCGGATGAACGAATCATAGACCTCCGGATCTTTCCACACTTCCTTCAGCGGCCGAACCGGGGAGTAGACCGTAAAACGAATGAATGCGCTTTCTTGCTCGCCATTGAGCACGCCAAACAGCGGTGGTTTCTCGTCACCGTATTTTTTATCCCATTTGCCAAGCAGACAACCGTTCCCATCTAGAGACAACAGGTTCTCTTTTTCAACCAGATCGCGAACGAGTCTTTTTTTATTCAGGTACTTAAAGATACTGGCGACATGAGGATGGCGAAATGGCGATAAAGCCCATTCTTCCAGCTTTTCGATATAGGCTTTGAACTGATCCGCTTTCTTGGCTTGTCCGCCATAGTTAATGTAGTCTCCAGCCACATAGCTTAACTTATCATGCAGCGGATAAGGAAATACGGCAGTCCCCGAACGGCTGGAGGAGTCCTCTGTGCAAGGAATCAACGTACTGGCATCGCTCTTGTCAACGACGATGGCTGAATGGAATTCCCCGTCTTCCGTAACACGAACTTCAATATGTGCCGTCTGTGTCGTATGAGAAATCGGAAGCAGCGTAAATTCCTGCCCGTTATGCCTCTTCTCGACAACCCCGACCCGATCCAGGTTCGACTCATACGTCTCATATAATTGCTGCAACCAGCTCATCGGCTTCCCTCCGCTTCCAGCCGGGCCTCCAGTTCCTCAACCGCCTCGATCTCCCCGGCCGTGAACGTCTTCGGTTCCATCTCAGCCACGGGACGAACAAGCGTACATTGTTCCGGTTTAATAAATTCAATGACACCATTTTTCATAACCGGATTCCATAGCCGTGTCTCCATCTGCTTCCTGCCCGTCTCATCCGGATAATTAATGCCGTGTACCATCGTGCCAAAATGGAGATCCCCATAATCATCGTAGAAGCCTTTTCCTTCGCCAAACTCGCATGGCTCCACATAACCTTGGCATTCTCTTGCTCCTAGGAAAATATCCCGACGTCCTCCCGCCCGCAAGGAGCGCTTCAATATGCTATAATGCTTGTGCTCGTTACGATCATATTCCAGATCCGGCCGGTTCGGGTTGAACACGAAATGAGCCCGGCATTGATAGCGAACATCCTTCAAATAGGAATAGTACGCAAGCGTGTTGCCGCCGCCGTAGTCAAGCGGGCGAACCCCTTTGGACTCCATTCGAATCGGATTCATGACGCGAACGGCATCCACAACAAATAATATTGTTGGTTTCCAGTAAATGGATTCAACTATTCCTTTTAGCGCCTGAAAGGTCGGGACTGGATATGACATCTTCTCCCCGCCCAGTTTCGTTAAGGGATCCGTAAACAACGCGTAAGTCCCGAACACTTCGAACTCAATGCTGTTGCGTATCAACGCGCCTCCCCCTTTCCATAATTTTCATACACTTTAATACTATACTCTCTTCTAAACAGGGTCAATGATAATCTAATAAAATATTATATGAACTTTCTGTTTCATACCTGAACAGAAAATCAAAAAATGTTCGCATTCTCAAATACCTTATTTGTGCTATAATAGCTTAAGTTGTCGCTAGAATAGCGCGGATTGAAAAATATAGTATTTTATTAGGAGCCTATCTGTAAAAGATAGGCTTTACTCGTCTAAAAACAACCCAAAAATCCCATCGCGCTGTCGCTGCTCAGATCCACGCCAAAATGCTCGCTGTAGGCTCCCTCTTTTAACACGAGCACTTTTCCGTCCAGACAGCTCTCCAATCCACCACTGCGATCCAACTGGCGAAGATCATGTTCATACAGGTTGACCGTGAACTGCTGCGCCCGCTTCAGCAGACGCGTCAAATCATCGATCGTGCCGCTCCCGTTCAGGTCAGCAATCACTTTTTTACCTCCCTCTCCATAGGGAACAATCACAGCGCGGGTATAATCGTCAATAACATGAAAATATTTCGCGGCGGTGCCATAGCTATTAGCGAGAACTAGCGGCAGCCATGTGTCCTTCGCCTTCTCCTCTTCCTTCTTCTTGCGATAGGCCTGGAAATAGCTGTCCGTTTCATACCGTCCGGCATATAGTAAGTCCGTCATATTTTTGCGCAGCTTAGGCACAAAATTATTCAAATCCGCTTCCAGCCTCATATAGAACTTCTGAAAATAAAATTCCATCGCCTGCTGCGACAGCAACTGGCCGCCATGCGCCTTCGCATCCCGCTCCATATCGACAAGCATCGCGCGTGTCAGTTCCTTGCCGATTTGAATCTCCTTCAAATGCTTCAGATTCTCTTCCGCATGATCGATAATGTAGACGTTCCGCATCTCATCCTTCCCATGCCGGTTGCACCGTCCCGCCGCCTGCGCAATCGAATCCAACCCGGCCAGGGAACGTACAACACAGTTGAAGCTGACATCAACGCCCGCTTCAATCAACTGTGTGCTGACGCAAATCACTTTTTCCTCTGCTTCAAGATGCGCCCTTACTTTTTCTAAAATGGCAAACCGGTGAGCGGCACACATCGACGTGCTCAAATGATACAAAAAGATTTCCTCGCCGAACTGATGTTGTTCCTGCATCGCCTGCAACCGCTCATACAACGACTTAACGACCGATTTCGTATTCAAGATGACCAGAATATTGCCTGCTTCCTGAACGGTGTCCCGGACAAAGGATGCCAAGTCTTCCGTGCTCCAGGGCCGCTCGGTAGCTTTATCGATCAAATCAACACGCTTGAACGCATCAATTACTTTATCGAGATTACTTATCATCTCAGCGTCCTCTGGCATGTCCAGCCTCTGCTCCACGAACTGCAGCGCTGGCTGCGTCGCCGTGCACAGCACGATACTGGAGCCCCCATACTCCTTCAAAAAGTTCAGCGCCTGATTAAACAGAGATACGCAATGCGTCGGAACCTTCTGCACCTCGTCAAATATTATTACGGCTTCACACAAGTTATGGAGTCTCCGTATGTTCCTGCTTCCATGGGCGAAAAACACGTTCAGGAATTGTACCATCGTCGTAAAAATAATCGGCGCATCCCAGTTGTCTTTAGCCAGGTTCGCCTTTTGCCGCGCAGTCAGCGCCAGCCCGTCCTGCTCCTCGTCGTCTTCCTCCATCTCCACTTCCACGACGTTGGAATGATGCTCCAGAATATTCGCTTCATCCTGCAATATTTCCCGCACCGTGGCAGCGTTCTGCTCAATAATCGTCGTAAAAGGGACGACATAAATAATCCGTTTTTTGTCATAGGTTAAAGCATGCTTCAAGGCATACCTCAAGCTGGCCAGCGTCTTGCCGCCCCCGGTAGGAATCGACAACGTATAAATAGAAGACGGCTTCGCGGCAAAACGTTCGCATAACTCGGACATTTCGCTCCGCAACCGAGCAATTGGCGTATCAGCGTCTTTATTTTCCTCGAAAGAATGAAGTTGCGCCATCAGCTTGTCATAGTATCCTTGAAACAATGCCGTCACGTTCTGTTCGGGCTCGTTCGGCTCCCCCAATTCAAACCATCTCGTGTTCGTTCGATCGGCATCAATTAATGCACTGAACACGAACTTGGTCAGGAACATCAGCTTCAGTTCCATACTCTTGGCAGGCACTCTGACCAGAAATTGTTCCACTTCTGCAGCCGCCTGATCCACATATCTCTGGAACTCCTGCTCGCTCATGACAAGTGTAAAAAAGGCTTCGACGCTCTGATCAAACTCCTCCAACTTTTTGCAAGCAACCCGTCTCAAGTAAGGAGATTCCAAATCTGGACTCAAAAAATCTTTCAAGTAGGAATGATGCGATATAATTGCGTTGCCGACAACCTCTGCCAAAATCACTTTATAGGGTTCTTTACTATAATTATGAAAGCGCTTGTAAAGAAGCCTGCCACCCGCCGTAGAATGATCAACGTCCCCCCGACGCAGCCGATCCTCGGCTCCGCTCACAGCCGCCAATATGTATGTCCTGAACTTCTCCGTATATTTCCCCATATCATGCAGCATGCCAGCCAGCCCGGTGACATGAGGAATATTCAATTTCTTACCGTACTCTTCCGCCAGCGTCTTCACTTCCAGCAAATGCCGTTCCACGGTTTGCACCTTCATATCACTCACCCGAATATGAGCAATTGATTGCATATCAGCACTCCTTTCTACACCGCTCGTATTTACTGTACCGCGCACAGGTAACAACTAAATGTCAGGGAACTTATATATTCCAGATGATGAATTAGTTATACACCTCCATCCAACGCCGTAATCGCTCGATGAACTGCTTCCTTATCGATACCGGTTCCAGAATTTCGGCAGACGGGCCATACTGGGCGAGCCAATTCAGGAAGCCTTGCTCATGGTTGACTGTCGCTTCGAACAATAAGCTTCCATCGGGCAAGTCCGTCATTTTGGGGCGCACGAACATCTCCTCTTCCTTGATATACCTGGCCACATCGGGCTGAAATTTGACCTTGAACGTAATAAGCGAGTAGCCCCGATGGACCGACCAGGTATGCTTCATATAGTGGTGGATGTCGAAGTCGCCTTTGTCGAAGTTTTTAGTCGTCATTTCGACGAGGTGAAACCGGCTCATGCGGAACATCAAAATGTCCTGCTTCCGATGACAATACCCGATTAAATAGAAGCGTTGCTCACGAGGCACAAGACAGTACGGATCAATCTCTCGCTCTGTCACTGTATTGCGACTTTGAGTATGGTATACTGCACGAAGTGTCTTCTGAGCGATAATCGCTTCCATAACAGAGAGCAGGTAATTTGGACTATCACGATCTGCCCTGTAAGCAGGGGTCCCCATCTGAATCAGATTCGTGAAGTCCTCCATTACTTCCCTGCGTTTTTGCTTTTCCTTAACATGCGTCGCCATGACTTTATCGTATGCCGAATCGAACAGGGGAGACAGCTTGCTATTATCCAACATGGAAGGGAGGACGGAGAAGACCATCTCCTCTTCTTCTGTAAAATTAAGCGGATACATCGCGAAGTTGCCTATAAAGCGATATCCTGTTCCGTATCCATCATTCGTTATAGGCACGACAAGATCTAGTGTTCGCAGATCCCGATATATGGTTCGCTCCGAAGCTTCACATTTGTCGGCCAGCTCCTGCGCCGATATGCCAGGGTTCGCCTGTATGGCTATGACCATTTTCATGAGCCGAATCATTCTATTCGACATCGTTGTACTCTCCTCCAGATGCTCTCATAATATCCTATAAATATTGGATATTCGACACCATCCATAGGTCTACCTGCCTACTCCTGCAAAAAAAACCGGACTAAATAACCTCTTCCTTGTTAAAAGTGTATGGGCACTTGGAATTGTCTGTATTTTTATACCATTTTAATAACTGCTGTACATCCTCATGGGATGCGCCGATAAATACGTATTCCTTCGCTTTCGATGGCGAATCTATCAAGAGTTCAATCTGGAAAATGCCAAATAGGCATTGGATCCAAGTTTGACGACAAGTTATCGATTGGATCGCTTGGCGCTGTACATAGACTGTAGTTCGCGTAAGACCCGGCTTCGCGATCACAGATTGATTGCCATGAACGTCCCATAGCGTTCCCGAATATTTTCGGCTCCCCCGCCAAAATAACGCTGCCGCGAACGGGAGCATCAACCATGCCCACGGGGCCAAAATTGCGGAGACTAAGATGACAAGGCTTACAGCAATGACGGGAATCCACACAAAATACATCGCCTTTCCGGCTGGTAAATGACGCTGCGGGTTCACGATGGTAAATTCGGGCAACAGCATCTCCAATGCAGCATGCATCTCTGACCTGTGGATCGCGGGCAGCAGCAGTTTCACCTTCTTCTCCCCTGCATACCCAACGCAATCCATCCAGATGGACACATAACCAAAATAACGGCTGAACAACTGCTCCTTGACCCGGATCGACTGAATCTTCACAGTATGGAGGGAGGTTGATTTCCTCTCATACCATCCGTACTGGATATGAATATAGGCACTGTCTTGGATAACGGACCATTTGTGATAACGAATTTGCATCATGACCAAGGACAACAACCAGGACGTGAATACGCACAAGGCAATAATGCCAAGAAGCGCAAGCAGAACGGGTATAAACTCCGTCGTCAAAAATTCTTTCCATCCATCTTGAAAAAAACGGACCATGCTTACTTCTTCCGTGCTTGGTTCAAGCCAATCCCATACATACGTTACGATAGTGAGACATAGGGGAACCCCCAGCCAGAACGAATTGGAACTAATCGCCCTCATCAAAATATCCTTGGGTTGAAGGACCCAATTCGGCTTCGCTTGATTCGAGACACGCGACATCGGTCGATTAATTCCGGCAAGGAGCATATCTGCGTTGCGTTGAGTCAACACGAGCCTGGCATCAGCCTCTTCGTTCGAATCTGAAGTGTGCAATTCGGCAGTCGCCGAACCTACTAGTCGATCGGTCCAAGTCTGTTCTATCGATATATTCGTTATTCGCTCCAGCGGAATTGTCCGTTGGGTGGTGATAAGGACTCCTCTTTGAATGACGATCTCAGATTCCCCAATCTGATAAGAGTCCTTCCACCAGGAAATAATAGACCACAGCAAGATAGATAGACCAATGACGACTGCCACCCCATATACCCAATAAGGCTGTTGACCTGTGCCGGCCTTGATCTCCTTAAATAACAAGAGAGCATAGGGGATGATCATATAGCGGATCGTTCGATACAAATGTACGGCAATCTTGATCGGATGTTGTCTATGGATTGTACGCATCAGTCTCACCTATTTTCGCCAGTTCAATGACCTGCCGCCGCAGTTTATTCGCATCATCTTCCAATAAACCGACGATGCCAGTCGCATCGCCTGCCGTTACGATAACGACTTCAGATATGCCCAGCTTTTTCTGAATGACGTCCTGTTCAATATCTACATGCTGAACACGGCTAAGCGGAATAACCGATGAATTAACAGACCATATGCTGCCCCACCGAATCACAATCTCATCCGTTGTCAGGACGTAACTTCTTCGGGCATAGCTGAAGCGAACTCCATATATGATATAGAATACGTCTTTGCTCCAATGAAACAAGAGATAGGCCGCAACAACATATAAGATCCACTTCCATTGGGGCAACCACATCAAATAAACGATGATCGGGATGCTTGCCAGCGCAGTCCGCTTCAATGCAGAGAAAAGCCGATAAATTCGCCAATATGGCACCACATTTGGATGCAATTGTTGCTGCTCGCTAACTGTCGTATTCATAGCTGCGTACATCCTCACCTTCCTTCGTACTAATACTATAAATTCTATTATGGGTAAAGAAAGTGACAACAGTCTGTCAGGGAACATGTGTTCTATAAAAAAGACAAGCATCCTGCCCCCGCGTCATCTTTTGATACGGGGGTAGGATGCTTTTTTGGGTTTCATATGTTTTGGATACGACGAATAGTCGCAAGTACTCTGTCTCTCAAGGCGCGATTTCAAC
Organism: Paenibacillus dendritiformis; assembly: GCF_945605565.1. Lineage (NCBI taxonomy): Bacteria > Bacillati > Bacillota > Bacilli > Caryophanales > Paenibacillaceae > Paenibacillus > Paenibacillus dendritiformis. The sequence continues at coordinate 2,673,101 of NZ_OX216966.1, read as the reverse complement.
CCACGCATCAGCGTAGGATGCGACGGCGAACGACCCGGGCACATACGTGTGCTGGCCATTTCAATCCACACATCCGCCTAAGATGCGACTCCGGTGAATGCCGGTTATTTCAAAGGCTATGGATTTCAATCCACGCATCCGCGTAGGATGCGACCGGGCCCGTACTTCCACTGGGCGCTTGCGGCCCGGAAATTTCAATCCACGCATCCGCGTAGGATGCGACGACACTGCTTCATTCATTGCGATACTAATCCCCAGATTTCAATCCACGCATCCGCGTAGGATGCGACTATTGAAACATGGGTAAGCATCTATACTTATCAGAATTTCAATCCACGCATCCGCGTAGGATGCGACGGGTATACGCAAACAAACATATGTACGATTTGACGTATTTCAATCCACGCATCCGCGTAGGATGCGACCTGACGGCTTTCATTACCTTTTCGGGCTCCTGGGTATTTCAATCCACGCATCCGCGTAGGATGCGACTTTTGCTTACGCTCGTTGTTCCAGGATTGATTTTATTTCAATCCACGCATCCGCGTAGGATGCGACTTTGCGTGCTTTATTGGGGCCTTGGCTTCTTTACTTATTTCAATCCACGCATCCGCGTAGGATGCGACGAAGTGAGTTAGTTCGCGAGAGGAGCGATTCATTTTATTTCAATCCACGCATCCGCGTAGGGTGCGACCAAAGGTAATCATTGCGAAGGCAATGTTCAAAAAATTTCAATCCACGCATCCGCGTAGGATGCGACACGACCACGACTGCTGAACTTCATGATGTAATCGATTTCAATCCACGCATCCGCGTAGGATGCGACACCGTCGCAGCGAGCGATTAGGAATAGTCGCTTGCATTTCAATCCACGCATCCGCGTAGGATGCGACAATGATTAGCTAAAGCAAACATAGATACCATGCGTATTTCAATCCACGCATCCGCGTAGGATGCGACCAGAGCTACAAGCCATCCAAGAGGGTAGGCTAGATTTCAATCCACGCATCCGCGTAGGATGCGACGTACATAAAGCGCAATATCACTCAATCCGGCCTCCTATTTCAATCCACGCATCCGCGTAGGATGCGACCGTTGGTCACCGAATACAGAGCCTGACATGAAAATTTCAATCCACGCATCCGCGTAGGATGCGACCTGCCGCATTTCGTTTCGACTAAAAACTCAAAAATTTCAATCCACGCATCCGCGTAGGATGCGACGACGTAATTCATCATTGGTCGTTACCAAGTCGCTGTATTTCAATCCACGCATCCGCGTAGGATGCGACTAGCGAGTACATGTACAATTCGGAGCCGCTGACAATATTTCAATCCACGCATCCGCGTAGGATGCGACATGTCGATTTCTCGTCCGTGTTCAAAGTCCAGCTTCGATTTCAATCCACGCATCCGCGTAGGATGCGACCATTTGTAAATTGGTACTTCTCACAATTTGGTATTATTTCAATCCACGCATCCGCGTAGGATGCGACAGCGAAAAATGATTGTTCCAATCATTTTTCGTTCTTGTTATGATTAAACAAATCAAATTAGCTATAAAATCAATCTAAAGCAGGTCGTTTCTCACCTTTGTCGCAAACCACAAAATGGATTTTTCCTATAATATAGAAATTTTATGGTGCGAATCCCCCGGGAAATTCATGTGCACTATACATTCGCACTAGAACTTGGGGGCTTCTCTATCGTTAAATCTATTATATATAAGTTACCACATTTTGCAGTTTCGTAATATAGTGCCCTTCGAGTCCGTATATACAACGATTCATCACTTCGCGCATTAATGCGCATTCTACAGGGTCATTGCTCAACGTGTTACCGAACCATTTCCAACCGAAATATCCCGTCCATTCGTTCCCGCACTCGCTTCCTCATCCTCGAACCATGCCGACAGGAGCGGCAAAGGACTCCTGTCCCAAGGCTCCACCCGTTCGAACGAGGTCACCGCAACTCCCCATACCAACTATGCTCCCTCTCTACTTCACAGGCTTAACCGCAATCCCCGCCTCTTCCAACCGCTCCCGAAGGCTGCGGGCAAAGGCAAGCGCATGAGCGCCGTCGCCGTGAATGCAGACCGTATCGGCCTGAATCGCCACGTCATGGCCCTGTACGGAGCGGACAACGCCTTCCCGCACCATGCGAACAACCTGCTGCACCGCTTTCTCGGCGTCCGTAATCAGCGCATGGGCTTCCCGGCGCGACGTCAATGACCCGTCCGCCTGATACGTCCGGTCGGCAAATACTTCATGCGCAGTGCGAAGACCTGCGGCCTCCCCGGCCCGTACCAATTCGCTGCCCGACAGGCCGAACACGGTGAGCTCCGGGTCTATGTCATAGACCGCGCGGGCGATCGCATCAGCCAATGGGCGGCGGGCAGCGGCCATGTTGTACAGGGCGCCGTGCGGCTTGACATGCCGCATTGTTCCGCCTGCCGCCTTGACGAATCCGGATAAAGCGCCGACCTGATACACGACAATGTCATAGGCTTCCTCCGGAGTGATGTCGAGATTGCGGCGGCCGAAGCCCGCCAGATCAGGCAGTCCCGGATGCGCCCCGATGGCAGCCCCGTGCGCAAGCGCCGCGGCCACCGTCTTCCTCATGACCGACGGATCGCCGGCATGAAAGCCGCAGGCGATATTCGCCGAGGTGACGAACGGCAAAATCTCCTCATCCGTCCCCATCCGGTAAGCGCCGAAGCTTTCTCCCATGTCGCAGTTGATATCTATTTTGTACATATGAATTCCTCCTAACGCGCTTGCAGAGCCAGTCCCTGCCTGAATTGAGCGATGCAGTTCTCCCGCATCACATATAAATCCTGCGCTTCCTCCAGAGAAACCTCTTCGAACCGTATTTGTCCACCCGGCTTCACCTGGGCTATCAGCGGCAGATCTACGCTAATCACGTGCGCGATACGAGGATATCCGCCAGCCGTCTGCCGGTCGGCCAGCAGCACGATCGGTTTGCCTTCCGGCGGCACCTGAATCGTGCCCGCGCCAACGGCTGACGAGACCATGTCCAGCGGATCGGCCAATGCCAGCGGTACGCCTTCCAACCGGTATCCCATCCGGTCAGATTGAGGCGTGACGCGGAATCGCTCCGTCCAGAGCTTCCGTCTGGTCTCTTCATCGAAGCGATGATATTCCGGTCCTTGTACTACACGCAGCACCGGATTGTCCTGATATGCCGGACGAAGCTCATGGCTGGCCCCCCACGGAAGCACGACCACTTCGTCCGAAGACATTTCCGGCCATGCAGCGGACGCTCCCGTCACCAGCACATCTCCCGCCTGAAGCGCCCGGCCGCGAAATCCGCCGATGCCAGCCCGCAAATACGTGCTGCGGCTGCCCATCACTTCGGGAACATGAATCCCGCCTGCGACCGCAAGATAAAGCCGGCAGCCGGACACCGCCCTGCCGAAGGTGAGCGTCTTGCCTGCAGGTATAAAGACAGGCCGCCATAGCGGAAGAGACACACCGTCCACGGCAGGGGACAAATTACCGCCAGCCAGCGCAACCACTGCCGCCTTTTCGAATACAAGCTTAGGCCCTATTAGCGTAATCTCCAGAGCCGCCGCCCCTTCCTGATTGCCTGCCAGAAGATTGGCCAGTCTTAGCGCCACCGCATCCATAGCGCCGCTCGCCAGCACGCCGTATTTCTGGAATCCGAAGCGCCCGCTATCCTGTACCGTCGTAAGCAGGCCTGCCATCTCAACGCGGATGCTCATACCGCATGCCCCTCCCAGCAATCGTATTCCTTCTCGGTTATCGGGACGAAGCGTATCGTATCCCCCGCTCTTAGCAAGGTCGGAGGGGTCATATCCGGGCGAAATAACGGAACCGGCGTCCTGCCGATCAACTGCCAGCCGCCTGGCGTCACAATGGGATAGACCCCCGTCTGCATCCCGGCAATCCCGACCGAGCCTGCCGGAATCGCCAGACGCGGAGAAGAGCGCCTCGGTGTCGCAATCCGCTCCGGCATGCCGCCGAGATACGGAAAACCAGGAGCAAACCCGATCATGTATACCAGGTACTCGGCGCTGCTGTGAATGCGTACAACCTCATCGGCCGTCAACCGGTTATGCGCGGCGACATCCTCCAGATCGGGACCGAATTCCCCACCGTAGCATACCGGAATTTCGACGGTGCGCACTTTCTTTTCCAGCCGCATCTCTGCCGTCTGCGCTACGGCCTTCTCCAGCTTCGCTTGCGCCTCCGCATATCGCAGCACTACAGGATCGTAAAATACCGTCACCGTGGTAAAAGCGGGGACATATTCGATCATTCCCGGAATCGGATGATGATCGAGATATAGCGACAACAATCGGACTTGTTCATGAGATGCCGGTCCGATGACCGTATCGAATTCCACCACAACCGCGGTATCTCCGAGCGGAAAGTATCGCATGCCACTTCCCCCTTCCCTTCTAGTTCACGCACTTAAAATAGCACGGAATGCAAAGAACAACAAGCGGATGTCGCACTCCAGAGATCTGCTTGTTGTATATGTACCATGGAGAATCTGCTGTATGCCTGCCTTTTGCCCAACGAAATCCTTCAATCCAACGATAACTTGAAAAAGACGTATCATAATCAAAAGTTAAAACGATATAAATACGGAAAAGGCCTTGCATCCGTCAAATAAAGGAGAATGGTGATGAACAATTCCGCGTATCCGAATTCCAAGAAACTGCTTCGCTGCACTTTGATCCTGACGCTCGGTTCCTCCCTGCTCGTCACTCCGCTCAGCGCGTCATCGGCGGCTTGCGAGACGGGAGGAGGCATCCATGCCGAACACAAGTTGAACAGCGAAATGGCCGTCGGAGAAAGCCGCATTCTGAGCAGGCAGCAGATTGAAGTGCTGTGGGATGGGACAGACGAGGATTTTTCTCCAGATAAGGCAGTGGACGCCGTCCGTTCCACTCTTCCCGAGAAAGAATATGAAGCGCTATTCCCGATGCGCCTCGGTTCCCCGGAATGGCATGCGTTCAACAAAGGAAAAGCGGATTACAATCCGAATCAGGCAGATTATTACTCCTACCGGAACTTCATCGACGCGGTACGCCTGGTAGCCAATCTGAAGTACAAAGTGTCCTACCGCGAAGGTAACTACTCTGCACAAGAAATATACCGGTTGGAGAAAAAGGGAAAAACAGAGACACTAATTGTACGTTCTGCGGATTTCAATTCACCTGATAATAAAGAAAAGCCAGTCATAACCCGAATTGTTGATTTCGGCAGTTTTTTAAATGAAGGACTGGAAAAGGATCGCAAGCGTGATCTGGCTGCCCTGCTGGCCAATCTCTCTCATGAAACGGGCGGCGGCTGGGATGAAGCGCCGAGAGGCATGCTGCGCTGGGGACTCTATTGGAATGAAAATATCGCGGGCAGAACGGGCCAAAACAAATCTGATTTTGTGGACCCGGCAAGCAGCAAAGAATATCCGGGATTTCCGGGCAAGAAATACTATGGGCGCGGTCCGATCATGTTAAGCTGGAATTTCAACTACGGATTAATGAGTGCCATCATCTATGGTGACAAAAACGTGCTTCTGAAAAATCCCGAGGCTATCGCTGCCGATGGCAAGCTTGGATTCGCGACCGCCATCCTGTTCTGGATGACCCCGCAAGCGCCGAAGCCTTCGGCACATGATGTGATGATAGGCAGATGGAAGCCTTCGCAAGAGGAAGCTGCGCAAGGACTAACCCCGCCTGGATTCGGCGTCAGCATTATGGTTCTGAACGGCTTGGAGGCCAATCTGGATGACACGAATGGCGCCATCAAGCGGCGTGCCGGACATTACCGTGACATTACAAGCAAAATGGGCGTGGATATTACAGGCGAGAAAATCGATACATTGGGGATGAAGCCCTTTTAACACGGCTTGCGCTGGAATATAAATAACCCCTTTGGCGGCTATGCAAGCTTCATCTTCTAAATGTGCTTGCTGCATGGTCTGCCCAAAGGGGATAACCGCATTTCCCCGTTTCCTTTGGAAACCAGATAAGAACCTGCCCTCCGCGAGCGTATTTGTGCGACTGTCGAAATTGCTTTCCTTTGCCGATACTTATTGATGTACGCCAATTCAACTAGGAGGATTGTTCTTCTTTGGAAAAGCCAAGTTTAATTACCATTTTTTCTTCATTCGGAATCCTTTTAGGTAATGGGATCATATATTCCACAGGTCAGTACAACATCATGTGGTCAGCATTGGTCAGCAGTTTTTTGAGCACCCTATTTTCTCTCGTCGCGCTAAAATTAAATGAAAAAGGATTGCTATTTTCTGTTTTTCAAGTCATTGATTTACTTGTCGGTTTTCTACTTTTTTATCTGCTCTTTTACATCATAACCGCCCTCGCAATCAAGGACCTTGGACTTGAAGATTTGGTTAGAGAGCTAGTTACATCCCTGATTGCGGTACCTGTCGCGCTGTTCATGATCATTAGGCACATCAAGAAGAAAAATATCAAGCTCCAAAGAATAAAAGTTGAAGAAGACTAGGAGAGAAGGTATACCGATGAACAACATGAATGACAGAAGCAAGGAATTATTGAAGCAAGCACACGTATATGCCGGGGAGTTATCCAATCATCCGGTATTGTCCCGATATTGGGACAAGCTCTCGCTCGTCGTCAAAGGCAGCGTGTCCCGCGGCAACTGCGACGAGTATTCGGATATTGACTTCGTCTTCTTCTGTGATGAGGATGTTCGCGGGAACATCGTCAGCGGCTATAAGGAAGCTGGCTTGATCACGCGGGAGGACGGCGTTTTTCTGCCAATCGGGGATTGGGCGGGTCATTACCATGTGGAGACGTTCGCTATGTTGGAGGGATACTTCCTGGGGAACAATTACCCGCAAGTATGGGAATTCCAGCAGGCCATTCCGGTTCATGACAGCGGATCGCGCTTCCAGGATACGATAGCCCGGTTATCCGCTTCGTATCTTCAAAATTCCATGGACGCCATCAAGAGCAAGTATCTGAACCTGCAGCTTACGCTCGATTGGATGCGGCATCCGCTCAAGCGCGGCGATATCATCGCCACAAGCCTGCACTGTGCCACAATCGTAAGGGAGCTGTGCCAACTCTCCTACCTACTGGATGGAAAAAGCTATCCGCATGACAAATGGCTCTCCGCCTATCTGTCCACCACAAGGTTCGGGCGTATGCAGGAGCAGCGAATTCGAGAATATATGCGTACCATCCCGAATGGCGAGCCGATTACGCCGCATTTGGAGCTGTTCGAATATCCTTGCTATCAGCAAGCATGGGAACTGATTGATCAAGCAGTCCAATTTATACGCAAGGCATACGGGAATTATCCATGGCTTGACGAATGGTACTTATATGGGTAGTTCTTTTCGACTTTGATTCACGTAAAACGATACACAGAGTCGATGTCCAGTATGGCTGCGATGCTGATCTGGAATCGACTCTATCCCTCTGATTCGTTACCTGTCCGCTTGTTCATGAAGCATTTTCCTCTGAAATTCGACGAGATAATAATCTAGCTCCTGACTGACACTCACTACCTCATCGTCCGTGAAATATATCTTCCTATACGAGTTTCTGTCGGAAGCTGCCGCTCAGAGGGAGGGCCGCTCCAACCAAAAATGGTCTCCCCCCATCTTGCTAGCTCATGAACAAGGGGTAACAAAACCGCTTCTGCGGTGTTCCTAATGAGAATACCAATGGCGCCAAACAGGTGTCCGGAGATATACACTACCTTGGAAGAACTCTCAGATCCTGATGGAGTTTCTTGACGCGAGGCATCCGGGGAACTTCCTTCATCTGCTTCATCGCATCGCCGATCAACACGCCCATGTCGTTGACATAAGAAAGAGGAGCCGTTCGTTTCACGATCTAAATCCATGTCAACCCAAGCAATTCCAGCGACCACGAGGGAAGAACGGAAAAAGTGAATCAGACTCTCATAGCAACGGCTATATAAAGAAAGATCTCCGTTGACCGAGGTCATACCCAGATAATCGGTGCGTAACATCAGAGCGATGACGATCACAACCGAATGTGGCGAATCGGGAATGCAGGATCGGAATGCAAAGAGAACTTCATTCATAAATTTCAGCATCCTTCTAATCCCAAAAACTATTTGTTATTCTTGTCCTCTCTTATCTTTTTTAGAGTATAACTTATATCCGTTAAAACTCTCCAAATGGAGTGCTGTAGAATAAAACTAATACAAAAACCCACAATTACAACAATAATCAAGATTGACATCCAATCATTCCTTTCGTCTGATTACACGGGAGGACGGCGTTTTTCTGCCTATCGGGGATTGGGCGGGTCATTATCATGTGGAGACGTTCGCTATGGTGGAGGGATACTTCCTGGGGAACAATTACCCGCAAGCATGGGAATTCCAGCAGGCCATTCCGGTTCATGACAGCGGCTCGCGCTTCCAGGATATGATAGCCCGGTTATCCGCTTCGTATTTTCAAGATTCCATGGACGCAATCAAGGGCAAGTATCTGAACCTGCAGCTTACGCTCGATTGGATACGGCATCCGCTCAAACGCGGCGATAACATCGCCACAAGCCTGCATTGCGCCACAATCGTCAGGGAGCTATGCCAGCTCTCCTACCTACTGGATGGAAAAAGCTATCCGCATGACAAATGGCTCTCCGCCTATCTGTCCACGACCAGGTTCGGCAGTATGCGGGAGCAGCGCATTCGAGACTATATGCGTACCATCCCGAATGGCGATTCGATTACACCGCATTTGGAGCTGTCCGAATATCCTTTCTATCAGCAAGCATGGGAACTGATTGATCAATCAGTCCAATTTATACGCAAGGCATACGGGAATTATCCATGGCTTGACGAATGGTACTTATATGGGTAGTTCTTTTGAGTTCGACTCACGTAAAACGATACACAGAGTCGATGTCCAGTATGGCTGCGATGCTGATCTGGAATCGACTCTATCCCTCTGATTCGTTACCTGTCCGCTTGTTCATGAAGCATTTTCCTCTGAAATTCGACGAGATAATAATCTAGCTCCTGACTGACACTCACTACCTCATCGTCCGTAAAATTTTTCTTCATATTCACTATCGTTACGAGCTTATGTCTAAGCTGCTGAATTTTTTGGAATAATCTTGCATTAGACGCGCTGTAGTACAGGCACAACGTGAATCACCTCGCTTTTCGCCCATGGATGACATCTCATCAAGATTGTCGATTATTGTTGTACCCATTATATGACAGGTTACCTCATATCCATAATTTTCATAAACATGTAACTTTCGATTTATTTCTACAAAATGGCCCTAAAAAAAAGTGCCTCGAAAGGCACTCTCTAAAAAAATTCAAGTACACAACTGTTAGAGAAATCAAGATGTTAATGTGGGCTCCACTCGGGATTTCCAGAATACATCCTGATCTCTGTGTAATCAGAATGGACAGGAAGAGGGGCTACAGCCACATATAACGACAATATGAGACATACAAGCGGAATCAACTTTTTTTTCATAAATACTACTCCTCCTTGTCATAATATCTTAACTCATCATAGAGCTTATCAATTTTTCGTATATTGTCACCATGGATGAGGCTTTGGTTCTTTAACAGTTCTTTCGTTATGATGCTAAGGCATTCAAAAACCTCATCAAACCGTGATATTTTTGCATATTCTTGGGCGCTTTTTCGGCAACTCTCCATAGCGATATCAAAATCGGTTGTAATAAAGGCAAGTTGTTTGAGACGATAGAAATATGCCTTATGCAGTTGGGTGATGGGTGTAGTGACTGGAATGCCCGCTAATCTTTCTTCATATTTAAGCAGTTCTCGAATAGCATTTCTATTGTTGGTTTCCAAATAAATTTCAAAAAGTCTTGTGATGATAATAATAAAATTTATATCCGCCACTTGGGGGAGTAGCTCTTGCAATATCGCAATAGCCGGATCTAAATCACCTGTCCTGCTTTTTACGATAGCAGTTGTCACCTTTCGGTTCTCTTCTACTCCAGGATGATTATAAGTTCCGTACTCCTGTAAATAATGCCCCCACTTTTCGTAATCGCCTAAATGCTCATGGGCAAACCCTAACAAATAGAGAGTTTTTGCTTTAACCTCACTTCGGGTCGGGTCATTGTGAATAATATACTCGCACAGTTCCACACATTCCTCGTACCTCATGAGATTATAAGCATGCACACCCAACTTGTAATGAAAAGTGAGCTTTTCTTCGTCGGACAGGAAATTGGTGTAGTGCAAAATATGTCTTCCATCCTGATAAGTAGCTTCCAGCCTGCTGAAATCATCTCGGGCAATGAAGTAGGATTGAAGTAATCCTTTGGCTAAAAACGGCATCATTCCGTGGTCACGCGAATAGTTCGTGATCAAGGTATACAATAATAATCGGATTTTTCGGTCTTCGATGGCATCGGCCAACTCATACAGTCGGTGAACCAGACAATAACTGTCTTCGCTTGGCGATTCCAAAAACTTCACAGCAACCTTGCTAATCAGCCCGCTATCTCCGGTCGGAACGGCTTCCAGCAAAATGGTATACAGGGAATCTGCCCTCTTCTCAATCTCTATGTAGCGCTCGACGATGTCCTCGAAGGGTATTCCTAACGATGCAGCAAGCGGGCGTATCGTCTCAAATCCAGGCCGCCTGACCTCACCATTTTCAATTCTGGAAATGGTCCCCTTATGGATGCCGCTCAGCTCTGATAGCTGCGCTAATGTCATCTCGGCCTCGCGCCTATACTTGTGTATCGATTCCCCAATCGTTAGGGTCGCGCTATTCACTCACGCCTTCACCTTCCTTTTTTCACCAATTTTCGATTATCTTCAATTTATCACATCACTTTTGAATTGTAAACTATTGAAATAGCTATCATATCATTATCTTAGAAAAACTAATATTACTATTATAGCATAAAAACACCAATAGATTATATTAGTACTATTGATGTCTTTGCCGGTAACATAACCATCGCATCGAGCGGATCGGAGCAGAGTTTCTTCATATAATCAACTGTATTCCCGCCGGCTCGCTTGCCTCACTCGCCCCGGACTTGTTCCAACAGCCCCCGAATCACCTCCACCACCAGCTCGGGTTCGTCATGAATGACCATATGTCCGCTCTTCTTCGCGACGATAAGCTCGCTGTCGGTCGAGATGTTCAACATCTCCCGCTGTCCGGCCTGCCATATCTCCTCCATCTTCTGACCGCCCTCCGGGGAAATGCCCGCTTGGGAATAGTTCTGCGGAATCCCCCGGGCAATGATTCGGACCGGGAGCGCTCCTAACTGCTGTCCGCGTATCGCGTCCTCGGTCGCGGCCGCCAGTTGCGCTTCCTCTTCTTTGGCTTCGAAAAAATGGGGCTGCGCAATCACATTCAGGAACCGCTCTCTATCTTCCTTCGCCACCAGCCCTTCGAGCAGGACATCCTGGAACAGGCGCAGAACTCCCGACGTTTTCAGCAGCTTCAATACATACGCAGGGGGATTGCCCTGGAAGTTCTCCCGCTCCAGAATCGCCCGGGTCTCACGCTCATCATTCTCCGGCCGGGCATCGATCAGCACGAGGCCGGCCACTTCGTCACGGTACGTCTGGGCGAACAGCCGGGCGTACATGCCCCCCAAGGAATGGCCGACCATAATGTAAGGACCGCTGAGCCCTTCTTGTTCGAGGGCAGCATGCAGCTCCCGCACGATGTTGGCGCCGGTTCGCTCCGTGTTCGCCGGCTCGCTCCACGCATAGCCGCCCCGGTCGTAGCTGACGACGGTGGCGTATGCAGCCAATTGCTCCGGGATATCTCTCCAGGACAAGCTTGTCTCTCCGCTCCCGGCTTCCAGCACGATCGTCGGCGATCCGGCGCCGAATTTGTGGATATGGAGACGGTATCCTCCCACATCAACCAGTTGTCCCGGCGGCGGATCATTCCGCCTCGCCTGCTCCGATGCGATCCACTCATAGACGAAGCCGAATCCGATGAGGAGCGCCAGCGCCGCCAGTACGATCAGCAGAAGCGTTTTCCCCCTTTTTTTCTTTGTTGGCTTGCTTTCCTCGACTGCGGTCTTCACCTGTTGACAGCTCCTTTGCTGATGACTTTTCTTTTTAGCACACTGTACTAACAAAAATTAATATAGCACGCTGTATTAAAAAAAGTAAAGCGTGTATAATGGAGCTATGCCAAAAATCGTGGATCATGAAAAACAAAGACATATTGTTGCCGAGGCGGCCCTGAGAGTCATCCGCCGCTCCGGATTGGAGCGCGCCTCCGTCCGCAATATCGCCGGGGAAGCCGGTCTGTCTGTCGGCTCGATGCGTCACTATTTCTCCACTCAGGCGGAGTTGTTTGCTTTCTGCATGAATCTTTTTATCGAGCGGGTCGAGAAGCGGATTGAAGCAATGGATGGCGAAGGGCCGGTGCTGATGAATTTGAAGCGTCTGCTTCTTCAGTTTTTGCCGGTGGACGAAGAGAGAACGATGGAAATGGAGGTATGGCTTTCCTTTCAGGCCAAAGCATTGATTTATCCCGAGCTTCTGGCGTTGAGCGACAAAATGCATGACGGCATATACACGGCAGCGGCATTCGTTGTCAACACGCTGCTGGAGCAGAAGCTGGCCAAGCCCGGGCTGGACGCCGATATGGAAGCGGAGAAGCTGTACGCCCTCGTCGACGGTCTGGCCATGCACCGCATGATGCGTCCCGACCGGCTTCCGGCGGAACGGCTCGAGTCGATTATCGACCAGCATTTGCAAGGGCTATGCACACCTTGAACCGCATGAAGCCCGCTTTCTCAAGCGCTGCCTGAGGGCGGGCAACGCTTTATTGGCCTCTTCCTTACCTGCCGGTTATTACCCAATTCCGTTCAAAGCTGACTGATGTCCGAGCACACAAATAAGCCCGCCATCCCTCTTCACGAGCGAGGCGGGCCCTGTCCTGCTTCCTGATTCGATTATTTCCATCTTATGTCGTCATACAGATCCATCATCACTTCATGAACGCCCCAGCCAAAGCCCGCTGCGTTCCATGCCGCGGCCTCTATCCGTTCCTTATATTCATGGAACAGCTCGGCGGTCTCATGTTCATTCAAGATAACGATGACATCTTCATACATCGACATCAGCTGGTCATAGAACCGTGCATCGATATCACCATACGTATTCGAGAACAAGACGGATAGTTCCACGTAGATGAGCTTCAACTCCAGCGTCTGTTTGACGCTGCCGGTCAATTTCTTGAACTCGGCGATCGCGTTTTTAGCTTCTTGAAGCCGCAGCTTCGCGTGACCGCGCTCAGGGAAAAACTCCTGCTTGATCTTATCCCGACATTCGTGAAAAAGCGACTCCACCGCCTCTTTTCCGATCAACCGGGCAGCGAGAAAACGCTGCATATCTTTGCTCGCGCTATAGCCGTCCTTTACCAGCTCCATCAGCTCTTCCCGGCTCATCTGCTTCAAGCGCTTGTTCAATCCGGCCTTCGTTAGCTTCACCGGCTTCCGGCGTGATTCGGGAACCAGCTTGCTGCCCTGCTCCCGCAACTCCACATTCACCTCATCACAGGAAAAGTGCTCAGGATCGTATCCTTCCGTCAACCAGTCCTTGAACATGGCATGCTGTTCATGTCCGGGGTCTGACAATGCCTCCGCCATATGACAGTAACCCGGCACACCGCCCACATCTTCCGGCGGACAACTGCGCTCTCCTTTCAGGCAGAGCGGGATCAAGCCGGCCGACTCCTCTGTCTGTATGTTCATCACCGTAATCGTATGTTCCCATCCGTCGCCGAAATCATACAAATAGGAAAAAGCCGTCTTCTCCCGATTCACATGCTGGTCGACCGTCTCTTTTCGGGCATTGAGCTGTCTTCCTCCATCCGGAAAATTCGGGTCCGGCAGGCTGATTCTTGTAGAACCGACCCGGAACTCATACAAATGATAATTTTCCCAGCCCATGACGGCCTGAATGATATTGTGCAACTGGTCAAACGTGACATCTGCATGAAACTGAAACTGACGCCATATTTTCGGGGTGATATCATTTAGTTCAATCTGGCATGTGTACAGCATCGAACCGTTCCTCCTTGGATGTTGTCGCAAATTGTAAGGCTATCGTTGGAGCAGATGAAAAATAAGTAGCTTCATTATAGCAGAAGGAACGTTCATATACTTATTGCGATTTTCAGTAGGCCGGACCAAGACCATCTTGCGGCTCTTGACCTTCATTAGAGTTCTGAACGGATTCTGGCCTGTGGTACCCGATCTCCAGCATATTTTTGTTAACCACATAGGTATTGGCAATCTTATCATGAAGCGCTTGCTTCTTCTCCGTAAACCCGGCCATGAGAAATCCGATATAGAGCGTCACGACCGAGACGCACTTGCTCCAATACCTGGCGCTTGCCCGGCCGAAGGACACCTTCTCAAAGCGTTCGTCTACGACGGCAATCCCCAAGGCCAGCTTCCCGAGGGTTCCTTTGAAGCGAGAGGATTCCATGATGGCGTAATACAGCCAGACGACGCATAGCGCGCTTCCCCAGATTATTGTAAGAGAGAAAATGCCGAGTAAAATTTCCGCCGTTCTGTATTCAAACCTAACAAAAAAAAATTGAATGAAAGCCGTCTCAAACATTAACGTTGCGATGAGAAGCCCAAAAAGCATTGCCGTAACACGAGCAACAAAAAAAATAATGAAGCCATCAATAAAGTTGGCAAAAAATCGTTTCCAAAAACCTGCGTGCATGAAAGAACCTCCGTCTTTTGATAATATTGTGCAGGGTGCGCCCTATCGTCCAGTCCTCATCTCCGGGCACAGTATTCGTTTCCGCCATTCCCCTGCATACCCTGCTTTTTACATAGGATGTCATCGGAATAATTGGGACTTTCTAAAATAGTTCTACAGACCCATTTTAGTCCGAAGGGAGCAGCAAGAAGCCCGCTCCCCCTCGCCAAAAGCGATGCCTGCGAATCAGACCAACAGTATAACTTTTTCTTGCGTAACTAACGGACGTCAGAGTTGAAAAGATGGAAAAGATTCCTTCGCCGTTCTTAATATGACATAGGTTGTCATATTTCAGGTCTATAATAGACCGTAGAACAACGAAAGGAGTACCCGTTCATGAAACCTCTAAATGGAAAAGTGGCTTTGGTGGCAGGGGCAACACGCGGCGCTGGTAGAGGAATAGCTATCGAATTAGGAGCGGCTGGGGCTACAGTTTACGTGACAGGACGAACGACACGAACACAACGATCTGAGTACAATCGACCTGAAACGATCGAAGAAACCGCGGAACTGGTAAGTAAGGCGGGGGGCCGAGGAATTGCGGTTCAAGTGGATCATCTGGATCCCGATCAGGTTCGGGCACTAATCGCTCGCATTGAGGATGAACAGGGGAGACTGGACATTTTGGTCAACGATGTGTGGGGTGGAGAATATCTGACGCAGTGGAATGTGCCCGTGTGGGAGCACTCCCTGGAACGTGGGCTTCGCATGCTCCGGCTTGCGGTTGACACGCATATGATTACAAGCCACTTTGCACTGCCTTTGTTAATCCGCAATAAGAATGGGCTGGTTATTGAGGTAACGGATGGCACGGCAGAATACAACGAGAAAAACTACCGTTTATCCCTGTTCTACGATCTGGCCAAAACGTCGGTCATTCGTATGGCTCAGTCTTTAGCCCATGAGCTTTCACCCTATAAATGCACCGCAGTAGCAGTCACTCCGGGTTGGATGCGTTCTGAAATCATGCTTGATCACTATGGTGTGACAGAAGAAAACTGGCGTGACGCCACGGTGAAGGAACCTCATTTCATTATCTCGGAATCGCCCCGTTTTGTAGGGCGTGCCGTTGCCGCGCTGGCTGGAGATCCGGAAGCAGCCCGATGGAACGGTCAGTCTGTGTCAAGCGGACAGCTCGCACAAGAGTATGGTTTTTATGATCTTGACGGCTCACAGCCTGACTGCTGGAGGTATCTCGTAGAAGTGCAAGATGCGGGCAAACCAGCGAATGCTTCGGGTTACCGTTAATATTCAAATAAGAAAGACTGAATTCAAGCGTTTAGCAGAAAGTTTAACCGCCTTTTCAGGAAGGCGGTTTGCTTTTGACGTAAAATCAACAATAAAATTTAAGTCAATCATAATTCCCATAATTCTCCGGGAGCCGGAAGACGCCATCGATTAAATCATTGGTGACCATGCCATCACTTCGCACGGACATCGCTGTAATTGTCGCGTTCGCTTCCGCCTTATCGACGATCAAGATCCCCGAGCTTGGGATTGGGAGTGAAGATGACAATCGCTGCAATTAACACGATACCAGCAATAAGGAAATAAATTATTTTTCTCATCTGTGTCACCTGCACAATCTTCGCCGAGACAGAGCCATGCCAATGCCGCGAAGGGGGCGTTTCCTTTCCAGATTCATATTTATATCCAACACTGATGTCATCGGAATATTTTGGATGTCCGCAAATAGTTCCATCGTACTTTTTAGCAATTATCAGAGAAAAGATGGCAGGGAATGAATAAGGATATGTAGTTGGCTGCCGCATTCTGTGTACATCCGGTTAAGCTGGCACGTATCGTTCAGTTGCGGTATTGACCATTTGAAACACAGCAAAATCCCGCGTCCGACGCTATGCCGACGCGGGAACCATGACTCACTTCATTTTCCAACTGGTGACTTTGACAATCGCGTCGTCGGCGTTCTTGAGATCCGCCTTCCCCATATCCCAAAGTTGGCTCCATTGCTTCACGCGGTTCTTGCCGTTGGGCGGCTGATTGTAGTCATTGGTATCTACGACTAATGTGCGCTCGGCATAAAATTTCTTCATAAATGTCTTCTCGTCGGTACTTTTGCCTGAGCGGGACAGAATACCCTGGAGCGTTCCGGAATCACCGGTAGCGCCCTGATTCAATGCCGTATCGACAAAGGAGCCGATGGTCAGAGCGGAATTGAAGCCGCGTTGACGCGCTTGCTGGACGCTGTATTTGATGTAAACTTTGTAGAAAGTTTGCCAGATTGCCTCTCTCCATGTGTCATTGTTCTGCAACTTTTTGATTTTGCCGCAAAACACTTTTTCGCTATCCTTTATTTTTAAAATCGAACCTTTCATCGACCCGTTAACGCCTATGCGTGCCAGACCGCCTTCGACGGAAGGATTGGCCGCTCCGCTGGCAGCGTCAAATTCCTTGAACAGAGTCGGGCCATCCGGATGTTTGTCGTTGGATCCCCCTGTAGTGGCTCCGAATATGCCGATAGTATAGCCGCGGTCATCGCCAATGTCCTCGCAGTAACCATAGTACTTGGTCCAGTCGAGCGAGTCCTGCTCAGGTTTGTTGATGAGTTTCATAATATTGTCCCACTGCTCGCCATCGAGCCCCGTATTGGTACGAAGGAACTTAAGCGTCTCCGGTGAGAAATTTTCATCGTGAGAGTTTGCGGCATACGCCTTAGTTGGTAGCAGAGCATTTATTCCGAAAAAGGAAACAAGAAAAGAAAATGAGAGCAGAACGACCAATATTTTTGTCATTTTTTTGGCTGGTTTAGCATTAGTCATACCAGAAGACCTCCTAAAAAATAAGGTTATTGCGAGACAAATGATGCAATGTGAATCTTAACTGCAGTTAAGCGTTCGGCATGCCACCCTGAATATTATGAAACTACAATGGAATTGATTCTTATTTTGTAAAAATTAGTAAAGACCAGGAAGAAATAATCCCCCGGCTTCCCCG
This sequence comes from Paenibacillus dendritiformis, assembly GCF_945605565.1. Lineage (NCBI taxonomy): Bacteria > Bacillati > Bacillota > Bacilli > Caryophanales > Paenibacillaceae > Paenibacillus > Paenibacillus dendritiformis. Next base: position 2,655,370 of record NZ_OX216966.1, on the reverse strand, counting down.
GCATTATGAATAAGAACCAGAATTCAGAAATGGATGATTCATGTTCATATTCACTGCACCTCTCCATGGAATATAGCTCTGACAACAGACCCGTTCTTTCCTGCATCTTCGCCTTCCAGCATCTGTTCGTGCTTCCCGCTGCCTTGGTACAGTATTTGGTCTCCGGCAGTCCATGGCTTCCAGTAACATTGCTCTGGCTGCTCTTCTGCATTTTCCGATTGGATCAGATGAATGCAGGCCTGAATTCGCATCAAATCGGCATAAATCGTTTCCAAAACCCCTCATATTTATTTTAATAAGAACTTCTCTCTGTATAACCTTATTTTTACATAAGATGTTATCGGAATACTTTTAACGACTTCACATCGTTCTATAGACCCATTTTAGCCCGAACGAAACAACAAAAAGCCCGCTATCTCTCGCCGTAAGCGCTGCGGGCTTCTCTTCCTTGCGTATTCTTCTATTGAATACTCTTCTATTGAAAAAATACCTACTCCACGGCCGCATCCATATCCCAGCACTGAACCCGGCGCACCGCCGCGGTCCCGCCTGCCGCAAAAAATTCAATTCCGCGGCTCGCCGCAGCCGGAAATATATAGCCGCTCATCACATATTCTCCGTCATTAATGAACAGCTCCAGCGTAGACCGGTCCAAGAACAAGTGCAGCGTCAATATGTCGGGACTGCCGCCGCTGGCGATAGCACACGCCTTCATTCCTGCAACCCCTTCCCCGGCATCGGTCCGCTCGAAGACCACCTGCCCGGTCTGCGCATGATAGGCGATGACCGTCTTCTCCGCTCCGTCTGCGGAAGCGCGCACATGCATACCGAATTCCGTGGCATCCGTCGCTGCCAGATCATACTCGACGAGCAGTTCGACGCATTCGCCGGCGATGCCAGGGATCGTATGGAACTCCCGATCCCTAACCGCGAACGGCCCGGCCGATCGAGGAGCGCTCCGCAGCAGCTTCATCTCTGCTGCCGGCCGGATGAGCAGACGGTTCGTGTCCGACTGTAAGGTCAACTCCCGCGGAATGGTCATGCAGCCCGCCCATTGCTTGCCCAGCCCAGCTCCGTCCATCGGCATCCAGCCGATGAGGATTCGCCTGCCGCACGGGTCTGTCAGCGTCTGCGGCGCGTAGAAGTCGAAGCCGTAATCCAGCCTCTGGAAGGGGCCATGCTCATACCGCACCGATTCATAGTCTAGCTGTCCAACATAGTAGCCGGACGTTCTCTCGCCGCCCACCGCCGACGCACCTTCCGGCGACAGGAGCAGCACGTCCTTCCCGCCCAGGGAGAAGAAGTCCGGGCACTCATGCATATATCCCATCGTGCCGTCGCTCTCGGCGATCACGCCGGCGAACTCCCAATCGATCAAATCCGGCGATCGGTACATGACCACCTTGCCCGTATCGTTCATGCGTACGCCGACGACCATATGCCATCGCTTGCCGTGCTTCCATACCTTCGGATCGCGGAAATGAGTGTTCTGCCCCACCTCCGGCGGCGGCGCCGGAATGATCGGATTGCGGGCCGACTTTTCAAAATGAATCCCGTCCTCCGATACCGCCACGCATTGCTGCTGCAGCAGATCATCCGGAACGCCCACGGGCGTTGTGAACAAGTTCCCCGTGTAGAACAGGTGCAGCCGTCCCTCATGCTCCACGGCGCTGCCGGAGAAGCAACCGTCCCGATCATACCCCTCGCTCGGGGCGAGGGCGATCGGAAGATGCTCCCAATGGACCAGATCCGCGCTGCTCATATGCCCCCAGTGAATGTCGCCCCATTGTGCGCCGTACGGGTTATGCTGGTAGAACAGATGGTATTTCCCCTTATAATGAATCAAGCCGTTCGGATCGTTCATCCAGTGGACGGGCGGACGCGCATGATAGGCCGGCCGATGGGGATCGGCCTCCCGGCTTCCCCGTGCCCGCTCTATCGATGCCGCCGCCTTCGCGATCGCTTCTTGATGCGTTGTCGTTGATATCCGTTCCAAATCTACACCCTCTTGCTCCTATGATATGGATTTTACTTCACCGCGCCCTGTGTCACCCCTTGAATAATGTAGCGCTGCGCGAAAATATAGACGATCAGAATCGGGAGAATGACGAGCAGAACCGCGGGCAGGAACTTCTCGAAATCGGAAGTATAGCTTCCCTTGAAGACTTGGATCGCCAGCGGCAAGGTCAGCTTGTCCTTGCCTGCATTCTGCAGGATGAGCACCGGCAGCAGGAAATCGTTCCAGATCCACAATACGTTCAAAATGCCAATCGTCACGGAAGTAGGCTTCAAGATCGGAGCCACAACCTTGAAGAACGATTGCCGGCGGTTGCAGCCGTCGATATATGCCGCTTCTTCGAGTTCGCGCGGAACGCTTTTGATGAACCCGTGAAAAATAAATACCGCGAGCGAGCTGCCGAAGCCGATGTACATGAAAATAAGCGTGAGCCGCGGAGCGCTCGAGATCCACCCGAGATGATTCCCGTACAACGATACTAACGGAATCATTATCGCCTGGAACGGGATGATCATCGAGGCGACCATCATGAAGAATATCAGTTGGTTCCCCCTGGTGTTGTTCCGCACGAAGTAATGAGCCGTCATCGCGGAGAACAGCAAAATGAATACGAGGCTGGCCGCCGTAATGAGCAGCGAATTGACGAAGCTGTGAACATAGTCCATCTCGCGGATAACGGTCACGAAATGGGAGAACTGTATCGAGGACGGCAGCGCGGCCGGAGCATCGATAATGTCCGCATTGCGCTTGAACGCGTTCACGACCAGCAGATAGAACGGGAACAGAAATCCGATCAACGAGCAGAGCAGGATAACGTAGATGACGCCCTGCTTCAGGATGTGACGGGTTCGCATCAGGCTTCCACCTCCATTTTCTTCCCGATGTAGACTTGAAGGATGGTTACCGCCGCGACGAAAAAGAACAGCACGAACGCCTCCGCCTGGCCGACCCCGTAATCGTAACGCTGGAACGCCTTGTCGTACACATGCATCGAGACGAGCACCGTGCTGCCGAACGGCCCGCCCTGAGTCAGCGCATAGTTGACGTCATAGACCATGAACCCGCGCTGAAGCGACAGGAATATCGTCACGATAAAGGAGGGCACCATTAACGGAAGCACGACGCGCGTCAGCCGGGTCCAGCCCCCTGAGCCGTCGATCGTGGCCGCCTCAAGCACATCCTTCGGCACGCTGACCAGACCGGCAATGAAGATGACCATCATATAACCGGCATACTGCCATACCGTTACGATGACGAGCGCCCAGAACGCCCGCTGCTCGTCGCCCAGCCATGTTTTGGCGAACAGAAGCAGATCGTATTTTTTCCCGAAGTTCACTAAAAAATGGTTGAAAATAAACTGCCACAAAAAGCCGAGCACCAGACCGCCGATCAGATTCGGCGTAAAGAAGGCGGTCCGGAAAAAGTTCTGTCCCCGGTACCCGGAGGTAACCGCGTAGGCGAGAAAGAACGCAACCGCATTAATGAGCAGAACCGTCGCGCCGACATATTTGATCGTCAGCCAGACCGAGTCCCAGAACTTCGCATCCTGCAGCACTTCGGCATAGTTGGCCAAGCCGACGAACGGCATCTCGGAAGCAATGCCGTCCCATTGAAAGAACGTCATATAGATTCCATACATAAAAGGGATGATAATGACGGCAAAAAAACAAAATAACGCCGGTCCTGTAAAGAAGAGCCGGTGTCCCAGTCTCTTCATGAAGCTCCATTCAGAAAGCATGATGGAATCCCCCGTTTCTCTGGATGACAAACGGCCGGCCGATAGACGTGAGCAATCATCTCATCCCTCAGCCATGGCCTGCATCAATGTCACTTGCTGCTTGTCCAGTAGTCTTCGATCTCGGCCGCCAGCGCCGCCCGGTCCGCTTTGCCCGCGAGATACTTTTGCATCGAAGCGCCGAGCACCTTCCAATGATCGCCTGGCACGAAGTTCCCGGCGAACGGAATCGATTGGCCGGCATTGTTGTAAGCTTTGACGGCTTGGCCCAGGGAGTTGGCAGGCTCCAGCGCGATATTTTTGAATGCGGGCACGACGTGGGCCTTGTTCACCAGAAAATCTTGTCCCGCTTCCTCGTAGACAAGCCACTCGAGGAATTTCTTCGCGGCCGCCTGCTGCTCCTCCGTGCTCTTTTCCTTATCGACGAAAATCTGCTTCGTCGCGCCGAGCGCAATCGCCGAATTGGGCTTGTCGCCGGCATCATTGCTGACCGGCACCGGGAGGAAGCCGAATTCGCCGTCCGGATTGGACTTCTGCAGCTCGCCGATAAGCCAGTTGCCGTTGAAGGTCATCGCCGCCTCTCCCTTGGCGACCGCCGAGGCGCTTTGTTCATAGGCGACGGCCATCGGATCGTCTTTGCCTTTGTTGTATTTCTTCATCACGTCGAAGGTGTCCATCAAGCCGTTGAACACGGCATTGTCCGCGAGCGCCGCCTTGCCGGCCTTCAATTCGTCCAGAAAGTCGTTGACATCGCCGTCCGGCTGCGCCGCATACGCGAGAGCGAGGAAATGATTGCCCAGCGACCAGTCCATGCTGCCGATCGCAATCGGCGCCGTCCCGGACGCTTCGATCTGCTGGAACAGCTTCTCCAGCGCTTCGGTAGTGTTAACCGAACCCGGATCGAAGGCTCCGCCCAACGCCTTCTCGACGGCGGCCTTATTGTAGATGAGTCCATACCCTTCCACGGCGAACGGAAAAGCGATCGTCCGGCCGTCCAGTTCATTCGGCTGCGCCAGATCGCCGACCCATTTCTCGGCGGACAGGTCGGCCGCCTTGTCCTTGAACTTGGCAATATCGCCCGCGTCAAGCATCGCCAGCGTCGCAGGCGTGCCTGCCGCGTACAGGGCAGATGCCCGCTCCACCGGAGACTGGGCTTCCGTCGTCGAGATGACTTCGACCATAATGCCCGGATTGGCCTCCCTGAATTGGGCGGCGGCGGCATTCATCTCCTGCTGAATCTCCGCCTTCGAATTCAAGAAGGTGATCGTGACCTCCTGGCCGTCCCCGCCGGACTTCCCGCTTTCGCCGCCGTCCTTGCCGCAAGCAGCGGCCACCGTGGCGCATATCAGCACTGCCAGCACCAAAACCATGAACCGTGACTTCTTCATAATCCATCCCCCCATATCTTCTTGCCTATTTTTGGTTACGCTTTCAAGGCGATTATATATGACAACCGATTGACATGTCAACCGGTTGTCATAGCGGCGTAAATAAAAAGCCGTATCTTGTTGATATGGCCTCTTGTCAGCAAGTCTTTCGCTCTACCAGCGTTACCGGAACAATATTTTCCAGCGGCACCTTCTCTCCCCGAATCAGCTTGTCGATCAGATCGACCGCCAATCTGCTCATGGCCTCCAACGGCTGCCGGATGGTCGTCAATTCCGGTTCCACCAGCGAAGCAAGCGAAATATCGTCGTAGCCGATAAGCTTCATCCGGTCCGGCACCTTGATCCCAAGCGAGGAGCACACCTTCATCACATGAAGGGCAATGATATCGCTGCTGGCGAACAGCCCGTCCACTTCCGGCTCCTTCTCGAACAAGCTCCGAATCATGCGGTCGTAGCCCGAGCTCTCGAACACATCGGTGCCAAGCTCAATGACGATCGGTTCAAGCGCATGCTTCCGCAGCGTGTCAAGAAATCCTTCCAAGCGCCGGTTGCCCAGCACATCCAAGCTCAAATTGCCCGAAATATGAGCGATTCGCCGGCAGCCTCTGTCGATCAGCAATTGCGCGGCCAATACGCCGCCCTGATAGTTGTCGGACGATATGTACGGAATATCCGTGATCTGGCGGTCGAAGGTGATTACCGGCTGCCGCAGCTTCACGTACTCCTGCACGTCGAGCGTATGGCTGCCCATAATCATGCCGTCCACCCGATGGCTTTTCAGCATATTGATATATTCCTTCTCCTTCACCCGATCGAGGCGGGAATTGCACAGCAAAATCTTATAGCCCAGCGCAAAGGCGTAATTCTCGATATAATTCGCCATCTCGGCGAAAAAAGGGTGCGCAATCGTCGGAATAATGAGGCCCAGCATCATCGATCGCTTCCTTGACAGCGATCGGGCGATCTCATTCGGCCGGTATTGCAATTCGTCCATCACGCGATATACCTTGTCTCTCGTCTCTTGGCTAATATAACCGCGGTTATTCAACACGCGGGACACCGTCGTGACGGTCACGCCCGCCTTCTCCGCCACATCTTTAATCGTCGGCATGCAGCTTCCTCCTTCCTCTTGATTATGAATTAACATTAATCGATAATCCGCTGCAACACAACCCTTCCCCTGCCCGCAGCACAATGGGCAGCCCTTCCCGCAGGAAGAAGCCGCCCCCGGACAGGCCCTCCGCCGCCTGCGGCCGCGATGTACCGCGCTGTTCGCGCACGCATGATAATGGCAGACAGCCTTGCCGGCCCGAAGCAGCGCCTGAAGCTAAATCCGGTCCAAAATGCCCGCCAATAAAGCCGTGCGGCGCGCAAGCTCAGGCACCCAAATGAACTCGGACGGCGAATGCGCGCCGCCTCCGCCGACGCCAAGCCCGTCGAGAGTTGGCGTCCCGCAGGCGGCAATGAAGTTGCCGTCGCTGACGCCGCCTGTGCTGGCCTCCTCCGGCTCCAGGCTCAGTTCCTCCCGGGCTGCCGATCGGGCGATCTCATACAGCCGGGCGCTGGACTCGGTCCGCTCCATAGGCGGCCGGTTCATACCGCCGTCGATACGCAGGCGAGTGCCGGGCAGACTGGGAACAAGCCCATTCAGCCTCCCGGGGAAGCGCCGGAAGTCGTCCATCGTGTCCACACGCACATCGATCTCGGCCTCGGCATAATCCGCAATCACGTTGGCGCCGATGCCCCCGGCGATCTTGCCCACATTGATCTGGATGCCGCTGTCCGCATCGGACCACGAGTGCAGCCGGATAATCTGCCGGGCCAGCTCCTCCACCGCCGAGATGCCCGCCTCGGGATTGACGCCCGCATGGGCGGCCTGCCCTTGTACCGACAGCAGGAAGCGGCCGCTGCCTTTGCGGGCGGTCTTCAACGCTCCGTGCGGCTCCAGCGGGGGCTCAAGCACGAGAGCCGCTTCGCTCTCCCTCGCATAAGCCTCGATCCATGCCCGCGACGTCGGGCTGCCGATCTCTTCGTCGCTGTTGATGAGCAGCACGATCGACAGTGAGTCGCACAGACGCCCCTCCGCCTGCAGCAGCTTCATCGCATATAAGGCCTGGATCAAGCTGGCCTTCATATCATACACCCCAGGCCCGTAGGCCCGCTTGCCGTCCACGCGGAACGGGCGTCGGCGCGCTTCCCCGGGGGGCCATACCGTATCGGCATGGGCGACGAGCAAGATTTGGCGCGGGCCGGCGCCCATGCGGACGGCCAGCCGATCACCGTATAAATCGTTCGGCACCCGCTCCACTTTAGCCTGCAATTGCTCGCGGAACCGCTCTTCGTACCAGTCTATCACCCGATCCGTCAACGCCTTGTCCGCGGACGGGGAATCCATGTTCACGCTTTGCTCGAGCAGCGCCATCATCTCGGGAAGCCGCCGTTCCAACCGCGATAAGAAGTTCATATCCGTTCAACCTGCCTTAATGAGAATGGGAATGGGAGCCGAACAACCGATCCAGGCCGTATACCCGTTCCAAAAGGAAAATAAAGACCAGACTCAGCAAAATCATGATCGAAGAAATCGAAGCGACCAGCGGCGTCAACGACTCCTGCATATAATTGAAGATCGCCATCGGCAGCGTCGTCGTCGAAGGCGAGATTAAGAACAAGGATACCGTCACATTATCGAAGGACGTCAGGAACGCGAACACCATCCCGGAAAAAATCGCCGGCCGGATGACCGGCAGCGTAATATCCCAAAACGTGCGCACCGGATGCGCCCCCAATATGGCCGCCGCCCTCTCCAGCGTATAATCGAAGGAGCTGAGCCCCGTCAGCACAAGCCGGACGACATAAGGCACCGAGATCAGGATGTGGGACAGCAGTAGCCCGGCGAACGTTCCCGCCAGCCCGATGCGAGTGAAGAACAGCAGTGCCGAGATGCCGATAATAAGCGACGGCACGGTAAGCGGCGACAGGAGCAGCGCGTTCAGCGCCCCGCTCCCGGGCGGCTTGTACTTGTGCAGCGCGAAGGCGGCCAGCGTGCCGATGAGCGTCGCCAGGACGGCTGTCACCGCGGCCAGCTTCAAGCTGACCCAGAACGATTCGATGAACTCCGGCCGGTCCAGGATCTTCGCATACCATTGCAAGGAGAAGCCCTCCGGCGGAAAGCGAAGCACCCCTGTCGCCGTGAAGGAGGTCGGCACAATAATAAGGAGCGGCGAGACCACCAAGAAGACGACGAGAAACGCGATAATGCCCAGCGGGGAAATGCGGAACCGCCCCGTTCGGTTCGTCATGACGAGAACACCTCCTTATAACGCTTCGTCTCAACCAATTTCGTAAATACCGCCACCAGTGCAAGCGTCGATCCGAGCAGCAGGAAGGCCAGCGCCGCGCCAAGCGACCAATCATATGCCGCCATCATCTGCTCGTAGGCGATGACAGGCATCACCTTCACCGACGTGCCGCCCATCAGGGCCGGCGTGACGAATGCGCTCATCGCCAGGCTGAACACCAGCGTCGTTCCGGCGAATATGCCCGGCATGCTGAGCGGCAAAGTAACGCTGAAGAACATGCGCAGCCGCGACGCGCCGAGAATGCCGGCCGCTTTATACAGAGAGGCGTCTACGGCATAAAGGCTGGTGGCGATGGCCAGCACCATATAGACGATCAGAGCGTCCGTCAAGCCGATAACGACGCCGAGCTCGTTGTACAGCAGGCGTAGCGGGCTGTCGATCAGGCCCAGCGCGAGCAGGCTGTTGTTGATGAAGCCATTGTCGCCCAGAATGACGACCCAGCCGAAATTGCGAATCACGACGCTAATCAGATGCGGCGAAATGATCAGAAAGGTAATCAGCCCCCTCATCTTCGGCGTGGCCCGGGCCATATACATGGCGACCGGGTAGCCGAGGATAAGGCAAGCCAGGACGGTATACGCGCTCAGCCTGACCGTCCGCCACAGTACCTCCGCATAGTACACATCCTCGAAAAACAGCCGGTACGGCGCGAGCGTCCAGTCTCCCGCCCCCCCGTCCTCCCGAACGCTGATAAGGAACATATACAGCATCGGCAGGAGAAATACGCCGAGGATGACGATAAGACTCGGCGCGAGAAGCAGCAGCGCCATCCATGACTTCCGTCGGTCCTGCTTCATCCGTCACGCCTCCCCTCGCGGGAAGACGAGCACATCCGCCTCGTCCCACCTCAGCTTGACGGCCTGTCCCTGGGCCGCGGCCATGCCCCGGCGCGGCGAGTGCGTCCGCACCGTGATGGCGCCGCCCGCCGTATGGACAACCATCTCGCCATAGGCGCCCAGATAGGACAGCAAGCTTATCGTCCCCGCTGCCGTATTCGGCTCCTCGCTCGCCGGCCCGCCCGTCTCTTGCCCGAATTCGACCCGGATATGCTCCGGCCGCACATAAACGTGCACAGGCTCTCCCTCCCGGAACGGGTAACGCTGCCGTCCGGCCCGGAACCGCAGGCCGCCCGCAATCCTCAGCTCGCCGCCTTGCTCGCCGGCGGAGATGACCTCGGCCGCGAACCGGTTCGACTTTCCTATGAATTCATGCACGAAGGCGGTGGCCGGCGCCTCGTATATTTGATCAGGCGTGCCGATCTGTTCCACCGCGCCATGGTTCAGCACGACAATCCGATCGGACAAGTACATCGCCTCTTCCTGATCATGGGTGACGAAGATGGTCGTGACACCGATGTCCTGCTGGAGCCGTTTCAATTCCTCCCGCAGCTCCTCCCTAAGCTTGGCGTCCAGGTTGCTGAGAGGCTCGTCGAGCAGCAGCAGGGACGGCTCGGTGACCAGCGCCCGGGCAATCGCGATGCGCTGGCGCTGTCCCCCGGACAGCTGCTTCGGATAGCGGTCCGCCACATGCGGCAGCTTGACGAGATCAAGCACCTTCCGGACGCGCGCCGCTGTCTCTCCCTTCGGCGTCTTTCTCAATTTCAGGCCGTAAGCGACATTCTCGCCAACCGTCATATGCGGAAAAAGCGAATAGGTCTGGAACACCATGCCCAGATCGCGCCTGTTCGCCGGAATCCCCCGCATCGAGCGGCCCTTGATGCGCAGCTCCCCGCCGTCCGGCTCGAGGAAGCCGGCAATCATGTTCAAGGTCGTCGTCTTCCCGCAGCCCGACGGGCCGAGGAAGGTGACGCATTCTCCCCGCTCCACCGCCAGATCGAACCGGTCAACGACGACCGTTCCACCGAACCGCTTGTGGATGTTCTGCAATTCTACATCGTATGTGATCGTCATGAGCCTGCCTCCGTCCTGTCATCGGTTTGCTTGCTATTTGCCTACCAGAGGCGCGACCTCTTTGTTGAACGTGTCGAGCCATTGCTTCGTGTTGTCGCTAATCGTACCGTAATCGAACGGGACGATGAGGCTCTTGTCGAAGTCCAGCAGCTTCGCCGTCTCTTCCGGAAGCTGCACATCGACTGCCGTGTTGTAATACAGCTTCGTCGCATACAGCGTCTGCACCTCATCCGTCAACAAGAAATCAATGAATGCCGCGGCGGCCTTCGGATGCTTCGCGCCCTTCACCAGCGAAGCGACGTTCGGGACGATGTTGGCCCCTTCCTTCGGAATGACGAATTCCAATTCCACGCCCTGATCCTTCTGCACGATGCTGCGGGCCATCGTCCATGCCGTATAGACGGACGTATTGTTCTGCAGATTCTGCTGCAGCTGCGCCGCCGTCTTGGCGAAGGTCGGCATATATCCGGCAATCTGCTTCAGCTTCTCGAACCCCGGTGCCATCTCCCGCTCCGAGCCGCCGTTCGCGTAGGCTAGCATAATCGTCGCCGAACGGCCGAAGTTGCTGGACATCTCCGTCAACGTAAGATTGCCCTTCATCTCGGGACGGGCCAGATCATTCCACGATTCCGGCACGGGAAGCCCTCTCTCCTGCGCCAGCTTCGCATTGTACGAGATGCCCATCGGCGTATAATTCACCGTCACGCCGCTGTTCTCTGCCACGGCCAACGCCCCGTCCACCTTGGACATGTTCGGCACGGCGGAGGGATCGAGCGGCTCCCACAGACCTTTGACCCGGCCCGCCTCCTGCTCGCCGCCCTCGATGACGACGAGATCGATCTGCGGCGCTCCTTGCTGTGCGGTCACCTTGGCGACAATATCCGTCGATACCCCGGACACATAGGAGAGCTTCACGTCGGGATACTTGGCATTGAACTTTTTGAAAATCTCATCCTTCATCAACGCCTCTACGGTGGCGCCATTGCCCGCTACGACCAGTTCAACTTCCAGCCCCGATGAATTGGAACCGCTTCCATTTCCGGCTGCGGATTGGGACGTCCCGCAAGCGGCCAGCAGCGACGCCGCTAACGCACACAGCAGAAGCAGCGACACCCATTGTCGTCTTTTCATCATCATTCCCCCTCCATTTTGTTCACTATTAGTGAACATTGTTCATAATTAGTGAAACTTGGTTTGATTTTAGCACAGGGGCATGGTATGTTCAATATACAACAATGATATTTGTCACTTTTTAACACATGAAAATAGGGTATTATTCGACAAATTGATAAGCAATATCTTGCGCGCTGGCCTTGCCGGAATCCGGCAAGTGCGAAGGCCAGCAGGAGTAGGAGAGAAAATATGGAGCATTATCTGACCTCCGTACAGAAATGCTGTACGCTGCTGAAATTATTTCTTCGTGGCGGCAAAGAGTGGGGAGTGACGGATCTGAGCCGGGAATTGAAATGGTCCAAAGGCGCCGTTCACAAGATGCTGTCCACGCTGGAGAGCGAAGGCTTCATCAAGCAAAACCCGCGAACCAAGCTGTATTCGCTTGGCTACACCTTGCTGGAACTGGGCAACAAGGTGAAGAACGACGATGATGTGGTCGGCTTCGCGCGGCCGTATTTGCAGCAACTGGCCGACGCCACGAAGGAATCAGTCTGCCTGTGCATTCGGGATCATATGGATGCGATCTATGTGGACAAGCTCGATTCCCCCCTTCCGATTCGCTTCATTATTGACGCGTACCGGCGGTTCCCGCTCTATGCGACCAGCGCTTCCCGCGTCATCCTTGCCTATGGCCCCGAGACGCTTCAGGAGGCGGTGCTGAACGAGCCGATGACGGCGTTCACCAGCCACTCCATCACTGAACCGGAGCAGCTTCGCCTGCGTCTGGAACAAATCCGGAGCCGGGGCTATGAGATCAGCTCCAATATGCGCAATATCGGCGTCACCGGCATTGCGGCGCCCATCTTCCAGAGCGACGGCAGCGTCCTCGCCTCCATCAGTCTGATCGGGCCAAGCGAGCGGATGGAGCAGCATGCGGAGCGCTGGCTCGCCCTGGTGCTCCAGACGACGCAGGACATGTCGCGCCTGAACGGATATCTGTGAACCGCCCTCCAGCGTGAAAAAGCCGGAACTCGGGATCCCTATCCCCGTTCCGGCTTCTTCCCGTTGCACGGAGCAGCCGGGCATGCATCCCTTCCGATGCAGTCCCCGCTCCGTGCCGATTCATTTGCGAATTAATTCAATCCATGTTGAATCGTAGAACTCAACCTTCTGCAGCCACAGCCCCAGCATAAAGGCCACCGAACGAACAGGGACATAGAGCTGGCCGTCCCGCAGCTCCGGCGCTTCCGGCAGGTCGATCTCCAGGCCGCCCACGGTCGCCTTCTTGCTGTTCAGTTCGAGCTGCGTCACGGCGCCCGTAATATCGTCGACGAGCGAGAGCTTCGTCTTGCTGTCCCAGGTCAGCGTCGCATCGAACTGCTCCGCCACATGGCGCAGCGGAACCATTAACGTTCCGTTCTTGATATACGGCTGCAGCATGTCATACGGATCGTATGTAGTATCCGCCCCCGGCACAGGCATCAGCAGGCTTGCCGTTCGCGCGGTCGCTCCCGACTGCTTCAGCCATTGGCGCGCCAGCGATCCTGCTTCGAAATGCCGCAGCCACTTGCCTGGCGTCATCTCCGGATCGTCCAGCGCGACCGCATTCGTCATATCCATCTCGTCCGCCTTGACGTCCTCGTTCAAGCGGCCCATCTCCGAAGTCTGACGAATCGTGATGGAGGAGAACGGCGCACCCGCGGAGGATGGGAGCGCGATCGTAAGCTGAAGCTTGGATTTGCGGATGTTCAACTCCCCGTCCGCATACAGATCCATGACCAGCTTCGTCGCCGGACCGAGCAGCGCTTCCGCATCCGGAGCGTATGCCGGCAAATCTTTTTCCAACTGCTCCAGGCCGGCCAGCAGTTCCGGCGCGTACTCCATGAACGATTCGTATAAGGACAATCCCGCTGCTTCGCCATCGTTCAACACATCAGGCAGCACGTCCTGATCCAGCGGCATATCGTCCAGCGCCCCGGTGGCAGCCGGATAGAGCAGGCGGCCGGCCGATACGAACCACTGCTTCAGCCCTTCCTTGTCCTTCATCGCGGCTCGAAGCAGCTCCTTCGCCCACGGCAGAAGCTCATCGCCCCCGAATTCCAGATGCACCTGCTTCAGCGCCAGGTTCTCCCCCAGCACCGGTTCCGTGACGGGCTTCACGGAAATATTGCTCGGATTGGGCGCATACTTGCCGAACAGCTCCAGCGCGAGGCGGCCGATGGCCCGCGTATCCTCTGTCGTCAATGGGGACACGCCCCAGGACGGATCCGCAGCTTCGGAAATGATGATCGGAGCCGCCGCACCGTCGATCCAGGCGGTGACCGCCCGATCCTTCAAGCCTAGCCGGAACGGAAGCTGGCGGCCCGCCGCCTTGAACACGCCTTCCATCGACATGCGCTGGTCATCTTGCACCTTCGTATCGACCGTCAATTCAGCCCCGTCGATCATTTGCAGCGCCGCCGCATCTTCCGCCGGCACCTCGTTCTTCGCCGCTTCGATATCAATCGAGACCGTCTGCTTCCCTTCGTAAGACGTGACCTCCATCTGCTTCAGCAGCAGCTTCGGCACATCCAGTCCGCCGATCGGCTGACAGCCTGCCAATACAAGCAGGAGAGCCGCCAGACCCGCGCATACCCAATGCCTCCCTCTCACATTACCTCTCCCCTTCCATTCAGGAAAATGTTACCCCGATTTCATTATGACGACCGCGGGGAAATGTGTAAAGCAATAATCCGGCGTTCGTTAACGGCGGTATCGCCCCCTTGCTCAGCAGGAGCTCAGACACGGATGCTGCCAAACGATCAAAGCACAGGCAGCGCCGCGATCCGGGGCTTTGCGATCCAACTCTTCGACCGTAACAAGCTTGTCGATTATCGGCGACAGCGCGAGCGGAAGCGTAATGGTAAAGAGCGAATCGCGGGATGATAACGGATTTGTCGAGGTTTCCGTCAACTGGAATGAGCTGTAAGCAGGATATTGACGCCGCCGGGGAAGGTCGCAGCAAAGGGGCTGTCCAATAAGTAGTTTTTTAGCTGCAGCGGACAGCCCACCCCGGCTTCTCTCGGCGAAGTGGCTGAAAAAACTGCGAATATCAGGCTGTTGAGAAAGTCCTAGGGTTTTTTTGGCACTTCATTTTTTATGTGGTGGATCTCGTCTCTCCGTAGAAAAAATCGAATTAAAACGCTATGCGTGCCAAGTTTTGAGTAGGAAAATGGACAATCTCCACCCCTTCGCAAAAAACAGGGGTTTTCCAACGACCTGAAAACTGCACCATTTCCCTAGACACGTCTATCCGGTAGGCGAAATCCGTAAAACTACACGATTTCTCCAGACACTTCTATTCGGTAAGCAAAATCCTGCGCAAATACAGCAATTCGATAATGACGACTTTACCAGAAAGGGAATCCTGCAAAACTGCAGGAATTTCACCCGTTTCGCTTCGACTTGAAGCAAAAGGGCCATAAATGATGTAGATTTGCAGCAATTCCTCAGGATGTGGACTCATTGAGCCGAAATTCCTGTAAAATAGCAGCAATTCCCTCGACACGTTCAAGCCACGAGAGGCAACGATGCCTCCTGAAGGCAACGAGGCGATGATACCCCCAGGATCCGAGCGGTCCCTTGGATCCCGTAAAATCAGGCCGTTGAGAAGTCTGTGGGAATTTTCCCCACTTCATTTTTTATATGGTGGATCTCGTCTCTCAGTAGAAAAAACTCGACTTACAACGCTTTGAGTGTGCCAAGTTTTGATTAGGTAAATGGACATCTCCACCCCTTCGTAAAAAACAGGGTTTTTCCAACAGCCTGGAATATGCAGTTTTCCATGGTGACGTGTACTCCGGTACAGGAGTTCCTGCAAAACTGCATCAATTTCCGGCTTTCTAATAGATTCAAGACAAAAATTGATGAAAAATAATGTACTTTTGCAGGACTTCGCTCAAATAGTGCCTCAAATAACATAAATTGCTGCATTCACGCAGGATTTCATTGTCTCATCGATCTTCACATCATTCTCGACCGTATTCCGCAGGAAGGCAGGGGCCTATCCTCCGTCTTCCGCAAGAAGGCAGGCGGCCTATCCTCCGTATTCCGCAGGAAGGCAGGAGCTTATCCTCCGTCTTCCACAAGAAGGCACGCGGCCTATCCTCCATCTTCCACCGCTTTGCCCGCCGCCATTTTTCCCGCCTCCCTATTCTCTGTTGACCCGTTACCCCCCTCATTATGCAATGCCTGCCTATGCCCCCCTTCCAATTGCTCTTTACTGCTTCTGCCGCTCCTACTCGCTCCTACTGCAAGAAGGTCAGTAACTGATTTACAGATAAATAGAGCAACCAGAGAAAGGCGAGTCCCGCAATGATATTCGTGAACCAGCCGTTCGTGCGGCTGCCGAGCACCTTTTTGTTATTGCCGAGCAAGAGCAGCACGATGGCGATGAGCGGCGCTCCGAGAACCGTCGTCGCCTGTGCCATAATAATCAATTGAATCGGATTGGCCTCGGCCAATATCGCGATCAGCGTGCTCCCCGCCAGGAGCAGGGAAGTGAAGATTTTGACGCTCTTGTCGTTCAATGTCCGCCCCCAGCCGAAGCCGTCCGACAGCAGCATTCCCCCTAAGACGGCGTTGGCGACGAAGGAAGAGAAGGAGGCCGCGAACAGCCCGAGGAGGAACAGCCATTTCGCAAGCGGACCAAGCAGCGGCTCCAGCTGAATGGCCATGTCAAGGGCGCTCTGCACCTGAATGCCTTGGGGAGCGAGCACGGCAGCCGATGTAATCATAATGATGATGGTCAGACCGCACAGGACCGCGATCCCGACGACGGCGCTGGCGTTGCTCTTGCGCAGATCTTGCGGCTGCCATCCCTTGCCCTGAACCATATAGGCTTGACCGGCCGCTCCGGCAATGCTGAAGCTTGTCGCCGAGATGGCGATGACCAACCCCCAGATCGCGGGCGGCGAAGGCACGAAGCCGGCGGCCAGGGTGCCCAGATCCGGCGAGATGCGGAAAAGGTTCCCAATGAAGGCGATGATCATCAGAATGACCATTAGCATCATCACCTTTTCCAATAGCTTGTAGAAGTTGCTGGAAGTCCATATAAAGATGAGGGCGATGACGAGAAAGACCCCCGCCCACAAGGCGATGCCTCCGCCAAATGCGGTGTCGAAGGCCAGGCCGACGCCAATGTTGTTGCCGGTCTGGAAGCCGGCCGTGATCAGGAACACGCTTAACCCGATAAGGATGGCCAGCCAGCGCCCGTATTGCTGCTGAACGATGAAGAGCAGCGAGTCCCGGTTCAGGCAGCCGATCTTGCCGGCAATGACGGTGAACGCGGACATAAATACGGCAGCGATGACAAGCACCCACAGCACCGAGTACTGCATAAGCGCCCCGGCGCTGCTGCTGACCGTAATGCTCCCCGGACCGAGGACGGTTGCGGCGGTAATGAAGCCCGGGCCGAGAAGGAGCAAGCATTTCCTCCATAGTCTGCTCTGATTGCGGGCTGGATTCAGCTCCGTGTCGAAGTTGCTCAACAGGTCCACCTCCCAAAATATAAAGCGCTTACATGAATTATACTCGGGAGATTTTCCGATCAGCCGACTTTAAAATGTCTCTAATTATGTCCTCTTCACAGGATAACACTAAAGTGAAAGACTGAAATAAAATTAGCCCCTCCTCATCAAATCGTACGTGAGGTTTTCCCTCTTACGGCTTCCAGGTGTTCGTCCTTCATGCGTGTGAAACTCATAATATAGCGGTCAACTGATGAAAGCCTGGCGAAGAACATGGCTTGACCGTTCACCAATTAAAATATGGACTATACAAAGCTCAGAGGCAAAGATACTTACATACCACGGCTCCTCCATTCCTAATGTAAGGGATATATCCACTTTTTATTCTAAGTATTCCATCCCGACCGTACCCCTGTACAGGCATTTTCATAGACTATTCCTACCATGATCGAGTTTCTACTTTTCATACCCATAATAGTTAGCGAGAGGACTTTGAAAAATTTGGAATATATGATATGGTGTAAATATGAACACTTATGGATTATATTTGTTTAATTTGAATAGCCATCCAGCTATCAAATAAATAATTAATGGAAGGGGTAAGTGACAATGAAGATGAGTATCAAAAGAGGGCTTCCTATAGTGGCATTAGCAACTGGACTTGTTATTGCAAGTATTACGCCAAACACTCTTATAGCACAATCAATTGCTTCAAAGACAGTAGCCGGTGGTTGGGATGAGAAAAATGGATATTTTACGATAAGTAACAACACTCCAACTTCTTTATCTCTTGCCGCATCTAGCCCAAAGCATGAAGGATCGGTGGAGAGTGCGTATGGTGGCAAAAATGTGTTACTAGAACGAGCAGTCGGTAAGACAACATGGGAAGGTGTTTACCATTATTCTAGAGCTAGGTTCGAGGGGCGTTTAACGGGTAAAATCACGGCCGATAGTGACCGCGTATGGGGAACAAGCGAGACTGAGGCTTACAGCGATTGGATAGATAGATTTCTTACGGATTGGGCAGCAAAAACATACTACGGTAACGAGTAATAAGGAGTTTACGAGAGAGATAATCGTATACGATTATCTCTCTCTGTATAAACATTATGAAGACAACATACATTCGCCCTGTTTCAGATTTGTTTTATTACTCTATAATGTTGTTATTTACAGGTATATGTTTTGTGATTTTTTGGTTTTCATCTTATTTTGACTATATAAATATGCTGAATAATGGATATATAAATAATAAATCCATTACATTCAAAATAGAAGAAATTAACCACCCATTTAAAACTAATGAAGGAAATTATATTCTTCTCCAGTACAATGAGGCATCTCCGCAACTAAAATATGTCTGGATAAACGGAAAAGTCAAGTTTCCGCCAATTAAGCAAATAGATGACTATATTGACGATGAAAATATAGCTATTATTGGAGAACATGTAGATCCAAAAATTATCCCTAATGACTACAAATTGATTGGTTATTTTAATGCACCCAATTCATATCAATTACAGTCTGATATTTGGTTAATACCACAATATATAGATATAGATGTTGCAAATGGGACAAGATTTGTGTTTATGACACCCAGTTTAGATGTGATGACAGTTTTTAATAAAATGATTAATATGAACAACATTGAAATAATCAATTCAGAGAGTAATGGATCTTATAGTTTGAAATCTAATCAGGTGATAGCAACTATTCAATTTGTCACGATCTTTTTGTTGTCTATCATGTTGTTGATAACAGCAACTATCTGGCTAAACAAGGAGAGTCATTTCCTTTCAATATTATATATATCTGGATTTTCATTTGGTGCCATCTGCATTATCGTCTTGAAAACCAAAATACTGCCCTACGTCTTTTTATCATCTGTATTAATAGCATTTTCAATTCTAATAAATTTTATCCTTCCATTATGGGACATTGCATGGATGATTTCTTCCTTTTATCTCATTATTTTCTATATAACAGTGATAACGCTGCTTAGCTTGTATGTTACATATATTTATACAGTCAGAAAAGGTGGGCAAAAATATTGAGGATTATTACACAATTATTCAAACAAAATAAGTTTCTAAACATGATGCTGATTGTTGCTTCGTTCATTTTTTGCAATTTACTTCTTGTTCTAACGGTAAATATAAACCAAACAAATGTTGAAGTAGACGTAACGAATAACTTCAAGGATAGTAATTTATATAAAATTTCAGATAACCTATATAACGAAAAAGAAGTGGAGTTTTTCTCTAACCCTAATAGTATTAAAATACTAAACGATTTTAGTAATCAAGTAAATGCTGTTCCAACTTTTAAATATTACAACGGGGTTAGGCAACCTATTGAAATTGCAAACTTCAAAGGTGATACGATCTTTGATGCTTATTATGAAACAGGAAACAATCAGCCAGCTTACAATGTGAACAATAAATCATATCGAGCCATAAAATCTTTACAGTTAAATCAAACTGTATTTGATTTAAACAATCTACAGTTAAGTTCGGGAAAAGGTTTCAGCGAAAATGACTATATTTTTTATGAAAACAAAGATACAATTCCAATAATTCTGGGATCGGATTATAACGGAACTTATAAACTTGGAGATTCACTAGATATTTTACTATATAGAAAGGAATTTACAGGTGTAGTTGTTGGCATTCTCGATCCTTCTCAGAAAGTTATAGATGTCGGGCCAGAGCCCGAACTATTATTGAATCGCTATGTTATTTTGCCAATGTTTCAATTTGATAAATCTCCCCCGAAGATAAAAGGAATATTTTTGAAAGCATTACTCTTAAGTAAGGTGAATGGGAAAATCGTTACGGAATTAACACCGATACAGGTTAAAAATATACTTGATGATATTGCAATCCAAACCAATTTTCATGAATTTAGTATAATCGGAGCAAGTGGTACAGTTATCGACTCTATTATTAGGTTCACTGAGATGAACAGAAGTATGTTGATTCTGTCCTCTTTAATATTATTTGTAGTGCTAATTGTTCTCTTTATTATGATTACTAGAATAACGATTAACAAGAATATGGATTTCTATAAAGTGCTTCTTATTAGCGGCATTAGTACGGAGCAAATTGTTAAGATGGTAAAATACCAATATATTTCATTAAAATTAATTGCATGTATTCCACCTTTACTATTTCTTACTTTATTCCTAAAAGATCCATTATTTATAATCATTAGTTATGTTTTCATTGCAGGAATTTTTGTCTTAATCTTATCGATTATGATAAATCGCTATGCTCGGAAATGTTTCAATAATTTAGATATTGTCCAGAAGTTGAAAGGATGAAAGCCAATGCAGCAAGTTGTATTAAAAAATATATCTAAACAATTCAAAAATTCAACGATATTTAAGGATATAAATTTGATTGTAGGTAAGGGAAAAAGTGTAGCCATAAAAGGAAAAAGTGGTGTTGGAAAAAGTACTTTACTTAATATTTTTGCTGGTTTGGAGAAACCCACTTCTGGACAGTATTTTTTTGACGGTGAAGATTTGAGCCAAATGGATTTATCTGGTTTAAGTGATGTTCGACGACGTAAAATAGGTTACATTTCACAGTATAGCCCTATGATCCCTAAATTGACTGTTCTAGAAAACATCGTTGTTCCATTATGGTTTGAAAAGGCTCGTGGAGATAAGAATGTTATTACAAGGCGAATTGAAAAGATCAGTCAGTTGTTTGAGATTAACCACCTACTTAACTACAAAATTGAAAAATTGTCAGGCGGAGAAATCCAACGTGTAGGCATAATTCGTTCCTTAATAAAGGAACCCCAACTCATTGTCGCAGATGAGCCGACTGGAGCATTAGATGATGAGACTGCGTTTATCATATTAACATGTCTGAATGACTTGAAGAAAAATGGAGTCTCGATCATAGTTGCAACCCATAATCAGATGGTAGCCCAGCATTGCGATGAGGTATATCAATTAACGAAGGAAGGATTAATTCCCGAAACCGTTTCTTCTCTTCCCGTAAATGTTAGCGACACTTATTGACATGTAATATTTCGATTTAGCTAATGATCAATCTATTCAATTAGACTTCCGAAGCATCAAAAGAACCTTTGAAAAAATAGCTTTAATCCCATCCGCATTGCTTTCATATAGAAAAATGTTCACTTTATAAAACTTAAACACCTCCTGCTCAAAGTAGGTAGCTTTTGACACTAAATGTCGACTACTGAAGTCGTTTCTAAAGACTTAAGTTCTTTTACTTAGTGACTACTCGATTTTACTCGGTGATAAACGCGTCAACTTCTTTTAGCGCGCCTAAATAAGCTAGGCGCGCTGTGGGCTATTTGTCCAGACTCTAGAAGAAGTCGGGCACACCTTGTTCGATCGCTTGATATCTTTTGATATTAAACGCTACATGCACCGCATGATAATATAAGGATGTGGTTGGTACGGATGTTATACCAATCATAAGATTGAGTGTAATCTGTCTTATTCTAGGCCGAGTAGCATATCCTTATTTCGGCCAGTTTTCCTCTTGATCGTCTAACCCATCTTCCAATACTTGAAATTCAACCTTCGGCGCATAGATGCTACTCCATCGATCCTGTATCCAAGTCATAGATACCCTCGAATCGTTTTAGGAATATAAAAATCGATTTCTAAGATAGTAGAACACGTTTCATAAGACTTGGAACTGATTGCAAACCGAACTGCCACAACAATATTTTCTTACTTGTAACTGTCCAGCCCTCCCGCCTGCGATGTAATGGCTGCCCTGCCCTTACGCCGTTATGCTAAATTTCACCGTGCTTCACCCCTTTATCTGACTGGCGACGCAACCGAAATTAATTCGCAAAATGATCGATGGACTGCCCGCTATTGTGCATGAACAATTTTTGCTCGATCCGTTCTCCTCGACGCTATTCGTGTATTGCAACCACAGACGGGGCGAGCTCAAAATCCTCCATTGGGATCATGCCGGTTTTTGGCTGTACTATCGCAGGTTGGAGCGTAGCTCCTTTCAACGACCGGCAGGCGGTCCGGCTCCGCTTTGCTCACCCAGGGGAACTTCGCTGGGTGCTGGCAGCAGCAAAAGGCTTAACTCAAACGGCAAAATGCCGAGTTGTCGGCCAAACTCCAGTTTCGGCTTCCTCTTTTCCCTCTTGCGAGGCCTTTGACGACGTGTAGGATTCACTTCGGTCTGGCCTGTTACTCGCCCCGTCTCCGACAGGTACTTTCGTCGATACACTTCTACGAACGGATTTCGTCGTACGGAGGTATCCTCTCTACACGGGGACTAGCTTCCTCCTGAGACCGGCCTTTCACCGGCTAGATGGTGCGTGTTCGCTGGGCACACGCCAAAAAAAGCAGCCGGTCCATGACTGAACATGAACCCGACTGCCTTCCGGCCTCTTGGCGCTGCTTATGCTTATGTACTACAGCTTCATTCGATAGATCGCCTTGTTCTCCAAGCCGCGGATGAACGGCGTCCACTCCTCCGTCTCCGGCGTCGTGTCCAGCGCATCCTCGACCATCTGGAGCTTCGCATCGAGCGCGTCGATATGATGGAGCGCCACCGCCTCCGGCGTCTGCGGTTGCACCGGGCTGCCCCATTCGCCCAGATTATGATGCGACAGCACGAGATGCTGCAGGCCGAGCACCTTCGGCGAATCAAGATCGATGTCGAGCCGCAGGGCCGCCTCCGTAATCCAGTTCGATGCCATCGAAATATGGCCGACCAGCTTGCCCTGAACGCTGTATTCCGATACGATGCCGAGTTGGGCCACCATCTCCTCCGGCTTCGCAATATCGTGAAGAATGATGCCCGCCCTCAACAGATCCGGATTCAGGAACGGCCGCTGCCGGCACAAAAAGTCACCGATCTCCAGCATGCGCACCATATGGTAGGCCAACCCCGCGAAATAGGCATGGTGATGAGTTTTCGCCGCCGGGTAGTGCATCAGCTTCTCCTCCACCTTCCCTACGCAGAAGGAGACAAGCGCGCGAATCTCCGTATCGGAAATGCTGGCGATGGCTTGCTTGATCGTATGAATCAGGTCGATGGGGCGGATGGGAGCCGAACGAATGAAATCGGTCAGCGTCACCCCGTCCTCCTCCTTGGCCGGCCGGATTTGCAGTATTTTCACCTGCAGCCTCTCCCGGTAGGTCTGCACGATGCCTCGCACCTTCACGAGCCCCATCGGGAAAAACGTCTCCTTATCGGTCGAGGAAGCATCCCAATATTTAGCGGGAAGCTGTCCGGTCGCATCGCACAGGACGATGTCCAAATAATCCTTCGGCGGATTGCCGTTCGTCTGCTTGACCTCCAGCTCCTTCAATAAATAAAAGCCGATAAACTCGTCCTGATTCGTCAGTTGCTTGATTAATGTCACGTGATAAGTTCCTCCTTGCCATGATACCTATATTATACAACGAGTTCACGGCGGCGGGCGGGATCAAATGGAACACGCTTCTCTTCTCGGTACGGCAAGGGCGTCCCCAGCACAAAAACGACCTCTTCCGCGCGTGGCGGAAAAGATCGTTCTCTGCTTGGAGCGTGTGCTTTATGCATTCAGCGTTCGACATTCTGTATTCTATGTTCTGCCTTCTGCGTTCCGCATTCAGCTGTTGTGCATTCTGTGTTATTTCATTCAGTGTTCTGCGTTATGACTCTTGGCCCTTGCCCTCAACCGGATGCGCCGGCCTCCGGCTTGACCGGGATGTAGATCCGAATGATGGAGTCCTCATGCTCCGTTCCGTAAAAGTCTTCTCCATACTGCTCGAAATCGTCGCGATCGTCCAGTTCCCAGGAGGCGCCTTGCAGCCATGTGCCCCAAATGTACTCATAGCTGCTGCGGAGCAAGGAGGTTGGGCCCCGGTGGCGGAAGACCGCGTACTTGCCCGGGCGAATCACATAAGCCCCCATCCCTGGCGGAGGCGGCCCGTCCCCTGCTGCCTCGAAGCCGACGAATTGCCCGAACATTGTATCCTCGCTCAGATCATGCACGGGCATCGCCCCCATCGCCTGACAGATGCCGTAAGCCGTCGATACCAAGCTCCCGGGCGGGGCCTCCCGGCGCTGCCGGAGCAATTCGGACCACATGTCCGGGATAAGATTGTCGCGCAGGTTGCTGTGGCCCTGCAATCCGAAGACCGTAATGCTCCGCTCCAGCTCGACGATCTCCGGTTCGATGGTGATGCTCCTGACGCGATGCCGCAGCCGCGGGCCGACCAGCGCCCCTTTGCTGTTGACGACCGGCCGGATCCCCTTGCGGCGGAAGGCGTGCGGGGACAGGCCGAACACTTTTTTGAATGCGCGGCTGAAGGCTTCATGCGACTCGAACTGATAATCGATGGCGATGTCCAATATCGGCCGCCGCGTTCCCATCAGCTCCAGCGACGCTTCCGTCAGTCTCCGCTTGCGGATATAGTCTCCGATCGTCTCCCCCGTCATCGCATGGAACAAGCGGTGGAAGTGATAGTAGGAGACATGCACATGGCGGGCCACCTCGTCCGCATGCAGCGGTTCCTTCAGATGGGTCTCGATATATTGGACCGCGCTTTCGATGATGGAACGTCTCATTTCCTATCCCCCGTCATGCCGTTCATTGGCTCTTTGTATCTTATCCAACTGCATCTTATCCAACGCCGCTCCCGCCGGAAAGGCCGTGCCGGACATCCGGGCCGAGCCCGCCCTCGCTGCCAAAGGCTGCCGAAGATGCCGTAAGCTGCCGAATCTGCATCGCATCAGACCAGCTGCCAGAAGCCGGGCTCGGGATCGCGATGCTGCATTCGCACCTTCACCTGCTCCTGCGGGAACGGTTCTCCGATACGGACAGTGTACCATGGATTCTGGAGCGGCGAGCCGAAGCAGACATCCAGCGTGCGTTCGTTCAGATCGAACAGCATCGAGTAGAGCGTCCCGAACCATTGCCGGTAATTGTGCACGGTCAAGCCATGCGGATATTCCTGCTGGACCAGCCCGCGCAATTCGTCTTTGCCGACCGGCGCGCTTCCTCCGAGCGCCTCATTCAACAGCTCGTGGCGCACGACGGAGTGATGCAGCCGGCGCGGCTCCAGCCGGGCGACTTCCGGGAACAGCGGATGGTTCGTCGCCGTAACATAAGACTCTGCCGTTCCGTCCGCCTCCTTGACCGCAATCTCGCCGTCGAACGTCTCCAGGAGCGCGGCATGTCCGGACGCGTCCGCGATAATCAGATTCATGTTCGAGGCGATTGGCATCTCGCGTATGGCGGCGACCGCCTCCGCGGCCGTCCGGCAGCGTTCCAGCACCGTGCGCACGACCGCCCAGAACTGCAGGCCGCTCACCTTCGCCGCCCGCATGCCCTCCATATTCCCGACCGGCTGGCCGCAGGCCGAGAAGGTGACGCACAGCCCGTGCTCGTTCATTCCTTCCGTTCGTCCGAACAGGACGGTCGAGAACCCGATATGCCGGTACCGCCCGTGAATCGCGGTATCGCAGAGCCGCATGTCGGCAAGCTCCGGGGACAGATCATAATTGCGCAGCACATAAGTCCGCCCGTCTGCCGTCTTCCCGGGCAGGACGGCGCAGTGGCTGCAGCCCGCCTGAATGTCGGTCCCCGCGTAGTAGACCATCCGGCCCGGCTCGACGCCCAACTGCTCGGCCGCCCCGAGCAGTTCATCATTGATGCCGGGGCAGTAATCGTCCAGCAGCCGCATCGTCTCCCGCAGCCGCGCTTCCGGCAGCGGCTCCGGAAGGACGAGCATCGGCATCCATGCCGGATGCTCCGCCGCGAATTGCCCCTGCTGCCGGCCCACCTCCCGGCTTGTGCCCTCCAAGTGCGCAAAATACCCCGTTTTCTCTTGCATCAACTACCCTCTCCTTTACGTATCCTGACTCGTTCCCATCCATCATATCAAGCGGCAACGGGACACATTTGATACTTATTGCGTTTTTCACCGCACAGACCCGCTACCGAACTATGCAGGAACTTTTCCCCAAGTCCGCCGTAATTCCGTTATACTGGAAATAGACTATCGGTGCGATACAACGGGAGGGTTCAACGTGCAATATGCGCTGCGCATAATTATGCTTTTGCTTGTCATTATGATGTCCGCCGCCCCGGGAACGGCGAGGGCGGAGGGGATTCCGGCCAAGGATGGACGGGTTCAGGATACGGCGCAGATGCTGTCGAAGAACTCGATCGCCTCCATCGAGAAGGCGGCCAAAGGGAAGCTGTACACCTTCTACCTGCTGACCGTGGACAGCTTGAATGGAACGGCGCCTGCCGACTACGCCAACGACGTGTACGATCAATGGGAACTGGGAACAGATGATATCCTCCTCCTCATCTCCAAGCAGGAGCGGCGGATCGAGATGAACTTCAACAATCCTTCCCTCCAGGCCGCAATCGACGCCAAGGTCGGCATTCGCGGCGACGCGGCGGGCAGTCTGACGTCGTGGCTGGATACGCATTTCATTCCGAAGGCGAAGGAGGGCGATTTCGCGGCGGCTTCGGTCTCGGTAATGAAGGCGACGCATGCCTTGAAGCCGCAGACAACCGCCGGCAGCAAGCCGGACGCGAAGCCGGGAGCAAAGCCGGGTGGAGCCACTCAGGCAGGAGGCAACGCCGCGAAGCCCGCCCTTGTCCAGGACAAGGCGCGCATGATCTCGAAGGAGGCACTGCCCGCCGTGAAGAAGGGGGCGCAGGGGAAGCTGTACACATTCCGCCTGGTGACCGTCGACAGCTTCAAGGGAGCGGCGCCGGAAGAGTACGAGAACAAGCTCTACCAGGAACTCGGATTAGGGGCCGATGATATTCTGCTTCTCCTCTCGAAGAAGGAGCGGCGGGTCGAGATGAATTTCAACAACCCCGCCCTCCAGGACAAAATCGATGCCGAGACCGGCATCCACGGCGACGTCCCGGGAAGCCTGAAGGCATGGCTGGACACTCACTTCATCCCGAAGGCGAAGGAAGGCGATTTCGCCGCGGCGTCCATCGCGTTGATGAAGGCGACGCATGCCTTGAAGCCGCTGGCGCCCGCCGCCGCCAAGACGGAGCCGCACGCGGCGAAGCAAGATAGGCCGCAGCAGGAACCGGACCCCGCCAGGAGGGGGAAAACTTCCGCGATGCCGCTCGCGATCGACTGGCAGCTTGTGCTGCTGTCGGCCGGCGGGCTGCTCGTACTCGCCGTCGCCGGCGAGCGCGGGGAGCTGTGGTTCCGGCTGCGGCGGCTCCGGCGGCGCCAGCCCGGGTTGATGGTGCGGGTGAACCAGGCGCTGGAGAAGAACAAGACCTATCTCGATCTGTCCCAGGGCGAGACGCAGCATGCGGCCAGGACGGCGGATCGGGAATTGGCGGACATTCTCATCTGGCTGAACAACAGACAGCAGGAGCTCGAGGCCATTCCGAAGCGGCAATGGCTCATGCCCGCCCTGCGGAAGCAGGTTGCAGCCGCGGCCGCCGAGCTGAAGGAGCGCACGGCGGATGCGGAACGGCATGTCGCCGCGATCGGCCATATCGAAGAGCTTGACCGGACGTTGAAGCAGACCATTGCGGATGCGGAGGAACGGCTCCAGGCCGCCGACCGCGACATCGCGGCGGACATTCAGGCGCGTAACTGGCCGCTCGATGAACTGCAGCGGCGCCACCACGCGGTCAAGGCCGAGCTGGCGGAGAGCAAGCAGCTGGAGATTTTCGACCCGCTGGGCGCCGAACTCCGCAGCAGATGGCGGAGAGCCGGGAGCGCGTTCAAACCATCGCGCAGGAATTCCGTCTGAAGCTCGTGCGCATCGATCCGTACGGCAATATCGAGCAGACGGGGCAGGTCAACGAGCAGATGCAGGAACTGCTGCGGCATGGGGATATCCCGGCGGCGATCCAGCGCGTTGAGCTGATGAGGCAACTGCTGGCCGACGCGGTGAACATGACGCAGCGGCAGGCGGATTTGCAGGTCAAGAATGCCAAGGACATCGCCCAGATCAAGTCGAGACTGGACGGATACCGCCGCCGGGATCAGGAGCTGTCCGAGGTGACCGTGCGCGTCCAGTCTACCTACCGGACGAAGCATTGGGAGCAGCTATGGCATCTGTATCGCGAGAAATACCAGTACCTGTCCGATATCGCGCCGGCGCTGGGCCAGGCCGAGTATTGGTCCGGCATCGATGTGCAGGAATACGACTTGGCGCGGGAAGAGCTGGATCGGATGCTTCTCGAGCTGGCCGGTCTGGATCATGCCATCGAGCGGTATGAGCGCCAGGTAAGAGAGCTGGACAGCGCGCACAAGGAGGCGCTGCGGAAGCAGGCGGCGGGCGAATCCGCCTTCGCCAAAGCCCAGCGCATCCTCGCCCGCCACCATCTCGCCCAGCTGTGGGGGGAGCAGGAGCATCGTCTGGAGCGGCTGCAGTCCGGGCTGCGCAACCTCGTCGCCGATCCGCCCTATGATGTCGAGCTGATGAACGAGGTGAGCGGGGAATTCGTTGACGAAGCCAATCAATACTTGGGCGTCATCGAACGGGCGGCCGTACAGAAGCGCAATGCGGAACGGGAGATCGATCGGGCGGCCAGCCAATACCGGCGCGCGTATTCCCGGGCGAGAAGCAAAATCAACGTCTCGCCATTCGATTCCCGCTTCGCCACGATCCATCGCGAGGCCAGCGATCTGATGCGGCGCGGGGCCTATGACGAAGCTGCGCGCACCACAGCCGCCATGACCGGGATTATTGCGGCCATGGAATCGGCGTATAACGATGTGGTGCGGGAGGAGCGGCGAGCGGAAGAAGCGAGGCGGGCAGAAGCACGCCGCAGAGAAGAAGCAAGACGGGCGGAGGAGCGCCGCAGAGAGGAAGCCAAGCGGGCCCAGGAGCGCAGGACGCCGAATTCGTCGGGCGGATCCAGCTGGGGAAGCGGCAGTTCCTCCTCCGGCGGTTCCAGCTGGAGCAAGAACAATAATTCCTCCGGCGGCTCGAACTGGTAGAGATCGGAGCAGTCCGACGAATAAGCAAGGCTGTGCACCGGCAGCAAGGTCCGGATGCACAGCCTCTTTAATGCGGGGAGGCGCGTTCCCCCAGGTCTATTTTCCACTCAGAATGGTACTCTGCAATTGCTCGGCGGTCACCGGCGGGCTGAAAAAGAAGCCCTGAATGTCATCGCAGCCGTTCTCGCTTAAATATTGGAGCTGGTCCTCTGTCTCGACGCCTTCGGCGATCACGCGCATGTTCAAATGATGGGCCATCGAGATAATCGTCGCCACGATCGCCTTGTCATTCGGATTGCTCATCACATCCTTCATGAACGAACGGTCAATCTTCAGCTTGCGAATCGGAAACAGCTTCAAATAGCTGAGAGAGCTGTACCCGGTGCCGAAATCGTCCATGCTGATATATACGCCGAGAGCCGTCAGCTCCTGCAAAATTTGCGTCGAGCGGGTGACGTCCATCATCATGCTTTCCGTAATCTCCAGCTCCAAATATTCCGCCGGGAGACCGGTCTCTTCCAAAATGCCGCGAATCGTCTCGCATAGATTGGATTGATGGAATTGCTGGGTCGACAGATTGACCGACACGCGGATTTGAGGCCCGCCGGCATCATGCCATGCCTGCATCTGGCGGCAGGCCTCCCGCAAAATCCAGGCGCCCATCTCGTATATCATTCCCGTCTCTTCCGCGATCGGAATGAAGACGGACGGATCGAGAAGGCCCTTGCGCGGATGGTTCCAGCGCATCAGCGCTTCGACGCCAATCAATTGATTCTCCTTGAGTGTATATTGCGGCTGGTAGTGAACGACCAGCTCTTGGCGAGCCACCGCTTTGCGCAGATCATTCTCCAGCTCGATCTTCTCCTGCAGATGGGCGTCGAATGCCGCGGAATAGAACTGGTAGTCGTTCTTGCCGTCCTTCTTCACTTCATACATCGCCTTATCCGCATTGCGCAGCAATTCGGAAGCGGTCACGCCATGCTCCGGATAGATGGCGATGCCGATGCTCGTCGTCACAAAAAATTCCGTGCGGTTCAACTGGTACGGCAGCCGGATCTGCTCGATGATACGCATGGCCAAATCGGCGGGATCATGCTCCGCATCCGCCGGACTCAGCACAGCGAATTCATCTCCGCCCATTCGGGCGATGAAGCTGCTAGCCTCGCCGGCCGCCTCCAGCAGCCGGGAGCTGACCATCTTCAAAAATTGATCGCCATAGGCGTGCCCGAGCGAATCATTGATCATTTTGAACCGGTCGATATCCAGCACCATGACAGCGAACCGGCCCTGCGCCTCCGCTCCGGGCTCGATCCGCTCCTGCAGCCGCTTCTGCAGCATGCGGCGGTTCGGCAGCCCGGTCAGCTCATCATGGAACGCCTGATGCTGAATTTTCTCATTGGACCGCTTCTCATAGGCTTCCAGCACGAGCTGCTGCTCCAGGTTCAACAGCTTCGTTATCGACAAGCAGACGGTCAGCATCCGCTCCTTGTCGGGCATATGAAGGTTCAGCATATGGATGAACGCATTTTGCAGATTTTGGAACGCGCCCATGTACCAGCGGGTTTTCAAGCCGATTCGTTCATGGACGATCGCGATCCGCATCCGCTTCTCGATAAATTCCGGGTCGATCCGGCCGCTGAACATTTCGATCAAATGCTTCTTCAGCGTTTTGCGAAGCTTTTCGATTTGGCTATGTTCCAGGATCAGCTTTTTCAATATATCTACGCGCAGCACCGAATCATAGAAGGAATCCACGATCTCGTCGATATGCTCCAGCACGAGCGGGCGAATCGATCGCACAATCTCCAGATCCTTCTCGCTCAATTCGATCATGCTCATTTGCGCGGTTATTTTCTCATTTATTTGTAAATGGGCGTCATCTGAATCCTTCCAAGGTGGATCAAGCCAGGGCCCGCTGGCGTGGGAAACGGGACAGGAGCGATTCTGCAAGACGGCGTGCCTCCTTCTGTAGGTAACGGACAGGCGGGTCATCCCATGTTGTCAACGTAAGTCCGATCTGCTTGCATTGTTTCTTTTTCTCTTTATACCCTTTACCGGCTCCCTTGTCCATCGTTTTGTCGCATACATCGCAACTTGTCATAGCAGCACGGAAAAAGCGGCCGCTCCATCCCCTGTCCAATCCGTGCCTCCAGCCAGCTCGTCCGCGCCGCGCTTGAGGTCTTCCTGCCTCTTCCTGCCGCTCCCTTCCACTTCCTTGCCTCGCTTCTCTGCCGGTTAGAAGCCGAGCTTCTTCAGCCATTTGCCGCATTGGGCTGTCCACCCGCCGACGTACGGGTCGGACAAAGCCAAGCCTAATCCATGCGGCCCCTTATCGTAGACATGCAGATCAAAGGGGATCGCCTTCCGGCTGAGCGACAAGGCGAACTGGAGGCTGTTCTCCACCTTCACATCATCCTCGGCCGTATGCCACAAGAAGGCCGGCGGCGTATCCTCCGTCACATGACGCTCGTTGGACAGCGCCTCGATCAGCTGCGGATCCGCATCGGGGCCGAGCAGATTCTCCCGGGAGCCGGGGTGTCCGGTCTCTCCCATCGTGATGACCGGATAGCAGAGCACCATCGCATCGGGACGGCAGCTCTCCCGGTCGATGGGGTCAGCGGCATGCGGCACTCCGAGGTCATACCGGGTTCCCGCCGTAGAGGCAAGATGCCCCCCTGCCGAGAAGCCGAGGATGCCGACACGGTCCGGCCGGACGTTCCACGCCCGGGCTTGGCTGCGTACAAGTCGAATGGCGCGCTGGGCGTCGAGCAGCGGCGCCGGATGGCGGTAGGGGTGCACCCGGTAGTCGAGCACGAAGGCGTGTATCCCCAGCGAGTTCAGCCATTCCGCGACCGGGGCCCCCTCATGCTCCGCCTTGAAGCCGTATCCTCCGCCGGGGCAGATAATAACGGCCCCGGCAGGCTCCGTGCCGCCCGCCGGAAAGAGGTATAGCGCCGGTCCCGCTTCCACCGGGTCCCCCATAGATAATGGCGCGCCTTGCGGCCATAGCAACATCCGATTCATCGTTCGTCCTCCTTATGCAGCCTGTCGGATTCGCATCCTGCGCCAAGGATGGCGCGCGATGCGCTAGTATGAGCATGTCACGAGGCGCCGTTCTTGGCAAGCGGCTGTGATCCTAATTCGCCAATACAACACAAACCTCCGCAAGGTACATTTCTTCTTTTGCGGAGGTTTATGTTTTTTGCTTCTTGATTCGAATTGTGAATTAGATGATAAATTTCTTCATTTCCTGATCCAGCTCTTTCATTTTGCCGCTCATCACCGATGCGGAATCGGCAATCTCCTCAACAATGGCCAGCTGCTCCTCGGAGGAGGCTGCCACGCTCTGCGAGCTCTCGGAGGCGTTCTTGGCGATATCGGCCAAGTTATCAAGCACAGCCGCAACCTGCTCGCTGCCGGCAGACATTTCTTCCGAAGCCGCGGACACCTCTTGAATCTGATCGGATACCTCCTGGATGGAATTCCATACCTTCTGGAAAGTCTCTCCGGCCACCTGTACGATCTGCGTCCCTTCCTGCACTTCCTCTGCCGTCGACTCCATCGCGCCGGCCATATGTCTTGTGCTGGCTACGACGGATTGCAGCAGCTCCGCGATCTGCTCCGTCGATACCTTCGCTTGCTCGGCAAGCGAACGCACTTCCTTCGCGACGACCCCGAAGCCCCGGCCATGCTCGCCGGCGCGGGCTGCTTCGATGGAGGCGTTCAATGCCAGCAGGTTCGTCTGGGTGGCAATGCTGCCGATGACCGATACGATTTGCTCGATCTCATTCGATTGCTGGGCCAGCTTCCGCACCATCGTGACCGATTCGTTCACGGAGGAGTGAATGCTGTTCATCTGCGTGATCGTCTGCTGAACGACCTCATTCCCTTGCTTCGCGGCTTGAGCGGCCGCTACGCTGTACTCGGACACATTCGATGCGGATTCCGCAATCCGCTGGATGCCGACGGCCATCTCGCCCATCGCGATCTTGCTTTCTTCCGTTCCCGTCAGCTGCGTCTCCGAACCGGAAGCTACCTCTTGAATGGCGCTCGAGATCTCGTGCGTCGATTGCGCCGTCTGCTGCGAGATGACGGTCAAATGGTTCGAAGCCTCTGTGACGTGGCTCGTCGTCTCCTTCATGCTTCCGATCAGCTCGCGGATATCGGTTATCATTTCATTGAAGCTCGATGACAGCGCGCCGATCTCATCCCGCGAATTGACCGGAATCTGGACCGTCAAATCCCCCTTGGCCGCGCGCTTGGCCAGCTGCGCCAGCTCATTCAACGGACGGATTGTCTTGCGGATGAGCCACATAATAAGAAGGATAAAAGCAATGCCGGTCACGGCGCCGACGGCGATATTTCTCCACATCATCTGATTCAGATCGTTGCTTATTTTCGAATAATTAAAATCGATGCCCAAGAGCGCAATCGTTTTATTTTGTTTGTCTTGAATCGGAGATAGTATTGTAATCCACTCGCCCATGGAATCGGCATAGACCGCGGAGATACCGATACCATCCTGTTTCATGTCATAGTAAGCCTGACGGAACTCTTCCGTCATCTCCACGTCGCTAAGCGGCTTGTTGTCATGCTCAATCATATTATTGTTAGCCTGAATGACCGACATAAACACTTTCCCGTCTTTCTCGATCAGCTCTGGCTTAATCAGGTAGCTGTTGGAAATGTAGCCCTCGCGCGTCATCCCTTCCAAATTCGTCTGGATCCAGTCCATTTCTTGATCTTCCATATACTGGTCATAGCTCATCGTTTTCATTTTTTCCTGTGCCTTGGCAATGCCTTCGATTTCCAAGGTAATTTGCTGATCAAGCGAAGTATGTACATTTAACAGCTCATCGTAATAGATGCCTCGTTCGGACATATAAGAAAAGCTGGTAAACACAACCGACATGACCGTAATCAGCACGGACAGCACCAACACCGATTTAAACACTAAACTTTTGTTTCTCATTTCGTTCACCCCTTAGATGTAAGCAGGAAAAATACGGGCGTCTTCATCCATTTCGAACCGGCGGTTTAGAACCATTTTGATAATTCCGTATTTCTGCCTCGTGAAAATCCATAAATATATATCGTGATGATTCGACAAAAAATTTATATCATTCTGCTTACGATACAAACAAATGGGTATTTAGACCTATAATTTACCATTGCAAAATAAACCAAAAAAAACATGCATGAGGCCATCCGATGCCCCCATGCATGTCCGCTGCCAATCCATGGCTCCCGCTTTATTTTTCTTCCGCATTGATGTGCATTTTCAGATTCAGGGCGACCTGCTCCAGTGTAATCTCTTCCAGCACGCGCTCCATCGCGGACTGCGCCTGGGCCGTGATGAGCTGCAGCACCGCTTCGATATTGGCGCCGACCGGACACTGCGGATTCGGATGCTCATGCATGCCGAACAATTCCCCTTCCTCTACCGCTTCAACGGCACGGTACACATCGAGGAGCGTAATCTCGCTCGCCGGATGCACCAAGGAAGCCCCTCCCGTACCGGTGCGGACCGCCACGAGACCGGCCTTCTTCAGCTGGGAGGTCACCCTGCGAATAACTACCGGATTCGTGTTCACGCTACCGGCCAGCCATTCAGAGGTGTGATGAGCTTGCGGCTCCAACGTCAGCAAGGACAATATATGAACGGCCACACTAAACCGGCTGCTTATCTTCATCTGGCTCACCCTTTCATGCAACCATTATAGTTACAACTGATGTCCATTGTCAATGCAGCCGCTCTGCAGGCATGCCAGTGGCCGCCTCGTGAGGCGGCCCTTCGGATTGCCGTTATCCGACTACGCTGTTATTGCGGCGCAAAATGACATATAATCCCGCTCCGATAAGCAGCAGCGCAGCGAGAGAACTGCCGCCGGCAGCCCCTAGTACCGTTCCGATGCTGAATAGAAGGAAGAAGATGACAGACATGCTGCCCAAAATATAAACCGGTACAAGCAGCCATTTATTGCGCCCGCCGAACAGATAGAATTCGAACAGGCCGAAGGCTACGGCTAACGGGAAGCCCGGCCACATCCAGGACCAGGCGTCGAACAGCATCGAGATCTGGCAGACGACTCCAGCCATGCACAGAATTCCGCCGGGTATAAGCAGTCCCGGAGCCCTTCCCCGGGTCATGCTGAAATACATAACATGAAATAAAATGCCAAGCGGAATGACAAAAATGGCGGGCCAGAAGTACCCGAACACATACCCCGGATCACTCAGCCTCATCTCGCCGCTCTGCAGCATATGCATCAGAATGATCAGTGAACCTGCGGCAATGAGCAGTATGCCGCCGAAGCTTTGTTTTTGCAATGCGCTCCCCTACTTTCCTTCATCTATTATTATATATTCAATAATGCATCGCAGCTATACGCCCGATTAGACGATGGCCCCCGGGGACATTCCTTCATTCTCTCATTACTATTTGTCTACGCCATTTCCGGCAAAAACGGAGAAGCTTCTCCGGAATAAGTAAGCGTAAGCATATGCATCGCTCTTGTGCAGGCGATATACAGCAGGCCCCGATCCATCTCTGTCCTGTAATTCGCCGCATCGCTGAAGGGCACGAGAACGCGATCGAACTCCAGTCCTTTGGCCATATGCGAGGAAGTCACGATAATCCCTTCATGGAATGTGTCGCTGCTGAAATCGAGGAGATAGATATCTTTGTGAACATCCCTTATCTCTGCATAGAGAATCTCCGCCTGTGCCTGCGTCTTGCACACAATGCCCAAAGTTCGATGCTCCGATTCCAGGAAATCGATTATCGTTTGTTTCATATGCGCCCATTCACCATCCCGGCTCTCGGATTTGTGGATCTGAGGGAAGGCGCCATGACGCTCAATCGGCATGATCTTACTGTTAGGGTTTATGCGCTGGGCGAAGCTGATGATCTCCAGCGTCGAGCGGTAGCTTTTTAACAGTTCGACCGTATCGGCTTCGGGAAAAACCTGCCTGATCCCGGTTATCGATGACGACGAGTATGGATTAACCGATTGGCTGCTGTCTCCCAGAATCGTCTTCTTGCAGGGGAACAGGCGCGATAGCACGGCATACTGTACAGCGGTGTAGTCCTGCATTTCATCTACGACTACATGCTTGATATCATGATAACCGGTCGCCCCTTCCAACAGGATCTTCAAATAAACGAGTGGAAACACATCCGAAAACTCAAGCATTTTCGGTTTTTTTAGCTTCAACAATTCCGGCTTGCCAATATAATGATAAAAATCTTTATAAATGGCAAACAAATTTTGCGTTCTGCACATCCTTTTTATCGCCGTTTTGATTTTAGTGGCAGCGGAGGGCTTTAGCTTCTGTCCATATTCATCCCGGACGCTTCCTGCAATCATCGCCGCGGTTTTTGCCACTCTTTGCGTGAATGGCAGCTTGCCGGCCGTGCGATAAGCGCTTTGTATCTCCTCTTTGGCTACTCGCACACTGTCGAACGATAGATCGCCGGGGGTGAAATAGGTCTCGCCCACATGCGCTGCAAACCGTTCCAGCTCATGCACAAAGCCGATGCCGGCTTTGGATCGGATGCGCGTAATCACCGCTTCCTCAGCCGATGCCGCAAGCTCCGCCACCTGCTCGTTGAAGGTCTGGAAATTACATATCCCCTTCAGCTCCCTGGCTGCCAGCTCATCATAGCCCATCTCCATGATGTTTTCTTCCCCCAGCTCCGGCAGCACATTGGAAATATAGTCGGAAAACACTTTGTTCGGAGAGAGAATCAATATATTTTGCGACGTTAACGTTCCCTTATATCGATACAAAAGGAAGGCAATCCGATGCAGTGCGACAGAGGTCTTCCCCGAACCGGCAACGCCTTGAATGATCAGCACATGGGAATGCTCATTGCGGATGATTGCATTTTGCTCCTTCTGAATGGTGGCCGCAATATGTTTCATTCTCTCATCCGAAGTCCGGCTGAGTTCTAGTTGCAGCACCTCATCACGGATGTTCATATCGCTTTCGAGCATATACTCCATTACGCCGTCTTTAATTTTATACTGTCTCTTAACGTGAATTTTCCCCGCGATTTCTCCTGTGGGAGCGGAATAAGCGGCCCTGCCGATCTGAAAATCATAAAACATCCCCGCTATCGGGGAACGCCAATCATAAATGAGATTCTGTTGGCTGTCTTCCTCACTGAAAGAATGGACCCCGATATAATACGCCTCGCCTTCTGCGGAGTCGTCAGCAACGAAATCAACTCTTCCGAAATAAGGCGCATCCAGCAATTTGCGGAGTCTTCTTTGTTTTTCAACCGCCTTTTCCCCGTGATCAATCGTTAGCGATATGTCCACTCGGTTCGCCGCTCTCTCGGCCGGATCAAGTTGAGACAGGTTGGTCCACACATATTTTTTCGCTTCGATGATGTCTTGGCGGGCAGCGCTTATCTTGTCTTCGATCGCCTGCAACGCCGTCCGGAGCTGTGACAACGTCCTGCCTAAATGCTCTCTTTCTTCCGCTTCCGTACTATTCGTGATCATTTGGGTCCCTCTTTTCTACTGAGAATACCGATAAGTATAGAGAAAACTCCAAAAAAATATAGACTTAACCTTTTCTTTGTAGTATTATATTTTTATCGTGGGTCCAAAAAAGGCCATACGAATGACCTAATTTTTTCCTTTCAACGAACCAACCAGGCTGCTGACCTCAGAGCCTGGTTTTTTTCTGTTTTGCCTCCGGTCTTCAAGCATTAACTATGTAAAAAGCACCCTCCTGGGGTGCTTTTACCCTACACCGCTGTGTATCCTCCATCCACCAGCAAGGTGGTGCCCGTAATGAAGGAGGCGTCGTCGCTGGCTAAGAACAGAACCGCTTTCGCCACCTCTTCCGGCCTGCCCGGTCTTCCCATCGGATGCAGCCCGATCAAATAATTGGTCACCTCCTCGCCAAGCCCCCGCATCATAGGCGTATCGATATATCCGGGACATACCGCATTTACGCGAATGCCTCTCGCTGCATAAGCGACGGCCGTCGATTTGGTCAACAGCTTGACCCCGCCTTTCGCCGAAGCATAGGCAGAGACTCTCGCTTTGCCGACATGACTGTTGACAGATCCGCAATTGACGATAACGCCTTTACTGTCCTGCTTCAACATTTGCTTGATGGCATGCTTGTTGCAGAGAAACACGCCGGACAAGTTAATATCAATCGTACGCCGCCAATCCTCATAATCGACCTGATCCGTGGGTCCATCACTTGCGATGCCGGCGTTGGCAAATAATACGTCCAGCCTGCCATATCTCTGAACGGTCTCATCGACCATTCGGATCACTTCATCTTCTTTGGATACGTCCGTATGAATATAATAGGTATCAAAGCCGTGTGCATGTAATTCATTGGACAATACTTGCCCTTGTTCGGAAAAATCGGCGATGACAACCTTCGCTCCCTCTTCAGCGAATAGTCTGACTGCCGCTTCCCCAATCCCGCTGGCTCCGCCGGTGACGATGACAACTTTCTGCTCAAATCTCTTCATGTTAATCTCCTTTGATCAATGTTTTAATGATCCTTCTGTTTTTGACATGAATGTACGCGACCAGATGCCAAGCATCACTCCTTTCGCAGTATTTTTAACTAACTAGTTGGTTAGAAATAGAGATAAAAGGACGCCCCTATATGAGGGACGGCTCCATTACCCCATGCGTCACGAATTTTACAATCTGTTCTCGGAAGCGTTCCTGCGACATCGTCCATTCCAGGTCATCATTCTTCAGCATATTGTTGACTCGCCGAAATGACTGCACAAATGGAATGACCGCATTCATCATCACGATCGGAACCATCATCGCATCCATATCCTGACGAATGATGCCGTTCTCTTTTGCCCTTTGCGCCAGCTTATAGAATTGAAAAATATCGTCCGGGGAGTACGAAATTTTTTTCCATGTCTTCCACTCCTCCGCGGCTTCCCAGGAGTAGATTTTTAAGTAACTGGGGTGCTCGGACATGAACTGATACGAAATGGTGATCACTTCTTCAAGCAGCCGCTTGAACTTGGCAGGATCCGAGAGCGTAGTCTCATCCGACAGCAAATCACCCGCTGCCTCTTGGAACATTTGATTTCCCAGCCGATCGGCCCGTTTGACGACTTCGGTATAAAGCCCCAGCTTATCCTGAAAATATTGATAAATAAGGCTCTTATTATATCCAGCGGCACTTGCGATCGCGTCGATTCGCGCCGCAGAATATCCGAGCTCGGCAAAGATTTGTTCTGCCGCGTCAAGAATGATCTCCTTCGTTCTTGCCGCATCATACGTCCTTTTCTTTCTTTCCGTCATGACGAAAAAACTCCATTCAGCCAAAAGTAACTAACTGGTTAGATTATAAAAAGGAGCGGCGTTCTTGTCAAGCCGCCACACGAAACCCAACTGCGATAGGCTTCGATGGACAGCATGCAGAACGTCTCGTAAAAAACAAACATTACTGATGGCCCTCAGGCGCGTCTGTCAGCGGCAGACGGACTTCAAGGAGCGTGCGAATGACATTGCTTTGGGCCGTAATGGTGCCATGATGCTGCGTCACAATATTTTGGGCAATGAACAAGCCAAGACCGGGATCCTCCTCCTCATCCGGCCGTGCTTTATCGCGGTTGTAAGAGATATCGAAAATATGCGGCAGATCCTCCGGGGGAATGCCGTCTCCATAAGAGACCACTTGCACGACAGCCTCGCTTGCATCGATACCGCAATGAATATCGATGAACACGCCCTTTTTGCCAAAGTGGGTGGCATTCGTCAGCAAATTTTCAAAAACGCGCGCCAACAGCTCTCCATCGCCCTGCACCGTGACATGCGGAGTCACATTCATGCGCAATTTGAGCCGGTTTTTCTTGAACAAGGGAGATAATTGTTCATTCAACCGGATGAGAAGCTCGCTCAGATCGAGTGTTTTTTTGTCGATTGTAACCTTGCCGTAAGTCACTCGCATAATTTCGTCCAGTTCATCAATCAGCGTTTCCAGCCGTTGAGATTTCGTCATCGCATTGCTCGCATAAAGTCTCATTTGTGCGGCAGACATCTGTTCGTCCTGAAGAATCAAGTTCAAATGACTCATCGCGGAGGTCAGCGGCGTACGCAAACTATTGATCAAATTCAACATCGCTTGCTCCTTGCCGTTTTCCGCGAAATCTCCCCTTACCAAAGCTTGCTGCAGCTTTTCGCTTGCCAGATTGACGTCTCTCGCAAGGTCCCCGAGCTCATCCTTGGATCGAATCTCGATGCGGCTGTTGAATTCGCCATCCGCAAGCTGATTGATTCCGTTGGAAATGACGCGAAAATAAGCTGCATAGCGTCGGGTCAGGAGATAGAACAACAAAAACGAGAGCGGAATAAAAACAAGCAGAAAGCAGTTCATATCCCCAATCTCTCTCATATAGTATCGAATTCGTGCGATTCGCGGATATTCATATTTGATCGAAAGATAATAGATCTGGAGGATCTTATAGAGCATAAAGGAAAGCACGCCCGATAAAAGCATGCTCAACCCAAAAAATAAAACCATTTTAAATCGAAAACTTCGGACTGTATTCGTCATTGAATATGTATCCCACTCCCTGCATAACTTTAACACTACTATTATTGTATCAGATTGAACCTCTTTCTGGTTCGACGGACTGCATATTTAAGATTTGTTATATGTGCTTCTGCGGACTCGGATTCGGATTCCTCTGCAACACACGCACCCGGCATGAGCAATCCGTCCGAATCGGATTATCTGCCGGGTCCTATACGTCCTTCTATCGCGCTATCCGTTTTCCTCCGCCTTGCTTAGGCTTCAACGCCGCCATTTTTCCGATGATGCGGACACAAGGCTTCCATCATGGCCACGGTGTCCCGGTC
Source organism: Paenibacillus dendritiformis (assembly GCF_945605565.1). Taxonomy (NCBI): domain Bacteria; kingdom Bacillati; phylum Bacillota; class Bacilli; order Caryophanales; family Paenibacillaceae; genus Paenibacillus; species Paenibacillus dendritiformis. The sequence continues at coordinate 2,614,521 of NZ_OX216966.1, read as the reverse complement.
CAGCCCCTTATCCCGCTCAAGCAAGCCGGCGGTGACTTTTTCGTAAGCGGACGGTTTCATATTTTGGCCGAACTTGTACTTTGCTGACAGCTCGTGAACCGTAATCCGGACAACGGAGGTGCTTTTGATCTGTCCGGTATAAGCCGGATCCTCCGGATCAATCGGATTATAGCCCCCTTCCGGCTGAAGCTTGCGCATAAACGCCGAGAGCGCCTCCGCTTTTTCCGTAAGATCCGTCAATATTTCCGCATGCCCCTTAATAAGCACGGACTTAAAAAAAGCGGTCGCCGGGCAGGCCAGCTCCGGATTCGTAAAATAGGACGGGACGATAGCGTATTCTTTGGCTACGGCAAACGTCACTCGCTGGTCGGTTTTTATATTTTTCATTTTTTGTCCGGCCACGCTGCCGTGGAAATACAGGCACTCCTTATGGTAGACAAAATTAAGCGGGGTAAGCTCCGGCCAGCCATCCGGATTGATCGTTCCCAGGATACCGAAGCTCATCTCCTGTAGAAATTGTTCCGTCTCCGCCCTGTCCATCACTTCAAATTCTTGTCTGCGCATACGCTCTTCTCCCTCCGGCTTCGCTATCACATCTCTTCATTTAGGATCCAGCTTACTGCACATATTGACAAGGAAAAAGATCCAATTTACATTCATTTTATTAGACCATTCAAGGAAGGATCCCGTTATGCAATTTCATATCCCTTACGATATGTACACCCAAAAGTATCCCTCCAAGCGCCTCGCGCTCTATTATGCCATTCGCGATTATATTGCCTCGGGAGTGCTCGGGATAGACACGAGACTGCCGTCGAGCCGGGAAATGGCGGCATTGTATGGCTTGTCCCGCGGGACCGTCAACGAAGTGTACGATATGTTATCCTCGGAGGGATATGTGACGAGCGGAGTGGGGCGCGGAACCTTTGTCACGTTCCAGCCGCCGAAGCCGAGGCTGCCTGAATTATCCCGCCAGGACGTCTATTTGCTGTCCGACTGGGGGAAGCGGTTGAACGAGCAGCAGACCCGGAGTACAGACAATGACAACCTGAAGGACCGTCATGGGGAAGCAAGAAGGATGGTTGATTTCCAGGCATTCGGCCCCGATTCGCAATGGTTCCCGGTACAAGAATGGAACCGCTGCTTATATGCACAGGCCAGACTGCTCGCCAGCAGCGAGCATCCGCAGGCCGGCATATCAACCCTCGGGGATCCCAGTCTCCAAGAAAGCATTGCCCACTATATTAGGCGGGCCCGGGGAATCGCGGCCGATGCAAGCCAGATCGCGGTCTTCAATGGATCCATGCAGGCGATCGCCCTTGCCGCCCAACTGCTGATCAATCCCGGAGACCGGGTTGTCATGGAGAATCCGGGATATGCGGGAGCGGCCAGGGCATTTCAGGCCATAGGCGGAATCTGTATCCATGCTCCCGTCGATGGGCAGGGGATGATTCCGGAGGACTGGGAAGCCAAGCTGCTTATGGTTACGCCGAACCGCCAGTTTCCGACAGGGGCCGTACTGACACTGGATCGGCGGCAGCAACTGCTGGCCTGGGCTTCCGAGCGCAATTCGCTTATCCTGGAAGATGATTACGACAGCGTATTCCGCCATCGGGGCAAATCGCTCGAGCCGCTCAAAGTGTTGGATCGAGAGGGACGCGTCATCTACGTCGGGAGCTTCAGCAGCACGCTGCTTCCTCATGTGCGCATCGGCTACGCCGTGCTGCCTCCGACCTTGACTCCGTTGTTCGCCAGAGCCAAGAGATTGTACGAGCCGAAGCCAAGCAACTTGCTGGAGCAGCGCACGCTGGCTTCTTGGATGAACAGCGGACAATATGAACGGCATCTGCGGAGAATGAAAAGAGTGTACGGCCGGAAGTTCAAGCTGCTGCGCGAGCTGCTGACCGATCGCCTCTCGTCCATGTTTGACTGGATCGAGAGCGATGCCGGGCTGAGTCTGTTCGGATGGTGGCGCGGTCCGGGTGAACAATACACCCGCTTCCGCTCCCGCTGCCTGGAAGCCGGGATTCGTTGGTCGGACACGAGTGTGCAGGATATGGCCTCTGGCTCCATCCGTTACGGCGCATACTTTTATTTCCCTCGCCTGTCGGAGGATGAGATGGTGCATGGCGTCAATCAGATGCAGGACATTGGCCAGACGATAGAAGCGACGGAGCGCTGAACTTCAGCATCAGCGTAAGCGGCTTCGCCGCACACCAAAAACATGCCAATGCCGGCATGTTCATATCGTTACGCAAATTGGGGGTGAGCGCTTCCCTGACCGGGGCCAGGGAAGCGGCATCCCTACCGTTTTCCATAGCTCAATTGCTTGTCAACGGAGGAGTCAAGAGAGTACGTGCCATATCATCATAGAATTAGTAGATACATGCGCGAGAAACAATGACCAACAGAATGAACAGGACGAGAATGACGCCAACGCTTGTAAACAAACCCGCACAGCTGCAGCTACCGCTTTCTACTCCACCTAAGCATCCCATAGTAACATCCTCCCTCCCAGAACATGCTTAATTGTATGAATGGAAGTGGTCCAGGGATTGGACACCTCTACGAAATGTGCCAATATAAGGAAGATGCACGAAGCACATTGCTCGATATACAGGGGTGCTTCCACCATTGCTTACGGGAACGGATGCGGATATGGATTAAGCTCCTGCGGCGTCAGCCGGCGATCGGCATACCCGAGCTTCATCGGCACTTCCAGGACCCTGTCAAGGCCCTCCAAGCGGCGCAGATGATGTCCGAACGTCATAGGCAGCATTCCCGGAATCAGTACTTTCACGCAGCGCAGCCCGTTGCGGAGCGTCTCGCTTGACGACTGGTCGACGACAATGACATCCATCTGAAGGCTGCGGAACATCTGAAGAACCTGCTGTAAATCATCCGTCAAATCTTTATGCGCAGGCACGGAAGGGAACTCCTCGGCGAAGGTGCGGACAGGGCGCCGTTCGTCCAGCAAAAATTGAAGTCTCTCCTCCGCCTGCGGCAGGCTGTACAGCAAGGCATGATCCTCCATGTGCTGCACCTGGAACGAATCCTCGAACATGGATTCCGCTTCGAGCTTTCGCTTTCTCCATCGCTCTTCCGTCATCGGGATCATGCCAGCGAGCTCGTGTATGGCGCTCTTGGCCGCCCGAACCGGGTCGAGATGAGCTCCTGCGGCACAGACCAGGTTCACGCGGTGCTCCGTCCCTCCCTTCGCTATCGCCCATAGGCTCGGAATTCCGTTCTCCATCGTCGTATTGTATAACAAGACTTCATATCCCGTGACCGCCCGCAAACGATGGATCATCATCGACAGTTCCCGGTCTCCCGACGAGTCAGGATCGAGCCGCGGAACGGGCAGTCTCGCATACCAGGTCATCAGGAAGGAATCTCGCTCGACCACCTCGAAAATCCCGTACAAAATCGCCTCTTCCAGGCTTCCTCCTACCGCGCACCCGTTCGAGGTTTCATATACAAAGCCCCCTCCGTAGCCCAAGCTGTAATAAGCCAACAGATGGGGAACGAGGATGGGACGTTCCTGCAGGAACGAGTATCCCCACACCCATTCCATCGGAGCTTCGGGATCGAACGGCGTGAACGCAAAATCCGGAAGTTCGAATTGCTCCATCGCATGAAACCCCGCCTTGGACGGATCCATCGCCTTATCCTTGAGACGGGAATAGCTGTCGAACACAACCGTTCGCTTGCCGCGGGGCGTCGTGCCGCAAAATCGCTCCAACCCCTCCAGTATCGCTGCGAGCTGGCTATCCGCATACGAATGCGAACGGCCTCCCGTCACCTCATCATAATAGCCTAAAGGAAGATTGACGACCGCGCCGGCAAAGCTGGACACGAGATCGAACTTCTTGTCATTCAAGATTCCGGTGCGGCTGTCCCAATAATTCGGGAACAAGATCTCCCGCAACTCGCTCATCGGCCGGCAGCGGTAGCTGTTATGAAGCTTAAGGGACGGCCTTAGCGTTATTTCTGCCGCTTCCGGCGAATCATCCGGCAAGTTGCCGCAGACCGGACAAGTCCCATTGGGCAGGATATAATGGAGGCTGCTGCTCAAATTGCTGAAGTTGATTAAGTAGATGTGCCCTTCCGAATTCGCACTGCCGCCCTTCAGCACGTTAGCCGTTTCCGCCGCGATAATATGCGCCATATAACGAAATCCCGCCGGGGAGATCTCGGCCGTAAAATCAGGAACATAATCCGGCGTGACCAGCTTCATCAGCACTTCCTCTGCCTCTTTGCGGTTGCTTCCCGCCAAGGATAGCCGCGTCTCTGCACATTGGAAGCATCCGGTCGTTCCCGGGCGCATGAGCGGCCCGACCACCCCTTCACCCAAAAATACATAAGCGCATAACCAAGGAATGCCGAGCGGCCGCAGCGCCGCATCCGCTTCAAGATGCAAGTCGGAGCTGTCTTGTTCCTGCACCACCAACACCAGCTTTGCGTCCTCGGGAATACCTTCACTGAAATCCGATCTGCGGGCTGCGGAGCAGCCGGACAAACGCCGGCACACCATGTCCGCAAGCATCCCCTCCCCTATGATAACGACAGTACTCAAGGGGATTCCTCCTCTCCGAGTCGCACTCCATATATGACGAACGGTCCCGTTCCCAGAAAAGATTCACTCCGCATATCGAACACCTCAACACGTTGATGGCGCTGGTTCAATCTCTGAATGGCCGCTAACACCCATGACGCATGCTCGAGCGGATCACTATTGGACACTGTGATGTCTTGCGCCTTATCCTCCTTCCACATGACAGAAGAAGAGGCTGCGCCCTCCGTCTTCGTCAACGCCTTCTGCAAGGATTGGCGGAGAGCAAGGATGAGGTCAAGGTCGGCGCTGCCATACCACGAGCAACCGGAATGGATCCACACGACCGGACAGCCGAGCAGCGGCTCGCCAAGAGCAAGCTCTGGTTCCCCCTCTGTCATGCGCAGCGCTTGTAAATAATATCGGCATCGGACATCTTCGATCTGCCCGCATTCGATGCGCGTGACAGCCAGCTTATCAGGAAGCATTCGCATCCGCTTGCCCCATGCTGTGGTTAGACACGCTCTGAACCCCCGTTCCACCGCTTCGGCGATGGAACACCCTGCCCCGATGCCGATGTCCTCCCGCTGCGAGGAGAGCAAGCCGGGGAACAGCAGCGGCATCAGGCGGGCGGCATAGGCTTCCAGTCCCGCCAGTCCCGCCTCCCGCCGCGCCTCTTCATGCGTCAGTCCGCTGCGGATGATAGCCGGCAACAGCCGTGCAGGCCCTTCCGACAGCGGGTCAACCGGTTGAACAAGACACTGCGCCAGCGGAAGCTGGATTAACTCCGCCTCTTCCCATGCATGCAAAATGCCTGTTGCCGCGGAAGTCAAGCGGCTGAGACAAGAAAACCATTCCTCCGGATCCGCAGGTTCATGACTCGTTTCCAGACTAAGTTCGATATTTTCCACCAGGCGGGCCGTCCCAACCCCGGAGACAAGAGGATGCGGGCGGATGGGATGCCAGATTCCCGTTAACGTGTCCGGGTCCAGAATATAACATTGATTTCGGCAGTTCGTTTCTTTCTCTTCCGTGACTGCTTTCTGCCATTCATGCACGATAAGATTCGATAATACGGCTGCAGCCGCAGCGGAGAAGCTCTGCGGCTCCCGCTCCTCGGGGAACATGGACGAATGGATGCCCCGCCATGCCGACTCCCACCGCCCGTCCCCGTCAGGATGAAGCAGCGGGCCTGCCATCCCCCTTCCTTGTAAGGCCACGGCAGGAATCATCGGTTTCCGCTCTGCTATACAAGCCTGCTGAAGGTTCCGAAGCTCCTCGACACCGCCATGCTGCGACACATACAAAATAAATGAAAACGGCTCAATGATCGCCCTCCACTCCAACTCTTCGTCTCCTGTTGCGGACAGAATATGCAGTGAAGCGTTCGGATTGCTGCGAAGCGCATGTTCCCGCAGCTTCTCGAGTTCGGCCGTATCAGCAGGCTCCGAGTTGGTTACGAATACGGTGAGCTTGGATAAGCCGGATTCATACCATGCTTCAGCAAGGGAGCGCAGAAACAGACCGGAACCGACGGCGAGCACACCTTCTTCCTGACAAGACATCCTGACAACCTCCTTCCTCGACAGTTGTACCGCGATGCAACTGTTCAAGCCGTCAAATTCATCGTTTTCCCGACCGGTAAACATCATCTTCAAGATATGTCGCCGTCCTTTTCCGTATGACAATATCCACCTGCCTTCGTCTCTTCGCATAGAAATGAATCGGGGCTGTCTCTGCGTCATTGTCATGACGTCGGAGACAGCCCCTTCTTACGGCAGCTACAGCCGCGGGCCGGCATACTTGATTGCGTCCGCTATACCGCTGAATTTTTCGAAATTGTGAGCAAAGAGCTGCGCCAGCTGCTTCGCCTTTCGATCATAGGCCGATTTATCTGCCCATACGTTCCTCGGATCGAGCAGTTCATGGGGAACGAACGGCACCGCATCAGGAATAAGCATGCCGAATACAGGATGAGAAGTGAAGGACGCCTTCTCGATGCTTCCATTCATAATCGCCTTGACCATCGCTCTGGTGTACGACAGATTCATCCGCTCGCCAATCCCGTAAGGGCCGCCGCTCCACCCTGTATTGACCAGATAAACCTTCACGCCGTGCTTCGTGATGTTATCGCCGAGCATCTCCGCATATACATTCGGTCTCAACGGAAGGAAGGGACCTCCAAAGCAGGTCGAGAATGTCGCTTCCGGTTCGGCTACGCCGCGTTCCGTACCTGCCAGCTTCGACGTATAGCCCGACAGGAAGTGATACATCGCCTGCTCCTTCGTCAGCTTGGACACCGGAGGCAGCACCCCAAAGGCATCCGCGGTCAAAAAGATAATGACATTCGGATGGCCGGCGGTTCCGGGAATGATCGAGTCTTGAATATAATCGATCGGATAAGCGGCCCGCGTATTCTCCGTCAATGCATTATTCTTGTAATCCGCCTCGCCGGTTCCGGCGTCAATCCACACGTTTTCCAGGACGGATCCGAATCGGATCGCATTCCAGATTTGCGGCTCCTTCTCCTGGGTCAGCCCGATGCATTTGGCATAGCAGCCGCCTTCGAAATTGAATACGCCCGTAGCGGACCAGCCATGCTCGTCATCGCCGATTAAGCGGCGGTCCGGGTCGGCCGACAGCGTCGTCTTGCCTGTTCCCGATAATCCGAAGAACAACGCCGTATCTCCAGCCTCCCCTACATTCGCCGAACAGTGCATCGGCATGACGCCGCGGAAGGGGAGCAAATAGTTCAGCACGCTGAAGATCGATTTTTTCATCTCGCCCGCATAGTGGGTTCCGCCGATCAGAACGGTCTTTCTCTCGAAGGAAATCGCAATGAACGTCTCGGAATTCGTGCCGTCCACAGCCGGATCCGCCTTCATGCCAGGCATCGCAATCACAGTAAATTCAGGTTCATAGGACAACAATTCATCTGCCGCAGGGCGGATGAACAACTGGTGAACGAATAAATTCTGCCATGCGTATTCATTAATAAAGCGGACAGGCAGGCGATAGGCCCGGTCTGCTCCTGCATAGCCATCGAACACGAAGAGCTTGCGGCTCTTCATATAGTTGATCGTCTTGCTATACAGCGAATCGAATTGCTCGGGGGTAAGAGCCTGATTCACATCCCCCCAGGCAACATGGTCAGCCGTGCTCGGCTCCCTGACGATAAACTTATCCTTCGGAGAACGTCCCGTATATTTGCCTGTCGTAACTTGCAGCGCACCTGTCGAAGTGAGATGTCCTTCTCCGTTCAGGAGAGCGGACTCCACCAGCTTGGCAACCGCCATATTTCGGTGAGATTCATCCACATGCAAACTGGCCAATTGCGTTGTTTCCTTGTTTTTCGTGATCACGGTTATCCTCCCCATTCCGCTACTACCAAGCTCTTGATTCATCTCGACTCCCCCAAAAACAAAGTTGTATATTTTATCCTTACGAATTAATGTATAATATAAACATATAATACGCAATATATAAAAGCATATTGGCGGTATCTATTTATTTATGACGTCATTTTGAAATTGTTTTCATAATTGTCACATATAAAAAGGGCGTTAACGCCTCCCTGAGAGATGAACTCTCTCTATATGGGATGAAGCGTAACGCCCTTTACCCGTGTCAGACTTGCTTCTGTCTGTTGCCTGTGACGGCCGCGCGACGAATCGATTCCAGCAGTTGATGCAAGCGGACTGCATCATGGAAATCAGGCGAATGAAATGTGCCGTATTGAATGTCCCCGGCGAGCAGTTCATGCGCCTTGCTTACATTCCGCATCGGTAATTCCGGTTGTTCCCTTCCCCTGTGAAGCGTCTTAAAATGGCCCTCATCCGCCGCTCCCAATGACATGCTGGAACCATATAACGCCTGCTGCACCTCCAGGTTCCCGAACTGTACATGTCCGAAGGAGTGATGCTGCTTCAGCCGGATGATGCCCTTTTCCCCTTGAATCTCCATGAGAAATGCAGGATACGCCCCGCCCTGAATATGCACCGACACGGAGGCCCCATTAAGCAGCGTGCCCTGAACCATGATCTGATCGGCCGTATCCTTGGCCACTTTTTCTCCCGTTTCAAGCAGAGTCGCCTCGGTGTCATTGCAATTCATCATCGCGGACAGCTCCTTAACATCCCCGAGCAGATAGCGCAGCAGATCGAGAGAATGTCCCCCGTTAATGGTCAACAACGTCGCTCCATTCTCCTCCTGCAACAAATAAGCTCCGTTCCGGTCCGTGAACTTGCCCTTGCCCTGCGTCGATACTTGCATCGTGCATGACAGAATGCGGCCGATCTCATCCCGTTCGAGCCGCTGCTTGACATCTTGAATCGCTGCCGAATGTCGGGCCTGCAGGCCAATCGCATGATGAATTCCGGCTTGATCGGCAAGCTCGGCCAGCTCTTCCGCCTGACTCGATGTTACGGCCAACGGCCATTCACAATATACATGTTTCCCGGCAGCGATGGCTGCTTTGACGGCCTCATAATGAAAAGGCACCTTTACGCTAACGACCACCAAATCGACTTCCGGACAGCCGCTCAATGCCTCGTGGTCCGTAAACGCGTGCGGAGCGCCCACTGCGGCTGCGCTGTGCAAGGCGCTTTCCATTCGGGAAGTCGCAATCGCCGTGATCTGGTGCTGCGTGCTTTGTCGGAGCGCTGGAATATGCGTTTGACTTGCCCATTGATTATTTAAGGATCCGCCGATAATTCCGGTTCGAATCACTGTATTGCTCATGTCTGTTCCTCCCGTATCTGTAAAGTTAAAGAGCAGTTGAAGGCGCCGTCCCACTGCGTAAGACATACTTGCGTAAGCAAAGTATACCGATGACGTCCTATCATGAATAATGTATATTTTCAATATAGGCATCATTTTTTTTGATAGGGGGAAGGATCGTGGATATTGAAAACATGCTTGCATTCGTCACCGTGGCCGAGTTAAAAAGCATTTCCGCCGCAGCTTCCAGCATGAATCATCTGCAGTCGAATATGACGGCCAAAATCAAAAAAATAGAGAGTCATTACCGGCAGCAGTTGTTTATCCGAAGCACCCGGGGTATGGAATTAACGTCGGAAGGGGAAAAGCTGTACAAGCAGTATAAGAAAATGCTGCTTCTGTGGGAAGAAACCGAGCAGGAGATGAATCAGAGGGAGTTGAAGCTTCGCTTCGGCACGATGCAATCTGCCATTGGCGCAGACATTACAGCGGCGCTTGCGAAGCTCTATCAGAAATATCCTGCCTTGTCGGTCACGCTGAAGACCGGAACGACCGAGAGCATAGAAGACGAAGTCATGCACGGCAATATCGACCTCGCCTATACGATTGGCAAATCGGATCGGGCCCAGCTTCATTACAGGCCGATCGGCACCGAAGAAGTGATCCTGGTTGGAAAAAAGGCCGCATCCTACGCAAATTTGGCCTATTGCCTGCAGAATGAAACGCTACTGATACTCTCGAAAGATTGCTTATATGCCTCAATCTTGGATCGCATTTGTTCCCATCTGGGCATTCAACAAGGCCCGCGGACGGAAGTCGGCATCTTTGACACGCTGCTTCAGCTTGCTTCCCTGGGCATGGGAGTTGCCCTTATCTCGAAAACATTGGCTCGGCAGTTCGGCGTGACGGATTATATGGAACTTCCCAAGGAGCACCGCTATATCGAGAAATATCTTGTCACCCGGCACAACTACAAGATGTCGCCGCTGGAAAAGCAATTTGTTGAGAGCAGCCATTTTTTATAGACGGAAAGAGATAGAGGCATGGAGGACGATCGCATCGTGTTCATACCGAAGGCTTCAATCGATTGCAAAATCTCTTTGCGGTTCTCCAGCGACTCGATATCGAGCGTCATAATCATGGCGACATTGGCATCCGCCATTTCTTTGAGCTTCGCCACTTCCTCGGGGACAGGCTTTACCTCCTGTTCAATCGCCGCTTGAATCTCTTCCGGACTTGTTATTTCCATGGAAAATGACATCGTAATCCCCCGTTGGGAAACAAAAAGACGGCATTTCTGCCGCCTTGATGAATGACGCTCAATCTTCGATTTCCCACGCGGGATTCCAGACGACTTCCCACAGATGACCATCTGGATCCATGAAATGCCCTGAGTATCCTCCCCAAAACGCTTCATGGGCAGGATCGGTTATGGTAGCCCCGGCCTTCCGGGCCAACTCCATAATTATGTCCACTTCTTCTTTGCTGCTGACATTATGGCCAATGGTCATTTCGGTCGAGCTCGGCGGTGACAATGGAACCTTGGCCTCATGGGAGAGATCCTTGCGATTCCAGACAGCCAGCTTCAGACCTGCCTGCAAGTCGAAAAAGGCCACCGCTCCATGCTCAAATTCTTGGCCTATAATTCCTTGTGTCGGCAAACCGAGCCCATCGCGATAGAATGTCACCGCTCTTTCCAAATCATCCACACCTAAAGTCAGTACCGTAATCCGTGGCTTCATCATCGGGATCTGCCTCCAGTCATTTTTTTCTAAAGGTATATCATAGCTTATTCTACTTGACCACTCCAAAATTTCCCTGCATAATAGACATTATAATGTCTAATAGGGGGCTGAAGCGATGAAAAACAGGTTGAACAGGGAGATTTTTTTCACTGAATATGTATCGATCAATGGAATCGATCAATTTTTGTTTCACTCGGGAACAAGCTGCGAGAACCCGGTCATGCTGTTTTTGCACGGGGGGCCCGGAGCAGCGAAATCGTTGTTCACGAGGGTCTTTAAGGAAAAATGGGAGGAAATCTATACGGTAGTCCATTGGGATCAACGCGGAACGGGAAAGACCTTGACTCGAAATCCCGATAAAACTTCCTACCATAGATTTGATGCTTCAGGATGTATGCGAGGTTATCCGCTATTTAAAGGGAAAATACAATAAGGAAAAAATCGTTGTATTCGGCCACTCCTGGGGAAGTTGGGGTCCGTATATATTAAGCTGCATCCCGAAGACGTGGCCTATTATATTGGCGCTGCGCAGGTTGCCAATATGCTTCAAAATGAGCAGGTCGGCTACAACAAGGTGAAAGAATTGATCGAACAGGCGGGTGACAAAAAATCTCTGAAGAAGCTGGAGAAAATAGGGGAATATCCCGGCATCAAGATCGTTTTTGACCGTGCTTTTCTGCAAAAATGTGAAGCGGACGCAAGCTTCAGGGCCAGTATAATTTAGCGCTCAAAATCGATTTCGCGATCTGGCTAGCCGCTGTTACAAGCCCGATTTTTAAGCTGTCTGATATCTCTTCATTTAAAAAGGCCTTTCAGGCCAATCAACAAGTGTTGGCTTATTTAGCCGACTTTGATCTGACCGCGGAATCCGCAGAGTATCAGGTGCCCGTTTACTATTTATTGGGCGGCCGCGATTGGCAGGCTCCATTTGTCATAGCCGAGAACTATTTTGCAGACATTAGCGCTACGGATGCAACGGGAGCCCGCAGCGGAGCGCGGTTCGGCGTGAAGCACCCTCCTCGATATGGTGATGCGGATAGAAATGAAGCGGGATGAAGTCCGGCAAACACGGATTGCTGCAGCAGAACGCAAAAAATTCATCATTCAGCCGCGGCGAGCGGATGGTGATGATCCGCTCGGGCGCGCAGCCGCTCCGAAACTCCCTTCAAGGTCCGATAGGTTCGCAAATCCATCTCTATATATTCTTTCATCGTTCCCGGCCAGAACGTCCGCAGCTCCGGTCATCCACTCCCCTAAAACTGCAGTATCTCCCGCCACTCTAGTCATATTGCTCCACGAATACTGCAAGAATGCAGCAATTTCATTGAGACGAGGATGTGAAAATAGGATTGCTGCAAAAATACAGCAATTACCCTACGGCAAGGCATAAATAGCATTCAAAATGGCGAAATAATGTAATTTTGCAGGATTTTCTCAAAACTTAGCCTCTTGAGGTTAAAAATGCTGCGCCTGTGCAGCAATTTCATGCGGGGAACAGCTTGCTTCATGCGCGGACCAACTTCCCTAACCTAACCTGTTCTGCCTTCCCCGGCCCCGCCCTTCCTAAGAAAATAACTATCGACGAGACTCTGTCGACAGTCTGGAGCAGCCGTATTAGGCTGCGCTCTATTTTACATTTCTTTGAAATGGAGCACAAAACCGGGGCGCCCTGCGTTTTCCACCTGACATTGATACACGACATTATCTATCGAAATAATCGCCGGTCTATCGCGTTCGATAAATTCGTAAGTCACCTTTTCTTTGATGCAATAGCGCTCAATTTCATCTAAAAACGCTTGCTTATTTTTGGGGAGTTGATCTAATTCAACCGAGAACCCCTTTTTCAACAGCTTCTTCCAGAAACGTTCGGACATGATTCCTTCCCCGCCTTCAAAATTGACGTAATATCTCAAACTACCAAAATCCACAGTCAACCGAGATAGTCTGCCTTACCTCAGTTTGTCGATCATAGCAGCAGACCTTTTTCCACTACTTCTAAAGCTTCATCCAATAATTTGGCAAACTCTGATTTTGTAGCCTCGGCATTATAATCCATTAACGATATATTTACCCCAACGACCACCCCGGCAAAGGTTCGTACTGCCAGATCATCAGAATTTCTGCCTGTTCGTTTGGCGACAATCTGTGTTAACAGCTGCATCATCTGAGTTAAGTTATTCATCGCTGCCGCGCGCAGCTCCGGGACCATCAAGATCAGTTCATTTCGCTGACGTGTTGTCTCCCACTCATCGTCACTCATCTCGGCAATTCCCGAAATCATTGCATTTCGAACGGCTTGTAAGGGACTCAACTCGGACGGTTGATTTTCAAATGCGGCGACGAGAAGAGGATCATAATTATCGGTTAATACTACGTCCTCTTTGGTTCCAAAATAACGAAAAAATGTACTCGGGGAGATTTCTGCAGCTTCCGCAATTTGTTCAACGGTTGTCGCATGATAACCATTTTCTCGAAAAAGCCTTAATGCATGCATCTGAACATTGGCCATCGTTTTCGCTTTTTTTCGCTCACGCAATCCGACTTTTGGTTTCGTACCTTCAGACATCCTTTTGCACTCCTAACCAAGTTCAAATCAAACCTCGAAACTGTGACTTCAAGCATATTGTCACTTAAACTAGAGTCAATGTCAACTTACACTCAAGTTCATAAACCATCAACTTTCGCTGATCACCGACCAAAAAAGAAAAGCCCTCCTTTATGCTTTATGGATAGGCTGATGCAAAACTAAATTGTTTACAAATCTCTATGAATTAACCTCCTCCAGCCCACGCAACCGCCGATCACAAATACGGCGAACGCTCCAATCACAGAGCCCCCTGCAAGCCCGGCACCCTGGCTTATTGCGTACACATCAAACAGGGTAAAGAGCGACACGGCCCCCAGCCATTCTAATGCTGTCAAATCAGAAAGCATGTAGAGCAAGAACATGAGAAACACAATTCCGATTCCAAGCGATAACGCACTGCGTTCGGAATTAAGCCAAGACGTTAGCGCATAACCTATTCCCATAAATCCGAGAATGATCAACAGACCCGCCGCCATGACGCTGCTTACAGCTGCAACGTCATTCATCACGCCTAAACCTTTGCCAATCAGCAGCACAATACCAGTGGATACACCTGCGATAATCACAACTTTTACAACATGCGCCGAACATTTTGCCAGATAGATATCCGTTCTGCTGCGGGGGGTTGCGAAAAGAAATTCGGCAGTATGACGATCCCGCTCCTTTACAATGGATCCGATTGACCAGTTGATTGCGAAGCATCCTAGAAGAAGCACGAAAAACATAAACGGTTGACCGGCCATCCATCCTTCAAAAGTTGAAAGTGCAGTGGAACCCGTATGATCTGTTCCGCTGGAGATTTGGCTAGCTAAATAAGCCTTGGATGCGGCGGCCGGGATTGCTTGAAGCGCTGCAGTAACACAAAGAGCGATCCAAAAACTCCGCTTATTTTGACGCCACTCCAACTCAAACAACTTGCTCATCATTGGGCCCCTCAACTTTCTTTTCTTGGTTTCGACTGTACTTTTCCATAAATCTCTCCTCAAGAGATAATTTTCTAAGGTTCAAATCTTTAATGGGCTTATCAGCAAGAATAGAAAGCAATTTATTTAGGCAATGATCCTCTACCCTTCCGCTACAAACCCCATCTATGTATTTCGAAGTGGGATCAATATTTAGCAGTCCATATGTTTGCCTTAGATCACCTGATTCTTTAAAGATCACCTCGTAAAGATGAGCCCCTCCTCTGGTTAGATCGGGAACAGAAGAATCTTGAATGATCTTCCCGTCTTGTATAAACGCGACCCTGTGGCAGAGCTTATCCACCTCGGTTAATATGTGAGTGGACAAGAATACCGTTGTACCGTTTGCCTCATTTAATTCCCGAACAATTTCAAAGAAGCTTTGCTGAGCGAGGGGATCAAGCCCGGAGGTAGGTTCATCCAGGATAAGCAATTCAGGCTCATGCACAAGTGCTAGCAGTATGCCTAGTTTCTTGCGATTTCCTAATGAGTAGGTTCGGATCCGGGGTTTCATCTCCCATTGCAGTCTCTGCGCATATTCGGGAATCCTGGTTTTTTTCAAATCAATCCCATGAATGCCTGCTGCAAGCTCCAGCATCTGTTGTCCGGTTACATCCGGGTAAAGTCTAATCTCGGAAGGCAGATAGCCGACTCGGCTGCGTATCATTGGATTATCCTTCTTGATTCGTTCGCCAAGAACCGAGATATCGCCGGACGTAGGGCTGATCAGCTGCATGAGCAAACGGATCGTGGTCGACTTCCCTGCGCCATTTGGCCCAATAAATCCTACGATTTCACCTTTTTTTACGGCTAGATTTAAATCTGTCACCCCGGGTTTCAAACCATAAGATTTATTTACCTTGTTCATATGAATGGCTAACGTCTTTTGGCGCTCCAACGCGATCACTTCCTTTTCGCAATTGATGAGACAATTTTGACACTAACTTTCATTTAACAATTTATATCTTTTTAGTCTCACTGTCAATAATTTATTTATCGAAGGACGAACCGAAGCGAAGCAAACGCATGTCGTCATTCCCAGGCGCTGGGAAGCATGAACAGGTAAGCGAAGACAAATCAAGCGTCGTGGCTTTCGAACGGAGAAGGAAGCTGCCAGAGAGATGCGAAAGCTTTGGCAACAAGTGGATGACCATACTTATATCAAGAATACCAAGAAAACAAAAATAGCCTGTTGAGGGTTTCTCAACAGGCTGACGCCTTGATAGCGTGTTTACACTTCACAGGATAACCATTCGGCAAGCATCAACGGACGGATGCTTGGTAAATGGCTTGAATGGAGCGGGACAGCATCGCGTTAAATTCTTCGTCGGTCTGCTGGGCTGTCAAGCCCTCCGACAAGGCGCGCGAGAAGCTGGCGATCAAGCCGTGATTTTGGGCCAGTTTCTCATTCGCTTCTGTTTGATCGTAACCGCCCGACAAAGCGACAACCCGAAGCACATGCGGCTCCTCGATCAGCTCGCGATAAAAATTATCTTCGGTCGGTATGGACAGCTTCAGCATCACGCGCACATCCTTATCGAGAGCGGATAGTTGCTTGAGCAGCTCATCTTTCAGGATTTGCTCCGATTGCTGCTTATCTTTGCTGTAAATATCGACCTCAGGCTCAATAATCGGAACGAGCCCCATCGACAAGATTTGTTTGCCGATGTCGAACTGCTGCTCGACGACGTTGCGAATTCCATCCGCGTTGGCCTCTTTAATCACCGAACGCATTTTTGTCCCAAAAATATGCTTATCCACCGCCCGCTTCAACAGGTCGTTCAAATCCGGGATCGGCTTCATCAGCTGAACGCCATTCTCCAGCTCGGCCAGTCCCTTATCGACCTTCAAAAAGGGGACAATGCCTTTCTTTTCCCATAGATAGTCGGCGGTAAATTGATCATCAATCTTGCGATCCATCGTATTCTCGAACAAAATAGCGCCCAAAATATACTTCGAATCAAATGCCGGACTTTTAATAATCCGCGTTCTCATGGCATGAACCAGCTCGAACATTTCTTCGTCATTCGAGTAGCTGTCTTCCTTAATGCCATATTGGAGCAGCGCCTTTGGCGTGCTTCCGCCGCTCTGGTCCAACGCTGCAATAAAACCCTTTCCCGTATGAATTCGCTCCAATTGTTCTTTGTTCATCGGTGTTTCTCCTTCCTTTCCGTGGAATGGATGACCTCGAACCCGGTAAGCTGATTCACCACACCGGTCGGGTCACAATAGAAACAGAACTTGACGCTTCACACTAGCCTCGGACGCTCTCCCTGTATCGGGCCGAAGACAAGAATACCCGGCGATCGGGTCGAGCATGTCCGCGCGTCAGGTAGAGTTTCCTTTATTGTACAATAAATTCACGATCGAAGCACGGTGATCGGGAGAAGTCGCCGGCAGACGACTACGTCGCCGTCTAAACTGCTAAAGCTTCCATATTCATCTATGCTTATCTTTAACTCATCCATCTATACTAAAGCCGCTGGTTGAGACTCTTCTACACAAAGAACCCTCTGCCGTCCTCCCATAGCAGCGGGTTCTTCCCATTCTTAAGCCACTTCCCTCTTACCTCACAAAACTCAACGTCTGCTCGGTCCATTCAGTCTGACGGTAAGCCTTGCCAATGCCTATCGCTTCAACCAGCGAGTTCGGCACCACCTTGGAACGCAGCTTCGTCGTGAACGGCGCGATGAATGGGAAGGGCCTAACCCGGACCTCCGTCTCGCTGACCCACTCTGCGACAAGCTGGGTGCCCGTCTCCGGATTGAACGCCTCTGTCCGTTCGAACCCGTCCTGATACCACGGAAATTCGTCTTCCTTGGCCGTCCCGGGTTCATTCAGGCAGACATATAAGGAGAGATCGTCGCAGAACTGCAGCAGGCGAAAATGCTCCGTCACCGCTTGATCGTCAAGACCGCCCAGCTGCTTGCGAATCCGGGCCTGACGCGCCCGTTCATGCCGCAAAAATTGAATGATCTCGGGCTGCTCCTCCGTTCGGAAGAAGGATACAAAATGCAGACTGCACAGCAGCGCCGCATACGCATTCATCTGTTCGATCTCATCCAGCCCAATACGATAAAAGGCCAGCTTCGGCACAATCGGGTAATCCATAAAAGTAAACGGCTCCGCATCCGCATCATTCCATATCGGTGTATGATCGAGACCGATCCAACTGCGGTCATGCTCGTAGGCGGCCAATACGGCCTCCTCCCAGCGCTCCGTTCCCCCGACTCGGGCAGGATCGAAATGCTTTGCCGCTTCTCCGGAAATAAATCCGTGGTCATGCTGTTGAATAAGAACCCGTTCCCCATTCCGTGTACGCATAATCATGGCCTAACGCTCCTTTTGCGAATCTGAATGCCATTTCGCTTGAATTGCCGTCCAAGGTGAGTTACTCTGATGTATGGAGGATCTTTATCGCTCTTCCTATTCTATGTATATTGTAAAGGAGGCTGCTCCAATGAGCAAAGCCAAACGCCAACGCCGCAAAATCGAGCGCTCCGGCGGCATCAACCCCGACATCGTCCGCAACACCTGGACACGCAAGCCGCACACCCAGATTGTGCCGAATAAGAAAGCCGAACAGCGCCGGATGGCCTGCCGGAAAGGCGGGGGCGCTGTTCCTTATTTTTCTGCCGCTTCTTGCTCCACACGGCTCCGGTTCCGTTCCATCCACTCCTGCCGCCGCATCGCTTGACGCTGCTCCGCATTGACCTCCCCTCGCTGATTCATCAGCACAACGCTAATCATTCCGATCATCGCTCCGATTCCAATGAAATAGGCGAGCTCTCCGATGTACGAATACATGATTATTAGCGCCATCGCCGCAGCACAGCCGATTGCCGTTCCTATAACCATTCTGCTCATCCCTGTCCTCCTCTCCAGAGTATCCAGCCTGAACGCTTTTGTTTCCGCTAACAACATACATATCCATCTTTGGATCGTTAAAAAATAGGTAAAGACGTTCGCAAGGATTTGCAGACGCCCCCATCGTCTTATACAATGAAGGTATTGAATACCAGCGGGCAGAGAGGAAGATTCGCCATGGCCAATACCCATACCTATACGCGGGGTGAAGAGATCGCCAACGCCATTACCCACGGCATCGGCGCCATTCTCAGCGTTGCCGCTTTGACCCTGCTTATCGTCTTCGCCGCATTGTATGGCGAACCGATTCACGTCGTCAGCTTTACGATTTACGGCATTTCCATGCTGCTGCTCTATACATCGTCGACCTTGGTGCACAGCTTTCCCGAAGGCAGGGTGAAGGATCTGTTCGAGACGTTCGATCACGCCTCGATCTATGTCTTTATCGCCGGAACATATACACCGTTTGTCCTTATCGCCTTGCCGAAGATGCTGGGCTGGAGCCTGTTCGCGGTCGTCTGGACGCTGGCTGTGGCCGGGATCGTATTCAAGGCCTTCTTCACGAAGCGCTTTCTCTTCCTGTCGACCATCCTCTATATCGCCATGGGCTGGCTCATCGTATGGGCCTGGAACCCGTTGTCGGCGGCGATGCCCGGAACCGGGTTAATCTTGCTCGTTACGGGAGGGCTGCTCTATACCGTGGGCACCGTATTTTATGTGTGGCGGGGATTTCCGTTTCATCATATGATCTGGCATTTATTCGTGCTTGCCGGATCTGTCGCTCATTTCTTCGCCGTGCTGACCTTGGTGCAAATATGAAGACGGCTTGAATGCCATGGATACGATGGCCAAAGCAAGATTCGCCAATCTCCGTTCACGGGATTGGCGATTTTTTTAGGCGTGCGTAGGGTTCGAATGCAGGCAGGGCCCGGTCGAACGGCCGATGATCAGCTCAGGCTCGAGAATGACTTTGCGGTACTCGCTGTCCGTCTCCTGCCGCTCGATAATCTCGGTCAGAATCATCGCTGCCCGCCGCCCGATTTCCATCTCATTTTGATAAATATAAGTGAAAAAGCTCTCCTCGCCCTCGTCATTCTCCGGATTGTCGAAGGTAAGGATCGAAATATCTTCAGGCACCCGCAAGCCGAACCGCTTCGCCATCTGCACCATTCGCATGCCCAGCTTCCCGTCCAGCGCGATATACGCGCTCGCGATCCCGCTCTTCATATGGCGCGCCAGCTCCGAATCATCCGCTTCATCTCCGGCAGGGAGCGAGAAGCCCGTGACGATGAGCGACGGATTGATCATGCCGCCATGCTGCTCGAAGGCACTCATATATCCGGAGATCCGATCATGCACGCTGACGCATTCCCGATACGCATTTGTGCAGAGCGCAATATGGCGGTGGCCGTTCTCCCACAGATGATCGACCGCCATCCGGGCTCCGGCCCGATTGTCCGAGCAGACAAAATGAGTCTCGACGCCCCGTAAATACCGATCGATAAGCACAAACGGAAATCCGTTGACCTTCAACGACAAAATTTCTTCATTATAAGTCTCCTCATCGGCCGGGAACAGCAGCAGGCCTCTAACGCCCATCGCGATAAAATCGCGGATTTGCTGCTCCTCCCGCTCCTTGGAGCCGCCGCTGAACGCTATCACGAGCGAATAACCATGCGTGCGCAGCGTATCCTGAATCGCATTGATGAGACGCATCGCGAAATAATCCTCCAACGTCGGCATCACAAAGCCGATCGTCCGGCCCGGTACAGGCTCAGTCCGGTTCGACTGACCCGGACCCGCCGCCGGAACGGCAAAGGCCGCCGGTTCGGACGCTTCCCCGTTCAGCTCGGCCGGCAGTTCATTGGCGACAAAGCTTCCTCTGCCGGGGACGCGGTAGATCCAGCCTTCCTTCACCAGGGCCGAAAGCGCATTCACCACCGTGATCCGGCTGACCTTGAAGTGCTCCATCAGTTCCTTTTCCGTCGGAATCCGGTCATTCGGCTTCAAATCGCCTCGACGAATTCGATCCTCGATGTAGCGGTGTACCTGCACATACAATGGTGAACGAGAGTCATAGCTCATTCCAATCCATCCTTACTTGTTTGATATAACATATATGTTATATCATTTGTAGCTGTCTGGCAATGACCGCCCCATAGCAGCAGGCTCCAAGCGAGACGTCGTGAATACCTGCTTACTTCCCCAGCACGACGCCGATTTTTCCATTCGCAATCTCCAGCTCATACTTCTTCACCCGCGTCCGGTCGCTGAACAGCGACTTCCCGGTCTTGATATCGAACTCCCACCCGTGCCACGGACACCGCAAAATCTCGCCCTTCCGGCTGTATTCGTACTCATATACGCCCGATGGAAGATTCGTGCCGGAGACAAGACCGGCGCACATCGGCGCGCCCTGATGCGGACAATAATTATGGAGCGCATAGAACTCCCCGTTGACCCGGAAAATTCCGATTTCGCGGCCTTCCACCTGGACGACGACATGACCGCCTTCGGAAACATCCGCCGTATCCAGCACATAATGTATCCCCATACCACGTTGCCTCCGTTTACGGTAAGTTATAGAGCTTTTTTGCGTTCTCGTAAAAGATTTTGCGCCGGGCTTCCGGCTTCAGCTTGCGCAGAATCATATCCGGCGCATCGAAATCCCAATGCGGATAATCGCTGGAGTAGAGAATCATGTTCTCCGCATCGAACATATTGAACAGGTCAACCAGATGCTGCGGGTTGTCCGGCTCCTCGATCGGCTGCGTCGTCAGGAAGCAATGCTCCGCGATATACTGGCTCGGCATCTTCGTCAGCCACGGCACGGTGGAGCGGAGCGCCTTATAATTTTTGTCGAGCCGCCACATCAGCGGCGGCAGCCAGGCAATGCCGCCCTCGACGAGCACCACCTTCAGCCGGGGGAACTTGACGAACACCCCCTCGCATACGAGGCTGACCAGGTGGGCCATGAACATTTGGGAGAGACAGGTGTGCCACTCGATGTATCTCGCCGGGTAGCCGGCTGCCGTCGGAGCGGTGGAGCTTCCCCCGCCTTCCGCCCCCGGATGAATCGCGACGGGCAGCCCGTGGCGTTCGGCCGCTTCGTAGATCGGATGATAGAAGCGGTGCCCCAGCGGCCAGCGCGCGGCGCTGGAAATAATCACTTCGACGATGTCGGGATGATCCCCGACACGGTCGATTTCCTTGGCGGCGAGATGCGGGTCCAGCGTGGATACCGCAATCGCGCCTTTGAACGCCCGATGCTTGCCCAGCCATTCGGCAATCAGGAAGTCGTTATAGGCGGAGCAGATGGCCGCCGCATAATCCGGGTCATGCGTCGTCGAGATATTGTAGACGACTCCCGTCAAAATGGCATACTCGATATTGTATCCCTCGATCAACTGCTTGATCAGGAGGTCGGGATCAGAGCCGGCCTTGCCGCCCCCCGGCGGGATCGAGTCCTTCTTCATGACGCCGATCGGCGAATAATAACCGGAGCCCGCATACCCGATGCCTGATGACGCGACCCTCGACTTCCACGGCTCCGCCAAATACGGCACCAGGGCCGAATCGTCCTGCTCATTGTGAACATCCGTATCAATGACCTTGAATGCTTCTCCTGCTCCCACAGCGCTTCCTCCTTTATCTCCGCGCTCTCCAGACGCGAGCTTATTTCTTGCCGTATGTCCGGGTATACGCGGCATCGTACATATGGAGCAGCTCATCGGCGCCGAGCTTCTTCGCCTGATCGAGGAATTGCTGGTACGTCTCGTCATTGATTGGCGTTTTGCCGGTGACGAACTCCGTCAATTTTTGCTCCAAATATTTATTGAGATTGTTCAGCTTTGATTTTTCGAGCTCCAGCTCTTCCTCCGTCTTCACGATTTGCTTCGGCGCCGGCACGATGTACGGCTCATACTTGTTGTTGATCTCTTTGCTCTTGTCGCTCAACCCGCGTTCCCACACCTCGCGCGACTTCGCATTGTCCAGCGTAATCAGGTCGTACCATACGCCCCACTCCTTGCGCAGCGTATTGAACGGGGACGTGCCGAATTCCTTCATATATACCGGCTTCCCGTTCTCGATCGTGTACGTCTTGCCTTCAATGCCAAGCGACAAATAATTCGATCCTTCCTCGCTAACGAGATAATCCAGGAACTGGACCGCCCTGTCCTTGTCCTTGACCTTGGCGGATATCGCGCGCCCCATGGCCCCGATGACCGGACGGGAGAACTGGTAGTTCTTGATGCCGTCTGCAGCGACCTGCGGAATCGCGTCCAGTTCGAATGAGGCGGTACTTGCCTTGCGTCCCTTTTCCGTCAGAGATTCCAGATCCGCTTTCCAGAAATACGTCACGAACGACCTGCCCTTCAGCATGCGCTCCTCCCACTGCGCCTGCGTCAGCAAGGAATATTCCGGGTCAAGCAGCTTTTCCGCATACAGCTTATTCAAAAAGATAAGTGACTCTTTATAGCCGTCGCGGTACGGCGCAAAGGCATATTTATCGGTGGCCGGATCGATGTTGAAGAAGCCCTGAATGCCGGTAAACGCCCGGCCGAATACCGTATACAATCCCGTGTCGCCGACGATCCCGTTCGAAATAAGCGGGTAGGAGTCTGGTTCTTTTTCTTTAAGCACCTTCAGGAACTGGTAAAATTCATCCATCGTCTCCGGCGCCTTCAGCCCGTACTGATCCATCACGTCTTTGCGGGCATACCAGATGAAGTTGAATCCTTTGCCTTCCGCATCCCCTTCAATGACAGGCACTGTATAGATGCCCCCGTCCGCGCCGGTGGCGACAGCCGCGGCTTCCGGATACTTCTCATAAAACGCTTTCAAATTCGGAGCTTGATCCAGATAGTTCTTCAAATTCAGGAATACGTTGTCAGGCCCATGATCCCGGCCCTCCTGGGTGGTGACCTGTATGAAATCGGTGACCGAGTTCGTCGCGATCATAATCTGTCTTTTTTCGGTGAGTCCCTCCTGGCTGACGATTTGAAAATCGACACTGACGCCGGTCTTTGCCTCGATCTCCTTGAAGATCTCCCAATCCTGCCGCACCTTCCCCTCCACCCGGTCATACGCCAGCCAGGAAAATTGGATCGGGCTCTTGCCATCCGATTCGCCGGTTTCGCCCGGCGAAGCTCCTTTGTCCTTGGCGGAGCATCCTGCCGCAGCCACGATAACAAGCAGAGCGACAGTCAACATCATTGCGAACGGTCTCTTCTTCATGTCCGAACCTCCTTCATCTTCATCGCTTCAGATTTCTCATTACCTTCGGAACGGCCAGCTCTGTCTAGCCCTTAATGCCGCCAATCATGCTGCCCTGCACAAAATACTTCTGGATAAACGGATAGACGCACAGAATCGGTAGCGTAGCGATGATGATCATCGCGTACTTGAGCGTCTCCAGATGATTCATATCCCCTTCCCCTTGCACGGTCGTTCCGGCGATGAGAATATTCCGGAGCATAATCTGCAGCGGGTACATGCTCCTGTCATTCAGATAGATCAACGCGTCGAAGAACGCGTTCCACTGGTTCACCGCGGTGAACAGGCCAATGGTAACCATAACCGGCATCGACAGCGGCAGCACGATCCGCAGCAGCACCTGAAGGGAATTGCAGCCGTCAATCGTGGCGGCATCCTCCAGTTCTTCGGGCAGCGCTTCGAAGAACGTCCGCATAATGAACAAGTACCACGTCGAGATGAGGGACGGAAGCACGATCGCCCAGATCGTATCGAGCATGCCCAGCTTTTGCACGACCAGGAACGTCGGAATCATCCCTCCGCTGAACAAGAGCGTGAAGGCGGCCAACAGGAGAATCGTCCGCCGGCCCGGCAACCATTTTTTCGATAGCGGATAGGCCATGGCCGCCGTCACGATAAGCGTAAGCGCCACATGCAGCACGGTGTAGCGGAACGTGTTCCAGTAGCTGATCCACAGATCGGGATTGGTGATCAGCCGCTCATACGCGACCAGCGTCACCTGCTTCGGGAACAGGAGCACCTCTCCGCTGGCCACCAGCGCGTTGTCGGAGATCGAAGCCGAGAATACATAGACCATCGGATACATCATAATCAGGACGAGCAGAATCATGAGCATGATATTGATGGCGTCGAAGATCCGGGAACCAAGACTGGCTTTGATTTTCACGAAATCCCCCCTCCTACCACAGACTCGTCTCGGAATATTTGCGAACGATCCGGTTCGCCGTCACGACCAGAATGAGCCCGATCACGGACTGGAACAGCCCGACGGCCGTCGCGAAGCTGAAATCGGCATCGAGAATTCCCCGGCGGTAGACAAAGGTGTTGATCACATCCGATGTCTCATAGTTCATGGAGTTGTACAGCAGCAGAATTTTCTGGAATCCCGTCTCCATAAAATGGCCGAGCGTCAGCACGAACAGGACGATCATGACCGGCAGCATGCCGACCAGCGTAATATGCCGGATTTGCTGGAACCGGTTCGCTCCGTCCATTTTGGCCGCTTCATACAGCGTCGGATCAATGCCGGCGATGGCAGCCAAATACAGAATCGTGCCCCAGCCGATCTTCTGCCAGATCTCGGAGCCGACATAGATCGACCGGAACCATTCGGGGAGACCAAGGAACATAATCGGCTCCATCCCGAACGCCTTCACCAGCAGGTGATTGATCACCCCGGTCGTAGGCGACAAAAAGGTAACGAGAATCCCCGCGATAACGACCGTAGAGAGGAAGTGAGGCATATAGCTGACGCTTTGGACAAATCCCTTGAACCATTTGTTGCGCAGCTCATGGAACAAAATAGCCAAAATAATCGGAGACGGAAAATGAAACAGCAGATCGTACACATTCAGCATGATCGTGTTCCGAATCAGCTTCCAGGAATCCGGCGTGACGTAGAAAAATTCAATGAAATGCTTCAGCCCCACGAACTTGCTGCCGAGAATCCCCTTGCCAATGGAGAAATCCTGAAAAGCGATAATGATGCCGTACATGGGTACATACTTGAAGATAATGTAGTATAAAATTCCCGGAAGCATCAGCAGGTAGAGCACTTTATGTTTTTTGACGAGATACCAGAATCGGGCACTCTTCGCCATGGCCTTCCCCCTTTCAAGTAAGCGCTTGCAAAAAAAGCGATGGCCTAACTATAAGGAACCAAACCCGCTCCCGTAAAGCGCCCGTATTTGTATCGGGGTTCATTTTCCCGGATGCCGCGCCAGCCGGGCTTTCCACGTCCTTTTGCGAAAAAAAAGAGACTCCGGAAAATAAGGAGTCCCGCTTGCGGTTTACTGATGGAGCGCCCGGTACTTCGCCGGGGTGATGCCTTCGTATTTGCGGAACATGCGAATGAACGAGTTTCGGCCCCAATAGCCGACTTTGGCAGCGATATCGTCCATTTTCAAATCCGTCTGCAGGAGCAGCTCTTTCGCTTTGGCCAACCGGTATTTGGCGATATATTCCACATACTTCTCCCCGACCTCCTCCTTAAATATGCGGCTAAAATGGCCGACCGACATGTTCATCGTCCCGGCAAACTGCTCGATCGACAATTCTTCATCATAGTGATCATGAATATAGGCCAAAATATCGGTCATCTTGCGGGAGCGTTCATCCGGCCGGGCAGATTGGAACAGCAGTCCGTGGAACTCCCGGAAGCAGTGCTTGACTTCTTCCACCGTCATGCAAGCATTCACTCTCTCGAACCATCCGGCGTAAAAAGGCACATTGAAATCTTTGCGCTCTGTCTCTACGGCGCGCACCCAGGTGTTCAAAATATCGGTGCACAAATATTTGATCTGGCTGGCCGTGGCGTGTTGGCGGACGCCTTCCTCCACCATCTCATAGGCCGATTGCAGCAGCTTGTCGTATTCCCGTGTTTTGTACTGGTTCAGAATCCGGTTCACATCCTGCACGCTCAAAAACGTCTCGAACGGAGGCGCATCCCAGCCGCTTTGTCCGCTGCAAATTTCCACATCGGCATACAGCCCCCGCCGCTGCAGCATCGAGACCGCATGCTCATAAGACAGATGCAGCTCCTCCATCCCGTGCACCGTGCTCCCGATGCCGATCGTCGCTTTGAAATAGCTGCCATACAGCTGGAGAGCCACCTTAATAATGTTCGCATCCTCCTCCGGACTCAGGTTCAGGAGAGGATCCTTATGAATGACGCAGGCCAACAGATCGGGCTTCATCTGACAGATCCACGTCGTTGAAGGGACGAGCTGCATCATGCGCTCCTTCAGCTCCGCCATCAGGAATGATTTGGATGTCTCCGACAGCGGTCCGTACACCTTCGGATCGAAATGCAAGGCAATGCCGAGCACGGTCCGCGCCGCTTTTTTCGCATAGGCGAAATCAATTTCCTTGGCATACGTCTCGATGGACAGAGCGTCTCTGTACTCGCCTTGCACAATTTTCGTGACAAAATGCTCCTGCACAACCGGCAGCATCCCGGTCACCCTTTGGGACAGCTCTTTATTTTCCGAGATAATGAGCCGGGAATAGCGCTTGATCACATCATAATCGTTCCCCTCGCCCAGCTGCAGCGGTTCCGTCGCCCGGTGGGATTTCAGACCTTCCTTGATCTCCGCAATAGGCTGGTAAATCCGCCGGCTTAAATAGTACGAGACGAAGCTTCCCACGACAACGAAAAAGGCAAGGAAGATCCAGCTAATGAGGCGCGTCACCTGAGCAGGCTTCATCAGCGTAGGCAGATCCACGAGACTCAAATAAAAGGAAGAATCGTCGAACCGGGATTTTACCAAGGAAATGGCCTTATCTTCCGCAATCAGGAACTTGGATGTTCCGGTCGTCAGCGGCAGCGAGAGGTGGCGGATCCCGTCCGCAACAAGCCCGTTCTCGCTGAGAATGTCTCCCCCGCTCTCCAGGATCGCTGTACCGGCAACCCAGTTCTCGCGGATATGAATCAGATTTTTCAGTTTATCCCTGTTCACCTCCACGACCAGATACACATCGGGAAGCGGGGTATTGAACGGATAGCTCATCAAGGCCGACAAGCTAGTACGGTCCGTTTTCGTAAATTCCATCATTTTTTTGTTTGAAAATTGGGCCAAGTAAGCCGTCTTCTCCGCCTCATTCATCGGATAGCGGAAATCGAAATAATACGCCTTATCCGTGTACGTATCTGCGTCAATGACCAAATCATGATGAACAAAAAACAGATATGCTCTCGTCACCAGCTCATCAGACTGAAGCTTGATTAACTGTTCCCGCAAAGAGTGAATCAGCTCCATGCGCCGCTGGTTGTCACGGGAATCATCCCCCGCCTCTTTCAACAGACTCCGGATATTGGAGGCGCTGAGCATATTGATCATATTCGTTTTCAAGGCATTCAAGGCGGTGTCCGTCTGTTCGGAGAAATGGCTCAAGACGACATTGTTCAGCTTCTGCGCATCCTTCTCAATCAGAGAGACGACCAGGAAGTGGGCCAACGCGCAGGCGACAATGACAGGAATGAGAATGATGACGAAGTAGTTGGCAAAATGCCGCCAAAACAAGGCGATTTGAAAAGAACGAGGCTTTCGAATCGGGTTCATGTCCGCCTACCCCCTTGTCTTCATCGTTATACGAAGGGAACAACACGGGAGGAAGGTCAAGACTAAGCAGGAACCCCTTCGTTAGATGTATTATACATCACCTTTCAACCAACCTATCCGTTCTTTTGGGTGCATGGGAGCAATAATTAATTCATTTGATTGAATTATTCAGTTGAATGAAATATACTTAGCTTGTAAGATTCCAGCAACAAAATCAATGTGAAGGGAGTCTAATATGACCATTCCTGCTTACTCGCTTGCCGAAAGAGATCGCAGATGGAGCATTGCTAATCGACTTATGGAAGAAGAGCATGTGGATGCTTTGATTGTCTATGGCGACAGGGAAGGCGCCTTTCCGGCTGTATTTAACCCGGATACCTATTTCACGAACGAACGTCCGGGGTCCATTGTCATTTTTCCGAAAAATGAAGAACCTATCGCTGTCGTATTTTTAGCAACCGCCGTGGAAGATCATATTCAAGCTCGATATACGAACACTCAAGGCTGGATACGGCCAGAAAATATGTATGTCGGAAAAATGGGGACAAATATTGTCAGGATTATAGAAGAGAGAGGGCTTAATAATCATTCGATTGGCGTCATTGGCCTGGAACCCTATCCTCCCTATTACTTCGATGGCGCAATCCCCTATAATACTTGGCAAACCATCTTGCAACAATTGCCGAATACGACTTTTAAGCCGGTCGGCAACAAATTTTTCGAACTGACTTCCGTGAAAAGTGCAGAGGAAATCGAAGTATTGAAATGGTCTGCAAACGTTGGAGAAAAAATGTGTCAAGCCATGCTGGAAGCTGCCAGGCCCGGGGTGAGGGAAAATGAGATCTATGCGGCGGCCATGAACGCTTGTGCTTCCCATGCCGGATTTACGACAGCGATCTTAATGGGCTCAGGACCAGAGTTTGTAGGGTGGGGACTCCCAGCGTGGACCTACCGTCCAGAGGAACCCCGGGTGATTCAAGAAGGAGATATTATTTTGGCGGAAGTGTTTTCATCATTTGGAATGCTGGAAACGCAGCATCAACCATCGATAGCCGTAGGAAGAGTGCATCCGGATTTCGAGAGGGCAGCTGCGGCAGCAAGACAATCTTATGAAAACGGAGTGAAGGCGCTGCGGCACGGCACTACCTTCGGAGATGTTGTCCAAGCAATGAAGGAACCGATGCGCGAGGCAGGCGGCTGGCATGTTCACCCTCTTATTCATTCCATTAGTCCTTTTGGTCTTATCGGAGTTGGTGATGAGATTGCCCGCCTGCCTGAAGCGACAGAATATGGTCAAGTACTGCCAATCCCTTCTATCGGATTAGATACTGAGCTGCAGGCGGGGATGGTATTTGCATTTGAACCCAATTGCGCGATTGGCAAGAAGGTGATCAATCTTGGCGGAACCGTGATTGTAGGTCCAAACAGGGGAATTGAACTCAATACAATTTCTACGCATCTCATGAGAGCGACCTGGTAAAAAGGAATGAAGGGTACGTAAGAAGAAATGAAGTTTCTTCTTTTACGTACCCTTTTCATTAAGATACCCGCTGCATGTGCGAATCGACATCTCGCCAAGCTCCTTGGCGATTAATGCAACATGGGCTTCGTCCAAATCGGTAATCCCTTGGCGCCGAAGATAGGTTTCCTTGGCTACCGAGAAGGCAACCGATTGTCCGACGATGGCATGAGCGATTAAAATTGTTTTTTGAGCTTTTTCGTCCAAATCTATTAATTTCCCGACCAACACGGAAATGATATGGTGCAGCGGCTGGAAAAATTTATCGTACAAGATGTCGTAAGCTTCTGTAGGTTGGAGCTGCTCCCTTGCAATAAAAACGCTTCTTATATTGTTTTCCGCATTCCCAATCATCGCTTTCGAAAATTGCGACATGACCGATTTAAGCGATTTCGCGGCTTCTTCTTTTGACAGCTTCTCGCTTCCTTCCGTCTCTTGTAAAGCCTTTTTTAAAAAATCATCATTGACTGTGTCTGCCAAACGATGAGCCACCGCTAGATACAACCCTTTTTTGCCGCCGAAATAATAAGGAATCGCCGATTGGTTTACACCCGCTTCATCCGCCAGCGTGCGCGTACGCACGCCTTCATAGCCGTGCAATCCGAAAATACGAAGCCCAGCGTCTAATAAGCGAGATTTTGTTGTGTCTTCATTCAGTTTATTCTTATCGCTGCTTAATTTAGAATTCAATTTCTACTCCTCCATAAAAATGAGTATAATTCATTCAAATGACTTAATCAATCAAACGTCATGCAGCTCGAAGCTCCATTCGTACTCTTATAGACTTTCTCCCAACCGCTCAGGACTTCCTGCATATCCTGTACCCTGTCGTGTGCCTTATGCTCAATCTCCCGTTCCCTCAGGGCGACCAGCTCCACTATTGTTCCTTATCTGTTGTTCCTTATGTTCAATATCCCCTCTGTTCAGGACGGACCATTCCACTAGCGTGGCTTATGTTCAGTATCCCGTCTGTTCAGGACGGACCACTCCACTAGCGTGGCTTATGTTTAGTATCCCGTCTGTTCAGGACGGACCATCCACTAGCGTGGCTTATGTTCAGTATCCCGTCAGGTCAGGACGGCCAACTCGCTCTCTTTCCTCCCCGCTCCATAGGAATAGCGATCCTAAGCGCGAATGAAGAATGCTTCGGCTTACCTGTGCTACGGGGATAACGGCCATAAGCACGAACCGAGGATACACAACTCTCCTGCGCCACGGGGATAGCGACCATAAGAGCGAACGAAGATACCCAACTCTCCTATGCGACGGGGATACCGACAATAAGCACAAACGAGGATACACAACTCGCCTGCGCCGCGGGGATAGCGAGCATAAGGGCGAACGAGGATATACAACTCTCCTGCGCCACGGGGATAGCGACCATAAGCGCGAACGAGGACAACAACCTCTCCTGTCCGACGGGGATAGCGACCATAAGAGCGAGCGAGGATAACAACCTCTCCTGTCCGACGGGGATAGCGACCATAAGCACAAACGAGGATACACAACTCTCCTGCGCCACGGGGATAGCGACCATAAGCACGAACGAGGATACACAACTCTCCTGTGCGACGGGGATAACGACCATAAGAGCGAACGAGGATACCCAACTCTCCTGCGCCACGGGCATAACGATCATAAGGGCGAATGAGGATACAAACCTCTCCTGTGCGACGGGGATAGCGACCATAAGAGCGAGCGAGGATAACAACCTCTCCTGCGCTACGGGGATAGCGACCATAAGAGCGAACAAGGATACACAACTCTCCTGCGCCACGGGGATAGCGACCATAAGAGCTAACGAAGATACCCAACTCTCCTGCGCCACGGGGATAGCGACCATAAGCATTAACGAGGATACCCAACTCTCCTGCGCCACGGGGATAGCGAGCATAAGCACGAACGGGGATAACTCAACTCTCCTGCGCCACGGGGATAGCGATCATAAGCATTAACGAGGATACCCAACTCTCCTGCGCCACGGGGATAGCGAGCATAAGCACGAACGGGGATAACTCAACTCTCCTGCGCCACGGGGATAGCGATCATAAGAGACAAAGAGGTACCCATTCATAAAAAAAAGACGGCTTTCGGCCGTCTTGTCAGCGAACATTATGTTTATTCAGGAGTTCCCGGCTTCGGGATGAAGCGAAAGATCTCGCCGCTCTCCAATGCGTCTATTAATTGATCCAGCCAGTGGTAATACTGTTCCGCTTCCTGCATCTTGGCAATATCCGCCTGAACGATGCCGCATAGCATCTCGTCCTCGCTATGGGCCGCGAGCAGGTTCTCCAGTTCTCGCTTGGAACGCCGGATGGCGGATAAGTTCACTTCGATGGCCTTGCGCCACTTGATGCCGAAGTAATCGGCGAATGTCTGGTACCAGTCCGGCTCCACTTCGTACAAGTCTTTCCGCGTGCCTTTGCCCCATACCTTGTGCACCATCTTCATATCCACCAGTGTACGGACCCCTGTGCTCATGCTCGTCTTGCTCATTTCCATTTCCTTGCCCATCTCATCCAGCGTCATCGGATGATCGCTGAAAAATAACAAACCGTACAAATGGCCTGTGGATTGAGTCATTCCGTATAGGTCCATATTTTGACCGATCGCTTCTATGACACGATTGCGAGCTTTTTCCACCGCCCCTTGTTGTTCCTGCGTCAACTGCGCGAACGTTGCCATGTGCTAATTCCTCCTGTGCCGAACCTGGCTGCTGCTAGTTATTCGACTCCTTATGAACGATACCGTAGTCATTGATTAATAGAGGAAGATGAGGTCGACTCGGGACGGCTCGGCAATCCCGCATCTCCTAACGGTACAAGGCGTCATCGAACATTGTATGAGAGATAGATTCAAAAGTAAAGCACCGGATAGGTCAGCATTCTTTAGGAAAGATGAGCATATGACAGCATAAGTTTGTACAGTTTTTACTGAACGTAATTTACAAACGGTTTTGAAGGTTGTTATTGAAAATTTTCAAAGGTTACAATAGAAAGCGTTGGAAAAACGAATTCGGGCAAGACAAGAGAGGTGAAACGATTGTCTATCATTAAAGTCAACGGAGTGACCAAAATCTTCGGTCCGCAAGCGCAACGCTCGCTCACTCTGCTGAAGCAAGGGTGGTCCCGGGAACGGCTCGCCACAGAAAAACAAGCGACTGTTGCCGTCAATCAGGTCTCTTTCTCCGTCGAGCCAGGCGAAATCTTCGTTATCATGGGCCTCTCCGGCAGCGGGAAGTCCACGCTGGTGCGGATGCTGAATCGTCTTATCGAACCGACGGACGGAGACATCTGGTTAAAAGATCGGAACATCTCCAAGCTGAACGAGTCCGAACTGCGGGAAGTTCGCCGCAAGACGATCGGCATGGTGTTCCAGAAGTTCGCACTCTTCCCTCATCGCACCGTCCTCGACAACGCCGCATACGGCCTCGAAATTCAAGGAATGGCGAAGGAAGAACGCTACCGCAAAGCGCGGGAAGCTCTCGGATTGGTCGGACTCGACGGCTGGGAGCAGAAATATCCCGACGAATTGAGCGGCGGCATGCAGCAGCGGGTCGGATTGGCCAGAGCGCTCGCCAATGATCCAGATGTTCTGCTGATGGATGAAGCATTCAGTGCTCTCGATCCGCTTATCCGGCGAGATATGCAGGACGAACTCCTCGCATTGCAGCAAAAAATGCATAAAACCATCATTTTTATTACCCATGATTTGGACGAAGCTCTCCGCATCGGAGATCGAATCGCGTTATTAAAAGACGGGAAGCTGATTCAAATCGGCACCCCGGAACAAATGCTGATGGATCCGGCAGACGAATACGTGGAGCGATTCGTTGAAGGAGTGGACTTATCGAAAGTGCTGACGGCAGCGCACATCATGCGCCGGCCGGAGACGGTATCCCTTGATCGGGGACCTCGCGTCGCCCTGCAGCTCATGCGGGATATCGGCATCTCAACCCTGTTCGTCGTGGGCAAAGATAAGTCTCTTCAAGGGGTCGTTACAGCCGAGCAGGCCAGTGAGGCGGCACGCGGCGGCCAGTCATTGCAGGAAGTCATGTTCACCGACGTCCCTACCGTATCGCCGGATGTGCTCCTGAACGATCTGTTCGCGTTGTCGGGCGAAGCCAAGCTTCCAATCGCGGTCGTCCAGCCGGACGGCAAGCTGATGGGCGCGATCGTGCGTGGAGCGGTTCTCGGCGCGCTGGCCGGCAATGTGCCGAATGGAACGAACGGAGCGGACGGAACGACTGGAACGGATGCAGCCGCTACAGACACGGAAGGGATGGTGATGTCGCATGCGACTGCCGATAGGTAATTGGGTCGAAGAGGGAGTGAACTGGCTCGGAACGAATGCCGAAGGGTTCTTCCAATTTCTATCCAAAATAATCGAACGCAGTGTCGAAAGCATTACCGATCTGCTCACCTGGCCGTCTGCCTACATTTTAATTGCGATCTTCACTGTGCTCGCCTTCCTGATCGGACGCTGGTCCTTGTCCTTATTGACCTTGATCGGACTGTTCATCATTGAAGCGCTCGGCTATTGGGAGCCGACGATGAGCACGCTGGCCCTCGTCATCGTATCGACAATATTGTCTATCGTTATCGGCATTCCGCTTGGCATTGCCTGCGGACGTTCGGACAGCGTATCCCGGATTGTGCGGCCGGTGCTCGATTTCATGCAGACGATGCCCGCCTTTGTCTATTTGCTTCCGGCCGTATTTCTGTTCGGACTCGGCATCGTGCCTGGCGTCATTGCTTCCGTTATCTTCGCCGTGCCGCCGACGATCCGGCTGACCGAGCTTGGCATTCGCCAAGTGCCTGAAGACATGATGGAGGCCGCTTCCGCCTTCGGCTCCACGCCGATGCAGACCTTGTGGAAGGTGCAGCTTCCGGTTGCCATGCCGACCTTGATGGCCGGCGTGAACCAGACGATTATGCTGTCGCTGTCCATGGTCGTCATCGCCTCCATGATTGGCGCCCAAGGGATTGGGGCCGAAGTCTATCGTTCCGTTACCCAGCTGAAGATCGGCCAAGGCTTCGAGGCAGGCCTCGCTGTCGTGCTTCTCGCCATTATTTTGGACCGGTTCTCTCAGCATAGTTTCAAAAAAAATAAATCAAAAAAACAAGGAGCGTGATGTGCATGAAGCATAATCGAACGAGACGTTGGATGTTGTTGGGACTTATCGCGATGATCGGATGGACGCTGGCAGGCTGTTCCGGTTCCTCCAGCCCATCCGGAGGCACGGACGGGGCTTCCTCTGGCGACAGCCAGTCGGCAAGCGTAGGCGAGTCCGTCGATTACAAAATCGTCGGCATCGACGCCGGTGCCGGGATTATGCAGGCGACAGAGCAAGCGCTCCAGGAATACGGCCTCGACAAATGGAAGCTCATCGAGGGCTCCGGCGCCGCGATGACCGCTGCCCTGGACAAAGCTATCAAGAAGCAGGAGCCGATTATTATTACGGGCTGGACGCCGCATTGGAAATTCGCCAAATACGACCTGAAATATTTGGAGGATCCGAAAGGCGTCTACGGCGGAGATGAGCAGATCCACACGATTGCCCGGAAAGGATTGAAGGAAGACGATCCGAACGCGCATAAGGTGCTCGATCAGTTCGAATGGACGGCAGACGATATGGCGCAGGTGATGGTTGCCGTTCACGACGGCAAGAACCCGGAAGAAGCCGCCAAAGAATGGGTCGAAGCGAATGCGGACAAGGCTGACAAGTGGATCGAGGGCGCACAGCCTGTTGACGGCAAGAAGCTGAAGCTGGGCTATGTAGCCTGGGATTCGGAGATTGCCAGCACGAACGTCATCGCATACGTGCTGCAGGAGAAGCTCGGCTACAAGGTCGATCTGCTCCAGGTCGAAGCCGGTCCGATGTGGACGGGCGTCGCCAACGGGGATGTCGATGCGATTGTCGCTGCATGGCTTCCAACGACGCACAAAGACTATTATGACAAATTCAAAGATCAAATCGATGATCTCGGTCCGAACCTGGACGGCACCAAAATCGGTCTCGTCGTTCCGGCTTATATGGACATCAACTCTATCGAAGATCTGAAATAAAGCAAGGGGCCCGCTTGGGCCCCTTTTGGCTTGCCTGTTCAGCCAACGATGCATGCGTGCCTATTCGGTCAACGTGCGGGGATGCAGGGCGTGACGCTCCGCTTCCCTTATGGGCTCAGCCGTGCAAAGTCCCCGCGCTGCTGCCCCGCTCCTCCTCCGCATCCGCGTGAAGGATGACGGTGCGCAGCCCTTCCACGATCGCATCCAGCGACATGCTTGGCTTGCCGGGATAAGCCGCGGCCTGTCGTGGCAAGAATGGGATATGGATAAATCCAGCCGGGATGCGCTCGGCTTCCTGCCGGCGGGCCAACTCATGCATCAGCGTATAGAAAATGGCGTTGCAGACGAACGTCCCGGCCGTATACGACACCGAGCACGGGATGCCCGCTTCCAGCACGGCGCGCCGCAGCGCCTTCACCGGCAGTGTCGTCCAATACGCGGCAGGGCCGCCCGGCACGACCTCATCATCCGTCGGCTGATCGCCGTCATTGTCCGCAATGCGGGCATCCGCCAAATTGATCGCTACGCGCTCCAGCGTGATGTCCGGGCGGCCGCCGGCTTGTCCGACACAGATGACGGCCGCGGGATTGCAGACGGCCATCGCTTCGCGCAGCGTCACACCGGCCCGCGCGAATGAAGTCGGCAGCTGCGCCGCCTGCACCCGGTATCGTCCCAGCGTCGAGCCGTCGAGCGCGCGCACCGCCTCCCAGGACGGATTGATCGCTTCGCCCCCGAACGGATCGAAGCCGGTCAGCAATAATGTGTTAATCATAACCTCCACCTCCGATGGCTTGCTTCATTTTCAAGTTTGGTTAAATATGCTATCCTTGTGCTGTCTGTGCTGAAAACCGGCCTTTTTGAACACGAACTGAAAGGAGCTTCGATTCGAATGGCGCAATTAGATATTTCTTCGCTTATTTTATTGGGGTTGGCCGGACTCGGCATCATCAGCGGCAACTCGACCGTCACGATCGCGATGGTCATCCTGCTGCTGCTGCGCGTCACCCATTTGCAGAGCCTGTTCCCCTGGATAGAGAAATACGGCCTCACGATCGGGATTATCATACTTACCGTCGGGGTCATGTCCCCGATCGCCAGCGGCTCCATGTCCATGGAGACGATTCTGCAATCGTTCCTGCATTGGAAGTCGCTCCTGGCCGTCGCGATCGGGATGCTGGTGGCCTACCTGGGCGGCCGGGGCGCGCATCTGATGACGCAATCGCCAACCATCGTCGCCGGATTGCTCATCGGGACCGTGCTCGGCGTCGCGCTGTTCCGCGGCGTTCCGGTCGGGCCGCTGATCGCGGCGGGCATTTTGTCGCTGCTGCTGGGCCGCTCCTGAAGTGACCTGGCACGGCCGATCCACCCGTTCCCGGGATGACCGTTCGGACGCCCGGCCGCACTACCGGAAAGGTCTGTCCCTCCTTGCCCAGCTGAGACACCGTCCGCTTGTTTGCCACTTTCCATCATACGACGAAAGCGGACGATCCGGCAATGGAGATAGCTCCGGGACGTGCGCAAACACGGCACGCGGCCGTTCATTTCAAGAAAATGGTTGACAATGCCGGAAGCTCGATGCTAGAATCTACAATCAGATACGGTAGAGCGTGATACGCTCGGCCTATCCATACTACTTCAGAAAGGCAGGTAAATCCAATGCGTAATGCAATTGTTATGGCGCACGCGGCGCATGCGGCGCGGACTCGAACTTCATATCGCAGGAGCCCTGCCGGAAGCTGCTCCCCTCCTTGTTGAGGAGAAGAGCGCAATTCTGAAGCGGGAAGCGCGGCGAAGTGATCCGATCACTCGCTGTCCTTCGAACTTGCCGATAATGTGCAAGCCGATTCCGCTTCCCTGTCATGCGGGCGCCACGTCGCTCGTACATATCGCCTTACGCAACCCAAGGTATATCGTTCACGAACGATATACCTTTTTTGTTTTCCCATTTTGCAAAAGAGACAAGGAAGTGACATGATGCTATCGGTTTTATTCAAGCTCGGCTGGTTCTTCAAAGAACATAAGACGAGATACATTGTAGGTGTCGTGATGCTGATCGTAGTCGGCATCATCGAGCTCGTCCCCCCTCGCATCCTGGGGCAAGCCATCGATGACATCGTACGCGGGGCCATTACATGGGACAGATTGACGTACTATCTTCTCCTCATACTGGGTACGATGGTCGTCATTTACGCCATTACGTATGTGTGGATGTATCAGATTTTCGGCGGAGCGAACCTGGTAGAGCGCAAGCTTCGCTCCAAGCTGATGCGTCATTTCCTCAAAATGACGCCGCCGTTCTTCGAGAAAAACCGCACCGGGGACCTGATGGCCCGGGCGACCAATGATCTTCGATCCGTGTCGCAGACGACCGGATTCGGCATGCTCACCTTGACGGACTCGACTGCGTTCCTCGTCATCGTGCTGTTCGCCATGTTCATGATTCAATGGAAGCTGACGCTGGCCGCCTTGCTGCCGCTCCCGTTCATCGCCATCGCCATGAATGTGTTCGGCCAAAAGATTCATGAACGCTACATGATCGCTCAAGATGCGTTCGGAGATATGAACGATCAAGTGTTGGAGTCGGTCGGCGGCGTGCGGGTCATCCGCGCCTACGTGCAGGAGACCTCCGATGAAGGCCGCTTCCGCGACATTACCCAGGACGTCTATAACAAGAACCTGGCCGTTGCCCGGGTCGACGCCCTGTTCGATCCGACGATCCGGCTGTTCATCGGTCTGAGCTACGTGATCGGGCTCGGTTACGGCGCCTACCTCATTATTCATAACGAGCTGTCGCTCGGGCAGCTGCTCGCATTCAATATGTACCTTGGCATGATGATCTGGCCGATGTTCGCTATCGGCAATCTGATTAACGTGATGCAGCGGGGCAACGCCTCGCTCGATCGGGTCAACGAGGTGCTGAATTATACGCCGGACGTGCAGGACGGCGAGCATACGAAGGATGTCTCTGTGCCGGAGACGATGACGTGGAGCAACTACAAGTTCCGCTACCCGACTTCGACGACAGATAACCTGGATCTCGGCGCCCTGACGCTTCGCAAGGGACAGACGCTCGGCATCGTCGGCCGGACCGGAAGCGGCAAGTCGACCTTCGTCAAGCAGCTGCTGCGGGAATATCCGGTCGGGGAAGGCGGCTTCCGCATTAACGGCATCCCGGCGGAGCAGATTCCGATTGATCGGCTGCACAGCTGGATCGGATATGTGCCGCAGGAACAGATTTTGTTCTCCAAGACGGTCAAGCAGAACATCTTATTCGGCCGTTCCGGCGCTGGCGACGACGACGTGATGAACGCGATCGAGACCGCCTCCTTCACCCATGATGTGCCTACGCTGGTGCACGGGGTGGAGACATTGGTCGGCGAGCGGGGCGTCGCCCTGTCCGGAGGCCAGAAGCAGCGGGTCTCGCTGGCGCGGGCCTTCATCAAGGATCCGGAAATATTGATTCTCGATGATGCGCTCTCCGCCGTCGACGCGCGCACGGAAGCGAATATTATCAGCAACATTCGCGAGCAGCGCTCGGGCAAGACGACCCTGATTACGACGCACCGGTTGTCCGCCGTGGAGCATGCCGACTGGATCATCGTGCTCGATGACGGCAAGATCATCGAAGAAGGCACTCATGACGACTTGCTGAAGCAGGACGGCTGGTACAAGGAACAGTACGAGCGCCAGCAGCTGGAATCCGGGCTGTAGGACCGGCTAGTCCGTCCCTGCGCACTGGCATTACGATTACGGGAGGATTTCATATATGGAAGCAGAACAACAGCCGTCGAATCCGAGACATGTCGGCAAGCGCCTGTGGCAATACGCCCTGCAGTTCAAAACGAGCTTTATCATCGGTCTGCTCATGCTCACGGTGGCCGTCGCCGCCGAGCTGTCCGGGCCGTTCATTGCAAAAAATATAATAGATAAGCATATTCTCGGGATCGAGAAGCCGTACTACGAGACATCCGCGGAAGCGAATGGCGCCATTCTGTATGAAGGACGCCACTTCAAGCGGGAGGATCGCTTCAAGGAGGGAGAAGCGAAGGGAGACCAGGTCCGCATTCTCCAGATCGGGACGCAGTTCGTCTTCGTGGATGGACCGATCCCTTCCGAGATGGGAGATCGCCAGTTCGAGGGCGGCATGCTGACCATTCGTGACGGGACGGATACCTGGTCCGTTCCGGCGTCGCCAATGAGCCTGAGCCAACTGCTCACGTTCTACAAGCCGGAGATCGTCAGCATTATTCAAAATATGGCGCTCTATGTCGGCCTGCTGCTGGTCAGCGTGGTAGCGAGCTATGGCCAGATTATGGGGCTGCAGACGGCGGCGAACCGGGTCATCCGCAAGCTGCGGGGCGATGTGTATGCCCATGTGCAGCGTTTGCCGATTCCGTACTTCGATAATTTGCCTGCCGGCAAAGTCGTCTCTCGGGTCACCAATGACACCGAATCGGTCAAAGATCTGTTCTTGTCCGTGCTGGAGAGCTTCACGTCCGGGATCATTACGATTACCGGCATTTATGTCGCCTTATTCATTTTGGACATGAAGCTTGCACTTATCTGCATGTTCATTTTGCCGCTTATCTATCTGTGGATTGTGCTGTACCGCAAATTTGCGACGAAATACAACAAAGTGATACGTTCGCGCCTCAGCTCCATCAATGCCATGATTAACGAATCCATCCAAGGGATTCCGGTCATTCGCTCCTTCCGCCGCCAGAAGGATACGATGAATGAATTCGAGGAGCTGAACGAGGAGTACTTATCCTATCAGAACAAAATGCTTAATTTGAACGCGTTCACGTCCCATAACCTGGTGAATGTGCTGCGGAATATCGCATTCGCGGTCGTGCTCTGGTTTTTTGGCGGAGCGTCGCTGAGCGCCAGCGGCGTCATCACGCTCGGCGTGCTGTATGCTTTCGCCGACCTGCTGAACCGCCTCTTCCAGCCGATAACCGGCATGGTGAACCAATTGGCGAATCTCGACTCCTCCCTCGTATCCGCAGGACGCGTATTCGAGCTGATGGACGAACCGGGCGAGCCGCTGGACGAAGGCTCGATGCCCCGGTACAAGGGACATGTCGAGTTCGATCGGGTCTCCTTCGCCTACAAGGAAGATTATGTGCTGCGCGACATCTCCTTCGAAGCGAAGCCGGGCCAGACGGTTGCTCTCGTCGGCCATACCGGTTCCGGGAAGAGCTCGATTATGAACCTGCTGTTCCGGTTCTATGACCCGCAGCGCGGCGAGATTCGAATCGACGGCACGCCGACGACCTCGGTGCCGAAGCAATGGATTCGGGAACATATGGGCATCGTGCTGCAGGATCCTTATCTGTTCACCGGAACCATTGCGAGCAACGTCAGCCTGAACGATCCGCGCATCACGCGACAGAAGGTAGAGCAAGCGCTGAACGCGGTGGGCGCCGATCGGGTGCTCAAGCATTTGCCGCAAGGAATCGACGAACCGGTGATTGAAAAAGGAAGCACCTTGTCGGCCGGACAGAGACAGTTGATTTCTTTCGCGCGGGCGCTCGCCTTCGAGCCGGCCATCCTCATTCTCGATGAAGCGACGGCCAATATCGATACGGAGACGGAAGCCCTCATTCAAGAAGCGCTGGAAGTGCTGAAGCGGGGACGAACGACCTTCATTATCGCGCACCGGCTGTCGACGATTCGAAGCGCCGATCTGATTCTCGTGCTGCATCGCGGCGAGATCGTCGAGCAAGGCACGCATGACGAATTGATGCGGCTGAAGGGCCGCTACTATAAGATGTACCAGCTGCAGCAAGGCTCCGGCGCGCTGGGCCAGGCTCCATCCGAAGTCCAGGCGGAAGCGCCGCAGAACCGGACGGCTGCCGCCATCCCGTCGATGCCGTAGTCGGATTCAACAGCAAGCGCCGCTGTCCCTGAATGGGAAGCGGCGCTTCGTTGTGCATATTTTTAACGAAGAGAGTATTTGTTTTTGATGAAATGAAGCTGTTATTTCTTTTTGCCTTTTGCGTTGTTAGCGTCGGACGTCCGGGTGGTCGTATTTTGTCTGGAATGTCCCTGCTGCTTGTGTGCCATAATGAACACTTCCTTCCTGTTCAAGATATGAGTAGAGATAAGTCCGGTTCGTTGGGGTTAGCCGTTCTACTTCGGAATCCGATTCAGACTCGGCGCGCGCCCGGCTTGTTTATCCGGCCGCAGCGGCGTAATCTTTTCCATGATACGGGAACGGTTCTGCTGTTGGTGAATACGCTCTGCTTTGTTATGCGGCATGCCGCTCACCTCCCGATCGTTAGCTTGCCCCGGCACCTTCCCTTCCATCATACCCGGCAGCAGGTAATTACTGCTCCTTCACGTTCACCTTGAATTGCTCCAGCATCGTCTGCAAATCCCGGCTTAACGCGAGCAGACTGTCGACGGAAGCCGCAATCTCTTCGGTCAATGCCGATTGCTGCTCCGTCGTCGCCGCGACACGTGCCGTATGATCATTGGATTTCTCCGCAATATCGTTCAAATGCCGAATCCGCTCGAATACTTCTTCGCAGGAGGCCGACATCTGCTGAGCGATGCTGCGGTATTCCTCCATGCGGGAACTCGCTTGTCCGATCGCGCCGGCAATTACCGTGAACGTCTCGTCCGCTGTCTTTACCGTTGCCATCCCTTTCTGAACGGCTTCCTGCTGATGCGAGGTTGCCCGTTCGGTCAGTTCGCGCTTCGTATGAATGACGTCAATCAGTTGCATAATAGACTGTAGCGATTGTCTCGAATGCTCGGCCAATTTGCGGATTTCCGTCGCGACGACCTGGAAGCCGCGTCCATGCTCTCCCGCGCGTGATGCTTCAATCGAGGCGTTCAGCGCCAGCAATTCCGTCTGCTTCACCGTATTCTGGATGAACACGACCGCACCCGAAATCTGCTGCACCGCCTCCGTCCAATCCGCGATTGCCTGATTGGTGTCTGCCGAAGCCGTTTCGATGCGCTCCATCTGCACGACCGTCTCATCGACAATGACACGGCCTTCTCCGGCCTGGGCAGCCGCTTCCCGCATCCATTCGGCAACCT
Source organism: Paenibacillus dendritiformis (assembly GCF_945605565.1). Taxonomy (NCBI): domain Bacteria; kingdom Bacillati; phylum Bacillota; class Bacilli; order Caryophanales; family Paenibacillaceae; genus Paenibacillus; species Paenibacillus dendritiformis. Next base: position 2,571,891 of record NZ_OX216966.1, on the reverse strand, counting down.
GCTCCGACGTGCTGGCGATCTGCTCCGCGCCAGCCGTAATCTCGCTCATGGCCGACTTGGTCTGCTCGGCGCTTTGCTGCTGCTCCAGCGCTCCGTTCGCCACCTCGGACATCGCGCTCGCCACTTCCTGGGCGGCAATCGCCGTCTCCTCGGCGCCCCGCTGCAGCTCAAGCGACGAGGAGGATACGTCCTTCGCTGCCCGCTGCACTTCCGCGAGCAGCCCGCTCAGCCGCTCCGTCATCCGGTTGAACACGTCGGCCAGCCGCCCGATCTCATCCTGCCGCTTCGAAGCGAGCTTCACGGTCAAGTCTCCGTTAGCCGCTTGTTCCGCCAGCTTGTGGATATCGTTCAGCGGCTTCAATCGGTGCCGCACATACACGGCCACCAGAATAACGCCAACCAATCCGATGATCGCCCCGATGAGAATAGCTTCTGTCAAGAAGCGCATCAACGTTCCTTTGACGATGGAATAATCATAATCGGTAACCAGGTAAGCCATGCTATGGCCGAGATCGTCTCTAATCTCCGTTAAGCCGCTAATATAGACCGCATCGCCCATATCGAATTCATCGGTCATTATCGTGTTGTCTTCTTTGGTCAGCTTAAGGAAGGCGTCCTGCATGGGCGCAGGCATGTCGTATGCCGTGTTCGGCTTGTACCCCAGCGACTCCAGGTTGTCGCTCGCTTGAAGAATACGGAAGGCTGGCGTTCCGTCCTTCGCCTCGTTCTCCTTCACGATGAGAAAAGCATTAACTACGTCGTCGCCCGCAATCTTATTCATGCGGCCGCGCAGCATGCGGAAAAGTGAGTCTGTCATTTCCTCGTTGATCGGTTTGTTTTGGACCATGCTCGATGCCTGTTTGATCGCGCCCATCATGTCATCGAGCTTCATTTCCGCGATGAGCACCTGCCGTTCATGCAGGAACTCCATATAGAGCGACTTCTCGCTGTCATACTCGCGGAAAATGAAAAAGCCGCTGATTGTCATAATAAATACGAACAATACAGCGATCATTCTCGGAATCATACTGCGATTGAACCAATTCATGAGCGTCCCCCTCTTTTCGACAATTTGTTCCTGTTGTCGTTTCTAAGTAACCCTCATGGATTGTATCATATTTTTGGCATTTCGTGATGGAATTACAGGAAATTATCCCCCCAAAACAACGCGATCATCGACAAATTTCTCCCCGCGAATCCGTTCGAACTCCCGCAGCAGCTTATCTACCGTAAGCGATTGCTTGGACGAAGCCGGCACATCCAGCACGATTCTGCCTTTGTCCATCATGATGAGCCGGTTTCCCAGCCGGATCGCCTGCTCCATATTGTGGGTCACCATCAGGGTGGTTAGCGAATTCTCCCGCACGATCTCGTCCGTCAAACGGGTAATCCATTCCGCCCGGGACGGATCGAGCGCCGCAGTGTGCTCATCCAGCAGCAGGATGCTCGGCTTCGTGAAGGTCGCCATCAGCAGGCTCAATGCTTGCCGCTCGCCGCCCGAGAGCAGGCCCACCTTCGCATTCAGCCGGTTCTCCAGCCCGATACCCAACCGGGACAGCTCTTCTGCGAACCACGCCTTGCGCTTCCGGTTCACCCCGGGTCTCACCCCGCGGCCTCCCGTCCGCTTCGCCGCAATGGCCAGATTCTCCTCAATCGTCATATCCGGAGCTGTGCCGGCCATCGGATCCTGGAATACGCGGCCAATCCAGCGGCTGCGGCGATGCTCGGGCATCAGCGTGACATCATGCTCTTCGATATGAACCGTGCCGGCATCCGGAATCAGCACGCCGGAGATGATGTTCATCAGCGTCGATTTGCCCGCCCCGTTGCTTCCGATGACGGTCACGAAGTCTCCGGGATTCAGATGCAGCCGGATATCGGTAAGCGCCGCTTTCTCGTCAGGCGTACTCAGATTGAAATATTTACTGACGTGATTAACTTGCAGCATCGCGCTGGCCTCCCTTCGCCAATTGCATCGCCCGCTGGCGGCTCATTTTGCGCTGATTCGCGGAGCGCCGCATCTTCGGCAAGGTTAGCGCCACAATGACAATCAGAGCGGTAAACAGCTTCAGATCCGTCGCATTCATTTGCAGCTGCAGCGCGATGGCGACGATAACCCGGTACAGTACGGCGCCCAGCAGCACCGCCAACGTCGTGCGGGCGATGGTGCAGTGGCCGAAAATGGCCTCCCCGATAATAACTGACGCCAGTCCGACGACAATCATCCCGACGCCCGATTGAATATCGGCGAAGCCCTGATACTGGGCGACCAGCGCGCCGGATAACGCGACGAGCGCGTTCGAGAGGCTGACGCCGACGATAATCGTCGAATCGGTATGCACGCCGAAGCTGCGAATCATGCGCGGATTGTTGCCGGTCGCGCGGAGCGACAGGCCAACCTCCGTCCGCAGGAACCAGTCCAAGGCCAGCTTCACCAGCACCGCGAACAGCCCCATGACGATCAGGAATAGGAAGCCTCCGGTAATCGGCGTTAGCAGCGTATCGCTGTTCATCAAGCCGATATTCGCCTTGCCCATAATCCGCAAATTAATAGAGTGCAGCGCGATCATCATCAGAATGCCCGACAACAGCGGATTGATCTTCCCCTTCGTATGAATGATGCCGGTCATCATGCCGGCGAGCCCGCCGCCAATGAAGGCAAGCGCGGTTCCTATCCAAGGCGAGATATCCGACGTAATGCACAGGGCCCCGATCGCTGCGCCGGTCGTGAAGCTCCCGTCTACCGTCAAGTCAGGGAAATCCAAAATGCGAAACGTCAGGTAGACGCCGAGCGCCATCAATGCGTACAGCACGCCGATTTCCACCGATTTTTGCATCGCTAGCATAAATCCGCTCACCGTGACTCCTCCTCTGTTATTTTTATACGTTCAGTTCTCTATTCGAAGAGGTTTTCCGGCTTCACTTGCTTCTTCAGATCATCGGTTACGGCGAAGCCTTGCGCTTCTGCCGCCTTCACATTCAGCGCCAGATCAAGAGCTTCCGGAATTTGCACCGGCGTGTCTGCCGGTTTCTTGCCGTTCTTCAGCATATCGACGGCCATTTTGCCGGTCGTGTAGCCAAGATCGTAATATTCGAAGCCGAAGGAAGCGACACCGCCGTTCTTGACCGAATCCTTCTCCGCGACGAACAGCGGAATCTTATTCTCATTCGCCACGCTGACGACGGCCCCGAGGCCGCTTACGACCGTGTTATCGGACGGGACATAGATAGCCTGTACCTTCCCGATAAGCGATTCGGCCGCCTGCTTCACTTCCGAGCTGTTCGTCACCGGCGCCTTGACGGCCTTCAAGCCGAGAGCGGTCAACGCTTCTTCCGCCTTCTGCACGTTCACGACCGTATTCTGTTCGCCTTCATTCGCCAAAATGCCGACCGCCGTGACGCCATTCACCTGCTCCTTAATGAATTCCATCAAGCGTGAGACGGCCTCGGGATGCAGATCCGTCGTTCCGGTCACATTCGCGCCCGGCTTCTCCATGCTCTGCACCAGACCCGCTCCGACCGGATCAGTCACCGCTGTAAAGAGGACGGGCACGTCCTTCACTTCCTTCGCTGCCGCCTGAGAGACGGACGTCCCGATGCCCAGCACGAGATCGACCCCGCCCGTGGCGAACTTCTGCCCGATGGTCGCCGCGTTCGTAGGATCACCCTGGGCATTCTGATAATCGATGACCAGGTTGTCCCCTTCCGTATAGCCATTGTCCTTCAACGCTTGCACGAAGCCTTTGTACGCTTCATCGAGCGAGGCGTGGTTCACAACCTGCGTCACCCCGATTTTAACCTTCTTCCCCGCGTTGCCCGTGTCCCCTTGCTCCGCTGTACCTTCCCCTGGCGCCTGGCTTCCGCATGCGTTCAACATCAGCAGCACCAATGCCAGCGCACCTGCCAGCACGACATGACGTTTTGCTCTCATCTGTTCGATCCCCTCTCATTTTTCTTGATCCTTCTTCGCTTTGCTCAGACCAATAAATTTACTCATGGAATGCGTTTATGCGCTTGTCTACTATTTCATTACCGTATAAACTAATTAGTGCATAGACTGTTTACTGCATAAAAGCGAGAAAACAGCAAAGTGCCTTAGGCATATTTTAACTGGTTATTCGCCGACGTCAATACTTTTCGAAAATAAAACGCCGTTTCAGGCGGTTGGAAAACCCCTGTTTTTTCGGAGGGGTGATTACCTAATCGAAACTTGGCATTCAGGGCGTCATCGCCTTCTGGAGACATCATAATCTCTTGGGGTTTTAACGTGTGGAGGGAATTGCTGCTATTTTACAGGATTTTCGGCTCAATGAGTCCACATTTCGAGGAATTGCTGCACAGCTACATCATTTTTGGACCTTTTGAGCTAAGTCGAAGAGAAACGGGTGAAATTGCTGCAGTTTTACAGGATTCCCTTTCTGGTGAAGTCAAGTCCAAATTTATGTGTAAATTCCTCAATGAGATTGCCAGAGCAAAAAGATGCCTAAGCTGCAGGCTTGTTTAGCTTCTTCCTCCACTCATGGTACTCTTTCATCTCGATATACTTTTTCCCAGCAGACCACTTTTCGTCCTGCTCAATCAACAAGGCTCCAAAAAGACGAAGGACAGAGGCTCGGTTGGGAAAAATGCGAATGACGCGTTCTCGCCGCCGCAACTCGCCATTTAGACGTTCTACGGCATTTGTGGTGCGCGTACGTATCCGACAGGCAGCCGGAAGTGCCAAGATCGCTGTCGCATCGTCAAAGCCCTCTTCCAAGACCCTCATGGCTTTTGGAGCTTTATCTTCAAATGCTTCTTGTGTCCGTTTCAGCAGTGTACGGGCACTGGTCTCGTCCGCAGCTTCGTAGATGGCCCTTACATGGGCCTTCAATTCATCACGGCATGATTTAGGAGCAGCGTCCAGAATATTACGAATAAAGTGGGTTTGACACCGTTGCCAGGTTACGCCTTGGAAATGTTGCCGAATCGCACTAACCAAACCACCGTGATGGTCGCTTGTAATGACATCAATACCGTGCAACCCGCGACTTTTGAGGTGCGTAAAGAAAGCCCCCCACGTTGCTGCTGACTCGGTATCATCTACGGTAAGTCCAAGCAGTTCCCGATAGCCCTCCGCATTAATCCCTGTGGCAATCATCACGCCACGTGAGCGCACACGGCCGTCTTCCCGGACTTTGACGTACAGGGCGTCGACAATAAGAAAAGGGTAGGCCTTGTCCAGTTTTCGGTTATTCCACTCTTCTATGAGGGGATCCAGCTGTTTGCAGAGCTCACTAACTGTTGATTTGGAGAACTCTGTCCCGCATAGTTCTTCGGTGATATTGCTTACTTTTCGCGTTGACACACCATTAAGTACCATCTCCATCATGGCTAAGACAAGGGCCTGCTCGCTTCGTTGGTAACGAGCAAAGAGTTCCGTAGAGAACTGACCGCTGCGGAAACGCGGTACTTGCAGGGTTAATTGACCCACCCGTGTTGTCAGCCGATGAGGGTACGTTCCATTACGGTAACCTGCACGCTCTTCTGAGCGCTCGTAGTGTCCTGCCTTCAACTGTTCCGTTGCCTGCGCCTGCAAAACTTGATTCAAGATAGATTCTAATAAGGTCGCTATCCCCTCATCTCTTGATTCGGATAAAAACAGTTGATGCAAAAGTTGTGAATCTAGGGTAATCTGGTATTGAGTCATAGCTAGATCCTCCTTTGGAATGTTGTCTCGACAACCTCATTCTATACGAGGATCCTTGCTATGGCTCTACTTTTTTGCCATTTTCTTTTTACACAATTATATGGACTTAGCTTCTGGTGAAGTCGTCCCTACCGAATTGCTGTATTTGTGCAGGATTTTGCCTACTGAATCAACGTGTCTTGAGAAACCGTGCAGTTTTGAGGACTTCGCCTATCGGATAGACATTTCATTGTGCAGTTTTCAGGCACTTCGATCAGATAAAATTTTTCTACTGAGAGACAGGTCCTGATGAAGTGCCCAAAAATCCTTTGGACTTTCTAAACAGCCTGCGTTTGGAAACCTTTTCACTAATTAGAGTTCAAAAAAGCCACCTTCCCCGGAAATGAAGAGAAGATGGCTGTCTGCCAAGCTTACGAGCGCAGACGGTTGGGCGATGGAGCTGGCGCCCCAGTCCAGCATCGTCTGTCAGCGGCTACAGCTTGCCTGTATTTTCCCGATAATCACGGCGGCGCGCCACGCCGTCCTCATAGGCCGCATTGACAACGGCGTCCCGCACCTTCGTCACGACAAGCGGATTGAATACGCTCGGGATAATATACATTTCATTCAGTTCTTCTTCGGAGACGACCTCGGCAATCGCCTGAGCGGCCGCCAGCTTCATGTTATAAGTCACTTTGGATGCGCGGCAATCCAGCAGGCCGCGGAACAGGCCCGGGAAGCAGAGCACGTTGTTAATCTGGTTCGGATAATCGGAACGGCCCGTTGCAATGATGCGGGCAATATCCTCGATCTCGTCCGGATCGATCTCCGGCATCGGGTTCGCCATCGCGAAGATGATGGGATCCTCGTTCATCGTCTCCACATGCTCCCGCTTCAGCACGCCAGGGCCGGAGACGCCGATGAACACATCCGCCCCCTGGATGACGTCCTGAATGCCGCCCTGCTCACCGTTCGGATTCGTCTTGGCTGCGTAGCCGTTCCATGCCTCGTTCTCGTACTGCACGCCGCGGACCAGCGCTCCATGGCGATCGACGCCGATAATATTGTTCGCGCCCGCCGCGAGCAATATATCAGTGCAGGCCATGCCCGCCGCGCCGATGCCGCACAGGACGATTTTGCAATCCTCCAGCCTCTTGCCCACAATCTTCAGCGCATTAAGCAGACCGGCCAGCAGTACCACCGCGGTGCCATGCTGATCATCATGGAACACCGGAATATCGAGATTCTCCTTCAGCCGCTGCTCAATCTCGAAGCAGCGCGGCGCCGAGATGTCCTCCAGATTAATGCCGCCGAAGGCCGGGGCAATCGCCTGAATCGTCCGCACGATCTCATCCGTATCCTGCGTGTCCAGACAGATCGGGAACGCGTCGACGTTCGCTAGTTGCTTGAACAGCATCGCCTTCCCTTCCATGACCGGCATCGCCGCCATCGGGCCGATATCGCCCAGGCCGAGCACTGCGGTGCCATCGGAGACGACCGCCACGGTATCCCGCTTGATTGTCAGCGTGAACGCGCTGGACGGATCTTCATGGATGGCCATGCATACCCGTGCCACGCCCGGCGTATAGACCCGGGACAAGTCGTCGCGGTTCCGGATCGGAACCTTGGGCTGCATCTCGATCTTGCCCCCGAGGTGGAGCAGGAACGTCTGATCGGACACGTTCACGACCTTCACGCCTTGAAGCTGCTTCAGGCGCTTCACGACCCGATCGCCGACACTGCCGTCATATACATTGACTGTAATATCTCGGACTGTGGATACCGGCGTGCCGCGAATGACGTCGATGGCGACGATATCGCCCCCGCTCTCGCCGATGGCGGCTGCGATTTGCGCGAAGGTGCACACATTTTTGTCAATTTCCAAGCGAATAATAATGTTCGTACTGGATCCTAACGATTTAGCCATTCATCCACACTCCCTGAAAGTGCTGCGTTATTGGCGGGTTATGTATGCAGCCTGTCCCTACGGGCGCCCGGCCAAGGCAATGCCCTTATTCCGCCCGGCTCCGCCGGACAGCGCACATCCCCCGGAACGTCGGAACGTCCAAAATTGGACCCCGTCGGCATTCCGCCGCATTGAGAGGGTTTTCCATTTTTTTCGTCCCTCTCTATTAATAACATAAACCCGCTCACTTGTGAAACCCTTTTCATCGTCAGACGTGAAATAGCCGTAGCCATTCATAATCAGGCAAAAACCCTGCCCCGCAGCGGCTTTGAGTCGTGCAGGACAGGGTTTTCTTTTGGCAGAGACCGTGAAGATTATGAAAATATTAAGATTTCGATTCTACCAATTTACTAGTCAGATAGGGTAAGATATCGGCGCAAGGAGCAAGCTTCCATATCTCCTTGTGAACCGCCTCTCCGCCAGGCGCCAACGCTGCCAGCGGCCCCAGCGTCTCCAGCTCCAATATTTTGTCGTTCGTATACAGCTCGAAGGAGCATCCGAAGTCGGGATAGACGGCCTCCTGCTGCGGTTCGTAGCTTTTTTCGAACAAGGTGCCATTCACGGCATAAGCCGCCCAGCCTTCCTCGTTATGCATGCCGAACTTGAACGCCCGCTCGATAGCGGCGCATTGGCGGACCTGAATGAAATCATCGCCCCAATCGACACGCTCGTCATTCATCTTCGTGTACGGCCACAGCGCGAAGGTCCGGTTCGGAAGAAATCCGGTCTCCCTCTTCGTCTGCGGTACGATAGCGATTCCGCCCGGAGCCATGACGGACAGCGCCCACGGCGCCAGTTCAATCGGCCATGGTCCATGATTGGCGATCCGGTGAATGACTTCAATCCGATCTCCCTGGAAGTGAAGCTCGATCTCCTTGGCCGTCTGCGTCCACGGCTCCACGGGAGCGAGCAGCTTCACTCCGTGCCCGGTAAGGACATATTGAACCGGCTTGTCATCCGGGCCATACGTGCGCGGGTATACCTCCGGGCTCGCCCACAGCCGATGCCCGCCGCGCAGCTTCCAGCCTTCCCCGCCCAGCGCCGCGAATTCCTCGCCTTGTTGCTTAACCGCTCCTTCCGTATCCTCGAAAAAGACGTTCTCGCCGCCCTTGAGGCTCAGATGCATAATCCGGATGCCGAAGCCGAGCGGAACGATAATGGTATACATCCCGTTCTCCAGCTTCAAGCTCTCTCCCCACCGCTCATGGGAAATGACGTCGATCTGCACTTGTGTCATAGATGGACCTCCTGTCCTGTTTCACATATCCCGCACATATCTCGCATATCCGCACTTATTCCGGCACACGCGGAAGCGCTCCGATCTGGCCAGCCAGCAGAGCCGGCTCAGCCCTGCGCCTTGAACCCGGCCTGCGCCAAGAAGCGGGCACAAGCTTCCCGCCCCTCGCGATCTCGCTTGAAGACGCCGGCATGGCCGAGAATTTCTACGAACTTGCAGCCGATATCATGGCGGATGACCCGGTTCGCTTCCGCTTCGTCCAGCCGGGTTCCATACCGTTCGACCAGCTCGTCAATCCATACGGCATGCGGCTTCAGCGGATCCTGCTCCGTCAAGCTCGCGCGCGCCGCCTCCCAATCTTTTTGCCCGGCCAGCAGCCTTGCAATCGCTCCGGTCTCCGCCAGCAGCCGTCCTGGAAGAATGGCCAGTCCCATTACTTCAATCAGGCCGATATTTTCTTTCTTAATATGGTGAAGATGACGATGCGGATGGAAAATGCCTTCCGGATGCGCCTCATCCGTCCGGTTATTGCGCAGCACGAGATCCATCTCATACCGGCCCCCCCGGCGGCGAACGATCGGCGTAACCGTATTATGCCGCGTCTGCCCGCCGGGACCTTCCGTGCTGGCGAGGATCCCGGCTTGCTCATCGCTGTAACCTTGCCAGAACCGATATAGATCGTCGGCCGCATTCAGCAGCGCTTCCCGCTCGTCGGCCGTCAGGCGGAGAACGGACATCGGCCAGTCGACAACCCCGACGCGGACGCCTGGATGCGCCGCATGAACATGCGCTTGCCCTGTCGGCGCCTTCTCGATCGGGAACGTATGCCGCCCCGCCTGGAAATGATCATGGCTCAGAATCGATCCGCCCACGATCGGAAGGTCGGCGTTCGACCCGATGAAATAATGCGGGAACTGCTCGGTGAACGCCAGCAGCCGTGCGAACGTGTCCCGGGTCAGCTTCATCGGCACATGCTCTCTCCGGAATACGATGCTGTGCTCATTATAATAAACATAAGGAGAGTATTGGAAAAACCACGCTTCCCCGTTCAATTCCAGCGGAATAATCCGTAAATTTTGGCGCGCCGGATGATTGACCCGGCCCGCATAGCCGACATTGTCCGCGCACAGCAGACATTGCGGATAATCGGCCGCCGCGGCCTGGCCGGCTTGGGCGATCTCCTGGGGGGTCTTCTCCGGCTTGGACAGATTGATCGTCATCTCCATCTCGCCGAATTCGCTCGGATGCAGCCAATACTCATTTTTCCGAATGCGATCCATCCGTATATAATTGCTGTCCTTGTTCAAGGCATAGAAATCGTCCGTCGCGGCGGCAATCCCCTGCTCCGCCCACAGCGTCCGGAAGCGGGCCTCCGTCTCCGACGGGCGCGGCATAAGCAGGCCCATCACCTTGGCGTCCAGCAGATCCCGCCAGGTCGTCGTATTGTCCGGCAGCAGCCCGCTCGCGGCGGCCTCATCCAGCAGCGCCTCCAGCAGCTTCTGCGGTTCATCCGGAACATCGCTCCACTCCGGGGCCAAATACCCTTCACATGGCTCGTCTAACCGGAACAGCTCCAGCAACTGATTGCGGGCATACGGCATGTCCAGCGTTCCGATCATATTCCGGTTCCGCGCGTAGCGAATCAGCTTCTCGATCAGCTCCGCCGTGCGCGCCGCATCCGGCCGCGCCGCCGCTTCCGTCCGCACTGCATCTGGCTGCTCCGATGCCGCCGTCCCTGCTCGTTGCTCGTTCGCCATGATGTCCTCCCCCTCTATTTGTTGGCGTATCCGTCCGGATGGGCTTGATGCCAGCGCCAGGCGCTCTCGATAATCTTCTCCATATTGTCCCGCTTCGGCTGCCAGCCGAGCACGGCCTTCGCCTTGTCGGCAGAAGCGATCAAGACAGCCGGATCGCCTGCCCGGCGTTCGTGAATTGCCGTCGGAATCGTCAGACCAGTCACGCGCTCCGCCGTCCGGATCACCTCGAGAACCGAGAAGCCGTTGCCGCTGCCCAGATTGAAAATCTCGCTCGCCCCGTCCTTGCGCAAATAGTCGACTGCAAGCAAATGCGCGTCCGCCAAGTCGCTGACGTGAATATAATCACGGATGCATGTGCCGTCATTCGTCGGATAGTCGCTGCCGAAGACGGAGATCTCGCTTCGCTTGCCCAGCGCCGTCTCCAGCACAATCGGCACGAGATGCGTCTCCGGCTGGTGGTCTTCCCCGATCCGGCCGCTCTCATGCGCGCCGGCGGCATTGAAGTAGCGCAGCGAGACGTAGCGGATGCCATGCACCTGGTCGAACCAGCGCATCATTCGCTCCATCGTCAGCTTCGTCTCTCCGTACACATTCGTCGGATTCGTCGCGAACGTCTCCTCGATCGGCGTCCGTTCCGGCTCGCCATACGTGGCGGCCGTGGAAGAAAAAACAATCCGCTTCACGCCGAACTGCTGCATGACCTCCAGCAGCACCTGCGTGCCGTGCACATTGTTGTCATAATATTTGGCCGGATTGCTCATGCTCTCTCCGACGAGCGAGTACGCGGCGAAATGAATGACCGCATCGAATGTATGCTGCTTGAACACGCCTTCCAGGAACGCCTTGTCGCGAATATCCCCGACATGAAGCGTGCCGCCGAGAACCGCGTCCGCATGCCCCGTCTCCAACGAATCGACGACGACGACCTCTTCGCCGCGATCCAGCAATTCCGCCACTGTATGGGAGCCGATATACCCTGCCCCGCCTGTAACCAGTACTGCCATCACTTATTCCCCCTTCGCTGCAAGCTTGTTGCCGCTGTCCTGTTCCTTCACGCCGTCGCCGACGCTGCATACATAGAATTCCGCCGGCAAGCCGGTGCGCCGCTGATACGCCTCCCCGACACGCTCAATGAAGCGCGAGACGGCGCTCTCCTTCACGAGCGAGACGGTGCAGCCGCCGAACCCGGCGCCCGTCATCCGCGAGCCGGCCGTGCCTTCGATGCGGAGCGCCTCCTCGACCATTACATCCAGCTCTTCGCAGCTGACCTCGTACAGATCGCGCAATGATTCATGCGATGCGATCATGAGCTGGCCGAACCGTTCCAGATCATGCTGCTGCAGCGCCTCGACCGACTGCAGCACTCGCTCGTTCTCCGCGATGACATGCGCGGCCCGCTTGCGCACCACCTCATCCTGAATGAGATGCTTCTTCGCTTCATAGCCCGCAGCGTCCAGTTGAGCGAGCAGCTCCAGATCAGGGAACCCCTGCCGCAGCTCCTGCACAGCCTCATCGCATTGAGCCCGGCGTTCATTATACTTGGAATCGACAAGCCCGCGCCGCTTGTTCGTATTGCCGATAACGAGCTTGTAGCCTTCCGTCCGGAACGGAACATGCTTGAATTCAAGCGTGTCGCACATAAGCAGAATGGCATGATCCTGCTTGCCGTTTGCGACGGCGAACTGGTCCATAATGCCGCAGTTGACGCCGACGAACCGGTTCTCCGCCCGTTGGGACAGCTGCGCGATATCCGTCCGATCGATCGGATGGCCTTCCAGCGTCAGCAGCGCATAGGCCACAGCGACCTCGAGCGATGCCGAGGAAGACAACCCCGCTCCGTTCGGAATGTCGCCGTGCACCAAAATATCGTAGCCCCGGCTCAACGCCCGTCCCGACTTCGCCAGCTCCACGATCACCCCGACGGGATAATCGGTCCATTCCCCGGTCTTAGCATCTGCCGTCTCGTCGATCGTCAACTGATAAGGAAAATTCGTCGAAGACAGCCGGAGCATGCGGTCGGATCGCGGACGAATCAATAGCGTCGTGCCGAACTCCAGCGCTGCCGGAAGCACATACCCTCCGTTATAATCAATATGCTCGCCGATAAGGTTCACACGACCTGGAGCATGGAAAAAACGGACCTCGCCCTCACCGCTCCCATATTGTTCCTCAAAATGAGCCGCCAATTGCCGAGCATCCATGACGATGACCTCCTCCATTTTGTTTGCATTTTTATTTGCATGTTGCTTTGCTTTTACGCAATATACCGTTCTGTTACAAGCATACTCAATCCGAGCCGGGTATGTAATACAGTGATGTGCGCATGATATGGATAAATATGACCTCCATCATGGACTATGATATAATGCTTATAATACGTGTTCAAGAAGGCCGGTTTTCAACACCGAGAAGATTGCGTGAACTAGAAGAAGGAGGACATGTCATGACAGACCATGCTGACCCAGGCCAGTCGGCCCAACCGGTCTCAGCCGCGGAGTTGACTGGAGCGGCCGCGCCAGAGACATACACCGTCGCCTCCAATCCGATGCTAGCCGGCTGCCGGGGCCTTCATGTCTTGTTTTCCGGCGAGAGCCAGACCCGGCCGTCTCATAAGCTCGGCCCGAAGCTGGTCGATTACTATTTGCTTCATCACGTGATGGGCGGATGCGGAACGTTCACGAGCGAAGGCGTCACGTACGAGCTGGGACCGGGCGATGCCTTCCTCATCACGCCGAACCGCCTTGTCAGCTATGCTTCCGATGCGGACAGGCCCTGGCACTACCGCTGGATTGCGTTCCAGGGAGAAGGGGCGGCCGATCTGGTGAGCGCCGCCGGCTTCGCCTCCGGGAGTCCGGTCGTCCATGCCGGACCCGACTCGGAGGCGCCGGAATGGATGGAGCGCATCCGCGCCTCTTTCCAGCTGCGGCGCTCCTCCGCCCATCTGACAGCCCTCGGCTGCCTCCATCTCATCCTGTCCGATTATGCGGACCGCCAGGCCGGACCGGAAGCCGGGCAGCGGCTGAAGCCCGAGTCCGAGATCGAGCATACCGTGCGGCAGATGATTCACATGATGTCCACCCAATACGCCTATCCGCTGTCCATCGAGCAGATCGCGGACAGTCTCGGCTACAGCCGGGCGTATCTGTCCCGCATCTTCAAGCGCGTGACTGAGATGACGCCGGTCACCTACCTGCTGAAGCTGCGGATCGACAAAGGCCGCCAGCTCCTGCGCGAGCGCGCGGATCTGACCATTGAACAGATTGCCGCCTCCGTCGGCATCCCGGATGCGCTTTATTTCTCCCGGCAATTCCGCCGCTTCTATGACCAATCCCCGACAGCGTACCGGTCCAAGTTCTCCCCGCCGGGAGACTCCGGCAACAGCTCGCGGGGATAGGCTCCTTCAGTGGCCAGGGACAAGCCGTAAGCCCGGCAGCTCCGCTTGTCCCTGCCACCGTACTGCATGCTCCCGAAGCTCAGACCTCCCGCAAGCTGCCGCCCCTTAACTCGCGCTCCCTGACCAGAGGGGGGAGTCATGTAAAGAGCAAAGAGCAGCAACCCTTGTCTGCTTACCTTTGCCCCACACCTCTTCCCCAATCCCGTGCCTCCCGTTCTCCATTCGCCTCTCGCATCTAACCTTCTCCCGAGCCTAACCTGCTCCCCAGCGCCATTCCACGCGCAAAAACGCCGCAGCCCGCGGCAAAAACAACGCCCGCAGCTGCGGCTCTCGTTCCACATCGCATTATCTGTTCAGGCTGCGCAAATGCGCCGCCATCGGCACATACAGCCCTTCATATGCCTGGCGGTACTGCCCATGCCGCTCAGCGTCCGGCTCATACGCCTTCACGCCGCGGCTCTGCAGCGCCTGGCGCACCTCAGCCGCGCTCCCGAAGTGACCCCCGCCGAGCGCAGCCGCGCAGGCCGCTCCCAGCATCGTCGCTTCCTCAATCGGCGGCACGAGCAGCGTGCTGTTCGCGATGTCCGCCTTCATCTGCAGCCAGGCTGCCAGCTGCGTGCCGCCGCCGACCGCATTCATCCGCCGAATCGGATGGGCGGACGTGCGCTCGGCGCTCTGCCGGATCATTTCGAGCTGGTAAGCCGTCCCTTCGAGCACGGCCCGCAGCAGCTCCGCCTTGCCGTGCGATTTCTCCAGGCCGACGAAGGCGGCCCGTGTCTTCGAATTTGGATGGGGCGCTCCGCTGCCCGACAAATACGGGAAGAACATCACTTCGCCCGGCCCGTCGTTGATGCCTGCGGTCATCTCCTGTATCTGCTCATAGGCAAGCGCCTCATCGGCCAGCAGGCGGCGAATCCATTCGACCGCCCCGCCGGAGGAGGCGTTGCCTCCCATCCAGAAGCCGCAGCCCGGCACGACGTGGTAGCCGTACGAGAGGCCGGTCTCGAACTCGGCCTGCCCAAGCGGCTGCATCGCCATCGTACCGACCAGCGTCTCGGCCGTCCCCATCGAGACATACACATCCCCCGGTTCGATGGCTCCTACCGCCAGCGCCGCGCAGACATGGTCGTGCCCGCCGATGGCGACCTTCGTGCCGCCGCTCAGCCCGAGCCGGGCAGCCAGCTCCGGATGGACTGTCCCGAGCGTCGTGCCGCTCGGCAGCACGTCGGGGAAGATGGCCGGATCGAGGCCGAAGCCGCGAATCCAGGGCTCATCCCAGCCGTTCTGCCGCATATCGTAGGCGAAGGTGCGCGTGGCGAGCGACGGATCGAAGGCCATCGCCCCGGTCAGCCGGTAAGCGATATAGCCGGAGACGGACAGCCAGCCCGCGTCCCGCAGCATCGCCGGGTCGCGGTCCTGGAGCCAGAGCAGCTTCGCGAGACCGTGCTTGAACGACAGATGCAGCCCGGTCCGCTGGAACAGCTCCAATGGGGTGCCCTCCTTCCGGATGCGCTCCGCATGCGGCGCCGAGCATGTCTCGAACCAAGGCAGCAGCGGGGATTGCACCTCCCCGGTGCTGCGGTTGACGAGCAGGCCGCTCTCCGCCATGCTCGTGATGCCGATGCAGGACACCGGCTTGTCCGCATGCGCGTCCGTCAGCTCGCGAATCATCTCGGCGACATCGTTCCACATCGCCTCCGGCTGATAGATGACATAGCCTTCCCCGCTATCCTCCGTCAGGGTCGGACGGCTCGTCTTGGCGACAAGCCGCCCGTTATCTTCATACAGGCCGACCTTGCGGTTCGTCGTGCCCAGGTCGATTCCCATCATCCACATGATGCCTTACCCCTTTCGATGAGCCATAATCTCGTATGCAGCCTCGAACAGCGCGCCCATCGGTTCCCGGTAGACGGCAGCCGCGCGGTAGTCCATACTCGTCGGCGTCCGGTTCGCAATGACGATATCCGCCCCGGCGGCAAGCCGGACGAAGCTGGCCGCCGGCATGACATTCAGCGAGGTGCCCCCCACGATCAGCAGGTCGGCCCGCCGGATATGCTCCACGGCGCGGTTGATAACCTCCTCATCCAGCGCCTCCTCATACAGCACCACATCCGGCTTCACCATGCCCCCGCAGCCCGGACAGTGCGGAATCGGATCCTTGTTCTCCGCGACGATGCCGAGATCATGCTCCGCCCCGCATGCCATGCAGCGGTTGCGGTGCACCGAGCCGTGCAGCTCGCACACCTCGCGGCTGCCTGCCGCTTGGTGAAGCCCGTCAATATTTTGCGTGACGACCGCCTTCACGATCCCGTCCTCTTCCAGCTTGGCCAGCGTCCGGTGCGCTCCGTTCGGCTCTGCGCCGGGGTGCAGCATCTTCGCCCGGTAATAGCGGTAAAAGGTCACCGGATCCCGCTCGAAGAAGGATCGGCTCAATATCATTTCGGGCGGATACGCGAACGCTTCCGCTTCTCCGGCCGAGAACAGTCCCCGGTCAGAGCGAAAATCAGGGATTCCGCTCTCCGTCGATGTCCCGGCCCCGCCAAAAAATACAGTGTAACGGCTCCGGCCCAGCCGGTCTGCCAGCTCGGCGGCATGGGCTTGGCCGTCCGCATCCAACATGTCGATCTTCATTTTCGCATCGGCCCCCCTTAACAATTCTTCATCCTTACCAGTATAGCCGAACGAGGACGGGAGGAAAAGGAAACGAGCCTCCCCCACCCCAGAGAGGCCTCCGCCCTTCCGAACGAGAAATGCGAATAAACCGGAACAGGGCGAAGCCTCCTTACGGAAGCCCGCCCTGTCTTCTTATCTCTATATTTCGCTTACAAATCAGGATGCGCATGCTTCGCCCGCAGCACGCTCCAGCGCCGTTCGACCTCCCGCTCGAATACGCCCAGCAGCTCCGCGTTCTCCGGCTTCGCCAGATGCTTCGTCTTGCCCATCATCGTAAGCCAGTCGAGGAGCGGAATTTTTTTGTTCTTCTCCTCCGGGTCGTACGTTATCGTCGTGACGCCGCGCTCCACTTCATACAGCGGGAAGAAGCAGGAGTCGACGGCCGCCTGGACGATCTGGGTGCCCGCCCGATCCTCGGACAGCCAGTTGAGCGGGCACGTAATGAGAATCTTCCCGTAGACGAGCCCCTCGTTGCGGGCGTACCACTGGGCCTTCGCCGCTTTCTTCAGCAGGTCCTGAGGAAATGCCTCACTTCCCGTAAATACATACGGAATATGGGTCGCGGCCATAATTTGCGCCGTATCTTTGTGGTGGAACATCTTCCCCGTCTGCGCCTTGCCGACATTGGAGGTAGAGGTCCGATGCCCGATCGGCGTCGAATAGGACAGCTGGGCTCCCGTATTCATGTAGCCTTCATTGTCATATTCGAGAATGATCATTTTATGATTGCGCAGCGCGGCCCCGATGGCCGGCCCCATGCCGATATCCATGCCGCCGTCCCCGGTAATCATGACGAACGTGAAGTCGTCCGGCAGATTCAGCGCGTCCAGCTCGCCGCGGCGCTTGCGCTCCCAGAACATCTCGACGACGCCGGACAGCGTGGCGGCCCCGTTCTGGAACAGATTATGAATATAGGTCGCTTTATGCGAGGAATACGGATATCCCGTCGTCACGACCATCGCGCAGCCGGTATGGAAGAGAGCGACGATGTCCCCTTCGATCCCTTTGAAAAAGAGCTCCAGTCCCGAAAAGATGCCGCAGCCCGGACATGCCCCGTGACCCGGCGCGATCCGCTTCGGCTTCTTGGTCAGCTGCCGCAGCGGCGGAATCCGCACGTTCAGCTTGCCCGTCTCCTCAACCTGCTTCACCGTAATAAGGCCGGTATTCAGCTCCTCATACTTCATCGGCTCCAGCACGCGCTTCGGCGCGGCGGCCGGGTCGCCCGGCGTATGGCCGATATAGTCGAACGGCTGCGCGACAGCGCCGGCCGCAGCCGCCTCCAGCGCGCACCGGAACATCGCATGGCCGTCCTCGGCATAGAAGTCTTTGCCCCCCAGGCCGTAGATGCGGCTGATGACGAGCGTATCGCGGTTGCCGTGCGTGAAGAGCGCCGCCTTCACCTCGTTCACCATATTGCCGCCATGGCCGCCGTACGAATCAGCGCGGTCACCGACGGTCACCGCCTTGACGCCGGCCAGCGCGGCGGCGATCTCCTTCGCCGGGAACGGGCGAATCATATTCGGCGAGACGGCGCCCGCCTTGATGCCCTGCTCCCGCAGCTGATCGACGACATCCTTAATAATCTCGGCCGCGGAATTGAGCAGGAAGACGGCGACCTCCGCGTCTTCCATCCGGTACAGATCGAGCACCGGATAATCGCGTCCGGTCAGCTCCGCATATTCCCGGCGGATGCGATCGAACACCTCTCCGGCCTTGTACATCGCCATCGACTGCTGATAGCAGTTGTTGATGTAATCCGGTTCATTCATATACGGGCCGACGGTGATCGGATTGTTCCGATCGAGCGTATCCGCGAACCCCCTCACCGGCTGCTCGCCGATGAATCGCTGCACGTCCTCGCGGCGGGCGAAGGTCTGAACACGCCGCTTCTGATGCGAAGTGAAATAGCCGTCGAACGCGACCATCACCGGCAGCCGAACCTCCGGATCCTCGGCCAGCTTAATCGCCATCATGTTCATATCATACACGGCCTGCGGATCCCGGCAGAGCAGGATCGGCCAGCCCGTATTGAGAGCGAAATACAGATCGGAATGGTCGCCGTGAATGTTGAGCGGCCCCGAGACTGAGCGGCAGACCAGATTCAATACCATCGGGAAGCGCGTCCCCGATTGGACGGGCATCTGCTCTAGCATGTACAGGTAGCCGTTGGCGCTCGTCGCATTGAACACCCGTCCGCCGGCCGTCGAGGCGCCATAGCAGATTCCGGCGGAGCCATGCTCGCCATCGGCCGGAATCAGCTTAATGTCATGCTTCCCGCTCGCCTTCATCAAGTCCAGGAATTGGGCGACCTCCGTAGACGGCGAGATCGGATAATAGCCCATAATGTGATAGTTGATCTGATGGGCGGCATAGGCGGCCATCTCATTGCCCGATTCGTATACCATGCGCTGCTCCACGCGGGATGGCATGGCTTCCTTATCATACTCGATTGCCACGGATTCTCTTCCCCCTTACCATTCATACTGTCATGGGCGGTCCCTTCACATGCATTCCATCGGACATGCCGTTCCGGATGCCGCCCGCTACGGCGGAAGCAAGCGTGCGCCGATGCGCATTGTCTGCCTGCGCGCTTTCCCGCCGGTTACTGCTGCGCTGCATTCGCGAATGCGAACCGGTGCGGCATTCGATGGGCATCCGCATACCCTTCCTCTTCCCGTTCGCTCGACAGCGCTTCGGTCGGACAGGCATACACGCACTTTAGACAGCCTTTGCAATATTGATAATCGATTCCTTGCAGGAACATATGGAGCCGGCCTTTTTTGTCCGGCTTCTCCTCCCAGACGAAGCAGAAGTCGGGGCATACATTGTCACAGGCCGCGCAATGAATGCATTTATCTTCGAAGAAGTGCGGCATCATGCCCGCTCGGGAAATGCTCAGATCCTTCAGCACGGAGTTGCCCGGATTGATAACCGTCCCGCCGATCGGCTGGGTCTCATATCCCAGCGTCGGCGTATCCCAGCGGACCGGCCCGGGGAGAGTCTCTCCCTCCGGCAGCGCGAACGTCTGGAAGACAACCTCGTCGTACCCGCGCTGGAACGTGTTCAGCGCAGGCTGGACGGCTTGCGGGTATTTCGATTCCAGCGACTTGCGGATGACGCCCTTCATATGCTCCGCATCCAGGAAGTCGCACAGGCGGAACAGAGCGCCCAGCATCGCCATGTTAACCCGGTTCCCTTCCTCCAAGGCAATCCCGATCGCGTCGACTACCGCTATCGTGCCGCAGGGAAGGCGAAGTTTATCCTTCAGACGCGCCGGATCGGACGAGGAATTGACCAGCACCAGGCTATCGGGGTAGATTCCGTTCGTGACATGGACCGTTTTGGCCAGCGCTTCATGGAAGATGCCGACAATATGGGGCCGTTCGACCGGAGTCGTATCCCGGATGCGGGTCTCGGGCTGGCAGAAGCGGATATGCGCTTTAACGGGAGATCCTTTCTTCTCGGAGCCGTAGGAGGAAAAGCTGACGCCATTCAATCCGCTTCCCGTGACGCCGGCTTCGGCCAGCATTTTGCCGGCCAGATTCGCGCCCAGGCCTCCAATCGATTCCAAGCGAATTTCATAAAATCCGAGTTCATTGACTTTGGGCAGGTTGACCATTGAAATGCTTCATCTCCTTTCCCCCGCTCCCGCTGCTAGGCGAAGCACGCCAGGGGACGGGGCCAGATTCGGATGAGGACGGCCTGTCTCGCGGGACAGACCTCCTGCTGGCTAGTCTCGTAACCGGTCTGAATATGACGTGGTTGAATACAGGTTATATGGGAAGCCGGCCGGCAGGTATGACATTGATCACAGGCGGCCGAAAGCCGAATGGACATCTTGTGACAGGAAAAAAGTACACTCAGGAGGGAGGCGCATCCGGCACAGCGATGCCTCTTCCGTATGTACATGCAGACTTATATATCGCGGGTGTCATATTGTATGCGGCAGGCGGACGTCATATGCCTCCAGGGGATGAACGTTCTATGACCGCGCCGGAAGAGGGGCCTCGCCAAGAGGGGGGATGGGAAGCCGAAGCCGGCTTCCGTTATGACGGTGTCTGGAGGGGGCATGACCTCATCACCTCTCGGCAGCGTCTAAGGGTTGCAATGAATTTGTCCACAGGATGCGAAATCGTAGTGAGTCTGATGAGAGCGCTATCCAAATTAGGCGAAGCAATTTAGGAACTTCAGATTCCGCCCGGCTCGAGACGCGGCCACTCTTCCCTTGCTTCCGCAGGCCGCCTTCTGTCTCTGGCGCCAATAAACAAAACCCCCTCTCCGCCCGGATTCCAACGGTACCGGACAGACAGGGGATTCGCTTATCCGCGGGCGATCTGCTCCTTCGCACGGCGGAATGCCTCCATATACTGTTCTGCCTTGCGGCGGACGAGAGCAAGATCGCCGGACGCTTTCGCTTCCTTGGTCAAATCCGAGCCGATCCCGACGGCAAACGCGCCGGACCGAATCCAATCGCCCAGATTGTGGACATCGACGCCGCCGGTCGGCATCAGGTTCGCCTGCGGCAGCGGGCCTTTGATCGTCTTGATGATGGACGGATCATACAGGTTGCCCGGGAACAGCTTCACCACATCAACCCCCAGCTCGAGTGCGCGCTGCACTTCCGCAATCGTCATGACACCCGGCAGAACGGGCACGCGGTACAGATTGCACATCGTGATCGTCTCGGGGTTGAGCGATGGACCGACGACGAACTCAGCCCCCGCCAAAATGCTGGAGCGGGCCGTAACCGGCTCCAACACGGTGCCAGCGCCGATGACCGCGAAGCGATCGCTGCTGGAGGACTTCGAGGAATACATTCTCCGCAGCTGCTCTATCGCATGGAGCGCATGGGGAACGGTCATCGTCACCTCAATAATGCGGATGCCGCCCTCGATGGCTTGTCCCGCCATCTCCACCACTTCATCCGGAGAGTCTCCCCGCAGTACGGCGACAACGCCATGCTCTTGAATTTGCTGAATCACTCTAATCTTATCCATCGTGATGATTCTCCCTTCTGCGCCCTCTACGGCGTCTATGCTTCCGGGCTATGAGCCCGCATGGCGATCACGGGCCGCGGCCCTGCGGCGGCCGCCTACCGTTCGATATGCACCGCCCGGTTCAATACCGCCTGCAACTGCTCGGCCGTCGGCAAGGCCTCCCAATCTCCGAATGCCTGCACGACCATCGCGCCGGTGATATTGCCGAGACGAACCGCCTCCACGGCATCGGCCCCCTGCAGTATGCCGGACAGAAATCCGGCGCAGAAGGCATCGCCGGCGCCGACCGTATCGACGACATGCTCCACCAGCTCGTACGGAACCTCGTCGATGCGGCTCCCCTGAACGACATAGTTCATGCCCGGTCCGCCTTTGACAATGCTGATGCCGGGCAGCTCGGACAGGCGCCGGAAGATGCCTTGCTCATCCTCGGTGCCGTACAGCAGCTTCAATTCGTCCAGTCCCGGCAGGAAGTAGTCCGCCTCGCGCGCCAGCGGCAGCAGCTTCTCCCGGGCGGCTTCCATCGTCCACAGCTTCAGCCGCAGATTCGGATCGAAGCTCACCTTCACGCCGGCGGCCTTCGCGACGGCGACCGCTTCATAGACCGTCTCGGCACAGCTCTCGCTCAAGGCGCAAGTAATCCCGGTTACATGAAGCAGCCGGGCCGAGCGGATATAGTCCTTGTCCAGATGCCCCGGCGTCATGCGGCTTGCCGCAGAGCCCGCGCGGTAATAATAAACGGATGATTTCTGGGCGACCAGTTCCCTCATCATCAGTCCGGTCGGCGCATCCGGCGCCATCTCGACGCGGGACACATCCACTCCTTCGCCGCGAATCGCCTTGACGATGTGCCGGCCGAGCGGATCCCGGCCCAGACGGCCGCACCAGCCTGCCCGGTGTCCGAGGCGGGCCAGCCCGATGGCCACATTGCTCTCCGCTCCCCCGAACGATTTCATCACCGTCTGCGCATATTCCAAGCCCCTCGTGTCCGCGGAGCTGAGCAAGGCCATCGCTTCGCCGAACGTGACGACCTCCGGGACATTTATTGACAGCGCTTTCATAATGCCGTGTCCTCCTTCTGTATAACATGAGGCTTTGTCCTCTATCATAATCCGTTTTTTGCCATACCGTCAACGGCCGACGGTATGGCCAACCTGTCATTTATTAAGGAACGGATACGACAGACTACGGAGTGATCACAGCGATTAACGGGATCGCCATCACGATGCTGAAGACGATCTCCGCAATGCCGACCTGCTTGATCGTTACCTTCTGGCCAGGCATCCAGACCGCGCGCAGGAACAGCGCCACGAACGGAAGAGCGGCCCACAGGGGAAGCATGAGGCCCACGGCTGCCGCGGCCACGATATGGACGCCGACGGACAAGCCATAGTACAGCCGGCTCCCTTTCTCGCGAATCATCGTCTTCACATAAAATATCGTTCCGGCAAAATAAAGCAAGCAAGCGGCAAAGGCCCGCCACGCCAGGCTCCAATCCGTTCCCCCGCCTGCTTCGAAAGCAATCGGGAGCATCCAGCAAAATTGGAGGACGGCCAAAAAATCGTTGACGAGATGGCGTTCCCGATTCCGCTTGGCGAACGCCGCGTTCAGCAGCAGCAACGGCAGCATGACGGCGCCCATCCACCAAATATCCGGCCGCATCACCAATACGGCGCTCCCGGCGAGCGCGCACGCGGCGCCATATACAATCACCGGGCCTCGATATACGATGGCCCGTCCGGTCTTGATCCACTGCAGGCCGGCGAACGATCCGCAATAGGCGGCCAGCCAGGCGATTCCGATCCAGGCGTGAATGGCTTGCGGCTTGCTGGCGAACATGCCCGCAGCGAACGGAATGATGAGCATCGCCCACGCTCCGTGCTGATTCGGAATATAGGCCCGCAGAAGCTTCGATCTGCGGTTGGGATGTTCCTTCGACATCGTTCCTGTCTCCCCTTTGAATGAAATATTGCTTCAATCTGGCATCTCTCCTGTATGTTACTTGAATTGCCGGGCGCTGTCTAAGCTTGCGCAGGAACTTTCGCCATTCTGTCAAAAGTGGACGACGCTTTCATCCCGTTTTATGTGATGTAAATCACAATCCCGGAATCGGCCCTATGGTACGTTTACATCGTAAACATAAAGCCGCAGCCAACATAGACAAATCGATGCGCGGCAGGAGTTGTAGGAGGGAAGGACAATGCAGGAGCGAAGGTGGAATCAAGCCTCCTCCGGGTTGAAGTCGGCCGTGTCCTTAAGGAGTGGAGAGACCTTCGGATTGAATTTGCGGTTCATGCTCATTGTATGCGTGTTTGTCGCCAATGCGATTGAGCCGCTCATCGGCACCATGCCCGAGCTAAAAGGTTTGTTCGTTTGGATTTTTACGTTTCATATGCCGTTGTTCGTCTTCGTCACGGGCTATTTCGCCCGCAGCAATCTGAACGGCCGTGCGGGCTGGGCCGTGATGAAGCAAATCGGCATCCAGTATGTCATTTTTCAATCGCTATATTCGCTGCTTGATGTCACGCTGTTCCACGTCCCGGGAATGAAGCACTCGTTCTTCATTCCGTACCTGTTGTTGTGGTTCCTGATCGGACATTTGATCTGGCGTGCCATCCTGATGCTGTTCACCCGTTGGCAGGTTCGCCATCCGGTCATCCTGGCGGCCATCATCGGCATTGCCGCGGGATTTCTCCCGATAGACGGAGCCTGGCTCGGTCTGTCCCGGACGTTGGTCTATTTACCCTTCTTCGCGGTTGGATACCTCTTCCGCGACGATGCTTTCCAGCGGTTCGCCGCTTCCCGCTTCCGGCCGTTGGCCGCAGGCTTGTCCGCCGGATTGCTGCTTGTGCTTCTTCTGTGGCCGAACGCGCTCCATCCGGAATGGCTGATGAACCATATGACGTTCCGCGAGCTCGGCTGGCTGGAGCAATCCCCATGGTACGCCATCGGGATGCGCCTGTTCATATACGCGCTGGAGATTGTCGCATCCGTCGCGTTCTTGGCCTGGGTGCCCCTTCATGCCGGTTGGATTACCGGATTGGGGCGGCGGACGCTGTACGTGTTCTTGCTCCATGGCCTCATCATCCGGATGCTTGTCGTCTCCGGACTGTACCATTATATTACGACCGGCCCGCAAGCCGTTCTGCTGATTCTGGCTTCGCTTGCCTGCACCGTGCTGCTCGCGCAGCCGGCCGTACGGTCGCTATGCCGCCCGATTATCGAACCGCATTGGAACGGTATCGGAGGCTGGCACCGCATGTCGGTATTCCATCGCGGCATGAAGCAGGGTTAACCTTACCAACAGCGCCCCGTACGCTTGAAGCGGGGCGCTGTTCTCATTTACCGGGCGGTTGGCGAGATTAGACGCGCCACATACCGGTTCATCAGCACGCCTCGCGGATCCGCCGCTTCCCTGATGCGGGCGGCGTCCTTCCATTTCGGATACATGCCAGCCAACTGCGCAGCGGTCCGGGAATGCCATTTACCCCAATGCGGCCGACCATCATAGGCGAGCAGAATCTGCTCCATGTCGCGGAAATACGGCTCGTAAGGCATCCCTTTATACATATGAAGCGCGATGTAAGCCGAGTCCCGGCCGTAGGCGGGCGACAGCCACATATCATCCCCCTTGACATACCGGCATTCGATTGGGAAATGGACGGAATACCGCCGCCGCTCCAACAGCCGCTTCATCTCCAGGAGGACGGGGCGCATCGCGGCGGCCGGCACGCTGTACTCCATTTCCATGAACTTGACATGCCTTGGCGTAACGAACAGGCGAGGCCCCCGGCCGACCTCGTCGCTTACCGGCACGAAGCGCGCCGACAGGCGGCTGATTCCGGCGCTGAGCCGCGGAGCGATGCGGCATGCTTCCGACATCCCCCAGAACAAGCCGTTCTCCACCGCGTAGGCGCTCCACTCCTTCCATCTTCCGCGCTTCGATACCGGCGCGTCGGTCGGGTTAATCGTCTTCACCTGCGTCCCGCCGGAATAAGGAAACCAGAAAAATTCAAAATGGCGGTTCCCGCTCCGATATTCCTCCAGCCTCTCCAGCGTCTCTTCCAAGGTGGAGCGGAAGCTGGCAAGCCGCATCCTCTCCGCGGGAACGATCCGCAGCGTCAGCTCGGTCATGATGCCGATCGTCCCGAAGGAGACCTGCAGCGCCTTGAACATCTCCTGCTTCTCTCCCGTATCTCCTTCGCTCACTTCGGCGATGCGGCCGTTCCCCAGGACGGCGCGGATCGCGGTCACCTGGGTGGACAGACTGCCGAAGCCGCTCCCCGTGCCATGGGTTCCCGTCCCGACCGCGCCCCCGATCGTCTGCCGGTCGATGTCGCCCAGATTCTCCATCGCCCAGCCCCGTTCAAGCAGCCGCCCGCCTAATTCGCGCAGCGTCGTGCCGGCCCGCACCGTCACCGTGCGGGCGCTCTCGTCCAGCTGCACCAGACCGGTCATCCGCGGCAGCCGCACGAGCCATTCCTCCGCCTCCCCGAGCGGAGTGAACGAATGCCCGGACCCCACGATGCGCACCTTGCGGCCTTGCCGCTGCGCTTCCCGCAGCAGCTCCGCCACGTCCGCTTCACCCTCCGGCTCCCACCACCGTTCCGGCTCGCAGCGGACATTGCCCGCCCAATTGCGCCACTGCTTCATCCGAAGCACCACCCTTCTCCGCGATACGTAGCCCATGTCCCGATGCAGGCTCCCTGCTTGACGGCGACGAACTCGCGGAACCGCTCCGCCAGCTCTCCGGCCTTCGCATGCCGGAACCAGATCAGATCGCCCGGCCGCAGCGGATCTGCACCGTCCGGGTAACGGACGGGCGTCTGCACCTCCCCCGCTCCTTCCCGCGGCAGCAGATGCCCGCCGGGGGGCCAGATCGGCTGCGGCAATCGGTCCGCCCCCGCTTCGCCGGACGCGATATACCCTCCGCCGAAGCAGGTATAGATGCCGGGTGCGGCCACCCGCACCACCGGCAGGGCGAAGACGGCCGCCGGCCGCAGCGTCAGATCCGCGTACCCGTCGAACAGCGCCGGCGCATAGAACGCCGATCCGGCCGTCAGCTCCGTCACCGACTCGTCGGACGCCGTGAAGCGCAGGCTGCCGCTGCCGCCCCCGTTCACGAAGCGGAGCTCGTGGCCTTCGCAGCGAAGCGCGCGGACGATCGCCGCCCGGCGCGCCGCCACCTCCGCCTCAGAGCGCCGCTTCACATAGCGGATGGCGGCACTCATCAGCTTCTGCCCGGGCTTCGCGTCGGGAACGCCCGCCAGCTGCGCTTCATAGCCCATCACGCCGGCCAGCCGCAGATGCGGGGAGCGGCGGATCGCGTCCGCCAGCTCCAGCACGGAAGCTTCGCTGCGCAGCGGCGAACGGCGCACGCCGAAGTGGAGGCCGCCGAACGCGGAGGACATGTCGATATCGAGACAGATATCGAAGCAGATCTGCTGCTCGCGGGCGGCTTGCTCGGCGGCCCGCAGCTGGCTGCCGTCATCCGCCATCAGGACGATCTCCTTCCCTTGGCGGCGCAATCCGGCCAAGCGGGCCAAGGCCGGCCGGTCCAGCGTCGGATAGCCCATCAGCACGTCGGAGACGCCCGCCTCCAGGAGGGCGGCCGCTTCCTGTGGATGGTAGCACATGACGCCCTGGAAGCGGGGATGCAGCGTCAGCAGATGCTTGACCGCCTGGACGCAGCGCAGCGATTTGGTCGCCAGACGCACCGGCTTCTGTCCGCTCAGCCTAAGCACCTGGCCCGCATTATGCTCCAGCGCATCCAGATCGAGGCAGGCGAACGGCGTGCCGGCGGCGGCCGCTCGTGCCGCTTCCCGGTTCTCGTCCCGGTAGCTCCCGTTGCGCTCGGAACTGTCCATGCTCTCTCCCCCTTTTCGTCAGCTTGCCGCCGGGCCTGCTCAAGTTACCGCTAATATATTCCGGGGGAGGGCGAACGATTCTCTCTTATTTTCTCTCTTTTTAGGAGGCACCCCAGGGCGGCCGCGCTTCACCCGAACCCGCTCCGGCTTGGCCGCAAGCGCTCAGTGACGCTTTAAACCGCTAGAAAAAGAAAGTCAGTTGTGATAGACTCTATAGAAATACTCAAGCACTTATGAGAGGTATCATTCCAATCCCGGCAGTCGGGTAGCAAGAGATGGAGGTTCACACAGAATGACAGCCAAAAAGAAAATGCGTTCAGACATGATTAAGAAGGGCTTCGATCGTGCGCCTCACCGCAGTCTGCTGCGTGCAGCGGGCGTGAAGGAAGAGGATTTTGACAAGCCGTTCATTGCGGTATGCAACTCGTATATCGACATCATTCCCGGACACGTCCATTTGCAGGAATTCGGCAAGATTGTCAAGGAAGCGATCCGGGAAGCGGGCGGCGTGCCGTTCGAATTCAATACAATCGGGGTCGACGACGGGATTGCGATGGGCCATATCGGCATGCGGTACTCGCTGCCAAGCCGCGAGATTATCGCCGATTCGGTAGAGACGGTCGTCTCCGCCCACTGGTTCGACGGAATGGTCTGCATTCCGAACTGCGACAAGATTACGCCGGGCATGATTATGGGTGCGCTGCGCGTCAACATTCCGACGATCTTCGTCAGCGGCGGTCCGATGAAGGCGGGCAAAGACTCTTCCGGACGTTCGATCTCCTTGTCCAGCGTGTTCGAGGGTGTCGGCGCCTATCAAGCAGGCAAGATTGACGACAAGGGATTGATGGAGCTGGAACAGTACGGCTGCCCTACCTGCGGCTCCTGTTCGGGCATGTTCACCGCGAACTCGATGAACTGCCTGGCGGAAGCGCTTGGCATCGCCTTGCCGGGCAACGGCACCATTCTTGCCGTATCTCCGGAACGCCGGGAATTCGTCCGTCAGTCGGCCCGCCAGCTCATGAGCATAATCGAGCAGGACATCAAGCCGCGTGATATCGTCACGATGGAAGCTATCGATAACGCCTTTGCGCTCGACATGGCGATGGGCGGATCGACCAATACGGTCCTGCATACGCTCGCTATCGCGCGCGAAGCCGGATTCGAATACCCGATCGAGCGGATTAACGAAGTGGCGGCCCGCGTGCCTCATCTGGCCAAGGTAGCGCCGGCTTCCGATTATCATATTGAAGATGTGCACAATGCAGGCGGCGTCAGCGCCGTTTTGAATGAACTGTTCAAGAAGGAAGGGGCCCTTCACGGCGAGTGCATCACCGTGACCGGTCAGACGCTGCGCGAGAATGTCGCCGGCTGCGACATCGTGGATACCGATGTCATCCACACCTTGTCCAATCCTCACAGCGAACAAGGCGGATTGGCCGTATTGTTCGGCAACCTGGCGCCGGAAGGCGCTATCGTCAAGGTCGGCGCCGTCGATCCGTCGGTCGGCGGACGCCATGTCGGCCCGGCGATCTGCTTCGATTCCCAGGACGAGGCCTTGGCCGGAATCGCGAACGGCAAGGTGAAGGAAGGCCATGTCGTCGTCATCCGCTACGAAGGGCCGAAGGGCGGTCCCGGCATGCCGGAGATGCTCGCCCCGACGTCGCAGATCGTCGGCATGGGTCTCGGCGCCAAGGTGGGCCTCATTACCGACGGGCGCTTCTCCGGAGCGTCCCGCGGAATCAGCATCGGCCATATCTCGCCGGAAGCGGCCGAAGGCGGACCGATTGCGTTCGTGGAAGACGGCGATATCATTGAGCTCGATCTGACGAACCGCAAAATCGAGCTGCAGGTGCCGGACGAGGTTCTTGAGCAGCGGCGCGCGGCGTGGAAGCCGTTCGAGCCGAAGGTCAAGACCGGCTATCTGGCCCGCTATTCCAAGCTCGTGACGAATGCCAGCCAAGGCGGCATTCTCAAAATTTAATCCACAGAAATCGAGGGGCTGTCCGATAAGCAGTTTTCTAGCTGCAGCGAGACAGCCCCTTCCCTGCTTCTCATCACGCCTCAGCCTGCTGAAAAACTGTAAAAATACAGTTTTCTTTGATGACATGTATTCCGTAATAGGAATTGCTGCACAGCTGCATTAATTTCAGACTATCCAATAGATCAAAGACACAAATCGATGGAATTAATGTACTTTTGCAGGAATTTCATCAAATAGTAGCTCAAATAGCGAAAATTGCTGCATTCAGGCAGGATTTCGCTGCCTCAGCCATCATCCCCCGCTTTGCCCGCCGCCATTTTTTCCTCGCCGTACTTCCCGTCTTTCTCCGACTTCCCTCTCCTTTCCTCGCATTTTCCCGCTTTGCCCGCTTTTCTCGCTTTTCTCGCCTTTTCCTGCTTTTCTCGCCGTATTTCCCGTCTTTCTCCGACTTTCCTCGCCTTTTCTCACCTTTCCTCTCCTTTCCTCTCCTCGCCTTTTCCCGTTTTTCTCGCCGTATGCCCTGTATTTCTCCGACTTTCCTCGCCTTTTCTCTCCTTTCCTCTCCTTTCCTCTCCTCGCCTTTTCCCGTTTTTCTCGCCGTATGCCCTGTATTTCTCCGACTTTCCTCGCCTTTTCTCTCCTTTTCTCACTTCCACATTCACTGTCGGCCCGTCGCCCCCAACCGCCGACCCCAATCCTTTTGCAATGCCTATGAGACTTATGAGAACGCCCCTTTTTGCCGTATCCGCCCTATTTCTATGCTTACTTCTCCGCTCTCGACCTTTAGCACTCTCGACCTTTGGCGCTTTCGCCCTTTCTATCTCCCCTCGGCCCGATTCTATTCCTCCATTGACGGCTTTCCAGGCATGCGCTATAGTAATAAATGTTTACCTAACCCAACTTATTTGTATTGGACTATTTTTGTTGTGAACGGGAAAGGTGGTAACTATGTACTCCAAGACTGAAGCAAGCAGCCCAAGCCATCCCCCCGTCCTTCGCCGCCATCCGGCCCGCGGACATGCGCGCGTCGCGCTGCTCGGCGCCGCAGGCTTGGCGGCATTGCTCTTGTCCGTCATCGCCGGCTGCTCCATCGGCCCCGTCTCCATCCGGTTCGCGGATACGCTGCAGGCTATCCTGCACGCCATCGGATGGCTGGACCATGCCGGCATTCCGGAGCGCGATCTGATGATTGTCACGGCGATCCGCCTTCCCCGCGTCTTGGTCGGCGTCTTTGTCGGCGCCGCTCTCTCCGTAGCGGGCACCGCCATGCAGGGCGTGTTCCGCAACCCGCTGGTTGAGCCGGGCTATCTCGGCGTCTCCTCGGGAGCGGCGGCCGGGGCCGTCATCGTGATTGCTTCCGGCTTCGCGCAGCACGCTTCCTACGCGCTGCCGCTGGCGGCCTTCGCCGGCGCCTTGGCTGCCGTCATCCTTATCCTCGCCATCTGGCGCGCCAGCGGCAAGCCGAATGTGACGACACTGCTGCTGCTTGGCATCGGCATCAATGCGCTCCTGTCTGCGGTCATCAATGTCGTGATTGCGAGCGCGCCCCATGAGCAGCAGCTGCGAAGCATTGTCTTCTGGCTCCAGGGCGGGCTGGAGGCGAGAACGTGGGAGCATGTGCAATTGATCGCGCTTCCGGTTACCATTGCGGCTATCCTGATCGCGTTGTTCAGCCGCACGCTGAATCTGCTGCTGTTGGGAGACGAGCATGCGCAGGCATCCGGCGTTCCCGTGCAAGGCACGCGTTACACCATCCTTCTGCTCGCCTCCTTCCTGACGGGAACCGCCGTCTCCGTCAGCGGCATCATCGGCTTCGTCGGATTGGTGATTCCGCATCTGATCCGGCTGCTGGCCGGAGCGGACCACAGGCACCTGCTTCCGCTCAGCGCGCTGTTCGGGGCGTCCTTCCTCGTGCTGGCGGATCTCGCCTCGCGAATGATCCTGCAGCCGGTTACGCTTCAGGTCGGCGTCGTCTGCGCCTGCATCGGCGCCCCTCTGTTCATCATGATGCTGCTGCGCAGAAGAAAGGGGAATCTCGCATGAAGGAAAAGCGATCAACGGATACGGATTCCGGCACGGACAAGCTGCTGCAAGCAGAGCGGCTGTCCTGCTCCATTGAGGGCAGAGCCATTATCAATGATATCTCGTTCGAGCTTCGGCGCGGTTCATTTGTCGGCATTATCGGCCCCAACGGCAGCGGGAAATCCACTCTGCTCCGCATGGTGTGCGGACTGCTGCGCCCGGCGCGGGGGCGCCTGCTGCTCGACGGCCGGCCGCATGCCGCCTACTCCGCCTCGGCGCGGGCCCGGCTCATCGGCTATGTTCCGCAGGATTGCTCGCTTGACGCCGACTTCACCGTCGGACAGATTGTCGCGATGGGGCGCCATCCCCATCGTTCGCTCTTCCGCAGCCTGTCCGCTGCGGATATCGGCTGCGCCGAGCAGGCAATGCGCCAATGCGGGATCGAGCCGCTGCGCGATCGTTATATCCATGCCTGCTCCGGCGGCCAGCGCCAGCTCGCCTTCATCGCCAAGGCGCTGGCACAGGAGCCGCAGCTGCTGCTGCTGGATGAGCCGATCTCCGCGCTCGATATCCGCCATCAGCTTCGCACGCTGTCGCTGCTGCGCGGATTGGCCCGCGAAGGCTTGGCGGTAGCTGCCTCCCTGCACGATCTATCGCTGGCTTCCCGCTATTGCGACCGGCTGCTGATGCTTCACGAGGGGCGCATCCGGGCGTTCGGCCCGCCGGAGGAAGTACTGACCGCGGAGCATCTTTATGCGGTATACGGCATTCGTGCCGTCATCCGCCGCGAACACGCTGCGAGAGGCTTATCGATTCTCGCCTTCGATCAGGCGGACGCCGAGTTCGAACCATCGATGTACACATCATTAGCTAACCAGGAGGAATTCATTAGATGAGACAACATGACAAAGCGAAGCGGAACATGATCATCGGGCTGGCGGCGGTCATTGTCGTCATCGGCTTGGCGGCGATCCTGGCCAACCGAATGTCCGGCGCTTCGACCACGGTGCCGGAATCCGTCCCCGCTTCTGCTCCAGAAGCGAATGACAAGCTGAAGGTCGCGCCCGTATCGCTGGATACGGCGGACGCGGTCTTGGAATTTATCGTTCCGGCACAGGTGGTCGCGATTCCGAAGAGCATCTCCAACCCCTATCTTGCTGTCAACGCAGAGATGGGGAAGCAGGTCGCCAACCCGATTAGCGGGGCGACCGGATTGGATCCCGAGGCGATCCTGTCCTTCCAGCCGGATCTCGTGCTGCTGACGAAGGTTCATCATACCGAGAGCGATGCCGAAGAATTGCTCAGCCAAGCCGGCGTCAACGTCATTACCTTTGATCAGTGGGGGACATTTGAAGCGGTGATGGGCAACTATCGGAAAATTGGCGAAGCGGTGGGAGATGCCGACAAGGGAGTGCTTATCGCAGAGGAAATCGAGGCAAAATTGCAGCAGGCCGCGGCGCGCACCGCGAAGCTGACGGCCAAGCCGACCGTGCTGGTGCTCTCCCCCGTCGGCCCGAACACGGGCCCTTATGTCATCGGGCCGGGCAACATCGCTTACGATATGATACGCCTTGCCGGAGCGGAGCCTGCGGCGGATGCGCTCGGCATCGCCAAATCGATCAAAGCGTCGATCGAAGATCTGATCAAGATCGATCCCGATTATATCGTTCTCGGCGACTGGGACGGTACCGGAGAAGAATGGCTGTCCGGCTTGAAGTCCGATCCGCAGTGGAATACACTGACCGCGGTACAGCAAGGGCGCATCACGACGATGAAGGCGAAGGATTTGCTCGCGCCGAATCGTTATACCGTCGACGGCATGCTGCATATGTCGGCATGGCTTCACCCGGACTTGTGGAAGGACGGTGAGGCCGATCATGAGTGAACTGGAGCCCGGCCGTCAGGCAGATTCGCCCCAGGCGGCATTGGCGGGGGCGAAGGTTGCAGCGCCAACAGCACCGGATGCGGGCGAGCCGGCGCAGGCCGTCCTGTTGGCCGCCTATGGCGCCTGCCGCTCGATCGATGATGTGCCGCAGCTGTACGAGCATATTATGCGGGGCCGCTGTTCCCCGGACGCCTTGGCCCAAGGCGTGAGCCGTTACCGGCAGACGGCGGCATGCGATCCGCTCTATGCGGTTACCGCGAGACAGGCGGAAGCGATGTCGCAGCGGCTCGGGCAGCTATGCAGCGCTCCGGTCCCCGTCTATATCGGCTATAAGCACTCGCCTTCCTTCGTCTCCGAAGCGGTGCGGCAAGCGGCAGCCGACGGCATCTCCCGGCTGGCGCTGCTGCATCTGTCCCCCTTCAGCGCCGGAACCGGAATGTATATGCACGAAGCCGCGCGGGCGGCAGATGGAGCGGACGCGCCTATCCGGGTAACCGCCGTGGCGAACTGGCAGGAGCATCCCGCCTTCATCCGGCTGCTAGCCCGCCGCCTGCGCGATGCTTACCGCTGGCTCCCTGCCGCCAGCTTGCCTTCGGCACGGGTCATCTTCACCGTGCATAGCAAGCCCGGCCTGCCTTCGGCGCATACTGCGTTTATCGCCCAATATTGCCGCCTCGCCCGTCTCATCGCGGAGGAAGCGGAGATCGGACGCTGGGACATCGCCTACCGGAGCGGCATGCCCGCGCCCCAGCGCTGGCTCGGCCCGGATGTGAAGGACGTCATCCGGCAAGCGGCCGGCCATGGCTGCCAAGCGGTCGTGCTGTGCGAGCTGACCTCGCTGACCGACAATGTTGAGGTCTATCATGATCTCGGCGAGGACGCGAAGCGGCAGGCCGAAGCATGCGGCATACAGTTCGTCCGGACGGAGCCTGTCAATGATGCCTGGGACTTCATCGAATTCATATCAGACATTGTCTCCCGCCATCTGCTCGCCGGGCAATATTCGGCCTGACACGCCGTTCCTGCCGGACTCTTCCTTGCCTGCAGGAACCCCATAACACCATTCAAGCGCGGATTCATTCCGCGCTTTTTCTTTTCAAGTCAAGTGTTTTCGTTTGCAATATCATTTGTAAGATTACTGAAAGAATGATGAAAGCGCCGAGAAAGAATACCCTTGTAACATGAACGATAGTGGTTGGATAACTATACATGTCATTAGGAGGATTCTTGGTATGGAGCGGATGATAGAGAGAGCCAGGCAGTGGGCCGGCAGAGTGAAAGGGCATCGAATGAAAGTAAAGCCCTTATCGGCCGGATGGATGGGAGCATCGATCGCTCTGGGAGCCATCACGTTGTTTTTCGTGCTTTTACAAGCCAATTATATGTTGGGGGCGCGCGGTTTTTTCGATCTGGCTGCAGGCACGGCCATATCCTTGATTTTTGTCGCGCTCGTGGGCGGCATCATTGCATTGATGCTGCATCTGGTCAAGAAAATCCCAACCCGTTATTTATGGTTGTTCTTCAGTGCCTTTATGCTGCTATTTATCTGTTTTATAGGACCGATGCAAATGACGCTCGTTTTTATTCTCGGGTTAATCGTTCTGCTCTCGCTGTGGGGCGCGACTCTGTACAAGCTGCTCAAGGGCGGGTACAAATATGCAACCAGGACAAAAATGATTTCGGCACTGGTCCTGTTGATGTCGACAACCGCCGTGATCGGATTAGCCGGATATTGGACTCTCCATGACGGTGAAGCGCAGGTTCGCGGGGTCCATTTGAAAGAACTTAAGACGGCAGCCCGTTATCAGAACAAGCTGTTGGCCAATCCGGCGGAGGAAGGAACCTACAAAGTTAAAACATTAACTTATGGCAGTAAAAACAGCTACCGTACACAATTTAATCAACCCGATTCGCTTGTGACGCAACCGGTGGACGGGTCTGCTTTCGTCGAGAAGTGGTCGTCCCTGAGAACGAAAACCGTAGGCTTCGGCCCGGATGCGATGCCGTTAAACGGGCTGGTATGGTATCCCGAAGGGGATGGGCCGTTTCCGCTCGTGGTGATCGTGCACGGCAATCATCTCATGACAGAATATTCCGATCCCGGCTACGACTATCTTGGCCAACTGCTGGCCAGCCGCGGCTACATCTTCGTATCGATTGACGAGAATTTTTTGAACGCCTCGCCGTGGGATGACATGTTCATGTTCAGTGCTTTGGAGAAGGAGAATCCTGCGCGAGGTATGCTGATGCTGGAACATCTCAAGACGTGGAAGGCATGGAATCAGGACAGGACCCATCCTTTTTATCAAAAGGTCGATATGGATCATATTGCGCTGATTGGCCACTCCAGAGGCGGAGAAGCGATTACGATTGCCGCAGCTTATAACAAATTAGGCGCGCATCCGGATAACGGCAACATCACATTCGATTATAACTTTCATATTCGGTCCATTATCTCGATCGCAGGCACCGATTTGCAATATCGGCCTTCCGGCAAGCCGATGCCGGTAGACGATGTCAATTACCTGGCCTTGCAGGGATCGCATGATATGGATGTGAACAGCTTCCGCGGAGCGAGCCAGTATCATCGGACCCATTTTAGCGGCCAGGACGATTTCATGAAGGCAGCCGTATACATCTACGGGGCCAATCATGGCCAGTTCAATCGCGTCTGGAGCCGAGGCGATGGCGTTGGATTGGGGAACCAACTCTTCAATTTGAAGCAGTTGATGCCGAGGGAAGAGCAGGAAACGGCAGCCAAAGTGCTGATTTCTTCTTTTTTGGACGCCACCTTGAAAAATAAGAAGGAATATCAAGCCGTGTTCCAGGATCTCGGCTATGCCAAACAATGGCTTCCCGATACGATGTATATTAGCGACTATAACGATTCCCGGACCACGCTGATTGCTTCGTTCGATGAAGATATCGATGTACGGAGCACGACGCTTCCCGGAGGCAAGCTCATTGGCGATAATTTGCAGGAGTGGAAGGAAGAAAGAGTCAAAATGAAGTTCGGCGAGGATTTGTACAGCGCTGTCCAGGTAAGGTGGGATCGAAGCAACAATTCAAAGGCCGCTTCCTATTCGCTCGTCCTGCCCGAGAAGGGGTTAGACCTGGCAGAACATGATTCCTTCGTATTCTCGATCGCTGACAAGAGCGAAAGAAACAACGCCTCCTATCAGGAAGGCTTACTTGATTTCACGATCAAAGTGGAAGATATGAACGGGAACCAAGCCAGCCTTCCGTTAAGCCATATTGCAAAGCTGGTGCCGATGATTGAAGGCAAGCTGCTGAAAGCGCCCTTTGCCAATTCCGGTGATATCAAAGAGCCTGTCTTTCAAAATTACGGCTTTCCATTAAGCGACTTTACACAGGTTAACGCTCAGTTTAACCCGCAGCTCTTAAGCAAGGTAAGCTTTGAATTCGATAAAACCGAAGCCGGCGCGGTTCTCATTACGGACATCGGCATCAGAAAGTAAGCGGGAACAGCTAATGAAGTAAAGGAGGAGAGTTATCTTGAAAAGTGTATGTTATCGGAAAAAAATAATAGCCCTATTGGCCGGGCTGTTAATGGTTTCCTCGGTTTCGCCAAGCGTTGCCTCGGTTCAAGCATCGTCCTCAGCAGCAAGCCCAACGAGCAAGTCACAGGGCTCGATGAACGCCCAAGACGTGGAGGCATTCGCGGACGAATTTTTTGCGAGACAGGATGTCAAGGCACTAGGTGTGCCGGGAGCGGTATTTGTGGTGGTAAAAGACGGAAAGGTACTGCTGCAGAAAGGGTATGGGTATGCGAACGTAGAGAAAAAAATTCCTGTCGATCCCGAGAAAACCTTGTTCCGCATCGCATCGGTGTCCAAAGTATTTACGGCAGCGGCGGTAATGCAGCTTGTCGAACAGGGGAAAATCGAGTTAAACCGTGATGTTCAGCATTATTTGGGAGATATCAAAATGAAGAACAATACGAGTTCCCCCGTCACGATGGAGCATTTATTGACGCATACGACCGGATTCGATATCGTCGATCCCCCTGTCGGAGATTCGATATCGTATGATCTGGCTGCAGAAGTGAAGCTCGAAGATTATGTGAAAAAGTGGATGCCTGCCGTTACCCGAACACCGGGGGAAGTGTATAAATACGATAATATGGCGTCCATGCTCCAAGGCTACATCGTTCAACAGGTGGCGGGAGTGCCGTTCAATCAGTATATGAAGGAACATATTTTCAAGCCGCTCGGCATGAACGACAGCCATTTTCTGTTGACGCAGGATCTTGTCCCGCGGCTGGCTGTCGGTTACGGGCCTGACAACAAAGCAACGCCGCTTTATAATTTTGTCCCGAATGATATGCCACATGGCGGCATGTTAACGACCGGAAGCGATATGGCCAAATTTATGCTGGCTTATTTGAATAAGGGGAAATTGGGCGACCGCCGCATTCTGCAGGAAGACACCGTCAACGAGATGGGCAAGACCCATCTTGCGATTCATCCGAAGATGCCGAATATGGCATACGGTTTTGAATATGCGCTTCAGGACCACTACAACGGACAATACGTGATTGGCAAGGGCGGTGCGGCGCCTGGCGGCTTCACCTCATGGATGTGGCTGCTGCCGGAGCAAAACGCGGGCGCATTTATCGTGTACAACAAGTCTGAAAATTTGCGTGACATGATATTCAAGGCTTTTATGGATCGGTATTATCCAAAGCAAGAGAACGAGAAACAAGCCTATCTTGCGCTAACTCGAGACCAATTGAGACGGTTCGAAGGGGTCTATCGCGATGTGCGGATAAGCTACCTGATTACCCGCATTCATGCGGCCCCGGATGGGCAGCTTGTCCTTGAAAATATAATGGGCAAGCAAACGGCCAAACCCATCGATCCTCTCTTATTCGAAGATGAGCATGGCAGTAAGATTGCCTTCAAAGCAAATCCGGACGGGTCGATTGCGTATATGTACTCCAATGCCGACCCGACCGCCTGGGCAGAAAAGCTCGGCACGCCTGAACGCTTTAACGATATCGGTGATGCGCACCCTTATATAGAATATATACATGGCTTGCATCAGCTCGGCATCGTCAAGAGCAAAGCGGATGGAGCCTTCGGCCCGGAAGAGCCGTTGACCAGAGCGGAATTTGTGGAGCAGGTGATGAGATGGATCGGGATTCCTGCTTCCAAAAATGCCGCGCTGTTCAAAGATATCGACGCGCTCCCGGAAGCGGGATGGATTCAAAGCGCTGTGGAATACGGCTTTATTGCAGCGCCTGCGGATCAATTATTCAGGCCGAAGGAGAAGATAACCCGGCAGGAGGCAGCGGCCATCCTCTTCAGGGTGATGCTGTCCATGGGGGCCAAGTCGGTCGAAGGCACAACAACCGGGAAGACAGATGCCTGGGCGGATGAGGCGGTCAAATTTATTGTGGGCATGAAACTTTACGGCCCGGAGGTAACACTATTGGCCGAAGGAGCGGCAGATTATAAATCCAGGCAAGCGATGACCCGCCAAGAGGCTGCCGCACTGCTTTATTTAGCGTCGAAATGGAGCCTCGTTCCATAACCGAATAACGCAATAAAAGCGCGGAGGTTGCTTCCGCGCTTTTGCTTTCCAAGTTGGGTGTATGCCATGATGACTGGAACTTGACTACTCTACCAGATGACATGCCACATGGTGTCCGCTGGCAACTTCCCGGAATTCCGGTATGGCTTGCTTGCAAATATCCTTTGCAAACGGACAGCGGGTATGGAACTTGCATCCGGCTGGCGGGTTCGCCGGGCTTGGAATGTCGCCCTGCAGCACGATCCGCTCCGACTTGCGCGTCGGATCCGGAATCGGGATGGCCGACAGCAGCGCTTGCGTGTACGGATGCAGCGGGCGCTTGAACAGCTCGTCACGCGGAGCCAATTCAACAAGCGAGCCCAAGTACATAACGCCAATTCGGTTGCACAAATGTTCGACAACGGACAAATCATGCGAAATGAATAAATAAGTCAAGTCTTTTTGTTCCTGCAAATCGCTCAGCAGGTTAATGATTTGCGCCTGAATCGATACGTCGAGGGCAGATACCGGTTCGTCCGCCACGATGAAATCCGGATTCATGATAAGCGCGCGCGCAATTCCGATGCGCTGGCGCTGACCGCCGGAAAATTCATGCGGATAGCGATCGATATGGTAAGGAGCCAAGCCGCAAATCGTCAAAATTTCTTTGACGCGGTCGCGAATATCGCTCTTGCTTGCGAGACCGTGATCGAGCAGCGGTTCGCCAATCGCATCCCCGATCTTGATGCGGGGATTCAAGGAACTGTATGGGTCCTGGAATACAAGCTGCATTTGCGGTCTCATGCCGCGCAGTTGCTTTTTATTTAATGAATGAATATCAGTGCCTTTGAAAATGACTTTCCCTTCCGTCTTGTCCAGCAGGCGAAGAATCGTCCGTCCCGTGGTCGACTTGCCGCAGCCGGACTCGCCTACCAAGCCGAGCGCTTCCCCTTTTTGCAGGGTGAAGCTGACTCCGTCAACCGCACGCACATGTCCGACCGTCCGCGAGAAGAGACCGCCCTGGATGGGGAAATATTTTTTTAGATCTTCAACTTCAAGTAACGCTTGTTGGCTCATTGTGCTTTCCCCTCCTTCTCATACAGCCAGCATGATGCCTTATGTCCTTTCTCATAGGTCTTCAGCGTCGGCTGCTTCTCCGTGCACACCGCCATGCAATGCTCGCAACGGTCATTGAAATAGCAATTTTCGCCCAGTTCAACCGGGTTCGGAACTTGTCCAGGAATCGTATAGAGCCGTTCCCGGCGCTCATTGATAATCGGCTTCGCCTTCAGCAACCCTTGGGTATACGGATGCTTCGGATTTTGGAACAATTCGATGACCGGCGCTTCTTCAATGACTTTGCCGGCATACATGACGACAACATGATCGGCCATCTCGGCCACGACGCCGAGATCGTGGGTAATCAGCATAATCGCCGTCTTGAACTCGCTCTTAATGTTGCGCATCAGGTCGAGAATCTGCGCCTGGATCGTAACGTCCAGCGCCGTCGTCGGTTCGTCGGCGATGAGCAGCTTCGGATCGCAGGTCAAGGCCATCGCGATCATAATCCGCTGCCGCATGCCGCCGCTCAGCTCATGCGGATACGCATCGAAAATTTGCTCTGCGCGCGGAATGCCCACGAGCTCGATCAGATCGATCGCCCGCTTGCGCGCTTCCTTCTTCGTTCCGCCCCGGTGCAGCAAAATCGGCTCAACCAGCTGTTCCCCGATTTTCAATACCGGATTGAGCGACGTCATCGGTTCCTGGAAAATCATCGAGATTTCATTTCCCCGAATCTGACGCATTTCACGCTCTTTAAGCTTCAACAGGTCTTGCCCTTTATAAATAATCTCTCCGCCTTCGATTTTCCCCGGAGGCGCGACGAGACGCATCAATGACATGGCTGTGACGCTCTTGCCGCAGCCGGATTCGCCTACAACGCACAGCGTCTCGCCTTCTCTGATCGAGAAGCTGACATCATTGACCGCTTTCACGACCCCACCACTGGTATAGAAATTCGTCCGCAGATTGCGAAATTCGATCAAATTGTTTGCCATATCGTATCTCCTACCTCTTCATTTTCGGATCGAGCACGTCACGCAGGGCATCCCCGATGATGTTGATGGCAATAACCGTCAAGAAAATACATACCCCTGGCGGTATCCACAACCACGGCCGCTTCTTAAATTCTATCATATTGTTCGCTGCCGAAATCATATTTCCCCATGAAGGTGTCGGCGGAACAACCCCGAGACCCAAATAACTCAATACCGATTCATACAAGATGGAGCTGCCTACCAGCAAGGTCGCCACGACGATAATGATTGGCACCGTATTTGGCAGCAAGTGGCGGAATATTTTACGTCGGTCGCGCAGGCCAAGCACTTCGGCCGCCTGCATAAACTCTTGCTCGCGCAGCATCAAGATTTGCCCGCGTACGAGACGCGATAAGTTCGGCCACGCCATAAATCCGAGCAAAAACATGACGAGATAAATCCGCTGGTCCGGCGGAACCTTCATATCGGACAAGATCGCGCCGAGAATAATCAGCAATGGCAAGCTTGGAATCGACATCATAATGTCGGCAAGACGCATAATAACTGTATCTACCCATCCGCGATAGTAACCGGCAAGCGCGCCCATCAAGCTGCCCAGCGTCACGGAGATAGCCATGGCGACGAGGCCTACGAGCAGAGAGACCCGGCCCGCCAGCATGACGCGCAGCAGAATGTCGCGGCCCAGATTGTCCGTGCCGAGCCAATGCGCGGCATTGGGCGGCTTGTTGCCGTTCTTGATATTCATCGTCTCCAGCGAATAAGGAGACACAACCGGTCCAAGGAAGCAGATGATAAACATAAGTATAACGACGATTGCTCCCGTGACCGCGAATTTGTTTTTCAGCAGTTGTTTAAAAGCCAGCTTCCACGGGGAAGCCGGTTTGGCCTGGCGCACATTAGCTCCTTTAACGGATTCAGCTACCGTTTGAGACACAAATAACTCCCCTTTCTACTTCATCCGGACACGAGGGTCGGCGACTCTGTAAAGTAAATCTGCTAAGAAATTCCCCAGCATCGTCAGCAGAGCCAGGAACATCGTGAAGCCCATCAACAGGAAGTAGTCACGGGCACTGATTGCGTCCAAGTTAATGCGGCCGATACCAGGCCAGTTGAAGATTTTCTCCGTAATAATGGCGCCGGAGAACAATCCTGGCAATTCGATCCCAAGCAGCGTAATTGCAGGAAGCAGAGCGTTCCGCAGCGCGTGCTTGAAGATGACGGTGCGTTCTTTCAGCCCTTTGGCGCGGGCTGTCCGAATGAAGTCCTGACGGATAACGTCCAGCATGCTCGTCCGGAAATAACGGGTCAAGCTGCCGACGCTCAATGCCGTCAGCACGGCAACAGGCAACGCTAAGTGCTGCAGCAGATCCCAGAAGCGCGCGAATCCTGTCGCATTGCTGCCTGACGTGTACATCCCGCCGACCGGCGCCCATGCCAAATCGACGGCAAACACTTTGATGGCATATAACCCGACAAAGAACGACGGAAGCGACATCAGCGCAAAGACGACCAGCGTAACCATGCCGTCAAAGAAAGAATGCTGCTTGATCGCGGCAAAAACGCCGACTACAATCGCAATGGCCCAACTGAGCACAAGCACGATAGCGGCAATCAAAAAGGAGTTCCACATATAACGGTTAAGGACCGTGGTGACTGGCTGTTTGTGCTGCAATGACAATCCGAGATCACCTTTGAGCGTATTTTCAGCCCAAGTGAAATAACGTTCAACGAGCGGCTTATCCAAGCCATGGATCGCTTTGAGCTCGGCTGCGCGCTCCTTCGACAGCGTCGGGTTGGAATCGATGAAGTTCCCCGGCGCCATCGCGAAGACCGCGAACAGCAGAATCGACACGCCGATAATGGTCGGAATCAGCTGCAACAGCCGCCGCAAGGCGTATTGTTTCATAATTATTCCTCCTAGCATGAAATAAACCCGAATGCCCAGCCTGATGGCTGAGCATTCGGTATGCAGCACTTTTGAAGTCGTTATTGAATTTGGATAGTGCTCAAATCTGTCGTAAACTTGCGGTATGGCGACATATCGAAGCCTTGAATCCGCGCGTTCGTTGCCCACATGTCGCGGCGTTGATACAGGTAGATGTAAGGCAAGTCTTCATTCAGCTCTTGGTAGATTTCTTTGAAGATTGGCTTGCGCTTCTCTACGTCGACTTCGCTGCCGGACTTTTCGAACAGCTCGTCCAGCTTCGGATTCGAATATCCGATGTCGTTCTGGGAACCGCCCGTCTTGAACACATTCTCGCTCGATTGCGGATCCGGAGTCAAGGACCAAGCCAGGAACATCATGTCGAAGTCGCCTTTTTTACGTTTTTCGACAACGGCATTGAAGTCCATTTGCTCGGCGGTAAGCTCGATGCCGAGCTCTTTCCAGTTCGCTTGAGCGACCGGAATGATCGCGTCGTTGACCGGATTCGGAGAAGAAGCGGTGAACGTAATCTTGAACTTCTGTCCGTCCTTCTCGCGGATACCGTCGGCTCCTACCGTCCAGCCCGCTTCATCGAGAAGCTGCTTCGCTTTTTCCAGATTGAAATCGTACTTCGTTACTTCATCCGTGTAAGACCAGGAGTCCTTCGATTGCGGAATGTCGATAACCTCCGCATAGCCTTGGTATACCGCGTCTACGATTTGCTGGCGATCCAGGCCGTAAGCCAATGCCTGGCGAACGCGCTTGTCTTTGAACATTTCTTTGTTATGGTTGAAGGCGATATAGCCGTAACCGTTCGTGCGGAACAGGTTGATGTCCAGGAAGCCCAGCTCCTGCAGCTGTTCTACTTGGTCTTTCGATACGGTAACCATGTCCATATCGGTTTCACCGGTTTGCAGCAACTGCACGTTCGTCTCATCCGTAGTAAATTTGTAGATCAGGTGCGGAATCTTCGGCGCGCCGAGATGGAAGTTCTCGTTCGCGGACAATACCGCTTCCTGTCCCGGAACGAACTTGTCCAGCTTGTAAGCGCCGTTGCCGAGCGGCTTCGTGAACAAGTCTTTCATATAAGACAGGTCGCCTTGCTTGTAGTCCTTGCCATAATATGCCTTGGACATGATGCGTGTGTCACCGATAGCGCCCAGCGCGAGCGCGCGCGGCTTCAGCGTAGTGACTTCGATTGTTTTCGGATCGATGACCTTGATGCCCTCGATGGAAGTCGCTTTGCCGTCTTTGTATTCTTGGCCGCCCTTGATCGCTGCGTCTTTGATGATGTCGCTTGGTCCGTCGTAAGACTTGTCATGCAGCAGGGTCAATGTAAATGCCACGTCTTCCGCCGTCAATGCGGAACCGTCGCTGAACTTCAAGCCGTCCTTCAGCTTGAATGTGTAAGTAAGCTTATCGTCGGAGATGGTGTAATCCTCCGCCAAGTCTGTGGAATAAGTACCGTCTTTGTTAATTTGAAGCAAGCCGTTGAACAAAGATTCTGTCACGAATACATCGTATGCAGATTCAGCAAAGATCGGATTGAAGATACCGCTAGGTGCCGTGATACCAATGATAGCCGTATCTGTCCGGTTTGTAGCCGTTGCTGGAGAATTGCTCTTGTCCGTTGCCGGAATCAAGCCGTCAGAGACCAACTCGCCGTCTGTACCGTTATCTGCGCCGCCATTGTTGGATGACTCTTGATTAGCTTGTCCTGCGGAATCGCCGTTGCCGCTATCGCTTCCGCCGCAAGCGGACAGCACGAGCGTCAAGGACAGGAGCAGGCACATGATGATGCTGAATCTTTTCTTCACA
This sequence comes from Paenibacillus dendritiformis, assembly GCF_945605565.1. Lineage (NCBI taxonomy): Bacteria > Bacillati > Bacillota > Bacilli > Caryophanales > Paenibacillaceae > Paenibacillus > Paenibacillus dendritiformis. The sequence continues at coordinate 2,527,113 of NZ_OX216966.1, read as the reverse complement.
ACATTCTCCCCCTGATGTTCAATTTCTGATGTTTTTTGTAACCTTTGTAACTTGAAGTAGTTATAAAGTTGTATAGGATAAAAAAATCATCGCGATGAGTAAAAAACGTTCGTTAACGCTTTATAGAACATTGGTCAAATAAGTTTGCGAAAAACCCCCATTTCATAAGCAGGAAACGAATATTTTTTCATAATACTACTTTATAATTTCGGTTTTGTAAATCCCTTTATGCTTTTTAATTTGAAAGTTTGTGGTTTTATGACGATAACTTTTTTTTATCAACTGTAGTAGAAAAGTCCGGGAAAAGCACGGTTTTCTGAATGGCGAATACGGAGGATAGTCGCATTTTTCGTCAAAATGTCCATGATATAAGAGACAAAATTTCCGAAAATCCACCACTGGTGTGCATTTGCATGTTCTTTCACTTTTTTGCATAAACCTCGCATTCCCCGGGGCAAAAAAAGAAATAAAAAAAGCAGCCCCATTATTGTTATGTAATTCCAATAAACTGGGGCGGCATTGTTGCTATCTTATTTTTAAAAAAATTTACAAATAGTGCGTCGCTTTTTCCATTCCTTTATCTAAGATGATCATCGGCTGCGGCTCCATCACCGGCTTGCGTGATTTGCCATAGCGGGTAAGCAGTGTCTGGACGGACATGACCATCACTTTGGGAACCATCTGTTCCGAGTGTTCTCTCAGTCTCATCTTCCCTTGAGGATGAATGACGCTCATCAGCAGGCGCAAATATCGGCGCGTACACCAGGAAAATAGGCCTCGCGGCAATTCCCGCACGGTGAACCCGAATTGCTCCGGCCCCCGATGGATCATGCTTACGCCGTACAACGCCTTCACGTTCGCCTTCAGCTCCGGATGATCCATAATATAATCCGCAAGCTCCGGCAGCGATTTCTCTACGGCGCGTATCATCTGTATTGCAAGCTGGACGGGCGACCGCGAACGCCGGCCAATCTCGTACAGCCGCTTGTTATCGAAATGAAGCTCCAGTATCTCATCGTCCCGCTTCAATTCGATGCCGTCATCCAATTGAAGCGTCTGCCCATGATACGGGCGGACCCGGAAATGAAACACGGGATCTTGCCGATTGGTCGTCTGGAGGCCATAGAGCACATGGAACGCCTTCTCATATAGAAGCCAGCCGCTAATAATGCTGCGCTTCAACCAGGAAGGTTTGCTGATCTTCTCCTTCTCGGTCTCCTTGATCAGCTCATCTACGCGAACGCAGGACAGCTCGCGCTCCGCCGCTTCCTTCAAAAACCGTTCCAATGCCCTCAGCATGATGCCCGGAGCTTCCTCGTCGGCGCCAAGCGTATGGCCACAGTCATGCAGGAGCAGAACCTCTCCGCCCCGGCACCGCTTCATCATGCGCCGGAACAGCCGTTCCTCGCCGACCTTCTTCCGCCAATCGTTGAACATGCCGGACCAGAGAATAATTTGAAGATGACCGAGATTGCCATAATCAAATAAATTAACAATCCCCCACGGAGGACGATAATAGTGTGAGCGTTGTCCGGTAGCGGACATAATAATATCCGACGTTTTGCGAATTTGTTGTTTCACCGTTTTCGGACGCATCAGCCAGTTGGATTTATGGACGTAGTTGTGGATGCCGATCAAATGCCCCTCATCGCTCATTCGCTTCAGCAATTCGGGGTGCTTCTCCGCATGGATGCCAACGACAAAGAAGGTTGCCTTGGCGTTGTATTTCTTCAATAGATCCAGCAGCTGCGGCGTATATTCCGGATCTGGCCCGTCATCGAACGTCAGCGCCAGCTTCGAATCCGATCTGCCTTTTTGGAACACGCGGAAACCGAATAATCGGCTGATGATACCTGGTAGAAACGCATAAAACGTCAGGATGTAAAAGCACCATAATAAAATGATTTCCATCCTAATTTCCCCGTTTCATTCTTATATCTATACCCCTGCGAGGCGATAAGTTTATTGTAACATATCATGAAAGAATAGGCACTGGAATTCATTTTCGTGTACAATGGGATCCAAGAATAGAATAGGGAGCAAAGGAGTTATTTTTCATGATCGCGTTTTACCGCAAATATTGGAGAACGGCTTTTGACATTGGACTACTCATACTGACGATCTACCTTATCATGTATAGCTTCAGTTATCTGTACTCCATCGCCAAGCCTATTTTCCTTGCCTTCATTGTGTTCATGCTCATTGAACCGCTAGCCGGATTTCTCCATCGACGCGGCGTCAACAAGGCGATCGCTTCCGCCCTGTCGGTAGGGCTGTTTATTCTGCTTATTCTGGGCGCTATTTTTGGTCTTGGCTTCATTGTGATGAAGCAGGCCATAGAGCTTCAACAGAGAATGCCCAAATATATTGAAGTACTTCAGAAGGAATTTGCGAACATTACCGCGTTCCTTCATCAGAAATATGAGACGCTCCCTGAAGACGTGACCACGCGCCTGAATGAGTATGTCGGAACGATCGCGAAGAAAGGCTCGCAAATAGCGCTCGATTTTTTAAGCTGGATTATCAATAATATTTCCTCCTTCTCGGCGTTCACCGTCAATTTTGGCATCGCGATTATACTGGCTTACTTCCTCAGCATCGAGATCGATACGTGGAGAAGAGCCGCGCGCACTCATACGCCCAAAACATTTCGACATGCATATACGTTCCTGAAGGAAAATGTCATTAAAGGGATCGCCGCCTATTTGAAAGCGCAGCTGAAGCTGATCTCGATTACGTTCGGCATCATTTTCATCTCGCTGCTGCTCCTTGGCGTGAGCAATGCGTTTCTTATCGGCCTCTTGTCCGCTTTGTTCGATCTGCTGCCGCTGCTCGGCGTTCCGGTCATTTTTATTCCGTGGATCGTATACCTGTTCATCGCGGGGAATAGCTGGCTCGCCATTTGGCTCACCGTCGTTCTGGGCGTCACGCTGATTACTCGACAAATATTGGACCCGAAAATTACGGGCAATACGTTGGGCGTGTCTGCGTTTACGATGCTCTCCTTTATGATATTGTCTTTGTCGTTATTTGGTGTCGTGGGGGTCGTACTGTCGCCTATTCTTCTTATTTTGGTCAAGGCTCTCTATGATCAAGGGTATTTGAACAAATGGATTCGTATGCCAAAAGAAGAGTTCGATGCCTCCCCTTTCCCGGAAGGACCGACGGGGAATGACGGAACCGTGCGGGATACGGACAATAAATAATTTTCCTGCCGGCACGAAGCCGCAGCCGCGCGGACAAGCCTGAACAGGCGGTTACCGCGTGCTGCGGCGCGGCAAGCCGGAATTCTCATGCGCTGCGAGCACATCCATCACTTTGCCGAATAAGGCGGTTGCCCGGTGGGACGTCCCGGCAGGCTCATCCTCAAAGACGACGCTGACCGCATATTTGGGCTTCTCCACCGGGCCATAGCCGACGAACCACGTATGCAGCCGCCCGCTTCCGTAAGCATCAGCCTGTGCGGTTCCGCTCTTGCCCGCCAGCCGCCAGGCCGCTTGGCGAAGCGACTGTCCCGTCCCATAGGCGACGGTATCCTCCATCCAATGACGCACCTGTCTCGCCGTCTGCGGCTTCATCACCCGTTCGCTTCCTGTTCCGGCATCGAAGCGGGCGAAAGGAAGCCCGTTCGCATAACGGATCTCCTGGACGAGACGTGGCTCCCCTGGGACTCCGTCCTGAAGCAGAGTGGCGACATAATTGGCAGCCGCCAACGGCGTCAGACGCACATTGCGCTGTCCGATGCCAAGCTGCGCCCGCTCTCCCCCGTCAATCATCCCGTTATCCTCTCCCGCTGCAAATATCCGGCTCGTCTCTTCTCCATCAAAATGCTTCAACCCGTTATGCCCGCGGCCATCCGAGGAGCTCATGCCGACAGTGGCTGCCATCCCTGACCGCTTGGCATACGACTCTAGCTCGGCGGCGCTCATCCGTTCTGCAAGCTCGGCGAAGACGACATTGCAGGATTCCGCCAACGCTTCACGCAGTGTCAACGTTCCGTGCCCGTCCTTGAGCCAGCAGGATAGACCGTATTTGCCATAGTCGCCGCTGCAATGGAATCGTTCCTGCGGATCCGTGATTTGAGCTTCGAGCGCGGCAGCAGCGATGAACAGCTTATACACGGAGCCCGGGGGCAGCGCTTTGAGCGCACGGTTATTCCAGGCCCCCTGCTCGGGCATCACATGATTCGGGTCGGCGGCCGGGCGGGATACCATCGCTACGACATCGCGCGTCGCCGCATCGAGCACGACGACAGAGCCCTTCTTCATGCCCGCTTCATCCGCGGCCTGCCCAATCGCAGCCTCGATCTCGCGATCCGCCGTCGTGATAAGCTGCAGCGGATAATACGGATTGTCCGGACGGCGGATCCGGATATCGAGACCATACAGCGGACGCTGATCCGCATCGGTATAATGGACGAGTATCGTCGGCCCGAGGCTCCGCAGCACAGGCTCGAACGACCGCTCCAGTCCTGACATTCCGCTCGTCCCGGACATGCCCGCCTTGCCTTGCTCCCCGGCGGATTGCGCGACAAATCCGATCCATTGCGGCGTATCCTTGCCGAGCGGATACCGGACCGTTATCGGAAGAGAGCGCACCCCGTCCCAGCCGGAAGCATTCAGCCGCCGGGACTGCTCCGGCGTAAGCGGATGGGGCAGCTTGCCGTCGCGGGACGAAGGCCATACGAGCGGTTCAGTAGCGCTCTCCCAGCGCGCCCGCACGTCTCGTTCCGTCGTATGGAACCAGAGCGCAAGCGTGCGTACCGCTTCGGATGGTATCGAATCGCGATGAACGGGGAACAGGACGGCGGCCTGCACGGCCGCACCCGTATAGGGACGGCCGTTGCGATCCAGGATCGACCCCCGGCCGTCGTCGAGCACGATGCCTCGTTCCCGCTGAATAATGGAACGCTGCAGAAGCGTATGCCCGCCCCCCTGGACAGGACGATGCGTCTCGATAAGCTGTAGCCAGCCGAGCCGCATAATATAGATGCCAAGCACCGCCGCAATCAAGATGCATGCCGCCGCTATGCGCCCCCGGGCAAGCGTAAGCAGCCCGGCAAGCTGGGCCATGCTGATTTTCTTTTTATGCCCCTCCATGCCAATCCTCCTTCCGCGGATCCTTCAATCTAGCTGGCTCCTATGTCCAGTATCGACGGAAACGCATACAAAAAAACTGCCCCCTGACAGCAGAGGGCAGTGTAATGCCGGCATTTCTTTATTTGAGTTGAAATTGAGCAAGCCGCTCCATCAGATCCTTCGAGACGGATTCCAGCTCTTGCGACAACGACACTAGCTGTTCGGAGACCGACTTTTGCTCCCCGCTCAAGGAAGCGACTTCTTCCGTTGTCGCTGCCGACTCTTCGGCCACCGCCCCGACATTCGTCATCGCTTCCGTCAGCATGCGCTGCGTCTCATCCAGCTCGTTGACCGCTTCCGTCGCCTGATCCAGCTTCGCCATGAACAGGCCCATATTCTGCTGAACTTCCTGGAAGAGCGAATCGGCTCCATGCACGGCAGCGAGCTGCTCCTCGAACACCGGCCGGATCCCGCTTAGCATCTCGATCGTCTCCGACATTTCCCGTTCGATCGCTTCCGTTCTGTCCCTGACATGCTCAATCGCGCGCGCCGACTCATCCGCCAGACTGCGGATCTCATCCGCGACGACAAGGAATCCGCGTCCCGCTGAACCTGCGCGTGCCGCCTCGATCGCGGCGTTCAACGATAAAATATTCGTCTGCTTCGCAATCTGCGTCAGCAGGTCAAGAATATTGCGAATCGCCCCTGACCCCCTCTTCAGTGCATCAACCTTGCCGACAAGGGCGTGAATGCGTCTCTCGGTCAGTCCGGTTTTGCGCCCAAGCTCTTCCATAAAAGCGGAGCCGCGCTGTCCGGCCGCCTCCACTTCCGTGGCCGCACTGTACATTTCCACGTTCAGATCGATGACATGCAGCATTTGCGCCGACGTGCGGCCGGTCCACTCATTGCCCCGCTCCGCTTCGACAGCCAGCATCGTCGAACCGTGCGCAATCTCTTCCGTAGCCAGCGCAATCTCCTCGGCGGACTGAGAGGTCGCGCGGGATGCCTCCGTCAGCTTCCCTGCCGTCGCCAGCACGGCCTGGGCGGATTCCTCCGTCCGTCCGACCAATTCGCCGATCCGGCCCATCATCGCATTGAAGCTGGCCGCAACCCGCCCGATATCATCCTGGGAGCGGTGCTTCATCTGCAGGCCGAGCCGGCCCCTCGCTCCCTCCTCCATCAGGTGGCTCAGCCGTTCAAGCGGGTAGCCGATGCTTCGGATGACATACCAGCCGATAAGCAGCGCTACGCCAAGCGAGATGGCGATCGCCGCCCACGAAATATTCCGGATCGTGATCGTATCCTGAAGCAAGACGCTGGACGGCGTGAAGCCGTTCAATGTCCAATCGGTCACCGGGGAACGGTAATAAGCGCCAAGAAGCTCGCTGCCGTTCACATCCGAGGCCCGTCCTCGCCCGCTAACCGTGTCCGGCTCGGCAGCAAGTCGGATGCGCGGCGGTTGGCTAACGGCTTCCGTCTGCTCCGTGAAGACCAGCTTGCCTTCGCCATCTACGATCTGGGCGAAGGCGCCCTCCTCTGTCTTCCAGTGGATCTGCTGCTGTATCCCCGATAGATAGATTTCCACCAAGACAACATATTGCGTTTTTCCCGTGTATGTATTTTTGACGGAACGGGCGAGCCCGAACGCCGCATCCGGACTGGCGCCGGAGACTCCGGTCGCCTTCGTAGGCAGCCATAGTACCTCCCCTGGCTGTTCCTGCGCCTGTGTGAACCAGCTCGCCTGGCGCAGCTCCTTGAGCTCTTCCGCCGATGCCCCGGATGTGAAGGAAGGCTCCTTCTCATTCACGGGAAGCAAGTAGATACCGTGCAGAGTCGGATTGCCGATCACATAGGATTTCAAGTGGTTCTCGACCCGAACCCGATTTTGCAGCTTCTCATATTCATTGCCCTCGCGCTGCAGCGCCGCTTCCAAAAAAGCGGCCTGTATATCTTGGTTGAACAGAATCTGGGTAGATAATTCGGCGTAGTTGGTGAAAAACAAATCCAGCTTCTCCCCCACTTGAATCAACGTCTGTTCCTGTGCTTGGGCGATTTGGCTTTGAATGATATTCCGTGCCTGAAAAAACGAAAACAGTCCCACCGAACCAACAAGAAGCGCAATGCTTGCGAAAAAGACAAGAAACAGCTTCATCCCGACCGAACGAAGCGGATGGAAAGAATGTCTAGTAACAGAAGCGCGTTGTTCCCTAGCATGATGCGGTTCGGATCCGCGTAATCGTGTACCCATCGACAGCACCTCTCCTCCATCAACAATATCAAGGTCATTCGCCCTATAACTATGTCTTACGCACTACTTCGACAGCTCCGTGCGGAATCCCTTTCGCATATTTGGAAGCGCATCCACGATTTTGTGACTAAATGTGCACAAAAATAAAAATAAATAGAACCAAACGATCAAAAAACGATGCAGCAAACCCCACCCTTGCACGCACTTATGGTTGCCCTCCCCAACACTCAGGTTGCTGCCTAGCTTAACTTTAATCTGCAAAGTCAGTCTCCCCTGCAATCCCTTATGAAGACTCTCCCAACGGGTCAGGAGCCCTTCCCTGTCTTATGGCATGGTCTTCCAACCGTTCAGGTGAACTCGCACGTCTTACGTTCATTATCCCAACCGCTCAGGCGTCCTCGACGTCTTACGTTCATTCTCCCAACCGTTCAGGTGGGCTCACACGTCTTACGTTCATTCTCCCAACCGTTCAGGTGGGCTCACACGTCTTACGTTCATTCTCCCAATCGTTCAGGTGGGCTCACACGTCTTACATTCATTCTCCCAACCGCTCAGGTGGGCTCACACGTCTTACGTTCATTATCCCAATCGTTCAGGTGTCCTCGACGTCTTACGTTCATTATCCCAACCGTTCAGGTGTCCTCGACGTCTTACGTTCATTATCCCAACCGTTCAGGTGTCCTCGACGTCTTACGTTCATTATCCCAATCGTTCAGGTGTCCTCGACGTCTTACGTTCATTATCCCAATCGTTCAGGTACGCCCGCATGACTTATGGTGAGTCTCCCAACCACTCAGGCTCCAACACATGTCTTATGACAATCTCCCAACCGACAAGGGGTTTTGATTGACTCACTAAATTAGGATTAGGTAACTTCCTGTCCAACGGCATACTGCTCATATGGAGCATTCAAAGTATACTTGTAGACTTTCCTGCGCAATGGGGATAGCGCTTATAAGGCAGCGTGACTTACTTGAAATATTTCTGAGCAGAGGGGATATTGTACATAAGGAACATTCGTGGCATAATTGCCCTTCCTGCCTAACGGGGATACTGCTCATATGGAACATTCAAAGTATACTTGTAGATTTTCCTGCACAATGGGGATACGGGGATACTGCTCATATGGAGCATTCAAAGCATACTTGAAAACTTTCCTGCGCAATGGGGATAGCGCTTATAAGGCAGCGTGACTTACTTGAAATATTCCTGAGCAGAGGGGATATTGCACATAAGGAACAGTCGAGGCATAATTGCCCTTCCTGCCTAACAGGGATGCTGCTCATATGGAGCATTCAGGCCATACTTGAACTCTTTAGCCGCAGCATTAAGCATTAGCAGAACCGCCTCCAGCCCCTATCTCAGCTGCTGCACAATTTCTCCCGCAACAAAATAAACGGCCCACCTGCACGCCCGATGGTTTACAAGTAATAAATAAAAAAACCTGCCCCTGGATGGGGGCAGGCTGGGATTCGGTTAAGCCTTTGCTGTCTTTTTCCGCATCATATCGAAGTAGCGAACCGGTTCGTTGACCTTCATTCGTACAAGCTGCAGCGGGTGTCGCGCGGCATCCAGTTCGTTGCCGTCGGTATCCCACAGCTTATCGATCGTCTGCTTGAAGAAGGTGCCGTTCGGGCCGAAGAACTCGACTTCCGTTCCCGGCTTGAAGTGGTTCCGCTGCTGGATTGTCGCCATGCCCGTTGCCGGATCGTAGTCCATGACCAGGCCGGCGAAGTCATACGGCGCCGCTTTCTCTTCCGGTTCATAAATATGATCCTCATGATCCGGCTCGTCATAGAAGAAGCCCGTATTGACGGGACGGTTCGCCGCCTTGCGAATCTCATCCAGCCATTCCTGCTTCAGTTCATAATTGTCCGGATCGGCCATATAGGCATCGATAACTTGGCGATACACGTTAACGACCGTGGCCACATAGTGAATCGACTTCATCCGGCCTTCAATTTTGAAGCTGTCGACGCCGGCATCGATCAGATCGGGCAGATGCTCAATCATGCACAGATCCTTCGAGCTCATCGAGAAGGCATGCTCCTCCTCATCCGCAAGGGCGAGCTGATTCACGCCAAGCCGGAATTGTTCCAGCACCGGAATGCCGGCAGCCTCCTCCGGAGTGACGACCCGATCGGGATCCGGCCGCCCGTCTTCGAACAGATCATATTTCCATCGGCAGGATTGGCAGCAGCCGCCCCGGTTCGAATCCCGGTTCGTGAAATGATTGGACAGCACGCAGCGTCCCGAATAAGAGGAGCACATTGCGCCGTGGATGAACGCCTCGATTTCGATGTCGACATGCTGCTTCATCTCTACAATCTCTTCCAGGCTGGTCTCCCGAGCCAGGACGACACGCGGCGCGCCTTCCTCCTTCCAGAATTGGACCGTCTGCCAATTGGCGATCGATTGCTGGGTGCTGACATGCACCTCGAGCCCTGGCGTCACGCGCTGTGCCGTCTCGATAATAATCGGATCCGCCGCAATGATGGCGCTGATGCCGACCCGCTCCAGTTGACGCAAATAGTCCTCAATGCCTTCCAGATCTTCATTATGAGCATAAATGTTCGTCGCCACGAATACTTTCGCTCCGTACTTCCGGGCGAACTCTACGCCTTCCCGCATTTCCTCGAAGCTGAAATTGTCCGCATTCGAGCGCAGACCGTACTTCTGTCCGCCGATATAGACGGCGTCTGCGCCATAATGAATCGCGAACTTCAGTTTCTCCAGGTTCCCGGCGGGAGCGAGCAATTCGGGCTTATCCAGTCGATACCGCTTGCCTTTCCATTTGGCAGGCTTCGCTTCGGTTGTCATCGCTGTTCGCTCCCCTCTCAATACACCTGATCTTTATAGAAAAACCCAAACGACAGCTCGCGCTCCGGATCTTGCACGGCCCGGATGCGATCCATCCACTCTTCCTGAAAACGGTACTGCTCCGGATCGCGAAGATAGCTGTCAATCGCTTCCCGATAGACCTTCACGACCGTCTCATTGTACGATACAGGCTTCAGCAGCCCTTCGATCTTGAAGCTGTCCACCCGCGCATCCAGCAGCGGCTTCAGATCCTCGAGCACGCAGATATCATCCGAGCTCATAATATGCGTACCATTCGCATCCTCGAAGATCGGGTATTTCTCCTCACGACGTTCCTGCTCAATAAGGAACAGCTTCCGGCTCATATCGGCACGGCCCATCTCGTCACGCTCCCCGATATGTGCGAAGTAATGATTCACCAGATGCCGCTTGGAATGATAAATATTCGTCATGCCATGCACTTGAATCTCCACATCCATGTCCGGCAGCTGCTGCTTCATTTCCAGCACCTGTTCCATATTCAGCTCGCGCGCCGCGACGATGCGGCTCGCACCGCGCTTCTGCCAGTATTTCGCCGTCTTGTAGTTGGTGGACGTCATCTCTGCGTTCCAGTGCAGCTTCAGCGAAGGCGCGGCTGAGCGCGCGGTCATCAGCACGGCAGGATCGCCGAAGACAATCGCATCCACCTTCAACTCCTCCAGGCAGCGCAAATAGTCGGCCAATTCTTGAAGCCTGTCGTTGTGAAATATATTATTCACCGCCACATACAGCTTCGCCTCGCGGGCGCGGGCATGCAGCAAGCTTGCTTCAATGCGATCGGGCGTCATATTGCCCGGCAGACGCACTCCGTACTTCTCTTCCCCTACCAAGACCGCATTCGCGCCAGCTTCAAGCAGACGCGCGACCTCTTCCGTGCTGCCGGCGGTGACGAGCAATTCGGGTTGATACGTCATCGTTCCTTCCCCACTTTCTATTCCCCTGCTGTCTGTTTGCTTTTCTCGATATTTTTCAAATGGTCTTCATACGTTTTGGCGAACAAATGAGTGTAGCTGCCGTCTTTTTTCGTAACATAGAACAAATAGTCGGAAGGCTCCGGATGCAGCACCGCCTCAAGCGACGCGCTGCTCGGACTCGCGATCGGACCCGGCGGCAAGCCGTCAATCTGATACGTATTATAAGGGCTCTCAATATCCAAGTCCTTATAATACAGCCGTTCCTTCGGCTTGTCCAGCGCGTACTGGACCGTGGCGTCAATCTGCAGCTTCATGCTCTGCTTCATGCGGTTGAAGATGACCCCCGCCACAATCGGGCGCTCGTCATCGACGACGACCTCACGTTCGATCAGCGACGCAGCGGTCAGCCATTGATGGAGCGTTAGATTTTTATTTTGCAGCTCATCTTCCCAGCTCGGGGAGATGTCCATCAGCCGCTGCTGCATCTCCTCCAGCATGCGCACGATGATCTCTTCCTCGCTGCTTTCTTCCCTCATCTCATACGTCTCTGGGAATAAATACCCTTCCAGCGGATGCTTGATGTTGTCGTCGGTCGGAATATGTGCAGCCAAGTCAGATTGCCCTGATAACCACGAAATGTCATTCGTCAGCTTGAGGAAGTTTTCCTTGTTCACAACCCCTTCGTCAGCCAGCTTGTCTGCAATCTGCGCGACCGTATAGCCTTCCGGAATCGTAAAGCGGATCATTTTGTCCGGCACGACGTCGCCCTGGTTCAAACGGGCAATAATCTCGTCGTAAGTAACACCGGGTTGGAAAGCATATGTCCCTGCCTGAAAGCGGGAGCCTTCATTTTTATATTTCAAATAACCTTTAAAAATAAGTGCATTCTTAATGACGCCCTCTGCTTCCAGGCGGGAAGCGATGCTTGACGTTCCCGTGCCCGGCTCGATAGTGACGGTAATCTCGCGATCCTCGGTCGGCAGGGGCTGCATGCCGTTCCACACATAACCGATTACGCCGGCTCCCGCCACGATAATCAGAATGAGGAAAGCGGTCATTACCTTCGTTCCAGTCTTCATTCTTCCACGCTCCTACATGGAAAAAGAGCGGAGATTCCGCCCTTTTTCACGAGTTCATTATCACTGTCTGCGATGGCGCGGCTAGAATTGATCGGCGAACGCGATCTCGTCGTAGCGCTCCATCACGTCTTCCCATTCTTCGTCATCGTCTATCGTCTCAAGCTGCCAGCCGTTGTCGCCTTCCGGCACGATGCGGAACAGATCCGGCTCCGCGTCCCTGCCTTCGCCCGGTTGCAGCACGGCGTACGCCCGTCCGCGATATTCGAACTCCGCGACAAGAGACCAGGTTCGGCTCTTCCCGCGCTCGTCCGTCATCTCCACCGCGTCGCCATAGACGCTCTTCAACCGCTCAATGAACCGGATGCCCTCATCGGTGCTCACGCTTCATCCTCCTCGGAGCTGACCAGCGTATTGAATGTCTCTTCTACGATATTCCATTCTTCTTCATCTTCGATGATGTACAGCTTCAGATCATCACCGTCTTCTTCATAGCGGAACGCATATACTTCATCGGTCTCTTCGTCTTCGGAATCAACAGGAATTACCATCATATATTTCCGATCAGAACCATCCACTTCGAATTTCATGATGACCTCAAATTCTTCTTCATTGCCCTCATCGTCCGGGATATAAATAATTTCCGGTTCCTCTTGCAAATAATTGTCCTGTGTCATGGTAACCCCTCACCTTCTTGATTGATAGTCAAGATACGTCTGCAAAATTATGGTTGCCGCCATCTTATCAATGACTTGTCTGCGCTTCTTCCGGCTTACATCCGCTTCGAGCAAAGCCCGCTCCGCCGATACCGTACTCAAGCGCTCATCCCACAGGTGAACGGGCAATCCGAACGACTGCTTCAAGACTTCAGCATATGACATACTTATTTCGCCCCGCGGTCCAATCGTTCCGTTCATGTTCTTCGGCAATCCGATAACAATTTCCTCGACGCCGTGTTCCTTGATGATGTCGCCAATCCGGCGCAGGTCGTCTTCCGGCTTCCGCCGAACGATGACTTCGAGGCCTTGCGCCGTCCAGCCGAACGCGTCGCTGACCGCGACCCCGATCTTGCGGTCCCCGTAATCCAAGCCGAGAATCTTCATTATCGTCTCCTATGTCTGCTTCCGATGAACTCGGGAGCCCGTACGCTTGTTAACGGTGATGATTGAGATAGAAGCGCACCAGCTCCTCGATCAATTCATCCCGCTCCTTCTTCCGTACCAGGCTTCGAGCATTGTTATGCCGCGGGATATAAGCGGGATCCCCGGATAGTAGATAACCGACGATTTGGTTGATGGGATTGTATTCCTTCTCGACAAGGGCATCGTAGACAGACAGCAATATATCCTGGCTGGATGCCTCCTGCTCCTCTGCCTTCACATTGAACTTCATCGTCTTATCCATGGAATTCATCGCCGACACCTCGCTTTACTCTTATCATAACACATACCCGAACAAACGAGAAAATATTCCGCTTCATAGCCTGTATTATTCAATAAATTTTTGTCGAAACGATGAAGCGTCAGGTTTGTTCTTATTTTACTATTTTCCAGGCGGCTGGATCAACAGCCCTATTTGCCGCTTTCCAGCTGCTTAGCCACCAGCTCATCCAGCAGGCGAAGCGCATCGTCGATCTTGCCCGGATCTTTGCCTCCGGCCTGAGCCATGTCCGGACGGCCGCCTCCTCCGCCGCCGCAGACGGAAGCCAGCTCCTTGATCAGCTTGCCGGCATGCAATCCTTGCTTCACCAGTTCCGGAGCGACGGCGACGACCAGGTTCACCTTGCCATCGGCTGCAGATGCCAGCGCGATCACAGAGCCTGGAAGCTTCGCCTTCAGCTCATCGGCCGTCGTGCGCAGCGCGTCCATGCCGCCGGCATCGACCTGCGCCGCCAGCACCGGAATCCCCGCCACGGAGCGGACCCGGTCGGTCAGTTGACCCGCTTCGAGACTGCTCAGCTTCGCCTTCAGCGATTCATTCTCGCGCGCCAGTTCCTTCTCGCGGGCGAACATCGCCTCGACCCGCTTCGGCACGTCGGCTGCGTTAGCCTTCAACAGGCCGGCCGCCTGCTTCAGCAGATCCAATTGGGATTCCATATATTGATAAGCATGGCGGCCCGTAACGGCTTCCAGACGACGGACGCCGGAGCCGATCCCGCTCTCGCTCACCACTTTGAACAATCCGATCTCCGACGTGTTCCGGACATGACATCCGCCGCACAGCTCGATGCTGTAATCGCCCACTTGGACAACGCGCACGATATCGCCGTACTTCTCGCCGAACAGCGCCATCGCGCCCAGCGCCTTCGCTTCGTCAATCGGCTTGGACTCGATAACGACGCCGATGCCGTTCCAGATCTGCTCGTTGACCCGGCGCTCGATCTCTTGCAGCTCGTCCGGTTGGATAGCGCCCAGATGCGTGAAGTCGAAGCGAAGCCGCTCCGCCTCCACAAGGGAGCCGGCCTGATTGACATGCTCGCCGAGCACCTGCTTCAGGGCTTTGTGGAGCAGATGGGTCGCGGTATGGTTCTTCACGATGTCTTCCCGTTCGGCGCGGGCGACCGCCGCCTGCACAGTCATGCCTGTGCGGAGCGAGCCTTCCGTTACCCGGACGACAAGCACATGCTGTCCATGAGGCGCCTTGAACACCTCTTCGACGACGGCTGCCGTCCCCGGTGCGGTCAACATGCCGCCATCGCTCACCTGTCCGCCGCTCTCCGCATAGAAAGGCGTGCGTTCGAGCACGATCTGGCCTGTGTCTCCCGCCTTCACTTCCTCGACGGCTTCATTGCCGGCGAACATCGCGACAATGTTGGATTGGGTTACCAACTCATTATAACCAACGAACTCGCTTTTAATCGTCAATTCTGCCAGCGGTCCGCCCTGAATCTTCATGCTTGCGCCGTCCTGTCTCGCGGCACGGGCCCGTTCGCGCTGCGCCTGCATCGCTTCATCGAAGCCCTCATGATCGACCGTCAGCCCATGCTCGGCGGCATAATCTTCCGTCAGATCAAGCGGGAAGCCGTAGGTGTCGTACAGCTTGAACGCTTCTGCGCCGGTAATCTGCGTCCGTCCTTCCGCGCGGGCGGCTTCCGCCATTTCCCCGAGAATGGCCAGTCCATCGGCCAGCGTCTCGTGGAAGCGCTCCTCTTCATTGCGAATGACCTTCTCGATGAATTCGCGCTTCTCGACGATGTCTGGATAGTATCCGCCCATGACGTCGCCGACATGCGGGACGAGGTCGACGAGGAAAGGCCGGTCGATGCCGAGCACTTTGCCATAGCGGACCGCACGTCGCAGCAAGCGGCGGATAACGTAGCCGCGGCCTTCATTGGAAGGCAGTACGCCGTCGGCGACAGCGAATACCACCGTGCGCACATGGTCGGCAATCACCTTCAGCGCGACGTCGTTCTTCTCATTCTCCTTGTAAGTTACGCCGGCAATGCGAGCGCTAGCCTGAATAATCGGCTGGAACAAGTCGGTATCGAAGTTCGAGTCGACATCCTGCAGGATGGAAGCGAACCGCTCAAGCCCTGCGCCGGTATCAATATTTTTGTTCGGCAGCGGAGTGTAGCTGCCGTCTTTGTTGTGATTGAATTGAGAGAATACGAGATTCCATACTTCCAGATAGCGCTCGTTCTCGCCGCTTGGGTAGCATTCCGGATCATTCTCCAGCGTGCCGTACTTCTCGCCGCGATCATAGAAAATCTCCGTGCAAGGACCGCATGGCCCTTCCCCGATATCCCAGAAGTTGTCGTCCCCGGTCTTGATGATATGATCGGCTGGCAGTCCGATTTTCTCATTCCACAGCTTGTAGGCCTCTTCATCCTCGTTGTAGACCGTGACATACAACCGGGACGGATCGAATCCGATCCAGCGCTTGTCGGTCAGGAACTCCCATGCCCAGGTAATCGCTTCTTCTTTGAAATAATCGCCGATGGAGAAGTTGCCGAGCATCTCGAAAAACGTATGGTGACGGCGGGTCTTGCCGACATTCTCGATATCATTCGTGCGGATGCATTTCTGCGAATTGGCAATCCGCGGGTTATCCGGCTTCACGCGCCCGTCGAAATAGGGCTTCAACGGCGCCATGCCGGCATTGATCCATAACAACGATGGATCGTTATGCGGGACGAGCGAAGCGCTCGGCTCGATATGATGGCCTTTACCCTCGAAAAATTCCAACCATTTTGCGCGAATCTCACTGGCTTTCATGCGTACTGACGCCTCCATTTGTCACAAAATTATTCTTGAGTTCGGGGTAACTACCCCTTATACAAATAAATCGCCCCTGATAAATCAGGGACGATTGAATCCATCGCGGTACCACCCTGGTTATCCCCCGGCAAGAGACCGTCTCCGGACGGGCGGCTCATCGTTCAGTCATGCCGCAGTGCAGTCCGGCGGCCGTCCAGCGGGCGATCGCCTTATCGTTGATAACGGGTCCGACCCGGTGAAGTTCATTCACGCTCCAAAACTAGCGTTCAGCTGTTCTTCTCGATGAAGATTCTTCCACCCGGCTCGCGGTATCGATGCCGGAATCTTCTCTCTGGATCAAGGGCTGCAGCCTACTATGGGTTTTGTCTTCGCTTTATGCCTATTTGTGCCTATTTATCCGATAACATAGTATAAATAAACCGGCGGCGCTTGTCAATGACACCGTTGCCATCCCGTCCAAAGCCAGTCTTAAGCCGCGTCCGATTCCGCTTCTGAAGTGATGGCTGGCGCCGTCCCGGGCGAGTGTCATTCGCCCTGCCAGATTCGGCTATGGGGACTTGCATGCAGCGCCGAAAAGACCTGCACAATTACAGCTTTTCCCCGCTTCCCCTCCCCGAAAAGAAAAATCCTGATAGGATCAGGCTGTTGGAAAACCCCTGTTTTTTGCGAAGGGGTGGAGATTGTGCATTTTCCTAATCAAAACTTGGCTTTCAAAGCGTTTTCAATTGATTTTTTCTAGTGAGAGACGAGATCCACCACATAAAAAATGAAGTGGACAAAATTCCCACAGACTTCTCAACGGCCTGATTTTACGGGATCCAAGAGACCGGGTCGGATCCTGGGGGCATCATCGCCTCCAGGAGGTATCATCGCCTCGTGGCCTTCAGGAGGCATCGTTGCCTCTCGAGGCTTGAACATGTGGAGGGAATTGCTGCTATTTTACAGGAATTTCGGCTCAATGAGTCCACATCCCGAGGAATTGCTGCAAATCTACATCATTTTTGGCCCTCTTGCTTCATGTCGAAGCAAAACCGGTGAAATTCCTGCAGTTTTGCAGGATTCCCTTTCTGGTAAAGTCGTCCATATCGAATTGCTGTATTTGCGGAGGATTTCGCTTACCGAATAAGCGTAGAAATCGTGCAGGTTTGCAGATTTCGCTTACCGAATAGAAGTGTCTGGAGAAATCGTGTAGTTTTGCGGATTTCGCCTACCGGATAGACGTGTCTAGGGAAATGGTGCAGTTGTCAGGTCGTTGGAAAACCCCTGTTTTTTACGAAGGGGTGGAGATTGTCCATTTTCCTGCCCAAAACTAAGCACGCATAGCGTTTTAAATCGATTTTTTCTACGGAAAGACGAGATCCACCACATAAAAAATGAAGTGCCAAAAAATCCCTTGGACTTTCTCAACAGCCTGACCCGTGCAGCTTTTTTTCAATCGGGTGTGCCACGATGTGCATTTGAGACTGGAAATCACCAGCGCGACTTCGGGAGCGATGCTTCACATCTGTGCCCGAATGTGCCCGGAGCTGATTCATTCACTCCCGCCATCGCTCCCCCTTACAAAAAGAGCCCCCGCCGAGGCCTTCTCTCCTCGGCAGGGGGCCTTCCGGCCGCCCATGAACGCCATATGCCATGCGCAATGGGCCTCACCCAACTATCCCAAATAGTTAATCTGCTGCAGCATCCGCTTCAGCATCGCGGCCGCTTGCGCCCGAGTCGCCGTTCCCTTCGGATCGAAGGTGGTCGACGTCATGCCCTGCACGATGCCGCTCGTCACCGCCTTGCCGACCCCGGTCACGGCATAGCGCCCGATCTTGTTGCGATCCTTGAACTTGTTCAAGGCCCCCGGGTCGGCGGTGACGGCATAGCCGGTGTAATCCATGGCGCGCACCAGCATGACGGCCATCTGCTCGCGGTTGATCGACTCGTTCGGCCGGAAGGTCCGATCCTCGAAGCCACCGATAATGCCGGCCTTCGTCGCGGCGCCGATATAAGGCGCCAGCTTGCCGGACGTGCTCACGTCGCGGTACCCGGCGGCGGCGCTTGGATCGCCCTGCAGCCCGAGCGAGCGGGCGAGCAGCGTCGCGAACTGCGCGCGTGTAATGTTCGCGTTCGGCGCGAAGGCGGTGGAGCTGACGCCTTCAATAATATACTTGGAAGCCAGCTCGCGGATCGCTTCCCGCGCCCAATGGCTTCGAATATCTTGGAAGTCCTTGCTGCGGTCCATCATGGCGACCGCTTGATTGCCTTTGAACCGGAAGCTGAACACCGTTAATCCGGCTTCCTGCTTCATCACCGTCGGCACGAAGCCCGCCTTCGCCAGAGCGGCATCGTAGCGGACAGCCGAAGCGTTCCCGCTATCGACATAGCCGGTCGTGCGCACCTTGTACTCCAGCTGCGCTTCAAGCGCCCGCGGGCTGGCCGAACCGGCGTAGGTGGAAGCGTAGAAGTCGACCGGCTGCACGCGGATGTTCGCTCCTGTCGCCTGAAGATAGCTCGTCAGCGCATTCGCGTCCGCCCCTGTCGGCTTCTCAGCCTGCAGGAGCAGATAGGCCGCGCTGCCGCCCCAGTCGCGCTCCAGCCGGCCGAAGTCGAGCTCGCGAAGCGGCACCGAGTACAGGATGTCGCCGTACCGGATCGAGAAGACGGCATCGCTCGCTTTATTGTACACTTCCTTCAGTGCTGACAGCGGAACGGCCACCATCGCCGCGCGTTCGGAGACCGGCACATCGAACGCCAGATAGTTGCGTGTGCCGTTTTTGATGACATATTCGAATGAGGACTTCAACTTGCTTGCCGGCAGCGTATACCGCTTGACGGACTGGCCATAACGCGAGCGATCGGAGGCCGTATCCGCCGCCGAGCTGGACAGCACAAACCATCCGCTGTCCAGGAACCAGTCATGCGAAGCAGGCTGGATGTCGCCGGGACGCACCGAACCGTCCGTCTCGTTCGCGGCCGCTGCGTTGGCGAACGATGAGACCGCATTGCCGGTCAGATCCCGCAGCGGATTCGTGCCCGGCGCATAGGAGACGGTCACGGTGCTGTACGGGTTCACGCTCTCGTCGAGCGCCAGCGTCACCTTGTCGTCCTTGACGGAGGCGCTCTTCACCCGCACGCCGGCACCGTCCGCCTGAACGGAGAACTGGGATGGCGCCGGGGCCGGCGATTCCCGCAGCTTCTCCGAGAAGGTCAGCGTCACTGAGGCGCCCTTGACCGAAGCGCTACGCAGCACCGGCGCCTCATTGTCCGTCTTGTTCGCGACCTTCGCCAGCGTGAAGGCGGCAGCCGCATTGCCGGACAAATCCGTCAGACGGGGATCGGCCGGCGCATAGGACACGGTCACCTCGTCATGGTCGGAGACGCTGGAATCGAGCGCCAGCTCCACGACATTCCCGCGGATCTGAACGGCCTGGACATAGCGTGCCGTCCGGTTCACCAGCACCGAATAATGGCTCCGATGCGGCACCTGATCCGCCTTCAGACCTTCGTTATACACCAGCCGCAGCACACTGCCGTTCACTTCGGCCGCCTCCAGCACCGGCGGCTTCGTATCATTCAGATTGCGCACATACTGCTCGCTTATCGCAGGCACTGGATTGCCGGCCCGGTCCTGCAGCGGGTACCGGTCAGGCGCATAGCGCATCTTCACGACCTGGCCGTTCGTAATGAGGTGAAGCAGCGAGAGCGTCACCTTGCGCCCATCCTGGGAGATGCGGGTAATGGCTCTTGTCTTGCCGTCCACCCAGACGGTGAACTGATCTGCGGCCTTGGACGATACCGCATCAAGGTCTTTGTTGAATTCGAAGACGATCTGCGTCCCCTTGGCCGTCACCTGCTGCAGCTTCGGCAGCGTGGCATCCGTGGTATCGCTGACCGGCGTCCGGTCAAGCGCGGCTGCGGCATTGCCGGCAGCGTCCTGAATATTCCGGTCCTTGCCCGGCGTATAGCTGATACGCACGACTTGACCGTAGGCGATGCCATTCTTCAGCTTCACGTCGACGGCGCTTCCCGCTACCGCCACATTCGCAATGCTCCGCGAATCTCCGTTGACCGTGACGGAGAAGCGGGATGCCGGCGGTATCGATGCGGGGTCAAGCGCCTCGTTGTAGGTCAGCCGGATCGTATCGGCATTCTGCATCGAAGCCGACAGGAGAACCGGCGCCGTGACATCCTGCTTGCCCGTCGCGAACCGCCAGGCGTTGTCCCCCTGCAGCCCGGGATAGGCCTGTTTGCTGCCATTGCGCAAGGCACCTGCCGTAATTTCCACGATATATTCCGTATCGGGCTTCAGATCCAGCACCGGATCAATCGTAATCGACCTTGTGCCATCTCCGCTGATCCGGTTCGATGAAGCGGAGATCGCTTCATACACCTTGCCGTCTTTGGCGGTTTTAATGAGGATACTGCCTTCCGATCTCCAGACCGGTTCATTGAACGTGAGCGCCAGATTCGCATCGACGCGCACATCCTTCTGTCCACGGGCGGGCGCCAGCTGCTCCAGCATCGGAATGCCCTGCTCCGCCTTCGTCGTGAACGACCAGACCGTCGGATCGTAAATGCCAAGGAATTCCCCCTTCCCGCTCGTGAAGGTGCCGTAGTCGACCTGCACCGTATACGTTGTGCGATAATCCAGCTTGACCGAAGGCGTAATGACCGCCTTGGTCCGCTTGTCGTCGAGCCGGACTTGATCGCTATCTACCGCAATCGTCTCCATGGTCTCGCCGCTTCGCTTTTTGATCGTAATATGTCCTTTGCTCTTGCTTACCGCCTCGCCGAACACCATGCTCAGCTGCGGTTGAATCTCGATGTCCTCCGAGCCGGAACGCGGCGTGACGGAATCAACGGTAATGATGTGCCAGGCTTGGTCTGCGCGAGCAACTTCGTCGGGTGACTGCGCCAAGGCCGTGCTGATGGACAGCTCCATCGCCATTGCCGCCGTGAGTAAGACGGCCAATGCTCTTTTCACGTGTGAACCCCTCCTTTGGTCGAACCGACCGATGTATCCTTGCGGATGTGCCGTACGGCGGTGCTCCTTCGCCGCACCCACTTTCTTTAACGCAAGCGGGGCACCATTTGTTGTTCGCCAGCGAGAGGCGTTAACAAATCACATCTTAGGTAGGGGGTCAAAAGTTCGGCTGGAGCTTGTTCATTTCCAGCGTTTCTCCTCTATTGCTGCTATAGTCATCCCGACTTCGGTCACACCGTTTTGCGACGCACGTAATACGTGAACACATGAGACAAGACGACTTTCAGCGCCGCAAACACCGGCACGGCCAGAATCATTCCGATGATGCCGGCGAGCTGTTCTCCGACGAGCAGAGCAAAAATAATCGAGAGCGGATGCATATGCAGCGTCCGGCCGACCACCTGGGGCGAAATTATGTTCCCTTCGAGAATTTGACAGATCGTATTGACGGTAATGACGAAAATCATCATCTTCAATGACATGGTCGAAGCGACGATCAGAGCGGGAGCCGCTCCGAAATACGGCCCGAGATACGGAATGACGTTGAAAATGGCCACGAACAGCGCCAGCAGCAGCGGATATGGCAATCCGATCAGCCAGTAGCCGACATAAGCCAGCACCCCGATAATGGCGCAGACGAGGACTTGCCCCCGGATATAGCTGCCGAGCGCGTTATCGATTTCTTTGAGCATCATCACCATATGCTTGCGGTGCGTCTTCGGAACATAGGCGATAACGGTTCGTTCGAACACATTGAAGTCTTTCAAAATATAGAAAATCAAAAAAGGAACGATAAGCGCCATCATTAGGACGTTGAGCATATCGCCGAGGTTGTTCATAAATTCCGTGATCACCTTGCCCACCCGCTGCTCCATCCCGTAAATCCAATCGTTCAGACTGCTCCGGACGGACGTCGGCATCAGAGACGACTCGCTGAGCCCGTCCATCAGCTCCGCCGCCTTCGCATTCAAGTGAGGCATCTGCTCGTTCAATTCCTCCAGCTGCTTCATAATCATCGGAATCATATTGATGAGCAGCACGGTAACGCAGGCGATGAATACCGCATAAATGAGCAGCACCGCGATCGGCCGGGGAACTTTGCGCTCGGACAGCATATTGACGACCGGATTGAGCACATAAGCGATAATCATCGCGATGAGGAACGGGGCAACCACCGACTTTACTATCCCGTATACATTGCCGAGAAGCGGCTTCAACAAGTACAAGTAATACAAGATGAACAAAGCGAGCAGCACATATACGCCATAGACGAACAACTTGTTTTTCCAAAAACGCTCCACTGTATTCCACACTCCGTTCGGACGAGCATCATACAGTAAAGTATGTGTAGCTAAGTGAAAATTAACTCGTCCGGCTGGCCGTTCCTCATCTTCCAGATGCGCTGATTGTCGCTGCCGCGGAAGCGAAGGCCGGGACGGCGGCGATCGATCAGGAAACGCCCGTCCACGAGCACATCCGTCAGCCGCAGCAGATCCCGCTGATCCCGGGTTCCGTCCTGCAGCAGCTCCTCCACCGTATATCCGGTGTAGCACCAGACTGTCCGGCCTGCGTCCTTCACGATGCGGGCCAGCTTGGCCAGCCCCCGGGCCTGGAGGAAGGGCTCCCCGCCCGACATGGTGAGATCGGTTAGCGGATTGGAGAGCACATCATCCGCCACCGCCTCGACGCTCATCAGCGTGCCGCCGTCGCTGCGCCAGGAGCTTCGATTATGGCATCCCGGGCAGCGATGGGGACAGCCGCTGACGAACACGACCGTCCTTAGCCCTTCGCCGTCCACGACGCTATCATGCACAATCGACATCACCCGCAAGCTCATTGATGCTTCACCCGCTCGGTCTCCTCTGTCCGCTTGGCCGAGTTCCATTTGCTCATATCGCCGACCAGATAACCGGTAATGCGGCGAATGCGCTCAATGTCATCATCGGTGCCGCCGCATACGGGGCATGCCTCCTCGATCGTGTCCTGATGGCCGCAGCGGCGGCAGCGATCGACCGGATGGTTCATCGATCCGTAGCCGATCCCGTGCTCTGCCATGGCGCGCACAATCCGATCGAGCGCTTGCGGATTCGCTTTGGCACTGCCATCCAGCTCGACATAGGTAATATGGCCGGCGTTGCACAAGGCATGGTACGGCCCTTCGATGCGGATTTTGTCATACGCCTTGATCGGATAATAGACCGGAACATGAAATGAATTCGTATAATAATCGCGATCGGTAATTCCCGGAATGCGGCCGAAATCATCCCGATCGCGCTTCGTGAATTTGCCGGACAGCCCTTCTGCCGGGGTCGCGATAAGCGAATAGTTCATCCCGGTGGAAGCCACAGCTTCGTCCATCCGGCGGCGCATATGGCCGACAATGTCAAGACCGAGCTGGCGCGCCTCCTCGGATTGACCGTGATGGGAGCCGGTCAGGGCGACAAGCGCCTCGGCCAGCCCGATGAAGCCGACGCTGAGCGTGCCCTGCTTCAATACGTCACGCAGCTCGTCCTCCGGCTGAAGCCGCTCGCTGCCGCGCCAGACGCCCTGCTGCATCAGGAAGGCAAAATCGCGGGCGCGCTTTCCCCCTTGATATTCATAGCGCGCGGCCAACTGTCTCACGGCAATGGCCAGCATATCGTCCAGCAGGCTGAAAAAAGCTTCCTTCGTGCGGGCCAGCAGCGCGATCCGCACCAGATTCAGCGAGGTGAAGGACAGATTGCCGCGTCCCTGCGGCGTCGAGGGGCCGTTCACATTGGCCATGACCCGAGTGCGGCAGCCCATGTAACAGACCTCGCTCTCCGGCGTCCCGTCGTCATGCTCCTTGTTGAAAGACGCATCGAGGAAGGCGAAGTTCGGGAACAGCCGCTCCGCCGTCGTCGCCAGCGCCAGCTCGTACAGATCGCGGTTCGGGTCTTGCTCCGCGAAGTTGACGCCTGTTTTTACTTTGAAAATCTGGATCGGGAAGATCGGCGTCTCTCCCTTGCCCAAGCCCGCCCTCGTCGCCAGCAGCAGCTGTCTGACCAGCATGCGCCCTTCACGCGACGTGTCGGTGCCATAATTGATCGAGATGAACGGAACCTGCCCTCCCCCGCGCGAATGCATCGAGTTGGCATTATGTACGAAGGCTTCGCATGCTTGGTATACGTCGCGCTCGGTCAAGCGCCATGCTTCCTGCTCCCGGTCGAGCTCCGGCTGCAGCGGCAGCGATTCCAGATAGGCCAGGTGGCGCCGGAACGTCTTGCCTACATACGGGGCAAGATCGTAATCGAAGGCGGGATAGGCCTGGCCGCCATGCTGCTGGTTCTGATTCGCCTGCAAAATGATCGAGGCGAGAGCGAGCGCGCTCTTGATATCCTGCGGCTCCCGCATATGACCGTGGCCGGTATTGAAGCCCCGCTTCAGCAGCTGTCCGAGCGGGATTTGACAGCAGGTCGTCGTTCCGTACGCGTAGAAATCAAGATCGTGAGGGTAAAGCAGATTATCCTCCACCGCTTCCCGCGCTTCCGGGGCGAGCAAATAGTTCATCGCATACCAACGCGAGCATTCGCTGGCCATCTTGCTCATGATGCCCATCGGTGATCGGCCGTCCACATTCGCATTCTCGCGCATCAGATCCGAATCGCTGTCCCGCACAATCTCGTGCAGCGATGCCGTCAGCGGATGATTGTCCCGCAGCGTCCCGCCATCCCCCTTCCGGGCGCTCCCCCATGATGCCCAAGGCATCGGTCCGGCACCTCCCGCACTCTCTTCGGCAACGTTCCCATCGCGCAATCGCGGCATGATCGTCATCGCTACTCCACCCTTTCCTATCGTTTCTATTGATAATCTAACACCCTGAAACACTATATGTAGTATTAGTATTTTAAAAAAGACACAATATGTATTATCTACAAATGCGAAAGGTTGCAATATGAGATCGGTCACAGCCGGGCAGCCGCCGGAACGGCAAAAAGCGCCCATGCACCGCCTCGGGGGCAGCATGAACGCTTTTGTTCGCTTTATTCCACTTTGTGTTCATTCCGTTATGAAGAAGCATGGGCTTCCGGATAGGGTGGTGTCATAAACTCATCGCCAAAAAATAAATCGTCGAGCGAGCTCAACGTTCCGTCTTCCTCCACCTGGAACACCGACATTTTATCGCCGTTAACGGTCAACTCGATAAAGCATCCCCAGCAATAAAACTGGTGGGCGCCAATTTTCCCGATATCTTTGGAATTGCAATTCGGGCATCGCATCATCGTTCTTCACCATTCCGTCCATTAGACTAATTTGATTGTGCACTTGCGCCTCCGCTCTCTTCCACGACGATTACATCGGTGCCCCATGTCAAGCGGCTCATTCCTTCAATCTGCCGTCTTCCTTCCAGAAGGTCCGCAAGCAGGCCGTCTGAAATTTCCAGGCCTGTTATCTGGTTACCCATATTGGGCTGAAAATAAACGTCGGCGACCCATCCGAGCTGGGAGCCTTCCGAAGTCATGACCGGCAATCCCTTCAATGCCGCCTCTCCCGACAGAAATGCCCGTTCCAGCGAGGCGCTGTCCTTCATCTGCACGGCTTCGCCGCTCGTAATCATGACCGCGTCATCCCCGCATGCGGTCACATCCTCCCACCGTATCAGCATGTCCTGCTTGCGAACGCGGCTGACAAGCTGAAGATGGGTAATCTTCCAATCGGGAGTGATGCAGATATCTTTCACTTTGGACACTTGCTTACCCGTACCGATATCGAACACGGGCAGACCGATCAGCTCCAGCAACTTCATTCAGGGGCCCTCCTTCGGTTCATGGCACATACGGCTGCGCCGCACAGGCGCGCCGCTCCGCCGATAGCGCTCCATTCGCCGCGGGTCCCGCCCCTCGATGATGTCTAGCGGACTCCTTAATTTCTACTACGGACGCGATTGGCGATGGTTGCAATTTGTTGCGACACAATATCGGCTTGCTCTATAGTATTGCCCAATCCGAAGCTGAATCTAACGGCGGTGCTCGTGCGAAGCTCGGACAGCTTCATCGCTTCGAGCACATGAGACACTTCCAGGGAACCGGAAGTGCAGGCGGAGCCGCTGGCTGCCATGATGCCCGCGAGATCAAGATTCATCAGCAGCGTCTCTGTCGGAACGTCCAGCACGCTCACATTCAGGATGTGAGGCAGATGCTGCTCTGGATGCCCATTGTACGCAACCCGATCTCCCAGCCCGTCAACCAGCTTCGACCACAACTCAGCCCTGACTCGCTTCGTCTGGCGCACCTTATCCTCCCGCTCGTCCTCTGCGACGCGAAGCGCGGCCGCGAAGCCCGCGATGCCGGCCACATTCTCCGTACCGGCCCGGCGCTTCCGCTCCTGATTGCCCCCGTGCAGCATCGGCTCCCAATCGGTCCCTTGACGGATATATAAGCAGCCGACTCCCTTCGGCCCATTGATCTTGTGGGCGGAGAAGCTGGCCATGTCGACCGGCCAATCCTTCAGTTGGAACGGCAGCAGTCCCAACGCCTGAACGGCGTCGGTATGCATTACAATCCCCTGCTCGCGCACCAGCTGGCCGATCTCGCGAATCGGCTGAAGCGTGCCCACTTCGTTGTTGCCCGTCATTACGCTCACCAGGCAAGTATTCGGCCGGAGTGCCTCCTGAATGCGATCTGGCGCGACGAGGCCCGTCTCGTCCGGCGCGACGTATGTCACTTCCACTCCGAATTGCTCCAAATAACGGCAAGCGTGGAGCACCGCATGATGCTCCACTTCCGTCGTCACGACATGAGGCGGACGTTCCCGTCCATGCTTCCGCCAGGCGGTATGGACAACGCCGAACAGGGCTGCATTGTCGCTCTCCGTCCCGCCGCTTGTAAAGACGAGCTCCTGCGGCCGGCAGCCCAGCCGCTCCGCGATGCCGTCCCGCGCCCGGGTCAAGGCCGCTGTCGCTTCGCGGCCGGCGGCGTGAACGCTGGAGGCATTGCCGTACACGTCCCGCATGACGGCGATCATCGCTTCCGCCGCCTCCGGGTGAAGCGGCGTCGTCGCGGCATGATCGAAATAAATTCGTTCCATTTCGGTTCCCTCGCGATCGTCAAATATAGAACATATAGCTTTCCTGCACGTTCTCATCCTTGTACGAAATCAGATCCGCAAGCGTTGTCGAATCGAGCACCTGGGCGATGCTGTCGCGAATGCGAAGCCACAGATCGCGCTTGGCCGGATCGTCCTCTTCCGTGAAGTCGACCGGAGAGATCGGGCCTTCCAGCACGCGGATAATTTCGCCCGCCGTGACCTGCTCCGGGCTCTCCGGCAATATATATCCGCCGTACGCGCCCCGTATGCTCTTGACCAAGCCCGCGTTGCGAAGCGGCGCAATCAATTGTTCAAGATAATGCTCGGAGAGATTGTTCTTCTCCGCGATGCTCTTCAAGGAAGTCGGGCCTTCGCCGTAGCTCCTGGCCAGCTCCATCATAATCGTCAGCCCGTAACGGCCCTTCGTTGATATTTTCATTGTTACACCTCATTTATTGGTTGTTCCTGTCCAATTCAATGTATTCCGATTAAGGCACCCCGTATATCGTAACATAACTATCTCCGTTATGGACAATAATCTGACAGGCTATTCGAATTTTATGAAGAACTTTCGCATAAAGTTCATTGGAGAATTAGGGGGATATTGTAGAATATGAGCAGACGCTCATTTCATTTTCGGCTCCCGGGCCCAATTTCGATTATAATGTAGATAATGGAACATTCGACGATAAAGTGCAGAGCATGAAGTTCAGAACATAAAGTGCAGAACGGTAGAGGAAAGGTAGAGTGCTCTATGATAAATGAAAAATTAGCGACCTCAAGGCCGACGGAACTCGGAGTCCGGTTCACTCCGCTCGAAATCCATAACCAAGAATTTGATCGCACGTTTCGAGGGTATGATGAAGATCAGGTCAACGAATATTTAGACCTGATTATTAAGGATTACGAGACCTACAACATAATCATTCAACAGCTGCAGGCACAGATCGCTGAGCTGCTGTATGAAGACGCTCCCGAAACGTCTGAGCCTGACATGGACAATATTGTGCAGCGGATTCGGGAGCTTGAAATCTATTCTTTCGGAAAGATAAAGGACTAGCGGTGAGTCAACGCGAAAGTTTCGCGGCAAAGCAGCCCATACTAGGAACATGAAGAGCTTGTTGATCGTTATTTTCCCCATCTCATTCAGCCGGTATGTTACAATAGAGTGATACTATAAATCGACGGGTCACGGCCAGGCAGCGGCTCCACGCGCCTGGACCGGCCGGCCCGCAGCAAAGACGGTGATATCATGACAACTGCGAATGCCCATACCCGTGTCGTCGTCGGCATGTCGGGGGGCGTCGATTCCTCCGTAACGGCCTTGCTGCTCAAGCAGCAGGGGTACGATGTAATCGGCATTTTTATGAAAAACTGGGATGATACCGACGAATTCGGACATTGCACCGCCGAGGACGATGCCGAAGACGTGCGCCGGGTCTGCGAGCAGATCGGCATCCCTTATTATACGGTCAACTTCGAGCGCCAATATTACGATAAAGTCTTCGCCTACTTCCTGGAGGAGTACCGGCGCGGACGGACCCCGAACCCGGACGTTATGTGCAACCGGGAGATCAAGTTCGGAGAGTTCCTGCAAAAAGCGCTCGATCTCGGCGCCGATTACGTGGCCACGGGCCATTATGCCCGCGTCGTGCGGGAGGACGGCCAGGCCAAGCTCCTTCGCGGCATCGACCGCAACAAAGATCAGACCTATTTCCTGAATGCCTTGAATCAGGAGCAGCTCGCGCGCGCCATGTTCCCGATCGGCCATCTGCCGAAGCCGGAAGTGCGCCGGATTGCGGAAGAAGCCGGACTCGCTACTGCGAAGAAAAAGGACAGCACCGGCGTCTGCTTCATCGGCGAACGCAATTTCAAGGAGTTTTTGAGCCAGTACTTGCCGGCCCAGCCCGGGGATATGATCGATATCCGCAGCGGAGAACTCAAGGGCCGTCATGACGGCTTGATGTACTATACGCTCGGACAGCGCCAAGGCCTCGGCATCGGCGGTTCAGGCACGGGCGAGCCTTGGTTCGTGGCAGAGAAGGATGTCGCCCGCAATATTTTGTATGTCGTCCAGGGCGACCATCCCAGCCTGTATTCGACCGGGCTTCGGGCGACCGGCGTGAGCTGGATCGCGGGCGAGGCGCCGGACAAGCTGCATTGCACGGCCAAGTTCCGTTACCGGCAGCCGGATCAGGAGGTCACGATCGAGCGAATCGGCGACGGGACCTATGAAGTGACGTTCGGGGCGCACCAGAAGGCAGTTACGCCGGGACAAGCCGTCGTGTTCTATGACGGCGAGGTCTGCCTGGGCGGAGGAACGATCGACGCCGTCCATAAGCTGAAGTACTAACCGCAAGCGGGCTACGCACCGGAAGCCCGGAATACACCAATCCCCCCTCGCTCTGGCAGCAAGGGGGGATTCGTTTGTTCTATACGGTTGTCGAGGCCGAAGAATCGATCTCGTCGTGGGCCGGCGCATCGAGCTTGCGGACATGCAGCCGCGCGATGCGAAGATGATCGGTCTCCTCCACAATGAACTCGAAGTGAGACTCGACGGCGATGGTCTGGCCTATCCGCGGCGGCACTTCCACCTGGGCGTAGATCCAGCCACCGATGGTATCGTAATCATCCGATACGATATCCGTGCCGAAATAGGAGTTCACTTCCTCGATCAGAAGGCGGCCGTCAATCGAATAGTTCGACTCGTCCCGCTTCTCGATCTGCGGCCGTTCCTCGTCGAATTCATCCTGAATCTCGCCGACGATCTCCTCCATAATATCTTCCAAGGTGACCAGACCTGCCGTTCCGCCGAATTCATCGATGAGCAAGGCAATTTGCACCTTGTTCTTCTGCATCATCTTCATCAGCGCGCTGATGGAGATCAATTCCGGCACGCTCATCATCGGTCTCATCACTTGGCGTATATCTTCAATCCCCGGCGGCGCCTTCACCAAATCCTTGATATGGACAAAGCCGATAATATTGTCCTTGTCCTCGTCGCACACCGGATAGCGTGTATGCATTTCCGTGATTGCTTTCTCTTTATTCTCTTCGAATGAATTCTGCGCATAAAGGCAGACCATATCCGTGCGCGGAATCATAATATCGCGCGCATGCGTTTCTGTGAAGTCAAAAATGTTATCGACCAAGGCAAGCTCGGTATTGTCAATCAGACCGCTCTTGTAGCTTTCCTTCATCAAAATACGTATTTCTTCTTCCGTATGAGCCGACTCATGCTCGGAAGCAGGCTGAATACCGAATAACTTCAGCAGAAGGTTCGCAGTTCCGTTCAATAGCCAGATGAACGGATACATAATCTTGTAAAAGTAACGGAGCGGCGCCGCCGTCAACAACGTAATCGCCTCGGCTTTGCGAATGGCCAAAGATTTTGGCGCGAGCTCGCCCAGCACGATATGAAGCACCGTAATGATGATGAACGCAATTACGGTCGATACGCTGCGCAATACGACCTCGCCGAGGCCGAGGGCCGCCAGCGGCTCTCTGAGCAGCTGCGCTACCGTCTTCTCCCCGATCCAGCCCAGGCCGAGAGAAGCCAGCGTAATGCCTAACTGGCAAGCGGATAAATACGCATCCAGATGCTCGGTCACATGCCGCGCGAACCGCGCCTTCGCATTGCCTTCCTGCACCAGCGTATCAATCCGGCTGCCGCGCACCTTCACCATGGCGAATTCGGCAGCGACAAAAAAACCGTTCAGAAATACAAGAAATGGAACCAAAAAAATGCCTAAGCCTATCGGTAACGGATCACCCAAACTTTCCCTGTCTCCCCGTCATCGGAATAGACAGGTACACCTCCCCATCATCTGAAAATAATTGCATTAAGAAC
Source organism: Paenibacillus dendritiformis (assembly GCF_945605565.1). Taxonomy (NCBI): domain Bacteria; kingdom Bacillati; phylum Bacillota; class Bacilli; order Caryophanales; family Paenibacillaceae; genus Paenibacillus; species Paenibacillus dendritiformis. Next base: position 2,495,857 of record NZ_OX216966.1, on the reverse strand, counting down.
ATTATATAAGAAAGTACATAACCGTCAAATGGCGGCACGGCCCGAAAAACCGATGAAATGGCATCCCCTTGCCGTGCGCCCGGTTGACATTAAGTATATTCCGCCTCTACGGCGTCCTATCACCCGTTTTGCTCGGAAACGGGGCTTTTTTATAATTTGGAAGCATACCGGACCGCTTCATTCAACAATCCGATGATATAGTCATCGTCGCAAATGTATAAAATATTTTGTCCTTCCCGCCGGTAACGGACAAACCGGTAGGCCCGCAGCGTCTTCAACTGGTGGGATACCGCTGACTGGGACAGCTGCAGCGTCTCCGCAAGCTGATTCACTGCGCATTCTTCCTTGGCCAGCATGGACAATATCCGTATCCGCGTCGGATCCCCCAGTGCTTTGAAGGTTTGCGATACATGCTCGAGCACTTCAGGATCCAGATCTTTTCCCAGGAAATATTCCATCATTGTCTCTCCTTTGTCCTTTAGTCCATCCCCTGTGTATCCGGCTCCGGACGGGAATGAACATATCCTCATATGTTGGCAAGCTGTTGCCTGTAGGATATGACAAAGCGGCTCAATTTAAACATGGCGTTTCAAGGAAATTGACCGCACGCGAATCGGCGCAGCCTGCTTATACGGATGGCATCGGGGTAGGCGTAGGCTCGGCATATCCTTCTTTGTATTTGTCGTCGATGGCGTTGCGGATATCGATGTCGCTCATTCCTTCGCTCTTCAGCTTGGAAGCCTCTACCGCGATATTGAGGCATACGCCGCAGCGGGTGCCGTGATCGTCCCATACGACGGTGCCGTCTTCTTCGATCTCCGCGACGAAGCAGTTCAGATTGCTCTGATGTCCTGCCGATTCTCCGCAGCCGCAATAGCAAGGCATCGAGGTCAGCAGCTCATGGTTGGCGGCAGCCAGCTTGTATATCAATTGCATCTCCTCGCTCTTATCGTCCATAAAAGGCGGAAGCTGGTCGGCGGACGCTGTCGTTTGCCGCAGATCCCCATTCGGCATCAGCCGCTCGGCCGCCTCCGGCTTGCCCGTCCCGGTATGGCCGGCCTCGCCGGCGCTGCATCCGGCCGCTCCGAGCACCGATACCGTTACTATAACCGCACCGATAAGCATCTGAATCTTATTCCGTCCCGTTGAGGAACGCCTCGCTTGGAACATGTCGACTCCTCCATTTTCATTTCATGTCGATCGATACTGCGCTTGACCTTGCGGCCCGCGCTACCCTGGCAGACCGGCCAGCCATTGTCCTCCCGCCGCAGCGGCGAGTCCGACGGCTGCCGTCAGGAACAGATACAGCGCGCAGAGGCCGCGCTGCTTGTCCCTCCATAGCGTCAATGCTTCGAAGCTGAAAGTCGAAAATGTCGTAAAGGCGCCGCACCAGCCGACGGCAGCGAAGACATACAGCGGAGCGGGCAGCACCTGTCGCATCCCGGCCAACAGGCCGAGCAGGAAGCAGCCTCCCCAATTGACCAGCAGCGTCCCCCACGGGAAGCGGCTGCCTGCCCGCTTCGCAATATAAGCGCCCAACTCATAACGGCTCCAGGCGCCAAGCGCCCCGCCTATCGCTACCCACAGCATATTCATCGCCGTCCCTCCTGCAATGCGCCTGCCGGCTTGGAGCGTGCCGCCCAGCACATTCCGAGCCGGGCCAGCCCCAGACCGAAGCCGATGCTCACTGTCAGATAGAGGGCCGCGGCAGCATATCGATGGGCTGCGAACAGCTCCAGCGCTTCGACCGCGAAGGTCGAGAATGTCGTGGTCGCCCCCGTAAGCCCGGTTCCGAGCAGCGGCTTCCATACCGGAGACAGGCCGGGACGCTCCTGCACCCAGGTGAAGAACCAGCCGAGAAAGAGACAGCCGGCCAGATTGACGGCCAAGGTCGCCCATGGGAAGCCTGTCCCCGGATGGAACGGGAGCAGCAGGCCGACGCCATAGCGGAGACAGGCACCTGCGCTGCCCCCTGCCGCGACAGCGGCTCCCGTTGCTCTCCGCATCGCCGCGGCATCCGCTCTACCTGTATGCTTCGCCATCATCGCTTCCCTCTCCTTCTGGCTGCTGAATGTTGAGCCCATGAATGATTACCTGTATCCGTCACAAGAGCTTTTCGCTACCCTTGGTCCCCGTTGTCCGGCTTCGATTGGCGTCTCCGCTCCTGATTCAGGCGCATCTTCGCCTCGGTCCCTTGCTCGCTGGCCATGAAGAAGACCCGGTTACGGATTGAATCCGGCAAATACTGCTGATCGACATAATGCCCAGGATAATCATGCGGATATTTGTAGCCCTTATGCCCCAGCTTCTCGGCCCCTTTATAATGCGCATCGCGGAGATGGAGCGGCACAGGAGCCGACGGATAGTCGTCGAATGCCGCCATGACGCGGGCGATGGCCGCCGGAATCGAATTCGACTTCGGACTCTCTACGGCGAACAGAATCGCCTGGGCGACAATATATTTCGATTCCGGCCATCCGATGCGCTGGTACGCCTCCAGCGCGCTGACCGCCTGAACCATCGCCTGCGGATTGGCCAGGCCGATATCCTCGCTGCAGGCGACAGTGAGGCGGCGGATGAAGGTCATCGGATCCATGCCCAGCTTCTCCACCGCGTAGAGGAACCAGTACAGCGCCGCATCGCTGGAGCCGCGGATGCTCTTGTGGAAGGCGGACAGCACATCGTATTGCACCGATTCGTCTGCCTGCACGAGGGGCCTCCGCACGGACTCCTCCGCGACCTCCATCGTAATGCGGACGGTTCCGTCCGACTCCGGCGAGGTCGTCATGACCGCCAGCTCCAGCGCGTTGAGCGCCCGGCGAATATCGCCGTTCGCCATCGCGGCGATATGCTCCAGCGTTCCCGGCTCCGCCTCCACCTTCATGAAGCCGAGCCCCCGTTCCGCATCGGCCAGCGCCCGCCGCATCGCGTTCAGCGAATGCTCCTTCGTCAGCGGCTTGAGCTGGAACAGCGTCGAGCGGCTCATCAACGCTCCGTTGACATGATGGAACGGATTTTCCGTCGTGGCGCCGACGAAGATGATCGTTCCCTTCTCGACGGCGGGCAGCAGCGCGTCCTGCTGCGAACGGTTGAAGCGGTGCACCTCGTCCAGGAACAGAATCGTCTTCGTATTGTACAGATTGCGGTTGTTCTCCGCCTGCTCGATGACCGCCCGCACGTCTTTGACCGAGGCATCGACCGCATTGAGGCGGACGAACTCTCCCTGTGTCCGCTCCGAAATAATATTGGCCAGCGTCGTCTTCCCGCATCCCGGCGGCCCATACAGCAAAATCGAAGAAATGCGATCCCCTTCGATAGCCCGCCGCAGCAAACGGCCCGGCCCGACGATATGCTCCTGGCCGATATATTCATCAAGATTACGCGGGCGCATCCGGTCGGCCAGCAGGCGCATGCCCGGATCCCGTTCTTCCTGATAGGAGAATAAATCCATGTTCATCACCGTGATTCTAACGTAGTAAGCAGATCGCGGACGACGACGCTGACCATGATCAGCCCCGCCACCGGCGGCACGAAGGAGTTGCTGGCCGGCGGCTGCTTCGCCTTGCGGATATCCGGGGCCGTCTCCGGAACGATCTTCTCGGTCACGTCAACGCGCGGCTTCAACGGCTCCTCGGTCGAGAAGACGACCTTGACTCCTTTTTTGATGCCGTCCTTGCGCAGCTTCTGCCGGATGACGCGCGCGATCGGATCGACCGTCGTCTTCGAGATGTCCGCCACCTGGAAGCGCGTCGGGTCCATTTTATTGGCCGCCCCCATGCTCGAAATCATCGGGATGTTGCGGCGCAAGCATTCCTTAATGAGGTGAATCTTATAAGAGATCGTGTCCGAAGCGTCCACGACGTAATCGAGATCGTAGGCGAACAGTTCCTCGTACGTCTCTTCCGTATAGAACATATTTAAAGCGATAGCATCGCACTCCGGATTGATGAGCTTAATCCGCTCCTGCATCAGCTCCGCCTTCTTCTGTCCGACCGTCGTCGTCAAGGCGTGGATCTGACGGTTCACATTCGTGATGTCGACGACATCCTTGTCGATCATGATAATGCGCCCGATGCCGGTGCGCGCCAGCGCTTCCGCAGCGATGCCGCCGACGCCGCCGATGCCAAGCACGGCGACGGTGCTGTTCTTCAGCTTGTCCAGCCCTTCCGGGCCGATGGCTAATTCTGTACGCGAAAATTGATGCAACATCAGCTATTCCTCCTGCGGGCCTAACGCCCGAGTATAATGGCAACGCCCCTGGCCGCCTGCTATATAGCATAGATCGGCAAGGGGCGTTCGTTCAAGCTGCTCGAAGCAGCGGGCGTGTTATTGCTCTTCTTTCTTCTCTTTCTTCTTGAAGGTCGATTTGATATGAAGCTGCTCCAATTGAGCCGGCTCCACGACGTTCGGCGCATCCATCATCAGATCGACCGCGCTGGCCGTTTTCGGGAATGCAATCGTCTCGCGAAGATTCGTGCGTCCTGCCAGCAGCATGATAAGACGATCGAGACCGAGGGCGATCCCGCCGTGCGGCGGTGTGCCGTATTCGAACGCGTTCAGCAGGAAGCCGAACTTCTCCTGCGCTTCTTCCGGGGAGAAGCCAAGCGCCGTGAACATTTTCTCCTGCACGTCGCGCTTGTAGATCCGCAGGGAGCCGCCGCCGACTTCGTAGCCGTTCAGCACGAGGTCATACGCCTGAGCCCGGATTTGGCCCGGATCCGAATCGAACAGATGCAGGTCTTCATCTTTTGGACGCGTGAACGGATGGTGCGCCGCAACATAGCGCTTCTCCTCCTCATCATAGTCCAGCAGAGGGAAGTCGACGACCCAGGCGAACTTGAACGCGCTGTCGTCGATCAGATTCAGTCTGCGGCCGATGTAGAGGCGCAGGTTGCCGAGCACATCGTACACGACCTTGCGCGTATCGGCGGAGAAGAGCAGCAGGTCTCCGTCCTCGGCGCCCGTCCGCTCGCGCAGAGCGGCGATCTCTTCCTCGTTCATGAACTTGACGATCGGACCGCGGAACTCGCCGTCCTTCACTTGAATCCACGCCAGGCCCTTCGCCCCGTAGCGCGCCGCATACGGGCCGAGATCATCGATATCTTTGCGGCTCCACGTGCCGCAGCCTTTGGCGTTCAGCACTTTGACGACGCCGCCCTTCTCGATGACGGAGGCGAACACTTTGACGCCGCTGTTCGCCACGAGGTCGCAGACATCGACCAGTTCCAGGCCGAAGCGCAGATCCGGCTTGTCGGAGCCGTACTTCTCCATCGCTTCCTGATACGTAATGCGCTGGAACGGCGTTGGAATGTCCACGCCGATCGTCGTCTTGAACAGGCGGACCATCAGCTGCTCCATCATGCCCTGCAGCTGCTCCTCGGACAGGAAAGAGGTCTCGATGTCGACTTGCGTGAATTCCGGCTGGCGATCGGCGCGCAGATCCTCGTCGCGGAAGCAGCGGGCGATCTGGTAGTAGCGCTCCAGGCCCGATACCATCAACAGCTGCTTGAACAGCTGCGGGGATTGCGGCAGGGCGAAGAACTCGCGCGGATGCACGCGGCTCGGCACGAGATAATCGCGTGCTCCTTCCGGCGTGCTCTTCGTCAGAATCGGCGTCTCCACCTCGACGAATTCCTGCTCGTCCAGGAAATCGCGGATCACTTTCGACGCTTTGGAGCGCAGCTTCAGCGTGCGCTGCATTTCCGGACGGCGAAGGTCAAGGTAACGGTAGCGCAGGCGAAGCGACTCGTCGATTTCGATGCCGTCTTCAATGAAGAACGGCGGGTTTTTGGCCCCGTTCAATATTTCGATGTCCGTCACGCGAACTTCGACATCGCCCGTCGGCAGGTTCGGATTGACTGTCTCCGCGTCGCGCATGACGACTTGCCCGCTCACCGCCACGACGAATTCATTGCGCAAGCGATCGGCAATCTCATGGGCGCGGGTTGAAAATTCCGGGTTGAATACAATCTGCACCAGGCCGGTGCGGTCGCGCAGATCGACGAACAATACGCCCCCTAAATCCCGCCGACGCTGTACCCAGCCGTTCAAAGTGACTGTCTCTCCGATGCGGGCCTTCGTTATATCTCCGCAGGAATGCGTCTTATACATCATGAACTCCACTCTCCTCATTATCGATCGTTCTTCATCTATGTTCTTGCATCGTCTGCCTCTTGCCTGCACGCGGCGCCTCAGCAGTTCAAGCCTGCTTCAACTGCTGCGCCAATTCGGACAGCGGCACGAACCGCTGCTCCCCGCTGGCCAGCTCTTTCAGCGCAATCTCGCCCCGGGACAGCTCGTCATCTCCCAGAATCCCGGCATAACGCGCATGCATGCGATCGGCCGATTTCATCTGCGCCTTCATCTTGCGGCCCTGGTAATCCTTCTCGGCGGCCAGTCCTTCGCGCCGCAGATCGTTCAGCAGCTTCGTCACCTCGGCCTCCGCCTGTTCGCCAAGACCGACCAGATAAATATCGAGCGGCGACGTCTCATTGCAATCGACGCCCTGCTTCTCCAGGAGCAGCGCAATTCGCTCGAGCCCGATGCCGAAGCCGATGCCGGGCTGATCCGGCCCGCCGATATCCGCCACCAGACCGTTGTAGCGGCCGCCGCCGCCGACCGTATCGATGGCGCCGATGCCCTGCGCCTTGTACTCGAAGGCCGTATGCGTATAATAATCGAGTCCGCGCACGAGGCGGTGGTTCACTTCATATTCAACCCCCATCGCCGACAAATACTGCTTCACCTTGGCAAAATGCGTTGCGCACTCTTCATCCAGGCTGTCCAGAATGGAAGGCGCATTGCCGAATTTGTCCTGATCGACCTTGCAATCGAGCACGCGCAGCGGATTGCGCTCCATTCGGGACTGGCAGTCCTTGCACAGCGATTCCTTCATCGGCTCCAAAAATTGAAGCAGGCGCTCCCGGTATGCCGCGCGGCTCGGCACGTTGCCGACCGAATTGATCTCCACGCGGACGCCGGTCAGCCCGACCTCCTTCATGAATTCATACCCGAGTGCAATAATCTCCGCATCCAGGCTCGGATCCGAAGCCCCGAACGCCTCCACGCCGAATTGATGGAACTGGCGGTAGCGTCCCGCTTGCGGCCGCTCATACCGGAACATCGGCCCGATATAATACAGCTTCGTCACATCCGGTTCGCCGTAGAGCTTGTTCTCCACATAGGAGCGGACGACGCCTGCCGTATTTTCCGGACGAAGCGTCATGCTGCGATCGCCCTTGTCCTTGAACGTATACATTTCTTTTTCCACGATATCCGTCGTCTCGCCGACGCCGCGCTCGAACAGCTCAGTCTGTTCGAATATCGGGGTGCGGATTTCCTTGTAGTTGAATCGACGGCACAGATCGCGGGCTTTGCGCTCGACCGTCTGCCATATTTCGACGGTGCCCGGCAGCAAATCCTGTGTGCCTGTCGGCTTCTGATAAGCCATGTTCTTCCTCCTCCTGCCTGCTTCCTGAAAAATAAAAAAACTCCCGCCCTGCAAATGTAACATTTGCTAAGGGACGAGAGTTGGTTGTCGAATCCAATCACCCGTGGTGCCACCCACATTCCGCCGTCCGCTCTCCCTCGCCGGCCCATATGCCTCCGGATCGCTTCCCGCGCTTCATTCACGTATAACGCACGCCAGACGCCGAACGGCTACACATCCATTCGATTCCGAATGGAATTCGCCGCCGGTTCTCGGGGATGTCCTTCGTCCGTCCATCATCAAGGTTCTTCCAGCCATGGAACCTCTCTCTGCACATGTGGGGCGGGTTACTTGTTCCCGTCATTGAATCGGTTGGTATGTCAGAATATAAAGAACATTGTAAGGATGTAACACGCTAAAGTCAAGAAAAAAACCTACATCAGATGTAGGTCCAGCAAAAGAATATATTAAAAAGGGGGTCATGCATTCAGTATAGGGCGCAAATATTAAAGGAACATGAAGCAAAGATTACAAACAGATTACAAAAAAGCAAGCGTTTCCTTTAGGCCTCCCTGAACAATTCCTTCATCATTTCTATTTTTTTGCGCGTCACTTCCACATAATTGTCATTGTATACTTTCGGTTCCTTCGGGTTGGCGAAGCGGGTAATCGCGCCGGTTTGCGGATGCACCCATTTGGAGGATGCGCCGCAGCCCAGGCCCAGAATCGATTGAATTTCTTCGATAATGAGAATATTATACAGACTCTCGGTTCCCGGCATCGCATAGCCGACATTTTCCAGGTTGCCGAGGATATTTTTCTGGCGGTACAAATAATACGGAACATAGCCGTTCGCCCCCGTCCATTCCGCCGCCATCGTCATCATCCGCTCCACTTCTTCCCGGCCGGCCACTTTGAATTTCTCCTCGCCGCGGTGGCGGGTCATCTCAGAGGCGCGCTTGAACGACAGCGTATGGACCGTCACCGATTCCGGCATGAGCTGTTCCGTCTCCCGCAGCGTATGGGCGAACTCTGCCGTCCCTTCCCCCGGGAGCCCGATAATGAGATCCATATTGATATTATTCATGCCGAGTTCGCGCGCCAGCTTGTATTTCTCCACGGTCTCTTCCACGCTGTGATGGCGGCCGATAATATCGAGCGTCTCCTGAATATAAGACTGCGGATTGATGCTGATGCGATCGATATTCCACTTCCGCAGCACATCCAGCTTCTCCGGCGTGATCGTATCCGGGCGTCCCGCCTCGACCGTAATCTCCCGCACCTTCTCCACATTGGGGAAGGAGGTCATCATTTCCTCATACAGCATATCCATCTCTTCCGCCGTGATGCTGGTCGGAGTTCCACCGCCATAGTATATCGTCGTTATTGGAATATTCCGTTCCTTCAGGAAGCGTCCGATCTCGCGCATTTCATAGTGAAGCCCGCCAAGGAACGAATCGACCGAGCCTTGACGCCCGTTGATGTCGTAGGCCGGGAAGGTGCAATAGGCGCATTTGGTCGGACAGAACGGGATTCCGATATAAATGCTTAGCTGATTCTGAAGCTGATCCAGATCGGGCAGTGCCGTCAGCTGGCGTTCCACAATCTGTTCCATCAGCGCGATCTTGCTGTCCGTTATCAAATATTCTTCGCGAAGCATCTTCTTCGCCTCGTCCTGCGACAGTCCGCGCCGCCGGGCCTCATGCATCAGCTTCGTCGGACGGACGCCGGTCAGAATGCCCCACGGCTGCTCCATGCCGGTCCATGCGGTCAGCACCTGCAGCAGCGCATGGGAGAATGCATTCTTCACCTGCTTGCGGTACTGCTCATAGGTCGCTCCCGCAGGACACGGACGTTCATTGACGGCTTCCAGCGAAGGGCCGTCCTTCCGCTCCAGCGCAGCCCGGACATGAACGCGGCCCGCTGCCGCGAGCGGGAACGATTCGGGCGCGAGCCCGGCCTCCGGGTCAGTCTGCACGAGACGGATGACCGCCTCGGCTTCCTCCGCCCGCTCTGCCTCCGGCTGCTGGCTTACCTGATATGTGACCTCCGGCTGCTCGATGAACAATTGAACAATATGAATAAGCGAACGTTCAAACGCCGCTTCATTGGCGATTACTGTAATGCGCATTTCCTGCAAGCTCCCCCTTACGCGGCCCAAATTGGCTTTTCTTCCCAAAAAGGCGCCCATCCATGCGGGCGCCAGTCCTTATCCTATCATATTGACTTTCCGAAATAAAGTGAAGAGGTTAGCCCTCTTCTCCCGGATCGAAATATCCGCCATTCTCGCGGATAAGCCGGACGGCGTCATGATAGTCCGCTTCATCCGCCTTCGCGGTGACGACATAGCGCAGCCCGTCCGGCGGCTCCATCCGTTCGGAGGAAGCGATGTCCTCACCCCCTTCGTTACCGGTCAAATCCGTGGCGGGGGTCGTCGTGAGCGCCTCCTGACCGTCGTCGCGCGTCCTCACGATGCCGCCCGGGCCTACGGCCGATATGCCGCCGTTATAAGCGGAGCCATTCGCATTGCCGGTTATGAACGGGGCGAACAGCATCTGCTTGCTGCCAAGCGGGCCTCCCAGCTCCCCGACCTCGATATTCGTGGCGCCTGCCGCGATAAGCTGTATCCGCAGCGTCTCCGCCTCGTCCTCCGTCCGCGTATATGCCTGAATTCGTTTCATCTTCCGTCACCTCGCCGTCTTCTGGTATCGTATTTCCACCCTTTCCTCATCCTGTGCACCAAGATGAAGATGCGGATTGCTGGCGGAAGTCCTTCCGTACGACTTAATACCCCGGCGCCCCAGCCGGTGAAACAGACAGCAATGCCCGGCCCCTTCCTGATGGAAGAAGACCGGGCATCGAATGACCGCGGCTATCGCTTTACATTGGCTCCTTGGCGGCGAAGAGCGTCCTGCTCGGCCTGCTCCTCCCGCAAGAGCGCAGCCGCTTCCTTGACGGATTGAACGGCTGCCCAGGTGCTGTACTGGATCGCGAGCTGATGCAAAGATTGTCGCACGATACGGCTCCTTTCCGCAGCTGCCGGCCGATCCCGTATGCCAAGCGAAGCATCCGGTCGGGCAGGGCAGCACGCGCAGGGTTCCTCCCTAGTATGGGCCGCGTCCGCGTTCAATTATTCCACTATTCAACCCGCTCGCTCCCCAGGCGGGCCGAGCTTGTCCGGCGTGAGACTACTCCCGGCTGTCCACGATGAGCGTGACCGGCCCCCAGTTCACCAGCTGCACATCCATCATTGCTCCGAAGCGGCCGGTCTCCACAGCGAGCCCCAGCCCGCGCAGCCGCTCATTGAAGCTCTCATAGAGCCGCTCCGCCTGCTCCGGCCGCGCGGCAGCCATGAAGTTGGGGCGCCGTCCTTTGCGGCAGTCGCCGAACAGGGTGAATTGCGAGACGGACAATATCGCGCCTCCTACATCCTGAACCGACAGATTCATCTTCTCCGATTCATCCTCGAAAATGCGCAGCCCGGCAATTTTGTCGGCCGCCCAGATCGCGTCCTGCTCCATATCCTCATGCGTTACGCCGACGAGCAGCATCAAGCCTGGGCCGATGCTCCCGACCGTCTCTTCCTCAACCGTTACCGCGGCTTCCTTGCACCGCTGAACCACGATTCGCATGCTACCTTATCATCCCTTCCTGCAGTTGAACTACCTCTTGAATTACTTCTTTTGAAAAAACCTCTTTAATTATGTGTTCAAAAAGTCCGGTTTTCAGCACCGAGAAGGTTGCTTGAACTCGAAGAGGGAGCAGCGGAGTGTAGGTAAGCTACATGAGCAGCGGACATCAAGAGTGAATGCAAGATTCGATGCCGAGTTACTTCCTGATTCACTTCGTGATCAAAAGCGGACTTTTTGAACTACCTCATAACATGCCAAAAAAGTGCAGCGATCTCACTGCATGATCCGCTGCACCGTATACACGTCCTTCACACGCTTAATCTTCTCGACCACCGAATGGAGATGGTCGGTATTGCGGATAAGAATCGTCATATGAATCATCGCCAGCCGGTTGCGATCCGAACGGCCCGAGACGGCGGCGATATTCGTCTTGCTCTCGGAGACGGCCTGCAGCACCTCATTGAGGAAGCCTCTCCGATCCATGCCGGTAATCTCGATGTCGACACTGTAATTCGCTTCGGAGGAATCGCCCCACTGCACATCGATGATCCGTTCCGCCTCTTCCCCGTCGATCGTCGTCGGGATGTTCAGGCAGTCGGCCCGGTGGATCGAGACGCCCCGTCCGCGGGTAACATACCCGACGATCTCGTCGCCAGGCACCGGATTGCAGCAGCGGGCGAAGCGAACGAGCAAATTGTCGATGCCTTCCACTCTGACGCCATGCGCGGGCCGGGGTTTGCGCTCCGGCTCCTTCTTGACTTCCTTGACCTCGTGGGTCAATTCAATCTGATTGGCCTCTTCCGTTTCCTTGCGCAGCTTTTCCGTCAAGCGGGTCACGATCTGGGAGGCGGTAATGCCGCCGAAGCCGATCGCGGACATCATGTCCTCGATATCGTTGAAGGTGAATTTCTTCGCGACCTCGAGCAGCTTGTCGTCGCTCATCCAGGCCGACGGCTCCAGCCCCAGCCGCTTCAATTCCCGTTCGATGCCTTCGCGTCCCTTTTGAACGTTCTCTTCCCGCTTCTCTTTTTTGAACCACTGCTTGATTTTGGAGCGCGCATGCGACGACTGCGCGATTTTGACCCAGTCCGCGCTCGGCCCGTAAGAATGCTTGGACGTCAAAATCTCGACGATATCGCCGGTCTTCAGCTGGTGATCGAGCGGCACGATGCGGCCATTCACCTTCGCCCCGATTGTCCGGTTCCCGACCTCGGTATGGATGCGGTACGCGAAATCAAGCGGCACGGATCCGGCCGGAAGCTCGATGACTTCTCCTTTGGGCGTGAATACAAACACCAAATCCGAGAAAAAATCCATTTTGAGCGATTCGACGAATTCCTGCGCGTCGTTCGTCTCCTGCTGCAAATCGAGAATTTCGCGCAGGAACGTCATCTTCTCTTCGAAGCTGCCCGAATTGGCTCCGCCCTCTTTGTACGCCCAGTGGGCCGCAATCCCGTACTCGGCCGTGCGGTGCATCTCCCAGGTCCGAATCTGCACCTCGGTCGGTTCCCCCGTCGGACCGATGACGGTCGTGTGGAGCGACTGGTACATATTCGTCTTCGGCATCGCGATATAGTCCTTGAACCGGCCCGGCATCGGCTTCCAGAGCGTGTGGATAATGCCGAGGGTGGCATAGCAATCTTTGATATTGTCGACGATGATCCGAATCGCCAGCAGATCATAGATTTCATTGAACTGCTTGCTCTTGGCCGTCATTTTTTTGTAGACGCTGTATATATGCTTCGGTCGGCCGGACAGATCGGCGGTAATGCCCATCTCCTCCAGCTTCTCCTGGATGCGCCCGATAACGTCGGCAATATACTGCTCCCGCTCGGCGCGCTTCTTGTGCATGAGGTTGGCAATGCGGTAATACTGCTGCGGATTCAAATAGCGAAGCGCAATGTCTTCCATCTCCCACTTGATGGCCGAGATTCCGAGCCGGTGGGCGATGGGACAGAAGATTTCCAATGTCTCGTAGGCGATGCGCCGTTGACTCTCTTCCGATTGGTACTTCAGCGTCCGCATATTGTGAAGCCGGTCCGCCAGCTTGATGACGATAACGCGGATATCATTGGCCATGGCCACGAACATTTTCCGGTAATTCTCGTTCTGCTGCTCTTCCTTGGACCGGAACTGAATCCGTTCGAGCTTCGTTAATCCATCGACCAGCATCGCGCATGTATTTCCGAATTTGGTGCGCACTTCCTCCAGGGAGACGGATGTGTCCTCCACGACATCATGCAGCAGCGCCGCTACGACGGAAGTCGGATCCATCTGCATGCTCACGACGATGTCGGCGACAGCCAGAGGGTGCAATATATAGGGTTCACCGGATTTCCGGACCTGCCCCGAATGAGCCTGCTCCGCGAACAGATACGCTTCACGGACGCGATCCAGATCCGATTCTTTCATATACGCCGAGGCCTTCTCTAATAAATGATCGATGCCCATTGGAGTCGTTTCGGTTCCTTTCTTCAGTCGGGGAGCATATCCGCCAGACTACAGATTTATATCCTTTAATTATGCCTTTATTCGGTGTCTCCCGTCAATGGTCTCCCTAGGCTTCCCTAATTGAGTCTGTCTTTTTTTGTTGAAAAATAGGTTTTTCATTCGAAAAAACTCGACTTTCTCGACATTTTATTGCCCCATCAGAAAAATGTTGTTGAAAAATAAGCCGGACAGCATGTAAATTATATAGTTGGGTCTAAGGGATAATATCCAGAACGGATTATGACAATTTCATATTAAAGGAGTGCATTCGACTTGCAACGCGAAATTCAAGTGCATGAAAAACCGGCTTTCGGGCCTGGACTGCTGCTAAGCATCCAACACATGTTCGCCATGTTCGGATCGAACGTGTTGGTGCCGAACCTGTTCCACGTCGATCCGGGCATCGTACTGCTGATGAACGGATTGGGCACCATCTTCTATCTTGTGCTGTGCCGGGGGCTCATCCCAGCCTTTCTCGGATCGAGCTTTGCGTTCATTTCTCCGGTTACAGTCGTTCTCACCGGCAATGGCGGCAGCTACGCCCAAGCGCTCTCCGGCTTCATCGTATGCGGAATCATCTTCGTGGCGGTCGCGCTTATCGTGAAGTGGGTTGGCACTCGCTGGCTGGATGTGCTCTTCCCGCCGGCCGCCATGGGAGCCATCGTCGCGGTCATCGGCCTCGAGCTTGTTCCGGTCGCTGCCGGAATGTCGGGATTTATTCCGTCCGCTCCGGGAGCCGCGCTCGATTCGACTGCCATTACGCTGGCCTGCGTCACGCTCGGCGTGACCGTGCTCGGCAATGTGCTCTTCCGCGGCTTCTTCAAAATTATTCCAGTTCTAATCGGTATCATTACCGGTTATGTCGTCGCTTACTTCATGGGCGCCGTCAGCATGGATCCGGTCCGGGAGGCCGCCCTGTTCAAAGCGCCGACATTCACGTTCCCTGAATTCAACTGGACGGCGATCGCTATTATCGTGCCTGCGGCACTGGTCGTCGTCGTGGAGCATATCGGGCATTTGATGGTAACTAGCAATATTGTAGGCAGCGATCTGTCGAAAAACCCGGGGCTTCACCGCTCCCTGCTCGGCAACGGGATCTCGACCATCTTCTCCGGCTTCTTCGGCTCGACGCCGAACACGACGTACGGGGAGAACATCGGTGTCATGGCGCTTACCCGCGTCTATTCTGTATATGTCATCGGCGGCGCGGCGGTCATTGCCATTATCATGTCGTTCTTCGGCAAAGTATCCGCCCTCATCGCCAACATCCCGGTGCCCGTCATGGGCGGCGTATCCCTGCTGTTGTTCGGGGTTATCGCGGCATCCGGCCTGCGGGTGCTCGTCGATGCCAAGGTCGACTACGGCAAGCCGAAAAATCTGCTGCTGACGACGCTCATCATCGTCATCGGCATCAGCGGCGCCACCTTGAAGCTGGGCGCTGTAGAATTGAAGGGAATGGCGCTGGCCACGGTGCTCGGCATCGTGCTCAACCTGTTCTTCATCATCATTGACAAGCTGGGCTTGTCTAACGAGCAAGCCTGATGCATGCAAGAAACCCCCTGGAACGGGCGTCAGCCCGGTTCAGGGGGTTTTTGACATTCACCTATTAGTAAGTCATCAGGGAACGCACGTCAATATCCGGCAGCTTGGCGCGTCCGTTCAGGTCGCTCAGTTCGATCAGGAACAACGCACCGACCACTTCTCCGCCCAGTTGACGCACCAGATTGACGGCCGTCGAGATCGTGCCTCCGGTTGCCAGCAGGTCGTCGGCAATCAACACCTTCTGCCCCGGCTTGATCGCATCCTTGTGCATGGCCAGCTTGTCACTGCCGTATTCCAGCGCATAGCCCGCTTCAATCGTCTCACCCGGCAGCTTGCCGCTCTTGCGAATCGGGACGAATCCGGCCCCGATCGCCAAGGCGAGCGGAGCGCCTACGACGAAGCCGCGCGCCTCCGGTCCGGCAATCAGATCAATTTGCTTATCCTCGACCAGCTGCTTCATTGCGGCGATCGCCGCCTGATAAGCGGAACCGTCCTTCAACAGCGTCGTAATATCTTTGAAGCTGATTCCCGGCTGAGGAAAATCGGGGATGACCCGAATATACGATTTAAAATCCATCTGAACTCCTCCTAAGTAATGAAACATCGCGGTCTTCGTCCCAGCAGGACCACAGCCATGCTGCAAACTCCTCCGTCGCTGGCTCATACCAGCGCTGCTCCCAGGCGGCTGCAGTTGCCCAGTCCCGGTAACGTTGGGAAGCTTCCAACGAGGTCTTCGCCGGCTGTGCCGCCATTTCGAATGTCGTTGTATGTTTATGATGAGTGCAAGTTAAAAATTGCAGCTCCTTGAACATATCGAGCAGCAGCATGAATTCCCGCAGGGACAAGTTGACGCGCTTGGCCAGCGCTCGCATCGGCTCGGGTTCATTGGTCCATGTATGTACCCGTCTCAATTCGGCATAAGCCCGCTTGATTCGATCGCGCGTCGGCATATGAAGCCGTCCCCCGATCGGTTCGCGCGGCAGCACGACATGCAGCCGTTCCATATGGCGAAGCTGGCGGATTAACCGGCTCCAATCCTGCTCCGATGGCGGCATCCCGAACAGCACCATCTCGCGAACGCGCTCCGACATCGCGGCAATGAACGGCTCGTCTCCCCGCCATGCGCCAGGAACGACGACCGGTCCATCCTCCTCGTCGCTATACAGCCACGCGAACGATTCCGCGGCATGCACGCCCGCCTGTTCACGGGTCGTGACGAGCACGCTTGCGCCGTCTCCATCCTGCTCCAATATACGCGCCAGCTGGACGGCGGTCTCCCAAGCCTCCGGGATCCCCCGCAAATCGAACAGCTGCCGCTCCTGGATTCGGATATCCTGCATGAACAACTGCGGTCTGCGCCGACCGTTCCATTCATTGACGGACAGCTCGCCCAGCACATCCGCCTTCACGTCACTCGCAATCCTTCGGGCCAAGCCCCCCCGGTGAAAAGCTACCGCATCCAATGTAGCACGCTCTTGGCTCAACATCAACTTCAAATGTTGGCCTTCCTTGCCCATCGTCCGGATCTCGCGCACCCGCGCGTTGCGGATGACGACCCGGGGGCTCGGATTGCCCATGCCGAACGGGGCCAATTGCTCCAGCTGGTCGATCACTTCCAGCGGAATCTCATTCAAGCCGCATTCCGCGTCCACTTCGACGCAAGGAACGAAGTGCTCCTCTGTCAGTATACCCTCGGCAATCTCTTGCAGGCGCCGCTCAAGCTCCGCGAGCTTGTCTGCCTGAATCGTCATGCCTGCCGCGGCCTGATGACCGCCATAATGCTCGAACAGTTCGCCGCACGCCTGCATCGCCTCGTACAGATCGAAGCCCGGGATCGACCGGGCCGAGCCTTTGCACAATCCCGTCTCCCCGTCGATTCCCAGCACGAAGGTCGGACGGTAATATTTTTCGAGGATTTTGGAAGCGACGATCCCGATGACGCCGACATTCCAGCCCTCCGCGGCCAATACGATGACATGAGGAGGCTCGCCCGTATCCTCCATCTTCTCCACCAACTGTGCTTCCGCTTCCTTGACGATGCCGTCGACGATCTTCTGCCGCTCCTTATTCAACCGATCCAGCTCCCATGCGAACGCCTCGGCCGCCGCGTCGTCTTCCGCCGTCAGCAGTTGAACCGCGATGCCGGCATGATCGAGCCGGCCGCTGGCATTGATTCGCGGAGCCATCGAGAAGGCGATATGCGTCGAGGTCACTTCCTTCGGATCGATGCTGCACACTTGAAGCAGCGCCCGAATCCCGGCATAGCGGGAACGCTTCATCCGCTGCAGGGCTGCCCGCACGAGAATGCGGTTCTCATCCAGCAGAGGCATCAGATCAGCGACAGTGCCGATGGCGGCCAGCTCCAGCCACTCCTCGGGAATCCGTCCGAGCAGCGCGTGCGCCAGCTTGAAGGCCACCCCGACACCGGCCAGCCCTTTGAACGGATAAGGGCAATAAGGCAGCTTCGGATTGACCAGGGCGCAGGCTTCCGGAAGCTGCTCCGGAGGCTCATGGTGATCGGTCACCACGATGTCGATTCCAAGCCCGCGGGCGTAAGCGATTTCCTCCACGGCGCTTATCCCGGTATCGACCGTTACGACGAGGGTGACGCCGCAAGCCTTGGCATCTTCCAGCGCGGCCTTGTTCAGCCCGTACCCTTCGTTGGCCCGATGCGGGATATAATAATCGAAATCCGCCTCCAGGTGACGCATCAAATAAATCATAAGCGATGTGCTCGAGACTCCGTCCGCATCGTAATCGCCATATATGCGAATGCGCTCGCGGTTCGCAAGCGCTGTCCGGATTCGGGCCACCGCGTCTTCCATTCCTGCCAATAAATATGGATCGTGCATCTCATCAATATCCGCATGCAAAAACCGGTGCGCCTGCTCTGCGTCTGCAATCCCCCGTACGGCCAGCATACGGGCGACCAGCTTCGAGACCCGGGCTTCCTGGGCCAGCTGCTCGATGCCGGTATCCGGCACGTCAGAGCAGATCCACCGGGAGCGTGGATGAAGCATCCTCCCACTCCTTTAACATCCTCATTGCAGCAGCGTAGACTCTCCCCCGTCATTGTCCGGAATCCGGTACGGATTGCCGGTTTCGAACGGGTTCACATGGACAAATACGTCTGCCACATGCAAATAACGCTGCATTAAATGATTTTTGACCCGCTTCGCAATCGCATGGCCATCGGCCACCGATATGCGGGGATTTACACTGATTTTAACATCGACGATAACATAATGGCCATGTTCCCGCGCCCGCAGATTGTCGACGGTAATGACGCCGTTGACCGACTGTACGGCCCGGATGAGCGGATTCGCTTCTTCATCATGAAGAACATGGTCCATCGTCGAGTGAATCGCTTCCTTCACCAATCTCGTTCCCATCTGCAGCACAAGAAGCGCCACGATAAATCCGGCTGCCGGATCCAGATACAGCAGCCATTCGATATGATACATCCCGCCGAGCATCGCGGCTCCCACCCCGATCAGCGCCGCGATGGAGGAATAGACATCGGAACGATGCTCCCATGCGTTCGCAATCAATGCTTGCGATGATAAGCGCTTGCCCAGCCGGAACTTGTACTGGAACATCGCTTCCTTCACCACGATAGACACCATAATCGCGGCGAGAGCGTACCATTTCGGGATGTCCATCTGCCCGTGCCATACCGATTTCACGGCCGAGACGGCGAGCTCAAGCCCGACGACGAGCAGCAGCACCGAGACGATGATGGCGGCGATGGATTCCGCTTTGCCGTGTCCATACGGATGATCCTTGTCCGGAGGGCGCTTCGCTGCTTTCAAGCCAACAAGGACGGCGCCGGATCCCGCCACATCCGAGGCGGAGTGCCAAGCGTCCGCGATGAGTGCTTGGCTGCCCGCAAAGAAGCCGGCAATCCCTTTGAGCAGCGCGAGCAGCAGATTGCCGATAATGCCCAGCCATGCCCCTGCCTCGGCCCTTGCAAACCGATCGGTCGTCATGTCGCAACCCTCGCATTTCATTTTTTTCATTCCTATTGTGGACTTCGACTTCGCATGAGTCTGTTCTTGCTTGCAACATCAAAGCCGCGTCAGCATCCTGTACTGACGCGGCTTCATCTTTATGCTTGCGCCGCAGGCTGCGGCAGGGAAGCCAAGCCGGGACTCGTTCCATTGCCGCCGCATCCTTCGGCTTGAAGTTGGCGGTTACGCCTGCTTCGGCTTCGCCGGAGACTTGGACTTGTTCTTCTCCTTGCTCTTCAAGACGACCCACAGCGGGCTCGCGATGAAGATCGAGGAATAAGCGCCGAATGCCAAGCCGACCAGAATGGCCAGCGAGAACATCCGGATCGACTCGCTCGCGAAAATAAACAGACAGAGGGCCGCCACGAGAACGGTCAACACCGTATTAATGGAACGGGTCAGCGTCTGATAAATACTGTCGTTCACGAGATGGGACAAGTCATGTATATTTTTGACCTTGGCAAATCTCATATTCTCGCGAATCCGGTCAAAAATAACGATCGTATCGTTGATGGAATATCCGATGATGGTCAGCACCGCGATAATGAACGGCAGATTGACCTCAAGCCGGAATATCGAGAAGATGCTGATAACCATGAACGCATCATGCAGCAAGGCGACGACCGCCGAGATGGCGAAGCGCCATTCGAAGCGGATGCTGATATAGATAATGATGCCGATGCTCGCGATCAGGACCGCGAGCAAGGCATTGCGCTGCAGCTCGCGCGCAATCTCGACATCGACCGTATTGATTTCGAATGAAGCGCCCGCGTCCAGCTTTTTGAAATCTGCCTTGAACTGGTTCTCCATCTGCTCGGTCAGCACTTCCGTGAACCGGATCGTCACCCGGTCGCTGCCCATCGTAATGGTCGGCTCCTTCTTCAAGTGGTACGGCTCCAGCATCTGCTCGATCTGGGCCTTCTCCACCGGCTTTGAGAGCGTAATGTCCACGTTCGTGCCCGAGCTGAAATCTACCCCGTAGTTCAAGCCAAACACGCTAAGCGAGATCGCGCCGACAATCGTAATAATGATCGACAAAATAAAGAAGTATTTGCTGGAATGAACAAAGTTGAACGTTCCTTTAAAGCGCACGGATTTCACTCTCCTTTACGCCGAAATATCCCGGTTTGGACAGCACGTTCGCTTTGACCAGCGCATGCAGCATGACGCGGGAGAGGAATACGTTCGTCAAAATACTGACGATAACCGTCATCATCAGGATGAGCGCAAAGCCCTTGACCTGGCTCTCGCCCAGAATATACATGACGACGCCGGCAATAATGGTCGTAATGTTCGCGTCCATAATCGTCCGGAACGAGTTCTTGGAGCCTGCCTTCATCGCGGATTTGATCGACTTGCCGCTGCGCAGCTCCTCCTTAATCCGTTCATACGTAATAATATTCGCGTCGACGGCCATGCCGAGACCGAGAATGAAAGCCGCGATGCCCGGCAGCGTCAGCGTAATCTCGGACAGCCAGAAGACAATCAGCAGAATCCATGTAAACAGAATCAGCGAGACGCTGGCAATAACACCAGGCAGCCGATAGATGACAAGCATAAATAACAGAATCAGCGCCGTGCCGATGAGTCCGGCCTTCACTGTCTGCTCCAGCGACATCTTGCCAAGCGTAGCCGTAACGGTCTGCGAGTACTTCTCGGTCAGCTTGAGCGGCAAGGAACCGAGATTGATCGTATCCTTCAGCTCGTTCGCTTCTTCCTTCGTGCGCTGGCCGGTAATTGTCGCTTCCCCGCCTGGAATCTCATAATTGACGGACGGATCGGAGATGAGGGTGTCATCCATGAAAATCGCCAGATGGTTGCGCGCTTTGGTCGGATCCGGATCATACAGACCGGCGAGACGTTTTGTAATTTCGGCGAATTTGCTCGCATCCTTCAGCTTAATCGCTACGATCGGACGCTGCAGCTCGTCAAATACGACGCTCGCTCCGCCTTCGACGAAGTCCGTTCCTTTCAGTTCAATCTTGCAGTAATCGGTCGCGTCTTTACAGCCTTCAGAGCTGCGGAATGTAAGAACAGCCGGTTCTTTCAGCTTCTTCCGCACCTCCTCCTCGTTCTGAACGTCCGCAATTTTGACGCGGATCCGGTCGGAGCCTTCAATCGTAATCTCCGGTTCGCTCGTACCGGTGGCGTTAATCCGTTTATCCAGACTTTTGGCGGTCTGTTTAAGCGCATCGTTAGTCACTTTCCCGCCCGATTCCAGCGGAGAGGCTTGGTATAGAATCTCGAAGCCGCCCTTGAGATCGAGTCCGAGACGTATGTTGTTGACGATCGAAGGGCTAGTCCAGACAATGACACCTAGCGATACGACAACGATGAGCAGAAATGCTAACACCCTTTTCATATCGTCCCTATTCCCCTTTCATATTCAATATTCCTATTATATCGACCGTCATTTTTCGAGTCAATTTTTGTGATCATGGCATAAAAAAAATCTCGCCTTATAAAAAGGGAGACCCGCGATAAGCCGCCATCGTCATAAAGTTCATGAATTGCGTTGCTTTCAAAGACAAAATATCATTGACGACCTGATGAATGGCCGGCTCAGCGTCCTCTTTTTTATACTTGGCGCTGACGCACTCCCATACATCCTTCCCCGTTACCTGCTCGTAGCCGAGCAGCCTCAGCTCTTCCGCCTTGCTCTCACAGCACATTTCGATCGCCTCGACCCGCTCCTGTTCCGTGCATGGCTCAGACACGCCGCTCACTCCTTTCCGTGTCTATTTATTATTCGCGATCCTGCACGCAATTCCTGCTTCGCACCCCATAGCAATCATTGCCTCTCCTGACTTTTCGCTTCCATCGGTACAAGCCAATCGTCATGGAATGGGGACAACCGCATATTTATGGTTATATCAGGTAGACAAGTCTTCAGGGGAAGAGGGATGATCGGAACGTGAAGAAGCAGTCATTCATACAGGGAACGCTGATTTTATTGGCCGCAGGCATTGTGAATCGCATACTCGGGTTCATTCCGCGCGTTACTCTTCCGCGCATCATCGGGGCGGAAGGGGTAGGAATCTACCAGCTCGGCTACCCCTTCCTGCTCGTCATCATTACGTTGATTACAGGCGGCGTTCCGCTCGCCGTAGCGAAGCTGATCGCCGAGGCGGACTCTGTCGGGGATCGTGCCCGCGTGCGGCGCATTTTATCCATCGCCATGAAGCTGACCGTAAGCGCGGGCATCGTCTTCTCCGCCGCCTGTCTCGTGCTCGCACCATGGATTACAACCCGCGTTCTGACGGATAGCCGGGTGTACTATACGTTTCTCGTCATGACGCCAATCATCGTTATGGTCGCCATCTCCGCTGTGCTGCGCGGCTACTTCCAAGGCATGCAAAATATGGTACCGACCGCCGTCTCCCAAGTAACCGAGACGCTTATCCGCATCGTGGCCGTCATCGGCTTCGCCTATCTCTTCCTCCCCTACGGGCTGGAATGGGCGGCAGCGGGCGCCATGGTCGGCGTCGTCGTAGGCGAGCTCGGAGGGCTGCTCGTCCTCGTCTTCCTGATGCGGTCCGCGCGCAAGCAGAAGGAGAGCGGCGCGGCCGATGGAGCTCCGGCTTCACCACAGCCGCTGCAGGAAGGAGCTTCGCACAAGGTAGCTCCCCGCTTGCTCCGCATTGCGTTACCCGTAACGGGAGGCAAGCTTATCGGCTCGCTGTCCTACCTGCTGGAGTCGATTGCGATCGCGCGCAGCCTGGCGGCCGCCGGTGTTCTCACCGCGATCGCGACGGCGCAGTACGGCGCTCTCCAGGGCATGATTATCCCGATATTGACGCTCCCTGGGGCGCTGACTTACTCGCTGGCCGTCTCTCTCGTGCCTTCGTTATCCGAGGCGCTCGGCCGAAATGACATGCGCACGATTCATAAGCGTATACATCAGGCGATCCGGCTGGCCCTCGTATGCGGCGCGCCGTTCGCCGTCATCATGTTCGTGCTCGCGCTTCCGCTCTGCGTCCTGCTCTATAACGATGCCAGCGTCGCTCCCATGCTGCGATGGATGGCTCCGATCGCGGTCTTCATCTATTTGCAGGCGCCGCTGCAGGCTGCGCTGCAGGCCCTTGAGCGCCCGGGAACCGCCCTCGTCAACACATTTATCGGAGCCGCCCTGAAGCTTCTGCTCATTATTCAGTTGGCTTCTCAGCCTCAATTGGGCATTTATGGAGCCATTATCGCGATATGCATCAATATTGTCGTCGTCACGCTGCTCCATGCGGTGAGCGTCATCCGCCATCTTCAATTGAAGATGCCATGGCTCGATTTCATCAAGGTGGGATCTGCCATGGTGATTATGGCAGGCTGCATTCAGGCGGTCTATGTGCGCGCTCCGCTGCCGGAAGGCTACGGCCTGCTGCGCTTTGTCGCTGCGGGGATGGCGGGGGTCATTGTCTATCTGCTACTGCTCATTATTATGGGCCTCATCAACCGCGATGATGTGACGCGGCTTCCGCTGGTCCGGCATTGGCTGCCGCCGAAGCCGCATCGCAAATAATCATCCGGTTCAGCTACTTATGCTTCCGATCCACGAATAAGTGGCCCCGATGATCGATAGAACAGAAAAAAACGTCTTTAAATTCGCTGACGCCTTTCAACGTAAGCTGGTTTTTCAACCAGAAGCGGGTCTTATTGATGGTCGACAGATTATGATCCTGCACCTTGCCATCCATAATCAGCGGCAGCGGCAAGGTCGTGAAATGGTAACGCTCCGGCTTGCGCAAGGCGGGGCGCTGCTTCTTGGCCTTCTTTCGGCCGCCCGACGAGGAGGCTGAGCTGCCGGCGGTAACCGGGCCGGGACCTTTCGTATCCCCCGTATAATCATCCTCCAGAATGCCTCCCGATTGCTGGGCGCCGCTCTGGGATTGCTCGGCGGTCGGCGTATCCGAGTCCTGCTTCAGGAACACGGTCAGCTTGCCGTTCGCCTCCAGTATCGCATAGCGAACATCTCCGATATTATCCACGCCCTGCTCGCGGAGCTGCTGCATCAGGTCGTCCAGATTGTACCGCTGCCGCGCCATCTCCGGGCGGTCAAGCTGGCCGTTCTTGATGATAACGCTTGGCTTGCCATCGAACAAATGCCTTATCCATTGGCTTTTCAAGGCTATGTAAGCCACGCTGATCTGAATGATAATAAGCACGATGATCGGGACAAGCCCTTGCCATAGCGGCTTCTTGCCGTCTTCGATGACAAAGACCGCAATCTCCGCGATCATGATGGAGATGACGACATCGAAGACGGACAGCTTGCCGATCTCTCTTTTGCCCATCAGACGAAGCACGACGAAGACCACAATATACATCAGGATTGTGCGCAATACGAGAGTCCAGACTTCCATTAGCAACGCCTCCCGGTGCCATTTTCGGTGTGCCAGTAACGTGTATTCTGGCCCTGGTCCTCGAGAGGCATGCAGCTTTTTCTTATCGAAATGTTCCCATCCTGCATCTTACAATACGGTTAGCGGCTGTTCCAAACCGTCCGCCTTGGATCGCGAACGGTTAGAGGATGAACAGGAAAATGTAGACAGTTGAAATCGCCAGCGACAGCAGCGTCAGCGGAGCCCCGATTTTGAGAAAATCCATATACCCGAAGCCACGTCCCTCGCGCTGCGCCATTCCTGCCACAATCACGTTCGCCGATGCGCCGATCAAGGTCCCGTTGCCCCCCAGACAAGCGCCCAGCGCCAGTGACCACCAGAGCGGATTCAATTGGTTCGGATCCGTAATGCCCATCTGGGTCCCGACATCCTGCAGGAGCGGAATCATCGTCGCCACAAAAGGGATATTGTCAATCGTCGCGGACGCGATGCCCGAGCCCCAGAGCACGAACATGGCGGTTCGCGTCATATCGCCGCTCGTGACGCTCAACATCCATTGGGCCAATTGATTGATGATGCCGACTTCGATTAGTCCTCCTACAAGAATGAACAGACCGATGAAGAACAAGATGGTTATCCATTCCACCCGATGCAGTGCTTCTTCCAGCTCTTCTTCACCCTTCAGGCCGATCAGCATCAGCAGCGTAGCTCCCGCCATCGCGATAACCGCCGGCTCCACATGAATGGCCGAGTGAAGCATGAAGCCCAAGATCGTCAATACGAGGATCGTGACCGATTTCCTGACGAGCCCCTTGTCGGAAATATACGATTCCGCCGACAGCTCCATCAGCGCTTGGCGCTGACTGTCCGTGACCTTCAACTGCTTCCGGTAAATAAATACGAGCACGGCAAGCAGCACGGCCATGATGACCGCGATGACCGGCGCCAAATAGATCAAGAACATATTAAAAGTCAAATGCGGGTTCGCAGACCCGATCATAATATTCGGCGGGTCGCCGATCAAGGTTGCGGTGCCGCCCACATTCGATGCGATCACTTCCGTAATCAAAAACGGAACCGGATTGATACTGAGCATCCGGGTAATGGAAAACGTAATTGGCACGACCAGCAGCACGGTCGTCACATTATCCAGAAAAGCCGATCCGACCGCAGTTAACGTCGCTAGTATCACCAGGATCCGGATCGGCCTGCCTTTTGTTCGCTGGGCCGCCTTGACGGCGGCATATTGAAAGATACCGCTCTTGTTCGTAATCCCGACCAGTATCATCATCCCGACCAGCAGGAAAATCGTGTTCCATTCGATATGCTCGGTGAACGCGCGGTGCACATCTACGATTTGCAGCACAAGCATCGCCACTGCTCCAAGCAGGGCGATAATGGCCCGGTTAATTTTTTCCGAAATGATGATGGCATAGGTCACTAAAAAGACGATTACCGCAATCGTGACCTGCCATGTCGACGCATCATGTCCCATGTCATTCCATCCCTCTCTGCGCAATAGCTTCAATTCGGATCCGGGGATCCCATGACGGATTCGATATTTTTGCTCACATATTATAACGCCGTTCATTATTTTTCGTCTATGTCTTGTACTATTTCTATCTGCTTGCCCATACGATCTGTACTACCAGATATATTTTGTCCCACCCACGCTCGGGAACGATAATTCAAGCCGAAAGGAGAATCCCTATCATGAATGCATTGCAGCGTGTATCACAATGGAAGCCGAATCACCCCATTTTGGCCGGCATCGTCAATTCGTTTATCTGGATGGCCATGGGCGCCCTGGCCTTATCCGTGCTGCTCTACTCCAGTTCCGCCAATGAGGACAAGACGCTCGGCTATATTTATCTTGTCCATATCATCGCTCTTTTTATCGGAGGCTGGACGGCAGGCCGGCGCAGCGGGCGGAGAGGCTGGTACTATGGCGGTCTGACCGGTTTTTGCTACGCCATGCTTGTCCTCATTATCGGCTTTCTCGCCATGGATGCCGGCATCAGCTTGCAGAAGCTGATTCTCGTTGCTGCCGCAAGCGCCTGCGGCGCGCTCGGCGGCATATTCGGCGTCAATATGAGCCACAACAAATAAGCATCCGGACCGGCAGGTAGAAATGGTCGCTTGGGTGCATATGTTCCCCCTGCTCTTTATGGTATACTAAATGAATTAAATAACCGTTTACCGGAAATATATAGGGGGATATTTGTGGTATTATTTCACTCCATGCAGACGGTCACGTTATGGACTATCGCGGTCGTTATCCTGCTGCTTTGGTTCGGATCAGGCAAGCAGCCGCTGGCAGTCGTCGCTGCATTTTACAAGGCTTTGCGGCATTCCCGCTCTTTCTTATTCGCTTTTATCGGCCTCATTCTTATCTTGCTCGTGAACAACTTTGAGCTGACCGTCGAGGCAGCGCTGGCCATCAACTGGGATTTTACTTCCCATATTCATCAGCTGGAAGGCCAATTCGTACACAGCATTCAGAAGCTGTTCCATCATCCGCTTCTTACCCAGGTCGTCGCCTTTTTTTATATTGTTGTCTTCCAGTCGCTCATTGTCGGCTCCATCGCCATCTATATCGCGAAGGATAATCTTCGCATGGCGCGGGCGGTATGCTATGCGGTCATCATCAATTACGCGGTAGCCATCCCGTTCTATCTGTTCTTCCCGGTGAACGAAGTATGGTCTTATCCGCCGGCCGCCGTAGAGTTCCGCATGCTCGACGTGTTTCCGTCATTCGAAGAGAACTACCGGCAATTATCCGGATTGGATAACTGCTTCCCTAGCTTGCATACATCGATATCCGTGACGGTTGCGCTGCTCGCATCGCAATCCGGCAACCGACGTTGGGCGATCTTCACCTCAATCAGCGCCCTCATCGTCATCTTCTCGATCTTCTACCTCGGCATTCATTGGCTGACGGATATGATCGCGGGAACGATACTGGCAATTACGGCCTCTTGGCTCGGAATGAAATGGGCAGGGGTCCGGACTTCGTGGAATACGCAGCTGTCCAAGCGCGGCGGCAAAGCGTATACCAAATCGTATCCGGATTCGAAAATCTGAAAATGGACAAAAAAGCGATGTCTCTGACGAGGCATCGCTTTAGATTGAAGACAAACTCCCGCGAAATACGGCAATCGCGGGAGTTCTTTACGTTTTTTATCCCTATCATCTGCTCCACCAATACTGCAAGAATGCAGCAATTTCATGCGGGGAACAGCTTGCTTCATGCGCGGACCAGCTTGCCCTAACCTAACCTGTTCTGCCTTCCCTGGCCCCGCCCTTCCTAAGAAAAAAGACTGTCGACAGGACTTTGTCGACAGTCTGAAGCGATAAATATCGTGTTCGGTAAAAGGCGACTAGACTATGATGACGCGCTTGCGGCTTCCTCGCTAGTGACCACCGTGCTAATCGCATTGCGGTCAAATGTCATCTTCGTAACATCATTGACACGCAGGACGACGATGTCGTCGGTAATCTCCATAATCGTCCCATGAAGGCCGCCAATCGTCACGATTTTGTCCCCTTTTTTCAACTGGCTCAGCATCGAATTACGCTGCTTCTGCTTCTTCTGCTGCGGTCGGATCAACAGGAAATAGAACACCGCAAACATCGCCACGAATGGCAGCAGCATCGTTAACAACCCGCCGCCAGCACCAGGATCAGCTGCTCCGGCTAAAAACATGGACAATCCCCCTTTCTCCAAATGGTTAACCTATGTATGGACTCCTCCTGCCAATGCCGTTGTCTATATGCGCGCACTCAGCCATCGGCGGTCCATTAAAAGCCGCTCTCGTTGCGATCCATTCCGTAAGCTTCAAAAAATTCGTCCCGGAAGTCACGCAAACGATCTTCGCGAATGGCTTCACGAACTTGACGCATCAGATTCAACAGGAAATACAAATTGTGATACGTCGTCAGGCGCAAGCCAAACGTCTCATCCGCCTTAATCAAATGGCGGAGATACGCACGCGAATAATTGCGGCACGTATAACAATCGCAGTTCGGATCAAGCGGTCCGAAATCCCTTGTGAACTTGGCATTCCGCACGACGAGACGGCCTTGGCTCGTCATCGTTGTCCCGTTGCGCGCGATACGGGTAGGCAGGACGCAATCGAACATATCGATTCCGCGCATCGATCCTTCCACCAATGCATCCGGCGATCCGACTCCCATCAAGTATCGCGGCTTGCTGTCAGGCAAGAGGGGCACCGTCGTCTCCAATGCCACGTACATCAACGGCTTCGGCTCACCCACACTGAGTCCTCCAATAGCATACCCCGGGAAATCCATCGAAGTCAAATCCTTGGCGCTCTGTATGCGCAGATCTTCATACATTCCGCCCTGCACGATGGCGAACAGCGCTTGATCATGCGGTCTCGCATGACTGTTCAGGCATCGCTCCGCCCAGCGGGTCGTCCGCTCGAGCGAATGCTTGACATAACTATGCTCGGCAGGATAAGGAGCGCATTCGTCGAATGCCATCATAATGTCGGAACCGAGCGCATTCTGAATCTCCATCGCTTTCTCCGGAGAGATGAACAGCTTGTCTCCGTTCAGATGGGAACGGAAATGAACGCCTTCCTCTTCAATATTGCGCATGTCGCTTAAGCTGAAGACTTGGAATCCGCCGCTGTCTGTCAATATCGCGCGGTCCCAGTTCATGAATTTATGCAATCCGCCCGCTTCCCGTACGATCTCATGTCCCGGCCGGAGAAAAAGATGATACGTATTGCTCAAAATAATCTTCGCGCTCATCTCCTTCAATTCTTCGGGACTCATCGTCTTGACGGTCGCCTGCGTGCCGACCGGCATAAATGTTGGCGTCTCAAACGACCCGTGCGGCGTATGGACGATGCCCAGGCGCGCGCCGGTCTGCTTGCATGTTTTGATCAATTCATACGTTACTGCTGCTGCCATCGAATCATCATCCTTGTCGTAATTAGGTTAGTCGTCTTTGAAGATAAACATCGCATCGCCGAAGCTGAAGAACCGGTATTCTTGTTCTATCGCTTCCCGGTAAGCCGCCATAATATGCTCCCGGCCGGCGAAGGCGCTGACGAGCATCACCAAGGTTGACTTGGGCAGATGGAAGTTCGTCAGCAGCGAGTCGACAAGACGGAATTCATATCCCGGGTAAATAAAAATATCCGTCCAGCCCGAGCATGCCGCCACCGGGTCTGCCCCGTAGCGGCCGGCTACCGTCTCCAGCGTCCGGCACGAAGTGGTGCCGACGGCGATAATCCGTCCGCCCGAGCCTCTCGTCTCGTTGATGAGCGCGGCCGCCTCCTCGGACATCTCGTAATATTCGGCATGCATCACATGCTCCTCGACCACGTCCGCCGACATTGGCCGGAACGTGCCCAGACCGACATGAAGCGTGATCATGGCGATGCGCACCCCTTTGGCCCGAATCTGCTCCAGGATGCTGTTCGTAAAATGAAGGCCGGCTGTCGGAGCCGCCGCCGACCCTTCATGCTTCGCGTATACCGTCTGATAACGCTCCCGGTCATTCAACTGCTCCTTAATGTACGGAGGAAGCGGCATCTGCCCCAATCGATCGAGAATCTCATTGAAGATGCCCGCGTACTCGAAGCGGATGAGCCGCGCGCCCATCTCGCGCTCCTCGATGACGGTCCCGGTCAGCTCGTCCCCGAAGCGGACGCTCGCCCCCTGCTTCAGCCGCTTGGCTGGCTTGACCAACACTTCCCACATATCATCCTGCTCCTGCTTCAGCAGCAGCACCTCGACATGCCCGCCCGTATCCGGCTTGACGCCGTGCAGCCGGGCCGGGATGACCCGGGTATCGTTCAGCACCAGCAGATCGCCCGGCTTCAAGTATTCAATAATATCGGGAAAAGTCCGATGCTCCACTTCTCCGGTCCGCCGATTCAATGCCAGCAGACGCGATGCCGTTCGATCCGCCAGCGGGGTCTGGGCAATGAGGTGTTCCGGCAAATGAAAATCAAATAAATTTACATCCATATCGTTTTACGCCCTACCGTTTCACTAAATCTACGTTTTTATAGTAGTATTTCAAGATTGCTTCGTAGTCATACCCTTGATCGGCCAGACCCTTCGCGCCCCATTGCGACATGCCGACGCCATGGCCGTTGCCGCGGCCGACGAACAGGAAGGACGCTTCCTTCGACAGCACTTCCGCCTTGCCTTTGCCGTCAACGGCCACCGTTCCCGCCGGCAAAGACGAGCCGCTGGCGCCGCCGGAGCCTTGGGCTGCCGAACCGGCCAGCTTCGTGTCCTTCACCTTGCCGTCCGCCCCGATCACAGCGGCGGTTCCGGCCGGCACGATATCGAACAGCGTGCTCGGCAAGCCGCCGAACGCGCTCCGGAAGTTGTCCGGGTAGCTAACTCCAACAGGAACGCCATTCGCTTCGATCTTGGTCACGCGCCCCGAAGGTCCGCGCTCGGTAATCTCCAAGCTCGTTACCGGTCCGTTCAGCTCCGTCTTGGTCCGCTCCTTGAGCCAGGCGGTAATCTGGGCAGAGGTATATGGCCCGCGGACCCAATTCATCTCGGTTGATTCCGGCACCGTGTCGATCACCGTCATCTCCGTCCCTTCGTTCACCTTCGCTACGGGAGCGACATTCGATTGAATTGCCGGAATCGGTCTTACGTTCGTGCCGTCTTCAATCGCGGTAACCTGCTCGAATCCCGCTTCATTATTACGGTTCACCGGACGAACGACATCTTCCCGCACATAACCGCTCTTCCCGTCCGGCAAGATCACCTGGAACCATGATTTTTTGCCTTCCAGTACCCCTTCGTCCGGGCTGTCTACCACCTGGAAGTAGCCATAGTCTCCGCCCCAGATCTCGCTCGGATCGGCGGTCTTCCCTCCGGCATTGGAGTGGAAGATGGCTTCGATCAGCTTCCCATCCTGCATAAGCACTTCCCCTGCCGTCGCTTCGACGGCTTTGCGGATATTGTCATGCTCCTTCTCTACGCCGAAGTACGCCTGGCTTAACGTCGTATCCACCACATTCGCAATCTCGAACTTGCCGTTCTGGTAGAGCGCGAACGTCCGGGCAGCGACCGCCTGAGCCTTCAGCGCATCCTCCGGCCATTCGGCATACACCTCGCCGCCGACGACAGATACCAAATATTGCTCCAGCGGAACTTCATTGACGAGCGCCAGCTTATCTTTGTGCAGACTGACCTCCATATCGCCGCGGTAGGCCCGCCCGTACCGCTCCGTTACCTGGATCGTGCTTGGCGTGCTCGTCGACACCATCCATTTCGCGTCGCCGTTCACGCGGTAATGCGTAATCGTCTTGCCTTCGTCGGCTTCCTTCATATGTATAAGCGCGCCGTCCGCCTGCACAGTTTCGGCCGTCAAGGAGGCGCGGGCTATTTTCTGCTTCGTGTCGCCCAGATCGGCTGCCGAGGCCGCTTGTCCGGCCCATACCGCTACCCGGCTCTTCCCGTTGTCCAGCATCGTAACGAGATAGGCGTCGATATCGGCATCCAGCAGCGTCTTCAGCGCCGGTGCCGCCTCCTTCTCGGACGAATAGGTTCCTGCCTGGAGGTAATTCGGACCCGCTAATGTGGGCTTGTAGTCCTGCACCAGCTCCATCAAGCCTTGATCGTCCTTCATGCGGTCAAGGGCCTGTCCAGCCGCCTTCTCGGTCGGGTAGCTGCCCGCATAGACCGAATAGAATGTCGCGCCGCGGCGGCTGAATTCAATCATAACGGCGGTGTTGTTCGCCTCCGCCTGCTTCAGCACCGCCAGAGCGGCCGCCTTGTTCTTCGATTCATACAGCTTGATTTTGTAATCATCCGCACTGAAGCGGATCGTCCGTTCTGCTTTCAACGGTCCGGACGTTCCGGCTCCACGGGCTCCAATCTGAAGCCCGACGGTTGAATTCAGGGTCACCTGAGGCGTCTGGCCCGGTGACCGGCTGCCCAAATCGGCAAATAATGCGACACGAATCGGTTCGGATACGATCTGCTCCGGTGATTGGGCTCCAGCCTTGGCTGCTTGGCCGTTATCTGCAAAGGCTACAACCGGCGCTGCAGGGAAGACCCCTGCAGGCAGCATCGCGGCTCCCCCGAGCAGCAGCGTGCCTGCGACGGCGCCGGTGACGGTTCTTCGAATCACATTCCGGTAGGTGGTAGTCATACTCTTCTGTTCCCCTTCCTGCTCGTCGTGTCTGGTGGATGTTGTTCAAAAAGTCCGCTTGTAAACATGCGTAATTGCGTAATATCGATGTCGATTGAATTTATTTCTCTGGAATTGGCAATCCTAGATGGTGGTAAGCCTGATTGGTAACCATGCGCCCTCGGGGCGTCCGCTGCAAAAATCCGATCTGCAGCAGATATGGTTCATATACATCTTCGATCGTCTGGCTCTCCTCCCCAATCGTCGCGGCAATCGTATCCAGTCCGACCGGACCACCGCGGAAATGGGAGATCATTGCCTGAAGCATCTTGTGATCGATCGCGTCGAGGCCAAGGGCATCGACCTGGATCAAGCGCAGCGCTTCCCCTGCCAATGCGGGCGTAATAATCCCGTCGCCGCGCACTTGAGCGAAGTCGCGAACCCGCTTCAAGAGCCGGTTCGCAATCCGCGGAGTGCCCCGCGAGCGGATCGCGATCTCGTCGCTGGCCTCGCCTGTAATCTGGACGTCCAAAATATCGGCGGCGCGGCTCACGATGAAGCTAAGCTCATCCTTGTTGTAATACTCCAGCCGGCTGACGACGCCGAAGCGATCGCGAAGCGGCGCCGAGAGCAGGCCTGCCCGCGTCGTCGCCCCGATAAGAGTGAACCGGGGCAGATCGAGGCGAACGGAGCGCGCGCTCGGGCCTTTGCCGATAATGATGTCCAGCGCGAAATCCTCCATCGCCGGATACAGCACTTCCTCCACCGTCCGGTGAAGGCGGTGGATCTCATCGATGAACAACACATCGCCTTCCTGCAGATTGGTCAGCAAGGCCGCCAAGTCGCCCGGCCGCTCGATGGCCGGACCGGAAGTCGTGCGGATGTTGACACCCATCTCGTTCGCAATAATGTTGGACAGCGTCGTCTTTCCCAATCCGGGCGGACCGTACAACAGCACGTGATCGAGCGCTTCCTTGCGCATTTTGGCCGCTTCGATGAATATTTTCAGATTGTCCTTCACCTGGTTCTGCCCTATGTATTCAGACAAATAACGCGGACGCAGGCTCAACTCGACCGCCTGATCCTCCATCATATAATTGGCTGAAATGATGCGTTCTTCCATCTGTACCGCCTCTCCTTACCCTGTGAACAGCAATTGCAGCGCCTTCTTCATGAGCGAGTCGACCGTCTCGTCCGCATGCACGCGATGCTGCAGACCGTTCCAGACCCGATCCAGCTCGACATCCTTGTAGCCAAGCGCCTTCAGCGCTTCGCGGGCTTCGCCCCACGCGCCGTCTTCCCGATCGTCCTCGATCGTCTGCACCTCTGCGAACAGCGATCCCGGATCCGTGTCCCAGCCCATGCCGTCCAGCTTGTCCTTCAAATCAAGCACGATGCGCTGAGCGGTCTTCTTCCCGATTCCGGGCAGCTTCGTCAGGAACGAATAGTTCTCCTGCTGAATCGCCGCCACGACCGAATCCGGCTTCCCTGCGCTCAAAATGCCGAGCGCCACCTTCGGTCCGACGCCGCTGACTTCAATCAGGCGGCGGAACAGCTTCTGCTCCTGCCGCGACGCGAATCCGAACAGCAGAATCGCGTCTTCCCGCACATGATGGTGCGTATATACGGTTACGGCCGCTTCCGACTTCGCAAACGCGTACGGGTTCGGCGTATATATGCGATACCCGATCCCTTGAACTTCCAATACGACATAATCGGCTTCCAAATGGACCACCGGTCCGCGAACAAAATCAATCATGGACGCAATACTCCGTTCAATTTGTCATGTAATCCGCTGGAATGCGCATGGCATAGCGCCACGGCCAAGGCGTCCGCCACATCATCCGGCTTCGGTATCGCCTTCAGCTTCAGCAGCAGCCGCACCATCTCCTGCACCTGTCTCTTCTCGGCGTTGCCGTAACCGACAACCGCCTGCTTCACCTGCATCGGGGTGTACTCCCCGATCGGAATGCCCCGCTTCGCGGCCGCGAGAATGACGACGCCGCGGGCTTGTCCCACGCTGAAGGCATTCGTCACGTTGCGGTTGAAGAACAACTTCTCAATCGCCATCGCATCCGGCTTATAGCGATCCAGCAATTCCTCCGCTGCTTCAAACACTTGCAGCAGCCGGATCTCCGGAGCGGTGGCCGAATCGGTCTGAATACAGCCATATTGCACGGGAATGACCTTGTTGCCGATTTTATCCACAAATCCGAAGCCGACAATGGCAATGCCCGGGTCAATTCCTAATATTCGCAAAAAAAATCTCTCCCTAACGATTCCGTGTATGTCTGGCGAACATATGTGTTCACTCCATTATAACACAGATCGAAAGGAAGAGAATGAGTCTTTCCGCGCTATTGGCAGGCCCGGACGGGGACCGGCGGGGGCGTACGCAGCCGGGCAGAATGACCGTCCGCCGAGGCGGCTGACGTCAGGAGCGGCTTCCGCCCTGCCGAAAGGCCAATTTGAGCATCGGGGGCGTGACGAGCGTCGTCACGATGATGACGATGACGAGGGGCGTGAACAGGACGGGGTCGAACAGGGCCCCCTCGAGGCCAGCGGTGGCGATGATGAGGGCGACCTCGCCGCGGGATACCATCCCCGACCCGATGCCGAACGCGCTGCGGCGGCCGAACCCCGTCATGCGCGCCCCCAGCATGCAGCCGAACAGCTTGGTGGCAATCGCGAGAAGCGAAAATAGCAGCATAAATCCAACATGCTGGCCAAGCCCGGCGAAGGTGACCTCCAATCCGACGCTCACGAAGAAGACCGGCACGAAAATTCCGTAAGCGATCGGCTCCAGCCGGTGCTCCACCTCCTGCTTGAAGTCGGTCTGCGAGATGGCGATGCCGGCGGCGAATGCCCCGATAATGCCGGCTACGCCCAATTGCTCCGCCGCATAAGAGAAGGCGAAGCAGATGATGAGCGCCGCGCTGATGACCGCTTCGCTTACCTTCAATGGAGCGAGCCATCTCATGAGGAGGGGGACGGCATAGATGCCTGCGGCAATCGCCCCGGCGAAGAAGATCACCTTCTTGCCGACGATCCATCCGAGGGAAGCCTGCTCCGTCCCCGCTCCGAGAAGGCTCAGCATGAAGGCCAGCAGGATGACGACGAGCACATCATCGACGACGGCGGCTCCGAGAATCGTCGTTCCTTCCCTGGAGCTGAGATGTCCAAGATCCTTCAGCGTCTGAACCGAAATGCTGACGGAAGTGGCGCACAGCAGCAGCCCGATGAACAGCGACTGCCCTTGATCCATCCCGAGGGCGGTTCCTCCCAGATACCCGCCGATGAAGGGCAAAATAATGCCGCCGAGCGCGACGGCGACCGAGGCTTTCCAGTTCTGCTTCAACTGCTCGAGATCGGTCTCCAGGCCGGCGATGAACATGAGCAGAATGACGCCGACCTCGGCCATGTCGCGCACGATCTCCCCGTTGGTCACCCAGCCGAGCACCGCAGGGCCAACAATGATGCCGACGATCAGCTTCCCCAGCACGGAGGGCTGGCCCAGTCTTACCGTCAAGTCGCCGGCCAGCTTGGTCGCCGTCAGTACAATGAGGAGCATCAGGATGATATCCAAGCGCATCCTCCTTCCTTCCAGAGGTAGTTATAGATTCTGATTCCAAGGCGAATCTCGCCTGCACTGCGCCGGATACTTAGCATTCCACCACAGCCGACAAAAAATGAGGACGCCTCAAGGGACGTCCTCATTCGTATTGTGGTCCAGCGGTCAATTGGCCTCCTCCGCCGGCTTCATCACTTTCTGCGAGGCTTCCACCGCATAATCGCTGAAGGTGGACAGCACGCTGTGGTATTCGTCGGTATCCGTAATCAGAATACCGTCATACAGCTGCTGGAGCACATTCGGCGGAAGCGCGCTCTCCATCGATTCGATATCGATTTGGAAAAAGGTCCGAATCACTTTTTTCTCCGCAGGCGGGCCTTCGTACAGCGTCAGATTCCCGTCCTCGTCGAGACTGATGCGGGCATCCTTGCAGCGATCGGACAGTTCCTCGATCTGTTCCTCCATGATGACCCGGCCCGCGTCATCCATCGTGGCGCCCCAATCCGGATGATTCAGCATCAATTGAATGATACCAGCCGAAGCATGCTTGCCCATCGTCTCTTCCCGCTCGCCGCAAATGAATTGCTGGCGGTGAATGACTTCGCGCTTCCGATCGTCCTGCTGAAGCAGCTGATTCAGCACCAGCCGGGATGAATCATGCAGCTTGGCGAATTCATCGTCCTGCATCATCGCGAATGTTTCCATCGAAATGGGCGTCTCTCGCTCATAAACGAGCTGCCGGATCTCCATCGACATGCGAATACCTAAGGTCAGGGCACCAAAAAATAATACAATAGCGACTAGCCACCAGATCGGGCCTTTCATGCGGCGAATATCCTGCTTCCATTGCTTCACTCGAAAATAGAACCGGGAATGGGAACGATGTTCTCGAGTCATGACAATCCCCTCTTACTTTTTTATCCATAGTGTGGCCCAATAGAGGGGGATGTTATACCATTTTGCCGGAGATGCGGGTCAACATCCATCCGGGAGAAGGCTGTTCCGGTGATGCAGCAGGACGGCAGCCAAGACCGCGCACCCGATGCTGAGGACGATGGCAACGGCGATCGCGCCGTCGAACGATTCGGCCCGGGCGCCCGGCACCAGCTGCGCGACCGCATCAACGGGCAGAGCCGAAGGCAAGTAGCGGGCGCCTGGAACGCGCCAGCTCTGGACAAGCGACAAGAGCAACACAAGCGCCAGAGTCAGGCCCGCCGACGCCGCCCCGCTGCGCAGCCAGCTGCTCATCAAGAGCGTGACGCTGCTGGCGAAGAGCATCCACAGGGCATAGCTGCCTCCGGCTGCCATGCCCTCTGCGACAGGCACATGGCCGAACAGCTGCACAGTATAGTACCAGCCCGCCCCGTATCCGCACAGGAAGGACACCAGGGTCAGCGTTGCGGCCGCCAACCATTTCGAAGCGACAAAAGCTCCGTAAGCAACCGGACGGACCAGGACGGCACCGGCGGTGCCGCTATGGATCTCGCCCGATATGGACGACATCTGCGACAATACGAGAACGAGAAGACCTACGGTTCCGAACTGGTTCAGCATCTGCGCCATAATCTCTCCCGGCTGGAGCTCCGGGAAGGCCATATTCATTCCTTGCGGCATGCTTCCCGACCAAGCCAGAATATCGGGCAGGAACTTCATCACGAGCGGCTGGCTGATGCCAAGCATCACGAAGACCAGCGGCACCCAGAGCAATTTGTAGCTGCGGACCATTTCCAGCCATTCTTTGCGTGCAAGCACATGCCATCGCCTCATGAGATCATCGCCTCCATGAACATGTCTTCCAGACTCGTTACGCCGCATTCCAACCGGAGAAGTGGAATATCCATGTCCGCCGCCTCCGTCAGTATCGTGCGGCGCGCCTCGTCTATGCTGCGCACCGTGAATTCCGCCCGCCCCCGGGCAATACGGCTGTGCTCCACTACCGCCTTCCCTGCCCAGCGCCGCAGCCAATCAAGCGCGGCAGGATGCGGCTCGACCTCGACGGTCAACCTGGGCCGTTCCGCTCCGCTTCGCAATTGCTCCCATTGCCCTTGCATGACGATGCAGCCCTTGTTCATCATGATCAGATCGTCGCATAATTCCTCGGCATCGGACAATATGTGAGTGGAGAAAAGCACAGTAGTCTCGCCCGCTATCTCCTGAAGCAACGTCATCACCTCTCTCCGGCCAATCGGATCCAGCGCCGATACCGGCTCGTCCAGAATGACCAGCTTCGGGCTACCGATCATCGCCTGGGCAATGCCGAGCCGCTGCTTCATCCCTCCCGAGTAGCCGCTGATTCGGCGTCGGCCCGCATCGGCGAGCCCGACCTTGTCCAGCCATTGCGACGCCGCCGACCGCGCTTGCTTGCGGGGCATGCCGCACAGCTCGGCATGATAGACGAGCCACTCGCTTCCGCTCATCCAACCGTAGAAGGACGGCGTCTGGGACAGAAAGCCTACCCATTGCCGCAAATCTCCCGCCGCGGCCGTCCCGTCTTCTTGCAGCAGCCGCACTTCGCCGGATGTCGGCCGGATTAACCCGGCGAGCATATGGAGCGTCGTCGTCTTTCCGGCTCCGTTCGGCCCGAGCAGAGCCGTGCAGCAATGCTTGCGTATGCTGACCGTCACGTCCTGGACAGCGGTATGCTCCCCGTATCGCTTCGTCAACTGATGAAGTTGTATCGCATTCATGCCGCATCTTTCCTTCCCATGATGAAATAAGCGATTGTCCCCGGGATATTCAACAGGACAATAATGATCGCCCACAGCCATTTCGGGCCGTTCGCCTGCTCCGATCGGGCCAGGGAAACCAAGGCTACGCACATCAATACGAGCTGGATCGCAATCAGGGGCGCAATCAGCGGCCATAGTATGTTTTCCGGCATACTGGCTCCTCCTCTCCAAATATCAACTGCCCAGATGATCCCGCTTGTTCTTCTTCCGCCAAGGCTTCACCACGAACAACAAGTAGCACAAGAAGGGCGTCGGCGTGCCTGTGAAGCCCCAGATTCCCCAGAACCACGGATATTTTCCCCGCTTGCGGGCATCCAGGAACAGCCATGTGCCTTGCACAAGGAGGATGACTGCAATGAGGACCCACACCCACCACGGAACTTCGTCGACTGTGTAATGCGGTTTCATTCGCGTTCACCTTCCTCCGCAGCGCGAATAGGCGACTTCACGAGACAGAACAGGACGCCGCCTAACAGGGCCGCCGCCTGGAAGCCCGCAAATGCGCGCCAATCTGTCATGGCCAGCGACAAGCCCCCGCCGACGAGAATGCAGGCCGCTCCCCAGAGCAGAAGCAATTCCTTCCACAGACGGCTGCGGTTGCGCCGGGAGCGGGTGTGCAGCATGCGCTGCAGCTGTTCCACATCCGGAATCTCCGTATTCCGCTCGCTTGCCTGATCCAGGCTGGCCCACGCTTGGTGCAGCCTTCGCAGCGAGTCGGCGTCAGCCTCCCATTCCGCGGGCGGCGGCTGCGGCTTGTTCCGCGCCGGCTCAGCAGCCACCGAGATATCCGGCTTCCTCTTATTTCGCTTGTTCATCCTGGTTCCACTCCTTCCGCAGCTTTTCCAATCCGTAATGGATACGGGACTTCACGGTACCCTCATTCACGTTCAACATGCTTGCGATCTCCGTCACCGAATAGCCGTAATAATGCTTAAGCACAATCGGGGCGCGCTGCTCGACCGTGAGCGTTCCCAACTGTTCGAGCAGATGAGACCATTCGACATCGGTTGATTCCATATAGTAGCGAAGCTGGCGGGCCGCCTGCTTCTGCTCCGCTTCCTGCCAGCGCTGTTCCACCTTTCTCCTTCGCAGCATGTCGATGTACAGCCGCGAGCCAATCATGATGAGCCACGATGAAAATTTCATTTTCCCGTTATACGTGTGTATTTTCTCGAGGCAGCGCACCATCGTGTCCTGCACGACGTCTTCCGCTACGCTCGGGTTCATCGTCAGCTTCAGCATATATTTGTGTAAAAAGGAATAATGCTTATGCAATAAATGGGCCAACGCATCGGTATCGCCGCGGACGGCTCGCCGAATCCATTCCTGCTCCTGATCCACGTGTTGCCCGCCCCCCTTCTCTCTTTTCAGCAGGTAAAGTACTCATATTACGTTTCAGTCTGTCCGATCGTTCAATCGCGATCACGCATTGGCAAAAAATAATCCGCTACATGCAAAAACTCTTAAGAACAGTCAAACCCGTCATAAAGCACATCGTAGGCAACCGCTTTCGCAATTCTCCGCTCAAAAGCCGCGGCGCGAAGCGCCAAATAGCCGCCCCATGACACGCCAAGCAAGCATACATCCTCCAGCTCGAAATAATCCAATATCCCGCTCACCGGCTTTTCCCAATGCGGTTCAAAGGTGAGTCCCTTTTTTAGCGTTTCGCCTTGTCCCGGCCCTTCGAAAAGGTAAATAGTATACCCGCTCTTCACAAGTTCCTTTACCGCCAAATAGAATTCTTCGATGAAGGAATCGTATCCGCCAAATATAACGATGTTCCCCAGCGGGTTTTCCGCTTCAAAAATAAACGTTTTCATCGATGAGTGTGCTGGTAAGGAACGTATTCAACCCGCAAGCTTTCATCTTGATCCATCACGCTGCGGAAGTGATGAATCGATTTCTCAGACTGAGCCAGACCCGATACCAGGAGTCCAGATCAACGATCTGCGGAACGGCGCCTTTGATCTCGTTGAAGTCGCAGGCTTCTTCCCCATAGGTTAATATCCGGTTGATTTGAAAATCAAACTGTTTCATCGGATGCAGTGGAATATACGGCATTACCTGCTCCCCCCTTGGCTGATGCCTAACGCCCCAGAAATCAGCCGTTCCATTTCCGCTTGACGAGTCTGATGGGCATCCTCATTCCTCCCCATGTGGAATACCCCCGCTAGCCCATGAAGCAGAAATTGCGCCGTGACGGCATGATGCAACACATGGAAAATCCCCTCATCGCATCCTCGCCGAATGAACGCTTCCAGCTCCGGGGATAGTTTGTGCAGCATAGCCTCCACAATCATGCGATGCTGCGGGCCTGTGACCGCATTCTCACGGATGACCTGCGCCGTTTGATCCATGGAGGTGACAAATTCGTCCACAAGCCGTTGAAGCCGCCCAAGCCGCGTCAATTCTTCGCATTGCAGCAGGGCTTGATATTGCTGTATTTGCCCCACGACATAGCTTTCCACAGCCTCATCCAGGAAAACCTCTTTCGACTTGAAATAGTAATAGAAAAGCCCTGTCGCAACTCCGGCTTCCCGCACAATATCTTGCACCGATACGCCTGCAACTCCATTGTGCAAAAACAATTCAATCCCGATATCCAAAAGTTGTTGACGCCGTTCTTCCGGCGGTTTTTTCGTCCTTGACATAAAAAAATCCTCCCAACTGAATTCAGTTCAGTTAGGGGGATTGTAGCATACTGAACATCGTTCAGTCCAAGCTAATCCAAGAGCAGCGAGTCATTGCGCCCATCCCGGTCTATACGGTATTTTTTCAGATCCGCCTTATTGACATAGAAAATATATTGATCGTCACAAGTAAAATCCAGCGCCGATTTATCCGTTATTTTGCGGATTGCCGAATCGCTCAAACTCATGGCATAGATTTTTTGTTGATCCTTGCGATTCAAAAAAAGCAGTTCTGTGTCGGTCAACTCGAAATGTTCCGTGATAATATCAGGAAGAACCGTTTCCGTATCCGTCTTCGTGTCGTACTTCGCCACCTCGGATTTCTCATTCACATAATAAATATTGCGGCCGTCAAAAGCGGCGCTTCGTAAGACCGGAAACCGGATGATGACATTCGAGCGCCCTGTGGAAGCATTGACCCTCCTTATCTCGTTCTGGCCAATAAAGTAGATGCTATCGTTATCCAGAAAGAAAGAGCTTACCGTGTTAAAAAAGCGCAAATCGCTCTCATCCGCGTGAACGAGCCCCAAAAAATTGCTTTTTTCCGTGTTTACATTCTTTTCAAACACAATTCTCTCATTGAAGGTCGAGGTATCAACTTCGATAATGGACAGTCTGTCAACAGCTTCCCGAAATTGAGACTTGTCGTAATCATATTTCATATAGTAGACAAGAGGACCGTTGCCATAAATACTATCCTCGGCCTTGGTTAAGGATTGCAGCGGGTTGCGGATTAAGTTTCTTGTCTCGCCGGTTTCTTTATCCTCGAATACGATTCGGCTATCATTCAGATCCGTATCATCTACATAAAACCGAAAATGCTCATTCTCAAAAGCTCGCCGGGAAGACCAATTGTAAATATCATAGTTGTCCGCGTTCTCCTTCGGGACACAGCCGG
This sequence comes from Paenibacillus dendritiformis, assembly GCF_945605565.1. Classification (NCBI taxonomy): domain Bacteria; kingdom Bacillati; phylum Bacillota; class Bacilli; order Caryophanales; family Paenibacillaceae; genus Paenibacillus; species Paenibacillus dendritiformis. The sequence goes on along the minus strand of NZ_OX216966.1, from coordinate 2,453,393 downwards.
CAAGGCCGGATACGCCAAAGCAAAGGATAAGCAAAAGACCAAGCGGCCTCGCCCAATGGCGCCGGTGACTTGCGCCCCATACATTCATGTGCCGGACCAGGATTACGATCAACATCCCGAGGCTGAGGCACAACGTGACGGCGAACAAGATAAGCCAGGACGGGCCGGAGACTTCCCGGAACACGGCGTCCATCTGATCTGTAAATATATTATGATGATATTCATTGCCCCGGAAATAACCGGTCGCAACCATAAACCCGAGCGGCCCCGGCACAAAATATTTGGAGGATTCCAGGCTGAATCCGTAATAGGGGAGCAGAATCAGGGCGGTACAGGCAAACAGGGTTAGCGCATATTTTTTAATGCACACCGCGACAAACATGATCAGCATCGAAAAACTGAGATTGCCGAATATTTTACATGCCGTCACCGACAGAAAAGTGCCGAGTAACGAGATGTTTTTTGTCGATGTTCCAAAGTATGACAGGCTTTGCAGCGGATAACTCCCGTTCTCCAGGCCATATTTTAGGTCGAAAAACCAGTATCGCAAGCCGGAAATCAACAGGCATAGAATGATAACGGTCACGGACACCAGACCTATTTTGACGATGGCCTGAGTCCTTGTCCCTTTTTGCACGGTGAGGATGAGGGGATCCATCTTGCTGTCGAACTCGTAACAGAATACCGGAGTCACGAGCACCAGCAGCAAGGCAAGAAATAATAAATCGAGACTGTCGTTCGCTAACAGCCCGTCCCAGCCGTTCGTGTATAGAAAATACCGGTTGTCCGGGTGTTCGCGGATATAGGCAAATTGGTCATAAATCAGTTTAAAGCCTCGTTCATTTTGCACGATTTGCTCCAGCCGAGCGGATACCGCCTGAAATTCTTGCTCTGATATCTTCCCGTCATACCAATTATCGTATGCTTTGCGCAGCGCGATATTGGCATCGGATATTTTTTTGGATTCGTTGGCGAAGAACCGTTCCGTGTCCTCCGAGTACGGGCCATTGACTTGATCCAGGTAGAAAGAATACGGCCCGGAGTTCATCTCGATATCCTGGTTGGAGGGCGTGTCAAAGACGATCAGGGACGAAATGCTGAAGACGAAAAACAGGCCGATGAATAATAAGCCCTTTTGATGGACAAACATCTTTTTCATCTCATAGATCAATAATGACACGCTGTCTCCCCCCTTGTCTGCAGAACGCGTTCTTCCTGACCACAATCGCTATGCCTGCCACACATATCGCCCCCCAGGCTGCAGCAATCAGCAGGGCCGGAACAAAACTTAGCATGGGAAAGCCGAACAGATTGACAAACTCCGTGTTGCGAAACAATTCCCGATTCACCACCAGCATAAACGGATTAACAATTTTGAACAGAACATGCCCGGAGCCCATGTACGCCTCCTGCATATAGATGCAGCCAAAGGCAGCGAACAGGCTAATCATGTAAGGCAATAACGCATTTTTAAAAAGGCAGGAGACCAGCAAAAACGCGAATCCAAGCACTAGCATTCCCGCTGTTTTCACCATGCCGGATAGCAGCGCGTATTGCCCGAGGCTTACGTTCAACGGAGTATTCGCGAAATTTTCAATGGCGTACAGAGGGGAGAAGGCACCTTCCCACGAGCCAAAAATAACCGAAAATGCCGCAAAATCAAGCAGCCAGAACCAGAAACAAACGCTGCATACAAAGATGGCTGTCGCAAAGATTTTTGCCATAACCGTTCTGGTCCCGCCGGATTGGGCGGTCAATAACAGGGCGTCCATCTCCGTTTCCTTTTCGGATACAAAGACGTTCACTATGCCGTACAGGCAAAGCAAAAGCACTAAAAACGCGGAAAAATCATAATGAGTATAGTATTGATACATTTCCGTATAGGAAAAATCCGTTATCGCTCGGCCTGCAAACCGTTCCACAATGGCCGCGTTTTTGCGGTACTCGTATTCATTACCGACCTCTTTATAAAATTCCATATTATCCTTGGCGGCGGTTACGACGTCATTGGCCAACCTTTTGTAGTTGTAGGCATACTCCATCGGATTGACGAAGCACCAGCGGAAGAAATAGTAATCCCGATACACATTTCCCGTATACGTATTGGGATTGTCGGTCGTCTTGCTGGCGGTGCGATCGGCGGTTTGGTTCTCAAGAGGCCGATAAATGGACATCAGCTTCCCGATTTTTTCGTTCGTGATTGTTCCTCCGAAGTCCTTATACATCTCCCAATAGAGACCCTTCCACTCCGGATCGGACGTTGGGGACAGCAGCGAGTTGGCATCATAGATGCTGTATATTTTAACCACACTCAGTATGGAGAAGAGAAGCACCGCCACAATAATAGACGTTTTGAGAAAATGCTTGCGGCATTCAAAAAGAATTAATTTTACCATTGTTCGCCCTCTCCGAAATAGTACAAAAAGACATCCTCCAAATTGGCTTGTACATTAACGGCATGGTCATCCGGTTGTTCATCGGCAATGACCCGTAAATGAATTTCGTCACGCTCCCGCATCATATTGCTGATCTTAAGCCGTGTCAGCTTCTCATCGATCGTCGCATCCGTGGCCGTAACCGACCATACCTTCCCCTCGATTCCCTCCGCAAGCGCCGCTGGCGTATCCTGCTTCAAAAGCTGCCCGTCCTTGAGCAGAATGACCTGGTTGGCGATAAATTCAATATCGGACACGATATGCGTGGCCAACAAGACTATTCGGTTCTCGGAAAATTTGGTAATCAGATTCCGGAAACGGATTCTTTCTTGCGGGTCAAGGCCGGCTGTCGGTTCATCCAGAATTAAGATATCGGGATTATTGAGCATAGCCTGCGCGATACCGACGCGCTGGCGCATTCCTCCGGATAAAGCCCCGATTTTTTTGGTGGAGGCGCTGCTTAAATTTACGATATCCAGCAATTCCTTCGCTCTTTTTTCGCCTTCTTGCTTGGGGATGTTTTTGAGCACGCACATATATCGTAAAAACTCCATCACCTCAAAATTTTTGTAGAATTGCGGGTACTGAGGCAAATATCCGATATGGGATAAAAAGTTGATCCCCATGCTCCTGACATCCACATCATTGATCAAGACCTGCCCTTGATCGCTTTGTAAAATGCCGACAAAAATATTAATCAGCGTCGTTTTCCCCGCGCCGTTCGTTCCGAGGAGCCCGTAAACGCCGTTCTCCAGCTCTGAGGTGAAATCTTTCAATGCATATTTGCCTTTATACTGCTTTGAAATTTCTTTAAATGTTACTTTCACAAATCGGCCCCTCCCATAGAAGTAAGGAGCTTTCTTTGGGATGACAAAGAAAGCGCCCGCTTTCCATTTAAAACTGACTGACCACCATTTTCGTATCAATCTCGGCCTGCTTCGATCCCAGTAACACGATACAAGTCCTGGTCTCGTCCACCAACTTGATGATCGGTTCATTGGCCATATACAGCTCCTCGCCTTCACTGGAGATGAGCTGCTCCGCCTCTACAGCGCCTGTGTCCGTGTTGTAAATTCGAATTCTCCAGCCCGATCCATCCGACACCGGCGCCGCGAAATAGCGTCCGGAGCTAGAGCCCGCAATGTTTCCGCTTTCCTTTTTTTCGTTCAGCGTAATCAGCTTCGTCTTCCCGCTTAGCGCATCCATCACCAACATTTTTCCGGTAGCCGTCGTAAAATCTTCGGCCAAAAACAGATGCTTATTGTAAGCCGTTAGTTCCTTGCAGGTGTAATTGTCAAATGTCTGATTCGATAGTCCGGATCCATCCGTATTGACGATTCCGCAGGTGTCGAAGGAAGGCTTGCCCGGAACGGCCGGGATATCCAAGCTTTGCGCCTTGAACGCAAGTCGCTTGTCCTGATCGGTAAATCCGATTTGCTCCAAAGCAACTATGCCGGAACGCGGCGCCGCGTCATCCGATGCCAAATCGATAATCGTTGTCTTTTTTTCCGCTTTCCAATCATAGAGATACAGTCCGGCAGATGTGGCATAGGCAACCTGACTTCCATCGGCTGACACCGCAATCGCTTCAAACGATAAAATCATTTCATCGCCTTCCAGTAATGAATCGAGATCGAACTCGGAGATCGGCTGCAAGTTCGCATCGTACAAGATGCAATGATACTGGTTCGCGCCATTCGTCATGACGAGGCCCCCGCGATCACCGCTGACCAATGTTTCTCTCACTGCCGCGTAGCCGTTTTCAATAACCCAATAATTTTCCCGTTCGAAGGCGGGCTGCGGAGCTGACGCTGCGATCTTCCGGGCTCCCAAATCATATAAATAGAGTTGATCAGCCGAAATGAGAACCTGATTGCCGTGCGCGTAATAGATATTTTTGATGCCGCCTTCTATATTCTCCAAGTTCAAGTCTGACACAACGCTCGGCTCCGCAGCACCGCCCCCGCCCTTGCTTTCCGTCCGGGAGGCCGGATCATCGGGTTGAACCGGCTTATTTGGATTTGCGCCGCTGGAATTGAATTGCAAGCATCCTGCAGTTAGCAGTACGAATAAGGCCATTATGACGCTCAACCGTTTCATGTTCATGTCACCCTTTTCTCCAATCATTTGTATAGCAAGAGGGACAAGGTCTTCTGCAAAACAACCACATCATCGGGGAAATCGGCCGCATTCACGGGAACGGACACCACATAAATCGTGCTGAAATCGTCCAGCTTTTCCAAATCAATATCCATGTCGATTACCGCCACATCTCCCTTGGCGAGTTCCGTGTCAAAGGAGCTTCCGTCCTTGCTTGTTACCGCCTGATGATTGATAAATAACGTGTTCCGATACCGCACTCCGGGATGGCCGAATATTTTGAAGCTGACGTGAAGGGTTCCGCTGTCATTGACCTTAACGTTGTCGCGCTTGACCTCGCCGTCAATATACAAATCGCTAAACACGCGCTGCTCCAATGTGTCCATATCTACGGCCTCCATGCCGCTTTGCGCTTCCAGCAGCTCCTTCGTCACCGGTTCTGTCGACAGGCTGACATGGCTTGCATACTCATATTGCGGGATGGAGGAAGGATCAAGAGCATCCGCGTCTTTGTTAAAATACAGGGTTCCTCCCGCTTCCAGCGTACTGTGATAGCCGCCGTACGAGCTCGTCTCTTTCATATCCGGGATGAAGCCCGGATTGTACATGCTGGCGATGCTGATGCCCAGGGTATCCCCCTTCTTGCCTGTGACCGGGGTGAACACGAATGTGAACGGCGTGTCTTTATCATCCTCCTCCAGTTCAAAAATGTGCATATATTCGTAGGGCGCATCGGTTGTGTTAAACTTATAAGGCTGCGGTATCCCGTCTATAAATACGAGAAAGCCGACATTTTTGGCTTTTCCGGAAGCGTTCACGGAATAAGGAATTTGTATCTCGCCGCCATCGTAGCGCAAGGAACGCATTTTCCCGTTCTCATCTAAGTCCGGATTGACAAACCCGTGACCGATACTGCCCAATATCACGCCTTCCTCTTTACCCGCTTCAAACGGATTCTGATTTGCGTTGCCGGAGGCATTGGATTCACCCGCTTCCGGATTTGGTGTAGGATTCGGATTGGAGCAGCCTGCTGCCAACACGATGACGATGAGCAGACAAGATACTAACCTGAAAAGCCATGCTTTTTTCACAATGTCATCCCCCTTCGAAATTTCCAGCCGATTTTACTAAGAAAGAATTGAATTCCTGAGCATGCCTAGCTCTGCCGGAGCCTTACTCGATTTTGATTAATTTGGGTACCTCAGCAGCCGGCCCCTCCTTATCCACTTGTTGATTCTCTTGGATTAATCGTGGGGAGGCATTGTTAGAAGGAAGCTCATGCTCAGAGGCAGGTCCGTCCTTAGTTGCTTCGAGGTGATGCACTGGAGCCGTTGATTCAGGTTGATCATTCACCGGAAGCTTCTCTCCTGGCCACGCTTCCACCTTGGATAGAGGCGCGAGTTGGACGGGATTGGATGACGGCGCGCTCAGCGTTAACACCGTACCCGTGCTTAACGTCGCTGCAATAACGAGCGCCACAATGGGCGTCCCCCATTTTTTGCTTCTGGCATCCATAATGGAAAGTACCCTGTTTTTCAAGCCCTGCTTGCTGCCATAAAAATTGGTGGAAAATACCGTTTGCGCTACGGACTGTTTTTTTAGCATCCCGATAATGGCTTCCACATATTGTTGCCGACCGGCGATATCCGTGTTTTTGACCACTTCTTCGTCACAGGAGATCTCGCATTGGAGGGCGATTTCTCTTGCCATGACGTAGACGACTGGATTGAACCAGTGGAAGGCGGCGGCTACGAACACGAGTGCTTTAAACCATAGATCTCTCCGTTTCCAATGTACCAGCTCATGCTTAAAAATCAGTGGAAGCTCATCTGAAGGAATGTTGTCGGATGGAAGCAAAATGGTTGGCCGGACAAAGCCGAGCAGCATCGGACTGGAAATGCCGGGACAGGCTTGCAAAGCGACTTGCTGTCTTATTCCCAGCTTCGCTTGAACATCATGCAGGATATGGAGCGCTTGCCGGTCGCGAATCTCCGTGCTCCACCGTGTCACCATTTGCAGGAAGCGCCGGTGCCGAATGGCGTGATAGCCCAGAAAAACAACAACTCCTGCAAGCCACAGTCCGCCAGCGACGGCCGGCCACGGAATAGCTGATGAAGCCGCCGCTGCGGACACGGCTTGGCGGGCAGAGCCGCTGTCCGCCATCTTCAGCGCAGGCAGCAGCGTATCGAGACGAATGGCCGCCGCTTGCGGATGAAGCCGGAACGGAATAATGAATCCGAGTATGATGACCAGCCATGCATAGTAACATCCTTTTGCCGTAAATGTCTTCGCAAGCAGCGGCGTAATCGTCATATATAGAAGGGCAATGACGGACATCGTAATCGAACATTCCAACAATGCAATCATAAATCTCTGCACCGGCTACTCCCTCCGTTCCTTGGCCCATTTCAACAATTCATCCAGCTCTTTTTCCGAAAGCTGCTTCCCGTTGTACAAGGTATTAACAAAGCTTAAAAATGAATTTTCGTGATACTGCTTCATAAAATGTTTCGTTTCTAAGGCCAGATAATCTTCTTTGCGTATGAGCGGATAATACGTGCGTTCCTTCCCTTCCTTTTCCGTCTGCAAAAACCCCCGTTCAACCAAACGCATCATCAGGGAAATGACGGTAGGAGCCTTCCATTGGCGTTCATTACCGAGTTGTTCCATAATCATGGCGGTCGTTATCGGCGGTTCATTCGCCCAGACGACCCTCATAATGTCAAATTCCGCATCAGGCAGCTTCTTCATCTTTCTCATCCCATTAACTCCTTTTTGACAATTGTCTTACATAAAGTTTTACACTTGTCAAAAATAAATGTCAATAGGTTTCGCGAACATTTTTTTTGCAATTGTCTAATATGTATTTCCCGTTATAAAAAAGAAGATGTTTATACCAAGCAAACAAAGCCTAGGCAGACTTTATCCGCATTGGTATAAACATTCTTCTACACAGCCATTACCCTGCTCTTACTCCAGCTTACACATGTGTGTAAGTGTATACAGCCTTAGCGCCATGGGTGTTTCCACCCTGCACGCCATGCGCCCCATAAATAGCATAAGCTTTGGAAGGCAAAGAGTTCCAGGAGCCCGAGAAATTAGTCGATCCTCTAGAACTGCGAATTTCCTGCTGCTGAACAAGTGTATTGCCGTTAATGTCTTGAATCGTCCCTGCGACTGTCAGGTACGCATTGTCATTATTATAAGAGACCTTTGTTGTATAGTTTTTACCCGATAATGTACCGGTCAGCGTTCCATAGCCCGGTGCCGACGTGGAGCTTGTGTTCGCAAACGCCGCCGTAGACATGGAGAAGCAAGCTACAACAGCGACCAATCCAGCAATTGTCTTTTTACCCAGTTTCATAGAAAACCCTCCCAATTTGTTTTTTGATTATTACCATGACGCGACTTCAACACTTCCTGCCGAACTTTACATTGCATCAGACGTTGCGGGGGACACACACCTCCTGCCCGTTAGATGATAGATGTAAAGCCATGATGAAGGTTCTCTCTATATAGTAGACGGATAAGACTACCAAAATATGACGAAATGAATTTTTATTGTATAAAGTAACATCTTTTACACTCATTATTATGGATGAATCTACGTTTTTAGTATATATTAGTATATATAGGAAAAAGGTCGAGCCGGTAACATATTTCGTGGAGGGGGCATTATGGATCAGTGGTTATCTTTTTTACATAGCAATTTCCAACACTTGGATCAATCATCCCAGAAATTTACTTATCAATCCTATCGTGAATTCATCTACCACGACATTTACTTCTTACTTGAAAATCATGATCTGACGGAAGATGTTATCCAGGAATCCTTCTTGAAAGTGATTGCCTCGTCACCCAAAGCGAAAGATGCTGCAAAGATAAAGGCGTGGCTCAAAAAAATCTCGCGGAATACTGCCTACGATTACTTAAGGGTATACAAAAAATATCAATATCTATCCAACCTGGAGAGCATGGAGGAAGAGGACCTCTTCGCTTCGGCAGCCGAAACGGCCGTAGCCGATCAAGTGGAGGAGCAAATTCGCGATGAAATGCTTCATGAAGCTCTTGACCAGCTGAATGCGAGATATCGCAATGTGCTGTTTCGGTACTATGTGGAAGATAAGTCACATCGAGAGCTGGCTCGGGAGTTAGGGATCAGTGAGCAAGCTTCCGCGCAATTATTGGTTAGAGCGCGCAAAAAATTGCGTTACTATTTTTGCAAAAGATGGGTTGATCACGAGGAAAAATGATGTCTTACGCGGAGGGCGGCGGCAGCCTCCCGGCGCAAGTAAGCAGACGGCCGCTCCCCGGTTGCATCCCGAGAAGCGGCCATTCAGCAGGGCATTCACCGGCTTGCAGACCTCCTGCTCTAGTATCGCCCCGCAAGCCCTCCGGCCGCTGCGGCTACCGGATGAAGCATGGCTTAATCATGCGAACCTGATTTTTCGTTCCAATAATAACTGTCTGGCAAATAACGCTCACCGAATATTTTCGTCCCTACCCGTACGATGGTGGCTCCTTCTTCAATGGCGACCTCAAAATCACCCGACATTCCCATCGAGAGAACGTCCATCTCGACACCCGGGATATGGTTGGCGATGATCTGGGTCTGGAGCTGCTTCAATAGCCGAAAACAATGCCGGGTCTCTTCGCTCGTGGCATTCAGCTTGCCGATGGTCATCAGCCCTTTTATATGCAGCGTATCGAAATGAGAGAGCTGTTCAACCAGCTCCAGCGCGTCTTCCGGCCGCGCGCCAAATTTGCTTTCCTCGTAGGAGGTATTAATTTGAACGAGAATATCCATCGTTTTATTCTCTTTCTGCAATTGATTATGCAGAGCCTGACCCAACTTGAACCGATCGACGGAGTGGATCATCTTGACATATTTGACGACGTCCTTCACTTTATTCGTCTGGAGATGTCCGATAAAATGCCATTCCACCTGCTTGTACTGCTGCATATCCGCATATTTGCCGCGCAGCTCCTGGGCTTTGTTCTCCCCGAACAACGTCTCTCCCGCCCGGATGGCGCTCCGCAATTTGTCAAGCGGCACCGTCTTGGTGGCCAGCAGCAGCTTGACCTCTTCCTTCTGCCGGCCGGAGGCCTGACAAGCCAGTTCCATCCGACGGCGTACCGCTTTCAGGTTTTCTTCGATTATAGCGCTCACGTCGTCTCCTCCTCCTTAATTTCCTGTACAGATTTCGATTTCATGGTTTCAGCTTAATGGAATTGGGATAGGTTGAACACATCCAAAGTTGTCGATCTAAGAGGTCCATAATTGCTTGCCGCTGATTCTGTCGGCCCCTTGTCATACAAAAACAGCCTTTTAAGCTCCAGCTCCTTGCTGAATCTCAAGAGACTGTGGCTGTACCTCGGGATGGCAGTTAACTATAAATTGCTCATTTCCAGTTGAAAGGCGTCCTTCATTTCCTTCGTCGCCTCTTGAATCGGCGTCTTGCCGACAAATCGGCCTCTCGTCAACACCCGCGCCTTGCCGCTGTCATCGCAGGTGATCAAGGTTAACAATCGTTCCGGGCCCTGATCCTCAATGACTTCAACCGCCGTTGCTTCGATCGTTTTTTGCTCCTCAATCTTGTATTCATATATGTATTTCATATCGGTTAAATAAGCCGCGTCGCCCGTTTTGACTCGCAGCAGCGGGCTGAACAGCAGATCTTTGCGGTTCATATGATGGCCGGCCAACGCATAATTGCCTTCTCCCATAACCTGGTCAGGCTTCATCGTTCCCGCAGTGAGCGCCAGCGTATACGGGGCTACGCCTTCTCCTATCGGCAAATTCATATCAATGCTCGGGATGCTGATCCCGCCAATAACGTGAATATCATCTTTGTTCAAATTCGCCATCAGGATCGTCTCGAAATCCAGCTCCGCCACCTCTTCAAAATTAAAAACGGGCTCTTGCTTGCGGATGTGGCTGTTGTCCCCCTTCTCGGATCCTGCCGCAGCCACCTTGTGAAGTCCCAATGAGCTCGTCCCTCTGGAGACGAACCAGCTCTGGATAGGCTCGTGAAGCAGCATGAACATGCCAGCCAGCAACACGGCGGCACAGACGGCATGATAGATTATCCTTGCAGCGCTTCTTTTTTTTGTGGCCATTCACGATCCTCCCGTGCGTTTCTTTCCGCTTTTTATTATAGACGACTTCATCAAGCCGCGACACCTGAAAACTAGACAAAATCTGTACATGGATATATTAAACAATATATATTTATCGAAAAACAATAAATTTTTATTGACCAAGAGAAAACCGCCGCTTATGATAGTACCTATCAAGCTGCAGTGGCGGTTCATTGAAGGTAGCGCTGCGGAGGGGCGCAGCGTCCCGGCAGGCGGATTCCAACGCAGGAGGAACTTATCATGGCTTTCAAGCTGAAATCATTAGTCGAGTTCGGGTGGCAGCAGGCGCTGTCCTGCCTGTTCCCGGCCATTATTTTCGCGGCGCTTGCGCTCACGCGGGTGATCGACATCCCGTACATTCCCGCTTACGACTTCATGCTCCTTGTCTGTATCGCGGTTCAAATCATCATGATCCGTTCCGGACTGGAAACGGTCGACGAGTTGAAGGTCATTTGCGTCTTCCATCTGATCGGGCTCGTGCTTGAAATTTACAAGGTCCACATGGGATCATGGGCGTACCCGCTCGACGGATGGACCAAAGTGTTCGGCGTGCCGCTTTACAGCGGATTTATGTATGCGAGCGTCGCCAGTTACTTATGCCAGGCGTGGCGCCGCCTGCAGGTAAAGCTGCACCGGTATCCGAGGCCGTGGTGCGCCGTACCGCTCGGGGCGGCGATTTACCTCAATTTCATGACCCACCATTTCATCTACGATCTGCGCTGGGTGTTGACCATTCTGCTGTTCGCCATCTTCTTTCGGTCGTATGTCGAGTATACGGTGCTGGGCGTGACGCGGCGCATGCCGCTCGTGCTGTCGTTTGCGTTGATTGGTTTCTTTATTTGGGTAGCGGAAAATATCGGGACATTCCTGGGCGCGTGGCGCTATCCGCATCAAGCCAACGGTTGGCATCTCGTTCAGTGGGGCAAATTCAGCTCATGGTTCTTGCTGGTCATCGTGTCGTTCATGATCGTCGCCCAGTTGAAGCATGTGAAGGAAGGCCGCTCCCAGAACAAGGAATGTCCGCTTTCGATGCAATAAATTGAGATTGACCAAGAAACATGCGTAACATATTGATAAACGATAAATGCAGTGATATGCTATTGCCATTCATTTGATGCGAGGTGCTGTATGCTGCAAAGAAAAACCGCCTTTCTCAAACTGGCGATCGCCATAATTGGGATTACGGCTTTGATTTTGTGTATATTCTGGCTGCCCGGATTCGTGACAAGCCGTGCAGCGGAGAATCCCGATGTTGTCCCTTTGAAATATCCGGCGCTCATCGTTGTATATACGACGGCAATCCCGTTTTATGTTGCTCTCTTCCACTCGCTGAAGCTGCTTCACTATATAGAACGGAAAAATGCGTTTTCCGAATGCGCGGTAGCATCGTTGAAGCATATCAAGCAGTGCGCTGTTGCGATCGCGATCGTCTATGTTATAGCCGGCATATTCCTTGGTATGCAGGATGTCCTGTTTACTTCCATCGCCGTGATAGGGGGAGTCATCATTTTTGCCGCTTCCACGGTAGCGATTTTTGCGGCAGTGCTTCAAGAGCTGCTAACCCACGCACTTGAAATCAAATCCGAAAATGATTTGACAGTCTGAGGTGTCCATATGGCGATCATCATCAATCTCGATGTTATGTTGGCAAGACGAAAAATGAGCGTTACCGAGCTGTCAGAGAAGGTCGGAATTACGATGGCGAACCTGTCCATCCTGAAAAATGGCAAAGCGAAGGCGGTCCGCTTTTCCACCTTGGAGAAAATATGCGAAGTGCTGGACTGTCAGCCAGGTGATATTTTGGAATATGTGAGTGAGGATCCGTCCTGAACGTGAACCCGCCCCGCGCTTCATCCAAGCCGGGGCGTTTTTCATTCTTCCCTATTGACCCGCTAGTTCCATAAAATTCTCTGCAGCCAGCCGGATAGCCAGGACGCTTCCCGTATTCAGCGAATTATCGAAAAATAGAACATGATTGTTTTTTACCGATTTCAACGCTTGCCAGACGGCGGAAGATTCCTTTTCCTGAACTGCTGCCTTGGCAACATCAAGATCATGCTGGAAAATGATATAATCGGGATTCATTTCCGACAGAGCCTCCAGAGATAGTACGGCACTGTCTTCAGGGTATCCATCCGGCGCCAACAGGCCAAAGCCAGCCGTTTGATTATAGTACATCGTGTTTTTCGTTCCCTGAGCGGTAAAATTGGCTTTGCCGTCAACTCGCAATAAGGCAAAACTGTTATTTTTCAGATCGCCCAGCCGCTCTTTGGTTTTTTCGATCATTTCCTTTGTTTCCTTGATGACCCGTTCCGCCAATTCCTCTTTGCCGACAATTTGGGCGCAGATCATCGTTGCATTTTCCCAAGTATCGCTGTAGTCGATTTGGATGACAGGAGCAATTTTGCTCAACTCATCATAGTTTGCGTCAACATGACCTTTGAAGGTTACAATTACATCAGGGTTCGACGCCATAATCGCTTCCAGATTCAGGTCCCTTCCGCTGCCCAAATCCGCAATCTCCGCCGTTCCCGCGTAAGGCCGCAACGTAGAGAATTCCTCCATCGCGCTCATGGCGCTGCTCGAGGCGATCGGAGGCGTGTCCAATGCGAAAAAGTAATCCAAATACAAGGGATGAAGCACGGCTATGCGCCCCGGCTTGTCCTTCAGCACCACCTCATGGCCGGCGGCGTCCGTTATCGTTCTTGGCCATTCATGCGTCTTAGCCTCATCGGCTTCAGCCCTGCTTGCGCCGCCTGACTGCTCACTTTCATGCACATTGGCTTCATTTGGCGAAGGCATGTTGTCCGCAGGCGTTCCGGAACATCCGGCCAGCACTCCTCCTATCAGAATGAGAAGCGAAACAATCAAGCCAATCCATCTGTTCATGTTGATTTCCTCCAGCACAGTCTCCGTATTTCGTATATAATCGCTTTATCATGGAACGCCCGCCATCGTGCCTAAAGACATCAATCGGCCCCGGTTCGTTCCCATGACAACAGATGTTACATGCCCAAATGTTCCTTCAAAGTCGAGCCTGTATAGTCGCTTCTGAACACGCCTCGTTCCACCAACTGCGGCATCAGCTTTTCAAAAAACAGCTCCAATGATTGCTCCGAACCGCCCGGAAGAGCGATAAATCCGTCAATTGCGCCTGCTTCAAACCGCTCCATAATATCGTTCAGCACGTCCTCAACCGTTCCAACCGATACCCAATGAGCCGACGCGAGAACCTCCGGCCTTGCCAATACCTCTGCCACGGTAGGCTGATTGGCAGTAATATATCGGCGCAACAGCTCAGCATGCGTTCGGCTGCGGACGGGCTGATTCGGGTCGGGCAGCATATCGGCCGTTACGCGATGATCCAGAGCAAAGCCGCTTATATCAAGGCCCAGCACAGATTGGAGCGATGCCAGTCTGCGCTCGACGCTCAAATGCGAGTGCGCAGCCTTATATAAGGCGTGCGCTTCCTCGCGAGTCTCGGCCAAGAAAAAATACAGCCCGGGCAGAACTTTGATGGCGTCCGGATGGCGTCCATGCACCTCCGCTCTTCTTCTCAGATCATTGCACAATTCCACTCCCGATTCCAGATCCGGCATCGCCGCAAAAATGGCATTCGCTATGGAAGCCGCAAAATTCCGTCCCGTATCCGATGCCCCTGCTTGAAATAAAGGAATCTCTCCCGATGGGTGGGCAGGCAAAGTAAGCGCACCCTTGACACTGAAAAACTCGCCTGAATGATTGATCGGGGACACCTGATCCGGATCCGAGAATTTGCCCGACTCGCGGTCAATCAGGATGGCTTCCTGGGGGAAACTCGCCCAAAGCTTGCGCACAACATCCGTAAACTCCCTTGCTCTCGCATATCTTTCTTGCGGAGAAGGCATAGGCGAATCACCGAAATTTTCCGCTCCTTCAATCGAAGTGACAATATTCCAGCCGGCGCGTCCGTTACTGAGCCAGTGCAGCGACTGAAGCTGCCTTGCGACAATATACGGCGGATTGAACGTGGTGGACACCGTGGTAACGAGGCCGATCCGATCCGTCTCGCGAGCGATTGCCGCGAACATCATCGTTGGGTCGGGACTGCCAAAATTAGCGGAATCGCCCAGCAAAGGGCTGTATCATTTTCCTCACAGGCTGTTACCGGAGATCTTTTCGATTCATATCGTCTTCACTTTAATCGGATTACCTATATTGACGATGGTTTTTCTGTATAGCCTTTCCCAAGTGAATAGATTGGGGAAGTCAGGCATTATCCTGTTTTGTCAGCCTGTTGATGCCGATTTTTGAAAAAATAGCGGAGCGATTAGGGGTGTTTGTCCATTCCGATAAGTGGATGCATTTATACAGCTTCTTCGGTTATTTACTGTTTTTCACGATAATTTCAGCGGTTTATTCTTGGCTGAAAAAAAGAAGTGGATAAAACAAAACTTGAACCTTTATGGTTTCCCTCACGATTTTGAGCCGCAAGTTTTGGGCCGCAAGTGTTATTTATTACACTTGCGGCTCATTTTCCCCCCTTTCTCCGTAGACGGGAGAAGCCACGAATAATTTATTCACATTGTGTAAATCTATAAGGACATGATTTCCAAAGAAATGGAGGAAAGATGATCTTGCGTTTATTGTTATTACTTCTAGCAATGCTTAGTGTGCTTTCGGGGTGTGCTCAGAATCACGCGCAAAAAAAGCCCGGCAGCAATCCTTACAGCTCTAGCGCTCCCCAACAACCACAGATTTTGCAAAATTCCGCTAATTCTTCAACACCAGATCTTGCAGATGGACCTGAGCGACATTTGCGTGAGCCGCATGCCCTTTCCTTGGCGGATTTGCGGGCGAAATACCGAACAACATTTATACTGAACGGTCCCGGTACGAAACGGGAAATTGCCCTTTCATTCGATGATGCGCCAGATGACAACTTTACCCCGAAGGTGTTGGATGTACTCAAAAGCGAAGGCGTGAAAGCAACTTTTTTCGTTGTTGGAAACAGAATCGAGAAGCATCCTGACATCATGAAACGGATCGTCGAGGAAGGCCATATCCTTGGTAATCATTCTTACAACCATGCAAATTTGCCTAAATTAAGCGATGCAGAATTTCGTGAACAAATCATTAAAACGGATCAATTGATTCGCGAGCATACCGGATATATCCCCAATATCGTCCGGCCGCCTTATGGTAATATCAGCGAGAATCAAATCAAGTGGTTGGCAAGCCAGAAGAAAAAGGTCATCAACTGGAACGTCGATTCCTTGGATTGGAAAGGTTTGGATGCTGAAGAAGTGAAGACAAATGTCCTTGCTCATGTGTCCCCAGGGGCAATTATTTTGCAACATTCTGCCGGGGGGACAGGCCAAGATTTATCCGGAACGGTTGTGGCTTTGCCGGAAATCATTCGTACACTGAAAAACGATGGGGTGAAGTTGGTGACCATCCCCGAATTGCTGGATCTGAACGTGAAATAAAAGGCTTACCGGAAAGGATGCGTCATGAACGATGAAGGTTGCCTTGGTAATCGTTTCGTCCTTTACAAAGTCGATCCAATTGAATTAGCGGTACTACTCGCTGCATTTTATCGCTTGTGTCGAAGCGAAGTAGTCGGGTTCAAGCCGAATGCGATTGACTTCAAGAATAAAACTATTACCATCCAGCAATAAATCAGTTCCGCTCATGCAATAAGCGAATGTTGACAGCTTTAAAAATAAAAAGTCCTTTAGGCTTTTTTAATCCCAAAGAACATCATCGCTTGTGCTGGCGCCGGCGAGAGGACTCGAACCATGCCACATATCAACAAGCCTGCGGCTCCATTGCTGCAGGCTTATTGATGCAACCACAATTCATGTGCTGGCTGCCAATTGATCCTTTAGCACCATCACCGTGCCTTTGAAGCCATCCACAATCACCCTGTCTCCATCTTTTAAGCAAGAGGTCGCTACCTTGGTTCCCAATACGGCCGGAATCCGATATTCCCGGGCAACAATAGCCGCGTGCGACAAAGGACCGCCGCTATCGGACACAACGGCGCTGGCAAGCAGGAACAAAGGCGTTCAGGCCGGATCCGTAAAGGAGCACACCAGTATATCTCCCTTCTCCAGCTTGCCGAATTCCGCAGCTCCGCTGATGACCTTCACATTACCTTCGGCCAGCCCGCCGCTGCCCGGCAGTCCCTTGATATGATCCTGATTTTGCCGCTCCAGTTCATGTTCATTCCCATTCCATACGGCGAGGGAGAATTCGCGATTTATTCGGCGCTCCCTAATTTTCTCGGCTGCATCCTCCATTCCGACTTCACTGCTAGAACGATCAAGCAATCGATATACCTCGGACAATTTCAAATAGAGAATGTCTTCCGGCGCAGTGAGGAAGCCTCTGTGCGTTAATCTATCCGCCGCTTCCCGCATCGCTTTGCGCAAGGCAACATAACATTCTTCAATTGCGTACAGCGTCCATTCCCTTCCCTTAAAGGCAGCGCGGAATTGTTCCAGCGTTCGGCTACACGAATCCGCCAAAAAGCGGGGAAGCCCCTTTCGAATCTCCTCTGTAAGATTATAAAATTGAAGATTGATGTCTTCCTGGCGTTTATCGAAGTTATGTATGTTTCCTGACCGGAGCATCGCAGCAATCGTCCCATATAAGGAACTGACGTTCTCCGACCAGGAAGCCTCATTGGAAAATGGCATATACGCTTTCATCGTCCGAGCCCCGTGTTCTTGAAGAAATGCTTCGACTTCCTTGAGAAATGCTTGTCCTTCAGACTCCAGCTCTAATCTGTGCTGCACTTCCCCCGCTGGGCATTCGAGAAAGACGGCTCGGAGTACAGGATTCAAGTCAGCGGATGCAGCCAGAGCGTTGAGCGCTTTTTCGATAACCGCCGTTTTATAATCCAGATTCGATAACAGCTCATATTCGCTTACCGGCCGTTTTAAGCGCGACATGCGAATCAGCAGCTTCAGCTTGAATCCGAACAGTACCATCGGAAACACATAGATATGGAATCGAATTTTCCCATAATTTTCACTAATCTCTACAATACTCTCAATTTGCTGAGCGAGCTCCCTATCGTTAAGGCCGCTTACCTGCACGTTCATTAGCTGCCGCAGGCGCTTGGCATTGCTCTGACCGGAAATGCTCATCCCGATCAGAATCCCTGCGAATGTCAGCCATCTTTTTCTCATGACATCACCTTTTCGCTCCCCGGTATTCCGTTCAGCTTCGTGACGATAGGCTGAACCACTTGCGGCAAGCATTCATTTAAAATGAGATGCACATTCTCGTCGAACAGGATCATTTCCTTATAGGGGGCCTTGATCATATGGAATATGCTTCGAGTATATTCCTCCGGGAACAACGGATCCCCCTTGGCGGCCAGCACATAAACCGGGCACTTGATGCTTCCGTCCCGAAGGGAGCTCAGATCGGCGCTGAAAAGACTGGCCAAAAAATAGAGCGGATAACTCATGAACCCATAGGGATCGTCGTAAAATTGCTGAATGATGGCTTTGTTCTTCGATACTTTATGTAAATCAAGTTACAAGCTGACCGGAATGGGCAGTGCGGGCCATACTTTAGCAAGACATTTCACCGCCGAAATGACAAATGAATACCCGTGCTTCAGAAATTGCGGGAACCGGGTAACGATGATCGATTCAGGCACGTCCGGAATGAGAATATTATGGGGAAACGCCGCTTGTATCCGCTCATCCTTGCCTGCCAGAGCTATTGCTACAATCCCCCCTTGGCTGGAGCCCATGACAATGACGCGTTCGTTAAAGTTCTGGATGGCATAGGACACTGCGTCCTTCCCATTTTGCACAAGCTCCTCAAAGCTGAAAATTTCTTCACGCGCGGACTTTTCCCATGACAGACCGGATGAACGCCGATAAAATTATATTGATGTTGAGCCAAGGAACTCAAAAACTCCGCATAAAATAACGGATGGGCTACGGTCCCTGGAAAGAAGATGATACATGGGCAATGTCATTAAGATAAGGCGCGGAAACCATAATCAAGCACAAGAGCAGGTTATCGAAAAGATAGCCCGCTCTTTTTTTTGTTTCAAAAGAAAATCAAGACTTAACAGGTAGATGGATATGTGTGGCGAAGACCCTTGAAACACGAGGAGGCCACGTCCATGAATGAGTATGCGAATTCACTAAAAAAACGCTGACATCCCTCATACGAGAAATGTCAGCCGAACCAGCACCTTATGTCAAAAATCCTGACAAAGACTTTACCCGAAAGAAAAAGCTTTCTTTTGAAACGGTGATGCAACTCCTTATCTCCATGGGAGGGAACAGCCTATATAAGGAACTTTTAGAATCACAAGGCTATGACGTAAACACCGCAACCATTCTGCTATTGTCCAACAGCAGAATAAAATTCTGCCGTCTGCTTTGGAATTCTTGTTTCACGAGTTTACGCAATCGGTTACGGATATCAAGGACTACCGAGGTTATCGATTACTTGCCATTGACGGTTCGGATTTACATATCGCCACAGACGCTGCGGATACGGACACCTATTTTCAAAGTCAACCGAACACGAAAGGTTATAATTTCTGCATTTGAAACGCAGCCTATGACCTCTGCAACAGACTGTACGTGGATGCCCTTGTTCACCCACGAAGGTTATCCAATGAGGGAAGGGCGCTGGCGACCATGGCCGACCGTTCCCCGATCAAGGGAAAAACCATTGTGATTGCCGATAGAGGTTATGAAAGTTACAACAATTTTGCGCATCTTGAACGCAAAGGGTGGAACTATGTCATACGGGTAAAGGATTTGACTTCCAATGGTATTCTTTCGGGATTGCATTTACCCGTTGACGGAGAGTTTGATGGGGACATTCATCTGACACTCACCAAAAAACAAACCAAAGCGGTCAAGGCTAATCCCGAGATTTACAAGTTCGTTCCTTCCACGTCAACCTTTGATTTTTTGGATTTGCATGAGAACTTGTTTTACCCGATTTCCTTTCGGGTTGTTCGTTTCGTCCTGCCGAGTGGCGCTTTTGAGACCGTCATTACGAATCTTTCTGCCGCTGATTTCTCACCCGATGAAATCAAGTCTATGTATAACAGGCGATGGGGCATTGAAACTTCGTTCCGGGCATTAAAGTACACCGTCGGTCTGACGAATTTTCACGCAAAGAGACGAGAGTCCATCACCCAAGAGATTTTCGCAAGAATGATCCTGTACAATTTCGCTGAAATGATGGCCTCGCACGTCGTCATTTCCCAAATGGATAAACGGCACCCATACCAAGTCAACTTCACGGTTGCCGTTCACGTTTGTAGACATTTCCTGCGCTCACGGCACGATGAACCCCCGCCGGATGTTGAAGCACTGATCCGCAAAAACATTTTGCCGATTCGACCCGTTCGCCCAGGGCAGCAGAATACGCGCAAAATACGCTACAAATCAGTTGTTAGCTTCGTCTATAGAGTAGCATCATTCGTTTCATATGAACATTTTTTTAAGCGGATCTTCCGTCCGCTTTGTTTGCTGTACGCTTTTTCCTTGCTTGTATACAAAAAAGAAACGGCAGAGGATTTTTTCCCATGCCGTTTCAGATTCCTATGTTTTCGGCTCTTGTCTTTGAGCTTAACTTAATGACATTGAGGGAGCTCTCTGTCTTTTTCTGATCAGCACGTTAATGTCACATGTATTGAGCTATACTGCCCAATTGTTTAACGAGGGTGCCGATCTATTTCGCGGCAACCACGTGATGTTTTAATGAAACTAACGTTTCCTGTTAGAGCAAAAAATTAAAATATTGTCGGTACCATTCCCCCATCTATGCGGATCGGTGATCCTTTGAAGGCGGAGGCCATCGGGCTGCAAATGAAAGCAGTCAATCGGCCGATCTCCACAGGTCTGATAAACCGTTGGATTTCGGATTGAGGCAGATTCTTCGTCATAAAGTCTTTCTCTTTAGCCTCGAAGGTCATCTCTTCGTTCGAATAAATGCTTTCGATGATCTGCTGCACGTTCTCGGAGAGGGTCGGTCCCGGCAGGATCGTGTTCACTGTAACTTCGGCGCCGCGGGTCAACTTGGACAAGCTTTTGGACAATGACAACAGCATGGATTTGGTCACACCGTATTGAGGCATCTGTCCGGAAGGCATGACGGCTTCCTCACTCGCGATGAAGATAATACGGCCGTATTCGCGACTCAGCATGGAAGGCAAATAAAACTTGGTTAAGTCGTTGGCGGCGAGAAAGTTCGTGCGGAAGTACTTCTCCCATACGGCATCGTCTACGTCGTCATAGGACATGATCTCATAGATGCCCATGCTATTGACGAGGATATCGATGTGGGGGAAATTCGCGAATAAAGCTTCTCTTTGTCGCGAATCGACGAGATCGGCCGTTGCATTTCGAGGTTCCGTTTCCGGGAACGCCCCCTGGATCTCAGCTACCGTGCGCTCTACGTCATCGTTGTTCCGACCATTTATGAGAACATGAACGCCTTCCCTGGCAAGTTCAAGAGCAATCGCTTTTCCTATGCCTTTAGTTGATCCCGTTACTAAAGCCGTCTTATTCTTCAAACCCATATCCATCTGCCTGCACTCCTTATGTCTAGGATAGGGATCATGATACATCGTTTCGCCTACTCGGTAACTAGCACGGAACGCCAATTCTCTTGCGCGACGCGCCAATTGGCGGGAGTCTCCCCTTTCCATGAGCGGAACGCGCGATAAAACGAATTATGGTCCTTGTAGCCGACGAGAAAAGCGACCTCTTTGATCTCCAGCGCAGGGTCTGCCAAGTAAGCGACGGCCATCTCCCGCCTAGTTTTCGCCAGCAACTGCTTAAAGCTTGCGCCTTCTTCCGTCAGCCTGCGCTGCAAGGTGCGCTCGCTCATCCCCAACTCAGAGGCTACGGTTTGAATGTTGATTCGCCCTCGAGTTAGGCATCGGGTCAAGATCGACTGCACCTTAGCGCTCACGGTGAGCTGGCTCTGTCGTTCTTCCAGCGTACGATCCAAGGCGGGAGTCAGAATCTCGAGAAGTTCTTCGTTGTACGACGTGAAGGGGCGGTCCAGATCGTCGCGATTCAGCATTAGCCGATTGCGTCCCGTCCCCATCCGAATGCGGCAACCGAAATAACTTTCAAGGGTTTGAACGTCTCCCATGGGGTTTATGAATTCGACGGAATGTGCCTTCAGATGACGGCCGGTTCCCCGGCGCCCGAACTCCAGCAGGTAGGCGAGCGTAATGCCGACAAGCACCTGCGGTCCGGGTAGCTCGGCATGCTGCCACTCCAATTCAATAGAGCATTGCTCGCCTTCTTCCTGAATCCTCAAGTTTTCCGGAGGGCACATTTGCTTATAGCGCGCCATTCGGTTCAGCGCGTCCCGGTAGTCGCGAGCGTGAAAGGTCGCCAAAGCAGCCGGCGGATACTGAGCTGTCTCGTACGCGGTCGCAAGCTTAACAATTCCTGTAGCGATGTCCCCGACTAGTTCGGAATAGGCTTGCCAGATCGAATAATATTGTGCGGTCGTGACTAACGGTCCGGTGATGACGGTTAGCGGTAGACGTGCTTGGCGTGCTACATCAATGGGTTCTACCCCTATCCCCCTCAGGCTAGTCCAGAAACCTGGCGCGATTTTGATACGGTCTGCGGAAGGAGTGTTCATGGCTGTCGACCTCCAATGACAAAGTCCAATTGCATTAATCCACGGAGCCCGCGGACCATTGATTCTTCTGATTATAGCCTAACCAGGCGGGGTGAGCCACCCGGTTAATTAATTTGCGATGGCCTCATCTGCGCTATCGTTCTCCGTTAGAGCGCAATGATCTGGCTATTTTAAATGATACGGTACATTGAAAACCGAAATTAAGAAGTCGCTGCCAGGTATTCGGGAGATCGAACGAAAAATAGAGATGAGTTCCTATGAGGAAACGGAAGTGGCCAAAGGCTACATTGCGGCACTCGCTCACTACTTCTGGAAGATGGAAATCCTCCGTTCGACTTACATCCTCTTTAGTTAGTAGCTGGGGCTGGGCCAGCACCTTCTGTTGGAGGTGTGTTTTGCATTTTTTCCTTTTCTTTCTCGATTTCTTCCTTCTTCAGAGGTGCGCCAACCTTATCAAAATCGTCTTGTGCATACAGTTCTACCGTAAATCCATTGTTCTCCCAAATCACAATCCCGTTTGCGAAGTAAACCGTGGTTCCCTTGATCACTTCTTTTTTCACTTAGCCTGTGGTACCGATGCCGTTTTCGCCCCCCTTGGAAATTAGGAAGTTAACGGTTTGCTCACCTTTATTGAACTGAACTTTTGCCATGTTATTGCCATGAATGACTGTGTTGACGTACTTGTAATCTGCCAGCCAAGATGGGGCTGGGAAGTTTAGCCCTAATACGGCACGAGCCTCTTCCACAGTCAGATTAGGACGTTCCTGCAACTGAAGCATCGCCCCCTGCTTGTTCAGATGCGCTATTATCTACAGTCGGCTCCTTGTCGTATTGGACGATTTGCATATTTCCCACCTGAAAACGTGCCAGAATGGTTTCTATCATATTTTTTGCAAAAGAGGGAGTCTTGAAAGTACCTGTCAAGATAGCAACAGCCATAGCACTTACGATTACAGTTTTCCATGTATTTTTTTCATCACGATCTCATCCCTTTTCATAAAATTTGGTGGGGCACATTATTAACATATCTTCTTTAATGGGACATAAAGTAATCCCGAGTACTGCGGTTTATAGCGCAACAAAATTTGCAGTTAGGGCAATTTCGTCGTAAGCCGGCCACTTGGGTCGGATTCTACATTATCCTGCCCGTTAGTTTAACAACCTGACCTTTGTCTATGATTCGGGTCTCCTCGTGTCATTTAGTGGTAATGCATCATCTTCCGAAATCCAGAAGATGATGCATTTTAGTCGTTTGCAATCCGGTTCAACTCCAATTCATTTAATGGATGCCTTTTTAGACTTCATCCCAGGAAGCTCTCCGGCACCTTGACTGCCGGCACTCATTCGCATCTTCAAGAACGACACCACCACGATCGCAATAGCGACTCCAACCATCCCGACCCATGTAATCGATGACAGGGACACCCGGTCGACCATGACGCCTCCGATTCCAGCACCCGCAGCCATGGACAATTGCATCATGGATTGGTTCAGGCTCAGCATGATTCCAGAATAATTCGGTTCAATCCGAACCAGATTGAATTGTTGCGTTGGACCGGAGGACCAAGCCGCAAACGACCACAAGATCAGGAGGATGACAATCGGCTGCCACGAGTGCGTAGAGGTAACGGTTATAGAGAGGAGAAGCAGCGCTGTAGCGTGCAAGAGCATTCCCCCGGACAAGGTCGGGAATACCCCCCATTTATCTGTGCTGAATCCGCCGAATTTGGATCCGACCAGGCTAGCGATGCCGAACGCCAACAGCACTCCGCTCAGCATTCCTTCTTTCAATCCGGCAACATCAAGTAGATACGGTGAAATGTAGGTATAGGCGATCGAGTATCCGCCGAGCCAGAAAAAGGTAATCGCAAGCCCTAGCGCTACGTTTCCGTTTTTCAAGAAGGCAAGTTGCTTGGACAACGGAATCGGTTTATCCCCTTGAACTCGAGGGATGATGGCATACAGAACGAACATAGCCACCAGACCGGCCAGTGCCAATATACCAAAAACGGATTTCCATCCAAATTGGGCTGCAACGATACGTCCAAGAGGCACGCCGATAATCAAGGAAGCCGTAAAGCCCATCACCACGGTAGCAATCGCGCTGGCTTGTTTGTTTGGGGCGGCGATTTTCGCGGCGATGTCCAAAGCGGTTACCACGACCATTCCCGCGCCTAGAGCCATGATGACGCGAGCTGCGAGAAACGATGAATAGCCAGGCAAAACGTAAGACAGAATATTCCCAATTACGAAGATACCCAGCGCCCAAACCAGCAGTTTTTGTCTTTCCACCTTAGCAGTCAACGCCATGAGGATCGGGGTGCTAATGGCGTACACGAAGGAAAAAATCGTGACCAACTGCCCCGCAAAAGTAACGGAAATACCCATTGTATCCGATACCTTATCCAAGATGCCGGAAATAACGTACTCGGATGTACCCACCAAAAAAGTAACCAAAGCCAAAAAATAGACTCTCCACGTGTTAGACAATACGTTCACTTCTCCTTTTTTTGTTGTTTTAATAGTTCCCGATATGAGGATTCTTTAATAAATTTACATATCACGATATGTCAATTTGTTAGGCCGAAAAAAAACTGAATACGTTTGAGGTATTCAGTTCAGATTAGAGTTTCTGATTTAAGAAAGCAGCTAATTCGCTTATTTTCTCTTCGTTTCGCTTGTAGTACGTATATTTGCCGATCCGCTCGGTTCGAATCAGTCCGGCCCGTTGTAGAATGGACAAATACTGCGAAGCCGTCGACTGTGTCATGTTCAACTTATCCGTCACTTGACTGACACACACCCCGATTTCCCTCATATCCACTCCTTCATGGGGCACAAAATGTTTTTCGGGCTCCTTAAGCCACTGTAAAATCTGTAACCTCGACTCGTTAGACAACGCCTTGAACACTTCAATTGGCTCCATGCCCCTTATTATATCTATATTTTTCGATATGTCAATAACATGTTGTTCTTGATATTAACTAGACTTCCTCCAAACATCTCGTAAGCATATGATTGAAATCCAAAACTCCGTGTGATTCAAAATAGTCAAGACCGCTTGATTAAAAATAACTGCCAGATAGTTCAGTGAAGTAACAGTAATTCTATTTTACCTCATTTAAATAAATAGCAACAATTTTTACGAAAACAGCGTTATTTTTTGGAGAAATGCTTTGCATATGGAAAACGTGAGATATTACCAACTAACTTCAGAGGAATGGATTCGTTTATTCTGCTTAGTAATAAGAGCGTTAATGAATGTATAGAAAGCATTCCTCTTTAGAGTAACATGAATACATCTGTCAATGCAGCTTCAGGCAAATATGTCTGGTATTGCTTTTTTTGTGCACCCTGAATAGATAATCATTTCATTCAGGGAATAGCCTCGAAAATCACAAGTTCCGAATACTCACCGTTTTCGGATGTTTTTATGAAACTCAAATTGGATAGATAGTAAGATAGAGATTTCAATGTTTCTATGCAGTAATAATATACCTGCTTAGTACCTGTGCTCCTTCTACCCTCGCTAATTTTATTCCTCAACGGTGATGCCTGCAGCTCTTAAATGCCCGTGGGCAACGATTCTACTAAACTGAGATGAAACTTCATCTGCAGGAAGGGGTTTATCGTTTTTAATCCACCAAATTACAATCCCCATGAAAGACGATCCGAGGTACTCAAGCAGCAATTCCTTGGATATCGCTAATGGGGAGTTTCCCTGAGCAGGTTTCCACCCCTCAATTAATTTATCTTTAATGATATTCTCCATTTTCGCTTGAAACTGATAGATTCTATTCTCTTCAATCAACATGGAATGGTAAAAGGTTATATTTAGGGAAATATGTTCCAGTATAGTTTGCATGACTGTTTCGAGTAGAGAAATACTGAAAGGATTCATGCTGATGGGACAAAGAACGACCGCATCCTTTAATTCGCTCAACAATTCATTCATACACGTATCTAATAAATCAGGCTTATTTTGGTAGTGGAGATAAAAAGTGTTTCGATTGATCATAGCCCTATCGGCAATATCCTGGATCGTTATCGCTTCATATCCCTTTTCCTGAATAAGCTCATAAAACGCCTTTCGAATCGATTGTTTCGTGCGCAGTATTCTTAGGTCCGTTTTCTTGTTCATTGTTTTCGTTCCCCCTAAATTTATTTAGAGTCGTTAAGCGACAAAGTTTTATGAGTTGTCTGTTATCCTTCAAAACTAAAAATATTGAATATTGAGCGTTATATTAACCTCTATTATAATGAGCAACAGATAAATAAACAACAAATTGTTCATTATTTATCTAATGACTAAAAAACTCTAAGGAGGATTTTCCAATGACATTCAACCATCAAAATGAGCTTGTTCGTAAGGCAGTCGCTGTGCTGGAAAGTTTTGGGAGCGGCAACCCCGAAGCGATTACGGCTTACGTTCATCCAGATCAATATATTCAGCACAACCAGGCTTTACCAGATGGTCGTGAAGCCATGCTTGGTGCACTTGATCATTTAAAGGAAATTGGTACAAAGGTAAGCATTAAGCGAACTTTAGTCGACGGAGATTATGTAGCTCTTCATTCTGTATATGATTTTCACGGCCCTAAAGCCGTTTTTGATATCTTCCGTTTTGAGAATGGACTAATCGTCGAGCATTGGGACAACTTGCAGGAGATGGAGGATAAGACACCAAGCAATCATACGATGATTGACGGACCGGTCACGATTGAGGATATCAACAAGACGGATGCCAACAAAGTATTTGTCAAAAGCTATGTTGAGAACATCTTGCTTGGGAAGAACCCTGACCTGCTTGCCTCTTACTTTGATGGAGATAACTACATTCAGCATAGTCCACACATTGCAGACGGCCTTTCCGGTCTTCACGCTGCTTTGCAGGCTCTGAAGGAGAGAAATATTGAGTTTCAATATACTCATGTACATCAAATAATCGGACAAGGCAATTTTGTTCTTACAGTGAGTGAAGGTCTATTTGATGGTCAACATACTGCTTTCTATGATTTGTTCCGCGTAGAGGATGAAAAGATCGCTGAGCATTGGGACGTAATCGAGGCCATATTGCCGGCAGAAAAACGAAAAAATTCGAACAGTAGATTTTGATGTTTGTGTAGCTGAATCGCAAGAAAGACATCGCCGAATTTATTTACGGTGATGTCTTTCGCTTGACGAATCAACTTGAGTGATCATTTTTTGTAATCAAATGGATACAGAAGCGTTGTTGCAGCAACGCTATTTTTGTTCATTGCAATGAAGTGCCCGTGTGGTACGGCCATATTATATCGTGAACCTTCACAAATGAACATTGCGGTTGATAATCAACAATATGTTCATTATAAAGAGACGAGGAGTAGAGGATCATGAAAATACTGACACAAAAAATGATGTGGCTGGGAATGGTGCTCGTCCTGATCGTGTTGACCGTATTCGGGGTAGCGATGATGGGATCGGTGCTTGGATCGAAGCCAAAGGAGCTCCCTGTTGCCCTCGTTATCCTTGACCAGCCGGCGGATCTGAGCAGCGGTTTACTTTCGTTAGCAACTCACTCGCCGATTCACCCTGATGTGAAAATCATCTCCAACGAGGGTATGAACACCCAAGCCTCGACGGTCGTAAGACAGGCAATGGGGCAAGCGATGAAAATAATCAACGGGGAACTGTTGCAGCAGCTGCTTGGGCAGATCGGACAGCAAACGGAGCAAATTACGGTTGAAACGGCTAAAGCTTTAATGACACCAGTGAACGTTCAGGAGGAAGTCGTGCATCCACCGGGAGTGAATAATGCGTCGGGGAATGCGCCGGGTTTGTTTACCCAGATTATATGGATCGGCAGCATGGTGACCGGAGTAGTCTTGTTCCTGGCTAGCCAGAAGGCGGTCGCCGCGGGTTCAAGGAGATGGACAGTCAGCGCGCTGCAAGCTATCGGGGGACTTGCGATCGTCGGCATAGCCTCGTGCTTCACCATATGGATGGCTTCGTCGTGGTACGGCATGGAACTGGCGAACGCGGGGGAGACCTGGTTGTTCTTATGGTTGGCCGGATGGGCGTTCTTCTTGTTGCAATCTTCCTTGCTGAATTGGATCGGATTCCGGGCAATACCGCTGCTCGTACTGCTGATGTTCTTCTCCATGCCGCTGCTGAACATGGCTCCGGAGTTCTTGTCGCAGACGACGCGAGATTGGATTTATTCGTGGACGCCGCTGCGGTTCGCGGCAGGAGGGCTACGGGAAGTAATGTACTTCGGCGGACTGGACGCAGTTGGCTCAAACGCCTTGATTTTATGGGGCGTCGCCGGTGGATTTTTGGTCTTGCTGCTCACTTCCGGATTTAAGGCCGATCGAGCGACAGATGCCGCCCCTACTTCTGTTACAGGCGATTAAAATAAAGTAAGAACAATCAACGTTGCGTTGTCGGTATTTGGTTTGAATAGTGTGGTTCGATAGGTTTTTTGGACGAAATCATGTGCACGAGATTAGCCCGGTCGTTTCCTTAAGAGGGAGTGGCAGGGATTCGACTCTTTTAGGTTGAAATTCGCTCAACGTACAAAATTTCCGAAATGCTGACGGTACCCCATTTATCCAGTTTATTGATGGACTAGAACAAGCAGGAATGAAATTAGAGGCCATCGCCGTTGTTGCATGTGTGGAGGAGCCAAGCCATAGGGTGCGCCATAACTTTTCAGCGATTTATTGCTTGAGAACGATCGACAAACACCATCTACGGCAAGCAGAACAGTGGTAGGTCTGCCAGGCGACGATCCCACACATAGGATAATGATACTTACGGTTTGAACGCTTCACAGCATTGACCCGTCGCGCCATCAGCATGGGGCGGGGTGAAATTCCCATGGGGGCGGAACCGCCGCTCGTTCAGGTCATCGTTTTAATATAACTCGGGAAGACGCCGCGCTGAAATTACTGTCCAAGGACAGGCCAACCATACCGCGCGGCTACTTCCCCTTTTACGAAGCGGAGGTTCTACTAATGGATGGAAATGAAGGAGCCTTACAGAATATGAAAGTTGAGCGTTGGAAAAATGGAGCCTGCCTTGGTTATGTTATTCAAGCAATGGAAAATCTCGATTATGAGCCGAACAAAGTACGTTCTTTTTGTGCCTGTTAAGTAGCAGGAAGCGACGATAGCGGATGCGCCAAGACAATCTATGACATGATTCGAGCGATTCTTTTCCGCTTTTAATCAGCCTGTGGTGGGCTGATCGCCATGACCCGCAAGAGGTATGATGATACTTCTGCCTGGCCAGCATCACTGCATTGGGGGCAGCCCGCTCGGATGAGGGGGGGAGCTTTGATAAAGAAGCTATGTGTGGGCTAACCATCCGCAGCTTGGAACGCATTCTTTTGTTATACATATCCCTAATCCTTGTATTTGAAGAGAGGTGTACGTTTATGTATGACTCTGGTATTGCACCCGACACATTAAACGCTTATTCACACATCTTTCAAAAGTATCCGGACGTAGTCAATGTCGTACAAATGTGTGAAATGCTTGGAGGAATTAGTACAAAGACGGGATATGAGCTTTTACAGGCCAACAAGATCAACCACTTCAGAATTGGCAAAGCGTATAAAATTCCCAAAATGCATGTTATTGCTTATCTTCACGATATAATGACTCATCAACCGCCCCCTTATTGTAATGCTTTAGGAAAAAAGGTCATTTTTACATTGATCTAAATTATAAGGATGAGGAGGGAAAGCGGAAGAGTAAATGGATTGCTACGGCCTTGCCCGTCAAAGGAAACAAGAAAAGAGCGGAGTCCTTACTAATGGATACCCGCAAAAACTTTGAATTTAAACCAAATGAACAAACCGAAAAAGTACAAGAAAAACAAAGTAAAGAAGAGAACTTGGATGTTGACCAGACCTTATTTTCGGATTACATGCTGGATTGGCTGGAAACGGTGAAGCAGAGGATCGAGCTCATCACATTCAGGATTTTTACAGTCATGCCTTAAATGATTGGGGTGTAAGTGCCAACACGGTTATTCATTATCATGCCAATATTCGTTCGGCACTTCAACAAGCTTATATCACAGAGCGCATCACTTCCAATCCTGCTGACAAGATCATTCGTCCGAAGAAGGAAGCGTTTGTAGGCAGTTCATACAGTGCCTCAGAAGTTAATCAACTTTTAGAAATTGTGAAGGGCACCAAGATTGAACTGGCTGTAATCCTGGGAGCATTTTATGGATTAAGGCGTAGTGAAGTGGTTGGTCTAAAATGGTCTGTCATTTAATCTGGTCAATAAAACGATCACGATCAAACATACCGTCACTTCTGGTTCACTGAATGGGAAGCTGATCACGATTGAAAAGGATCGAACAAAGAACAAATCAAGTCTCCGTACTATGCCTCTTGTAGATGCCTTTTATGACTTATACTGCAAATGAAGGAGCAGCAGGAAACAAGCATCTCTTTAAGGATTCGTACTATAAAGATTACATTGGTTATATTTATGTGGATGTTATGGGGGATCGAATTAAGCCTAACTATATCACTCAACATTTTGCCCTTGTACTAAAGAAGAACAGCATGCAACACATACGTTTTCATGATCTTCGCCATAGCTGCGCCACTCTGCTTTTGAGCAATGGCGTCAGCATGAAAGAAGTGCAAGAGTGGTTAGGTCATAGTATTAGAATTATATCTAATGAACTGTTGGTTGTTAATGTGGTGCCGGTGAGAGGACTCGAACCTCCACGGTTTCCCTCACGATTTTGAGTCGCGCGCGTCTGCCATTCCGCCACACCGGCCTATGAAGTTATCTGGCGCGCCCTGAGAGATTCGAACTCCCGACCTTTTGATTCGTAGTCAAACGCTCTATCCGGCTGAGCTAAGGGCGCATTCTTCTGGAGCGGACAACGGGATTCGAACCCGCGACCCTCGCCTTGGCAAGGCGATACTCTACCACTGAGCTATGTCCGCGCATCGGCTAATCCAGCCTGTCCATCGTCATTCCATGGCTTGCCCTGAGAGCATGCTTCAAGAAGGACATTTATTAATATAACAGACCACATATTGAAAATCAATTCTTTTTTGATGAAAAACGATGTTTTTTTCTTAGCTTTCCGTACTTCAATATACGAACAAGAATGGAAAAAACCGCCTTGTCTTCAGGTTATCCCTTCAGGCAAGACGGTATAGACTTATACTTTCTTCTTATTTTGTAACCCACTGCAATTTGAACTTCGCTTCCCGCATGCCGACGACCCGGCCATTGTCATTCTTCGTCTCTGGCGGACTGAGCTGCCGCAGACGCTCGATCGTCTCCGCGTTCGGATATTGAATCTCCTTCAAAATATGGGCCACGATGAGCGGCCATTGATCTTCGGATCCGTCCATCACCTTGAAGGCGATCCCCATGCGCTCTTTCCGCAAGCCGAAGCAGTAGATCCCTTTGGCGCCGCCTTTGGCGACGATGTTGTCGTCCTGCAGAAGCGTCGGGCAAATGAGCTGCGTACCGGATACGTAGAACGGGTAGCGGTTCATCAACGTCGTCAGGCGGATGACGGCCGCTCGGACCGTCTCATCCGGAATCAGATCCGGACAAGCAAGCCGCAAGTACAGCGTCGCAATATTGCGAATCGGCAGCGCATAGACCGGGAAGCCGCAGCCGTCCGTCCCCAGCCGGATCTTCTCGACAGGCACATCCGAGAGCGCGGACATCAGAGACAGCACCTGCTGCTGAACCGGATGGTCCGGCTCGGCATAGTTGTCCGTCGGCCAGCCCTTCATTTTGCAGAGCCCCAGCACCCCGAGATGCTTGCCCGAGCAATTGTGGTAGATGGAGCGCGCAGGCTCGCCATGGGCGATCAGCTCGTCGCGGGCCGCTCCGTTCAGCGGATACGTCGGCTTGCATACGAACTGAGTCTCCGAGATGCCGGTTTTGCGCATGAACGATTCCAGCGCTTCGACGTGGAATTTTTGCGCCCGATGAGATGCCGTCATAAGCACGATCTCCTCGTCGCTCAACCCGTAATGCTCCGGCACTCCCGCCATGAGGGCAGGCAGCGCCTGAACCGGCTTCGAAGACGATCGCATGAAGCTCACATAGTTCTCGTCCCCCACCGTGAACAGCGTCTCCCCATGCTCGTTCACGCCGGCCATATGGCCGGTGTACGCGCATTCCAACCAATTGCCGCGATACTCTTCTACTAACACTTTACCCAAGTCTACCAAGTTGGTTCCTCCTCATAACTCCCGGATGTCTGTCCTGCTGCTACTCATTATACTCTACGACGACCATTTGGTGGCATTCCAATTGAGGTACAGTAAATTGCACATCGCCCCCGGATGCCTTGAACCCGATATCGGTCATTTGCGGAGCCAGATAGACCCGCTTCACTTCCGTCACTGGCAGCCGAAGCTGCACCTCGACCTGTTGGAGCGGAATCATATCTTCAATGATTTCGACCCGTTCGCCGCGCTTCACGGGGGAAGCATACAGCAAGTGATTGATATAGCGGCGCTCCGCTGCTTGGTGCTGGAGCGTCGTCACGCCCTGGGCAGGCAGCGTCGTCTTCAACGTGACCTGATCGCCGAGCAGCCGGCGAAGCGCGAACAGAACCGTTTCCTTCAATATGAGACTGCCCTTCGTCGCATAATCTTCAAACACGTTCCAGGCGATATAAATCCCTTTCGTGGATTCGACCATGCCCGGTCCGCCATCCTCCCCGGAACTCGGCGCATGCTGATGGGAGCAGAAGCGGAACGCCTGGCGGTTGAAGTACGGATCCTCTCTTCTTCCGAGCTCGGTGCCGTCCGTCAGCTCGATGCGACGGCCTTCTCCGTACATGATATACGCCGCTTCTCCGAGATTGGCCATTCCATCGCAGAGCGGACGGAAATAATCCGGACGGAACGGATTCGGCCCGATATCGGTGAAGCCGAGAGGCAGCATCTGCCGGGTTAGTTCGACATTCAGGCCAGAACGCCCGGACGCCAGCACTTTGCCCCCTGCAGCCAGGAACGCTTCCACCTTCGGCTCAATCGTATCCTTCATCACGATCGAATCCGGGAGAATGAGCACCTTATAGCCGCTCCAGTCGCTTTCGAGGTCTACGATATCGAACAAGATTTTGCCTTCCAGCAGCATGCGGACCGCGCCCATATCGACTTTGCCGGAATACATGGCTCCGCTTTCCTGCTGCACGCCGGCGGCCTCTACCGTAAGCAGGGCGACATCGGCATGGTTGACGGCGTTCACGCACCATGCTTCCTTGGCCTTCACTTCCGCGTACGCCTTCCCGATCAGCTCATATGTCGCCCGGTCCATCTGTCCGCCAGGATGGAGCTGGTCTCCGATCGAGCAGCGGGCGCCGTTCGCCAGGCTCAGCGCCGTCTCATAGCGCAAGGCGTTCGGATGCTTGTAACCGCCGAATTCGCCCCAGAAGGTATGGAACTTCCCGGTCATGCCAAGGAAGTTGAAGCCGGTTGGCTGCGCGTAGCGGGCAGACAGCGGGAAATGATCATACCCCCACCCGCCGGTCGGCAGCGACTCCAGCTCAAGATGAGAGTTCATGCCCATCAGATCGCGGCGCCCCTGATGAATATGGCCCGCGTTATGGAACACCGGCAAGCCCGGCTTGATCGCGTCGATCGCTTCCCGGATGCGCGCCGTGTAGTTCGCGTAAATGCGGCGACCGTTCGCGATCACATCTTCCTTGTTATGCGGATCCAGACCGTCCGCCTCCATTTGCTTCAGACAGGTCGTGCAGTAGCACGTCCGCTCGCCAACAATGTCGAGGAAAATGCCGTCGCCGTCATACTTGCGCACCACTTCCTGCACCTGCTCAATAACCAGATCAAGATATGGCGTATTCAGACAAAATTGATGATATCCCGGCTTCATGAAAGAGTCGACCCAGTTCATCCGGTCCGCCTCGTCCCGCATCAGCCATTGCGGCTTCTCCCACGCGAGCTTCTCATCGAAGCCGACAGACACATAAATTGGCACCTTGACGCCGATTTCGTGCGCCGCTTCGATCTGAGCGCCGAGCAGGTCAAAATCAAGCCCTGGATGAATTTCATTCGTTTCCGAAGGGAAGTAAGCCCAGCCGTGATGGCATTTGGCGAACACGGTTATCGAGTCCACATGTCCCAGCTGCAGCATTTCTTGAAAATTCTTTTTAGAAAATTTTCTCCCGATATCAGAAATATGCTCCGAAGTATGGAAATCGAGGTGAACCTGTCTGTAGCGCATAATATCCTCCTATACATGACATTTTCTTGAGATCATTGTATCATCTACGTAGGCGTACGTATTTAAGACAGGTTCCTGTCATTTATACAAAATTCCGATCATATGGAGGAAGAACGATGAAACCGCTCAGTGAGGTAAAGCCCCATATCCGTGCGGCGCATATGTACAACTATCGCGGGGCTCCCGAGGAGCAGCGGCGCAGAGGTTACAGCTATGCCTTCCATCTCTTCACGGAAGGCCATGGACATATGATTGTCAATGAACAGGTCTACCCCGTGGCGAGCGGCAGCCTGATTTTCGTACGACCGGGAGAAGGACATTATTTCGTCCCGGCCCCGGAAGACACGATGGATGCCTGCAATATTTACTGCGACCTGTGGTGCGTGCCCCAGCCCAAGCAGCCGACCTTCGCTTATCAATGGGATGACTATGATCCCCGGTGGCTTACGGAACAAATGCCCTGTCCCGAATTGGATGCGCTGCCGACAAGCATGTCGCTGCGGCCTTACCCGCATCTGATCGAGCTGATCAAGCAGACGCTGGCTGCGTTCAACCGTTCCGGCAAATATACGGCTCAAGCGGTCTCCGCCTGTTTTTATTCCTGGATATTGCAATGGCATGAAGCAGGCAGCCTGACCCAGACGGCAGATTACCGGATTACCCGCATCTTGGAGCAGATGGAGGCGTATCCGGAGCAGCGGTTCTCCGTAGATTACTGGTGCAGCGAGTGCGGATTGGAGAAGTCGCAATTCTATCGGCTGTTCAAGCAGGAGACCGGCATGTCTCCCAAAGAGTACGCCCTGCAGGCTCGCATGAAAAAAGCGGCCGTCCTGTTGATGGAAAGCCGCCAATCGATTACCGAAATCGCGCTTATGCTCGGATACGATTCCATACATTATTTCTCCAACCAATTCTCCTCCGTCTACGGAATCAGCCCGTCGTCCTACCGGATGGGCAAAGGTTATCAGAAGCTGGATCGCTGGTCATAGTCGTCAAAGCAGCCCTCCTCCAAAAGGAGAAGAGCTGCTTTTTTGGATTGCCAACCCGGACTACGTAGCGCTTGCCATTTCGCTGTTTAGGTTCGGATCCGTCTTCGTCTTTTTCTCATCCGGAAGCGTCACAAAGATCATCATAATGCCAGCCGCGATGAACAGGCCTGCAAAGAGCCATGTGACTCCGGCGTAACCAAGACTTCCAATGAACAAGGCAACAAGAGCCGGACCTACGAAAGCGCTTAAACCTGCTCCCAAGTTCAAGATGGACATCGCCGCGCCTTTTTCCCCTTTTACGAGAGATGGCGCTATGGCCGATAATGGTACGAAGCCGGCGAGGCATCCTCCCCATAAAATTCCGATAACTTGCGTCAGCATGACGTTGCCGGCTGCAAGCTGAGGAACATAAAACAGCAATATCGTAAAGAACGCCGAACCTGCGCAACCGAACCACATCACCGTATTTCTCCAGCCGAACTTGTCGCCAACAATGCCGAATATGAGGTTGAACGCAATGTTGCCAATGAAAATCATCGCCCACAGATGGAGCCAGGACGAAATGCTGATTCCTTGGCTTTCCATGTAGAGGGGCATGTACACAGGGAAGCCGAATTGCGCTGCCGTATTAATCATTCGGACGAGGCCGACCAACACAATTTTGGGTTCTTTTTTGACAATCGCCAAGCCTGTGACGATCTCTTTCAATTTACTTCCGTGCTGTTCCGCTTTGGCCTTATCGATCTTGCCGCCACGGTTGATGACAAGCGCGAATAGCGCCCCGAGCAATACCCATACAAGCGCGCTCCACAACGTATTGATATGCCCCAAATGCTTCAGCGCCCAGGTGGAATAATACGCGCCAAGCACATTCATGCCTCCGGTAAAAACGAACCAGAACCAGCCGACAGCCGTTCCCAGCTTTTTTTGCGGCGTCTGATAAGCAATCCACACGAGAAAAGAGTAAGCAAACAAAGGATAACCGAGACCTTTAAACGCATACGTCGGCAGCATCGTCGCAAAAGAAAGTTGAGTAATCCCTAATCCAATAAAACCGACGGAGCCGAGTATATACAGGATTAAGCCGGTCAGCATCGCTTTTTTCGGCCCCATCGCATCAACGAACAAGCCGGACAGGAAAGAAGACAATGCAATCGTAACCCCGTATACCGTAAATAAAATGCCTGATTGCTGTACGCTAAGCCCCTGCTCCACCAGATAAGGACTTAACCAGCCTTGCTCCAGTCCATCCCCCATCATAAAAATAAGAACGCCAAGATAGCCCCAGGCAAGGGATGCAGGAATGCCTACTTTGTCCAGAAAATTCGACCCCTTCAAGTGCATCACTTCTTTCCTATTATCATTTTCTTATTGCTCGTGCTGCATCTTTTTCCGATATTCAAGGCTTGCCCGCATTTCCCCTCGCGACTTCCAATTTAATCGCTTTCAATCGTTTGATTGGACTGTTTTCATTGCGGCCAAAGTAGTCGTGCAGCTCCACATACTGGGCATAGAGCTGATTATAAATGTCCCGATGATCGCCGTTCGGCACATACGTCTTTTTGATGCCTCCGCCCATGGCTTGTCCGGCCTGCTGGATGGAGTCATAGCCACCATTTTGGCTGCCGGCCGCCACCGCTCCCAGCATCGCCGCTCCCATCGCCGTCCCTTGTTGGGTCGCCGCGACATCAATCGGCATACCGATAATATCCGCGAAGGTCTGCATAATGAACGGGCTTTTTTCCGCAATGCCGCCCGTCGCCACGATTTGCCGTATCGGAACGCCATGCTGCACGAAGTTCTCAATAATCATGCGTTTGCCAAAAGCGACAGCTTCGACAAGCGCCTTGTACATTTCTTCCGCCGTGGTTGCGGTCGTCATTCCGAACATGGAGCCTGTCAGATCGGCATCGACCAGCACGGAACGGTTCCCGTTCCACCAATCGAGAGCGAGTAAGCCGCTGGCTCCCGGCTTGATTTGCGCCGCTTTCTCATTCAGGAGCCCAAGCACTTTTTTGTTCGCCGCTCTCGCCTCAAGCTCCACTCGCTCCGGCACGCAATGGTTGGCGAACCAGGAGAAATGATCGCCCAGACAGGACTGTCCGGCTTCATAGCCATAGAACCCCGGCAAAATGCCGTCCTCGCAAAGACCGCTGATGCCTGGCACCTTCACCGCCGTCTCGCTGACCAACATATCGCAGCCGGATGTCCCCATCACCATCAGCAAAATATCTGGAGTCGTAATCCCGCAGCCGATGACGGCGGAATGAGCGTCGCCTATCCCTACAGCTACGGCAGTGCCTGGCGCCAAGCCGGTCCATGTAGCGCTGTCCTCGGTGATGGTCCCTGCCTTGGTGCCAACCGGATAGATGGTTCGCGCCATTTTGTCATCAACGACATGTTCCAGTCTTGGATCGAGCGCTTTGAAAAAGGCTTTCGAAGGATAGCCGTGCTGCTTATGCCATATTGCCTTATATCCTGCGGTGCAGCTGTTTCGTTTTTCTTCGCCCGTAAGCTGAAGCGTGATCCAATCGGCCAGCTCCATAAATCGATCGGCAGCTTCGTAAATTTCAGGCGCTTCATTTAAGATTTGCCATATTTTTGGAAACATCCACTCCGACGATATTTTACCGCCGTAATAGTCTAGAAAGGCTTCGCCCCGCGATGCTGCGATCTCATTCAGCCTGTTGGCCTCCTCCGCAGCCGCATGATGCTTCCACAGCTTCACATAAGCATGCGGATTCCTCTTATAGGCATCCAGCACGCATAGAGGCGTTCCATCCGATTTGACAGGCAGCATCGTACATTCCGTAAAATCGGTTCCCACCCCGATAATCTGCTGCGGGTCGACGCCAGTCGTTGTCAAAATCTCCGCCAGCGTTTTGGAAGCGCACTCGATATAGTCCAACGGATGCTGCAGCGCCCAATCCGGTCCCAGCCTCGTTACCCCATCAGGCAAGGTTTGTTCCATCACGCCATGGGGATACTCCATCTCGGCAACGGCCCGAATCTCGCCTGTGGCCGCATTCACGAGTATCGTGCGGGCGCTCAATGTGCCGAAATCGATTCCTACCACATATTTTTCCATCCTAATTCACCCTTCGTCAGAACGTGATTGCCACCTTGAAATCGCCATGCTTGCCGGACGCGTATTCGAATGCTTCTTCCCATTGCTCGATCGGAAACTTGCGGGTAACGATGCCGTTCGTTTTCAGATTGCCGTTTGCCATATTTTCAATGACGAACGGGAAGCAATATGGACTTAAATGAGCTCCCAATACATCCAATTCTTTGCGGTCGCCAATGATGGACCAATCGACGGTCGTAGGCTCGCCGAACACGCTGAACTCCACGAAGCGGCCAAGCTTTCTTATCATGCTTAATCCTTGCGTCACGCTGGAAGGATGCCCGGTCGCCTCGATATAAATGTCGCAACCATATCCGTCCGTCATATCCATAATCGTTTGGACAACATCCGTTTCTTTCGGATTCAAAACGATATCGGCGCCAAACTCCTTCGCTTTTTCAAGCCGATTTTCAATCAAGTCCAGCACAATCAATGTTTTCGGATTTTTCATGCGCGCATACGTAATCATTCCTAAGCCAAGCGGACCTGCCCCGGAAATGACAACGATATCCTCGCACCCGATTTGCGCCCGATCGACCGCATGCTTCGAGCAAGCATAAGGCTCAATCAATAACGCAGACGCCAGGTCCATATCGGCAGGCACTTTGTGAACGACAGCCGTCTTCGGATAGCGGACATATTCAGCCATTCCACCGTTGTTCTCCCCTTGGAACCCGAAAATATTATGGGGCTGGCACATCCAATAGTCGCCTTGCTTGCAAAATCTGCATTCCCGGCATGGCACAATCTGATCCGCCGTGACCCGATCGCCTACTGCGAAATCGGTTACATTTTCTCCAACTTCCACAATCGTTCCCAGAAATTCATGGCCGGGAATAAAGGGAGGCTTGACCCATTCCGGTTGCGTCTCGTCGCCCCAGAACATGGCTGCTCCATGCAGACATTTCAAATCCCCTGCACAAATGCCGCATGCCTCGGTTTGAATGATGATATCGTCCGGACCGCATTCGGGCGTAGGGTAGTTCGCTTCAAAGCGATAATCATTTTTCCCATACGCTACAAGCGCTTTCATCGTTGCCGGCACATTTCTCTTCGAGGCTTCCAAGCTAGAGGACAGTTGATTCATTATGCATCCACCCTTCGATAATAAATACGTTTTATTAAAGTGTTTTATAAAACTACTTAACGTAAGAATAGCCCCTCTCGGCTGCCTTGTCAATATGTAAAAAGATACAGTACAAAAAAACGCATGGAGCTGACGGAAAAGGAACTGATGATTCCTCCTGCCTAACCCCATGCGTCATGATGCAAGCTTCGTTTATTTTAGATTTGATTGATAAACTGATCGATAAACGGCAGAGCCGCCCCGGCCGCGATCGCTTCCGTTTTATAGTTGCATATGCGCAGAAAGTCAGCATGATCTTCAAACGTATTTCTTGCGGCGACCAGCTTTTTCAATGTATCGATATGCTCCTCCATGTACGCACCAACATAACCGCCCAGGATAATATCACAGTCAAATAGCATGCGAATATTGTTAATCGCGATCGACAGATGCCGCAAATATTTCTCCCACAACTTCAGCTTCTCCGGATCCCCTTGCTTGACCTGTTCAAAAAATTGAGCTAAACTTCCCTCCGCCGCATCGGACAATAAGGATGCGGAACAATAAGCTTCCAGACAGCCTTTTTGCCCGCAATAACAAGGCAGTCCGTCCGGGATAATCGTAATATGCCCGATTTCGCCGCTCTTCTGATTTTCTCCCGCAAAGACTTTGTCGCGGATATAGACAGCTCCCCCGATATTGTTGCTTAACGAAATATAGAATGCATTTTTCGTGTCCGGAGTTGCCCATATTTCCGAAAATCCCGCTGCGTTCGCATCATTCACCAGTATAGCTGGATAGGGAATGTACTGGGCGAACCGCTCCAGCGTTTCCCCGGTAAAATTAAGAATTTTCCCATAAAAAACAGTCTGGTGGTCTTCCGTGATCAAGCCAGGCACACCGATGCCGACGCCCAATATTTTGGACTCGTCTATATTCAAATCCTTGATACTCTCTTGAATGACATCCCCTAATAGACGAAAATACGGATCCGAAGCCTCAAATTTCTGTCTTCTGCGGTTAATATTGATAATCTCCCCATTTAAGTCGACGACCACGGTGGTAATATGATTTCTCGTAATGTCCAAGCCAATGGCGACCTTGGCATCGCTTATATAGGAAAAGAGTTGCGCGTTCCGTCCCCCGGTATTTCCGATGGTGCCGGTATTCGCAATCAACTTTTGTTTCAGCAAATAATTCAAGTTTTGCGTAACGGTCGGAAGACTGATTTGTAAATGCTGCACAATATCCTGCTTCGATAAATGCTGTTTTTGCCGCAGCAGCTTATAAATTCGATTTCGATTGAACTCTTTAATATTAACGGTTTTTTCCTCCATTGCGACGATCCCACCTTATTGAAACCCTTTTATAAAAGCAGTTAATTAGCGATTTGCATTAATCATAATGCCTTTATGCAAAAACATCAATAGGGTGGACTGGCGAGCGTATGCAGAACCGGAATAAGTAACGGCAATGAGGGGGAACATAGCTTCAGAAGCTTCCGGGCGAGGGGGTTCTATCTGAGGCTGCTCCTCGATGACATAATATCACGCCAGAATAACAAAAAAGCCTGCACGACAGCGCAGACTCGTTGAATGCATACTGGTGAGCCATGAAGGACTCGAACCTTCGACACCCTGATTAAAAGTCAGGTGCTCTACCAACTGAGCTAATGGCTCGCATGGTGACCCGTACGGGATTCGAACCCGTGTTACCGCCGTGAAAGGGCGGTGTCTTAACCGCTTGACCAACGGGCCCCAGCATTTTGTAATAATGGCGGAGCTGACGGGATTCGAACCCGCGTTCTCCTGCGTGACAGGCAGGCATGTTAGGCCTCTACACCACAGCTCCATGTGCTATTCATCTTCCGCATCGAAATTATGTATCAACGCGCGATGGAAAAAGTATTGCGGGGACAGGATTTGAACCTGCGACCTTCGGGTTATGAGCCCGACGAGCTACCGAACTGCTCCACCCCGCGATAATATGGTGGACACTAACGGGTTCGAACCGCTGACCCCCACCCTGTCAAGATGGTGCTCTCCCAACTGAGCTAAGTGTCCATATAAATGTAATGGTGACCCGTACGGGATTCGAACCCGTGTTACCGCCGTGAAAGGGCGGTGTCTTAACCGCTTGACCAACGGGCCACGCTGGCGGAGAGAGAGGGATTTGAACCCTCGAGACGCTTGTGACGCCTACACGATTTCCAATCGTGCTCCTTCGGCCAGCTCGGACATCTCTCCGTGTGGCTCCCCGAACAGGACTCGAACCTGTGACAACTCGGTTAACAGCCGAGTGCTCTACCGACTGAGCTATCAGGGAATGTAACGAATCTCCCGGACTTCACCGGAGACCGATATGTAAAGCCTCTGCTTGGCAGCGTCCTACTCTCCCAGGACCCTGCGGTCCAAGTACCATCGGCGCTGGAGGGCTTAACGGTCGTGTTCGGGATGGGTACGCGTGGAACCCCTCCGCTATCGCCACCAAACAGATAAGGTGTTGTACCTTAAAAACTGAATGCGAAAGCAAATCATCAAATCATCTTACTTAGGATAAGCCCTCGACCGATTAGTATTGGTCAGCTCCATGCATTGCTGCACTTCCACCTCCAACCTATCTACCTCGTCGTCTTCAAGGGGTCTTACCAATGTGGGAAATCTCATCTTGAGGGGGGCTTCACGCTTAGATGCTTTCAGCGCTTATCCCTTCCGCACTTGGCTACCCAGCTATGCCTCTGGCGAGACAACTGGTACACCAGCGGTACGTCCATCCCGGTCCTCTCGTACTAAGGACAGCTCCTCTCAAATTTCCTACGCCCGCGACAGATAGGGACCGAACTGTCTCACGACGTTCTGAACCCAGCTCGCGTACCGCTTTAATGGGCGAACAGCCCAACCCTTGGGACCTACTTCAGCCCCAGGATGCGATGAGCCGACATCGAGGTGCCAAACCTCCCCGTCGATGTGGACTCTTGGGGGAGATAAGCCTGTTATCCCCAGGGTAGCTTTTATCCGTTGAGCGATGGCCCTTCCATGCGGTACCACCGGATCACTAAGCCCGACTTTCGTCCCTGCTCGACTTGTAGGTCTCGCAGTCAAGCTCCCTTCTGCCTTTGCACTCTTCGAATGATTTCCAACCATTCTGAGGGAACCTTGGGGCGCCTCCGTTACTCTTTAGGAGGCGACCGCCCCAGT
This sequence comes from Paenibacillus dendritiformis, assembly GCF_945605565.1. Classification (NCBI taxonomy): domain Bacteria; kingdom Bacillati; phylum Bacillota; class Bacilli; order Caryophanales; family Paenibacillaceae; genus Paenibacillus; species Paenibacillus dendritiformis. The sequence continues at coordinate 2,410,462 of NZ_OX216966.1, read as the reverse complement.
CAAACTGCCCGCCTGACACTGTCCCCGAACCGGTTCCACGGTCCCAGGTTAGAACTCCGATACGATCAGGGTGGTATCCCAACGGCGCCTCCACCGAAGCTGGCGCTCCGGCTTCCCAGGCTCCCACCTATCCTGTACAGACCGTACCAAAGTCCAATATCAAGCTGCAGTAAAGCTCCATGGGGTCTTTCCGTCTTGTCGCGGGTAACCTGCATCTTCACAGGTATTAAAATTTCACCGGATCTCTCGTTGAGACAGCGCCCAAGTCGTTACGCCATTCGTGCGGGTCAGAATTTACCTGACAAGGAATTTCGCTACCTTAGGACCGTTATAGTTACGGCCGCCGTTTACTGGGGCTTCGGTTCATAGCTTCGCCTTACGGCTAACCACTCCCCTTAACCTTCCAGCACCGGGCAGGCGTCAGCCCGTATACTTCGCCTTACGGCTTCGCACAGACCTGTG